>CAVWCB010000006.1:0-152915 GCA_963753425.1 uncultured Actinomycetota bacterium
GCAAGGGCTGCATGCCACCCCCTACAATCACCACATTCCAAACCAACGCCGCAGACTTCACGCCATGCCCCCCTTGCGCGTCAAACGCTACCTGCTCACCGGCCTGCTGACCTTCATCCCGCTGTGGGTGACCTGGCTGGTGTTCAAGTTCGTGCTCGGCATGCTGGCGGGCATCGGTGCCCCGCTGGTCGGTGCCATGATCGGCGCGCTGTCGCTGATCGCTCCGAATGCCGCCGCCGCCCTCAAGACCGAGTGGCTGGTCTTCATCGTCGCGCTGCTGATCACGCTGGCGTCGCTGTACCTGCTCGGCTTCGTCGCGAACCGGGTGATCGGCCAGCGCTTCATCCATGCATTCGACCGGGCTGCTGGCGCGCATTCCGCTGGTGCAGACCATCTACGGCGGCACCAAGAAGCTGATGGCGGTGTTGCAGAACAAGCCCAGCGGCATGCAGCGGGTGGTGCTGATCGACTTCCCGCGGCGCGGCATGAAGGTGGTCGGCTTCGTCACCCGGGTGATGGTGGAGGAAGGCAGCGGCCGCGAGATGGCGGCGGTCTACATCCCGACCACGCCGAACCCGACCGGCGGTTATCTGGAGCTGGTGCCGGTGGACGAACTGACCCCGACCGACTGGACGATGGACCAGGCGATGGCCTTCATCATCTCCGGCGGCGCGGTGGCCCCCGACACCTTGCCCGCCTCGCCCGCGCGCCTGCCTTCCGACCGGCCGTAGCGGAGCACCCAGCGCAAGGGAAGCGGCTCCGGCGCGCGCGGCCACCCCCTGACCTTTGACACTGTCTGACCCGTGACGTTTGACCTAGCGTAATCCGGCGTGGTTGAGCCCTGAGGGGGAGATCCAGGTGCGCAGCCAGTCAAGCACGACCGTACCCGCCCGACGGGCGACATCATCCTATTGAGGGAAACCCATGACCAAGCAGTATCTGAAGCCGTTGGCGCTGGCACTGGCCGTAAGCGCTGCACTGACCCTGAGCGCCTGCGGCAAGCACGAGGCAGCCGACCAGCGCGCCGGCCAGACCGGCGACCGCGCCGGCCGCCAGCAGCACCACCGCGGCGGCCGACCTGGGCAAGAGCATCTTCGACGTCAGCGAGCTGGACCCCGAGGTCAATGCCTGCCAGGACTTCAACGGCTTCGTCAACGCAAGTGGGTTGCCGCCAACCCGATCCCGGCCGACCGCAGTCGCTGGGGCGCGTTCGACAAGCTGGCCGAGGACAGCCTCAACACCCAGCACAAGATCGTCGAGGATGCCGCCAAGAAGGCCGCCACGCGCCGGCCGGCTCGATCGAGCAGAAGATCGGCTACCTGTTCGAGTCCGGCATGGACGAAGCCGCCCGCGAGAAGGCCGGCTTCGATCCGATCAAGCCCAAGCTCGACGCGATCGACGGCCTGAAGAACGGCCGCGACGTCGCCGACTACCTGACCAAGAGCTTCGCCGACGGCGACATGCAGGTATTCCAGTTCGGCTCCGGCGCCGACTTCCAGCACGCCGACATGCAGATCGCCTACACCTTCCAGAGCGGCCTGGGCCTGCCGACCAAGGACTACTACCTCGACCCGAAGCATGCCGACGAGCGCAAGGCCTACCTCGACTACATCGCCAAGACGCTCGAGCTGACCGGCGTGTCCGCGGCCGACGCGAAGAAGCAGGCCGACCAGGTGATGGCGTTCGAGACCGAGCTGGCCAAGGCCTCGCTGGCGCCGGTCGAGCTGCGCACGCCGGAAAACCAGTACCACTTCGTCAGCGTCAAGGAAGCGGACAAGGTCACCCCGCACTTCAACTGGGAGAAGTTCTTCGCCGCCCAGGGCGTCACCGTCGACAAGGGCTTCTCGCTGTCGCAGCCGAAGTTCTTCGCCGAGTTCGACAAGCTGCTGGCCAAGGCGCCGGTGAGCCAGTGGCAGGCCTACCTGCGCTTCCACACCATCGACGACGCCTCGCCCTACCTGACCAAGGCGTTCGCGGACAACAAGTTCGACTTCTACGGCAAGACCCTGGCCGGCCAGCCGGAACAGAAGCCGCTGTGGAAGCGCGTGCTGGGCACCGTCAACGGCGGCATGGGCATGGCGCTGGGCGAGCTCTACGTCAAGCAGGAGTTCACCCCGGAAGCCAAGGCGCGCGCGCAGGAACTGGTCGACCAACGTGCGCAACGCGCTGAAGGCGCGCATCGAGAACCTCGACTGGATGAGCGCCGAGACCAAGGCCAAGGCGATCGACAAGTGGAACACCTTCCTGCCCAAGATCGGCTATCCCGACAAGTGGCGCGACTGGTCCGGCCTCACCATCACGCCGGACAACTTCTACGCCAACGTCATGGCTGCCGGCAAGTTCAACTACCGCTACGACATGGACAAGATCGGCAAGCCGACCGACCGCAAGGAATGGGGCATGACCCCGCAGACGGTCAACGCCTACTACAACCCGACCGACAACACGATCAACTTCCCGGCCGCGATCCTGCAGCCGCCGTTCTTCGACGCCAAGGCCGACGACGCGATCAACTACGGCGGCATCGGCGCGGTGATCGGCCACGAGGCCAGCCACGGCTTCGACGACGAGGGCAGCCAGTTCGACGGTGCCGGCAACAACAAGAACTGGTGGACCAAGGACGACCGCGCCAAGTTCGACGCGCGCACCGACAAGCTGGTGGAGCAGTTCAACGACTACACGCCGATCAAGGACAAGCCGGATGCCCACGTCAACGGCAAGCTGACCCTGGGCGAGAACATCGCCGACCTGGGTGGCCTCAACGTCGCCTATGACGCCCTGCAGACGGCGCTGAAGAAGCATCCGGAAGAAGCCGGCAAGAAGATCGACGGCTACACCGAGGACCAGCGCTTCTTCCTCAACTGGGCGCGGGTCTGGCGCGGCAGTATGCGCGAGAAGCAGGCACTGCTGTACCTCAATACCGACCCGCACGCACCGGCCTCGCTTCGCGCGATCGGCGCGCCGTCCAACATGCCGGCCTTCGCCAGCGCGTTCCAGTGCAAGCCGGGCGATGCGATGGTCCGCCCGGCCGACAAGCAGGTGAAGATCTGGTAAGCCGTCAGCACCACCGGCCGCGATTCGTCGCGGACTGAAAACGGAAGGCCCCGCATGCGAATGCGGGGCCTTTTTCGTGGCGGGGATCGAGCCGCCGGAAAGCGCCGGATCAGTCGGCAGCAGCAGGACATGGCAGGATGAATCGGCACGGCCCATTGCAGGCTCTGGCATCGGGTCGAGCGTGCCATGGACCGCCTTGTCGCCGCTGACGCCGAGGATCACCGCGCCCGGGATGCGTGCGTCTGGGCATCGGCCACCGTGTCCTGCCGGCTGCAATTCGACAGTTGCCGCCTTCCGGGTCTTGAACATAAGCAGGCAGACCGCCTGGAGCATGCCGACTGGCCAGGCATACCCCGCCGGGACGTGGCCTCCGAGCCGCCCGAAACCTGGCCAGATCCACTGCTCCCCGCCGAATAGGCTACTCCACTCAAACGCGATGTTATTGCAAATCATTCTCATTCTTAATATCGTATGCATCGACCGCAGCCGGTTCGCCAGCGAACACCCCCTGCGGTGATAACCAGTCCCGCTCGTCACGCCTGCCTGCCCGCGCCCTCCCGCGGAGCTGTCACGGCGCGGGAATGGCGCTGACCCGAAATCCTGCATCCAGCCAATGCGAAACACCTGCATCCGCCAGACCCGCCAGGCCCTGTCGACCCGCAACTCTTTACCAACGGAATCCCCATGGCCTTCATCAACAGCCGCAAATATCCCGTCACCGGGCGCAAATCGCCCGCCACCAGCGCATGGCGAGCGCCGCCACCCTGCTGGCCGGCCTGGCACTGGCCGGCCCCGCCGCCGCGGACACACCGGCAGCGGTCGGCGCCACCGACGCGCAGATGGCCCACGCCAGCAACCTGCCGGGCATCAAGGTCGAGGCCAGCGTCTCCGGCGACTATCGCGTCGACACGCTGTCCTCGCCGAAATTCACCCAGCCCCTGCTGGATACCACGCAGACCATCAGCGTGATCGGCAAGGAACTGATCCAGCAACAGGGCGCAACCACGCTGACCGAGGCCTTGCGCAACAGCCCTGGCGTGGGCACGTTCTACGTCGGCGAAAACGGCAGCACCTCGACCGGCGATGCCATCTACATGCGTGGTTTCGATACCTCCAGCAGCATCTTCGTCGACGGCGTGCGCGATACTCGGATCGATCAGCGCGCGACGTGTTCAACATCGAGCAGATCGAGGTGACCAAGGGCCCCGACGGCACCGAGTACGGCCGCACCGCGCCCACCGGCGCGATCAACATGGTCAGCAAGCAGCCGCAGCGGGGGCACGGCCTGTCCGGCTCGGTCGGCTACGGCAGCGGCCCGCACCAGACGCGCCATTGCCGACTGGAACCAGAGCATCGGCAGCAACGCCGCCTTCCGCCTCAACGTGATGGGCCAGGACAGCGGCGTCGCCGGCCGCGACAAGGTCGAGAACAACCGCTGGGGCGTCGCGCCGTCGCTGGCGTTCGGCCTGAATACGCCGACCCGGCTCTACCTCGACTTCCTGCACGTGAAGCAGAACAACGTGCCCGACGGCGGCGTCTCGACCATCGGCCTGCCCGGCTACAGCAGCCCCGACCCGACCCGCCCGTTCATCGCCGAGGCGCCGAGGGTCGACCCCGACAATTTCTACGGCACCGCGCCAGGATCATGAACATGTCACCGCCGACATGTTCACCGCGATCGTCGAGCACGATTTCTCCGGCGAATGTCGCCCTGCACGACACCTTGCGCTGGGGCCGCACGCGCCAGGATTACCTGCTGACCTCGTTCATGGCCACCGCGGCGAACCTGCTGACGCCCGATCCCGCCGACCCGTCGAGCTGGACGGTGGCGCGCAGCAATCCGAATTTCAAGCACCAGACCAACCGGATCCTCACCAACCAGACCAACCTCACCGCGAATTTCGACAGCGGTGCGATCATCCACAACCTCAGCGCAGGCATCGAGCTGACCCAGGAAAAAGCCACCACGCTCGGCCTCGCTGCACTCGATGGCAGCACCTGGCCGGCAGCCAACCTCTATCATCCCGATACCCGCGCCGGCGGCCTGATCTACGGGGAAACCGGCGCCTACGGCAGCGGCAAGACCAACACCGCGGCGGCCTACGTCTTCGACACGATGAAATTCGGTACGCACTGGCAGATCAATGCCGGTGCGCGACTGGACCACTACACGCACCGAATTCAACAGCACCGATCGTGTGCGGCGGCCGACGCGGCCCCGCCTGCGGCAGCAACCCGGTGGGCACGGTGTTGCCCAGCGTCGATGCGCGGCTCTCGGGCAATCTGCCCAACTACAAGTTCGGCGTGCTGTACAAGCCGGCAGCCAACGGCAGCATCTACGCCAACTTCGCCATGTCGCAGGAGCCGCCGGGCGGCAGTACGCTGACGCTCAGCAACTCGGCCAACAGCGCCGACAGGCCCGACCTCGATCCGCAGAAGGCACGCACCGTCGAAGTCGGCACCAAGTGGGACCTGCTGGGCGAAAGGCTGCTGCTGACCGGCGCGCTCTACCGCACCACCGTCAGCAACGATCTGGTGCAGGATCCGACCGACGGGCTGTACTACCAGGTCGGCAGGAAGCGCGTGCAGGGCATCGAGATCAGCGCCGTCGGCAAGCTCACCGAGCACTGGGCGGTGAGCGCGGGCTACACCACCATGGACGCCAAGGTCGTCGACGGTTCCGCCGTCGCCAGCGACGGCTCCCGCGACCTCGCCTATACGCCGAAGAGCGCATTCACCGCCTGGACCACCTACCGCCTGCCGTTCAACCTGACCCTCGGCGGCGGCGCACGCTATGCCGGCGAAATGAAGCGCGGCACCGACGGCGCCATCGGCACCCCGGCCTATACCGAGGCGTACTGGGTGTTCGACGCGATGGCCAGCTATCCGGTCAACAAGCACCTCAGCCTGCAACTGAACCTCTACAACCTGTTCGACAAGCGCTACGTCGCGGCCATCAACAAGAGCGGTTACCGCTACACGCCGGGCACGCCGCGCTCGGCCATGCTCACCGCCAACGTCCGCTTCTGACGACGCGTCCGCTCCCGCCGCGCTGGTGGGAGCGGCAGAGGCCTCTTCAGAGGAATTCGCCATGCTGCTGCACATTCCCGACGTTCTCGGTCGCGCACAGGTCACCCTGATGCGTGACGCACTGGACGCCGCCGACTGGACCGACGGTCGCGAAACCGTCGGCGCGCAGGGGGCCCGGGTCAAACGCAACCAGCAACTGCCGGATGGTTCGCCGCTGCGCCAGCAACTGGGCGAGGTCGTGATGTCGGCGCTGGCCCAACATCCGCTCTATCACGCGGCAACCTTGCCGCTGCGCACGCTGCCACCGCGCTTCAACCGCTACGAGGGCGGCGGCCAGTACGGCTTTCATGTCGACGGCGCGGTGATGGCGCTGCCCGCCGAGGCCGGCCAGCTGCGCAGCGACATCTCCTGCACGCTGTTCCTCAGCGAGCCGGATAACTACGACGGCGGCGAGCTGATCGTCAGCGACACCTACGGCGAGCACGAGGTGAAACTGCCGGCCGGCGACCTGATCGTGTATCCGTCCAGCAGCCTGCACCGGGTCCAGCCGGTCACGTCGCGGCGCACGACTGGCCTCGTTCTTCTGGGTGCAGAGCCTGATCCGCGACGACGGTCGGCGGCGACTGCTGTTCGAACTGGACACCTCGATCCAGCGCCTGCAGCCGGACCGGCGCCGATGCCGACGCCGCTGCTGCAACTGACCGGCGTCTACCACAACCTGCTGCGCCAATGGGCCGAAACCTGAGCGCGACGGGTCAGCACAGACCTTGCCAGCGACCAGATCACCGTCGCGGAATGCACGAATCCGCGCCGAACGGTTCCCACTGGGCGCTGTGGGGCGGATAATCGTCGGCCTTTGTCGCTACACGGCTTTGCAATGTTCGTACCTGGTCAACGCTGGATCTCCTCCGCCGAACCCGAGCTGGGCCTCGGCACCGTCCTGCGCGTCGAAGGACGCGGCGTGCAGGTGCTGTTCGCCAAGGCCGGCGTGCTGCGTCCGTACGCGATCGACTCGGCGCCGCTGGTGCGCGCCGAGTTCCGCGCGGGCCAGCGGGTGGCCGGCAAGGGCATCGCGTTCCTGGTCGAGCGGGTCGGAGATTCGCGACGAGCTGCTGGTCTATCGCGGCGAAGGCCGCGAGCTGGAGGAAGGCCAGCTCGACGACGAGCAGAGCGTGAGCCAGGCCGACGACCGCCTGATCGGCGGCCGCACCGATGCGGTGGCGCAGTTCGAACTGCGCCTGGAAGGCCTGCGGCGGCGCGCGGAAGCGCGCCGCTCGCCGATGTGGGGCCTGGGCGCCGCGCGCATCGGGCTGGTGCCGCATCAGCTGCGCGTGGCCGGCATCGCCGCCGCGCGCCGCCCGCCGCGCGTGCTGCTGGCCGACGAGGTCGGCCTGGGCAAGACCATCGAGGCCGGCATGATCATCGCCCGCCAGCTCGCCACCGGCCGCGCCTCGCGCGTGCTGGTGCTGCTGCCCGACACCCTGGTCTACCAGTGGTTCGTCGAACTGCTGCGCCGCTTCAACCTCAGCTTCGCGATCTACGACGAGGAGCGTTGCGAGGCGCTGGAGCAGATCCGACCGCCGACGCCGGCAACCCGTTCGAGGACGAGCAGCTGGTGATCGCCGACTTCGGCTTCCTGGAGAGCTCGCCGAAGTACGCGCAGCAACTGCTCGACGCGGCTGGGACCTGCTGGTGGTCGACGAGGCACATCACCTGGCGTGGTCGCCGGAAGCGGCCAGCCCGCGCTACACGCATGGTGGAACAGCTCGCCGCGGCGACCCCCGGCGTGGTCCTGCTCACCGCCACGCCGGAACAGCTGGGCCGCAGCGGCCACTTCGCCCGCCTGCGCCTGCTCGATCCGCAGCGCTATCAGCGACCTCGACGGTTACCTGGCCGAGGCCGATACCTTCCAGGCGCTGTCGCAGATCGCCGACCGGCTGCTCGAGAGCGAGCCGCTGGATGACCTGCAGCGCAGCCATGCTGGCCGACGCCTTGCAGGGCGACGCCGAACTGACCGCGCAGCTGGCCGAGACGATCAAGCCGGCCCATGCACGCGCGAGTGCTGGCCGCGCTGATCGACCGCCACGGCACCGGCCGCGCGATGTTCCGCAACCGCCGCGCCGGCATCGGCGGCTTTCCCGCAGCGCGTGCCCGAGTGGCACCTGCTCGATGCCGACGCGCTGGACGAAAGCACCCGCCAGTCGCTGCTGGCCGAATTCCATGCCGACATCCAGCAGCCGCCGGCGCTGATCGAGCTGGACTACAGCGACGACCCGCGCGTCGCAGCGCTGGTCGACCTGCTGGAGAAGTACCCGCAGGACAAGTTCCTGCTGATCTGCCGCAGCCAGGCCAAGGTGCTGGCGCTGGAGGAAGCGCTGCGCACGCGCAGCGGCGTCGGCGTCGCGCGCTTCCACGAAGGCCTCGGCATCATCCAGCGCGACCGCAACGCCGCGTACTTTGCCCAGCCCGACGGCGCGCGCCTGCTGCTGTGCTCGGAGATCGGCTCGGAAGGGCGCAACTTCCAGTTCGCCCATCGGCTGATCCTGTGGGACCTGCCGCTGGATCCGGACCTGCTGGAACAGCGCATCGGCCGACTCGACCGCATCGGCCAGAAGCACGACATCTCCATCCATATCCTGGCCGTGGACGACAGCGCGCAGCACGTGCTGGCGCGCTGGTACGACGAAGGCCTGGACGCGTTCCGCTCCAGCCCGGCCGATGGCCGCGAGCTGCTGCGCCGCTATGGCGAGCCGCTGGCCCAGCTGGCCGAGCGAACACGCCCGCAGCGTCGACGGCCGCGACCAGGAACTGGACGTACTGATCGCCGAGACCCGCGCCACCCACGAGGAACTGGCCGAACTGATCCGCGCCGGCCGCGACCACCTGCTGGAACTGGCGGCCAGCCGCGACCTGCATGCCGAGGAGCTGCAGCAGGCGTTCCGCCGCGAGGACATCGACCCGGCGCGCGATGCCTTCATCCAGCGCCTGCTGGAGCAGTTCGGCATCCATGCCGAGGAGCTCGGCGCCGAAGGTGCTGCTGCTCGATCCGCAATACCTGTCCACCGACGCCCTGCCCGGCTTTGCCGACGGCCCGCTGTCGGTCACCTTCGATCGCGACGTGGCGCTGGCACGCGAGGAACTGCCGCTGCTGCGGCTGGATCATCCGCTGGTGCTCGGCGCGATGGACCTGGCCCTCTCCGGCGAACAGGGCAATGCCGCCTTCATGGTCGACGACGTGCTGCCGGCCGCGCAGCGCGCTGCTGCAGGCGGTGTTCGTGCTGGAGTGCGTGGCCGATCGCCGGCTCGACGCCGAGCGCTTCCTGCCGACCCTGCCGATCGTGGTCACCATCGATACCCGGCTGGCCGAACGCGCCGACTTCCAGCCCAGCGAGATCGGCCTGCGCAAGGCCGCCGACCGCAACATCGAAGTGGCGCGCTACCGCAAGTTCCTCAGCAAGCTGGTGCCGCCGATGCTGGCCCGGGCCGAGGCACTGGCCGCCGCACGCGGCGCAGGCGCCATGATCGAGGCCGCACTGGCCGTGGCCACGCGAGATGCTGGACGCGGAACTGTCCCGCCTGCTGGCGCTGCGCGCGGTGAACCCGTCGATCAGCGCGGCCGAAATCGCCACCGTGACAGACCGAGCGCAATGCCCTGCTGGCGGCCCTGCCGCAAGTCGCGCCTGCGGCTGGATGCGGTGCGCTTCGTGGTCAGCGCGGACTTCCTCGCGCTGCGCTGAGCCGCTGATCGCTGAGACGAAAACGGCGGCCATCGGCCGCCGTCGTGCGTTCGCGCTTCAGCGCATCAACCGCCGCTGCGGCTTGATCGGCAGCTTGCCGCGCCAGTACTGGATCAGCACGATGCCGCCGAGCATGCCGCCCAGGTGGGCGAAATGCGCCACGCCGGCATCCGGTCCCGGTCACGCCCGAGAACAGCTCCACGGCGGCCATAGCCGATCACGAACAGCCACGCCGGCATCGGCACCGGCAGGAAGATCAGCATCACCTTCTCGTGCGGATACATCATGCCGAACGCCAGCAGCAGGCCGAAGATCGCGCCCGAGGCACCCAGGGTCGGGTCTAGAAGCCGTGCGTGAACCAGCGCACCACCATCAACTGGGCCAGCGCCGCCACGATCGCGCAGACGAAGTAGTAGATGGTGAAATTGCGCGCGCCGAACGGTGCGCTCGATCGTGCCGCCGAACATGTACAGCGCGATCATGTTGAACGCGATGTGCGTCAAGCCGCCATGCATGAAGGCGTAGGTGACGATCTGCCACGGCCGGAAGCCGATCGACACCAGGCCTTGCGCGGTCTGGAAAATCTGGTCCGGCCCCCACGGCCACAGCGCGAAATACTGCAGCAGGGCATCACCCATACACCTGCTGCAGCAGGAACATGACGACGTTGGCAATCAGCAGGTTGCGCGTGACGGGCGGCAAATCAAAAGGCATCGGGCGGTTTCCGGGAGATCAGGGACAAGCGTAACGGTGATGGCTGGATATCGCCACGCAACGGCCGCTCGCAGCAGACAGGTAGCGCCTTACGTGACCCTGCTCGCAGGGAATCGTTCATCCCGTGCCGACAGGCTTGCCGGACCACAGCGGGAAAAGCAAACGAAAAAGCCGCCTGCAGGCGGCTTTTGCAGAGACAAGGCGACTGGACTCAACCCTTGTTGACGACCAGCGCCATCGCCTCCGGACGCTTGGCACCGGCGAAACGCTTGGCCCAGTAACCCGAATCCAGGCTGGAAATCTCCACCGACTTGCCGGTGGTGGGCGAATGGATGAAGCGGCCATTCGAGATGTAGATGCCGACGTGCGAAATGCGCCGCCTGCCATGGGTATGGAAAAACACCAGGTCGCCGGGCTTCATGTCGGCACGCTTGACCTTGAGTCCGGCCAGGAACTGCGCGGCGGAGTTGTTCGGCAGCTGCATGCCGATCGCATGCGAGAACACGTAGCGGACGAAACCACTGCAGTCGAAACCGGTGGACGGGTCATGCCCGCCGCGCACGTAACGGATGTCGCGCAGGCTCATGGCCGCCGCCAGCAGCGCCTTGCGCAGATCGGTGATGTTCCGGGTACCCACGACATCCGCCTGACCACCGCCCGCCTGCACAGTTGCCGTGGGGTCGATGGCGATGCCGTGGTTGCCGGAAGTGCTGTCAGCCAGCAGGGCATCGATATTGCCCGGGATGATCGACTGGCCCAGCATGGGTGCCGGATTGAACACCGGCAGCTGCTGCAGCAGTTGCGAGGCGACGTTGGCGATGACCGGAGAATCGACGGGGATGCCGCTATCGGCCGGGTTGTTCGCGGCGTGGAGCGGACCCGACAGGAGCAGCACCGAGAAGAGCGCGGCAATAGCGGTCAATCGCTTGATGGGCATGCGGGGTAAAATCCGTTGTGTTCACGGGATTGGCCGCCCGCAGAAGCTGACGACGTGATATTTCAGTGAAATTAGCAAGAAGGCGCCGCCCGCATGTTGGATTGAGGTTAACTAAACCCTGTCGTTTCCAAAGACCATGACCGCTCGCACACTTTATGCTTGGCGCAAGCTCTTGCTTTGAAAGCATTAAAGGTCCCGCCTGCGGGAGTTCAACCGGAACTGAACATCGGCAGGGCCCGGCAATCCACCTCCGGCCAGCGCTCAGGCGGCCGGATAGGCCCGCTGGCCGAAGATCGCCGTGCCGATCCGTACCTCGGTGGCACCTTCGGCAATGGCCAGCGGAAAGTCACCGCTCATGCCCATGGAAAGCCTGGGCAAATCATGGCCCCGGGACTGTGCCTGATCGCGCAATTGGCGCAACAGGCGAAAACAAGTGTTCATCTTGGCGGCCAGCGTGGCGTCGCCGGCGCGACTCGGCGGCGGCCTTCACCTGCGCGGACCAGGTCGGGTTGACGTACTGCGTGGCACCCGCGTACGGGTTGTCGACATGCGCTTCGGCGGCGTTCGCGGCCGTGCCTGCGCACAGGGGGGCGGCGATCAGTGCCGCGGCGGCGGCAGCCGTGACAGCTACGCGCGTGCGTCGTCGCACCCTGCGTGTGTCAGTTGTGGACACGTTGTCCTCCAGGAGTCGGGCCAGGCCCGGCATCGAGGGTGCCGGGCGCGCGTCGCCCGGGGGAGTCCGCAGCGACGTGAGGCACAGAGGAACACGGTCCGCGCGACGAGCACATCGCGGTGAAACGTTTAGGCGCACATGCCCGTGACACGTGTCTGCGTCGAGAGTGACCTGGGTCAGCGAGATCGAGGTCCCGTGCTCCCGCGCACAGCGAGCCCGCCGACCTCGACGTGGCGCCGTGCGGTGCGATCCCCGTCGAGCACGTCGATGAGCACCTCGCCGGCGGCGGTGCCGAGTGCGTGCTGGGTGGCGGGCAGCGCCGTCACGGAGGGCGTCGACAGTCGGCACAGCGCCGAGTCGCTGGCGGCGACCACCGACAGGTCCCACGGGATGGTCAGCCCCGAGCGACGCGCGACGTCGAGCGCGGCGATCGCGGCGAGGTCCGAGTCGTAGACGATCGCGGTCGGCGCCCGCCGGCCGGTCATGAGCCGCCGCGTCGTGCCGGCAGCGGCCTCGGCCGAGCCCGTCGTCGCCTCGTGCACCAGCCGGCCGCCGGCACCGAGCACGATGCCCCCGAGCCCGTCGACCCTGGCCTGCGTCCGCACCAGGGTCTCTGGGCCGCTGACCACGGCGATCTCGCGGTGGCCGAGCTCGAGCAGGTAGCGCCCGATACGCACGAACCCGTCGCCGTCGTCGACCGTCACCGAGGCGAACTCGTCCTGGAGCGGGGAGGCGCCCACCACGACGCACGGGGCCCGCAGCCGACGCAGGGCATCGACGCGGGCGTCCGCGCAGCAGCGGGTTCAGCACGACCATCGCGTCGACCCGGCGCTCGGACCACCACTGCGCGTACAGCGCCGCCGCCTCGATCTCGCCGGCGACCATCTGCAGCACGAGCGCCAGCCCTCGCCGGGACAGGACGTCCTGCAAGGCCGACACCAGGTCGAGGACGGCGCCGTCGTGGGTGCCCGGTCCGCCGCTGCTGCGCTCGAGCGCCAGGCCGACCGCGCGAGCGTCTCCGCGCAACGACCGCGCAGACGCGCTCGGTCGCCAGCCGAACTCGTCTGCCACGCGCAGCACCCGGCCCCGCGTCGCCGCCGAGACGCCGGGGCGGCCGTTGAGGGCGTACGACACGACAGCGATCGACACCCCCGCTGCGCGGGCGATGTCCGTGATGGTGGGCCGCCGTTCCGCGCTGCCGTCGGGATCCGTCGGGGTCGCGGGCCGTCCGGTGGACTTCCCGCGCGCCGAAGAATCCGATGAACTAGAGTCATTCTCTGCTGTGACCACAGTGCCCTAGTGTTCCCTGGCACGGGAATTTCGCATCATCTCGACTCCGAAGGCGTAGACGAGGACACAAGCTCATGTCAGCAGTGGCCAGGCGCGGTCAGGTTCCTCCGACGGCCCGACGCACGATCGGCGTGCTCTCGCCGGTCGTCGGCGGGTTCTACTTCGGTGCCATCATCTCGGGTGTCGCGCGCGCCGCCCGGACCGCCGGCCACCGCGTCGTCGCCGTCCAGACCTACCCAGCCGGCCTCGATCGCGAGCGCTATCCGGACGGCTCCGTCCTCGAGGCCCCCGTGGCGCTCGCCGCCGTCGACGGACTCGTGATCATCGGCAACGCGCTGCGTCCGGAACGCCGCGCCGCCGTGCGCGACTGGGGCATCCCCGTCGTCGTGGTCAGCGAGGAACCGCAGACCGAGCACGAGACGGTCGTGCGACCCGACAACGCGGGGGGCGTCCGGGCCGCCATCGAGCACCTGGTCGGGCACGGGCACACCGCGATCGGTTTCGTCGGCTGCCGAACCCAGAGCGACATGCGCGAACGGTTCCGGGCGTACCGCGAGACCATGGAGGCGCACGGTCTTCCCGCGCCCGACGCCTGGGTCTACGACGCCACCGACAACCACGAGCAGGGCGGTGAGCACGCCGCCGCGCGCATGCTCGCGCTCGACCGACCCACCACGGCGGTGATCGCCGCGACCGACCGCAACGCCATCGGCTTCCAGCGGACGCTGCGGGCCGCAGGCCTCGTGCTGCCGCGCGACCAGGCGATCGTGGGCTTCGACCACATCGACTCCGGGGCACGCGTCACACCCAGGCTCTCGACTGTGGACGCACACTACGACCGCGTGGGGGAGACCGCGGTGTCCCTCCTGCTGTCCCGACTGCGTGGCGACGACCCGCCGTCCGGCATCTACCACGCCCGCGCGACCCTCGTGCTGCGCGAGTCCTGCGGCTGCACGGAGCAGGCGCGCGACCCGGGCAGCGACCCGGCACGCAGCAACCGCGAGACCCTGCGCGCCCTGGCGGAGGTCGCGTTCGTCGGGCCCGCCAGTCTCGGATCCGTGCGCCGCAACCGGGTGCCCACCACCGAGACGTGGTGGCCGGTCGTCGCCGAGACGCTCGAGGCCGCCGGGGAACGAGGATCGCTGCCGGACGCGACGACCCTGACGTGGTTGGCCGACCGGACCGCAGCGATGCAACCCCATCCCGAGGCGCTCGAGAACCTGGTCACCTGCCTGCGAGGGGTCGAGCTCAGGATGATCGAGGGCCTGGTGCAGCCCGCGCAACGAGCCGATACTGCGCCGAGCGGTCACCGACGTGCTCCTTGCGGTCACCCAGGGGTGCACCCGCTCCCTGCTCGCGCGCAGCGGGCAGCTGGAGCGCACGATCGTCGACCAGTACGAGGTCGAGATGGACCTGCTGCGGGGCCACACCTCGAGCCCTCGCTCGCTCGGGTGGCTGCCGCGCGGGCTGCGCGGGCACGCCTGCCTGGCCCTCTGGTTGGGACCGGACCGCGGGCCGGGAGACCGGGAGCTCGAGATCGTCGGCGTGCACGACACGACGGGCGCGCTGGCGAGGCTGATCGGGACGCGCACCACGGCGAGCCAGTTCCCGCCGCCGGCCCTCACCAGGGCGGGCACGCTCGGCACGCGAGCACTCACGTTCGTCGTGCCGGTCACGTCCGGCGGTAGCGACTGGGGGCTGCTCGCGATCGACGGCATGGTCGAGTCCAAGGCGAACACGGCGCGTGACCGGTTCAACCACTGGGCGGCGCTGCTCGCGGTCGCCCTGGACCAGGAGCGGCTGCTGACGGACATGCACGAGCAGCGGCAGGCGCTGGCGGAGGCGGCGACGCGCGAACGATCGCTCGCGGACGCCGTGCGGGCCAGCGAGGAGCGCTACGCGCTGGCATCGATGGCGGCCCACGACGGCACCTGGGACTGGGACGTGTCGGCCGGGAACGGTCTACTACTCGCCCCGCTGGAAGCAGACGCTCGGCTACGCGGACGAGACCATCGGCGACTCCCCGAGCGAGTGGCTGGACCGCGTGCATCCGGCTGACCGCGACGAGCTGTCGGCCGCGGTCGCGGCCCAGCTGGGTGGCGCGAGCACGCCCGCTGAAGCTGGAGCATCGCGTCCGGACGGCGTCAGGCGACTACCGCTGGATGCTCTGCCGCGCCGTCACGGTGCTCGATGACGCGGGGTGCCCGGCCCGGTTGGTCGGCGCCCTGGTGGACGTCACGGACCGCAAGGAGGCCGAGCTGGCGCTCCAGCGGGACGCGTTGCGCGACCCGGAGACGGGCCTCGTCAACCGCTGGCTGTTCCTGGACCGGTTGGCCGCCGCCGTGCAACGCGCGCACCGCTCGCCGACCTACGACTGCGCCGTCGCCGTCGTCCGGATGCAGCCCGGCGCGTCGTTCCCGGTCCAGGGACGCGGCTCGGGCGAGCCGGACCTGCGTCGCGAGATCGCCCGCCGGGTGCGCAGCCCGCTGCGGGAGTGCGACACCGCGGCCCGCCTCGACGAGGACGAGTTCGCGATCCTGCTCGACGATGTCGGTAGCGCGGGTCTGCCGGGTCAGGGTCGCCACCATGCTCGAGGGTCTGCACCACGAGCTGGGGGTCCCGGTCTCCGTCGGCATCCTCGACACCATCCGCGGCTCACGGAGCGTCGAGGACGTCATGCGGGAGGTCGACATCTCCCAGCTGCGGGGCGGACCGCGGCACGACACCGACCCGGAGCCGACCCGGTCGTCGCGGGCGATGCTCAGCTAGGCCGGGACAGCACCGCGCCCCACCACCCGCGAGGGTGACGGGGCGCTCTGGGTGCCGGCAGGGTCAGGCGCGACCGCGGGCCGGTCCGTGGGCCGGGCGCGAGGCGCCCTGGCCCGGGCGGGGACCCGTGTCCTGACGGATCCGCAGCGGCCGTCCGGCCACGCGCGTGCGCGCCAGCCGGTCGATGACCTCGGGGGTCAGGCCTGACGGGATGTCGACGAGCGCGAAGCTGCCGAAGATGTCGATCTTGCCGACGTCCTTGCCGGTCAGGCCGCCCTCACCGGTCAGCGCGCCCACGAGGGCACCCGGCTGCAGGCCGTCACGGTGCCCGACGGCCACGCGCCAGCGGGGGGACCCGCCAGCGATGTGCGTGTTGTGGTTGCGCCGCTCGCCGCGCTCGGGGGGTCGTGCCGCGGTCGAAGTTGCGCTCGTTGTCACGGTCGCGACCGTTCCCGCCGGTCAGGTGCGCACGGGAGAGCGCGTCGTCGAGGTCGTCGCCGGACGCGGTGACCGGACCCTCGTCGCCGACCGCGAGGGCCGTGACGACGGCGAGCAGGTCGACCGGGTCGACCCCGGGGTTCTGCGCCAGGTGGACCGCGATGGCCTCGCGGTAGAGGTCCAGTCGGCCGAGCTCGTTGCGTTCGCCCGTGCGGGCCAGGAGGCCGGTGACCTTGTGCGCGGATACCTCGACGGGCGTGGGGATCTCGACCTGGATCAGCGACTGGCGCGTGGTCCGCTCGATCTGGCGCAGGCGCGACTGCTCGGCCGGGGTGACGAACGACAGCGCCTCGCCCTCGCGGCCGGCACGGCCGGTGCGGCCGATGCGGTGCACGTAGATCTCGGGCTCGCGGGGCACGTCGAAGTTCACGACGAGGCCGATGCGGTCGACGTCGAGTCCGCGGGCGGCGACATCGGTGGCGACCAGCACGTCGAGCGCACCGGTACGGAGGCGGTCGACGATCTTCTCGCGCTCGGTCTGGGCGACGTCACCGGAGATGAAGGCGGCGGAGATGCCGCGCTCGACCAGCGCGCTGCCGACCTCTTCGGCCGCGCCACGGGTGCGGACGAACACGATCGCGGCCTCGGCCTCGGAGACGGCCAGCACGCGGGCGAGCGCGCCGGTCTTGTGGCGGTGCGGGACCACGGCGTAGGTCTGGCGGACGCTGGTCACGGTCGACGCCTGGCGCGAGACGGTGATCTCGACGGGGCGGTTCAGGTGCTGCTCGGCGACCCGGCGGATGGGCGGCGGCATCGTCGCGGAGAAGAGCGCGACCTGGCGCTCCTTGGGTGCGGCGGACAAGCACGCGGTCGACGTCCTCGGCAAAGCCCATGCGGAGCATCTCGTCGGCCTCGTCGAGCACGAGGAAGCGGACGTCGTCCATCTTCAGGGTGCGACGGTCGAGGTGGTCCAGGACGCGGCCGGGCGTACCGACGACCACCTGGGCGCCGCGGGCGAGCGCGCGCTGCTGCGGCAGGAACGGCGAGCCGCCGTAGACCGCGAGAACGTTCAGGCCGGGCAGGTGCGTGGCGAACGACTGGATCGCGTCGGCCACCTGCATCGCGAGCTCGCGCGTCGGGGCGAGGACGACCGCCTGCACAGCGTGCACGTCAGGGTCGATCGAGGCGAGCAGCGGCAGGCCGAACGCGGCGGTCTTGCCGGTGCCCGTCTGCGCGACGCCGACGATGTCGCGGCCGCTCAGGAGGGCCGGGAATGGCCTGTGCCTGGATGGCGGACGGAGTGGTGAAGCCGAGGTCCGCGATCGCGGCCTGGAGTGCCGGGGGCAGGCCCAGCTCGTCGAAGGTGCCGTTCTCGGGCATGGAAGAGGGCGCAACAGTGCTCATGGACGAGGAGAAACCGATCATCGCGGGGCGGAGCCCTGAACTGTGCACCGGGACGGCAGACAGCGGGTCGCAGCCCCGGACCACCCAGTGGCAACCGCTGAACGCGATGCCTAGACCACACGCGAGAGGCGAGCCCCGACCGCCTGCCTGTGAGGGCACCGGTGGTGGCGACGCCTCGAAGGGGGACGCGACGAACTCCAGATTCAGGTGGAGTCTACCCGGGGGAGCGCCTCCGCTGTCCGAAAGGCTGCGCGTGACGTCGCGCACAACGCGCTACAGGCCGAGCCGCGGTCCTTCGATCGCCGGGCACGCGTCCATGACGACGTCGAGACCCGCCGCCTCGGCGCGTGCCGCTGCGTCCTCGTCGATGACCGCCAGCTGGAGCCAGACCGCGCGGGCGCCGATCGCGATCGCCTGGTCGACGACCTCCCCGGCCAGCGTGCTGTTGACGAACACGTCGACCACGTCGACCGGCCCCTCGATCGCGTCGAGCGAGCGCACGCCCGGCGCACCGTGCACCGTCTCGGCGCCGGGATGCACGGGCACGATCTCCTGCCCGATCCGCTGGAGGTAGCCGGCGACGCCGTAGGCCGCCCGCGACGTGTTCGACGAGAGGCCGACGACAGCCCATCGGCCAGGGTGCGGTCAGGAGCCGACGGATGACCTCGGGATCGTTGCGATGCGCCATGACGTCAGCGTCGCACCATCGGCGCTTCGGCGCCGCGCGACCGTCGGGTGTACGGTCACCTCGCCCGCATAGGATCGACGCCGCACGTTCGGCACGGGGTTCGGGGAGGCAAGGCAGGCGATGGCAGACGACACCGACGTCTCCTCGCGCGTGCTGACGATCCCCAACGCGATCAGCTTCGTCCGCCTCCTGCTCGTCCCCGTGTTCGCGGTGCTCCTGTGGCAGGGCAGCGACGGTTGGGCCATCCTCGTCCTGGCCGTGTCCGGGGCCTCCGACTGGCTCGACGGGGTCCTCGCCCGCCGGCTGGGACAGGTCTCGAAGCTCGGCCAGCTGCTCGACCCCGCGGCCGACCGGCTCTTCATCATCGTGACTCTCGTGGCCCTGGCCTGGCGCGACGTCGTGCCGTGGTGGCTCCTGATCGTCCTCGTGCTGCGTGACGTCGTCCTGGGCATCATGCTGCTCGTGCTCGGCCGTGCCGGTTACGCACCGCTGCCTGTGCACCTGGCCGGGAAGGCGGGGACCTTCGCGTTGCTGTACGCCTTCCCGCTGCTCCTCCTCGCGGAGTGGGACTCGTGGGTCGGCGTGCTCGCGGGCATCGTGGGGTGGGCGTTCGCCCTGTGGGGCGTTGCCCTCTACTGGTTCGCCGGCGCGCTGTACCTGGCGCAGGCGTCCCGGCTGCTGCGCGCACCCGTCGAGCCGGCATGACCTCCCGTCACGGCTCGGACGGACCGCTGCCGGCCGCCCCGCCCCGCCCCGCCGACGCGTCGATGACCCTGATCACCGAGGTGTACCGGAGACCTCTCGACCCGGGTTATGCCGAGGTCGCGGCCCGCCGGGCGCAGGGCACCGGGCACCCGCGCACCGCTCGCTCGGTGTCGACGCTCGTCGCGATCGCGGTCGTCCTCGGGCTCGGCACCACGGCGGCCACGATGGCCCTGCGCCAGCCCGCGGGATCACAGCAGAAGGCGCGCGAGATCCTCGAGGACCAGATCAACGAGCGCACTGACAACGCCGAATCCGTCCAGAGCCAGATCGACGACCTCACCACGCAGATCAGCACGCTTCAGGCTGACGTCCTCGGCGACGACGAGCTCGCCCTGCGCGAGGGCGCGAGCGCCGTGGCCGTCCAGTCCGGGACGGTCGCGGTCGCCGGTCGCGGGCTGCGCATCGAGCTCACGGATGCGCCGTCGGACGACCCGGACACCCAGGACCCGAGCCTGCGGGTGCAGGACATCGACCTGCAGGTCGTGGTGAACGGGCTCTGGGCGTCGGGTGCGGAGGCCATCGCGGTCAACGGTGAGCGACTGAACTCGATGACGGCCATCCGCTCCGCCGGCGATGCCGTGCTCGTCGACCTGGTCCCGCTCAGCAGCCCGTACACGATCGACGCGATCGGCGACCCGGTGGCGATGCAGCCGGCGCTCGCCCGGACGAGCGCGGGCCAGCACATGTCCACCCTGCGCACCACCTACGACATCGGCGTGAAGATGTCGTCGCAGTCCCGCCTCGAGCTGCCGGGAACCGGTCCCGTCACGTTGCACGACGCGACGGTTCCTGGGTACGTCCGACCCCGACACGCCCGCGGGAGATTCTCCCGCGACGGACGTGACCGGCGCGGGACGTGCATCGGACGAGCCCGGTGTGGGATCGTCGGCACGTCTTTCGGGGAGGGGGAGCACATGATCGCCGTCATCGGTCTGCTGATCGGAGTGATCGGCGGGCTGCTGCTCCAGCCGACCGTGCCCACGGAGCTGCAGCCGTATCTGCCGATCGCGGTCGTCGCGGCGCTCGACGCCCTGTTCGGCGGACTGCGCGCCATGCTGGACGGCATCTTCGACGACCGCGTGTTCCTGATCTCGTTCCTGTCGAACGTCGTCGTCGCCGCCCTCATCGTGTTCCTGGGCGACCAGCTCGGCGTCGGCACCCAGCTGTCGACCGCCGTCGTCGTCGTGCTCGGAATCCGGATCTTCTCGAACGCTGCCTCGATCCGTCGGCACCTGTTCAAGGCATGAGCGACGACGAGCGCGACGAGCCGGTCGACGCGGAGGCTGCCGCGGCCGCCCTGCACCGGCCGAGCGCGCTCGAGGTGTGGGACGCCCTGAACGAGCCCCGGCCCGACCTCGTCGGGAGGGTCGTCGGCGACGACGAGTCGCCGCTCGCTGCGGCGGCAGCGGCGGACCTCGCGCGCGCCGAGGCCATCGAGCGGGCCCGCGCGGACGCCCTGGTCGAGGGGGCGCCCGACGCGCCTGCCGGAAGCGGTCGAACCTGTCGACTCCGGGCACGTCGACGTGATCGTCGATACCGAGGAGTCGGACGCTCGACGAACGGTTGTCCGACGAGCCGGCCCTCGAGCCCCCGGGCAGCGGTTCGTCGGGACCCGACCCGCCACCTGCACCGGCGGAACCGGCAGACCGCACGGCGTGGTCGGTGCTCGGCCGCGCACTCAAGCCGAGAATCACGCGGGCGCAGGTGCTGGCCGGGGTGCTGTGCGCCCTGCTCGGTTTCGCGCTCGTGGTGCAGGTGCGCCAGGCAGACGGCGCCGACCTCAACTCGATGCGCCAGCAGGACCTGGTGCGCATCCTCGACGAGGTGACCAACCGCAGCGACGATCTTTCCAACGAGTCGGCGGACCTCACGCGCGAGCGTGACCAGCTGCTCTCGGGCTCCGACCGCCGGCAGGCCGCCCTCGATGCGCTGCGCCGGAGCGCTGAGACTCAGGGCATCCTCACGGGCCGGTTGCCCGCCGCAGGGTCCTGGCGTCGTCGTTCGCCTCACCGAGCCCGACGGGAGCATCAAGCCGGTCACCATGCTCAACATGCTCGAGGAGCTGCGCAACGCGGGCGCCGAGGCCATCGAGCTCAACGACCAACGGGTGACGGCCAGCAGCGCGTTCACCGGTGCGGCCGGGGCGATCAAGATCGACGGTGTCGAACTCGCGGCGCCCTACGTGTGGACCGTGATCGGCGACCCGGCCACGATCGACACGGCGCTGCGGATTCCCGGCGGCGCCATGGCGCAGGTGCGCCTCAACGGCGGTACGGGTGATGTCTCGCAGCGCGACACCGTCCAGATCACGGCGCTCCGGGTGATTCCCGATCCGGTGTTCGCGACCCCGATCCCGGCCTCGGACGGTTGATCCGGTCCTGCTCGTCCTCGGCAACCCCGCGCGGTGGCCGGACCGTGCTGCGCGGGGTGCCCGGCTCCGCATAGGGTGTGGACTCGTGACGACGAGCGCGCGCACGTCGTCAAGAACCGGCCGGGAGGTGCCATGAGCAGCGAAGACCCACAGGTCGGTCTGTCGCCCGCGGGACCCGACACCACGATGAGCTTCGGAGCGATCGAGCCCGTCGAGATCGAGGCGGGCGCCCCGGTCGGCCTCACCGCGGACGAGGTCGGCGCGGTGCATGCCTTGCCACCCACGTCGGCGCTGCTGGTGATGCAGCGCGGGCCGAGCGCCGGTGCGCGGTTCCTGCTCGACGCGGAGCGTACCGTCGCGGGGCGGTCGACCGGGGCGGACATCTTCCTCGACGACGTGACCGTGTCGCGCAAGCACGCCGAGTTCGTGCGCGACGGCGCCCAGTTCGTCGTGCGGGACATCGGGTCGCTCAACGGTACGTACGTGAACCGCACGCGGATCGATCAGTCGGTGCTGCGCGGGGGCGACGAGGTCCAGATCGGCAAGTACCGGATGACGTTCCACCCGAGTCCGCAGAGGGACGCGGCGGGCGCGTGATCGCGACGATCGGACCGACCGGGGGCAGCGCGTGGTGAGTGCACGACCGCAACGGATCGACGCGTCGCCGGCGCCGCAGCCCGCGACGACGCAGGTCGACGAGCCGGTCGACGAGCTGTGGCCCCGCGGCATCTCGCGGCGCGCGACCATGAGGATCTCGGACGTGCTGGCCTCTCTGCAGCTCGAGTTCCCGGCCGTGACCACGTCGAAGCTGCGCTTCCTCGAGGAGCAGGGCCTGATCGAGCCGGTGCGCACGGCGTCCGGCTACCGCCAGTACTCACCCGCCGATGTCGAGCGGCTGCGCTTCGTCCTGCGCCAGCAGCGCGATCGGTACATGCCCCTGAAGGTCATCGGTGAGCGACTTGCCGCCCTCGACGCCGGACAGGACGACGAGCAGGCACCCCGTGCTCGACTCGCCACCCGCGACGGCGTGCGTGAGACGAGCGGGAGTCGACTGACCCTGGACGTGCTCGCGCGCGAGGCCGCGGTCGAGTCGTCGTTCATCGAGGACCTGGTGACGTCCGGGGTGCTGCGCCCGCACCCGTCGGGTGCCTTCGACTCGTGGGCTCTGCAGATCGTCGTGTCCGCGGCGGCCCTCGCCGAGCACGGGATCGACCCTCGCCACCTGCGCCAGTTCCGTGCGGCCGCCGATCGGCAGGCGGACCTGGTCGAGCAGGTGGTGGCCCCGTGGCGTGGTCAGCGCAGCGCGTCGAGCCGCGCGCGGGCCGGGACTCTGGCCGCCGAGGTGGGCGAGCTGTGCACTCAGATGCACACCGCGCTGTTGCGCGCAGCAGTCGCCGACCTGGCTCCCTAGCGAGACGAATTCACGCCGAGGCTCCCACAGTGGCGCCGGATCGTCGGTGGAGTCGTAGGTTGGGCCATATGGGGGAAGACGCGGAGCTGATTCCTGTCGAAGTCGTGGGTGTGCGCCAGCACCTCGCGGACGACGAGATCGTCGTGCTGCTCCTGGATCCCGATTCGGAGCTTCTGGTGCCGATCCTCATCGGGCCGGCCGAGGCCAGCGCCATCGCGTCGGCTCAGGCCGGCATCGTCCCGCTGCGACCGATGACGCACGACCTGCTCCGGGACGTGCTCGTGGCCACCGGCTCGGGCCTGACCCGGGTCGAGATCACCCGGCTCGAGGAAGGCGTGTTCCACGCCGAGCTGGTCCTGCGGTCCGGTCCGCGCGTCGACTCGCGTGCGTCGGACGCGATCGCGCTGGCGCTGCGGTTCTCCTGCCCGGTGCTGTGCTCCGCCGAGGTCGTCGCCGTGGCCGGGGTCGAGGTGCGTGCCTCGACGTCCGAGCAGGACCTCGAGCGGTTTCGGCGATTTCTCGACGTGGTGACGCCCGAGGACTTCGGGACCGGTGCAGAGCCCGAGGACTAGGCTCCGGGAGAGCAAACCTTCGCGTTCAAGTTGAAGGTCAGACTCGCGCACCGCGACACGCCCGGGGGCGTCGTAGCGTCTGCACCAAGACGGGCCTACTGTGGCTCGTAGCCGGGGGAGACGTCGACCCGACCGGCGTGCGACGAGTGGAGGATTCGTGACCAGCACCGAGAATGCCGAGAGCGTCGGCGGGGTCGTTCCCCAGCGCGCCCAAGGCATGCTGTTCGACGACGACCTCCCCGATCTCGACACCTCGACCGGCTACCGCGGGCCCACGGCCTGCCGCGCGGCCGGCATCACCTACCGCCAGCTCGACTACTGGGCCCGCACGGGACTCGTCGAACCGTCCGTGCGTCCCGCGACCGGCTCTGGGACGCAGCGCCTCTACAGCTTCCGCGACATCCTCGTGCTCAAGGTGGTCAAGCGTCTGCTCGACACCGGTGTCTCCCTGCAGCAGATCCGCACCGCAGTCAGCCACCTGCGCGAGCGCGGTGTGGACGACCTCGCGCAGATCACCCTGATGTCCGACGGTGCCAGCGTCTACGAGTGCACGTCAGCCGACGAGGTCATCGATCTGGTCCAGGGCGGGCAGGGTGTGTTCGGCATCGCCGTCGGGCGCGTCTGGCGTGAGGTCGAAGGCACGCTCGCCGCGCTGCCGTCCGAGCGCGCCGAGGACGAGGACACGCACGTTCTGGCGGAGCCTTCGCCGAACGACGAGCTCGCCATGCGTCGGCAGGCTCGTACCGCCGGCTGACCTGTTATCGCTGAGCACGCGCGTCCTGCCTCCGGGCCGGGCGCGCGTCCTGCGTCTACCGGCGCGGCGCCCGCAGGGCCTTGTCCAGCAGGGCGTCGAACGTGCGGCCCAGCTCGGCCGCCGCGGCTCCCGGCCAGGCGTGCACCGGCTGCGCGGCGCCCTGCGCCTGCTGCAGGGCGGCGCGCTCCGGGACGGCTGGCGTCAGCACCAGCGGCCCGTACAGGGTCTGCAGCTCCTCGAGCCGGTACGCCTGCTCGATCGAGCGGGCACGGACCCGGTTGAGGACGATCCCGAGCGGCTGGAGCGTCGGCGCGGGTCCGCGGCGCAGCTCGTCGATGGTCCGCATCGCGCGCCCGACGGCCATCACCGCGAAGAGTCCCGGCTCCGTGACGACGATCGCCCGGTCGGCGGCGACGAGGCCCGTACGGGTGAGTCCGCCGAGCGACGGCGGGCAGTCGATGAGCACCAGGTCGTACCCGTTGACCCAGGACAGCGCGTACCGGAGTCGCTCGAGGTCGCTGTCGCGCAACCGGTCGTGCTCGGCGGAGCGCTCCGAGCCCGCAAGCACGTCGAGGCCGTCGTCAGCCCACGACGAGGACACCGTGGCCGCCTCCATGGTCGCTGCGCCCGGCAGCTCGAGGACGGAGGCGACGTCGGCGGTGTCCGGCCGCGCGCCGAGCGCCATCGTGCAGTCGCCCTGCGGGTCGAGGTCGATCACCAGCGTGCGCAACCCGCGCTCGAGCGCGGCGGACGCCAGACCGAGGGTGACCGACGTCTTCCCCACGCCACCCTTGAGACTGCACACCGCGAGCACCAGCACGGGCGACACGGTATCCGGGCCAGCTGTCGGAGACGAAACGGGCGCGCTCGTTCAGGGCGCACGGCACCGAATCGCGGGGGAGACTGCCGCTATGAGTATTCGACTGTCCCGGTGGGGGCACTCCTGCATCCGGCTCGATCGCGGCAGTCGACAGGCTGGTGATCGATCCGGGGGTGTTCTCGGACATCACCGGCGCGCTCGACGGCGTCAACGCCGTCCTGGTCACGCACGAGCATGCTGACCACCTCGCGCCCGACCCCGTCGTCGCGTCCGGCGTCGAGGTCTGGGGTCCGCGGGCCGCTCTCGACGTGCTGGTGGCGGCGGGCGCCGACGAGCAGCGACTGCACGCCGTGAGCGCCGGCGACTCGATCACCGCGGGTGGCTTCGCGGTCGAGCGTGCTGGGGGAGTGGCACGCCGTGATCCACGTCGACATCCCGCGCGCCGCCAACGTCGGCTACCTCGTCGAGGGCGTCCTGCACCCGGGCGACGCGTACGTCGATCCTGAGGGCGCGCCAGTATCGATCCTGCTGACGCCGATCGGGGCCCCGTGGCTCAAGGTCGGCGAGGTGATCGACTATGTCCGTTCCGTCGGACCGGGCCGACTCGTCACGATCCACGACGCCCAGCTCTCGCCGCCCGGGCTCGGGTCTGGCCTCGTCGTTGGTCGGTCGGCTCGGGGGTGCGGGGGACCCCGTGCTCCTCGGGTCCGGCGAGGGGATCGACCTGTGAGTCCGCGCGCACCGCGTTCCGCCCGAAGGAGACGACCGTGACCGAACCCGTGAGCCACGAGACCCACACGCACGAGGTACCCGAGCTCGAGTACGACGAGACGGTGCCGCCGCGCCCCGAGGAGGAGATCGCCGACGCCGCCCGGTCGGTGCCCGACCCCGAGGGCCACGGCGGCTGACGCAAAGTCGGTCCGCGGCGCGCGAGCAGCCTTGCCTGCGACGACGCACGACGTGCGGCATCCTGTCGGGGTGCGGATCCAACGGGTGACGGAGGACGACTGGGAGCTCGTCCGCGACGTCAGGCTGCGGGCCGTGCGCGAGAATCCCGAGATCTTCGGAGCGTCGCTCGCCCGCGAGAACAGGTTCGTCGAGTCGCACTGGCGGATGCGGCTGCGCACCAGCCCGACGTGGGTCGCCGTCGACGACTCCGGCACGGGTCGCGGCATGGTGCAGATGCTCCAGGAGCCCGGTTCGCCGATCGACGACCGACACCTCATCTCGTTGTGGGTAGCGCCGGAGACCCGTCGGCACGGCGTCGGCTGGGCGCTGCTGGACACGGTCCGCACGGCCGCCGCCGCCGACGGAGCGAGCACGGTCTCCCTGTGGGTGGTCGACAACAACCATGCGGCAGGCGACCTGTACGTCCGGGCGGGGTTCGCCCGTACAGGAGAGCGACAGGCGTTCTCGCGTGACGACTCGCTGACCGAGGAGCGCTACGTGCTGAGGATCGTGCCGTCTGGATCCGCCGGCCTGAGACGTTGATCCGAGACCCGACGCGGCTGGCTCGGGTGCGGGCGGCCTGCCTGAACCAGGTGGTCTCGCTCGGCGAGATTCGTCGCCCGGTGCGCGGCCTCCGCGTACGCCTCGGCCGCGGCCGGCAGGTCGTCGTCGAGCTCGTGCAGGTAGCCCCGCACCGCGTGCCACCGGTGCCGCTCGCCGATCACTCGCCGAAGCCGTTCGGTCTCCCGGAGCCCAGCCGGGGCCCCCAGGACATGACCGACCGCTACCGCGCGGCCGAGCACGGCGGCGGGCTCCAGGCGATCGGGGTCCCCGCTGAGCGCGACGAGGTCGTCGTACCAGGCGAGGACCTGCGGCCAGTCCGTCTCCTGCGCGCTCGCCGCATCGTCGTGCAGCGCCGAGATCGCGGCCTCGATCTGATAGCGGCCCGGACGACCGACCGCCAGCGCCGCCTGCAGGACGCGCACCCCCTCGGCGATCTGGCGTGTGTCCCACAGGCCGCGGTCCTGCCGGTCGAGCGTCACGATCCGGCCCTCGGCGTCGATCCGGGCCGGCAGCCGGGCGCGGTGGAGGAGCATCAGCGCGAGCAGCCCCCGCGCCTCGGGCTCGGGCGTGGCGAGCGTGAGCTGGCGGGCCAGCCGGATCGCCTCGCCGGTGAGGTCCACCCGGCCCGCGTGCCCCGTCGTGTAGACGAGGTACAGGACGCGCAGCACGACCGCGAGGTCGCCGGGCTCATCGAGCCGGCGTCCGCGAAGGTCGCGCTTTGCCCGGCTGATCCGTTGCGCCATCGTCGACTCCGGCACGTAGAAGGCGTCGGCGATCTCCCGTGTGGTCAGACCTCCTACCGCGCGCAGGGTCAACGCGACCTGCGAGGCGGGGGAGAGGTGGGGAGCGCAGCAGCAGAAGAGCAGGAACAACGTGTCGTCGCCCTCCTCGGCGTCGCCAGGTCCTGGCGCTTCGACGATCACCTCCTCGCGCCGCGCCCGCGCGGCCTGGCTTCTTCGGGCGTCGACGAGACGATGCGTGGCGACCGTCGTCAGCCACGCTCGCGCATCTCGCGGGGGATGCTCCGGCCACACCCGCAGGGCCTCCAGCAGAGCCTCCTGGAGGGCGTCCTCTGCCGCATCGAAGTCCTCGCCGCGCCGTACGAGACCGGCCAGCACGCGCGGGACGAGGGCGCGCAGGGCGCCCTCGTCCGTCGCTGATCCCGGCTCGTCGATCACGCGGGTCAGTCGTCCGCGGGGCCGTCGGACATGACCTCCCGGACATCGATCCACTCGTACATCGGACGACCGCCCGGGCCAGGCTCCGAGGAGACGTACGCGGCGAGCTCGAGCGCTCGTGCGTGCGACTCGACGTCGATCATGTACCAGCCCGCCACGAGATCGCTCGTCTCGGGCAGCGGCCCGTCGGTCGTCACCGGCGCCGCGTCCGGGCCGCCGTAGCGCACCCACGTGCGCCCCGGCGTGAGCGCCTGCGCGTCCACATACTCACCGTTCTCCTGGAGCAGCTCGGAGACGTGCCGGAGGAAGGCCATGTGCGCCTCGACGTCCTCGGGCGCCCACTGGTCCATCGGAGGCACGGGGACGTGCTGCTCCGGGCCACCGCGGTAGTGCTTGAGCAGCAGGTACTGAGGCATGCGATCTCCTGGGTTCTCAGCCGCGCCTGTCGCGGCCCTCATCTGGTGAGCGGAGCCGATCAGACGTTCTCGACATGACACCAGAGGATCTACGCGCACGCTCGCTTCAGGCGGCGAGGTGGAACGTGCTGGCGAAGCGGTCGAGGAGATCGCCGCGACCGCGCAGCACCTGCACGACACCGGTCGCTATCGCGCGATCAGGTGCGAGATCACCGGAGATGAGCAGGCGGATCTCGGCACCTGTGGCGAAGGCGACGTCGGCGGGGCCGTCGCCACGGGCCACCTCGAGATCGGAACCGTCCACCCGGATGAGGCAGCTCCGTGGACCCGAGGCGCGCCGCGTAGGAGGTGGCCGGCAGGGTCGCCGCCACCTGCGCCCGGAAGGCCGTGCGCAGGTCGATCGTCATCGCATCGGGGGTGATGATCTGGCCCTCGCGCGGATCGCCCAAGGCCTTGAAGCCCCAGGCGCCCAGCGCGAGCACGATGGGCTCGAGCTCCCGGCCGTAGGGCGTCAGCTCGTAGACGATGACGCGCGAGTGCGGCACCCTGCGCAGCACGCCGGCTGCCTGCAGCTCCTTGAGCCGCGTCGCCAGGATGTTGCTCGGGATCCGGGGGAGCCCCGCGGCGAGCTCGCCGTACCGGCGCGGTCCGACGAGCAGATCGCGGACGATGAGCAGGGCCCAGCGCTCACCCACGAGCTCCAGGCCCTGCGTCACGCCGCCGTACTGACCGTAGTCGCGAGCGGCCACCGACCTCAGCCCTGCTGGTTCGCGTACGCCTCGGGTCCCTGTGCGGCGGCCACCGGGTCCATGTAACCGAACTCGAGCGAGTTGCCGTCGGGGTCGTCGAGCGCACGCTGGTACATGAACCCGTAGTCGGTCGCCGGGTGCGGCTCGGAGCCTCCCGCGCCGATCCCGGCTTCGACGGCCGTGTCGACCGCCTCGCGGGTCTCGAGGAAGATCGCGGTGGACGACGACGGGTTCACCGCGGGGTCGCCCAGCGGCAGCGCGGTGAACGTCTGGAAGTACTCGCGCGTCAGGAGCATGAAGTAGCTGTGGTCCTCTTCGACGATGACGCACGCAGCGTTGTGGTCGGTGAAGGCGGGGTTGAGGGTGAAGCCGAGTGCCGTGTAGAACGCCTTCGCGCGCTCCAGGTCGGTCACGGGCAGGTTGACGAACATCGAGGTCATCGTGGTTCTCCTTGGTGCGCATGTGTGTTGCCGTCGAAACCGATACTTGCAAAAGACAAGTGCGACGTCAAGACCGACACGGTGCGCCGCCAGGGGAGGGCATCATGACGGGTTGTCGCTCAGGCGGGAGAGACAGCGATCGGACCATGAGCAGGCTGTCGCCATGTACCGCGTCGGCCACGACCTCTCCGGTCTCGCGGAAGCCGAGCTTGTCCAAGACGCGCCGGGAGGCGGCGTTCCAGTCACGGACGGTTGCCCAGAGTCGCGGGTAGCCGGCCTCGGACGCCCAGGCGACCACGGCCGTGCCGGCTTCGGTGGCGTAGCCGAAGCCCTGAGCCTCGCGCAGCAGCTCGTAGGCGAGCTCGGGTTCGTCCGGCGCGCCGTTGCCGTGGAACACGAGTCCGCAGTAGCCGATCACGTCGCCGGCACTCGTGCGCTCGACTGCGAGGAGTCCGGGACGCGGGCTCTCGTTCTCGCGACGGATGTCCGCGACGATGTCGTCCACCGTCGGCCGGCCCTGGGCATCGATCCGGCGGTGCGCGGGAACCCGGGCATCTCGTTCGACCCACAGGCGCCGATAGACGTCAGCGTCGTCGACGCTCCGAACCCGAAGGATCAGGCGGTCCGTCGCCAGGACGTGCGCGCCAGGTGATGCGGGCATGACGGCATCGTGTCATCGACGCGACGAGAACGCCGGACGCGGTGGACGCCGGCTCCGCGACAGGGGAGCCGCCGCAGCCGCGTCCCGCCTCGATCGGTCTAGCGCGGCTGGCGTAATGTCATAATGTCCATTATCGGCGTGCGGGTAGGACTGCGGCTCGACGTTCCGTCTGGCGCTACCTGAGGATTGCTCCGGCCGTGGGCAGACGCACGACGACGCGAAGCCCGCCGCCAGCCAAGGGGCTCAGCGTCAAGGTCCCATCGTGCGCCCTCGTGATGCTCTCGACGATCGCCAGACCGAGGCCAACGCCGCCGTGGTCACCACGGACTCGCTCGGCGCCGCGTTGGAACGGTTCGGTCAGGGTCGCGACGAGCGCGGGATCGAGGACGGTGCCGGAGTTCTCGACGGTGAGCACGGCCGCGCCTGACCGAGCGGCGGTGCTGACTCGCACGCTGCCGTCGGCCGGGACGTTGTGGACGATCGCGTTGTGCACGAGGTTCGTGATCAGCTGGAGCAGGAGCGCTCGCGATCCGATCGTCGGCGTGATGTCACCCGAGGTCTGCAGGGTGACGCCGCGTTGCTCGGCGAACGGCAGCAAGGTCTCGGTGGCCTCTTCGGCCAGGAGCGAGAGGTCGACGGGCTCGTGCGGGAACGACCGCTGGTCGGCTCGGCTGAGCAGGAGAAGTGCCTCGGTGAGGTCGATCGCGCGCGCGTTGACCGCGTGCAGACGTCGGAGCAGCTCGCTGTCGTCGCGTTGGCGCGCCACATCCAGGAGTGCCTGGGTGGTGGCCAACGGCGTACGCAGCTCGTGGGAGGCGTTGGCGGCGAACCGGCGCTGCTCCGCGACGTGCGACTCGAGTCGCGCGAGCATGGCGTCGAACGCGTCGGCGAGCTCACGGAACTCGTCGCGACGGCCCGGGAGCTCGATCCGGTGGGCGAGCGACCCGCTCCCGGCGCGACGAGTGGCGTCGGTGATGCGGTGGAGCGGCGCGAGCATGCGGCCCGCGAGGAACCACCCGCCCGCGATCCCGAAGACCAGGAGCAGCCCCAGTGCGAGCGCGGCCTTGGGAGCGAAGGCACGCCACAGGTCGGATCGGCCGGGGACGAAGAGGTCTGGTCGAGCGAGCGACCCGTCTGCGGGGACCCGGGCCGGGACGAATGTCGCCTGGTCGGGGACGTAGCGCAGCAGGAAGACCCACACGACCGCGACGAGCAGGACACCGGCGACCATGCCGAACCCGGCGTAGCTGAGGGTCAGCTTGAGTCGCACGCTCAGTCCGGGTCCCCTATCCACGCAGGCCCGCTTCGATGCGGTAGCCGACGCCGGGCACCGTGGCGATCAGCCACGGCTCGCCGAGACGTTTGCGCAGCGCGGAGACGGTGATGCGGACGGCGTTCGTGAACGGGTCGGCATTCTCGTCCCACGCCCGCTCGAGCAGCTCCTCCGCGCTGACGACGCCCCCCTCGGCGCCGACGAGCACCTCCAGGACGGCGAACTGCTTGCGGGTCAGCGGGACGTAGCGGCCGTCGCGGTAGACCTCGCGTCGAAAGGGGTCCAGGCGCAGTCCGGCGATCTCGCGGACCGGCGGGTGGTGATGCGCCCGCCGGCGGTCGAGCGCCCGCAGCCGCAGGACGAGCTCGCGCATCGCGAACGGTTTGGTGAGGTAGTCGTCGGCGCCGAGCTCGAACCCCGAAGCGAGGTCGTCGAGCCGATCGGCGGCGGTGAGCATGAGGATCGGCATCCCGCTGCCGGAGGCGACGATGTGCGCAGCGACCGCGTCGCCGGACGGACCGGGGATGTCACGGTCCAGGACGGCGAGGTCGTAGGTGTTGACCGACAACAGCTCCAGGGCGGCATCCCCGTCGGCAGCGATGTCCGCCGCGATGGCCTCCAGGCGCAGTCCGTCCCGGATCGCCTCGGCAAGGTAGGGCTCGTCGTCGACGATCAGCACGCGCACTCTCTCGATGCTATGGGCCTCGGCATATCGCGGGGATATCGGGAACTCCATACGGGCTGGGAACGAGCCGACGGGTTCGCTGACGGCATGCTTCGCACCACACAGGTCCAGAGGGCACCGCGGCGCGTTCGCCCGGGTGCACTCGTCGTCCTCGGGATCGTCGCTGCCGCAGCCGTCGCGGTCGTCGTCGCGATCGGTTCGATCTTCGGTGGTCACCCGTCCGGGGCCTCGTCTGCAGGTAGCTCGGCCGTGAGCGCGCCGACGACGGTCGCGGCCGACTCCCCTCCGCCTCGTGACACCTCCGCGGACGGCTCCGGAGTCCTCGGTCCGGCGGACGGACACGTGAGCGCCGGTGTGACGGTGTTCGACGACGACGAGCCGGCGGTGGCGAACCTCGATCCCGAACTGCTCGCCGCGGTCCGACGTGCCGCGACCGACGCGGCGGCCGCCGGCATCACCTTCTACGTCAACAGCGGGTGGCGGTCGCGTGCCTTTCAGGACCAGCTGCTGCGCGATGCCGTGACGCAGTACGGCTCCGCAGTCGAGGCCGCGCGTTGGGTCGCGACAGCCGACACGTCACCGCACGTGCACGGGGACGCGATCGACGTCGGCAAGTGGGACGCTGCGGCCTGGCTGTCCGCGCACGGTGCGGCCTACGGGCTGTGCCAGATCTACGACAACGAGCCGTGGCACTACGAGCTGCGCCCTGAATCCGTGGGAGGCAACTGTCCGCCCACGTACGCCGACCCGACCGACGATCCGCGGATGGAGCCATGACGACCAGGACCGCGAGGGGCTTGTTCGTCGTCTACCTCGTGCTGCTCGTCTGGGCCATCCTCTGGAAGCTCGAGGCACCGTGGACGATCCAGTCCGGCGAGCGGGTGGTCAAGCTCGTCCCGTTCGTCGCCACGGGGTGCGCCGGTGCCAGCACGTCGTTCGACGTCGTCGTCAACGTGCTGCTCTTCGTGCCGTTCGGGCTCTACCTCGGCCTCCTCACGTCCTGGTCCTGGCGACGATCGGGGGCAACGATGGCGGCTGCGAGCGTCGCGCTCGAGATCACCCAGTACGTCCTGGCCGTCGGCAGCGCAGATGTCACGGACGTCCTCACCAACACCGCCGGCGGGCTGGCCGGGTTCGGCCTGTTCGCGCTAGCGCGTCGGCGGCTGCAGGCGCGAACGGTCCCGGTCATGACCCGGCTCTGCGCGATCGGTTCGGTGCTTGCCGTACTCGCGTGCGCGATCGTCGTTGCGACTCCGCTGAGCTTCGGGCCGCCCAAGGACTACTGGGCGCCGGGGTCAGGCCTGCGCCCGCCCCTCCCCTGCGCTGATCACGCGAGCGGCGAGCCGTGCAGACGAGACGGCTCGGCACAAACCTGTGGTGGACCCGGCGCAGAACCTGTTAACGTCGCGGCGTCCGAGCAGGAGAACGAGGAGGTGGTACCCGTGAACGCAGGAACGACATGGGTGCTCCCTTCCCGGGCCATGGTCGGACGATAGGTCGTCCGGGAGCGCCGCTCACGAGCCACTCCCGAAGGGCACGACCATGCGATTCATTTCTGAACAGCGCCTCGACGACGGCGTCCTCGAACGCGAATTCGTCCTCGGCGACGTCCCCGGAATGTTGTGGACGCCGGGATCCGCTGCCGCACCGACGCCGCTGATCCTGCTCGGCCACCCGGGTGGCCTGGGCGCCATGTACCCGCGGCTGGCGGGTCGTGCCCGGTACTACGCGACCGAGTGCGGCTACGCAGCCGCCGCCATCGAGCTGCCCGGCAGCGGCGACCGACCACGGTCCGCGGTCGCGGAGCAGGCTCGCGCGGACCTTCGGCGAGCGATGCAGGCGGGCGAGCCGGTCGACGACATCGTCGACGCCCTCATCCTCCCGCTCGTCGCCTCGGCGGTGCCGGAGTGGCAGACCACGCTGGACGCACTGCTCTCGCTGCCGGAGATCGACGGTCCGATCGGGTGCGACGGCGGCGTGATCTCCATCGGGATACGGCTGGCCGTGGTCGAGCCGCGCCTCTCGGCGGCCGTTCTTTTCGCCGGAAGCTTCGTGCCGTCCGCGATTCTCGACGAGGCCCGGCGGGTCACCATCCCGCTGCAGGTGCTGCTGCAGTGGGACGACGAAGGGAACGACCGACAGTCGGCCCTGGACCTGTTCGACGCCTGTGGTTCGCAGGAGAAGACCCTGCACGCGAACATGGGTGGGCACACCGGTGTACCGCGCTTCGAGCTGGAGGCGGCGGGGCGGTTCTTCGGCCGGCACCTGGGGTGATCGCTCGAGAGCACTGGCGCACCGATGGCATCGACTCGACACTGAGGACGACGACGCCCACCCGTCGGACTCCCCCGGCGCCCGCAACCAGGAGAAGGTCATGGCAGCCTCCACCCAGTCCGGCAACCTGCGCGACACCGAGTTCGTGGGCGCGGACCTGCGCGGCGTGCGGTTCGTCGAGTCCGACCTGTCCGACGTCGTGATGCGCGGGGTCGACGCCGCGGGCGCCGATATCGATGCACCCTGGATCACCGACGGCGAGAGCTCCCTGTGGGTGAACGGAGTCGATGTCGCGCCGCTGGTCGAGGCTGAGCTCAACCGGCGGTTCCCCGGTCGCGCGGAGCGGCGCGTCGAGGATCTGGACGGCTTGCGCGCGGCCTGGTCGCGGCTGGAGGGCGCCTGGACGGCCACGCTCGGCCGTGTCGCGACGATGCCGGCGGGCACGGCCGACGAGTCGGTCGGTGGCGAGTGGTCCTTCGCTCAGACGTTGCGGCACCTCGTCCTCGCGACGGACATGTGGCTCGGCAAGGCGATCCTGGAGCTCGACCAGCCGTTCCACACTCTCGGCCTGATGGATGCCGGCGGCGGCGCCTCGGAACGCTTCGACCTGTCCGTCTTCACCACGTCGACGCCGACCTACGAGGAGGTGCTGGAGGCCCGGTCCGGGCATGTCGCGATGGTCCGCGACTTCCTCGCCGGCCTCACCCCGGACGAGCTGGCCGCGGTGCGAAGGAACCCGCACGCGCCGGAGCGCGACGAGTCCGTGCGGTCCTGCCTGCACGTGATCCTCGAGGAGGAGTGGGAACACCTTCGCTTCGCGGTGCGCGACCTCGACCTGATCGCGGCGCGGGGCGCGGACTGAGTCTGGGTGTTCGTCCCGCGGAAGCCGGCTGTTCGTCCGGCGTGTGCTGGCGTCGACGAGGCTGGAAGAACCACACGGGGCACTTCGCCCGCCGCAGCGGTCGACGTGCGCACCGGCCGGTGAGATGGTGGCTGACAGGAACGGGCGGAGGGGCGCCAGTGCACGCACCACGATGGAGGCACCAGGGACGGCATCGTGCGCGCCCGCTCCCCCGGCAGCGGCGATCGAAGCCGCTCGTCGCCCTCTCGTCCGCGACCGTGCTGGTCGGGGCCCTGGCGGTCGCGATGTCGTTCCCTCCGTCACCGTCTGTAGGCGTCGGACCGACGACGGCCGAGGTGGCGGCCAACGGGCCGACCACGCACAACGAGGACTCGTTGCACGCCGAGAGCCTGGGCGACCGGGCGGAGCTCGACCGGCTCGACGCGCGGTTGTCTGCGGTGGAGTCCGCCACGGTGATGCTCGTCGGGCCAATCCCTGAGGTCGAGGCCGTGCCGGTCCTCCCCCGTCTGCGCCCCGACTTCGTCGAGGCGGTGGCTCAGCCCGTGGTCGTGGGTTCGACCGCTGACCAGCTGCCCTCGCGAGTCCAGACCGCACGCCAGAAGATCCATGGCGGCGACGTGTCCGACGCCGCCGTCGACGTCAAGGTGGTCGAGACCGACGTGCTCCTCGTCGCCCTCGATCTTGCGGATCAGTCGGCGCAGAACGCCGCGCTCGCCCGGCTGCTGGTCGCCGCCGACCCGAACGTGGCCGCACTCGATGCGGCGGTGGGTGCGACCCATTCCGCGGCGGACTCCCGTGACGTCCTTCAGGCAGCGCTGTCCGCGACGCAGGCCCGGGACGCGGCCGCGGGGATCACGCTCGCCGCCCAGCAGGCCGCCACGACGGCCGACGACGAGACGAAGGCCGCGATCCTCGAGGCGCAGCAGCAGGCGCACTCGACCGACGGCTTCACCAACGGGAACATCCCGATCGAGGTGCTCTGCGCCGTCGAGTTCGCCCCGCAGCACCACCTGCGCTGCGATGCCGCGGACGCGCTCTCCCGGCTGAACGCGGCCTACCGAGCGGCGTTCGGCCACGACATGGTGCTCACCGACTCCTACCGCGGATACGACGACCAGGTGCGCACCAAGGCCGCCAAGGGCGGTCTGGCAGCCGTCCCTGGGACGTCCAACCACGGGTGGGGCCTCGCGATCGACCTCGGGGACGGCGTCGACAGCTTCGGCTCGGCGCAGTACGCCTGGCTCAAGGTGAACGCCGTGCTCTTCGGCTGGCACCACCCGACCTACATGGACGAGGGCGGCCGCGGACCGCACGAGCCGTGGCACTGGGAGTTCGGCACGACAGACGACCGCGGAAGCGGGACGTCGACGCCGATCCTCGTCGACGGCCAGCCGAACTCGGCGACGCCCGTCGGGCCGGTGGCACCCGAGTCCCCCGCGCAGCCCGCCGTGGAGCCGCCGGTCGTCGTTGCGCCGACTGCCACGCCCACCGCCGCTCCGACGCCCACCGAGTCGCCCGCGCCTAGTGCTACGCCGACGGCCAGCCCGGCGCCCACGGAGTCGCCGACCGACGAGCCCACACCGACCCCCGAGCCGACCGCGACCGACGTGCCGACCGAGGCTCCGACGCTCCAACCCAGCCCGACGACCTCGGTGACCCCGACCGATCCGGCGACCCCGTGACGCGCTAGTTCACGGCCTGCGTGACGAGTGCGGCGATCCGCTTCTCGTCTGCGGTCGTCAGCTTCGCTATCGCGAAGGACGTCGGCCACATCGACCCGTCGTCGAGCGCGGCCTCCTCGGTGAAGCCGAGCGTCGCGTACCGGGTCGAGAACTTGGCGGCCGCCTGGAAGAAGCAGAGCACCTTGCCGTCCTTGGCGTAGGCGGGCTGCCCGTACCAGGTCTTGGGCTGGAGACCGGGAGCGACCTCCGTGACGATCGCGTGGACCCGCTCGGCAATCACCCGGTCGGGCTCGTCCATCTCGGCAATCTTGGCGAGCAGGTCCGCGAGCCCGTCGACCTTCTTGCCCTTCGGCCGCACCTCCTTGGCGCGCTCCTTCATCGCCGCGCGCTCGTCGGCCGTGAAGCCCTCGGAGGCCTCCGTCGTCTTCGCCATGTCAGATTCCCTTCGTTGTCCTACCCCGTTGACGTTCCAGCTCCGCAGGACGTGACGCTCACGCCCCGATGTAGGCCGCGAGGTGTTCCCCGGTGAGCGTCGACCGGTCGGCGACGAGCGCAGCGGGCGTGCCCTCGAAGACGATCAGCCCACCGTCGTGGCCCGCGCCCGGGCCGAGGTCGATGATCCAGTCGGCGTGCGCCATCACGGCCTGGTGGTGCTCGATGACGATCACGGACTTGCCCGAGTCGACGAGCCGGTCGAGCAGGCCGAGCAGGTTCTCGACGTCCGCGAGGTGCAGGCCCGTCGTCGGTTCGTCGAGGAGGAAGACGTCACCCTTCTCGCCCATGTGCGTGGCGAGCTTGAGTCGCTGACGTTCGCCCCCGGACAGCGTGGGAAGCGGTTGGCCGAGGCGCAGGTAGCCGAGCCCGACGTCGACGAGCCGGGCGAGGATCGTGTGCGCGGCCGGGGTACGCGACTCCCCCGCGCGGAAGAACGCCTCCGCCTCGGTGACCGACATCGAGAGCACCTCGCTGATGTCGAGGCCGGCCAGGTGGTACTCGAGCACCGACGCGTCGAACCGCTTGCCTTCGCAGACCTCGCACGTCGTCGCGACGCTCGCCATGATCCCGAGGTCGGTGTAGATGACCCCCGCGCCGTTGCAGTTCGGGCACGCGCCCTCGGAGTTGGCGCTGAACAGTGCCGGCTTGACGTCGTTGGCCTTGGCGAACGCCTTACGGATCGGCTCGAGCAGTCCCGTGTACGTCGCCGGGTTGCTGCGGCGCGAGCCCTTGATGGCGCCCTGGTCGATGGACACGACGCCGTCGGCGGGGAGCGACCCGTGCACCAGCGAGCTCTTGCCGGACCCGGCGACGCCTGTGATCACGACCAGCACCCCGAGCGGGATGTCGACGTCGACGTCGCGCAGGTTGTTCGCCGACGCCCCCCGGATCTCGAGCGCCCCCTTCGCGCTACGGAAGGAGTCCTTCAGCACGGAGCGATCGTCGAGGTGGCGACCGGTGAGGGTTCCGCTGGCCCGCAGGTCGTCGACCGTGCCCTCGAAGCAGATGGTGCCGCCCTCGGTCCCGGCGCCTGGACCAAGGTCGACCACGTGGTCGCCGATCACGATCGTCTCGGGCTTGTGCTCGACCACCAGGACGGTGTTCCCCTTGTCCCGCAACGCCAGGAGCAGCTCGTTCATCCGCTGGATGTCGTGCGGGTGCAGGCCGATCGTCGGTTCGTCGAACACGTAGGTGACGTCTGTCAGGGACGACCCGAGGTGCCGGATCATCTTCGTGCGCTGCGCCTCGCCACCGGAGAGGGTGCCGGACGGACGGTCGAGCGAGAGGTACCCCAGCCCGATGTCGACGAACGAGTCCAGGACATCCCGCAAGGTGGTGAGCAGCGGCGCGACCGATGGCTCGTCGAGCCCGCGCACCCACTCGGCCAGGTCACTGATCTGCATCGCGCAGGCATCGGCGATGCTGACGCCGCCGATCTTCGAGGCGCGCGCCCCCTCGCTCAGCCGCGTGCCGAGGCAGTCGGGGCACCGGGAGAAGGTGACGGCCCGGTCCACGAACGCCCTGATGTGCGGCTGCATGGCCTCCTTGTCCTTGGAGAGCATGGATCGTTCGATCCGCGGGATCAGCCCCTCGTAGGTCATGTTGATGCCGGCGATCTTCATCCGGACCGGCTCGTGGTGCAGGAAGTCCTGCAGCTCCTGCGCGGAGAAGTCGCGGATCGGTGTGGCCGGATCGAAGAAGCCGGACTCGGCGTAGAGCCGCGTGTTCCAGCCGCCTCCGGTGTAGCCCGGGATGGTGAACGCGCCGTCGTCGAGGGACTTCGACTCGTCGTAGAGCTGGGTGAGGTCGATGCTCGTCGCGCTGCCCATGCCCTCGCAGCGCGGGCACATGCCGCCCGTGACGGAGAAGCTGCGCCGCTCCTTGACGGTGGCGCCGCCCTTGGTCATCGTGACCGCGCCCGCCCCGGAGATGGACGCGACGTTGAACGAGAACGCCTGAGGTGGTCCGAGGTAGGGCTGTCCGAGCCTGCTGAACAGGATGCGCAGCATCGCGTTCGCGTCGGTGGCCGTGCCGACGGTTGACCGGACGTTGGCGCCCATCCGCTCCTGGTCGACGATGATCGCGGTGGTCAGCCCGGTCAGCACGTCGACGTCCGGGCGGGCCAGCGTCGGCATGAAGCCCTGCACGAAGCTGCTGTAGGTCTCGTTGATCATCCGCTGGGACTCGGCGGCGATCGTGCCGAAGACCAGCGAGCTCTTGCCCGAGCCGGACACGCCCGTGAACACGGTGAGCCGCCGCTTCGGCAGCTCGACGCTGATGTCCTGGAGATTGTTCTCGCGCGCGCCCTGGACGCGGATGACGTCGTGGCTGTCGGCGGAATGGTGTGCAGACAACGGCAGTGTCCGTCCTGGGTCGATGATCGGGTGGCCCCATCGTGCCAGGCAGCTCCGACGCGCGACGCCGCTCCCCCACGCGGTGCCTCGCGCGATATAGTTGAACGTTGCATCATTATGAGAGGAGCCTCCGTGCCCGACTACGGCCACGACCTGGTGTTCGGCAGCTTCCTGACGCCGTCGGCACAGGACCCCCAGCGGGTCGTCGCACTCGCCCAGGCGAGCGAGCATGCGGGGCTGGACCTCGTCACATTCCAGGACCACCCCTACCAGCCCGCGTTCCTCGACACCTGGACCCTGCTGTCCTGGGTCGCCGCCTCCACCGAGCGCGTGCAGCTCGCCGGCAACGTGCTCAACCTCCCGCTGCGGCCACCGGCGGTGCTGGCCCGAGCGGCGGCGAGCCTCGACCTGCTCTCCGGGGGCCGGCTCGCGCTCGGGCTCGGCTCGCGGGGCGTTCTGGGACGCGATCGTCGCCATGGGCGCTCCGCGCAGGACGCCGGGCGAGGCCGTGACCGCGCTCGACGAGGCGATCGACATCATCCGCGGGATCTGGGACGCCGACGAGCGCACGCCGCTGCGCGTGGCTGGGACCTTCCACCAGGTCTCGGGCGCGAAGCGCGGACCCGCTCCGGCGCACGACATCCCCATCTGGCTGGGCGCGTACAAGCCGCGGATGCTGCGGCTCGTCGGCACCAAGGCCGACGGCTGGCTGCCCAGCCAGGGCTACCTGCAGCCCGGCGACCTCGCCGCGCGGTCAACGCGCTGATCGACGAGGCCGCACAGCGCGGCGGGCCGCGACCCACGGGAGATCCGGCGGCTGCTGAACCTCGGCAACGCGGCGGGCTCCGCAGGGCTCGGCCGAGCAGTGGGTCGACGAGCTGCTGCCCCTGGCGCTCGAGGACGGCATCGCGACGCTTCATCCTCGGCGGCGACGACCCGAACGCGATCGCTGACGGTCTTCGGCGCAGGAGGTCGCACCGGCCCTGCGCGAGGCGGTCGCGGCGGAGCGCTCCGCCAGCCGGCACGACGACCGGGTGCGGTCCGCCCCGCAGTCGCACTGGCGAAGCGGCGTCCGGGGATCGACTACGACGGGCTTCCCGCGTCCCTCGTCCGCAAACGTGGTCGAACCCGGCGACCGCGCGTACGCGAGCGTGCGCTCGACCTACGTCTACGCCGGCGACGCCCGGCCTGGTCATCCGCCCGACCTCGACGCCAGGAGGTCAGCGACGCGCTCACGTTCGCCCGCGCGCAGGGCGTCGCCGCTCGCCGTGCGCAGCGGCGGGCACGGGATCAGCGGCCGGTCGACGAACGACGGCGGCATCGTCATCGACGTCGGCGCGCTCGACAGCATCGAGGTGCTCGACCGTGACCGAGGACTGGTCCGGATCGGCGCCGGCGCGCGCTGGGGGGACGTCGCGGCCGCCCTGTCGCCGCACGGGCTGGCGATCAGCTCGGGCGACTACGGCGACGTCGGCGTCGGCGGGCCTGGTCACCGCCGGCGGGCAGGGCTTCCTGGCCCGGTCGTACGGGCTGACGCTCGACCACGTCGTGGCCGCCGAGCTCGTGCTCGCGGACGGCCGGATCGTGCGCACCGACGCCGAGCACGAGCCCGACCTGCTCTGGGCCGTCCGCGGCGCCGGCGCCAACTTCGGCATCCTCACCGCGGTCGAGATCGAGGCGGCGCCAGGTGGGCGACGTGGTGCACGCGACGATCGTGTACGACGCCACCGACACCGCCGCGTTCGTGGCGTCGCTGGGCGGATCTGGTGGAGGCCTCGCCGCGCGAGCTGACCAGCTTCCTGACCATGATCCCGGCGAACGGGGCAGAACCCGGCGATCGGCTACGCGATCGTGGTCTGGGCGAACGACGACACCGACGCGGCAGTCGGCGTCGCTCGAGCGGTTCCTCGACCTGGCGCCGGTCCTGCAGCAGCAGCGCGCAGCTCGTGCCCGTACGCGGCGACCGTCCCGCCACACCACGGCCAGCACACCGGCGGACGCCGACTACGCGGCGCGCGGCGGACTGATCGAGCACGTCACGCCGGAGCTCGCGGCCCTGCTCGGCGGGCTGCGTGGCGTCCGGCGTGTCGGACATGGTGCAGCTGCGGGCGATCGGTGGCGCCGTCAACGACCTGGACCCGACGGCCACCGCCTACGCGCACCGCACGCAGAACTTCTCGCTGAGCGCCTCGACGCGCGCCGCACGCCGCGCGCAGATCGACGCCTGGTGGGAGCGGCTGGCCCCGCACCTCGACGGCGTCTACCTGAGCTTCGAGACGAACCAGTCCGCCGCCCGCATCGCCGAGGCGTTCCCGCACCGAGACGCGTGCCAAGATCGCCCGCCTCAAAGGCCGTCTACGACCCCGCGAACGTGTTCGACGGGAACTTCGGCGTCGCGCCCGAGGTCGGCGTCTGTCACGATGCAGGCATGAGTGCCGACGACGCCACCGAGATCCTGCACACCATCGCGACGGTCGAGCAGCAGGAGCGCGACCTGCTCTTCACCACGTTCACGCACGACGACGCCTGGCGGCTGGGCTGCCTGCTCGTCGAGCTCGGGGTCGAGCGCGACCTGCCCATCACGGTCGACGTCCAGCACGGCACGCAGCAGGTGTTCCACGCCGCGCGGCCCGGCACGACCGCGGACAACGACTCGTGGGTGCAGCGCAAGGTGCGGGTGGTCTGGCGGTTCGGTGCGTCGTCCTACCTGGTCGGGCTGCGCGCCCGCGCGCAGCGGCACGACGTTCGACTGCGCAGCACGACCTGCCGCTGCAGGAGTACGCCGCGCACGGCGGCGCCTTCCCGGTCCGCGTGCGGGACGTCGGGGTGGTCGGGGTCGTGACGGTGTCGGGACTGGCCCAGGGAGACGACCACGCGCTCGTCGTCGAGGCGCTCACCGCCCACCTCGCCTCCTGAGCCGACCACAGCCCCCACCGGGCGACCCGACCACCGCCGCTCCGCTCTCCGACGGGCCGTCTCCCGCAACCTGGGGTCATGACGGCGAAGGATGACGACGACGGCTGGTTCGACCTCGACTGGGATGCCGACGGGCCGCCCGCGCGCGACCACCGACGGGCGCCCGACTGGGACGACAGCGGTCCCGACGACGACCTGCTCGCCAGCTCCCGGCGACCCGCTGCGGAGCCCGGATGACGCGTTGGACGTGCTGCTCCGGCTCGTCGGGGAGGAGCGTGCCGGCCGACCGGCCCTCTGGTTCGTCCTGGTCGACGCACGCGGCTACACGTTGCCCGTGGTCCTGCCACTCTCGGACATCTCGCTGCGGGCGGACCCGGACGTCGCACGCGGCCTGCTGGCCGTCCTGGGTTCGGTGCTCGCCGAGGAGGACCCCGGCGGGTCGGTCCTCGTCGGCATGGTGCGGGCCGAAGGCGGCGACCGGGGCGCGTTCGAGTCGTCGTGGGCCCGAGCGCTACGGGACGCGGCCGAGGCCGCCGGGGTGCACCTGTGGGGCATCGCGGCGATCGGCGCCGACCGCGCGCGGATGCTCGAGTGGTGAGCCGCAGTCGTGCGTCAGCTGGTCGGGCCGGGCGACGCGTCGTCGATCGCCGCGAGCTGTTCCAGGGACGGCTCCCACAAGATGGAGGAGACATTGGCGACCAGCTGCTCGGGCGTGCGCGCGCCGGCGATGACGGACGCGACGGTCGGCTGGGCCGCGAGCCCGCCGAGCGCGAGCGTCGGCAGGTCGATCCCCCACCGATCGGCGAGGGCGCTCAGGGCGTCGATGCGGTCGAAGTCGGCGCCCGCGATCCGGTCGGGCCAGCGGGCCAGGCGGGAGTTGGCCGGAGCCGCCTCGTCGCGACGGTACTTGCCGGTCAGCAGACCGGAGGCGAGCGGCACGTACGGGATCAGACCCGACCCCGACCTGCTCCAGCGCGGGGATCAGCTCCGCCTCGGCGTCCCGGGACAGCAGGTTGTACCGGTTCTGGGCGGAGACGAACGCCGCGGCACCCGCCGTCCGGGCGCTCCAGTCGGCGTCGACCACCTGCCAGCCCGCGAAGTTCGACGACCCGATGTACCGGACCTTTCCCTCGACCACCAGCTCGTTCAGCGCGCCGAGGGTCTCCTCGATCGGGGTCACCGGGTCGGGGACGTGCATCTGGTACAGGTCGATCCGATCGGTGCCCAGACGTCGACAGGGAGGCGTCGACCGCCTGCCGGATGTACGCACGGGCACCGGGCGCGACGCCATCCGGCGCCCCCGCGCCGAACTTGCTGGCCAGCACGATCTCGTCGCGGCGACCGGCCAGGGCGGCACCCAGCAGCTCCTCGCTCTGGCCGAACGAGCCGCCGTAGACGTCGGCGGTGTCGAAGAACGTGATCCCCGCGTCGAGGGCGGCGGTGACGAGCGGCGCCACCCCGTCGGGCGCGAGGGTGGCACCGAAGGTGTTGCAGCCCAGGCCCGCGACGGACACCGACGGTCCGTCCGCGCCGAGCTGTCGGAAGGTCATCGATCCCGTGGTCGTCTCAGCAGTCACGCCCCGACCATAAGCCTGCCCGCCACATGCTGAGGGTGTTCACAGTCCCTTCACCTCGACCTGGAACACTGGAGGGGCCCCCGCCGTTGGTACCGGTGGAAGTTCATGCTCTCGACGGCCGTACAACGGCACGGAGGATCCCAAGATGGCGAACCGGTCCCTGCGCGGAATGCGCATCGGGTCCCACAGCATGGAGACGGAAGACGGCGTCGAGTTCGCGCCCCGCCTCCAGGCTCACTACGACTGCCCCAACGGGCACACGATCATTCTGCCGTTCTCGGTCGAGGCCGATGTCCCGGTGGTCTGGGAGTGCCGTTGCGGCGAGGAAGCACTGCTTCGCGATGCCTCGCGACCCGAGGTGAAGGCCGGCAAGCCGCCGCGTACGCACTGGGACATGCTGCTCGAGCGCCGCACCGTCGGCGAGCTCCAGGAGCTCCTGGACGAGCGCCTCGACCTGCTCCGCTCGGGCAAGCTGCGCCGCAGCGCCTGAGCCTCGCGTCAGCTCTTCGAACGACGGAACGCTCCCGCCACACGGCGGGAGCGTTCTGCAATTCCCCACCGGGTGACGCTGACCAGCGCCTCGACGACGATCGCGCGGCTCATCTTCGACGTACCGAGCTCGCGCTCGACGAAGGTGATGGGCACCTCGACCACGCGCGCGCCCTGCCGGACCGTGCGCCATGCCATGTCGACCTGGAAGCAGTAGCCCTGCGAGGCGATGTCGTCCAGCGCGAGCGTGCGCAGCAGGGGCGCGCGGTAGGCGCGGAACCCGCCCGTGGCGTCGCGCAGCGGGATGCCGAGCACGAGACGCGTGTAGGTGTTGGCGCCGCGCGACAGGACGTGCCGGCTCATCGGCCAGTTGAGCACGGTGCCGCCCGGCACCCAACGGGACCCGAGGACGAGGTCTGCATCGCTCAGCGCGGCGAGGAGCTTCGGCAGGTCCTCGGCCCGGTGCGAGCCGTCGGCGTCCATCTCGACGATGACGTCGTACGAGCGATCGAGCGCCCAGTGGAACCCGGCGATGTACGCGGTGCCGAGCCCGAGCTTGCCGGTGCGGTGCAGGACGTGGACGCGGCGCGGCTCGTCGCGCGCCGCGATCTCCTCGGCGATCTGCCCGGTGCCGTCGGGCGAGCCGTCGTCGACCACCAGGACGTGCGCGTCCGGCACGTGGGTCGCCAGCCGCTCGAGGGTCAGGGGCAGGTTCTCGCGCTCGTCGTACGTCGGGACCACGACGAGCACGCGCCAGGAGTCGGTGGTCATGCGGCCGTTCCGACGCGGTCCTGACGACGGATGCCGCGGGCGCCCGCGATCCCGGCGGCCACCATGAAGATCGCGAGGCCGTCGATGATCCAGGCGGGCCACGAGCCCAGCCGCGTGGCCAGCGTCAGGGTGTCGCGCAGCGGGAGCGAGGCGACCATCTGCTCGGCGGTGAACAGCCCGGTCTCCTGCGAGATGACGCCGTTCGGCTCGATCACGGCGCTGACCCCCACCGTCGAGATCTGCACGGTCGCCCGGCCGTGCTCGATCGCGCGCAGACGGGACATCGCCAGCTGCTGCGTGGACTCGTCGGAGACACCGAACGACGCGTTGTTCGTCTGCACGACGAGCACCTCTCCCCCGGCCCGGACCGCATCCCGGACGATCGCGTCGTACGCGACCTCGAAGCAGATCACGTCCCCGATCCCGACCGTGCGTCCCAGCCGCTCGGACGGCAGCGGGATGTAGCCGGGCTTGTCGCCGGGGAGCATATCGTTCGTCACCAGGTCGACCGCCGACGAGAACGGCCGCACGAGCGAGCGCAGCGGGATGTACTCGGCGAACGGTGCGGGGTGCTGCTTGCTGTAGGACTCGGTGACGCCGACGCCGGGTACCCAGAGCACCGCGGTGTTGTACCGCCCGCCGCTCTCGGGGTACTGGACGGTCCCGACGAGCATCGGCGCGTCGACTGCCTTGGCTGCGTCGTCGATGAGCGTGGCCGCCTTGGTGTCGACCTGCGGGTCGATGTCCGTGCCGTTCTCCGGCCAGAGCACGAGGTCGAGGTCGCCGGGCTCCACCTGGTCGAGCAGCGCGTAGGTGCCCTGGACGTGGTTGTCGAGGACCGCCTCCCGCTGCCCGAACGCGTCGAGACCCGTGCCGGGGACGTTGCCCTGCACCGCGCCGACCTTGAGCGAGCCCTGCTCGGCCTGCGTGTCGAGCGGGATGGACAACCCGACCGCGAAGATCACGACGACGACCCCGCACGCGACGCCCAGACGCACCAGCCGCAGGCGTCGCGCCGCCAGCCAGATCCGCGCGAACAGGACGCCCACCGCGACGACGACGCCGGTGAGCAACGGGACGCCGCCCAAGGAGATGAACGACGCCAGCGGCGAGTCGGCCTGCGAGAAAGCGATCCGGCCCCAGGGGAAGCCCCCGAACGGCCACGTCGACGCGAGCTCCTCGGTGGCGACCCACAGGATCGAGAACACGAGCACCTGGAGGCCGCCGCTGCGCCAGACCGCGTGCCCACGCCGAGCCCAGGACCATGCCGCGCCGAAGAGCGCGAAGTACAACGCCTCGAGCGTGGAGAGCGCGAACCAGGGGACCTGCCCGACGGCGTCGCCCGTCCAGCTGATCAGGGGGACGAAGAGAGCCAGCCCCCAGACGAAGCCGACCAGGGCGTTCCAGCGGGCGCTGTCGCGGCGCATCGCGAGGTAGACGAACGCGATGCCGACGAAGGCCAGGCCCCACCAGCCGGGAGCCGGGAAGGCCAGCCGGGTCAGGTACCCACCGGCGACGGCGAGAACAAGAGTCCACCAGCGGGCGGGTTCACGGGCGGGCACCCCTGGAGAGTACGACAGCGCCCTGGGGGATGCCTCTCAGGGGCCCACATCCAGACGCCTACCAGGCGCCGACCGACCGGCCCGCGTGTCCTTCGTACCGGTCCGCGCGCACGCACGCGGACCGTTGTCTACTGAACACGCGGGCCCGGTCGGAGCCCTAGCTCTCCACCCTTGCCCCCCATGGCCGCACGTCGTCGTGGGCATGTCGCTCCGGTGGATCCCCTGAAACCTACCGAGTTCACAGGGAGTGTCAAGGCCGCGTCGGTGCAGGCCAGAGCCGTACCCGCAGGTCACCAGGGCGCCATCGGTCTGGTCTGTACTGATCGGTGCGGCGTGTCGGTCCGCGTGTCGCGGGATGGGGCGGAAACGGACCACGATGCGGTGAGCCGGGTCCCCGTTTTTTCACCCGGTCGGCGTCCAACTCGTGCGGCGTGTCGAGATCGGGCGTGTCGCGCGGCCCGGCAGTGGGTCAGAAGGTGTCGTGCAGGACCGTTCCCGCGCGCACCGTGCGGAGGCACTCCGGGGGCGATGCGTCCGGCGACATGTCCGGCAGGAGCGGGATCCCGGCACGGGCGTCGGTGCTCCACGACGGAGAAGCTGCCGTCCGCGCTCTGCACCGTCAGGTGGTCCGCACGCCATACCGCCAGGTGCGCAGGCGACCCGACACGCAGCTCCCCCGCACCCGTGTGGTCGAGCCCGGCGAGTCGCCAGCCGCCACGGGTCGAGGCCCGGAAGGCGGCACGCGCCGAGATCCGCTGGTCCACGGATCGGTGCTGGACGGCGGCCCGTACTGCGGCCCACGGGTCGATCGGGGTGACGGGCGAGTCGGAGCCGAACGCGAGGGGCACACCCGCCGCGGCGAGGTCGGCCAGCGGGTTCAGCGCAGAGGCGCGGCCGGCGCCGAGACGCGCGGCGTACATGCCGTCCGGCCCACCCCAGGCGGCGTCGAAGCCCGGCTGGACGCTGAGCTGGACGCCCAGCAGGATCAGCGCCGCGAGCGTCGGCGCGTCGACGAGCTCCGCGTGCTCGAGGCGGTGCCCCCGCCGCGCGATCGCCTCCGGGCCCTCGACGTCGGCCGCCGCCCGCAGCCCGATCAGCAGCTCGTCCATGGCCCGGTCGCCGATGACGTGGAAGCCGCCCTGGACACCCGCGCGGGTCACCGCGGTGAGGTGGTTGCAGACCTGCTCGGCGGTCAGGTAGAGCGATCCCGAGTGGCCGGGCGCATCGGTGTACGGGGAGCGCAGCGCGGCCGTGCGCGAGCCGAGCGACCCGTCGATGTTCAGGTCGCCGCCGATGCCGGTGAGTCCGGGGATCGCGGCCAGGATCTCCCGGGCGTCGTCGACGGTCACGCACTGCTCGCCGCGGTAGCCCACGAGGTGGGGCAGGCCGCTCGGCGGCGTCGGCGGTGAGGTCGAGCAGCTCGACCAGACCCGCACGAGTGTCGATGAAGGGCGCGGAGTGCTCGTGCACGGAGACGACACCGCGCGCGGCCGCGTGCTGCAACGCGCGGCGGTAGAGGCGGGTCCGGCGCTCCGGGTCGACCGTGCGGGCGGCCTCGCGCGCGGCGTGGTGGGCGTCGCGCTCGACCCGCCCGTCGAAGCTCCAGCCCGGAAGGCGGTCGAGGCCGGAACTCGCGGTCAGCGGCGCTCGAGACGACGGCCGAGTGCACGTCGACCCGGGCCAGGTAGACGGGTGCGCCGCCGGCGGCCGCGTCGAGCTCCTGCCGCGTCGGCGGCCGGCCCTCGGGCCACCGCTGCTCGTCCCAGCCGAATCCGAGCAAGGGACTGTCCTCGGCGCTCGCGGGTCGCTGCTCGGCGGCCCGGTGCACGGCGGCCAGCGCGTCGGCCAGCGAGTGCACACCGCCCGCGGGTGACAGGTCGATGCTCTCGAGCGCGAGACCCGTCTCCAGGACGTGCACGTGTGCGTCGACGAATCCCGGGGCCACGAGGGCGCCGTCCAGGTCGATGATCTCGTCGGCCCGCGACGCGAAGCCGTCGGCGGTGTCGTCGGCGCCGACCCAGGCGACGACGCCGTCCTCGACGAGCAGGGCCTCGGCGAACGGATCTGCCGGAGTATGGACCGCGCCATGGCGGTAGAGGGTCGAGCTCACCTCCGCACGATAGAGCCCTAGACCGACGAGTACGCCACCACACCGTGGCGCAGGGCGTCGACGGCCTTGCGTGCGGTCTGGCGGACCCGATCCTGCGGCGCCGCCTGGGAGATCTGGTCGAGCACGTCGATGACCTGCTTGCACCACCGCACGAAGTCGCCGGCGGACAGCTCGTTGCCCTTCAGCACCGCGTCCAGGCTGCGCCCGCGCGGCCCACCGGTGCACGGCCTCGACCAGCCCGGTGTCGAGCGGCTGGGTGGTCTCGACCTTGTGCTCGGACTCCAGGTCGTCCAGCTCGGACCACGCGCGCACGGTCGCGTCCAGCGCGACGCCGAGACGGCTCGCCGGGCCACCCGGGATGCGCGGCTCCCCCGCGTCGTCGCGACGGGACCGGTACACGAGCGCGGAGACGGCGGCGGCCAGCCCGGGAGCGTCCAGCTCGTCGAAGACGCCCCGGCGCAGGCACTCGGCCAGCAGCAGGTCGTTCTCGGCGTAGATGCGCCGCAGCCAGCGGCCCTCGTCCGTGACCTCGAGGGTCGCCCGACCGCCGTCGGCATCCGTCTGCGCGAGGTAGCCCAGGCGCAGCAGGACGTCGCAGATGCGGTCGAACACCGCCGAGATCGACCCGGTCCGGCCCGCGATCCGCGCGACGAGCGCGTCGTGCTCACCGTCGAGGCGCGCCCAGCGCTCCGCCCAGCGCATGTGGTCCTCGCGGTCGGGGCAGCTGTGGCACGGGTGTGCGCGCATCCGGCGCCGCAGGTCGGCGATCTCGGCGTCGTCGGTGGCGGCGACCTGACGCGTCGGGCGCACCTTCCCTTCGACGGCCCTTGCCCGACGTGTGCGCGTGCCCGCCGTCGCTGACCGCGGTGCGCAGCTGGGCGGCCAGGTCTCGCCGGGCTGCGGGCACGCGGGCGGTGAAGCCCTTCGGGCACGCGCAGGAAGCCGACCGTCCGGGCACCCGTGCCGACGTCGGCCACGGTCAGCTTGCGGACCTGGCGGTCGACGGTGAGCACCGACGGCTTCGGCCCGTCGAACCCGGCCGCGCCCCCCGGGTCGATGACCACGACATGGCCCGACCGGCGCCCGACGGGGATCTCGAGCACGTCCCCGACGCGCAGGCCCTCGAGCGTCCGGGCGACCTCGGCCCGTCGCGCCGTCGCCTCGGCACGCGTCAGGTCCTTCTCGCGGGCGCTGATCTGGCGGCGCAGCGACGCGTACTCGGCGAAGTCGCCCAGGTGGCACTCCATCGCCTTCGCATACCCGTCCAGCGCCTCTGTGTGCCCCTGTGCCTGCCGCGCGAGCCCGACCACGCCTCGGTCGGCCTGGAACTGCGCGAAGGACGTCTCGAGGACCTCACGAGCGCGGTCGCGGCCCACCTGGGCCACCAGGTTGACGGCCATGTTGTAGGTCGGGCGGAAGCTGGACCGCAGCGGGTAGAGGCGCTTGGACGCCAGGCCGGCCAGCTGCACCGGGTCGAGGCCGGAGTGGGCGACGACGACCGCGTGCCCCTCGGTGTCGATCCCGCGACGCCCGGCCCGCCCGGTGAGCTGGGTGTACTCCCCCGGCGTGACGTCGACGTGGCTGGTGCCGTCCCACTTGACCAGCTTCTCCAGCACCACGGAGCGTGCGGGCATGTTGATGCCGAGCGCGAGCGTCTCGGTGGCGAACACGACCTTGACCAGACCCTGGGAGAACAGGTCCTCGACGGTCTCCTTGAACAGCGGAAGCATCCCCGCGTGGTGCGCGGCGACGCCCCGGCTCGAGGGCCTCGGCGAACTCCCAGTACCCCAGGACGGGCAGGTCCTCCGGCGGGACGGCGGCGCACTTCTCCTCGACGATCATCCGGATGCGCGACGCCTCGGCGGGGCTCGTCAGACGCACGCCGGCGGCGAGGCACTGCTGGACCGCACCCTGGCAGCCGGCCCGCGAGAAGATGAAGACGATCGCCGGCAGCAGCCCGTCGGCCTCGAGGGCGTCGACCACCGCGAACCGGGGCGTCGGGCGCCCGCCACCCGGCCTCCCGCCGCCGGGGCGGTTCGGCCGCGTCTGCTGACGTCCGCGGTGCCCCGGTCCACGCCGCCCGATCGGCTCCTCCTCGCGGTTGCTGCGGCGCAGCAGGTGGCTGAGGTCCGGGTTGATCGGCGGGTCGACCCCGGGAGCCGTCGGGTCGACGTGCCCGGCGTACAGGTCGAGCAGCTCGCCCCGGACGAGCACGTGCTGGCCCAGCGGCACGGGCCGGTGCTCGCTGACCACGACGGTGGTGTCGCCGCGGACGGTCGCCAGCCAGTCGCCGAACTCCTCCGCGTTGGACACGGTCGCGGACAGCGACACCAGCTGCACGTCGTCGGTGAGGTGGATGATCACCTCTTCCCAGACCGGTCCACGGAACCGGTCGGCGAGGTAGTGCACCTCGTCCATCACCACGAAGCCGAGGCCCTGCAAGGTCGAGGAACCCGCGTAGAGCATGTTGCGGAGCACCTCGGTGGTCATCACCACCACGGGCGCGTCGCCGTTGATCGTCGTGTCGCCGGTCAGCAGCCCGACCTTCTCGGCGCCGTAGCGCCGCACCAGGTCGCCGTACTTCTGGTTCGACAGCGCCTTGATCGGCGTCGTGTAGAACGCCTTGCGGCCGGACTCCAGCGCCAGGTGGACGGCGAACTCGCCGACGACGGTCTTGCCGGCCCCGGTCGGCGCCGCGACCAGGACCCCGCTGCCGCGTTCCAGCGCGACGCAGGCGTCGACCTGGAAGTCGTCGAGGGGGAAGCTCAGCAGCTCGCGGAACCGCGCGAGCTCTGTGCGTTCTTGCTCGGCACGTCGCCGGGATGCCGCGTAGCGCTCGGCGGGCGAGGGCTCAGCGGTCTGCGCGACCGACGACTGCGCGGGAGGGGACGTCTTGCGGGAGCGGGCCACCACACGCACACCCTAGGCACACGCACGGCCCGACCACCGGCCGCCGCGCGCGTCAGCACAGGATGGACAGCGCCCCGGGCTCGATCGTCACCTGCAGCGGGAGCGGCCCGATGCGCTCGCCGTCGGCGAACGCGGCGGGCGGGAGGCCGCCGAGCTCGGTCACCGGCTCGATGAGCACGGATCGGCTCCGGAAGATCTCGACGGAGGGATGGCCGACGTGCTTGCCGCCGTAGATGCCGGGGAAGATCTTGATCACCCCGGCCTTGCTGAACGGTCCCGCGACGACCACGTCCAGGAGGCCGTCGTCGAGCACCGCGTCCGGCGCGATCTTCAGCCCGCCGCCGATCCACGGCACGTTCGCCACGGCGATGAGCGTGCCGGTCGACTCCCAGACGTGGTCGTCCATCGTCACCCGGTAGCCGTACGGCTCGAACGGGGCAGCTCGGCCAGCAGCGCGCGCACGTACCGCCCGGAGCCCTTCGGCCAGGTCATCTCGTTGGCGCGCGCGTTGATCGCCGCGTCGAACCCGCACGACAGCACGCCGAGGAACCACTCGTGGACGGCGGTCCCGGGTGGCCCGACCCGCACCGCGTCGACCGATCGCGGACCCGTCGTCAGGCCGTGCTCGATCGCGGCGACGCAGGCATCGACGTCGCCGGCCTTCGGCAGTCCCAGGGTCCGGGCGATGTCGTTGCCCGTGCCCGCCACGACGATCCCGAGGGGCAGGTCCGTCTCCGCCACGACGTTCACGCCGAGGTGCACCATGCCGTCGCCGCCGACCACGACGAGGGCGTCGAGGCCGGCCAGGACGGCGGCCCGGGCGCGGTCGGTGGCCAGCGCGAGCGAGGTGGAGGACAGGTCCTGGACGTCGAAGCCGCGCGCCTGGAGCAGCTCGTGCGTTCGCCGACCCGCGGCGGTGCCCCGGCCCTTGCCCGCGGTCGGGTTGACGACCACGCCGAGCCGCGTCACGCGGCGCCCCCGGGCGGGTCGTCCGGCAGGTACCCGTCGAGGGTCGGCAATCCGTCGGCCAGCCGCTGCTTGTTCACCCGGCGGTCGTGCAGCTCGCAGACGCCGAGCGCCAGGAAGTAGAGGCCGCAGATGGGCAGGGCGACGAAGACCATCGTCAGCGCGTCGGGCGTCGGCGTCATGATCGCGGCGAAGACGAAGGCGATCACGACGGCCCATCGCCAGCTGCGCCGGAACATCGCCGCACTCCCGATGCCGGCGAAGTTCAGCGCGACCATCACCACGGGCAGCAGGAAGGCGAGGCCGAAGGCCAGGATCAGCCGCATCACGAAGCTCAGGTACGTCTGCGCGTCCATCAACCCGGTCGCGTTCTGCGGGATGAAGTCGGTGAGCAGCTTGACCGGCGTTGGGCAGCACCCACCAGGCGAGGACGGAACCGGCGAGGAACAGCGGCACGGCGGCCCCGACGAACCCGTACGCGTACCCGCGCTCGCGCCGGGTCAGGCCCGGCGTGATGAATGCCCACAGCTGGTAGATCCACCACGGGCTCGAGATGAGGACACCGAGGAAGAACGACACCTTGATCTGCATGTCGAGGGCGACGGCGAGACCCGAGAAGTTCAGCGTGACCAGGGCGCCGCGGGAGTTCCGGACGTCGGCGACGGGCTGCTGCAGCGCCGCGAACACGGGCGTGTACAGGAACCAACCGATGACCGCGCCGACCACGATGCCGAGCACGGCGAGCAACAGCCGGTGACGAAGCTCGACCAGATGCGCCCGCAACGGCATCCGACCGCCGGGTTCACCCCCGCGGCGTTCGCTCACCTGAGGATCAGAGCTTCGGCGGGGCGGAACCCTCGGTCGGCTCGGGCCGGTCCGGGGTCGAGACGACGGGCGTCTGGACGACGACCGGCGGGGTGACGACGGTGTTCTGCGCGGCGGGCGGCGTGTTGGGCGCCGCGTCCGTCATCGCAGCGTCGTCCTTGTTGAGGTCCTTGACCTCGCTCTTGAAGATCTTCATCGACTGGCCGACGCTCTTGGCGACGTCCGGGAGGCGCTTCGCCCCGAACAACAGCAGCACGACGATGAGAAGCACGATGATGTGCCAAGACTGGAGCCCGTTCCTGAGCACGGCGCTGGCCCTCCTTCGTCGAGACGGTGATCTGTTGATCGTACCCGCGCGGTCGGCGAAGGTCGTTCACCGCCAGTATGCGCGCCACGATCGCTGGGTCGCGTGCCGACGACCTTGCCGGGCGACCCGCCGGCCCGCAGCGGCGACGCGCAGCTCGGCGTACCGGTCATACATCTGCGCGGGGTCGGCGAAGACCGTCGGGGTCGTGTCGGGTCGCATCGCGGCGGCGACGGCCTGGAGCTCGTCGACGCGGACGGCCAGCTGCTCCGCGAGCTCGGCGGCGTGACCGAGCTCCTTGGCCAGCGCGAGTCCCGAGCGCCACAGGCGTCGGCCGAGCAGGAAGGCACCGCCGAGCGTGGCGAGCACGAGAACGGTCCACACCGAGAACCAGAGCACGCTCACACCTCCGTCTCGGCGAGTGTCCCGTACGCCCGCAGCGCCGCGCGAGCGGAGGTCGCCACCTCTTCGGCGACGCGGTGCGGCCGGACCGACAGGACGTCGTCGGCAACCTGCAGGACGAGGTGGCGCAGCCAGGACTCCTGCACGATGCGCAGGTCGATCTCGAACGAGCCGTCGTCGTGGTTGCGCACGGCGTCGACCGGGGTCGTCTCGGCGACCCACCGCGCCCGGCTGGTCAGGTGCAGCGTGACGAGCTCCCCCTCCGGGCCGGGTGCGAACAGGTGCGCGCTCTCGCTCACCGGGTGGTCCAGGCTCGGCTCGTCCAGCACGTGCGCCTCGAGCACCCGGTCGATGCGGAACAGTCGCTCGCCGTCCACCAGGTAGCACCACCCGAGCAGGTAGGAGCGCTCGTCGTCGGTGGCCAGGCGGATCGGGTCGACGTCGCGCTCGGTCGTGATGTCGGACGCGTTGACGTAGCGCAGGTGCAGGCGGCGCCCCTCGCGCAGCGCTGTGGCGACCGCGGCAGCGACCTCCGGCGCCGCATCGACGGCGAGCCGGACGTCCACCGCGGCGGCGGCGTCGCCGGTCGCGGCCGTCAGCTTGCCGAGCGCCGAGCGCAGGACCGCCGCTCGCTCCGGATCCATCGCGGAACCCAGCGCCGAGTCGAGCGCCCGCAGCGCGGCGACGAGCGCGACGGCCTCGCGCGCACCGAGGCGCAGCGGTCGGGTCATCCCGCGGGACTCGGTGAGCCGCACGACGCCCTGCTCGTAGGACGCCGCGTCGAAGTCGATGAGGTCGTGCGGGTAGTAGCCGGGCGTGCCGGTGACCCACAGCGTGTCGATGTCGGACATCACCTGGCTGGTCGTCACGCCGAACTGGTCGGCGATCGCCTCGACCGAGACGCCCTCGTGGCGGTCCAGGTAGGTGATCATCCCGAGCATCCGCAGGAGTCGGTCGCTCGCGCGCTCAGCCATCGACACCCACCTCCGCATCGAGCAGCGCCGCCGTGCGCAGGAGGTGCAGCACGTGCTCGCGCAGGCTCGCGGGTGCGAGCACGACGACCGCCGCGCCGTAGCCGACGAGCTCTTCCGCCAGCTCCCACGACGCCCGGTACGGCACGTGCACGACGTCCCGGTTCGCGACGATCGGAGCCGTGCGCGGGTCCGTCGTCCAGTCCGGGGCGTCGACCGGCGCGGGCACGGCGCGCGCCCGTGGCGCGCTCGCGCGCTCCGGGAGGATGGCGAGGGTCGCGATCGATTCCGGCCCGGCACCCCACGTCTCCAGCGCCTCGGCCAGGACGGCGGGCTCCGGCATCGCGAACGAGCCCGGCTCCCCCACCGTCCGCACTGGCACCCTCGATCCGGCTCAGCCGGAAGGACCGGCTCGCTCCGCGGTCGCGGTCGAGACCGACCAGCACCCAGCCCCCGCGCCGGGCCAGCAGCTTCCACGGCTCGACGACGCGCTCGCGGACCTCACCGGTCGTCGCGGCGCGGTAGGTGAACCGGACGGTCTGCCGGGCCTGGACGGCGTCGACGAGCGGGCTGAACGCTCCCCCGCCGGCCCGCACCCGGGGCGCGAGCCCCGCGACGAGGTCGGTCGACTCGACGCCCTCGCCCACGGCCCGCAGCTTGGTCAGCGCCCGCGACGTGTCCGCCAGCACCGCCTGGTCCTGCCACACCTGGGCGGCCATCGCCAGCACGCCGAGCTCGGCCGCGGTCAGGTCCAGGGGCGGCAGCGCGTACGCGTCCAGGTCGACCCGGTAACCGATGTCGTCGCCGTGGCCCGCGTCCGTGATGGTCAGGATCGGGATGCCCAGGTCGCGCAGCGTGTCCTTGTCGCGCTCGAACATCCGCTCGAAGGCGTCGTCCGACGGTGCCTCCTGGTACCCGGCGACGCTCGTGCGCACCTGCTCCTTCGTCATCCGGCCCGCGGTGTTGACCAGGGCGATGACGAGATTGAGCAGGCGCTCGGCGGGGGCGATCGCAGGGGGCATCGGGCACCACCGTAGTGGCCGGTAGCGTGGGCGTGTGATCACGTGGCGTGCGGGTGTGGTGGTGTCGCTCGGATCCACGTGGCCCGGGGCCGCCGAGGTGCACGTCGAGCTGGAGTCACCGGTCGGCGGGTTGAGCGCGGGACAGACGGTCCGCGCCCTGGCCTACCCGGCGCTCGTGGGCTCCCCGGAGATCGGCGACCGCGTCCTGCTCAACGTCTCGGCGCTCGCTCGCGGTCTCGGCACCGGCGGCTACGCGCTGGTCATCGCCCGGCCGGACGCGCTCCCGGTCGACCCGCCGGACGGGCCGGGCCACCTGGTGAAGGCCCGCTACACGCCGCTGCAGGCGATGGTCCTGGGTGTCGACGACCAGGAGTCCCCGCACCATGACGGTCCTGCGCGACGCCGACGACCTCGCCGGCCTGCCCGTCGTCGTCGCGGACCTGCACTCGGCCCTGCCCGCGATCGTCGCCGGCGCCCGGTTCGCCGCGGACCGCGCCGGGCTCCCGACGCCCCGCGTGGCGTACGTGATGACGGACGGCGGCGCGTTGCCGGCGTGGTTCTCGCGGACCGTCGCGGGCCTGCGCGACGCGGGTTGGATCGACGCGTGCGTCACGACGGGGCAGGCGTTCGGGGGCGACCTGGAGGCCGTCACCGTGCACACCGGCCTGCTCGCCGCCCGGCACGTGGTCGAGGCGTCGCTGGTGGTCGTCGCGCAGGGACCGGGCAACCTCGGCACCGGGACCCGCTGGGGGTTCTCCGGTGTCGCGGCCGGAGAGGCGATCAACGCCACCTCGGCGCTCGGCGGCCGTGCGGTCGCCTCGCTGCGCGTCTCGGGTGCCGACGAGCGCGAACGGCACCTCGGCGTCTCGCACCACTCGCTCACCGCCTACGGCCGCGTCGCCCTGGCCCCCGCCGACGTCGTCGTGCCGGTGTTCGACCCCGGCCCGCTGGACGCGTTGGGGCGTCGCATCGACGCTCAGGCCGATGCCCTGGCAGCCCGGCACCGGTTGGTCCACGTGCCCGCCGGCGCGGACCTGCTCAGCGCGCTCGCAGGGTCACCCGTCCGCCTCTCGACGATGGGCCGCGGCCTGGACGCCGACCCGGCATCCTTCCTTGACCGCCGCCGCCGCCGGCGTCCACGCGGTCGACCTGCTCAGCTGAGCACCGGTCACTCGAGAAACCCGCTCACCGGGTCTACGTGCGCCAGGAAGTTGCGGATCGACGAGATGAGGTCCTGTCGTCGTCGATCTGCCGAACCCCGTACCCGACGCCGTCCCGATAGGTCTCCCACGCATGCTGAACCCGTACCCGGGTTCGGTCCCGTCAGCCACGTCAGGTCGTAGGTGCCGAACTCACGTTCGACCACGTCGAACCGTTCGCCGTCGACCTCGAGCTCCATGTCAGTCGTCGTGGTCGGTCGCGGTGTGCTGGGCGACCAGCGTGGACAGGCGTCGGGCCTCGGCCTCGGCGTAGGCGCCGTCCGCGCGCTGGATGCCCATGACGGCGAGCGTGTCGCCGTCGGCGAGGTCGAGCTGGACCCAGGCGCGGCCCGACCCGAAGCGGACGGACACGATCTGCGCCCACTCGAGCCGGCGCGTGTAGACGAGGTTGCGGACGGTCACGCCGTTCTCGTCCACGCGCGCGCGGACGGAGGCCTGCCGCCAGCAGAACCAGGCGATCGCCAGGCCCAGGAGCGCGAACCCGACGTCGTCGCCGGTGGTGAGCGAGGGCATGCGCAGGATCAGGCCGACGGTGAGGACGAGGACGAGGACGGCCAGCACCAGCGGCACGACCCGCGCGGCGCGGGGTCGGAACGTCCGGTAGGTCGACGGCACCGCCGGCCGCTCAGAGTCGGCACGCGTGGATGGACGTCACCAGGATCGCGCGGGCTCCGACGTCGTAGAGGGAGTCCATGACGCGGTTGGTCTGGTCGCGACGGACCATGGCGCGCACCGCGGCCCAGTCGCGGTTGTGCAGCGGCGAGACGGTCGGCGACTCGAGCCCGGGCGTGATCGCCACGGCGGCGTCGACCAGCTCCAGGGGGACGTCGTAGTCCATGAGGACGTACTCGCGGGCCGTCAGGACGCCCTGGATCCGCCGGGTCAGCACGTCCAAGCCCGCGGGCTCGACGCCGTCGGCGCGCCGGACCAGCACGGCCTCGGAGCGCAGGATCGGCTCGGCGAAGATCTCCAGCCCGGCGGCCCGCAGCGTCGTGCCCGTCTCGACGACGTCGGCGATGACGTCGGCGACGCCGAGCTTGATGGCCGACTCGACGGCGCCGTCCAGCCGCACGACACCCGCCGGCTCGATGCCGAGCGAGCGGAGGTACGCGCGGACCAGGACCGGGTAGCTCGTCGCGACCCGGCGGCCGGCGACCTGCGAGACGTCGGTCCACTCCCCCGCCGTACCGGCGAACCGGAACGTCGAGCGGGCGAACCCGAGCGGCAGGTGCTCGACCGCCGCCGACTCCGAGTCGAGCATGAGGTCGCGGCCGGTGATGCCGACGTCGACCGTGCCCGCGCCGACGTACACGGCGATGTCGCGCGGGCGCAGGAAGAAGAACTCGACGTCGTTGTCGGGGTCGGGCAGCACGAGCTCGCGGGAGTCGCGGCGCTGCTTGTAGCCGGCCTCCTTGAGCATGTCGACGGCGGGCTCCGACAGGGAGCCCTTGTTCGGGACGGCAATCCTCAGCACGGTCGTTCCTCTCAGAGGTGGGTGTACACGTCGGCGAGGGTCAGCCCGCGCGCGATCATCAACACCTGGAGGTGGTAGAGCAGCTGGGAGATCTCCTCGGCGGTCCGCTCGTCCGACTCGTACTCGGCGGCCATCCAGACCTCGGCGGCCTCCTCGACGACCTTCTTGCCGATGCCGTGCACGCCGGAGTCGATCTCGGCGACGGTGCGGGAGCCGGCGGGGCGAGTGGCCGCCTTGTCCGCCAGCTCGGCGAACAGCGCGTCGAAGGTCTTCACTCGGCCAAGAGTAGGGGCTGCTGCGGGAGGCCCCCGTCGCCGTCCGCGGGCCGGGCGCGCGCTTCCTGACGCCACCAGACGACGAACCCCCAGATCACCACGCCCGCGTAGACCATGTACAGGACCGCCGACGGGTAGTACCCGGCCGAGAACAGCAGCGGCACACCGACCGCGTCGACCGCGATCCAGATCAACCAGAACTCGATCCAGCCGCGCGCCATGCCGTAGGTGGCCAGGAACGAGCCGGTGAAGATCCACGCGTCCGCCCACGGCCCGTAGGAACCGAGCGCCCCGAAGATGTACGCGAACGCGACGGTGCCCACGACGCCGATCGTGACCAGCTGGATCCAGCCCGAGCGGCCCGCCCAGTGCGGCACCACACCCGGTGCGTCGGGATCCCCGTGCGCCCGGCCCTCCGCGCGCGCCTGCCGCCAGCGCACCCAGCCGTAGATCGACACGACGATGAAGAACACCTGCCGGCCGGCCTGCCCGTACAGGTCACGGGCCTGCGGCGTGTGAAAGACCCCGCCGAGGAACACCGTGAACAGGAGGACGTTCCCGACGATGCCCACCGGCCACGCCCAGACGCGGCGGCGCATGCCACCGATCGCCGACCCCAGTCCGAAGCCGTTGCCGACGATCTCGCGCCACAGGATGTCGTGGCCGGCGATGGTCCAGGTCGCGTCGAAGAGCCAGTGCACGGTGACCCCAGGTTCTACAGGGCGCGCAGGGCGACGACCGTCGCGACGGCGGCCTCGGCGGCCTCGGCGCCCTTGTCCTCGTGGGACCCCGGCAGCCCGGCACGGTCGAGCGCCTGGGCCTCGTCGTCGCACGTCAGGACCCCGAAGCCGACCGGTACGCCGGTCGAGGCGGCCACGTCGGTCAGGCCGAGGGTCGCCGCCTGGCAGACGTACTCGAAGTGCGGCGTGCCGCCGCGGATGACGACGCCGAGCGCGACGACCGCGCTCGCGCCGGACGTCACCGCGGCCCGCGCCGCGACGGGCAGCTCGAACGTGCCGGGTACGCGGACGATCGTGACGTCCGTGACGCGCGCGGCCTTGAGGGCGCGCTGGGCGCCGGCGAGCAGGCCGTCCATGACGACCGTGTGCCAGCTCGCGGCGACGACCACCACCCTCAGGCCGCTGCCGTCGACGGTCAGGGTGGGCGCTCCCGCACCGCTCATGCCAGGTCCTCCAGGCTCTCGAACGCGTGGTCCTCGTGGTCGGCGCCGGGGATGCCCGGCGTCGCGTGCACCGGGGCGACCGCGATCGGGTCGCGCTCCGTGCCGGCGGGTAGGTGCAGCAGGTGGCCCATCGACGTGGCCTTGGTCCGCAGGTAGGCCTCGTTCTGCGGTGTTCGTCCGACCTCGAGGCTGCGGACCTCCGCGACGTCGATGCCGTGCGCGCGCATGCCCGCCACCTTGGCCGGGTTGTTGGTCAGCAGGCTGATCCGGCTCACCCCGAGGTCGGTGAGGATCGCGGCTGCCGCGCCGTACTCGCGCCGGTCGGCGGGCCAGCCCAGGTCGAGGTTGGCCTCGACCGTGTCCCGTCCGGCGTCCTGCAGGGCGTACGCGGCGACCTTGGCCAGCAGACCGATCCCCCGACCCTCGTGCCCACGCAGGTAGACGACCGCACCGCCCTGCTCCGCGGCGAGCTCGAGGGCCGCGTCGAGCTGCGGGCCGCAGTCGCAGCGGGCCGAGCCGAACGCGTCGCCGGTCAGGCACTCCGAGTGCACGCGCACGACCGGGTGCTCGGCCAGGCCGCTCGTCGGGACGAGTGCGACGTGCTCGGCGCCGGTGCGCAGGTCGCGATAGCCGTGGATGCGGAACTCGCCGTGCTTGGTGGGCAGGTACGCGGTGTGTGTCGCGTGCACCCGCTCGCGCGGCGGCGCCTCGAGGGCGACCTCGCTGGTCACGTCGTCGCCGTGGCTGGTCCGCCACGCGACGATGTCCTCGATGGTCAGGAGGACGAGACCCTCGGCCTGCGCCAGGTCCGACGCGACGTCCAGGCGGGTCATCGTCCCGTCGTCGTTCACGAGCTCGGCGATGGCACCGACGGGCTCGAGGCCCGCGAGCCGGCAGAGGTCGACGGCGGCCTCGGTGTGACCGGCGCGGTGCAGGACACCGCCGGGGACCGCCCGCAGCGGCAGGACGTGGCCAGGTCGGATGAGGTCGCCGCTGCCCGACGCCGGATCGGCCAGGACGCGCAGGGTGCGTGCCCGGTCGGCGGCCGAGATGCCGGTGGTGACACCCGTGGCCGCGTCGACGGTCACCGTGTAGGCCGTCCGACGTGGGTCCTGGCTGCTCGGCACCATCAGCGGCAGATCCAGGGCGTCGGCCCGCGAGGCCGGCATCGGCGCGCACAGGTATCCGGAGGAGTGCCGGATGGTCCACGCGATCCACTCGGGCGTCGCGGACTGCGCGGCGAGGATGACGTCGGCCTCGTTCTCGCGGTCCGGGGAGTCGGCGACGAGCACCGGTCGTCCCTCGCGCAGCGCCTGCAGGGCGTCCTCGACCGTGCCGAGGCGGACGTTCATCGCAGGACCCCCGCCGACGAGAGCAGCCGTTCGGTGTACTTGGCCAGGACGTCGACCTCGATGTTCACGCGCGCCCCGGGTGCCAGCGTGCCGAGGGTCGTCGCCTCGAGCGTCGTGGGGATCAGCGAGACGCCGAACGACTCGTCCGTGACGTGCGTGACGGTCAGCGAGATCCCCGACACCGCGATCGACCCCTTCTCGGCGATGTACCGCGTGAGCTCGGGCGCGAGGCCGATCTCGACGTCGTCCCAGCGCGGGCCGGGCGTGCGGCCCAGGATCGTGCCGACGCCGTCGACGTGCCCCTGCACGACGTGCCCGCCGTACCGGCCACCGACCGCCAGCGCGCGCTCGAGGTTGACCGGGCTGGACACGCCCAGGTCCTCCAACGCGCTGCGGCGCAGTGTCTCCGGCATGACGTCGGCCCAGAACGTGCCGTCCCCGGGCAGCTCGGTCACTGTCAGGCAGACCCCGGAGACGCTGATCGAGTCGCCCAGGCGGGCGTCCGAGACGACCAGCGGCCCGCGCACCTGCAGCCGGGCGTCCTGCGGCCCGTGCTCGATGGCCTGGACGGTGCCGAGCTCCTCGACGATTCCGGTGAACATCAGTGCTCCTCGTGGGTGGTGCGTGCGGTGTCCGGGGTGGCGACGATCAGCACGTCCGGCCCGAGCGGCAGGACCTGCCGGGTGGTCAGGCGGACGGCGTCGCCGATGGTGGTGATGCCGAGGTCGGCCAGGGCGGGTGGCCCGGCGCCGAGCAGGACCGGCGCGACGTAGGCGTGGACCTCGTCGACGAGGCCGGCGCGCACGAACGCCGCGGCGAGGGTCGGGCCTCCCTCGACGAGGACGTGCCGGACCTCGCGCTCGGCCAGGTGCGCGAGGACGACGGCCGGGTCGTGGGTGGGAGGGCGACGAGCTCGCCCCCGGCCCCGCGCAGCCGGGCGTCTGCCGGAACCTCGCGCAGACCCACGACGACGCGCAGCGGCTGGTCGCCGTGCAGCTCGCCGGCGGCGTTGCGCGCGGTCAGGGACGGGTCGTCGGTCAGCGCGGTCCCGGTGCCGACGACGATCGCGCCCACCTGGGACCGCAGCTCGTGCGCGTGGTGCCGCGCGACCTCGGAGGTGATCCATCGGCTCGACCCGTCCGCGGCCGCGATCCGACCGTCGAGGGACGTCGCCAGCTTCAGCGTCACGAACGGGCGGCCACGCTCGAGCGATGGCAGCCAGGCGCCGAGCAGCTCGCGACCCTCGTCGGGAAGCACGCCCGTCTGCACGTCCACCCCGGCCTCGCGGAGCCGGGCCACGCCACCGGCGGCGACCGGGTTCGGATCGGGCACGGACACGACGACGCGCGCGACGCCGTCGGCGATCAGCGCCTCGGAGCACGGGCCGGTGCGGCCGGTGTGGTTGCAGGGCTCGAGGGTGACGACCGCGGTCGATCCGCGGACCTCGTTGCCGCGCTCGCGGGCGTCGGTCAGTGCGGCGACCTCAGCGTGCGGCGTGCCAGCGCCCCGGTGCCAGCCCTCGCCGAGCACCTCGGCCCTCGGGCGAGAGCAGGACGGCGCCGACGCGCGGGTTCGGACCGTTGGCGGGGCCGCGGCGGGCGAGCTCGAACGCATGCCGCAGGGCCGACAGCTCGGCGGGAGCGGCCTGCTCGACCTCCGTGCTGGACATGCTCACCTCCGGGCGCGATGGCTCCGGGGTGTGGGCGGCGAGAAGGGTCCCGCAACCACGGCGCAGGGCGCCGCCACGTGATCCTCCCATCCGGACTTTCACCGTCGGTCCTGGAGTTCCACCAGGTCAACCGCCCGATCCTTGCGGACCGGTCGGGTCGCGGACTGTCACCGCCGGCTCGGAATTACACCGACCCCGGAGCACGTGTATGTGTTCGTACTTTCGCCAACGATCATGCCACACAGCGCATTCCCGACGACCCCGCGACCAGCCCCGGCTGGCCCCGACCGAGGTCAGCGGCGGGACCGAGTCAGGCCGTGGGGCCGTCCGCGAGCAGCGCGCAGGGCGGTGATCTCGGCGGCGATGTCGTCCGCGCCGTAGACCGCAGATCCGGCGACGAACACGTTGGCGCCCGCCTGGGCGATCCGCGCGATCGTGTCCCGGGCGACGCCGCCGTCCACCTGGAGCCAGGTCGACGCACCGGTCTCCTCGATGGCCTGCCGGGTGCGTCGGATCTTGGGCAGCATGCCCTCGATGAACGACTGGCCGCCGAAGCCGGGCTCGACGGTCATGACGAGCACCATGTCGAACTCGGGCAGCAGGTCGAGGATCGGCTCGACGGCGACGCCGGCCGCAGCGCGATGCCCGCGCGCACGCCACGCGACCGCAGCTCGCGCGCCAGCCGCACGGGCGCCTGCGTCGCCTCGGCATGGAACGTCACCGACGCCGCCCCGGCCTCCGCGTAGTCGGTGGCCCAGCGGTCGGCGTCCTCGATCATCAGGTGCACGTCGAGCGGCACGGCCGACACCTGCGCGATCCGGCGCACGATCGGCAGCCCGAGCGTGAGGTTCGGCACGAAGTGGTTGTCCATCACGTCGACGTGCACGTAGTCGGCGTTCGCGATGGCCGCGAGGTCGCGCTCGAGGTTGACGAAGTCCGCGGACAGGATGCTCGGGTTGATCAGCGCAGGCACGCGACCAGCCTAGTCAGCACCTCAGGACGTGCGACGCAGCAGCGTCAGGTGCATCGCGTCGGTGCCGTGCACGTGCGGCCAGAGCTGGACGTCGGGGCGCCCGTCGACCAGGTCGATCTCGCCGCCGGGCACGATGTCCCGCACCACGGCCTGCGCGTCCAGGGTCTCGACGACGAGCCCGTCGCGGCCCGCGGCCCGCAGCGCGTCCTTGACCACGAGCTGGGTCTCGACGAGGTGCGGCGAGCACGTGACGTAGGCGACCACGCCGCCCGGGACGCACCGCCTGCAGCGCCGAGACGAGCAGCTCGCGCTGCAGGGCGCTCAGCGGCGCGAGGTCGCTCGGGCTGCGGCGCCAGCGCGCCTCGGGCCGCCGACGTAGCGCGCCGAGGCCGGTGCACGGCGCGTCGACCAGGACCCGGTCGAACGAGGCGGGCTCCTGGGCGCCGACCTGCCGGCCGTCGCCGGTGCGCACGTCCTCGACGGCGTCCGCCGGCACCGCGCGCAGCGCCTGCTCCACCAGCTGGGTGCGGTGCGGCTGCAGCTCGTTGGCCACGATCCGGGCACCACGCTCCCCCGCCACCGCCGCGAGCAGGGCCGCCTTGCCCCCGGGACCGGCGCACAGATCGAGCCAGCGGTCGTCCCGGCCGCTCACCGGGACCGTCGTCAGCGCCAGCGCGACCAGCTGGCTGCCCTCGTCCTGCACCCCGGACCTGCCGTCGCGCACGCTCTCCAGCGCCGCCGGATCGCCGCCCGCGAGGACGACCGCCGTCGGCGTCAGCGTGCCGCGCGTGGACCCGGGCGCCGCGTCGGCGAGCACCTCGTCGGCGTCCGCGAGACCGGGACGCGCCACGACAGTGACGTGCGGGGCGACGTTGTCGGCGACCAGCAGCCGCTCGATCTCGTCGGCGCGACCGACCGTTCCCGACGAGGGCCTCGCGCAACGCGCGGACGACCCACGCCGGGTGGCTCTGCACCGCGGCCAGCGCGCCGATCTCGTCGGCGCCCTGCGAGATCCGCTGCTCCCACTCCTCGAGCGACTCTCGCCCGATGGCACGCAGCACCGCGTTGACGAACTGCGACGCCCCGGTGCCCAGCTGCTCGCGCGCCAGGCCGACCGTCTCGGAGACGGCCGCGTGGGCGGGCACCCGCATGCCGAGCAGCTGGTGCGCGCCGAGGCGGAGCACGTCGAGGGCGGGCGGGTCGATCTTGTCGGTCGGGCGCGCGGCGGCCAGCGCGATGATCGCGTCGTAGCGGCCCTGCAGCCGCAGCGTGCCGTAGGCGAGCTCGGTGGCGAACGCGGCGTCGCGTGCGTCGATCCGGCGCTCGCGGAGCAGGGGCGGCAGGACCAGGTTCGCGTAGGAGTCGGTGCCGGCGACCGCGCGCAGGACGTCGTAGGCGGCGGTCCGGGCCGCGTCGCTGCCCTTGCGGCGCTTCGAGGGTGCCGACGACGAGCGCTGCGTGCGCCCCTGCGCGCGGGCGGCCCCGCGCTGCCGACCGGTCGGCGTCGCGACGGTCGTCGGCGGTCACGCGGCACCACCGAGCACGACCGTACCGTCGAGCCGGGCACCTCGCGCCCAGTCCGCGGCGGCCATGGGTCGCTTGCCCTGAGGGGTCACGTCGCCGAGGCGCACGGCGTGCCCGCCGGTCCCGACGAGCACGTCGCGCTTGCCGGCGCGGAGCTCCCCGGGTGCGAGGTCGGTGACGTCGGGGCGCAGCGACCACCGGACCCGAGGCCGAGACGCGCGCCGTCGGGCAGGGTCGTCCACGCGCCGGGCGCGGGTGTGCAGCCCCGGATGCGGCGGTCGACGGCGTGCGGCGGGTGCGACCAGCGGACCCGGGCGTCCTCGGTCTCCAGCTTCGGCGCGAGGCTCACGCCGTCGGTGCTCTGCTCGACCGGGCTCAGGATGCCGTCCTCGATCGCGTCGAGGGTCCGGACGAGCAGATCGGCGCCCGCGACGGCCAACCGGCCGAGCAGGTCACCCGAGGTGTCCCGCGGCCGGATCGTCTCGGTGAGGAACCCGTAGACCGGCCCGGTGTCCAGGCCAGCCTCGAGCCGGAACGTCGACGCCCCCGTCACCTCGTCGCCCGCGATCAGCGCGTGCTGCACGGGTGCGGCGCCGCGCCAGGCGGGCAGGACGGAGAAGTGCAGGTTGACCCAGCCGTGCACCGGGACGTCGAGCAACGGGGGCGGGATGAGCGCGCCGTAGGCGACCACCGGGGCGGCGTCGACGGCGAGCTCGGCCAGCCGGGCACGGAACTCGTCGTCCCGAGGTTTGGCGGGCGTCAGCACCTCGAGCCCCTCGTCGAGGGCGCGCGCCTTGATCGCGCTGACGCCGGAGGTCCGACCTCGCCCCGACCGTGCGTCCGGACGGGTCAGGACGGCGACCACCTCGTGCCGCGAGCCCAGGAGCGCCTCGAGCGACGGCACCGCGGCCGCGGGGGTTCCGGCGAAGAGCAGTCGCATGCCGTCGATCCTAGGCGGGCTGCCGGTCACCGCCGTCCCGGTCCACGGGGACCCCCCGCGCCACGAGCTCGGCGCGCAGCTGGTCGGCGGAGGTGAAGAGAACGGACTGCAGGCCGGCGGCGGCCGCTGCCTCGACGTTCAGCCGGGGAGTCGTCGGTGAACAGGGTGCGGCCCCGGGTCAGGGCGAATCGCTCGACCAGCAGCCGGAAGATGCGCGGGTCCGGCTTGGCCAGGCCGACGGTGCCCGAGACGAGCACGTCCTCGAGCAGCCCGACGGCCGGGGCGGCCGGCTCGGCGAGGTGGAACGTCTCGGCCGACCAGTTGGTGAGCCCGAGGGTGCGCACACCCGCCTCGACCAGGTCGCGCACGAGCTCCTCGGAGCCGGGCACCGGGCCGGGCAGCGCGTCGGCGAAATGGTCGACGTACACGTCGAACGCGGCCTCGTGCTCCGGGAACCGGGCCAGGACGTCGGAACGGGCCTGCGCCCAGGGCCGACCGGCGTCCTGGTGATGGTTGAACGAGGGGAAGTCGATGTCGGCGAAGAACGCCTCGACCTGCTCGAGCGCCATCCGACCGACGTACGGGCCGTAGCGGATCCCAGCGGACGAGCACCTGCCCGAGATCGAAGACGACCGCATCGACGCTCATCCGAGGTCCGCCGGGTCGAGCTGGACACGGACGGTGCCGCCCTCACGTCGGGCGCTGCGGACCGCCTGCGACGCGGCCAACGCCCGGGCGAGCACCGCGCCCTGGTTCCTCGGGACGCGGACGAGCGCACGCACCTCCGGCTCCAGCGACTCGGACGGCGTGTCGACGGGGACCGGCCCGAGCACCTCGAGCCCGGCGACGTCGAGGCGTCCCACCAGGGTGTCGACCGCGTCCCGCGGTCCGGTGACCGAGGCGATCCGGACCGCCGGCGGGAGGTCGAGCTCGGTGCGTTCGGCCAGCTCACGCGACGCGTACCCGGCCGGGTCCCACCGCACGAGCGCCTGCGTGGCGCGCTCCTCGGCATCCCCGACGAGCAGGACTACTCCCCCGTCGGTGGCCGGGCGCACGAGCGCCGCGGCCGTCAGCCACCGCCGCAGCGCGTCCTCGCCCGTGCGCAGCGCCGCCCCGGCCGTGCTGACCGCGGCGTCGAGCAGGAGGGCGGCGGCGTAGCCACCCGGGGCCACGGGCTCGGCTCCGGGTGTCGAGACGACGACGGCCGGGCCGTCCGGGATGCTCGCGAGCACGCCGCCGGCCGCTCGGGCGCCGGACACCCGCACCGGGACGCCGGGGAAGGCGCGTCCGAGCTCCTCGGCCGTCCGCTCGGACCCGACGCGCACCGACCGCAACGCGGCGGACCCGCACTCGGTGCACCGCCAGTCGGTCGCGAGCCGTCCGCACCAGCCACACGTCGGTACCGCGGTCGCCGACGTCAGGCCGAGCGGTCCGTGGCAGCTGCCGCAGCGCGCCGACGCCCGGCAGCGTCCGCACGCGACCGCGGGCAGGTACCCCGCCCGCGGCACCTGCACCAGCACCGGGCCGTCCGCCAAGCGGTCGCGCACCGCGCGCCAGGCGGGTGCGGGAAGCCGCGCGGCGGCCGCCGGACCCTCGCGCGCCAGCTCGGCCGAGGTCAGCGCCTGCACCCGCGGGGCACGCGCGCGGACGGTCGCCCGTTCCGCGGCGACCTCGCGCGCCCAGCCGCTCTCGACGAGCGCCTGCGCCTCGACGCTGCGCCCGTGCGCGGCGACGAGGAGCGCGCACGCCTCCAGCTCGGAGCGCAGCGCGAGCACCTCGCGCACGTGCGGGTACGGCGCGCGCGGCTCGGCGTGCAGCGGTGTCGCCGTCGTCCCACACGACGGCCAGGCCGAGGCCGCGCACCGGGGCGAACGCGGAGGCCCGGGTGCCGACGACCACGTCAGCCTGGCCGCGCAGCGCCGCCAGGAACGACCGGTAGCGCGCCGCCGGTCCGTCGTCGGCGGCGAGCCGGACGGCGCCACCGCTGCTTCCCGGAACCCAGCGCGGGATCCCGACCGCCGCCAGCGCGACCAGGACCCGGTCGATGTCGCGCGCATCCGGCACGACCACGAGCGCGCCCCGACCACCCAGGACGCACGCCGCCACCGCCTGGGCGATCGCGTCCGGCCACCGGTCGCCCGCGACGCCCGGCAACGCCGACCAGACCGCTCGTGGGGCGCCGCCGGCGGTCACGTGCTGCAGGAACGCCGGACCGCCGCGGTACGGCGTCCACGCGCTCGCGGACGGCGTCGGAGCGCTGGGCGGCGCGTGGGTGGCGGGAGCCTCCGCCTCGACGCGCGCGTGCCTCGCGGGGATCGCCAGGCGCAGGACGTCGGCCAAGGTCCCCGCCCAGCGATCGGCCACCGCGCGGGCCAGGCGCGCCACCTCGGCCGACAGCACCGGCTCGGCGGAGACGACCTTGCGCAGCGGGGCGAGCACGCCGTCGTGCTCGGCCTCCTGGACCCGCTCGAGCACGTAGCCGTTGACGTCCTGGCCGCCGAACCGCACCTTGACGCGCGCGCCCGGCACGGCCGATGTCCGCGAGCGTCGCGGGGACGAGGTACTCGAACGGTCGGTCGAGGTGCGCGGGCGGCAGGTCGACGCAGACCCGCGCGACCGGCAGGTGCTCGGCGACGGCCAGCCCGGTCGCGGGCAGCCGCGCCCTGCGGCGAGGGTCGCGCCAGCCCGTCGAGCGTCAGCTGCTCGCCGTCCGTCGTCACCACGCCCACCCGCTCATCCCCTCACCCGCCACCGACATTGCGGGACTCGACGGATGCTCAGCCGACGGCAGCCTGCAGCGCCGCGACGCGGTCGGTGCGCTCCCACGTGAACTCGGGCAGCTCCCGACCGAAGTGCCCGTAGGCCGCGGTCTTCTGGTAGATCGGACGCAGCAGGTCGAGGTCGCGAACGATCGCGGCGGGTCGCAGGTCGAACACCTCGCGGATGGCGGCCGTCAGCCGGTCGACCGGGACCGTCTCGGTGCCGAACGTCTCGACGTAGAGACCGACGGGGTTCGCCTTGCCGATCGCGTAGGCGACCTGGACCTCGCAGCGTCGTGCGAGCCCCGCCGCGACGACGTTCTTGGCGACCCAGCGCATCGCGTACGCAGCGGAACGGTCGACCTTCGACGGGTCCTTGCCCGAGAACGCACCGCCACCGTGACGGGCGATGCCGCCGTAGGTGTCGACGATGATCTTGCGTCCGGTCAGCCCGGCGTCGCCCTGCGGCCCGCCGATCACGAACGTCCCGGTCGGGTTGACCAGGAGCCGGTAGTCGGACGTGTCGAGGTCGAGCCCCTCGAGCACCGGGGCGACCACGTGCTCGGCGATCGCCGGTCGCAGCTGCGTCTCGAGGTGGACGTCCGGGTCGTGCTGCGTCGACAGGACGACGGTGTCGAGCCGGACCGCGCGGTCCCCGTCGTACCCGATGGTCACCTGGGTCTTGCCGTCGGGCCGCAGCCCGGGCACGATCCCCTCCTTGCGCACGAGCGAGAGGCGCTCCGCGAGCCGGTGGGCAAGCCAGATCGGCAGCGGAAGCAGGGACGGGGTCTCGTCGGTCGCGTAGCCGAACATGAGGCCCTGGTCGCCTGCGCCCTGCAGGTCGAGGGGGTCGATGTCGGAGGAGTCGTCCCGGACCTCGAGCGCCTTGTCCACGCCCGCCGCGATGTCCGGGGACTGCTGCCCGATCGACACCGAGATGCCGCACGAGTCGCCGTCGAACCCGATGTGCGACGACGTGTAGCCGATGCTTCGCACCACCTGGCGCACGATCTGCGGGATCTCGACGTAGGCGCTCGTGGTCACCTCGCCGGCGACGTGCACGAGGCCGGTGGTCACCATCGTCTCGACCGCGACCCGCGCCTGCGGGTCCTGCTCCAGCATGGCATCGAGGATCGCGTCGGAGATCTGGTCACAGACCTTGTCGGGGTGACCCTCGGTCACGGACTCCGACGTGAACAGGCGCAGTGGGCGACTCAGTCATGGCGGACAGCGTAGTGGTCGGCGGGGTGCCGCCCCGACTCATGGACGGTCGAGGACCGCGTCCCAGACAGCGTGCGCGACCTGGTCCTTGGTTCCCGCCGCCGTGGCCACGAGCGTGCCCCGACCGTCGAGGATCGTGACGTCGTTGGTCTCGGTGCCAAATCCTCGTCCGTCGCCGACGGCATTCACGACGAGCAGGTCCGCGCCCTTGCGCAGCGCCTTCGCACGGCCGTGGTCGAGCACCGAGCCGGCGTCGTCCCCGGTCTCGGCGGCGAACCCGACGACGACCTGGTCGTCGCGCAGCCGGTCGTGCGCGAGCTCGGCCAGGATGTCGACGGTCTCGACGAGCTCGAGGATCGGCGCGGCGCCGTCGGCGCTCTTCTTGATCTTCGTCTCACCGGTCGGTGCGGGGCCGGTAGTCGGCGACCGCGGCGGCCATGACGACGACGTCGGCGTCCTTCGCCGCGGCACGCACCGCGTCGCGCAGCTCGGCGCCGGTCTCGACGGGCACGACATCGATACCCGCCGGGACGGCGACCGCCAGGTTCGCGGCGACGAAGGTGACGCGCGCGCCGCGGTCCCGGGCGCTCCGAGCGAGGGCGACGCCCTGGCGGCCGGACGACCGGTTGCCCAGGAAGCGGACCGGGTCGAGCGGTTCGCGGGTGCCGCCGGCGGAGATCACGACGTGCCGACCCGCGAGGTCCCGCGGGCTGCGTCGACACGAGCGCCAGCGCCGCCTCGGCGATCGCCTCCGGCTCCGGGAGCCGCCCGGGCCGGTGTCCGCTACCCGTCAGACGTCCAGACGCGGGATCCAGGACGTGCACGCCGCGCGAGCGCAGGGTGGCGACGTTCGCGACGGTGGCGGGGTGCTCCCACATCTCGGTGTGCATCGCGGGAGCGAGCAGCACGGGGCACCGCGCGACCAGAAGCGTCGCGGTGAGCAGGTCGTCCGCCTGACCGGTCGCCGCACGCGCGAGCAGGTCGGCGGTGGCCGGCGCGACGATCACCAGGTCCGCCTGCTTGCCGACCGCGACGTGCGCGACCTGGTCGACGTCCTCGAACACGTCGGTGGTCACCGGCTGACCCGAGAGGGCCTCCCACGTGGCGCGCCCGACGAACTCCAGCGCGGCCCTGGTCGGGACGACACGAACCGAGTGACCCGCCTCGCGCAGCAGCCGCAGGAGCAGCACCGACTTGTAGGCGGCGATCCCGCCCGCGACGCCGAGGACGATGTGCATGGGGGCAGGTCAGCCCTCGGTGGCCTCGGACGTCAGCAGGCCGGCGTCGATCTCGCGCATCGCGATCGAGAGCGGCTTCTCCTGCGGGCGGGTGTCGACCAGCGGGCCGACGTACTCGAGCAGGCCCTCGTTGAGCTGCGAGTAGTACGCGTTGATCTGCCGGGCGCGCTTCGCCGAGAAGAGCACCAGCGCGTACTTGGAGTCGGCGCGCTCGAGCAGCCGGTCGATGGGGGGGTCGGTGATGCCGGTGGGGGCTGCGACGGTTCCGGACATGGTGATCTCCCGAGGTCAGAGGTGGTGGGACTACCCCCATCCTACCTGGTGGCTATGCCCATGCCGTGGACGAGCTCGTCGGTGGCCCGGTGCACGTCGTCGTTGACGATGATCTGGTCGAACTCGGCGGCGGCCGCCAGCTCGACACGCGCCGTGGCCAGGCGTCGCTCGCGCTCCTCGGCAGCCCTCGGTCCCCCGGCCGACGAGTCGGCGCTCGAGCTCGTCGAACGACGGCGGGGCGAGGAACACGAAGTGCGCGTCGGGCATGGATGCGCGCACCTGACGCGCACCCTGCAGGTCGATCTCGAGGAGCGCCGGCTCGCCCGCGGCCAGCCGTTCCTCGACCGGCCTGCGGGGCGTGCCGTACTTGTTCTGGCTGTGCACGACGGCCCACTCGAGGAATTCTCCCCGCTCCGCCATGCGATCGAACTCGTCGCCGGACAGGAAGAGGTAGTGCACCCCGTCGATCTCCCCCGGGCGGGGTGACCGCGTCGTCGCGGAAACCGACAACCACACCTCGGGATAGCGGGACCGGACGTCAGCGGACACGGTCCCCTTGCCGACGGCGGTCGGTCCGGCGAGAACGGTCAGCCGGGCAGGCGTCGTCGTCATGGGTGGTGCAGCACTCCTCGGGTCGGCATCCTGGGATCGGCGCCGCAGGAGCCGGGACTCGTCACCCGAATCGGTCGACGAGAGCCTTCACCTGGTGCGGCCCAAGACCACGGACACGCCGCGTCTCGGAGATACCGATCTCGGAGATGATCGCACGCGCCTTGACCTTGCCGACGCCAGGGAGCGACTCGAGGAGGGCAAGCACCTTGAGCTTGCCGATCGTCTCGTCCGCCTGTCCCTGCGCGATCACCTCGGAGAGCGTGCCCTGGGAGTACTTGAGGCGGTTCTTCACCTCGGCACGGGCCTGCCGCGCGGCAGCGGCCTTCTTCAGTGCGTCCGCTCGTTGTTCGGGAGTCAGCGGGGGAAGAGCCACGCGCGTCACCTTCTCGTCAGTGGGCTGGCGACCCACGCGGAGTGCACGAGGTCGTTCCTCGAAACTAGCGAGACATGCCGACATCGGCAATGCGGGCGGGCGTTCAGGTGGCTACTACCTGCGACGACACGCCACCGACGAGCTCAGGACAGGGCTGCGGCCGCCTCGTCGGAGGCCGCCCGCGCCGCCGCGCGCAGGGCGACCAGGTCAGGGCCGGCTGCGAGTACGCCCGCGCGACGAGGAGGCGAGCACCTGGCGCCGTGCAGGAGCCGAACACCCGGGCGAGCTCGCGCGGTCCGGCGCCCTGGGCACCGACACCGGGAGCGAGCAGCGGGCCGTTCACCGCGGACAGGTCGACCCCGGTGCGCTCGGCCGCGTCGCCGACCGTCGCACCCACGACGAGTCCGATGGAGCCGAGCGGGTTCGCGTCGGCGTTCAGCGCGGCCGCCCGGGCCGCCATGAGCGCGGCGACGCTCACGCCGTCGGAGGTCCGGGCGTGCTGGACCTCGTGCCCCTCCTTGTTGGAGGTCAGGCACAGGACGAACAGGCCGCGACCCGGAGGCGAGCGCCAGGTCGACCGCCGGGTCGAGCGAACCGAAGCCCAGGTAGGGCGAGACGGTGAGTGCGTCGCCGGCCAGCGGGGAGCCGTCGCGCAGGAACGCGTCCGCGTACGCCGCCATGGTCGAGCCGATGTCGCCGCGCTTGGCGTCGACGATCGACGAGCGTGCCGGTCTCCCGCCCGGCGGCGATCACCTCCTCGAGCACCGCGACCCCGCGCGAGCCGTGCCGCTCGAAGAACGCCGCCTGTGGCTTGACCGCGGCCACCCGACCGCCCACGCCCTCGAGCACCGTCAACGCGAACCTGCGCAGGCCCTCGACGTCGTCGGCCAGGCCCCACGCGTCCAGCAGGCTCGGGTGCGGGTCGATCCCCACGCAGAGGGGTCCGTGGGCCTCCATCGCGGCGGCGAGCCGCTGGCCGAAGGTCATGCTCGGGCCGCCGCGCGGGCCTCACGCCGGACCAGGGCCGCCGCATCGTGCTCCTGCAGGCTCGTGACCTGGAACGGGCCCGGCCTGGGCCGCCTCGATAGCCTGCACGGCCGCGCCGAGCTGCTGGACCGTCGTGACCATCGCCTTGTCCGCGGCGACGGTCGCCGCGCGGATCTCGTACCCGTCGGCACGGGCGCCCTGGCCCGACGGCGTGTTCACGACGATGTCGACCTCGCCGGACGTGATGAGGTCGACGATCGTCGGCTCGCCGTCGCTCCCCCGGCCCGACGAGTACTTCCGCACCACTCGCGACCTGATGCCGCTGCGGTGCAGCACGGCGGCCGTGCCCTGCGTCGCGAGGATCTCGAACCCGAGCTCGGCCAGGCGCTTGACCGGGAAGACGATGGAGCGCTTGTCGCGGTCGGCCACCGAGATGAACGCGCGCCCGCTGCTCGGCAGGCCACCGAAGGCCGCCTCCTGCGACTTGGCGAACGCGGTCGGGAAGTCCACGTCGAACCCCATGACCTCGCCCGTCGAGCGCATCTCCGGCCCGAGGACCGTGTCGACGACGACGCCCTCCTTGGTCCGGAACCGCTTGAACGGCAGCACGGCCTCCTTGACCGCGACGGGCGAGTCGAGGTCCAGGACGCTGGCGTCGTCGACGGGGAGGATGCCTCGGGCGCGCAGGTCCGCGATCGAGTGGCCGGCCATGACGAGCGCCGCGGCCTTCGCCAGGGAGACCCCCGTGGCCTTCGAGACGAACGGCACGGTGCGCGACGCGCGCGGGTTGGCCTCCAGGACGTAGAGCACGTCGGAGACCAGCGCGAACTGGATGTTCAGCAGCCCGTGCACCCCGACGCCGCGCGCGATCGCCTCCGTGGACAGCCGGATGCGCTCGAGCTCGCTGGTGGACAGGGTCACCGGCGGGAGGGTGCATGCCGAGTCGCCGGAGTGGATGCCGGCCTCCTCGATGTGCTCCATCACGCCGCCCAGGAACAGCTCGGTGCCGTCGAAGATCGCGTCGACGTCGATCTCGATCGCGTCGTCGAGGAAGCGGTCGATGAGCAGCGGCGGCAGCGTGCCGGCGCGCCCTCCGTCGGCGGCGTTCTCGAGCGCGCGCTGGACGTACTCGTTGAGCTGCGGCTCGTCGTAGACGATCTCCATGCCGCGCCCGCCGAGCACGTAGCTCGGGCGCACGAGGACCGGGAAGCCGATCCGGCGGGCCGTGTCGCGGGCGCCCGCCATCGTCGTGGCCGTGCCGAATGCCGGAGCCGGTAGGCCCGCCGCCTCGAGCACCTTGCCGAACTCCCCGCGGTCCTCGGCGAGGTCGATCGCCGCCGGCGACGTGCCCAGGATCGGCAGGCCGGCGTCGGCGAGCCGCTGCGCGAGGGCCAGCGGCGTCTGGCCGCCGAGCGTGACGATGAGCCCCTCGACCGGACCCGCCGCGAGCTCGGCGTGGTAGACCTCGAGCACGTCCTCGAAGGTCAGCGGCTCGAAGTAGAGGCGGTCCGACGTGTCGTAGTCCGTGGAGACCGTCTCCGGGTTGCAGTTGATCATCACGGTCTCGAACTCGTCCTTGAGCGCCAGGGCGGCGTGCACGCAGGAGTAGTCGAACTCGATGCCCTGGCCGATGCGGTTCGGGCCGGAGCCGAGGATGAGGATGGCCGGGCGCGTGCGCGGTTCGACCTCGGTCTCCTCGTCGTAGGACGAGTAGTGGTACGGCGTGCTGGCCGCGAACTCGGCCGCGCAGGTGTCCACCGTCTTGAACACCGGCCGCAGCCCCACCGCGTGCCGGGCGCCGCGGACGGCGTCCTCGGACGTGCGGCGCAGCGTCGCGATCTGCGCGTCGGACAGGCCGTGCCGCTTGGCCTGCAGGAGCACCGCGCGCGTCAGTGCCGGGCGCCGCGGCGGTCTCGGCGGCGACCTGGTTGATGAGCTGGATCTGGTCGATGTACCAGGGATCGATGCCGGTCAGGTCGAACACGGTCTCCAGGGAGACGCCGGCGCGCAGCACCTGCTGGACGTCGACGAGCCGGTGCTCGGTCGGCCGGCTGATCGTCGCCGTGAGCGCGTCGAGGGCGTCGCCGGTCGAGGGCGTCGCCCGTCCAGTGGAAGGTCGAGCCCTTCTTGTCCAGCGACCGCATCGCCTTGCCGAGCGCCTCGGTGAAGTTGCGCCCCAGGGCCATCGCCTCGCCGACGGACTTCATGGTCGTGGTCAGGGTGTCGTCCGCGGCCGGGAACTTCTCGAACGCGAACCGCGGGACCTTCACGACGACGTAGTCGAGCGTGGGCTCGAACGACGCGGGCGTCGAGCCCCCGGTGATGTCGTTCGGGATCTCGTCCAGCGTGTAGCCGATCGCGAGCTTCGCGGCGATCTTCGCGATCGGGAACCCGGTCGCCTTCGACGCGAGCGCGGAGGACCGGGACACGCGCGGGTTCATCTCGATGACGACCACGCGGCCGGTCGAGGGCTCGATCGCGTACTGGATGTTGCAGCCGCCGGTGTCGACGCCCACCTCGCGGATGACCGCGATGCCGATGTCGCGCAGGCGCTGGTACTCGCGGTCGGTGAGCGTCAGGGCAGGCGCGACGGTGATGGAGTCGCCGGTGTGCACCCCGACCGGGTCCACGTTCTCGATGGAGCAGACCACGACCACGTTGTCGTTCTTGTCGCGCATGAGCTCGAGCTCGTACTCCTTCCAGCCGAGGATCGACTCCTCCAGGAGCACCTCGGTGGTCGGCGAGTAGTGCAGGCCCTGGCCGACGATCCGGCGCAGGTCGGTCTCGTCGTACGCGATGCCCGAGCCCAGGCCGCCCATCGTGAACGACGGCCGCACCACGACGGGGTACCCGAGGTCCTGCACCGCGGCCAGCGCGTCGTCGATCGTGTGGATGATCGCGGAGGCCGCGCTCTCGGCGCCGCAGACCGCGACGACCTCCTTGAACAGCTCGCGGTCCTCGCCCTTCTGGATCGAGGCGATGTTCGCGCCGATCAGCTCGACGTCGTACTTCGCGAGCACGCCCGCCTCGTCGAGCGCGATCGCGGCGTTCAGCGCGGTCTGGCCGCCGAGCGTCGGCAGGATGGCGTCGGGGCGCTCCTTGGCGATGATCGTGGTGAGGATCTCGGTGGTGATCGGCTCGACGTAGGTGGCGTCGGCGAACTCGGGGTCCGTCATGATCGTCGCCGGGTTCGAGTTGACCAGGATGACCCGCAGGCCCTCCTCCTTGAGCACGCGGCAGGCCTGCGTCCCCGAGTAGTCGAACTCGCACGCCTGCCCGATGACGATCGGGCCGGAGCCGATGACCAGGACGCTGCTGATGTCTGTGCGCCGGGGCATCAGGCGGCACCCTTCTTCTCTGAGTTCATGAGGTCGACGAAGCGATCGAAGAGATAGGCGGCGTCGTGCGGTCCGGCCGCCGCCTCCGGGTGGTACTGGACCGAGAACGCGGGCAGGTCGAGCGCCTGCAGGCCCTCGACGACGTCGTCGTTCAGGTCGATGTGGCTGACCACCACGCGGCCGTACCGACCCCCGTCGTGCGGCGCGACGGACTCGCCCTCGAGCGGGGCGTCGACCGCGAACCCGTGGTTGTGCGCGGTGATCTCGACCTTGCCGGTGGTACGGTCCATGACTGGCTGGTTCACGCCTCGGTGGCCGTAGCCCAGCTTGTAGGTGCCGTATCCGAGCGCGCGGCCGAGGATCTGGTTGCCGTAGCAGATGCCGAAGAACGGGATCTTGTGATCGAGCACCTCGCGCAGCAGCTCGACCTCGTGGGTCGCGGCGCCGGGGTCCCCCGGTCCGTTCGAGAAGAAGACGCCGTCCGGCGACGTGGCGACGATGTCCGCGAAGGTCGAGCTGGCGGGCAGCACGTGCACCCGGACACCACGCTCGGCGAGCCGCTGCGGGGTCATCGCCTTGATGCCGAGGTCCACCGCGGCGACCGTGGCCACCGGGGTGTCCAGCGGCGAACCGTCCGGCCCGAGCGCCTCGACCACGTACGCGACGTCGGTGGACACCTCACCCGCCAGGTCCGCACCCGCCATCGCCGGTGCGGAGCGCACCTCGGCGACCAGCTCGTGCTCCGCCCGGACCTCCCCGTCGGCGTCGGTCAACGCGGCGCCGGAGAAGATGCCCGCCCGCATGACCCCGCGCTCCCGCAGGTGCCGGGTCAGGGCGCGCGTGTCGATCGCGCTGATGCCCACGATGTCCTGCGCGACGAGGTCGTCGTCGAGGGTGCGGACCGAGCGCCAGTTCGACGTGCGGCGCGCGGGGTCGCGCACCACGTACCCGGCCACCCAGATCTGGCTGGACTCCTGGTCCTCGTCGTTCACGCCGGTGTTGCCGATGTGCGGCGCCGTCATCACGACGATCTGGCGGTGGTACGAGGGGTCCGTGAGCGTCTCCTGGTACCCGGTCATGCCGGTGTTGAAGACGATCTCCCCGAGCGTGGAACCCTGCGCGCCGTACGGGCGCCCGGTGAAGGTGCGGCCGTCCTCGAGCACGAGCACTGCGGTGTCGGTCATGAGCTCTCCTCCTGCGCGGGCGTCGTGGCCCCGGGGGTCGGACGGATGAGGGGGACGATCGCGGCGACGAGCAGCTCGCGGTCGGCGGCGTGGTGGGGGCGCAGGCCCGTGTCGAGTCCGCGGGGGTCGTCGGCGCGGCTCTGCCAGGTGATCATCACGAGCCCGTCGCCGCCGACCACCTTGCCCGCGATGCCGGGTCCCGTGGCTGCACCGCGCAGCGCGGCGGTCGGTACGAAGAGGTCGGGTGCACCTGTACGGGTCACGCGGACGCCGGTGTCGAACACGTCGACCGTGGCGGGGCTGCGCACGCCGAGGCCCTGGGCGGTGACCCGGTCGAGCCAGTCTCCTGCTCGGGTGGTCGAGACGTAGGTCGCGTCGACCGGCCCGAAGCGTTGCGCCCCGAACTCTGCGGGGACAGGCGCAGCGGTGGCGAGCAGCCCCTCGGTCCGGCGCGTACGAGCGTTCCACCCGGCGCGCATACCCCAGAACACGAGCAGCACGATCAGGACGAGGACGAACGTGGAGACGGCCTGCCGACTCACGAGCTGACCACGACCGACTCGTCGCACGCCGAGCCGTCCATGACCGTGGCCCGGCCGCGCAGCCAGGTCGCGATGACGCAGCCGGCCAGGTCGCGACCGCGGAACGGCGAGTTCGCGCTCTGGGTGGCCTGCTCCTCGGGCACGACGATGCGTCGGATGCCCGCGTCGACGAGCACGAGGTTGGCCGGCTCCCCCACCGCGATCGGGCGTCCGTGGTCGCTCACGCGGCCGATCAGCGCAGGCGTGGTCGACATGATCCGGGCGACGTCCGCCCAGGTCAGCCGGCCCGTGTCGACCATCGTCTCCTGCACGACCGAGAGCGCGGTCTCCAGGCCCGTCATGCCGAACGCGGCGGCGGCCCACTCGCAGTCCTTGTCCTCGCGCGTGTGCGGCGCGTGGTCGGTCGCGACGATGTCGATCGTCCCGTCGGCCAGACCCTCGCGCACCGCCTCGACGTCGCGCTGCGTGCGCAGGGGCGGGTTGACCTTGAACACCGGGTCGTAGCCGCGGGCCAGCTCGTCGGTGAGGATCAGGTGGTGCGGCGTGACCTCGGCGGTCACGTCGATGCCGCGCGACTTGGCCCAGCGGATGATCTCGACCGACCCGGCGGTCGACACGTGGCACACGTGCAGACGCGACCCGACGTGCTCGGCCAGCAGCACGTCGCGCGCGATGATCGCCTCTTCTGCGACCGCGGGCCAGCCCGGCAGGCCGAGCTCGGCGGACACGACGCCCTCGTGCATCTGGGCGCCCTCGGTCAGCCGCGGCTCCTGCGCGTGCTGCGCGATCACGCCGTCGAACGCCTTGACGTACTCCAGCGCACGGCGCATGAGTACGGGGTCGTGCACGCACTTGCCGTCGTCGGAGAACACCCGGACCTGCGCCGCGGACTCCGCCATGGCCCCCAGCTCGGCGAGCCGCTCGCCCTCGAGCCCGACGGTGACCGCACCGACGGGTCGGACGTCGACCCAGCCCGCGTCCCGGCCGAGCCGCCAGACCTGCTCGACGACGCCTGCCGTGTCCTGCGTCGGGGACGTGTTCGCCATCGCGTGCACGGCGGTGAACCCGCCCATCGCCGCCGCGCGCGTGCCGCTGCGCACCGTCTCGGCGTCCTCGCGACCCGGCTCGCGCAGGTGCGTGTGCAGGTCGACGAGGCCCGGCAGCAAGATGAGGCCGGTGCCGTCGATGACCACCGGGTCGTCCCCGGCCTTCGCCTCGGCGTCCGCGCCGATCGCCGCGATCACGCCGTCGGCGAGCAGGACGTCCGTCGTGCCGTCGCCCAGGGGGCTCACGTCACGCAGCAGGTAGTTCCTCACGCGTTCACCTTCGTCTCGTCGTTCGTCGTGCGCGCCGGGGCCGGCGACGGGGCGTCGCCGCCCGCCAGCAGGAGGTACAGGACCGCCATCCGCACCGCGACGCCGTTGGCCACCTGCTCGACGATCACCGCGCGCGGCGAGTCGGCGGCGTCTGCGGAGATCTCCAGGCCGCGGTTCATCGGGCCGGGGTGCAGGACGATCGCGTGGTCCGGCAGCGCTGCGAGCCGTCGCGCGTCGAGGCCGTAGCGCCGCGTGTACTCCAGCGGGCTCGGGAAGAACCCGCCACCGGCGCTGGACATCCGCTCGCGCTGCACGCGCAGCATCATCACGGCGTCCGGCTTGTCGTCGGCGATGACCTCGTCCAGGTGGTACGAGACCTTCGCGGGCCACGCCCCCACCCCGACCGGCACCAGCGTGGGCGGCGCCACGAGCGTGACCTCGGCGCCGAGGGTGTGCAGCAGGCTGACGTTCGAGCGCGCGACCCGGCTGTGCAGGACGTCACCGACGATCGCGACCCGCAGACCGGTCAGGTCGCGCCCGGTCACGTCGCCGGGTCCGGTCAGGTGGCGTCGCAGCGTGTAGGCGTCCAGCAACGCCTGCGTGGGGTGCTGGTGCATCCCGTCGCCCGCGTTGATGACCGCACCGTGCGTCCAGCCGCTGGTCGCGAGCGTGTGCGGGGCGCCCGAGGCATGGTGCCGGATGACGACGGCGTCCGCGCCCATGGCCTGCAGCGTCAGGGCGGTGTCCTTGAGCGACTCGCCCTTGGACACGCTCGAGCCCTTGGCCGAGAAGTTGATGACGTCCGCCGAGAGGCGCTTGGCGGCGGTCTCGAACGAGATGCGGGTCCGGGTGGAGTCCTCGAAGAACAGGTTCACCACCGTGCGACCGCGCAGGGTGGGCAGCTTCTTGATCTCCCGGTCCTGCGTCGCCGCCATCGAGCCGGCGGTGTCGAGGATCCGGACCGCGTCGGCCAGGCTGAGGTCGGCCGTGGACAGCAGGTGCTTCATCGCACGCCCCCTTCGATCAGCACGGCGTCACGGCCGTCGCACTCCTGCAGCAGGACGCGGACCCGTTCGGTCGTGGAGGTCGGCAGGTTCTTGCCGACGTAGTCCGCACGGATCGGCAGCTCGCGGTGACCGCGGTCGACCAGGGCCGCGAGCTGGACCGCGCGCGGGCGTCCGAGGTCGCTGATCGCGTCGAGGGCCGCGCGGATGGTGCGGCCCGAGTAGAGGACGTCGTCGACGAGCACCACGATCTTGCCGTCCAGGCCACCGCCGGGGATGTCGGTCTCGCCGATCGTGCGCGTGGGGTGGTGGGCCAGGTCGTCGCGGTACATCGTCACGTCGAGGCTGCCGACGAGGCGGGAGGCGTCCAGACCCGGTTCGACGGCTTCGAGGCGCTCGGCGAGTCGGCGCGCGAGCGGCAGCCCGCGCGTGGGGATACCGAGCAGGACGACGTCGGCGCCGCCCTTGTTGCGTTCGAGGATCTCGTGCGCGATGCGGGTCAGAGCACGCGCGATCTCCGGGGCTCCGAGGACCACGTTGCCGGCGTCGTCGTCGGTGGGGCTCTCGTCGGAGGGCTGGTCGAAAGGCACAGCAGCGCTCATGCAGCAGCTCCTTCCCCGCCTCACAGGACGGGTCTTAAAGGAATGTCTGTCGTCGCCTCACCTTACCTCCCGGCGGGCCCTTCCCGGGCCGGGTCGACTGTGGCGGCGAGCACCTCGACGAGCAGCGGCTGGACCATCTCGGCCGGCATCGCCTCGAGGGTCGCCATCACGCCGGCGAGCTCGTCGGGAAGGCCCTGCGTGAGGACGCGCTGCGCGAGCGACGGGTCCGGGGCTGCGGGCGGTCGGCCCCGGACCTCGTTCGCCGCGGCGGCGAGCGTCGCGACGAGCTCGTCGACCACCCGTCCGGTCACGGGCGTCACGGTCAGGTGGGCGGTGCGCGGCAGGACCGTCCCGTCGGACTGCTGCATGGCGGGCTGGGCCTGCAGCAGGAAGCCACGTCGCCGGACCTCGTCGATGAGCAGGAACGGGTCCACCCGGTCGTCCGGGCCCACCGCGTCGTCGGTCGCGATGGCGACGAGCGGGCCTGTCGGAAGCGCCGACGACCCGCAGGCCGTCGATCTGCTCGACCGCCGCGACCACCCGCTGCGTCGCCGCCCGGGTCGACCCCACGAGCTCGGCCAGACCGTCGGTGCCGAGGACCTGCAGGACGGCCCAGGCCGCTGCCATGGACCCGACGCCCCGCGACCCGAGCATCGTCGGGTTCACCACCGGGTAACCGGGCCAGGCGGTCGTCGCGAAGTACTGCGCCCGGTGCTGCTCGCGCGCGCGGTAGAGCACGACGGAGGCCCCCTTGGGGGCGAACCCGAACTTGTGCAGGTCGGCGGAGATCGACGTGACTCCTGGCACGGCGAGGTCCCACGGCTCCGCGACGTCGCCCCACCAGGGCAGCACCCACCCGCCGATGCAGGCGTCCACGTGCACCGGGACGCCCGCGTGCTCGGCGACCTGGACGACCGGGTCGATCACCCCGAACGGGTAGCTCGGTGCGCTGACGACCACCAGCGCCGTCCGCTCATCGACGCGCGCCAGGATGTCGGCCGCCGTCGGCGCTCCCGTGACCGGATCCACCGGCACCGCGAGCACGTCCAGGTCGAGGTAGTGCGCGGCCTTGTGGAACGCCGGGTGCGCGGTCGTCGGCAGGACGAGGGTCGGCCGGGCGGTCGCGCCGTGCGTGGCACGCCACAGGTCGCGTGCCGACTTCACCGCGAGCATGCAGGACTCGGTGCCGCCCGAGGTCACCGACCCGACGGTGCCGTCGTCCCCGTGCAGGACATCCCGCGCGAACGCCACGAGCCGGCTCTCGAGGGCGGCCACCGACGTGAACGTCGTCGGGTCGAGCCCGTTGACGGGGAGGAACATCCGCACCGCCTCAGCCGCGACGTCGTCGAGGTCGGCCCGGCCCGAGTCGTAGACGTAGGACAGGATGCGACCGCCGTGCGTCGGCGGGTCTGCCGCCCGCCAGGACGCGAGGTCGGCGAGGACGTCGGTGGGCTGGCGCCCTGCTCGGCGATCGATGCTCACGGGCGGACCTCCTGGGGTGCGGCATCGTCGACGACGTCGGCCGACAACGGGTAGCGGGACAGCGGTACGAGGCTCAGGAGCGCGAGCGCCGCGGGGAGGAGCGAGAAGCAGAGCGCGATCCCGGTGAGCGCCGAGCCGGGTTGCGTGACCACCTCGCCCGCGGTCTTGGACACGAACCCGGTGGCGGCGAGCAGGCCCAGCACGAGCGTGGGTCCGAGCGCGAGGCCGGCGGTCTCCCCCGCGGTCCAGACGCCACCCAGGACGCCCGCGCGGTCCTCGCCGCGCTCGCGCGCGTCGACCGAGACGACGTCGGGCAGCATCGCGAGCGGGTAGAGCTGCATCCCGGCGTACGCGACACCGGCCAGGGCGACCGAGGCGTAGACCCAGCCGCCGGGCGCCCACCGCATCGGGATCAGTGACAGAGCAGCCACGGTGAACACGAGCGTCGCGCCGACGAACGACCGCTTCTTGCCGAACCGACGGGCGAGACGCGTGCCGAGCGGCATCACGAGCAGGGCCGGCGCGACGAGAGCGACGAACACGAACGTCACCGCGTCCTCGTTGCCGAGCGAGTACGTCGCGACGTACTGCGCGCCCGCGAGCATGGAGCCGGTGGCGAGGGCCTGCAGGAGGAAGGCGCCGAGCAGGCGCCGGAACGCCGGCAGCTCGCGCAGCGCCGCGGCACCGAGCCGCAGCGCGTCGCCCCGACGATGCGGGACCGGCGTCCCCGCGGCGACCTCCGCCCGTCGCGGTGCGCCCGCCCAGGTCGCGAGCATGCCGAGGCCGATCACGACGCCCCCGATGAGGCCCATCACGGCGTACCCGGCGCGCCCGCCGCCCGCGGCGTCGCGGATCAGCGGACCGCCCGCCCCGAACGCGAGGATGGCCAGGGCCAGGACGGCGATCCGCGGTGCCAGCAGGCGCGTCCGGGACGCGTAGTCCGGCGCGATCTCCGCCGGCAAGGCGATGTACGGCACCTGGAAGATCGAGAACGCGGTCGCGGCGGCGACGAACGCCACCACCACCCACACCGCGGCCGACGGACCCTCGAGGGCGCGCGGGGTGGCGAAGACCGCAGCGAACAGGAGCGGGAGGGCCACGGCGCCCGTGAGCAGGAAGCTCCGACGGCTGCCGTGGCGGGCCGCCGAGGCGTCCGACCGGGCGCCGATGAACGGGTCGATGACCACGTCCCAGAGCTTGGGCACGGTCACCACCAGCCCTGCGACACCGGCCGCCACGCCCAACGTGTCCGTCAGGTAGTAGGCCAGGACGAGCCCCGGCAACGTGCCGAACCCGCCGGTCGCGACGGAGCCGAGCGCGTAGGAGGTGATGGTGCGCCGCGGCAGCGTTGCCGGGCCGGGAACGGTCGTCACGGCGCCATGATGCCAGTCACCCGGACGTGGGCCGGTACCCAGCAAACGGGCAGGAACCTGTGCCCATCACCCGGATGCCACGTCATCTGAGGCGTTCAGGGTGACGATGTCCCCTTCGTGCTGTCCTCCGTACCGACCTGGGTCACCGTCCTGCAGCTGCTTGCTGCGGGGGTCGTGGGTGGCTTCTGCGTGCTGCAGTGGGTGTGGTGGAGGGGCGAGGTCCGGCCCGCCAGCGCCGCGTGGTCGTTTGCGTGGTCGCTCGACATGTCGCTCGTGCTCGCCGTCGGCGGTCTCTACGCGCTGACTCTCGAGGGTGCGGTCCAGGACGTCCTCGTGTTCGTGCACGCGTTGCTCATCGCCGCCTTCATCCTGATCGCGATCCCGGCCACCCGTGCGATCGCCGGCGGGCCCCCGATCCGGCCCTGGCTGTGGACCGCGGGGACCCTGTTCGCCCTGCGCGCCGTCCTGTGGTGGATCCCCGACGACCAGCTGGCCGCGCGCGTCGATCCCGCGGTGCTCGGCGAGGCGCTCCTGCTGGTGCCGACGGCCATCGCCGTCACGTACGTGGTTCTTGCGGTCGGTCGCGCCCGGCTCACCCGCTTCGGATCGCTGCTGGTCCTCGCCGGTGCCGAGTCGCTCGCGATCTTCACCGCCGGCGTGCTGACCCCCGACCGCGGTCTGGGCGGCATCTTCGCGGCCCTGTGGGCCATCCCGCTCGCCCTCGCGCTCGAGGTCGTCGCACTCAACCGGCTGCGCGACGCGCAGGACAGCGCAGCGCTGCAGCACCGCATGCGCGACGCCATCGCCCGGCCTGGCCAACTCGCGCGTGGTTCGTCAAGGACGCCGACGCGCTTCTGCTGTCCGCGCGGGACGAGGCACGCACGATCCTGGCCGACCCGAGCATCGAGGCGTCCCTGCGCCCGATCGCCCGCGACCGCTTCGTCACCGAGCTCTTCTCGGCGGAGAAGGTGGAGCACTCGCCGCAGGCCAGGGCCTTCATGATCGACCTCGCCCAGATCGTCTCCGCCGCCGCCGAGCGCTACCAGCTCGCCGAACGCCTGCACAGGACCGCGTTCGCCGACTCCTTGACCCGACTGCCCAACCGCCGTGCGGTCGAACGCCACCTCCTGGACGTGCTGGACCAGGCCAACGTCGAGCGCAGCCGCGTCTCGCTGATCTTCGGCGACATCGACGGCTTCAAGCGGGTCAACGACGCCCTCGGCCACGCGAGCGGGGACGCGCTGCTCGTTCGGGTCGCCGACTACCTGCGCAGCGCCCTGAGCGACCGCGACGCGTTCATCGGCCGCTTCGGCGGCGACGAGTTCGTCGTCGTCCTGTCCCGCGCGCCGTCCGACGTCGACCTGGTCGCCCTGGCCCGCTCGCTGCGGGAAGGCTTCATCGACCGCTCGGTGGGCAGCCGCCCGGCCCGGCTGACCGTCGGCGTCGCCACCTGGATCCCCGGCGACATCATCGACGCCGACGCGCTCGATGCGGCACGCGGACACCGCGATGCTCGAGGCCAAGCGGACCCACGCCGGGTTCCGCGTGTTCGACCGCGTCCTGCGCCGTCGCGTCGAGGCCGACCGCCAGCAGCGCGCCGCGCTCGAGTCGGCCGTGTCCGGGGGGCACTTCACCGCGTACTTCCAGCCGATCGTCGATGCGCACACGCTCGAGATCGTCCAGGTCGAGGCGCTCGCGCGGTGGGACCACCACGGTCACCTCATCCTGCCCGCCGACTGGCTGGACCTCGCCGAGGAGTCCGGTCTGATCGTGCCGATCGGGCTCTCGGTGCTCAGCCAGGCCCGGCAGGCGCTCGAGCGGTTCCAGATGCCGGTCGCCGTGAACATCGCCGCCCGGCAGCTCGCCGAGCCCGACGCGCTCGCCCAGATCGAGACCGCCTGGGGCGACGCCTTCTGGGAGCACCTGACGCTCGAGATCACCGAGAGCGCCCTCGTGCAGACCACCTCGGCGATCCCCGTGCTCTCCGAGCTGCGTGCCCGTGGCGCCCAGATCGCCGTCGACGACTTCGGCACCGGCTACAGCTCGCTGGCCCGGATCGCGCGGCTACCCGTCGACCAGCTCAAGATCGACCGGTCGTTCGTCCGCGACATGGGGACCGACCGCGGCGCCGGTGTCGTGCGCGCGATCGTCGCCCTGGCCCAGACCCACGGGCTCGACATCGTCGCCGAGGGCGTCGAGACGCCCGACCAGCTCACGGCGCTGATCGAGATGGGTGTGACCCGGGTGCAGGGCAACTTCCTCGGTCGAGCGGCGCCGGGCATACCGGTGCGTGGGCCACGGCCGGCCACCGGGACCCTGCCGGTGGCCACGCCACGGCGTGCGCTGCGCGCGGTGCCGACGCAGGGGCCGCGTGAGGCCCCGCTCGCCTCGATCCAGCGCACCGTCTGACGCCTACGCGTCAGGCGAGCAGGGTCGGCTTCAGGTCGACGATGCCGGCCGAGCAGGCCGTTGACGAAGTTCGGCGACTCGTCGGTGGACAGCGACCGCGCGAGCTCGACGGCCTCGTCGACCGCGACGGCGTCCGGGACGTCGTCGTTGTACAGGATCTCCCAGGTGCCGATGCGCAGCAGCGCACGGTCGACGGCCGGCATGCGGTCGATGGTCCATCCATGCGCGTGCGTAGCCAGCAGCTCGTCGATGCGTCCCTGCTCGGCGATGACACCCTCGACCAGGTCGACCGAGTACTGCGGCAGGGAGGCCTCGGTTCCCGGCTCGGTGATGCGTCGCGCGAGCAGGCTCACGGGGTCGACGCCTCGCTGGTCGGCCTCGAAGAGGACGTCGAGCGCCCGCTTGCGAGCCTTGGTGCGAGCTCCCACCTCAGTCGTTCACACGGCCGAGGTAGCTCCCGTCGCGGGTGTCCACCTTGACCTTCGTGTTGTTCTCGAGGAACAGCGGCACCTGGATCTCGTACCCGGTCTCCAGCGTCGCCGGCTTCGTCCCGGCCGACGAGCGGTCGCCCTGCAGGCCCGGCTCGGTGTACGTGACCTCGAGGATCACCGACGGCGGCAGCTCGACGAAGAGGGGGGCGCCCTCGTTCGTCGCGACCATCGCGCTCTGGCTCTCCAGCAGGAAGTTGGCGACGTCGCCGACCGTGGCCTCGGGGATGTTGATCTGGTCGTACGTGTCCGTGTCCATGAACACGAAGTCGGTGCCGTCCTTGTAGAGGAACTGCATGTCGCGCTTGTCGACGTTGGCCGTCTCGATCTTCAGGCCGGCGTTGAACGTCCGGTCGACGACCTTGCCGGACAGCACGTTCTTCAGCTTGGTGCGGACGAACGCGCCACCCTTGCCGGGCTTGACGTGCTGGAACTCGATCACGGTCCACAGCTGGCCGTCGATCTTCAGCACGGTGCCGTTCTTGAGGTCGTTGGTGGTCGCCACGATCGTCGCTTTCCTGTCGGTGAAGGGTGCTCTCGCCGCGAACCGTCGACCCGCGCGCCGAAGGGCGCCCAGTCGGGGACGGTCGCAGACCGCCGACCATCCTATCGCGACGCTGGTGACCGCCCGACGACCCGCGCCCACCCCTCCCGGGAATCAGAGCATCTGCCGACGAATCCTCGGCAGACCATCTGATTCCTCACGGGTTGCGCGTCTGGCGGAGGCGGTGCAGGTTCGACCGGATCTGGGTGAGGACCTCGGTGGGGCGTCGCGTGAGGTCGTCCCACGTGTACCGGAGCACCGTGCAGCCTGCTGCGACGAGCTGGTTCTGCCGAGTCCGGTCGGCCTGGAATCGATCGGCGCCGTGGAACGCGCGCCCGTCCACCTCGATCACCAACCGAACGTCGGCGAACCAGACGTCCGCGGACGCAGCGACGCCCACCGCCGTGAGCAGCGACTCCCCCGCCGTCCATCCGACGATCCCGCCCGCCCGCAACAGGTCGTGCAGGAGCTGTTCGGCGGGACTCGCGACACGAGCAGCGAGCTGTTCCACGGCGACTCGCCGCCGGATGTTGCCCCACGCGCGCGGATGATCCTCCACCCAACTCGCGACCAAGTCCGCGCCGACGCTGCGTCGGCTGATCGCCCAGGCCACGAGTGCCGACGCCTCGATCGGTGGCAGCCGACCCACGCAGTCGAGAATCGTGCGGTCCCGGCTCGTGACCCATGCGGCGCCCACCCGGGCGATGTCGGCCCCCTCGAGCGGGTAGGAGTGCACGCGCAGGACCCCGCGGTGCTGCCGCGGCGAGGGGACGTTCACATGGATGAGCCCGTCGTCCGACACCGGCAGTCGATGGAACCTGGCCGCCGTGCCAAGGCACACGACCGCGTCCGCCCAGCACAGCGCCGCGGCCTGGACCTGCTGGGCCGGTCCGACGCTCGTCGCCGCGCCAGTCAGCGCCCGACCCGCGACCCGGACCCACGTCCCGTTCCGGAGCCGCTGGTCGACCTGGTGCCGCGTGAGCCCCGCGGCCTTCGCCTGCTCGACGGAGAAGACGCCGGCCTGAGCCGACGCCTCGGACGGTACCCAGTCCCGGTCGCGGCGAATCACTGCTCGAGAGTGCCGCGGTCGCGACTCCTCAAACCGCCTGGGACCTCACCCGCCCGCCAGGACGTCGCTCCGATGGGCTGTGGACGGGTCACCGCAGCAGACGATTCAGAGGATCTGCCGGGAAATCGTCGGCAAATCGTCTGGATCCTTGGCGAGGCGCGGGAGCTGGGGCGCAGAGGCGGCTGGGCGTGGGTTTGTGGACGCGGTGCGCCAGGGATTGCGGGCGGGCGGGCCGCGCTAGAGGCGGGCGGCGACCGCTTCGAGGGCCAGGCGGTAGCCGAGGGGTCCGAAGCCGGCGACGGTGCCCGTGGCGACGGGCCCGATCACCGAGACGTGCCGGAAGGTCTCCCGGGCGTACGGGTTGGACAGGTGCACCTCGACGAGCACGAGCCCGGCTGCGCTGACCTGCGCCGCGGAGTCGCGCAACGCGTACGAGTAGTGCGTGAACGCGGCCGGGTTCAGCACCACGTGCGCGCGGGCGTCGACGGCCTCGTGCAACCAGCCGACGAGCGTCGACTCGTCGTCGGTCTGTCGGACCTCGACGTCCAGGGAGAGCTCCGTCGCCCACCCGGTCACGGCGGCCACCAGGTCCGCGTGCGAGTCGGAGCCGTAGATCTCCGGCTCGCGGACGCCGAGCCGGCCGAGGTTGGGTCCGTTGAGGACCAGCACGCGCGCCATGCCGCGAAGCCTAGGCGACGAGCGCCCGCACAGACGGCGTAACGCGCGTCACAGCGACACGATCCGGGTCGGCGGCGGTGCGCCCTCGCTGACCTCGGCGTAAGCAGCGGCGAGGAGCGTCGGGTCCGGTCCTTCGAGGCGGGTCGGGCGACCGATGTCCTCGAGCACGACGAACCGCAGCAGGTCGCCGCGCGTCTTCTTGTCGCGTCGCATCGCGGCCATCAGCCGCTCCCACCGGTCGCCGCGGTACGACACCGGCAGGCCGAGCGACGACAGGATCGACCGGTGCCGGTCCACGACCTCGTCGGAGAGGCGCCCGGCGAGGCGAGCCAGCTCGGCGACATAGACCATGCCGACCGAGACGGCGGCGCCGTGCCGCCACTGGAACCGCTCGACGTGCTCGACCGCGTGACCGAAGGTGTGGCCGTAGTTGAGGATCTCGCGCAGGCCGGCCTCCTTGAGGTCCTGGCCTACGACGACCGCCTTCACGCGCACCGAGCGCTCGATCAGCTCGAGCAGCACGGGCGACGCCGACGCGGCGACGGGGTCCTGCAGCAGCTCGACGTTCGCCTCGACGAGGTCGAGGATCACCGGGTCGGCGATGAACCCGCACTTGACCACCTCGGCGAGGCCCGCGACGAAGTCGTGCTTCGGCATCGACGAGAGTGCGGCGAGGTCGCACAGCACCCCGGCCGGCGGGTGGAACGCGCCGACCAGGTTCTTGCCCTCGGCGGTGTTGATCCCGGTCTTGCCGCCGACGGCCGCGTCGACCATCGCCAGGACCGTCGTCGGAACCTGGACCACCCGGATCCCGCGCAACCACGTCGCCGCGACGAACCCGCCCAGGTCCGTCGTCGCTCCCCCGCCGACCGCCACGATGGCGTCCGAGCGCGTGAAGTCCGCCTGCCCGAGCACCTGCCACAGGAATGCGGCGACCTGCGCGGTCTTGGCCTCCTCGGCGTCGGGCACCTCGGCGATGAAGGCCTCGTACCCGTGCGCGAGGAGGTCCTCCCGGACGACGTCGGCCGTCGCCGCGAGTGCCGACGGGTGCACGACGAGCACCCGACGGACCGAGTCACCGAGCAGCCCCGGCAAGGCACCGAGCAGGTGGTGACCGATCAGCACGTCGTAGGGCGCGTCGCCGTCGACCCGGACGGTCACGTTCCCGCTCATCGGGCGTCCTCCTCGGGGGACTCGGGGCCGCCGGCGTGCGTCCGCAGCTCGGCGAGCTCCTGCTCGATCCGCTCGGCGACGTCCGCCGGGCGCAGACCGTCCGTCAGGACGCGCACCGTCGAGACCGCCTCGTACACGGGTCGTCGCGCCTCCATCAGGGCCTGCCACTGCGCGCGCGGGTTGCCCAGGAGCAGCGGTCGGGACGTGTTGAACCCGACCCGGGGTGCGGCCTGCGCGAGCGAGACGTCGAGGAACGCGACGGCACCGCCACCGGCCACGTAGGACTCGAGCGCCGCCTGCGTCCGTGGGTCGAGCACGGCGCCGCCCCCGAGCGCGAGGACGCCCTCGTGCTCGGCCAGGGCGGTGGCGACGGCGGCCGACTCGAGCTCGCGGAACCGCGGCTCGCCGTCCTCCACGAAGATGTCGGAGATCGTCTTGCCGGCCACCCTCTCGACGTCGGCGTCGGTGTCCCGGACGGTGAGCTGCCACCGCTCCCCCAGGGCGACACCGACGGTCGACTTGCCGGAGCCCGGCGGCCCGACGAGCACGATCCGCGGGCCGGTCGTCTCCACGCTCACGCGAGCAGGTCCGGGATGGCGGCGACGTACGCCTGGAGGTTGCGGCGCACCTCGGCGACCGAGTCGCCGCCAGTCTTCTCCAAGAGGGCATCGGCGATGACCAGGGCGACCATGGCCTCGGCGACGACGGCCGCGGGCGGGACCGCGCACACGTCGGAGCGCTGGTGCTGCGCCTTCGTCGCCTCGCCGGTCGCGATGTCGACGGTGTCGAGCGCGCGGGGAACGGTCGAGATCGGCTTCATCGCGGCGCGGACCCGCAGGATCTCGCCGTTGCTCATCCCGCCCTCGATGCCGCCGGCGCGGTTGGTGCGACGCACGATCGCGCCCGACGCGTCACGCTCGATCTCGTCGTGCGCCTGCGACCCACGCCGCGCGGCGGTGCGGAAGCCGTCGCCGACCTCGACGCCCTTGATCGCCTGGATCCCCATCAGCGCGGCGGCGAGCCGCCCGTCGAGCTTGCGGTCGGCGTGCACGTAGGAGCCCAGCCCGGACGGCAGGCCGTAGACGAGGACCTCGACGACCCCGCCGAGCGTGTCGCCGTCCTTGTGGCACTGGTCGATCTCGGCCACCATCGCGGCCGAGGTCGCGGCGTCGAAGCAGCGCACCGGGTCGGCGTCGAGTGCGGCCAGGTCCTCGGGCAGGGGCAGGTCCGCATCCTCCGGCACCGCGACCGGGCCGATGGACACGACGTGCGAGACGAACCGGATGCCCGCGGCCTGCTCGAGGAACCGTGCCGCGACCGTGCCGAGCGCGACGCGGGTCGCGGTCTCGCGCGCGCTGGCCCGCTCGAGCACCGGACGGGCGTCGTCGAAGCCGTACTTGCGCATGCCGACCAGGTCGGCGTGCCCGGGCCGCGGGCGCGTCAGCGGGGCGTTCCGGGCCCGGTTCAGGACGTCGGTGTCCTCGACCGGGTCCGACGACATGACGTCGACCCACTTGGGCCACTCGGTGTTCGCGATCTCGATCGCGACCGGGCCACCCTGGGTCCGCCCGTGCCGCACCCCGCCGAGCAGCCGGACCGCGTCCTGCTCGAACTTCATCCGGGCACCCCGCCCGTACCCGAGGCGACGGCGGGCGAGCGCCTCCTGGATGTCCGAGCTCTGGACCTCGACGTCCGCCGGGAGGCCCTCCAGGATGCCGACGAGAGCCGGTCCGTGGGACTCACCAGAGGTCAACCAACGCAGCATGCGCGCATCCTCCCACGTGACGATCGGCGTGCAGGAACCGGTCCACTCCCGGACGCGACGATGCCGTGGTGCGCCCGACGGGGCGTACCACGGCATCGACGTCGTGCGGTGCTCTCAGCCGATCGGTGCGAGCGGGTTCTTGTCGCCCGGCGGTACCGGAAGCGGCGCCGGCGGGGTCGCGGGGTCCGTGACCTCGGGTGTGGCGGCTGCGGCCTGGTCCTGGAGGACGTAGAGCGAGCCACTGATCAGCAGGTCCAGGTCACCGTCGGCCGTCGCCGGCCGACCGCCCGACGCCTCGGCGGCGTCGGTCTTCTTGGCGTCCAGACCGGTGACGAGCAGGAGGCGCTGGGTGCCTGCCTGGACGTCATTGAGGAATGCCGTGACGTTGGCGTACGTCCCGACGACCTCGACGGTGATGGGCACCTGGGCGAACCCGGCGATGACTGCGGGACCCGTCGGCGCCACGGGAGTCACCGTGCCGTCCGTCGACGAGGCCGAGTCTGTCGACGTCTCGGTTGCCCTCGGCCACCGGCGGCGCGGCGGGAACCGCGCCCACCGGGACCACGGCAGCCGACGGATTCACGGCAAGGTTGACGATCGTCACGGCGTGCGCCTCGGCCAACGCCGCGAGCTCGCGCTGGTACGCCGCGAGCTGCATGTCCGTCGGGATCTGCAGGTGTGCGGCGGCAAGCTGCGCCTTGTACTCGTCGAGCTTGGCGAACTGCTTCTTCATCGCCGCGATCTTCGTCGCGGTCAGCGTCGTTCTGTGCCACCTGGGCCTCTGCCTGCGCCGACGTCTCCGAGGCGGAGGCGAGCTGCGGCGAGATCCCGAGGAACCACGCGGCGAGGACGATGATCAGCGCCGCGAAGACGGTGCCGGCCACCCAGGGTCCGGCCTTGGTGCCGCTCATGTCACTTCCCTTCCGTCTGGGCAAAGCGGTTCGCGTAGGCCGCATCCGTCACCTGGACGGACGTGCTCACGTCGTAGTAGGGCAGCTCCGTCATCCTGCGAGAGCGCCGCCGACGTGATCGTTGCGCCGGAGAGGCCCGGGATGCGAGTTCACGGCGTCGAGCCACGCCGAGCTATCGGGCAGCGTCGCGGTGTGGACCGAGAACACGATCGTGCCGACACCGGGGTCGAGCAGTGCCTCGGTGGAGGGCTGGGCGTCCAGCCACGGCGTCGCCTGCGTCACGGTCATCGACTCGATGCCGACGCCCGGGGGCAGGACTGCCGCGATGGCGTCGATGTACGGCTTCCAGAGGATCTCGGTCGACATGCCCTGCTCGCGAGCGTCGTCGGTGCGCTTGAGCTCGCTGAGCACGAGCGGAACCTCCGCGTACTTGGCCTGCTCGGTCGCGAGGGTCGCCGCCTGGGTCTGCGCGTCGGCCAGATCGGCGTCGGCACTCGAGTTCGCCAGCACGGCGAAGCCGTACATCAGCACCGAGAGGATCAGGACCACGATGAGAGAGACGCCGAGCCAGCGCTTGACGTGGACCAGGCCCCGTGCGGCACGCACCTCGGGCGGCAGCAGGTTGACCTGCGGCAGACCGACGGCCGTGATGACGCTCTTGCCCTTGCCCGCCTTCTTCGCGGGGCGCTCCAGGGTCAGGCTCATGCCGCCACTCCGTAGGCCAGGCCCATGGCCAGCGCCATGAGCGACTCGTGTCCGGCGAACGCCTCGCGGCCGCCGGCAGTCTTCGCGACGTGGACCGCCTCGAGCGGGTTGCCGAGCACGACGGGAAGTCGGCTCGCACTCGAGAGGTACTGACCAAGTCCGGCGAGGTGCGCGCCGCCGCCCGTGAGGACGACGACATCGATGCCAGGACCGGGGTTGTTCGTCGCGAAGTAGACGAACGTGTTCCGGATGGTCTCGACGAGGTTCCGGCAGACCTCCGAGAGCGCCTCCGACGCGTCGTTGAGCTCGGGCGGAACCGCGAACCCGATGCCGATCTGCCGCTTGAGCGACTCGGCTTCGGGGCCGGCGACGTTCATGGCCCGGGCGATGACATCGGTGGCGTCCTGACCGCCGTGAGGCAGCGTCCGGATGAATCGGGGAAGACCGTTGGCGACGACGACCACGTCGGTGACCCGCGCGCCGATGTCGACCAGTGCGACGGTCCGGGCCCCGTGGTCACCGCGAGTCATGCCGCGCAGCAGGGCAAAGCCGTTGAGGTCCACCATCGTGGGGCGCAGTCCTGCGGACTCGACAGCGAGCACGTTCGCCGAGACGGTGTCCCGGACGGCGGCGACGAGCATCCCGTTGACGACCGGGCCGGTCTCGGACATGCCCTCGCCGATCGGGTAGAAGTCCAGCAGCGCCTCGTCGGTCGACATCGGGAGCATCTCCTGCACCTGGAACGGCAGGGACGTCCGGATCTGCGGGAGCGGCATGGCCGGAACGGCAAGCTCGCGCACGACGACGCGCTGGTTGCCCACCCCGATCACGACTTCCTTGGACTCGAACTTCGACGTGGCCCACAGGCTGCGCAGCGCGTGGGCGACGACGGCCTGGTCCGTCACCTCTCCGTCACGGACAGCTCCGAGCGGCAGCGGGACCTCGCCGTAACGCACGAGGGTCGGCTGACCCTTGCCCGTCGGACCGCCGCTGCCGAAGTCCAGCTGCGCGGCACGCACGGCGGTGGTGCCGATGTCGAGCCCGATGACTCGCGACTTGCCCACAATGTCCCCTTTCGAACGACGCTCCGATGCTTCTCGTGCTATCGGGCGAATCGCGTGGGGACTTGAGCCTGCCGGGGACATCGACAGCAACTGGTGTCAGCCGAGAACACCGAGATAGGCGGACCACAGCTGTTCACCGAACGCGATTCCGACGATCGCGCCCGCAATCATCCACGGACCGAACGGAATACCGGACTTTCGGCCGGCCTTCCGCGACAGAAGCAGTCCGACAGAGAACACGCCGCCGAGCAAGAATGCGGCAAATGCCCCGACGATCAGCGCTCCCCAGCCCACCCACCCGAGGTAGAGACCGAGCAGGCCGGCCAGCTTGACGTCGCCCCAGCCCATCCCCCGCGGATACACGAGGACCAGGAGGAAGTAGAAGGCAAAGAGGATGACGCCGGCGATGGCGGCCCGCAGGAGCGCGGGCCAGTCGTCCTCACCCCAGCTGGCGAGGGCCAGCAGCACCGCGGCGACGAGGTACGACGGCTTGACGATGGCGTCCGGCAGGCGGTGCACGTCGAGATCGATCAGGGCGAGCGCGACGGAGATCGCGGCGAGGTAGAGGTAGGCGGGCAGTGGCCACGTGGGGCCGAAGTGCAGCGCCGTCAGTCCGAAGAGCACGGCGGTGCCCAGCTCGACGAGCGGGTAGCGCGCCGAGATGGGGTTCTGGCAGTTGCGGCACTTCCCGCGCAGGAGCAGCCACGAGAGCACCGGCACGTTGTCCCGCGCCGTGATCGGCTTCCCACACTTGGGGCACGCCGACGGCGGTGAGACGATCGATTCTCCCCGCGGGACGCGCCAGATGACGACGTTCAGGAACGAGCCGATGAGTAGGCCGAAGACGACGACCAGGCCGACGAAGAGCGTCGAGGCGAGGGGGTCTGACGTCATCGGGCTCAGGGCGTTTCCTTGAAGTCGTCGAGACGGGCGCTCTGCCCCTTGGCCGGTGCGTTCCACTTCTGCTCGGGACCGCCGGTGCACGCGGCGACGGTGATCTTCGACCAGGAGGTGCTCGTGCATCTTCTCACCCAGGGACGCGCACCGACCGTACTGGTCCGTGAAGGTCCAGCTGTCCGCGTAGGCGGCGAGCAAGGCGTTGCGCGTCCACTTCTGGTTCGCGTCGCCCGCGCTGCAGACCGTCATGGTGACGAAACCGGTGACGCCGGACTGCCGGCGTGGTGAGGCAGTAGTTGGCTCCGGAGGATTCCGCTCGAGCCGCCGTTCTTCACGACGATCTGCTGCGAGGCGACCGAACCCGCGAGCCCTGTGGGCTCCGAGTACACCCACTTGTGGTTCCACTGCAGCAAGCGATCCGCCGCTGGGGTCCTGCTTGCAGGGGTAGACGATCATGAAGGTCGCCGTCACGTCTCTCGCCGGTGACGTCCATGCACCGGCCGAACTCGAGGAAGTTGACGATCTGGTTCGTCGACTTGCCGGCCGCGCCGGCACCGACACGGGGGTCGGGGTCGAACGATCCGGAGGCGATGTCTCCGGCCAGGCAGCGTGCCGTACTTGAGGTTCTTGCCGACGAGGTCGGCGTCCGCGTAGACGGCACCCGCGCTGAGGCACAGGTTCGCGTAGTTGGTACCCGGCGGTGTTCTCGCCGTTGAACTGCGCCCCACCCTGCCAGCTGAACATCTGGGAGGTGTTGCCCGGCCGTGCACTTGGTCAGCGTGATGTCGATGTTCCCGCCACCGCTGGCATTGCCGGTGATGCACAAGGGCGTGGCCCCGAGGTCGGAAACCGACAGGTGCAGGCGAGTAGTCCTTGCCGTACGTCCACAGTCGGCGGGGGTCGTCCTCGCGGCAGTCGGCGGCGTCCACGTACACGACCTTCGAGCCGACGGTCTGGCCGGTCGCCTGCAGGCAGTGCTTGTCACCGAACGTGTAGATCGTGCCGCCGTCGATGTTGTTGTTGGAGACCTGGAACGTGTAGACGGTCTCGATGGTGCGATTGCCCGCGCCGGTGGCCAGGCCCTTGAGGTCGGCGTCGACGCCCTCGGACGAGAGCAGGGCGAAGCTGGGGGCGATCGCCACGCCGGTCGTGGGCGAGCAGAGCAACTTGTTGGCCGCGCGCCACGTGGCGTCCTTGCCGGTGGGGCTCTGGTCGAAGTACGTCACGTTGACCTTGTACTTCAGCGGGGTCCCGGCCGAGTTGACCGAGCCCTGGACCGTGCACGGCAGCAGCCGCGGGTCGCCGTAGATCTTGCCGGTCACGAGGTCCGGGGCGCCGAGAGAGGACCGGAGCTGGCTGAGTGCGGCGTCGAGGCCGGCCTCCGAGGCGAAGACCGTCTGACCGTTCTTGTCCGCGAAGACGGTCGGCGTCTTCTGCGCGACGACGACGCCGAGCATGAGGACGCTGATCGCGGCCATGATCATGATGAGCAGGATCGCGGTGAGCATGGCGAACCCTTGGTCGTCGCCGGCTCCGCGTCCGAGCCGCCGACGGACGGCCAGCCATCGCGGACGCCTCGGACATCGAGCACGCGTCGTCCGCGCATCATGGCCTCCCAGCCGTGTTGCAGACGGGGGTGTCGCTCAGCCCGTCCAAGTTGCTGTCCGTGTTGGACGGTGACGCGGCTCGACGAGTTGCGCGCCACGAAGTTGGAGTCGATCGCCGCGCCCTTGCGCGCCGCCGACCCGGCTGGGCCGGGGCCGATGTCGAGGTGGACGCTCAGCTGCTGGCGCAGGTTGATGGGGTCCGCCGCCTTGAAGACGAACGGCCGCTCGGCCACCTTGCTCAGGTCGTTGCGCACATTGGTGGCCATGGTCAGCCACGCCGACGGAGTGCGCGGCGCGACGTCCTTCCAGGAGCGCACCGCGAGCGTCCGCTGGGCGGTCGAGTACCGCCACTGGTAGCACACCGGGCTCTGGCCGGCGTCGACCGCCGAGACGAGGTACTCGACGTAGTAGGTGCCGGTCGTCGCGCCGGCGCCTGCCCCGTTGATGCTGCTGGCGTACCGGACCTGCTTGTCGAACCGCTGGAAGATCTTCAGGGCAGCGTCGCCGGAGTCGCCGACGGCCTGAGCGCGGGCGGTGCTCTTGGTCATGACGACGATTCCCGCCATGAACACGCTGACCACCACGGTGAAGATGCCCATCGCGACGATCAGTTCGACGAGGGTCATGCCGTCGTCGGTGCGGTTCTCGTCGACGCGTCGGCGCAGGACCCTCCTGAGCGCGGTCACGGGTTCACCGTCACGGTGTTCGTCACCACGTTGGAGTTCACGCTTCCTCCGGACGACGACTTGATCGAGTAGGTGAAGGTGAACGTGCACGCCTTCGACACGTTCGCCCCGGTGAGGGTGACCGTTCCGGCCTTCTTGTCGGCGACGGTCACGGTGCCGCACGCGCTCGCGCTGCTGGAGCTGGCCTGGATCTCGAGGAGGTTGTTCCAGCCGGTGGCGAGCGGGGTGTCGTTGGTTCCGAGGGCGAACGTCGCAGAGGTGTTCTTCTTCACCGCCAAGCCCGGGTCGATGACGGCCACCGGCTGAGCGACCGTGATGGTGTAGGTCCCCGTCGCGGAGCTGACGTTGGCCAGGTTCTTCACCTTGAACGTGAAGGTGTAGTTGCCGGGTGCGAGGCCGGCAGGCTGGTTGAACGTCAAGACGTTGTTCGTGCCGCTCAGCGTGAGGGTCGGCCCCGCCGGGGACGGTGCGGTCACGTTGACGATCTGGAACGAGTTCGGGTTGCCCGTCTTCGCCAGGACGTCGAGGTTCGCCGTCGTCGCGGTGGCGCTGTAGGGCAGTGCGAGCGTCGGGTTGCTGATGTTCGCAGGGACGGCGTTGGTGACCTTGACGGGCGCCGTCGCCTCGGCGCTCTCCAGGCCGAACGAGTCCGTGACGGTGTACTTGATGGTTCCGGTGGTGGCCGCTGTCGGCGCGTCGTAGCGGATCACGTTGCCGACGACGGTCGTGGTGCCCTGCGCCGGCTTGGCCGTCAGCGTGATCGTGCCGAGCCCGGTGCCGAGGTCGTTCGCGAGCACCGGGATGTCGACGGTGTCGTACGCGCTCACGGTCGTCGTGGCGTCGTTGACGGCCTTCGGCAGCACGGTGATGGCGACGATCGCCTCGTTGGAGGTACGCCCGGCGGCGTCCCGCAGCTTGTACTTCAGCTGCGTGGTGCCCGAACCGTTGGCCGGAGGGGTGTAGGTGATCGCGCCCATGAGGGCGCCGCTCGCCACCGTCGTCGCCGTCCCGAAGGCGGGCGGGACCGTGATCGTGCTCGGGTTCGAGGTCACGGGTCCCATCACGTCGTTGACCAGGGTGTCCGAGGTGGCCGCCGGCGAGCCCGCGACCGTCTGGATCACGTCGTCGTACGCGACCGGCTTCGCGGTGAGGTTCCAGTTCGCGTCGGTCGTCGGGTCGATCAGGCTGGTGACGACGTAGGAGCAGGTGGCGGCGCCGGAGCACTGGCCGAGCTTGCCGGGGGGCCACGTCACGATGACGGTGGCGCGGTAGAGCTGCGCGCCCGGGCCGGTCTTGACGCAGGCCTGGTCGCTCGTCGTCGCTGTGATCGGCCGGAAGCACGTGCCGATCAGCGTGGTGACGGTATAGGTGATGTCGGAGACCTTCGTCGTGTACTTCACCGGCAGGACGACCTTGGTCCGCGTCGCCGCGGCGCTGTCCCAGACGGCGGTCGACTGAGCGGTGTACGCCGCCGGGGCCGCGGCGAACGCGGCCTGCACGTCGGTCTTGGTGCGGCCGATCAACAGGCCGCTGGTGCTGTTCGTTGTGTCCGTGACCTGCGGGTTGACCGAGCGGACGAGCTCCATCGCCTGGGTCGCGACCGCGACCGAGGCCTGGGAGCGCTGCAGGTGGGAGGTGTTCTGCATCGCGCGGATGAAGAAGCCGAGCCCGGCCGTGGCGACGATGCCCATGAGGAAGAGCGCGACGACGACCTCGATGAGGCTGAAGCCCCGTTCGTCGACGTCTCGGCACGTCGCCTGCGGGCTGGAGCGTCGCATCGCGTTCGTTCTCCCGTTCGTGGATGAGTGAGCGCGAGGCGGAGCAGGGACGGTCCCTGCTCCGAGCCCCCGCGAGGGTGCTACTGAGGTCAGGCGACCGAGCAGACTGGCGACGGCGGTACTGCTGAGGCCGCCGGCGTCGCTGATCGTAGCTGGTAGCCCTTGGTGGTGCCGTCGGTGCCCTTGGCGTTCTTGCCGAGCAGGCAGTACGCGTCGCCAGCGCCGTTGAGCGTGTAGCTGACGATGTTGCCCGAGCTCAGGTGGATCGGCGTGACCGGTGACGGTGATCGTGTTCGTGCCGTCCGTCGCACCGCTCCGAGTGCTGGCGACCGTGGCCGGGTAGGCCTGGGTGTCCGTGTAGTAGGTCTCCAGCTCGTTGGCGACCGTGCGCAGGTCGGACTTGATCGACGCGTCGACCGCCTTCTTGCGCTGGTTGAGGAACACCGGGATCGCGATGGCCGCGAGGATGCCGATGATGATGATGACGACAAGGAGCTCGATGAGCGTGAAGCCCTTGTCCTTCTCGTCCATGGACTTGCGAACGCGAGCGATCATGTCAAATCTTCCGTGTGTGGTTGGCGATGGAGATCGGATCGTCCGCGGACCCGGACCCCGTGCTACGAGGTCCGGGTCCGGGTCACTGCTCAGAGATCAGGGGGTGCAGGACGCGGTGCCCTTGGGCTGCAGGCCGCCGCCCTTGCTCGCGTAGCAGAACCGTTGGCGTGTCGGTGCCCTTCGGGTTGACGCCCTTGATGCAGTAGCTGTCCGTGCGGCTTGATCGTGACCGTGACGCGTGTTGCCCGCGCTCAGGGCCGTCGCGGTGCCGCGCGGCGCCGATCGTGATGGTGCCGGCGCTGCCGGCTGGCCGCGTAGTAGTCCTGGTTGTCCGTGTAGTAGGTCTCGAGCCCGTGGCGACCGTGCGGAGGTCGGACTTCATCGAGGCGTCGACGGCCTTCTTGCGCTGGTTGAGGAACACCGGGATCGCGATCGCGGCGAGGATGCCGATGATGATGATGACGACGAGGAGCTCGATGAGCGTGAAGCCCTGGTCCTTCTCGTCCATGGACTTGCGAATGCGAGCGATCATGTGCCCGTCCCCATTTCGATGTCATGTGCCAATGTGAATGGTGCCCCTGCGTCGCCGGGCCCAATAGGCGTTTCGGAGCGACGGCCGCCGACTTGAGGGCAGTTGCGCAGGATTTGTGACATCACCCAAACGGCGCGAGCATCGTCCAGAAATGCCGGAACAATGCCAGGAATCAGGGCAGACGAACGCGCCGGCCCCGTGCAGCCGCTGAGCCCTCGCGCAGCTCGTCGGCGCCGTCGTACACCCACGTGCGACTGGCCGGCGTCGCCCGTGTGCCGCCGACGCAGGCAGAAGCCGTCTCCGTCGCGCGACGACCTCACCTGTTTGCCGGGCTCACGCGTGACTCCGGCGCGCACCTTGTCGCTCGTCACACCGACGTCGTCGCTTCGCCTGCGCGGCGACATCGCGACGGCGACGTTGTGCAGGTCCGACTTCACCGACGCGTCGAGCGCCTGCCCGACGTTGGCCGAGCAGGGTCGGGATGGCGATCGCCGCGAGGATGCCGAGGATGATGATGACGACGAGCAGCTCGATGAGTGTGAAGCCCGCGGTCCCCCGCCGGCGGCTTGTGCGGCCTCATGTCAGTTGATGAGGTCGAAGACCTTGAAGATCGGCATGTACAGCGCGATGATCATGCCGCCGATGAGCGACCCGAGCACCACGATCATCAGCGGCTCGATGAGGCGACGTGAGCTGCTCGGTGGTCGCCTCGACCTCCTGGTCGTAGAACTCCGCGATCTTCTCGAGCATCGTGTCGAGCGCGCCGGTGTCCTCACCGACCGCCATCATCTGCACCACCATCGGCGGGAAGACCGGGTGCTGCGACAACGGCCCGGCCAGCGAGTGCCCGCGACCGCACCGACTCCTGGACGGCCTTCGTCGCGCGCTCGATCGACGAGGTTGCCGCTCGTCTCCCCGACGATGTCGAGAGCCTGCAGGATGCGGCACGCCGGCGTGGATCATGGTGCCGAAGTTGCGCGTGAAGCGGGCGACGGCGATCTTGCTGGAACAGGTTCCCGAAGACCGGCACCTTGAGCTTGAGCGGGTCCAGCTTCTCGCGGACCGCCACGGTCGTTCTTGTGCTTGGTCCACCAGGCCGATGAAGACGATCAGCGCCGACGACGATCGGGATCGCGACGCACCTTCAGCAGCCGGACAAGAGCACCAGGAACTGCGGTGGGCAGCGGCAGCTCGCCGCCGAGGCTGGTGAACATCCCGGCGAAGACCGGCACGATGAACAGCAGCATGCCGACGACGGCGAGGATCGCGATGATGAAGACGACGACGGGGTAGGTCATCGCGGACTTGATCTTGCCGCGCAGCTTGACCTCGTCCTCGAAGTTCTCCGCGACGGACAGCAGGACCTGGTCCAGGAAGCCGCCGACCTCGCCGGCGCTTGACCATGTTGATCATCAGCGGCGGGAAGACGTCGGCGTGCTTGGCCAGCGCGGCCGAGAACGAGACGCCGGCCTCGACGTCGTTGCGCACCTGGGCCGATGACGCTTGGCCAGCGGCTTGCTCTCGGTCTGCTCGGCCAGGATGGCGAGCGCCCGCAGGAGCGACAGGCCGGCGTTGATCATCGTCGCGAGCTGGCGCGCCATGATCGCGAGGTCCTTGAGGGTGATCTTGCTCGCCGAAGCCCGGGATCTTGATCTCCCGCTGCAGGCCACCGGTGCTCGACCTCGTTGATCGACAGCGGCGCCATGGCCCATCGACGCGCAGCCGGTTGGCGACCGCGGCCTGGTTCGGCGCCTCGATCGCGGCCCTTGACGATCTTGCCGCCCTTGTCCCGGAGGCGTACTCGAACGTCTTTGCCGTGGCGCCGGCCATCAGTGCGCCCCGCTCCGCGTAGAAGTTGCCGCCCATGCCTGCCTTGGTCAGACCGGCACCCGGCCGAGCCGCCGTTCGCGCGACCCGTCGAGCCGGTTGAAGTCCTCGACGTGGTGGCACTTCTCCAGGCCGGTCTCGTAGGAGATCTTGCCGGTCTTGACCAGGTCGGCCAGGTGCTGGTCCATCGTGTGCATGCCGTGCTGACGCGCCGGCCTGCATCGCCGAGTAGATCTGGTGGGTCTTGCCCTCGCGGATCAGGTTGCGGATGGCGGGCGTCGCGATCAGCACCTCGGTGGCGACCGCGCGGCCCGGCGAGTCGGCGCGCTTGCACAGCGTCTGGCAGACGACGCCCTGGAGCGCGCTCGCGAGCTGCGTGCGCACCTGCGCCTGCTGGTGCGCCGGGAACACGTCGATGATGCGGTCGATCGTCTGCGCGGCGTCCTGAGGTGTGCAGCGTCGCGAAGACGAGGTGGCCGGTCTCGGCGGCGGTCAGCGCCACGGAGATCGTCTCCAGGTCACGCATCTCGCCGACCAGGATGATGTCGGGGTCCTGGCGCAGCACGTGCTTGAGCGCGTTGGCGAACGAGTGGGTGTCCTGGCCGACCTCGCGCTGGTTGATCAGCGACTTCTTGTGCCGGTGCAGGAACTCGATCGGGTCCTCGACCGTCATGATGTGGTCCTCGCGGCGTCCGGTTCGCCAGGTCGATGATCGCGGCGAGCGTGGTCGACTTGCCGGAGCCGGTCGGACCGGTGACCAGCACGAGACCGCGGGGCAAGCCCGGCGAACGTCGCCGACGACGGCGGGCACGCCGAGCTCCTCGAGCGGCTTGATCTCGTACGGGATCACCCGGAACGCGGCGCCGATGGACTCGCGCTGCTGGTAGATGTTCACGCGGAACCGCGCCAGCCCACGCACGGCGTAGGACGAGGTCGAGCTCGAGGTTGGCCTCGAACTTCTCCCGCTGCTTCTGCGTGAGGAAGCGCGTAGAGCGAACGCCGCAGCGGCTCGGGCATGACCGTGCCGAACCCGTCGAGCGGCTTGAGCGAGCCGGAGATGCGGACCATCGGCGGCGCGCCGGTGGTCAGGTGCACGTCGGACGCCCCGAGCGCGGACCATCTCGGTCAGGATGGCATCGATCGGGACGTCGCCCTCCTGAGCCTCCTGGCCCAGGCCGCGGCGCGGCGCCTGGGCACGCTCGCGGGCCTTCTGTCCGGGAACCTCGGCGGCAGGTGCGGCAGGTGCGGGCGCCGGTGCCACGGGAGCCGGCGCAGGTGCCGGGCCTGCGGGGCCGGCATGAAACGACGTCGGCCGACGCGCGTCGAGGGCGCGGGGGCGTACTGCGGCGGTGCCGGCGGCTGCGGCATCCCGTAGCCGCCCTGCGGTCCACTCGGCTGCGGCGCGAACGGCTGGGGGCGCTCGCCTGCGGCGCGTAGGGCGGAGGGCTCGGCGGCGCTGCGGCGACGCTCTGCGACGGGATCGGCGAGAACATCGCCTGGCCGGGACCGGCCAGCGGCGCCGGGCCGGGCGCGCCGACCTGCGGACCCATCGGACGGTACGGGGGCAGCGCGCGCGCCGGCTCCCCGGCAGGTGCCTGATAGGACTCGCTCACGTCATTCCTCCACGGTCGACCGACGCGCTCTGCCGGTGCGCGGAGCCGCGCACCGCCCTCTTGCTCTGCCGGTTCATCGGCGACACCGCTGCCCGACTTGAGGCATCAGCGCACGTCAGTCGGCCCTGACAGGACCTGTCACGTCACGACGACGCGCAGGATCTCCTCGATCGACGTCTGCCCGAGGGCGACCTTGTGCCAGCCGTCGTCGCGCAGCGGGATCATGCCCTGCGACATGGCGGTGGCCGCGATGTCGGCGCTGGACGAGTGCGCGACCGCGTGGCGTTCGATCTCCTCGGTGACCCGCATGACCTCGTGCAGCGCGATGCGCCCGCGGTAGCCGGTCTTCGAGCAGGTCACGCAGCCGACCGGCGCGCATCAGCTCGGGCAGCGGCTCGCCGTCGACCCAGGGGAACCGCGCGGCGAGCATCTCCTCGGGCGACGGCGTGTACGGCACCTTGCAGTTGCCGCAGAGCTCGCCGCGCGAGCCGCTGCGCGACGACGGCAGTCCAGGGCCGAGCCGACGAGGAAGGGCTCGATGCCCATCTCCGTGAGTCGCGTGATGGCCGACGGTGCGTCGTTGGTGTGCAGGGTCGAGAGCACGAGGTGACCGGTCAGGGCGGCCTCGATCGCGATCTGCGCCGTCTCGTGGTCGCGGATCTCACCGAGCAGGACGACGTCGGGGTCGGACCGCAGGATCGAGCGCAGCGCACCGGCGAACGTCAGGCCCGGCCTTGGGGTTGACCTGCACCTGGTTGATGCCCGGCGAGGCGGTACTCGACCGGGTCCTCGACCGTGATCACGTTGATCTCGGGCCGCGACACCGCGTTGAGCGTCGCGTACAGCGTGGTCGACTTGCCCGAGCCGGTCGGTCCGGTGACGAGGATCATCCCGTAGGGCTTGGTGTACGACGGCCTGGTAGGTCTCGAAGTTCTGCTCGAGGAACGACAGGTCGCGCAGGTCGAGGCTCGCCGTCGAGTTGTCCAGGATTCGCATGACGATCTTCTCGCCCCACACCGTGGGCAGCGTCGCCACGCGCAGGTCGATCTTGCGGCCCGTTGTGCACCACGGACATGCGGCCGTCCTGCGGCTTGCGGCGCTCGGCGATGTCGATGTCGCTCATGATCTTGACGCGGCTGATGACGCCGCCCTGGATCTGCTTGGGCGACGCGCTGCGTCTCGTGCAGCACGCCGTCGATCCGGTACCGGACCCGCAGGTCGTGCTCGGACGGCTCGATGTGGATGTCGGACGCGCGGTCGGTGATCGCCTGGGTGACCAGCAGGTTCACGAAGCGGACGATGGGGGCGTCGTCGTCGATGAAGTCGCCCATCTTCGACGGGTCGACGTCCTGCGACGGCTGCTCGTCCTCGAAGGCCTGCGACAGGTCTTCCATCTCGTCGTCGGCGCGGCAGAACCGGTCGATCGCGCGCAGCAGGTTCTCGTGCGGCGAGACGACCGCGATCACGGGTCGGCCGGAGACGGTCCGCACGTCGTCGACCGCCATGACGTTGCCGGGGTCGGACGTGGCGAGCAGGATCGAGCCGCCCTGGAAGCCGACCGGCAGGACGGTGTACCGCCGGCACAACGCGCTCGGCACGACGGCCAGCGCGGCGCGGTCCACCGGGTAGTCGTCGAGGTCCACGAACTGCATGCCGACCTGGGCGGCGAGGGCCTTGACCAGCTGGCTCTCGGTCAGCACGCCGAGCTCGACCAGGGTGCGGCCGAGCGACGAACCACGGGTGGCCGTCTCGTCCAACGCCGCGAGCAGCTGGCCCTCGGTCACGAGACCTTCGTCGAGCAGGATCTCCCCGAGCTGCTTCACGTGCCGTCCCTCCGCCTCAGCCCGCAACCGCTGGTGGCAGCAGGACTCCCGAGGTGCATCGGCACGGGCGTCGGCCGCCGTGAGGTCGCGCGGGATAAGTCAGCGATTGGCGGTGCGACTGCTCAGTGGCGAGCTGGACCTCGAGGCCGGCCGCCATCGCGTCGACGGGACCGGTGCGGCCCGTCATGAGCCGGACCTGCTCGACCGCCTGGTGCAGCAGCATCCGCTCGCCCCCGACCACGACTCCCCCGGCGTCCGCCCACGCGACGGACAGGGCCGTGGGCCGCGGGTCGTAGGCGACATCGAGCAGCACGCCCGCTCGAGGGCCCGGCCAGCTCGGCTGCGAGCGGATCGGCAGCGCGCGGGGGAAGGGTCGAGACGACGACGTCGGCGCGCCCGATCTCCGCGGCGGCGGCATCCAGCGACCGGAACACCGGCGTGACGCCCATCCGGTGCGCGGCGCGCATCAGGGCCCCCGCCCGCGACAGCGCCCGCACGTAGACGACCGGCGAGGCGCAGCCGAGCTGAGCCAGCGCCGCGAGCGTAGACGATGCCGTGGCGCCCGCCCCGAGCACCGCGGCCGTACCTACCGGCCCGCCGGACAGGCCTTCGCCGAGCGCCGCGACGAGGCCGTGCACGTCGGTGTTGGCGCCGACGAGCATCGTCGATCCCCCCGTGCCCTGGAACAGCACGGTGTTGACCGCACCGACCACCTGCGCGAGCGGCTCGATGTGGTCGAGCAGCGGGATCACGGTCTGCTTGAGCGGCATGGTCAGGCTCAACCCCGCCCACGACCCGTCCAGGCCGGCGATGAAGTCCGCCAGCGCCTCCTCGGTCACGTCGACGGCGTCGTACTGCCAGTCATCGAGCCCGAGCGCTGCATACGCGGCGCGGTGCAGGGTCGGGGACAGGGAGTGCGCGACCGGGTGGCCCAGCACCGCCGCTCGACGACGAACGGGAGGGATCACTGACCGTTCGCTGCCTGCCAGTCGCGCAGCTTCTGGACATTGGCCTGGTGCTCGTCAGCCGAGTCGGTGAACAGCGTCTCTCCGGTGACCGGGTTGACGGTGACCCAGAAGATCCACGGACCGTCCGCCGGGTGCATCGCGGCGTCGATCGAGACCGCACCGGGCGACGCGATCGGACCGGGCGGCAGGCCGACCCGCACGTAGGTGCTGTACGGGTTGGACGCGTCCTGGTTCTCCGCCGACGTGGGGGCGCGGACGACGCCCAGCCCGTAGGCGGTCGTCGAGTCGATCTGCAGCGGCATCTGCCGGTCGAGCCGGTTGTCGATGCCCCGCGCCACCTTGTAGCGGTCGTCGTCCAGCTTGGCCTCGCGCTCGACGATCGACGCCTTGATCAGGATCGTCTCCCACTGGTCCTGCGGGACGCCCTTGGCCGTCAGCTGGGCGACCGTCTGGGCCGTCATCTGCGACAGGACGCTCGCCGCGGTGGCGTCGGGCTGGACGTCGTACGTCGCCGGGAAGAGCCAGCCCTCGACGTTGCCGCCGGCCTCGGCGGGCAGGCCGATCGAGGCGGGGTCGGCGATCGCCGCGTTGAGCTGGTCGATCGGGATGAGCGTCTTCTCGCTGATCTTGGCGAGCGTCTGGTCCTTGTTCAGGCCCTCGGCGATCGTCACCTTGAACGACACGCGGCTGGCCGGGTCGAGCAGCGCGATGATCGCGTCGGACGACTTCATCTCCTGCAGCAGCGTGTACGTCCCGGGCTGGATCGTGGCGCCGGACGGGTTCGCGGCGAACGCGGCGTTGAACGACTTGGTGCTGGCCACGACGCCGGCGTCGACGAGGGTGGCGCCCATCTCCGCACCGGTCTGGCCGGGCTTGACGACGATCGTCGCGCTGCCGTGGCCCGGGCCGGGGTAGTCCTCGACGTTCCCGGCGCTCGCTGAGCCGTTGCCCTGGAACAGGCCGCCCATGAGCTCGACGATGACGTACCCGGCGCCCAGCACCATGACGATCGCGACGACCAGCACGCCGATGGAGCGGCGACGACGATGCTTGCGCTCGCGCTGCTCCCTGGCCCGGCCGCGGGACCGCGACGAACGACGAGGGTCGGGAGCGCTGCCGCGCGGGTCGCCTCCGAACAGGTCGGACGTCACCTCGTCACCTCGCTCCACAGGGGCCCACCACTCGGTCTGATTGCTCACGTGCGCGTCACTCCACCGTCGTCTGTGCGTCGCCCGCAGCCCCCCCGCGCGCCGTCGGAGGGTGCTGAACTGGGTCTGCGTCGACCCGTTCTCCGGGACGACACCCCGTCGCACTCTCCGCGTCCAACGCGGACTGCAAGATCACCACCGCGGCCGCCTGGTCGACGACCTTGCGATGGCTGCGTCCAGATCTGCCGGACGCATGCAGCGCCTGATGCGCGGACACCGTGCTCATCCGCTCATCCACCATCCGCACCGGAACCGGGAAGATGGCGTGCGCCAGTTGGACAGCGTACGCGCGCGCGGCGACCGATGCGGGACCTTCGGACCCCGACAGGTGTCGCGGAAGCCCGACGTACACAACACCCACACGTCGCTCTTCCACCTCTCCCACCAGGGAGGCGATGTCCGAGGGAAGCCGGCCCTTGCCGCTCATGTCGCGGGCCAGGGTCGCGACGGGCGTGGCGATCAGACCGTCCGGGTCGCTCGAGGCGACGCCGACCCGGACCGACCCGACGTCGACGGCGAGCCGAACCCCCCGTTCGACAGGCTCCGGCTTCTCGCGAGGGCCCGACACGTCAGCTGGTCGCCGCGCCGACGATCGCGGCGAGTGCCGCGTCGAGCTGACCCGCGTCCGTGCCGCCACCCTGCGCGAGGTCGTCCTTGCCGCCCCCGCCGCCGCCGAGGATCGCCGAGGCCGTGCGCACGAGCGCCCCGGCCTTGATCCCCCGCTCGCGCGCGGACGCGTTCGTCGCCACGACGACGACGGGCCGGCCCTTGCTGGTCCCCCCGACGGCGACGACCGCCGGAGCCGACTCGCCGAGGCGCGAGCGCACGTCCAGCACGAGGGTCCGCAGCTCGTCGCTCGCGGCCACCTCGCCCGCGTCGTGCGTGACCACGCGGGTCTCCCCCGCGCTCTGCGCGCCCGCCGCGAGCGACCCGGCCTGCGCGAGCAACGCCGCCTGCCGCAGCGTCGCCAGCTCCTTCTCGGACTCCTTGAGCTTCGTGAGCAGACCGGACACCCGCTCCGAGAGCTCGTCCGGGCGCGCGCCGAGCAGACCCGAGAGCTGCCCGACGAGGGCGCGCTCCTTGGCCTGGTACCCGTAGGCGCCGGCACCGACGAGGGCGTCGACACGCCGCACGCCCGAGCCGATCGCGGACTCGGAGAGCAAGGTCACGAGCCCGAGCTCGCCGGAACGCCGGACGTGGGTACCCGCGCACAGCTCGAGCGACCATCCGTCGCCGATGTTCACGACACGCACCTCGTTGCCGTACTTCTCGCCGAACAGCGCCATCGCCCCGAGCCCGCGAGCCTCGTCGATCCCCATGACCGAGTCCGTGACGACGAGATCGTCCTGGAGCCGATCGTTGACGCGCGCCTCGATCTCGGCGACGACCTGCGACGGGGTCGCGGACGGCGAGCGGAAGTCGAAGCGCAGCCTGCTGGGCGCGTTCAGCGAGCCCGCCTGGGTCGCGGTCTCGCCGATCGACTCGTGGAGCGCCTTGTGCACGAGGTGCGTGGCCGTGTGGGCGCGCGGCGATCGCGCGCCGCCGGTCGAGGTCGATCGTCGCGGTGCCGGCCTCGCCGAAGGTCACCGTGCCGTCGACGAGTCGTCCGTGGTGCACGGACAGTCCCTTGACCGGTGCCTGGACGTCGTCGACCTCGATGCGCGCGCCGCCGTCGAGCACGATCGTCCCGGTGTCCGCGAGCTGGCCGCCCGACTCCGCGTAGAACGGCGTGACGTCCAGCACGACCTCGACGTCCGCGGGTGCGGTCGCCGCCGGCGCGGGGACGCCGTCGACGAGGAGACCGACCACGCGTGACTTCGCGGTCGAGTCCGTGTAGCCGACGAACTGCACCGGCTTGGCGTTCTCGCTGCTCAGCGTGCTGTGCAGGTCCTGGTAGGCCGCGTTCTGGCCCCGGCCCGCGCGCTTCGCCAGCGCATCCGCCCGCGCGCGCTCCCGCTGCTCCTTCATGAGGCTGCGGAACGCGGTCTCGTCGACCTCGACGCCCTGCTCGGCCGCCATCTCGAGCGTGAGATCGATCGGGAAGCCGTAGGTGTCGTGGAGCTGGAACGCCTGGGAGCCAGACAGGAGCGGGGAACCCGCGGGCGCAGTCGTCGCCTTGGCCGCCTGCACCGCGGTGTCGAGGATCGTCGTGCCCGCCACGAGCGTGCGGCGGAACGTGTCCTCCTCCGCGTACGCGACCTGGCTGATCCGCTCGAAGTTCGTCGCGAGCTCCGGGTAGCTCGGGCTCATCGCGTCGCGGCTCAGCGGCAGCAGCGTCGGCAGCGCGAGGTCCTCGACGCCGAGCAGGCGCATCGCGCGGATCGAGCGGCGCAGCAGACGACGGAGCACGTAGCCGCGGCCCTCGTTCGACGGCGTGACGCCGTCGCCCATGAGCATGAGCGCGCTGCGCACGTGGTCCGCGACCACGCGCATCCGGACGTCGTCGTCGTGCACCGCGCCGTACGCCTTGCCGGACAGCTCCTGCGCGCCGCCGATGACCGGGAAGACCTCGTCGATCTCGTACAGGTTGTCGACGCCCTGCAGCAGGTACGCGACGCGCTCGAGCCCCATGCCGGTGTCGATGTTCTTCTGCTTGAGCTCGCCGAGGATCGGGAAGTCCTCCTTGCCGCCCCCGTCGCCGCGCTCGTACTGCATGAAGACGAGGTTCCAGATCTCGAGGTAGCGGTCCTCGTCGACGACCGGGCCACCCTCGGCACCGAACTCGGGGCCGCGGTCGACGTAGATCTCCGAGCACGGGCCTGCGGGGCCGCGCGCGCCGGTGGACCAGTAGTTGTCCTTCCAGCCGCGGCGCTGGATCCGCTCGTCGGGCAGGCCCGCGATCTGCTTCCAGAGCGCCGCCGCCTCGTCGTCGTCGTAGAAGACCGTGACCCAGATGGTGTCGGGGTCGAACCCGAAGCCGCCGCTGTCCGTCGACCCGGTGACGAGCTCCCACGCGTAGGAGATCGCCCCTTCCTTGAAGTAGTCGCCGAACGAGAAGTTGCCGTTCATCTGGAAGAACGTGCCGTGGCGGGTGGTCTTGCCGACCTCCTCGATGTCGAGCGTGCGCACGCACTTCTGCACGCTCGTCGCGCGCGCCCACGGCGCGGTCTGCTCGCCCAGCATGTACGGGATGAACGGGACCATGCCCGCGATGACGAACAGGGTCGACGGGTCAGGCGAGATCAGCGGGGCCGACGGCACGACCGTGTGGCCGCGGCCCTCGAAGTAGTCGAGCCAGCGCTGGCGGATCTCGGCGGTGCGCATCGTGTCCATCTCTCGTGGTGGTTCGGGGTGAGCACCCCATCGTGCGGGCGTTCGAGGCGTCGGTCGATGCCAATTGTCCCGCGCGGCGTCAGAAGAAGGTGTACCCGTCGTCGTCGTCCGGGTCGTCCGTCGGGCCCGCCGCCTCGGGGTCCTGCCGACGCAGCGTCCGCTCTGAGGTCGGCGACGCGCTCCGGCCGCTCGGCGCGGATCGCGTCGACGTCGGCGTCCCCCACGAGGTCGTGCCGGAGCTGCTGCTCGCGCTCGGCCATCCCGGAGACGAACTCTGAGCGCACGGTGCGCAGCGCCGACCCGAACCGCGCGGCGCTGCTGACGGCGTCGGTCGCGCCGGCCGGGACGTAGGCCTCGACGATCTCGCGACCCTTGCGGATCACGACGATCGTCACGACGACGCCGACACCGATCCAGACCAGGCGACGCATCAGCGGCCCTTGCGGGCGCTCGCCGACAAGCCCGACAGGGCCCGGCGCACGCCGTAGGAGAAGGCCGCGGCCTTGATCATCGGCGAACCGACGGTCGCGGCGAACAGCGCGGTGAGCGCCGACACGTTCTCGGACACCTGCGCGGCGGCCGTGGTCACCGTGTCGATGTTCTCCAGCTGCGTGTTCGAGGACGCGACCAGCGTCGCGGTCTCGTCCAGCACCGGGACGGTGTGCGCGGTGATCTCCTTGACCGACACGGTCGTCTCGTCGAACACGCGACCGAGCTTGACCAGCGGAATGGCCAGCACGCCCACGAGCAGCACGAACGCGATCGCGGCGATCAGTCCCGCGACGTCACCCACCGACATGTCCAGCCTCCCGGTTCCGGGGTCGTCGACCCCGCGGAAACCCTACCCGCGCACGAACGCCCCGCGTGCGCCTGGGCGCAGCGGGGCGTTCGTGATGAGTCAGATCAGCGGGCGTAGTACTCGACGACCAGCTGGACCTCGCACGTCACGGGGATCTCGGCGCGCTTCGGGTGACGCACCAGGACGGCGCTCAGCTTCTCGAGCTGCACGTCGAGGTAGCCCGGCAGGTTCGGGAGCACGTCGCGGTGCGCGCCGGCGGCGGCGACCTGGAACGGCACGGTGGCCTGGCTCTTCGGCTTGACCTGGAGCGTCTGGCCGGGCTTCACGCGGAACGACGGGCGGTCCACGATCTGGCCGTCGACCAGCATGTGGCGGTGCACGACGACCTGGCGGGCCTGGAGGATCGTGCGGGCGAAGCCCGAGCGCAGGACGAGAGCGTCCAGGCGGGTCTCGAGGTTCTCGACGAGCGCCTCACCGGTCAGGCCCGGGGCCTTGCGGGCGTCCTCGTACGCACGGGCCATCTGCTTCTCGCGGAGCGCGTACTGCGCACGCAGACGCTGCTTCTCACGCAGACGGACGGCGTAGTCCGACTCGGTGCGGCGACGGGCGCGGCCGTGCTCACCGGGCGGGTAGGGCCGCTTCTCGAAGTGCTTGACGGCCTTGGGCGTCAGGGCCAGGCCGAGGGCGCGGCTCAGGCGAACCTGGCGGCGCGAACGGGTCACACTGGTCACAGAGATACTTCCTGTCGTTGTAGACGTCACACCCGGATGCGGAGAAGTTCCGACGGGCGTGGGGCCGACCATGGATGCGCTGCTGATCGTGCGAGCAACGCGGCTAAGGCCCCAGGTGGCCGTCCGAGCCAGGCGTGAAGCACGCCGGTCCACGGACGACCGCACCACTCTACCCTCCGCCCACCGCTATTCCCCAATCCCCGCAACCCGCAACCGACGTCACGTCGGCACGTCGCGCTCGTGGGTCAGGGGTTCGGGGCGTCGAGGATCGTGCGGATGCGGTCGAGGCGTTCGGTGACCGAGCGTTCGTAGCCGCGGTCGGTGGGCTCGTAGTAGTGGGTGCCGACGAGCTCGTCGGGCAGGTACTGCTGCGCGGCGACCCCGTGCGGCTCGTCGTGCGCGTACACGTAGCTCGTCCCGTGGCCCAGCTCGCGGGCACCCGGGTAGTGCGCGTCGCGCAGGTGGGCGGGTACCGAGCCGATGCGGCCGGCGCGGACGTCGGCCAGCGCGCGGTCGATGCCCAGGTAGGAGGCGTTGGACTTCGGCGCCGTCGCGAGGTGCACGACGGCCTCGGCCAGGATGATCCGCGCCTCGGGCATGCCGATCAGCGCGACCGCCTGCGCCGCGGCGACCGCAGTCTGCAGTGCGCTCGGGTCCGCCATGCCGACGTCCTCCGCCGCCGCGATGACCACGCGGCGCGCGATGAACCGGGGGTCCTCCCCCGCGGCGATCATCCGCGCCAGGTAGTGCAGCGACGCGTCGACGTCCGACCCGCGCATCGACTTGATGAACGCGGAGATGACGTCGTAGTGCTGGTCGCCGTCGCGGTCGTAGCGCACCGCGGCGACGTCGATCGCGCGTTCCATCGTCGCGAGGTCGACGAGCACGGGCGGCACGGCGTCGTCCTGCGACAGCGCCGCGCCCGCGGCTGCCTCGAGGATGGTCAGGGCCTTGCGCGCGTCGCCCCCCGAGAGGCGGAGCAAATGATCCTCGGCGTCCTCGTCGAGCGTGATCGCACCGGCCAGGCCGCGTTCGTCCTCGACGGCCCGCCGCACGAGACTGCGTACCTCGTCGGTGTCGAGCGGCTGGAGCGTCAGGAGCAGCGAGCGGGACAGCAGCGGGGAGTTCACCGAGAAGGACGGGTTCTCGGTGGTCGCGGCGACCAGGGTGACCCAGCGGTTCTCGACGCTCGGCAGGAGCGCGTCCTGCTGGGCCTTGGTGAACCGGTGCACCTCGTCGATGAACAGGACCGTCTCGGTGCCGCCGGTGGCCAACCGCCTGCGCGCGTCCTCGATGACCGCGCGGACGTCCTTGACGCCTGCCGTCACCGCGGACAGCTCCACGAACCGGCGCCCGGACGTCGCCGCGATCAGGTAGGCCAGGGTTGTCTTGCCGGTGCCCGGCGGGCCCCACAGGACCACCGAGGTCGGCGCCGCACGCCGCGCCGCGTCGTTCGCGGGCTCCACGAGTCGACGCAGCGGCGAGCCGCCGACGAGCAGGTGCTGCTGCCCGGCGACCTCGTCGAGCGACCGCGGTCGCATCCGGACCGCGAGCGGCGCACCCTCACCGACCGTGCGGCAGACCCGAGGTCGTCGAGGTCACCGCGTCGAACAGGTCCATGCGGGCAGGGTACGCACGCCCACCGACGCGCGCGTCCCGCGCCGGACGGTCCAGTGGTGCGAGCTGCCGCGATCACCTGCGACGATGGCCAGCGTGTTCGTCCGTGTCGGTCGCCTCGTCGCCCACCGCCCACGCCTCACCGTCGTCGTGTGGCTCGTGCTCGTCGTGCTCGGGTACGCGTTCGCCGTGGTGGGCGTGCACGGAGAGAACCTGTTCGACCGGCTGACCACCGGGTCGCCGGCGGTGCCGGGATCGCAGAGCGAGCAGGGCCGCGAGATCCTCGACGCCGCGGACCAGAGCGGCGTCTCGCTGACCCTCGCGCTCCAGGGCATCGACCCGACCGACACCGACGTCGACACGGCCATGGACGCCGTCCGCGCGGACCTGACCGCGATCGACGGGGTCGTCTCGGTGATCGACCCGCTCGGGCTGCCCGACGGGGCGGCCAACCCGGCTGCCGCGCCGCTCGTCGCGACGGGCGGCGACGGGTTCCTCGTCGTGGTCGAGCTCGATCCGGAGCTGACCGCGAGCGACGAGGCCGCCGCCGTCGCCGAGGTGCACACCCGGCTCGACGAGGTGGCCGGCGAGCTGCAGAGCGTGTCTCCGGGCGTGACCGGGATCGTCGGCGGCACCCCGCTGATCGTCGACGCGATCACCGCGCAGGTCGAGACGGACCTGCGCACGGGCGAGGCCATCGCCCTGCCGATCGCGCTGATCATCATGGTGCTCGTGTTCGGCGGGTTCCTGGCCGCCTCGATGCCGATGGCCGGTGCGATCGCGTCCATCTCGGGCGGGCTCGCCGCGCTGCTCGCGTTCTCGTACGTGATCGACCTCGACTCGTCCGTCGTCAACATCGTCACCGTGCTCGGGCTGGGCCTCTCGATCGACTACGGGCTCCTGATGGTGTCCCGGTTCCGCGAAGAGCTGCACCGGCTCGTCGACGAGGACGACGGACGCGCCAGCAGACGACGGCGCGGGGACGGCGCGGTGCTGACCGCGATCGAGCGGACGATGGCCACGGCCGGCCGCACGGTCTCGTTCTCCGCCCTGATCGTCGCGATCGCGATCGCGGGCCTGATGGTGTTCGAGCCGCCGATCCTGCGCGCGTTCGGCGTCGCCGGCGTCGCCGTGATCGTCGTCGCCGTCCTCTCCGCGCTCACGCTGGTCCCCGCGCTGATGGCGATGGCGGGCCGACGACTGATCCGGCCCGGCGTCCTCGATCGGGTGCCCGGCCTTCGCGTGGTGCTCGCCAAGACCTCCGACGTCCAGACGGAGGAAGGCGTGTTCTCCCGGCTGACCGGGCGGGTGCAGCGCCATCCCTGGTGGGTGCTCGGCGCCACCCTCGTGACGCTCGCGGTGTTCGCGATCCCGCTCCTGCACCTCGAGGTGCGCAACTCCACCACCGAGCTGCTGCCGGAGGGCAGCACGCAGCGGCAGTTCGTCGACATCCTGGCCAGCGACTACCCCGCCGCCTCGGCGCCGGGGGTCACCGTGGTCGCCCAGACGACGCTCGACGACGCCGCCGCCTGGGCGAGCGACCTGGAGGACCTCGACGACGTCGCCTCCGTCGACCCACCCACGGCGGTCGGCTCCTACGTCACGATCGGCGTCCGGCCCGCCACCGACGACCCCGGAGACGCGACCTCCCGCCAGGTCGTGGAGGAGATCCGCGCCCTCGACGCCCCGTTCCCCACCTGGACCATCGGTCAGGCCGCCTCGCAGATCGACTTCACCGAGGCCGTGGGAGCACGCGCACCGCTCGCGATCGCGATCGTCGCCCTCGCGACCCTCATCCTGCTCTTCCTCATGACGGGATCGGTCGTGGTTCCCGTCACGGCGCTGCTGACCAGCGGGCTCTCGTTGGCCGCGTCGCTGGGCGTCATGGTCTGGGTGTTCCAGGACGGTCACCTCACCGGCCTGCTCAACTTCACGCCGACCGGGGGGATCGAGACCTACGTGGTCGCCCTCGTGGTGGCGTTCGGCTTCGGCCTGGCGATGGACTACGAGGTGTTCCTGCTCTCGCGGATCAAGGAGCTCGTCGACGCGGGCGTCCCCAACGACGAGGCCGTGCGGCTCGGGATGCAGCGCTCCGGCCGGATCATCACGTCGGCGGCGCTGATCGTCATCGTCGTGTTCGCGGGATTCGTCGCCGGCAAGCTGCTGGTGATCAAGGAGGTGGGCTTCTCGCTCGCGATCGCCGTGCTCATCGACGCGACGATCGTGCGGCTGCTCCTGGTGCCCGCCACCATGACCCTGCTCGGCGAGCGCAACTGGTGGGCGCCACGGTTCCTGCGCCGGGTGCACGGGAAGGTCGGGATCACCCACTGATGCCCCGTCACGTGCCGACCGATCCGGACGCCTACCGGCGCATGCGGTGGCAGGCGCGCGGGATCACGGTCGCGGTCCTGATCCCCTTCGCTTTCGCCGTGGCCCAGATGATCTCGCTGGCAGGCAACGACGACCCGACCGTGTCCGTCACGGCCGGGTGGGCCTTCTTCCAGATCGGGCTGTACGCGATCCCCGCGGGTCTGATCGTCTGGTGGGCCTGGCGCCGGTCCTCTCGTGCGCGACCCGTCGTGCTGGCGCACGACGCCGGCCCGGGAGCCACGATGGGCGTCCCCGAGCTCGACGCCGCGTCGCGACCGCACGTCGGGCTCAACGGCGACGCGCCGCCGCCGAGCCGCTGGTGAACCCGCGGGTCACGCCGCCGGCGGAGCCTTCGGCGTGAAGTCCACGCCCGCCTCGCGGCGCTGCTGCGCCGTGATCGGGCCAGGAGCAGCCGTCAGCGGGTCGTAGCCGCCGCCCGACTTCGGGAACGCGATGACGTCGCGGATCGACTCCGAACCGGTCAGCAGCGCGAGGATGCGGTCCCAGCCGAAGGCGATCCCTCCGTGGGGCGGCGCGCCGAACTGGAACGCGTCGAGCAGGAAGCCGAACTTCTCCTGCGCCTCCTGCGGGCCGATCCCCATGATGTCGAACACGCGCTCCTGCACGTCCCGGCGGTGGATACGGATGGACCCGCCGCCGATCTCGTTGCCGTTGCAGACGATGTCGTAGGCGTAGGCGAGCGCCGCGCCGGGGTCCTGCTCGAACGTGTCGATCCACTCGGGCGTCGGCGACGTGAACGCGTGGTGGACCGCGGTCCAGGCGCCGTCGCCGACCGCGACGTCGTCGTCCTCGCCCGTGGGCTTGAACAGCGGGGCGTCGACCACCCAGACGAACTTCCACTCGCTCTCGTCGATCAGGCCGCCGCGGCGGCCGATCTCGAGGCGCGCGGCGCCGAGCAGTGCCCGCGCCTCGCTCGTCTTGCCGGCGGCGAAGAAGACGGCGTCGCCGGGAGCGGCACCGACGGCTGCGACGAGACCCGCCCGCTCCCCCTCGGACAGGTTCTTGGCGACCGGGCCACCCAGCTCGCCGTCCTCGCCGATCGTGACGTACGCCAGACCGCGGGCGCCGCGCTGCTTGGCCCACTCCTGCCACGCGTCGAACCCCCGACGCGGCGTGGCCGCACCGCCCGGCTGGACGACCGCACCGACGTAGGGCGCCTGGAACACGCGGAACGGGGTGTCGACGAAGTACTCGGTGAGCTCGACCAGCTCCAGCCCGAACCGCAGGTCCGGCTTGTCGTTGCCGTAGCGGGCCATCGAGTCGGCGAACGTGATCCGCGGGATCGGCGTCGGCACCGTGACCCCGATGAGATCCCACAGCGCGACGAGGATCTGCTCGCCCAGCGCGATCACGTCGTCCTGCTCGACGAAGCTCATCTCGACGTCCAGCTGGGTGAACTCCGGCTGGCGGTCCGCGCGGAAGTCCTCGTCGCGGTAGCAGCGCGCGATCTGGTAGTACCGCTCGAGCCCGCCGACCATGAGCAGCTGCTTGAACAGCTGCGGCGACTGCGGCAGCGCGTACCAGGAACCCGGAGACAAGCGCGCGGGCACCAGGAAGTCGCGCGCCCCCTCGGGCGTCGATCGCGTGAGGGTCGGGGTCTCGACCTCGACGAACTCCTGCGCGTCGAGCACCCGACGCGCGGCCTGGTTGGCCTTGGCGCGCAGACGCATCGCCGCGGCCGGCGCGGGCCGGCGCAGGTCGAGGTAGCGGTACTTCAGGCGCGCCTCCTCGCCCACGGTCTCGTCCAGAGACGACGAGACCTGGAACGGCAGGGGCGCCGACTCGTTGAGCACCACGACGTCCGTCGCGACGAGCTCGACCTCCCCCGTGGCAAGGTTCGGGTTCTCGTTGCCCGCGGGCCGGCGGCCCACCTCGCCCGTCACCTGGAGCACGTACTCCGCGCGCAGTCCGTGCGCGACAGCCTCGTCGCGGATGACGACCTGGGCGATGCCCGACGCGTCCCGCAGGTCCACGAACGCCACGCCGCCGTGATCGCGCCGCCGGTCCACCCAGCCCGTGAGGGTGACGGTGGTGCCGATCTGCTCGGCTCGCAGCGAGCCGGCGGTGTGGGTGCGGAGCACGAGTAGTCCTTCGTTCCGGGATGGTGGGAGGCGCCCTGAGGCACCGGACGATCCTAGTGCGGCACCCGCCGCCGACGTCACCGTCATTGCTCGGGTCACCGCGACCGCTGCACCCCCGACCGTTAGCCTGAGGCAGTGACCCGCCCCTCCGCACTCCTTCGCGGTGCCCTCGTGCCCGCACTCCTGGTGCTCCTCGCGGGGTGCAGCACCGATGAGCCGCCCGTGACGCCCGCCGCGCCGACAGTCTCGACGTCGCCCTCGCCGACCGCGTCGGCAGACACGGACACGGCGGCGCTGAACGTCCTGTGGGACCAGTTCTGGGATGCCACGACCACGGCGTACGCCGGTCCCGACCCGAGCCCGGCGATCTGGGCGGGGATCGCCTCCGACGAGCTGACGCAGGGCCAGGTGGCTCTGGTCACGCAGTACGTCACCAACGGCCTGCGCTACACCGGCGCGCCGACGACGGTCTCGCTCAAGGTCACCGTGGATGGCGACACCGCCGACCTCGCCGGGTGCATGGACATGTCGGCCTGGATCCCCGAGTCCACCTCGGGAGAGGCGCCGCCCACCCGCGACAAGTCGGTGTATCCCTCCGAGCTGACCGCCCAGCGGCTGGACGGAGCCTGGATCCTGACGGGGACGACGGAGAACCCGACGGGGGTCGCGTGCTGAGGCGGGCCGCCGCCCTGCTCGTCGCGCTCGCGGTCCTGGCACTCGGCGGCGTGGCGTCGGCCGGGGTCGCGAACGCCGACGCGTGCACCCAGAGCTATCTCGGCGCGGACGGTCAGATCCATTACCGCAACATCTGCACCGGAGGGACGCCCGCGGACCCCGGTGGCGGAGATGGCGCCGGGCCGAGCTGCTACCTCGGGCGCAAGGCCGCCCACAGCTACCAGGTCGGCTTCTGTCGCGGCGAGCTGAGCTGCTACCAGTACATCCCGTCACCGGTCGACCCGAGCGAGCCGGCTCCCGCCGGGACCCCGGAGACGGCGGTCTACGTCGACGAGGCCTGCTTCACGCAACCGCCTGCCGAGGCTCTGGTCTCCAACGAGCACTTCTGGCAGGACGCTCCCCCGGTGGACCCTGCGATGTTCCTCGACCAGGCGATCGGCAACCTCGCGCTGCCCACCTACACCGTCGGCGTGAACCCGCCGCGGCAGGCGGTAGTCGGCGTACCGACCTGGTACTGGGCGGCTGGCGCCGCGGCCACGCCCGTCGTCGGCACGTCCGCCGGTGGCCTGGTCGCCACCGGGACCCCCGCGTACATGGAGGTCGACCCCGGCGACGGCAGCGGCGCGTTCCGGTGCCCCTGGTCGGTGGACCCGGGCGGGGCCTGTGCCCACACCTACGCACGCTCCTCCGCCAACGGAACGGCGCGGGCACCCTCGGGTGACCCGGCGTACACCGCGCGGATGCGGCTGGTCCTCGACCTCACGTTCCAGTTCAACGGCGCCGGGATCAACCTGCCCGCGGCGCCGCCCACCGTGACGACGCCCTGGCAGGACGTGCTGATGCCCGTCGCCGAGGTCCAGAGCCTGGTGGGCCGCGGCGCCTGAGCGGTGCCTATCCCCGGATGACGCTCCGCACGGTCGTGACGGCCGGTCGGCGCGGCGTCGAGGAGAACCCGAACCGCACCGGCGGGGCGACATCCGTCAGCCGGCCGAGGGCGGCACCGTCCCAGCGGGCATCGAGGTCGACGACGGCGTGCTGGGCCGACGCGCAGTACCACTCCGACCGTCCGCGGCCCGCGGTCCCCCGCGTCCGCACCCCGGGTTCGAGCCGGCTCGCGACAGGGTCGGCGACGTCCGCGAACGAGCGGGACCGGCTCAGCGTCCGCGGCAAGGACGCGAGGAGCCTGCCGAGTCCCGTCGGCGCACCGATCTCGAACGACACCTCCAGCGGCCCGGCATCGACCGTCCACCGCCGGCCCACCGGGTCCACCAGGAGCCCGACCGGCACGACGAGGACGTCGTCGAAGCCGTAGGTGTCCGCGACGAAGTCCGCGACGATCGCGTTCGGGGCGAGGAGCACCCGCCGACCGTCGGACCGCTCCACCATCACGTCGACGAAGGGCCCCCACGGCGAGCGTGCCCACCGACCGACCACGATCCGCGTTCCCTCTGTGGTGCCCAGGCCGGCGATCCACCCGTCGAACGTCCAGGTCGTGGCCATCCCGCGACGATAGCCGCGCGACGGCCTCAGGCCGCTGTCACTCATGAGCGACACCTCGTGCGCCGCAGGCGAACGCACGCGGCCACCACGAAGAGGGAGATCCAGGGCAGCACCGAGACGATTCCCGGCGTCTGCCTTCGGGTCCCGACCGTTGGTGTCCGCGTCGAGGATCTGGACCAAGAGGACGGCGAGGCTGACCATGCACAGGACCAGCGCTGCGCGCCCCATCCGTTCGCCCGCTCGACGCCGCGATCGAACAGCTGTGTCGCGCGCGGGAGCGCCGGTGGGGCTCGTCATGTGGTCGTGTCACGCCTCGGGTCGATCGGTCCGACGGGCGCCGGGACGCACTGACTATAAGGCGACACTTCGGACACCCGCCGCCCGGCCCAGCCGCAGAGATGCCCCGTCACCCGGGTGGGCGAACGATCCCAGACGACGCCCGACGGCACCTCGGGTGACCCGGACAACCGTTCAGAACAGCACCGGCTGGGCGGCCGCAACGACCGGCTCGAGCGCCGGCACGCTCATGGTGGCGAGGCTCCCTGCCGGGTACGACCCCTCGCCCGCCGGCTCCCTGCGACGGCCCGCACGGTGCCCGGCAGGGTCGGCGAACCCGTGTCGCACGAGCAGCGGGCGCACCCGCTGCTCCAGCCAGCGCGCGTACTCGCGTGGCACGTAGGCACCCCGTCCATACAAGGCCTCATAGCGGTGCACCAGCGTCGGGGCGTGCTCGGACAACCAGGCGAGAAACAGCGGCTTGACGGGTCCGCGCAGGTGCAGCGGCAGGACGGTGACGCCCGTGGCGCCCGCGTCGGCAAGGTCACGCAGCAAGGCGTCGAGATGCCCGCGCCCGTCCGTCAGCCACGGCATCACCGGGGCGATCATGACGCCGCACGGCAGCCCGGCCTCCCGCACCGCGCGCACCAGGTCGAGGCGGGCGCGCGGTGTCGGTGTGCCCGGCTCCATGGACTGCTGCAGCGCCTCGTCGCCGATGGCGAGCGAGATGCCGATGCCGACCGGCACCTGCGTGGCCGCCTCGGCGAGCTGGGAAAGGTCGCGCCGGAGCAGCGTGCCCTTGGTGAGGATCGACAGCGGCGTCCGGGTGGCGACGAGCGCCTCGATGATGCCCGGCATGAACCGGTAGCGACCCTCGACGCGTTGGTACGGGTCCGTGTTGGTGCCCAGCGCGACGTGCTCCCGCGACCACGACGGCCGGGCGAGCTCGGCGCGCAGCACCTCGACCACGTTCGTCTTGACGACGATCTGGGTCTCGAAGTCCCGGCCGGCGTCGAGCTCGAGGTACTCGTGCGTGGGCCGCGCGAAGCAGTAGGTGCAGGCGTGCAGGCAGCCCCGCGTCGGGTTGACGGTCCAGCGGAACGGCATGCGCGACGCCTCGGGCACCTTGTTCAGCGCGCTGCGGCAGGTCACCTCGTGGAAGGTGACGCCGGCGAACTCCGGGGTGCGGACGCTGCGCACGAGCCCGGCGAGCGCCAGTCCGGGCAGCGCGCCCTCGTCTCCTGCGAGCTTCTGACCGTCCCATCGCATGGGGCCAGTCGAACATCTGTTCGATGTGGTGTCAAGGCGGGCGCACCGGTGCTTCGGGCACGCCGACCTCGCTTCGCTGTCCTCAGCTGACGACGGGCTCCACGCGCGGCCAGAGGTCGGCGGCGTCCGGGCTCCACGTCGCGGCATCGGCCACGACCTGGTCCCCCGACCGGATGTCCTTGACCTCGTCGGGTGCTCGCACGCCGTCCTCGCCGGGCTCGCCGACGAACCACACGAACGGGATGCCGCGCCGGTCCGCGTGCCGGATCTGCTTGCCGAACTTGGCGGCGCTCGGCGCCACCTCGACCGGGATGCCGCGCGACCGCAGCTGCGTCGCCACCTCGTCGGAACGATCCCGCTGGTCCTCTGCGGACACCGCGACGAGGACCGCGCTGGGCACCGAGCGCGTCGCCCGCACCAGGCCGGCTCCGAGCAGGCGCGAGACGAGGCGCGAGACGCCGATCGACAGGCCGACGCCGGGGTAGGTCGTCGCACCGTCCGAGGCGAGCGTGTCGTACCGGCCGCCGGAGCAGATCGAGCCGAGCTGCTCGTGGCCCACCAGGATCGTCTCGTAGACCGAGCCCGTGTAGTAGTCGAGGCCGCGCGCGATCTTCAGGTCGGCGACGACGACTCCGGGCGCCCGCACGGCGGCAGCGCGGATGAGGGCTCCCAGCTCGGCCAGGCCCTCGTCGAGCAGCTCGTTCGACTCCCCCGCGAGGGCGCGCACCCGGTCGATGACGGATTCGTCGGACCCGCTGATCGACGCCAGCTCCAGGCACGCGCGCGCCTGCGCCTCGTCGGCTCCGGCCTCCGCGACGAGCAGGGCCGCGACCTTGTCGGCGCCGATCTTGTCCAGCTTGTCGATGCTGCGCAGCACGGCCTCGACGTCGGACAGGCCGAGGCCCCGGTAGAACCCCTCCGCGACCTTCCGGTTGTTCACGAGGATCCGCACCGGTGGCACGCCGATGTCCCGCAGCGCGGCCAGCGCCTCGGCCATGACGAGCGGCAGCTCGACCTCGTAGTGGTACGGCAGCGACCCGGCCCCGACGACGTCGATGTCCGCCTGCACGAACTCCCGGAACCGGCCGTCCTGGGGGCGCTCGCCGCGCCACACCTTCTGGATCTGGTAGCGCCGGAACGGGAACGCGAGGTGGCCGGCGTTCTCCAGGACGTAGCGCGCGAACGGCACGGTGAGGTCGAAGTGCAGCCCGAGCCCCGAGGTCCGGTCGACCTCCTCTTCCTGCAGCCGGCTCAGCACGTAGACCTCCTTGGAGGTCTCCCCCTTGCGCAGGAGCTGGTCGAGCGGCTCGACGGCGCGTGTCTCGATCCCCGCGAACCCGTGCAGCTCGAACGTGCGACGCAGCACGTCGAGCACGTGCTGCTCGACGAGGCGCCCCTCGGGGAGCCACTCAGGGAATCCGGACAGCGGGGTGGGTCGGGCCATGAGGCCCGATCTTTCCAGACGGACGGGGCCGCCCCGTTCAGTCGCGCAGGTACGGGTTGTGAGCGAGCTCGGAGGCCATCGAGCTCGTCGGGCCGTGACCGGGGATGACGATCGTCTCGGGCGGGAGCGTCGCGACGACCTCGCGCAACGTCTGCTCCATCAGGGCGTGGTCGCCGCCCGGCAGGTCGGTGCGGCCGATCGTGCCCGCGAAGAGCACGTCGCCGGTGAACGCGAGGCGGTCATCGTCGGAGTCGACGAGGTACAGCGTGGAGCCCTCGGTGTGGCCGGGCGCGTGCCGCGCGACGATCCGCAGTCCGCCGAGCGAGAGCGTCACGTCCGGGCTGCGGGGGTCTGCCGCCGCGCCGAAGGTCTCCACCTGGGCCGGCACCGCGTAGGTCGCGGGGTCGACGCCCGCCGCGGCCAGCGCCTGCGCGAGCGGTCCGCTCGGGTCGTGCACCGCGTGGCCCAGCACCCCGAGGGTGCCGAACGGGTCGGCGAGGCGATAGGCGTCCGCCGCGTGCAGGACCATCGGGATGTCGAGCTGGGACGAGAGGCGCGCCGCGTCCCACGTGTGGTCGACGTGACCGTGGGTCGCCAGGATCGCCGCGGGACGCAGTCGGTGCCGTTCCACCAGCTCGAGGACGTCCTCGGCGACGCCCGCTCCGGCGTCGATGACCACGCACGAGCGGTCGTCGTCGACGAGGACGCTGCACCGCGCGCCGAACACCGGGGCGACGACCGTGATCACCTGCATGCGACGCACCGTAGCCCTACCGATGTCCCGCCGCGCGGTCCGGATGGCGGAGCGCGCCCCGGCCTTGCCTAGACTGTCCCGGGTTGCTTCGTGCGGTGTGGCAGATGAGGACCTGTCGACCCGCACCACGATGCGAGGAGTAGGCGTGACCATCAAGCGCGAGCGCGAGTACGAGCGCCGCCGGTACGAGAAGTGGCAAGAGCGCAAGGCCGCGGAGCGGCGCAAGCGTCAGGCGCGTCAACGCTGGGTCGCGGGCCTCGCCATCGTCTCGCTCGTGATCGCCGTCGTGATCGGCGCCGTGGTCGTCAACAACCGGAGCAACACCCCCGCCGCCGCGGCCCCCGAGCCGTCGTCGAGCACCGCGCCCGCCGAGACCGGAACCGTCCCGGATCCGTCGCTCGCGCAGGCCCGCACCTGGACCGGCGACATCTCGCTGACCCAGGGCGACATCGGCATCCAGCTCGACGGCGCCGCGGCCCCGCAGGCGGTCGCCAACTTCGTCACGCTCGCCGGCCAGGGCTTCTTCGACAAGACGAAGTGCCACCGCCTCACCACCGACGGCATCTACGTGCTGCAGTGCGGCGACCCGACCGGCACCGGCACCGGTGGCCCCGGCTACAGCTGGGGCCCGATCGAGAACGCGCCCGCCGACGGCGTCTACCCGGCCGGCACGATCGCGATGGCCCGCCAGTCGGGCGACGGCTCCTCCATGGGGAGCCAGTTCTTCATCGTGTACAAGGACTCGCCCATTCCCGCAGACGCTGCGGGCGGCTACACCGTGTTCGGCCAGGTGACGTCCGGTCTGGATGTCGTCAAGGCCATCGCCGACGCGGGCACCACCGAGGGGTCCGAGGCCCCGGTGTCCGACGTCATCATCGAGGGAGTGAACATCCAGTGACTCAGACCCCGACGCCCGAATCCGTGCCCGACGTCCCCGAGGAGCTCCCCGGCTCCGACCCGGTCGACGCGCAGGACGAGGCGGTCACCGAGTCCGACACTCCCGAGAGTGCGGAGGAGGCTGGCGAGCCTGAGGTGCCTGCCGACGAGGCCGCCACGGCTCCGGTTGACGAGGCCGTCACGGCTCCTGCTGACGACGAGCCTGTGGTCGACGCCGCCGACGAGGCAGTGGACGTCTCTGACGACACCGACGACACCGTCGTGGTCGATGTCCTTGTCGAGGATGAGGCCGTCGTCGTCGATGCGGTCGACGTGGTGTCGGTGGACGAGGTCGTCGTCGTCGACGAGGACGGCGACGTCGTCGCGGTCGTCGAGGAGTCCGTCACCGACGAGGTCGTCGTGGTCGAGGCCGCCGACGGCTCCGAGACCGTGGTGCTCGTCGAGGAGTCCGTTGCCGACGAGGTGAGCGTCGTGGACGACGTCGTCGTCGAGGATGTCGTCGTCGTCGACGAGGTGACCGTCGTCGAGGACGGTGCCGTGGTCGACGAGTCCGTCGTCGTCGAGGAGATCGTGATCGTCGACGGAGAGGTGGTCTCCGACGAGGTCACCGTCGCCGACGAGACGCCCGCTCCCGCCCCCCGCGCGACGCCCACGCCGCGGCCCAGCCCGCGCCCGCGACCCGTCCCGCACCCGCCGGCTCACCCGGCCCCGACCGCCTCGGCCGCACCCGCCCCGGTCGCTCCCCCGCAGGACGCCGCGGAGTACGCGCTCGCGGCGACGTTCGGCATCGTGGACGACGAAGGCACGGTCTCCGTGCGCGAGGCGGCCGGCGAGCGGGTCGTCGGCCAGTTCCCCGGCGCGACGAAGGACGAGGCGCTGGCGCTCTACGTGCGCCGGTTCCTCGACCTCCAGGCGAAGGTCGCGCTCTTCGAGGCACGGCTGGGCGCGACGGACCTGTCCGTCAAGGAGATCGACCAGACGCTCGCGAAGCTGACCGACGAGGTTGCCGAACCGGCCGCCGTCGGCGACCTGGACGGACTCCGGGCGCGGCTCGATGCACTGCGCGCCACCGCGGCCGAGCGTCGCGCGGTCGCCGAGGCCGAACGTGCCGCCGCACGCGAGGCCGCGGTCCTGGCGCGGACCGAGATCGTCGAGCAGGCCGAGAAGATCGCCGGCACGGACCCGTCGCGCATCCAGTGGCGCCCGGCCGGCGAGCAGCTGCGGGTCCTGCTGGACCAGTGGAAGGAAGCGCAGCGCAGCGGGCCGCGTCTGGACCGACCGACGGAGGAGTCGCTCTGGAAGCGGTTCAGCCACGCGCGGACCACGTTCGACCGTGAGCGTCGGCACTTCTTCGCCGAGCTGGAGACGCGCAACGCGTCGGCCAAGCAGGTCAAGGAGGCCCTGGTCGCCCAGGCCGAAGGCCTGCAGACGAGTACCGACTGGGGTGCCACCGCCGGTGTGTTCCGCGACCTGATGGTCCAGTGGAAGGCCGCCGGCCGCGCCAGCCGCTCCGACGACGACGCCCTGTGGGCCCGCTTCCGGGGAGCTCAGGACGCGTTCTTCGCCGCTCGCGACGCGCAGACCGCTGCCACCGACGAGGAGTTCCGCGCGAACCTCGAGGTCAAGGAGGCCCTGCTCGTCGAGGCCGAGGCCTTGCTGCCCGTGACCAACCTGGCCGCCGCCAAGCAGTCGCTCGGTCGGATCCAGGACCGCTGGGAAGCCGCCGGGAAGGTGCCGCGCGGCGATGTGCAGCGGGTGGAGGGGCGTCTGCGTGCCGTCGAGGCGGCCGTGCGCGACAACGACCAGGCGCAGTGGCGTCGGACCAACCCCGAGACGCGCGCACGCGCCGAGGGCGCTGCCGCCCAGCTCGAGCAGGCGATCGCGGGTCTCGAGGCCGACCTCGCCAAGGCGAAGGCCGCGGGCGACGCCCGCAAGATCGCCGACGCGCAGGCCGCGCTCGACGCCCGACGGGCCTGGCTCGAGCAGGTCCAGCGCGCGGCCCAGGATGCTGCTGGCTGACGAGTGCTCGCTACGGAGGGACCGCGCCGGATCCGGCGCGGTCCCTCCGTTTTTTGAGGCCGGTTGTCCACAGGTCCGTTGTGTGTCGGGGGCTGTGGTCGGGTCGAGCGTGACGTTTGCGCAGGTCAGGTGCCGTTTCGGGGTTGACGGGTCGGCGTTCGGTCGACGTAGCATCGAACACGTGTTCGATTCGATGGTGGACGAGGTGAGTGTGGCATCGCGGGTCCGCGACGCCGCCACCACCCTTGCCCTCGACACCCGCGACTGTGCCGCGTGGACCGCGTCGGATCGGGCCGCGGCGTTGGCGTGCGTGCGTGCCGCCGAAGCCGCACTGGCGCAGGCGCGGGCGCACCTGCTGGTCGCTGCGCGGGGCACCGGGGAGCTGGAACGACCCGGGGACCGGTCCTTCGAAGGTGCCCTCGGACGCTCCACCCGTGCCGGGGTGGTGGAGGCGGGCCGGTTGGTCCGCCAGGCCGACGCCCTGACCTCCATGCCCGCGGTGGCGGCCGGGGTGCGCGACCTGCTGGTCCCGTTGACGCACCTGGACACGTTGGCGAAGGTCGCCGCAGCCGCGACCCCGGAGGTCGCCGCCCAGCTACGCTCCCCGGCCGCGCAGGAGCGCGTGGTGGTGATGGCGCAGAACCTGTCCGCACCCGACTTCGCCAAATCACTGGCCCAGTACGTCGCCGCCCAGGACCCCGCCGCGGTGGAGGTCGCCTTCGAAGCGCAACGCCGTGAGCGGTACCTGAGCCTCTCGATCCAGTCCCACGGTGCGTTCCTCAAAGGCCGCCTCGACGTCATCGCCGCCGAAACACTGCGCATCGCCCTGGACCTCATGGACCAACACCCCGACCACGACCGCACCGCCGGCCAAGCCAGCGCCGACGCGTTGACCCTGCTCGCCGAACACGCCTGCGCAGGCACCACGAGCCATGACGCAGGGAAGCGCGCCATCAGCGGAGCGGGTCGCTCGCGCCACCGCGACCGGTGACGGCGACGCCGGCACCGCTCTGAGCACCGACGAGCCCGCCGACACGCGCGCCACCGGCTCCGTTGCCCGCCCGCACCTGTCCCTACTCGTACCCGCCGAGACCTACGTCGAACTCCTCCGCCACCAACAAGCCCTCGACACGCGTCCCCGAGGCGGATCAGGTTCCGCGGATCGCACCGCTGATCAGCCCACCGTGGTCAACGGTCGCGCCGTGGGACCCGGTCGCGCCCGCGACCCTCGAGGACGGCACCCCGGTGCCGATGTCCGAGCTCGCCCGCGCCCTGTGCACCGCCGACATCAGCCGGATCGTGATGTCCGCCGAAGGGATACCCCTGGACGTCGGACGAACCAAACGGCTGTTCACCCCCGCGATGCGCCGCGCCGCCGTGGCACGGGACCAGCAGTGCATCTGGAACGGATGCACCACCCCCGCCTCACGCTGCGAGATGCACCACCTGCGCTGGTGGACCAACCACCACGGCCCCACCTCACTGACCAACGCCGCACTGCTGTGCGGGCACCACCACCGCCTCACCCACCAACTCGACCTCAGCATCGAACGACACGGCATGCCGCCCGGCTGGACCAAGCGACAACGGGCACTCGGCAACCCGATCGACCCGAGCACCCCCGGCATCGACCGCAACCCGATGCGCTACACCTTCCGCGACCCCACCGGAGCGACCGTGAACAAGCCCGACGGGTGACATCGCTGCCGATCGACGCTCGCCTTCAGCAGGCAGGCCCGGGCGCGGCCGGCGCAGGCGAAGATCGTGGAGTCTGCGTCATCCACAGGTCGTCGCCGTCCTCCCACGGATCGCGGAGACCCGGGGATGCTCGTCGGATGGATGTCCTTGCTCCCTATCGAGTGCGACCCGTCGTGCTGCCCGAGACGCTCACGCGATCGGACGTCGGCGCGGCCGCGTGGTGGAGTCTCCTGAGCGACGGGGTCATCCGTCCTCTGTGGGGCGACGTCGCGATCGCCACCGACCTCGATGAGACTCCCGAGTTGCGTTCGGTGGCGATCGCGCACCTCGTTCCCGCTCGAGGCGTCGTCGGTCGGCAGAGTGCAGTCTGGCTCCATACGGGCCAGTTCGCGCCGCGTCGGATCGACGTGCTGGTCTCGACGCGTTCGCGGCGAGCCGACCCGCACCCGTTGCGAACCACCGCGGAGGCGACGTTCGGGCCGGACGAGGTGATCCAGGTGGGCTCGCTGCGTGTGACGACCGTGCAGCGCACGGGCATCGACATCTGCCGCCATGCGTCGCTCGGACAGGCACTGCGCATGGTGGAGCCGCTCCTCGCGGCGGGGTTCGACCTGGCGGCGGCTCGCGCACAGCTGGACCGGCTCGTCGGGTATCGGGGTGTGCTGCTCGCGAAGGCGGTCCTCGACCGTCTGGACCCTGCGCCGAGCGGCGGTCCTGAACCCGTCGGACGTCCGGAGGTCCGCTCAGGCTCGGGTGACCGGACCGTCCGCGGACTTGGCACCCGTGACGCGGTAGACGTCGAACACGCCCTCGACCTTGCGCACGGCGGCGAGCACGGAGGCCAGGTGCGACGGTTCGGCCATCTCGAAGACGAACCGCGAGAGGGCGACCCGGTCGCGGGAGGTCGACACCGACGCCGAGAGGATGTTCACGTGCGAGTCCGACAGCACGCGGGTGACGTCGGAAAGGAGCCGGCTGCGGTCGAGGGCCTCGACCTGGATCTGCACGAGGAACAAGGACGAGTTGGTCTGGCTCCACTCGACCTCGACGATGCGCTCGGGCTCGGCACGCAGGCTCGCCACGTTGATGCAGTCGGAGCGGTGCACGCTGACGCCGGCACCGCGGGTGACGAAGCCGACGATGTCGTCGCCCGGCACCGGGGTACAACACTTGGCGAGCTTGACCCAGATGTCGTCGACGCCCTTGACGATGACGCCGGGGTCGCCCGAGCGCACGCGTCGCTGGGTGCTGCCGGGGCGCGCGACCTCGGCGATGTCCTCCTCGTTGGCCGTCTCGCCACCCATGGACTGCACGAGCCGCTGGACGACCGTGGCCGCGGACACCTGACCTTCACCGACGGCCGCGTACAGCGACGAGACGTCGGCGTACCGCATCTCGTTGGCGACCGCGACGAGCGACTCGTGCGACAGGAGTCGCTGGATCGGCAGGTTCTGCTTGCGCATCGCCTTGGCGATGGCGTCCTTGCCGTGCTCGATGGCCTCCTCGCGGCGCTCCTTGGAGAACCACTGCCGGATCTTGTTGCGGGCGCGGGGGCTCTTGACGAACCCGAGCCAGTCGCGCGACGGCCCGGCCGTCTCCGACTTCGAGGTGAAGACGTCGACCACGTCGCCGTTCTCGAGCGAGGAGTCGAGCGGTACGAGTCGACCGTTGACGCGGGCGCCCATGGTGCGGTGCCCGACCTCGGTGTGCACGGCGTAGGCGAAGTCGACCGGCGTCGAACCGGAGGGCAGGCCGATCACGTCGCCCTTCGGGGTGAAGACGTAGACCTCGGAGCCGGCGATCTCGAACCGCAGCGAGTCGAGGAACTCGCTCGGGTCGGCGGTCTCCTTCTGCCAGTCGACCAGCTGCCGCAGCCACTGCATGTCATTGCCCGAGGCGTCGGGCACGTCGCCCTTGGCGCTCTCCTTGTACTTCCAGTGCGCGGCGACGCCGTACTCGGCACGGCGGTGCATGTCGTGCGTGCGGATCTGGATCTCGACCGGCTTGCCCTCGGGCCCGATCACCGTGGTGTGCAGCGACTGGTAGAGGTTGAACTTCGGCATCGCGATGTAGTCCTTGAACCGGCCAGGGACCGGGTTCCACCGCGCGTGCAGCGCTCCGAGCGCCGCGTAGCAGTCGCGCACCGAGTCGACGAGCACGCGGACACCGACGAGGTCGTAGATGTCGGCGAAGTCGCGCCCGCGCACGATCATCTTCTGGTAGATCGAGTAGTAGTGCTTCGGGCGCCCCGTGACGGTGGCCTTGATCTTCGCCTTGCCGAGGTCCGCGCCGACCTGTTCGCGCACGGTCGCCAGGTACTCCTCGCGGGCCGGCGCGCGCTCGGCGACCAGGTGCACGATCTCGTCGTAGACCTTGGGGTAGAGCGTCGCGAACGACAGGTCCTCGAGCTCCCACTTGATCGTGTTCATGCCGAGGCGGTGCGCGAGCGGCGCATAGATCTCGAGCGTCTCGCGCGCCTTCTTCTCGGCCGACGCCGCCGCGACGAACTTCCAGGTGCGGGCGTTGTGCAGGCGGTCGGCGAGCTTGATGACGAGCACGCGGATGTCGCGCGACATCGCCACGACCATCTTGCGGACCGTCTCGGCCTGCGCCGCGTCGCCGTACGTGACCTTGTCCAGCTTGGTCACGCCGTCGACGAGCATCGCGATCTCCGGCCCGAACTCGCGGCGCAGCTGGTCGAGCGAGTAGTCGGTGTCCTCGACGGTGTCGTGCATGAGGGCGGCGGCGAGGGTCGACGGCGTCATGCCGAGCTCGGCCAGGATCGTCGCGACGGCGACCGGGTGCGTGATGTACGGGTCGCCGCTCTTGCGCAGCTGCCCGCGGTGCGCCTTCTCGGCGACCACGTAGGCCTGCTCGACGACCGCGAGGTCGGCCTTCGGGTGGTTGGTGCGCGCGGCCTGCAGCACCGGCTCGAGGGCCGGGAACGTGGCTCCGTTGCGGGCGCCGAACCGACCGAGCCGGGACCGCATGCGTCCGGACGTGGTGCTCGACTGGCCGTCGGGGGCCGCGTCGACGCCGGTCTCGGGCGTGCGGACGTCCTCGGTCATCGCACCCCCTCCCTCGGTCGAGGCGTCAGTCTACGACCGAGCGAGCATGAGGAGAGCACCGGCTCGGTCTCAGGGGACTCTGACCAGCACGTCGATCGGGTGGTCGCCGAGCTGGTCGCGGCCGTGCAACGCCTCGAGCTCCAGGAGGAAGGTCAGTCCGACGACGATCGCGCCGCACCGCTCGAGCAGCGCGACGGTCGCGGCCGCGGTGCCGCCGGTCGCGAGGACGTCGTCAAGGACGAGCACGCGCGCTCCGGCGCGGATCGTGTCGGGGTGGACCTCGATCGTCGCCGTGCCGTACTCCAGCTCGTACGACTCCGACACCGTCGGACCGGGCAGCTTGCCCGCCTTGCGCACCGGCAGGACGCCCGCGCCGAGGGCGACGGCCACGGGAGCGGCGAACAGGAAACCACGCGCCTCCATCCCCGCGACGAGATCGACCGGGCCCTCGACGGCGTCGGCGATCGCCCGCACGACGTCCGCGAAGGCGTGAGCATCGGCCAGCAGGGGCGTGATGTCGCGGAACAGGATCCCGGGCTCCGGGAAGTCCGGCACCAGACGAACCAGCTGGTCGATCCGTGCGCACGACCTCTGCGCGATCGACCCTCATGTCGGGCTCAGGACGCCCGACAGGGGCATCCGGAGATGCCCCTGTCGGGTTCCCGAGCTGGGACCGGCTCGGTCACTTCTTGGTCGGGCGGCGCTTCGGCTGAGCCGCGACACCCTGGTGGGAACCGGCCTTGAGGGCGCCCGCGGGGACGTAGGTGGGGCCCTCGGAGCCCGACTCGCCGTCCGCGGTGACACCGGCCGCGACCTTGCGTGCCGCGAGGATCTTGGCGGTGTGCGCGGTGATGGCTGCCTCGCGCTGGCGCAGCACCACCTCGAACGGCGTCGCCAGGAAGATCGACGAGAACGTGCCGATGAGCATGCCGATGAACAGCGCGAGAGCGATGTCGCGCAGCGTGCCGGCGCCCAGGATGAACACCCCGACGAACAGGATCGCGGCCACGGGCAGGAGCGCGACGACCGAGGTGTTGATGGACCGCACCAGCGTCTGGTTGACCGCGAGGTTGGCCTTCTCGGCGTAGGTCCACCGTGACTGCTCGAGCGTGTCGGCCGTGTTCTCGCGCACCTTGTCGAACACGACGACGGTGTCGTAGATCGAGTACCCGAGGATCGTCAGGAAGCCGATGACCGTGGCCGGCGTGACCTCCCAGCCGACGGCGGCGTAGACCCCCACGGTGATGATCAGGTCGTGGAACAGGGCGATGAGCGCCGCGAGGGCCATCCGCCAGTTCCTGAAGTACACCGTCATGATCACGGTGACGAGCAGCAGGAACACGACGATGCCGAGGATGGCCCGCTGCGAGACGTCCTTGCCCCAGGACGGACCGATGAACGAGCTGGTGACGTTCGTCGCGACCGGGACGTCGTAGGCCTCGGCCAGGGCGGCCTTGACCTCTTCGACCTGGGCGTTGTCGAGCGTCGAGGTCTGGATCCGCAGGCTGTCGCCGCCGACCGTGCTGACGCGGGGCTCCTCGTCGGGAGCGACGCTCTGCACGGTGTCGATCGCGAGCTGCTGGTCCTTGTCGGCCACACCCGAGACGACGAACTCCGAGCCGCCCCGGAACTCGATCCCGGGGTTGAGGCCGGGCTTGATGAGGAAGATCGCGGACAGGATCACGAGGATCGTGGAGATCGTGAACCAGATCCTGCGCCGGCCGACGATGTTGTACGAGCGGCGGCCGGTGTACAGGTCGTTGCCCCACTGGGCGAAGCCGACGGCCATCAGTGCTCGTTCCCCTCGGTGCGCCCGGACTCGGGCTCGGACTCCTGCGGCGTGCTCTCGACCGGCGCATCCGTCGGTTCGGCAGCGGCCTTCTTCGCAGCTGCTCGGCGCTCCGCGATCGTGAGACCCGACGGGGCGGGACCGCCAACCGTCACGGGCACCCGCGACCCGGTATCGGCCTTGGTGGTCGACGACCGGTGCGTCCTGGACGTCGTCGGTAGCGGCGGGGACGGTGACCACGCGGCCGCGGCCGGCGTAGCGCGCGCCGGGGACGCCGAGGCGACGCGGGTCGAGGCCGGACCACGTGTGACCCTCGGAGAAGAACTTCGTCTTCGAGATGAGCTCCATCACCGGGTGCGTGAACATGAACACGACGACGATGTCGATGATCGTCGTGAGTCCGAGGGTGAAGGCGAAGCCCTTGACGCCGCCCAGCGCGAACGCGAACAGCACGCCGGCCGCCATGAGGTTGACGGCGTCGGACGCCAGGATGGTGCGGCGCGCACGGTCCCAGCCGCGTTCGACGGCCGCGTTGAGCACCCGACCCTCACGCAGCTCGTCCCGGATGCGTTCGAAGTACACGATGAACGAGTCGGCGGTGATACCGATGGCGACAATCAGACCTGCGACGCCGGGCAGCGAGAGCCGGTAGCCCTGCAGCCACGAGAGCAGCGTGATGACGCCGTAGGTGATCGTCGCGGCGACGACGAGCGAGGACACCGTCACGAGGCCGAGCGCGCGGTACTGGAGCATCGAGTAGATCACCACGAGGATCAGGCCGATGATGCCGGCGAGCAGACCCTTCTGCAGCTGCTCGGACCCGAGCGTCGCGGAGATCTGCGACTCGCTCTTCACCTCGAACGAGATGGGCAGCGAACCGAAGTTCAGCTGGTTGGCGAGGCCTGGCGGCTGACTCACGGGTGAACGATCCCGGAGATCTCCGCCTTGCCGTCGGCGATGATCACGCCCTTGGAGGCTGGGCGCCGAGATGACGAGCCCGTCGAGGACCATGGCGAACTGGTTCAGCGGCGGCGTCTGACCCTGCAGGCGGGTGGTGACCTCCGTGAACTGGTCGGTGCCCTTGGAGTCGAAGGTGATGTTGACGACCCACTCGTTGCTGGTGCCGCCGCCCTGCAGCTGCTTCAGACCGGAGCTCGCGCCGCTGATCCGTGCACCCTCGATCTCGACCGGGCCGAGGATGAACTTGGAGGAGCCGTCCTGCGAGCACGTGACGAACGCCTTGTCCGGGTCACCCGGGGCCCCGCCCTTGCGGTTGTCCGGGTTCGTGCAGTCGAGCGCGTCGTAGTCGGCCTGGACCTTGGGCGTCACGTAGTACGCGGCGTCGCTGGGGCTGTCCGGCGCCGCCTTGGTGGGCTCGTCGGACGGGTTCGCGGCGTCGGCCGTGGGGGTCGGGTCCGGGGCCGCGGCGTCGACGCCGTTGGCGGGGATGGTCGAGGAGGGCGACGGCTGGTCGCTCGTCGGTGTCGGGGCGCCCTGGACCAGGACCGGCCGGAACTCCATCTGCGCGGACGTCCGGACGAGCTTGAGCGTCTCCTCGCTCGGGTGCCCGGGCAGCGACACGATGATGTTGTTGCCCTGGCTGGTGATCTCCGCCTCGGAGACGCCCGAGGAGTCCACGCGCTGGCGGATGACGCCGATGGCCTGGTCGATGGTCCCGGGCTGGAGGTCCTCACCGTCGGTCGCGACGCGGCTCCAGGATGATCTGCGTGCCGCCCTCGAGGTCGAGGGCGAGGTTCGGCGTCCACGACGCGTCGGACCACTTCACGCCTGCGGCGATCGTGCCGAAGAGCGCAACGATGAGGATGCCGAGCACGACCAGGGTTCTGGTGGGCCTGCGACGGCGTGGAGGAGGGGCCAACGGAGTTCTTCTCTCGTGCGCGCACCCGCAGCGGAACGGCGGGTGGGGTCAAGGTCCGGGCATCGTCGCCCGGACCGGAGGCTTACTTGCTGTCTGCGTCCCCGTCCTTGCGAGCGGGGGGAAGCGTGGACAGGTCATCGGGGACGTCGATCACGGTCTCGTCGTCGTAGGTCGTCGTGCGTCCGTCACGGCGTCGTCGTACGTCTCGTCGTCGTCCTCGACCTCGTCGTCGTCCTCGACCTCGTCGACGGGCGGCTCGATCTTCTTCGAGATCGCGGCGCGGATCCACCGGCTGTGGTTGCCGGGCGACGAGCTCGAGCGTGATGACGTCGTCCTCGACCTCGACGACCGTGCCCAGCAGGCCCGAGTGCGTCATGACCTCGTCACCGGCCACCAGGTTGTTCTTGAACTCGGCGGCGGCACGCTGCTGCTTCCTCGTACGGCTCGACATGAAGAACAGGCCGGCCACGGCGATGACGATGAAGATCAGGATGGGGTCCACAGCTACAAGCTCCGATCAAGGTGACGTGTCGCCGCAGTCTAGGCGTAGCGGCTCGCCGCTCCAACGCACGACGAGCGTGCAGAGGTTCCGAGCATGCGACGGGTTTGCGCGCCTGAACGGCGCCGATGCGACCGACGAGGCACCTGAAACTACCCGAACAGGGTCCCAGCGGCGTGCGGGACGTCGAGCCCGAGATGCGTCCAGGCCGCGGGCAGGGCGATGCGGCCGCGCGGTGTGCGCCCGATCAGCCCTTCGCGCACCAGGAACGGCTCGGCGACGGTCTCCACGGTCTCCGGCTCTTCGCCGACGGCCACCGCGAGCGTGGTCAGCCCGACGGGTCCCCCGCCGAACCGCGTGCACAGCGCGGTGAGCACGGCGCGGTCGAGACGGTCGAGGCCGAGCTCGTCGACCTCGTAGACCTCCAGCGCTGACCGCGCGGCCGACAGGCTGAGCGTCCCGTCCCCGCGGATCTCCGCCCAGTCGCGCACGCGCCGCAGCAGCCGGTTGGAGATGCGCGGCGTCCCCCGCGACCGCGACGCGATCTCTGCGGCGGCCTCGTGCGCCAGCGGTACGCCGAGCAGCCCGGCCGACCGCACGAGCACGCGCTCGCAGCTCGTCGGTCGAGTAGAAGTCGAGATGGCCCGTGAAGCCGAACCTGTCGCGCAGCGGCGCCGGTAGCAGCCCGGCCCGGGTCGTCGCGCCGACGACGGTGAACGGCGGCAGGGACAGCGGGATCGCGCTCGCGCCGGCGCCCTTGCCGACGATCACGTCGACCCGGAAGTCCTCCATCGCGACGTAGAGCAGCTCCTCGGCGGGGCGGGCCAGGCGGTGGATCTCGTCGATGAACAGGACCTCGCCCTCCTCCAGCGAGGACAGGACGGCCGCCAGGTCGCCCGCGTGCTGGATGGCTGGCCCGCTGGTGACTCGCAGCGACGTCGCCAGCTCCGCGGCGATGATCATGGCCAGCGTCGTCTTGCCGAGCCCGGGCGGGCCGGAGAGCAGCACGTGGTCCGGGCGCGCGTCCGCGCGCACGAGCCGCCTGGAGCACGAGCGACAGCTGGTCGCGGACCACGCGCTGGCCGACGAACTCGTCGAGGTTGCGCGGACGCAGCGCGGCCTCGGCGGCTCGCTCGAGGTCGTCCGCCGCGGGGCGGACCAGGGACTCCGCCCCGAAGCGCTCGGTGACCAGCTCCTCCTCGTCGTCAGGCATGCCCACCGCCCAGCGTGCGCAACGCGGCGCGCAGGACGCCCGCGACCTCGTCCTGCGCCACCGGCCCCTCGGACCCCTCCAGGACGGACGTCACGGCATCCCCCGCGGCGCGTGCCGTCCAGCCGAGCCCGACGAGGGCCTCGACCACCATCTCGCGCCGGTCGCCGGCGACCGGGCGGGCCGGAGACGCGGACGATGCCGCCGTCGGCACACCGATGCGGTCCTTGAGCTCGAGCACCAGCCGTTGCGCCCCCTTGAGACCGATGCCCGGGACGCGCTGCAGCGCCTTGAAGTCCTCGTCGAGCACCGCGCGGCGCAGCCCGTCGGGGGTGTGCACCGCGAGCATGGCCAGGGCGAGCCGCGGACCGACGCCGCTGACGGTCTGCACGATCTCGAACACCTCGCGCTCGTCGACGTCGGCGAAGCCGAAGAGCGTGAGCGCGTCCTCGCGGACGAGCAGCGACGTGGCCAGCTGCGCGGACGACCCGACGCGCAGGCCGGCGAGCGTGGCGGGCGTGGCGTGCACGAGCAGCCCGACTCCCCCGACCTCGACGACGGCCGCGTCCAGCCGGACCGCCTGCACCGTGCCGTGGACCGAGGCGATCACCGGGCGACTCCCTCACGGACGACGTTGCGCATGCGCCAACTCTGACACACGCAGACGAACACGTGTACGAGTGACACGCGCGGCATGCGGAGCCCTCATCCGCGGCGTCGGGCCGCCTGCTCCGCCGTCGCCCAGGCGCGCTGCGCCGCTGTCAGCGAGCCCGGTGCGCGCTGCGGGGAGCCGAGCGCGCCGGCGGGCCGCCAGAGGTGACACACGGCCAGCGCCAGGGCATCGGCCGCGTCGGCGGGGCGGGGCAGCTCGTCGAGGTGCAGGAGGCGCTGCACCATCGTCTGCACCTGCGCCTTGTCCGCGCGGCCGTTCCCGGTGACCGCGGCCTTGACCTCGCTCGGCGTGTGCAGGGCGACCGGGATGCGACGCCGCGCCGCTGCCACCATCGCGATGCCCGCCACCTGCGCCGTGCCCATCACCGTGCGCAGGTTCTGCTGAGCGAACACCCGCTCGACCGCGACCGCGTCGGGTGCGTGCTCCTCGAGCCACTCCTCGATCTGCGACTCGATGCGCAGCAGCCGCTGGTCGACGTCCCACGTCGAGTCCGAGGTTGCGACGCCGACGGAGACCATGGCGAGGCGTCGCCCGGGCAGGCCGTCGACGACGCCGAGACCGCACCGGGTCAGGCCAGGGTCGACTCCGAGGACGCGCACGCCGTCATGGTCGCAGCCGTCCCCCACAACCTCGGGGACGCAGAGCCGTCAGTCGTCCGTCAGTCGTCGGACCTGGTCGGCCTGAGGCTGCGCTCCGCTGCGGGCGGGTGCGCTGGCGCGCCCCCACCCTCCGCTGCGCTCCGCCTCAGTCCTCTGTCTCGAGCTCGGCCATGACCTCGTCGGAGGCGTCGAAGTTCGCGTAGACGTTCTGCACGTCGTCCGAGTCCTCGAGCGCGTCGATGAGGCGAAGGATCTTGCGGACGCCCTCGGCGTCGACCTCGACCTGCATGGCGGGCCAGAACACGACGTCGGCCGAGTCGTACTCGATGCCGGCATTCTGCAGCGCGGTGCGGACGGGGACGAGGTCGGTGGCCTCCGAGAGAACCTCGAACACCTCGCCGATGTCGTTGACCTCCTCGCCGCCGGCGTCCAGGACCGCCTCGACGACGGAGTCCTCGTCGGTGCCGTCCTTCGGCACGATGACGACGCCCTTGCGCGAGAACAGGTAGGAGACCGAGCCGGGGTCGGCCATCTGGCCGCCGTTGCGCGTGAACGCGACCCGCACGTCGGACGCGGCGCGGTTGCGGTTGTCCGTCAGGCACTCGACCAGCACCGCGATCCCGCCGACGCCGTACCCCTCGTACATGATCGTGGTGTAGTCCGCGCCACCGGCTTCTTGGCCGGAGCCGCGCTTGACCGCGCGGTTGATGTTGTCGATCGGGACCGAGTTCTTCTTCGCCTTCTGCACGGCGTCGAACAACGTCGGGTTGCCCGCGAGGTCACCGCCGCCGGTGCGCGCGGCCACCTCGATGTTCTTGATCAGCTTGGCGAAGAGCTTGCTCCGCTTGGCGTCGACCACGGCCTTCTTGTGCTTGGTGGTGGCCCACTTGGAGTGACCCGACATCGCTTCAGCTACCCCTTCGTCTCCCGCGCTGACCCTGCCCGGCTACGGCGCCGGGCTCACAGGGTCTCGCGGACGATCTCTACGAACAGTTGGTGCACGCGGGTGTCTCCCGTGACCTCAGGATGGAACGAGGTCACCAGCAACGGACCCTGGCGGACGGCCACGATCCTACCGGCGGCGGGACCGGACTCGACCCGCGAGAGCACCGTGGCGGCCGGACCGACCTCCTCGACCCACGGCGCACGGATGAACACCCCGTGCACGGGACCGTCGATGCCGACGATGTCGAGGTCCGTCTCGAAGGACTCGACCTGGCGACCGAACGCGTTGCGCCGCACCGTGACGTCGACGCCGCCGAGGGTCTGCTGGCCCTCGATCCCACCGAGCACCCGGTCCGCCAGCAGGATCATCCCCGCGCACGACCCGTACGCCGGCATCCCCGACCGAAGGCGATCCTGCACCGGTCCGAACAGGTCGAACGCCCGCAGCAGCTTGTCCATCGTCGTCGACTCGCCGCCGGGCAGGACCAGCGCGTCGACCGCATCCAGCTCGCGCTGCCGGCGCACGGGCACGGCCGCGGCCCCGACGGACGTCAGGGCGTGCACGTGCTCGCGCACGTCTCCCTGCAGGGCGAGGACTCCGATGGTCAGTGGCACCGGGACATCGTAAAGAGGTACGGACCGTATATGGGCACGCCAGCGGGGCGCCTACGCTCGACGCCGTGACCGACCTCACGAACCTCCGGGCCCTCGCCGTGCGCCTCGACCTCGAGCACGCGGCGACCGACCTCCGCGACCGCTTCCTGCTGCCCGACGGCCTCGTCTACCTCGACGGCAACTCCCTGGGCGCGCTGCCGGCGGGCGTGCCCGAGGCGGTCGCGGAGGTGGTGCGCGAGCAGTGGGGTCGCGACCTGATCGGCTCCTGGAACACGCACGGCTGGTGGGACGCGCCGACGCGGGTGGGCGACGCCGTCGGCCGGTTGGTCGGCGCGGCGCCGGGTCAGGTCGTGGTCGGCGACTCGACGAGCGTTCGTCTGCACCAGAGCCTGCACGCGGTCGCGGCGCTGCGGCCGGACGCGACAGTGATCGTCACCGAGCCCGACGGCTTCCCGACCGACCGGTACGTCATCGCGGGCGTGGCGGAGCAGATCGGGTGGACGGTCGTCCACGCGCGGCCGGACGAGATCCCAGGGCGTGCTCGACGACACCGTCGCCGCCGTCGTGCTCTCGCACGTCGACTACCGCACCGGCGCGCTGCTCGACCTGCCCGGCCTGACGCGGGCCGCTCACGCGGTCGGCGCCCTCGCCCTCTGGGACCTGTGCCACTCGGCCGGAGCCGTGCCGGTCGACCTGGACGCGAACGACGTCGACCTGGCGGTCGGGTGCGGCTACAAGTACCTCAACGGCGGGCCGGGCGCGCCGGCGTTCGGCTACGTCGCGCGGCGGCACCAGGACGCGTTCGTCAACATCGTCCCCGGCTGGCACGGGCACGCCGAGCCGTTCGCGATGGCCGACGAGTACCGTCGGCGCCACCGGGGATCGCCCGCGCGCGCATCGGCACTCCGCCGTTGCTCTCGCTGCTCGCCCTCGAGGCCGCGCTCCACGCCTTCGACGACGTCGCCATCGAGGACGTGCGGCAGCGCTCCCTCAGCCTGACGAGGTTCCTGCGGACCTGCCTCGAGACCCTGCTGCCGGAACTCGCGGTTCGCGTCGCCGTCGGACGATGCGCTGCGCGGATCGCAGGTCGCGCTGCGGCACCCGGACGCGTACGGCATCGTCCAGGCGCTCGCCGCTCGCGGTGTCGTCGGCGACTTCCGGACGCCGGACATCGTGCGTCTCGGCGTGGCCGCTCCGTACCTGACGCACGTCGACATGCTCACGGCCGCCGACGCTCTGCAGGCCGTCGTGCGCGCGGACGAGCACCTCGACCCGGCGTGGGCCACGCGCAACGCGGTGACCTGACGAGGGACGGCGACCGCTATTCGCGCGCCAGCCCCAAGTGCCTGGCCACGCCGTCCCAGACGGGAAGCAGGCCGCGCACGAGCGAGACGAGGCTGTCCGGGAACACCTCGAGGTCGACGCGCTCGAGGTCGTCGAGGGTCCACCAGCGCAGCTCGTCGATGACGTCGTGCTCGAGCTCCGTCCAGCCGGCCCGGTCCTCGCTCGCGAACGCCGCGGCCGGCACGCGGGCCAGGAAGAGCACCTCGTCCTGGCGGCAGTGCTCGGCGAAGAAGTCGAACACCGCCGACCGCGTGAAGACCGGCCCGACGAGGTCGTCGAGGGCCAGGACGATGCCGGTCTCCTCGCGCACCTCGCGCACGGCCGCCGACGCCGGCGTCCTCGCCGTCGTCGATCCCGCCGCCGACCGTGAACCACCAGCTGCGCTCCGGCTGGTCGACGTCGTGGCCGCGGATGAGCAGCACACGATCGGTCTCGTCGAGCAGGATCACGCGCGCCGCCTCGCGGAACAGCAGGCCGTCCGCGCCACGGCGCCACTCCGGGCCGAGACCGTGCACCGGTCCCCCACCGTCGGCGCTGGAGCGCGGGGAGACGGCAGAGGCCGCGGACGGGTCGTCCGCGGCCTCGACCTGAGGGTCCTGCGTCACCAGCCGCGCTCGGCCAGGCGGTGCGGCTCCGGCACGTCCTCGACGTTGATGCCGACCATGGCCTCACCGAGCCCGCGCGACACCTTGGCGATGACGTCGGGGTCGTCGTAGAACGTGGTCGCCTTGACGATCGCGGCGGCGCGCTCGGCCGGGTTGCCCGACTTGAAGATGCCGGAGCCGACGAACACGCCCTCGGCGCCGAGCTGCATCATCATCGCGGCGTCGGACGGGGTCGCGATGCCGCCGGCGGTGAAGAGCACGACCGGGGAGCTTTCCGGCGAGCGCGACCTCCTTGACCAGGTCGTACGGCGCCTGGAGCTCCTTGGCCGCGACGAACAGCTCGTCCTCGGGCAGCGAGGTCAGGCGCCGGATCTGGTCGCGCAGCGTGCGCATGTGGGTCGTGGCGTTGGAGACGTCGCCCGTGCCGGCCTCGCCCTTGGAACGGATCATCGCCGCACCCTCGGTGATGCGCCGCAGCGCCTCGCCCAGGTTGGTCGCGCCGCAGACGAAGGGGATGGTGAAGTTCCACTTGTCGATGTGGTGCGCGTAGTCGGCCGGCGTCAGGACCTCCGACTCGTCGATGTAGTCGACGCCGAGCGACTGCAGCACCTGCGCCTCGACGAAGTGCCCGATCCGGGCCTTGGCCATGACGGGGATCGAGACGGCCTCGATGATGCCGTCGATCAGGTCGGGGTCGCTCATCCGGGCGACGCCACCCTGGGCGCGGATGTCGGCCGGCACACGCTCGAGAGCCATGACGGCGACCGCACCGGCGTCCTCGGCGATCTTCGCCTGGTCCGCGGTGACGACGTCCATGATGACGCCGCCCTTGAGCATCTCGGCCATCCCGCGCTTCACGCGTGCGGTGCCGATGACGCCGGCGTGCGTCGCGGTGGAGGGCTGGCTGTTCTCGCTGGTCACGTCGAGCCTCACAGATCGTGTGCAGGTGGATCCTGGACGGAAGGGCGGTCGTGCTGACCGCAGGCGGCAATCGTAGACCGTGCACCGGGACGGGACTGAGCGCGTCTCAGGTGGTCGGTCCGGCCTCCGGGACGGCGGCCGGGCGGGCGCCCGGGCGGCCGAGGTTCTCGGGCCAGGTGTCGTCGAGCTCCAGCGAGTGCGGCGCAGGTGCGTGACCGGCGAGCCGGAACAGCCGCACCAGCGGTCCGCGCCGCACGTTGGTGGTCTGGGCGACCGCCTCGTTGTGGAACCGGCGGGCGAGCTGCACGCGGTACCAGGCGGACGCGAGGGCGTCGACCAGCTCGTTTCCGGTCGGGTCGGACCGCAGGGCGGCCACCTCGTCCGGGTCGTCGAGCACCTCGCGCAAGCGTCGCGGACAGCTCGCTCTCGATCTGTCCGCGATCGACGCGGCCGGGCCGCTCGTGCGCGTGGTGCGAGCGCGGCACGGGCAGCGGACCGCCGTCCGCGGCCAGCAGCTGACGCAGGTCCGAGGGGAGTGAGCCGACCTCGGCCACGTCCGAGCCACCGGCCGAGCAGCGCCGCCCACGCGGCCTCGCCGACGAGCACCGAGCTGACCGGGTCGAGCAGGCCGGACGTGGCGCAGCTCGGCCGCGACCGTCGCGCGCCGGACGAGCTGGGCGTCCACGACGGCCCTCGACGACGACACCTTGCGGTGCAGGCGGTCGAGACGCGAGGCCGCGACCCAGACCCACCACAGGGCGAGCCCCAGGACGATCGTGATGTAGACGAAGACCTCCGACCAGGTCATCGGGCCTCGCTCCGTGCGGCCTGCCGGGCACGGCGCTGCGACGACGGGTCCTCGCGGACAGGCGCCCGCCGGTCGCCGACGACCATCTCGTACACCGTCAGCACCTGGTCGGTGACCACGGACCAGTCGTACTGGGGGACCACCTCCCGCGCGCGTGCGGTGACCGAGGCGCGCAGGGCAGGATCGTGCAGCACGCGGATCAGGGTGCGCGCGAGGGCCTCGCTGTCACCGGTGGTGAACAGCACCCCGGCCGCACCGTCGTCGAGCACCCGCGAGAACGCGCCCAGGTCGCTCGCGACGACCGCGGCGCCCGCGCTCATGGCCTCGACCAGGACGATGCCGAAGCTCTCGCCGCCGGTCTGCGGGGCGCAGTAGACGTCGACCGAGGAGAGCATGCGGGCCTTGTCCTCGTCGGAGATGCCGCCGAGGAACTCGACCGCGCCGGCCGCCTGCTCGCCGAGCAGCTCGCGCACCTCGTCGGGACCGGTCTCGCCGCGACCGGCGATCAGGAAGCGCGCCCCCGGGACGGCGGCCAGCACGCGCGGGACGGCATCGAGCAGCACGGGCAGGCCCTTGCGCGCCTCGTCCAGCCGGCCCAGGAACGCGATCGTCGGCGCGTCGTGCGTGCCGGTCCACCGCTGGTCCGGGGACGCGTCGATGAATCCCTGCGCGTAGACGCCGTTCGGGATCACCACGGCGTCGCCGCCCAGGTGCTCGACCAGGGTCCGTCGTGCGTCCTCGGAGACGGCGATCCGGGCGGAGATCTTCTCGAGCGACTGGCCGCACCAGCGGGTAGGCGACCTGCAAGGGACGCGGAGCGGATCAGGGCGGTGTGGAACGTCGCGACGATCGGACCGTCGGCGATCCACAGGGCGAGCATCCCGAGGCTCGGCGTCACCGGCTCGTGCAGGTGCAGCACGTCGAAGTCGCCGGCCGCCAGCCACTTGCGCACCCGTGCTGCGGTCACCGGCCCGAAGGTCATCCGGGCGACCGAGCCGTTGTAGCGCACGGGGATCGCGCGCCCGGCCGGCACGCAGGTAGTCGGGCACGGGGTGTCATCGTCGGCCGGGGCCAGGACAGAGACCTCGTGCCCGAGCGCGATGCAGCGCCTCGGCGAGGTCGCGGACGTGGAACTGGACGCCGCCGGGGACGTCGAAGGAGTACGGGCAGACGATGCCGATCCTCAGCGCGCGCTCGGCCTCAGGCACGCTCATGGCCCGCTCCAGCAGCCGCGTAACGCTCCGGGTCGAGATCGTCGACGAACACCCGCTGGAGCATGTGCCAGTGCTGCGGATGCTGCCGCGATGTCCGCGCCGAGCACGTCCACCCAGGCCTGGGTCAGCGCCGGACCTGTTCCGCGCGCGGCAGGTCGACGTCGGCACGGGGATCGACGCGGGTGAACTGGATCACGATGCCCCACGGCGCGCCGGCGGCCCGCCGGCGCGCGCCCGTGAGCCGCTCGTGGCGCATGATCGTCGCGAACAGCGGCGCCCCGGTCGGCCACGGCGAGCGCCGCCGGACCCGCGGCGACCCGGGCGCGGCGGCCGAACGAGGTCGACCTCGAGACCCGAGCGGGTCAGGTCCCGGTCGGCGAGCAGCGGGATCAGGCCGGCGCCGCCGCGAGCCGCCCGCACGAGGCGCGCGGAAGACGTCGTGGACCCGGTCGAGCGGGAAGATGCGCAGGCCGATCGCGCTCGCGCAGCGCGACGAACGCGTCGAAGAGCCTCCGGCGGCTCGAGCCGCTCGGCGACGGTCGTGACCGGGGCGAGGCGCGTGTGGCCCAGGCGCCGGCGAGGTCCCAGTTGCCCTGGTGCCCGAGCGCGAGGACCACCGCGCCGTCCGTCCTCGATGCGCGCGCAGCAGTCGCTCGAGCCCTCCACGCGCACCCGCGCGTCGATCTGCTCGCGGCTGATGCGCCCGGCAGGGTGAACGCCTCGCCGAAGTACCGCAGGTAGGTGCGCATGCCCGCGCGCGCGAGAGCGCGCGCAACGGTCCGGGCGTCGGGGTCCGGGCGACACGGGCCAGGTTGGCCTCGAGCCGCCGACGCCGCTCGCCGTGCCGCAGCCAGGTCACGTCGGCGCGACGCTGGGCACCGCCGCGCACGAGTGACCTCCGGCACGCGGGGCCGAGCGACCGCCAGCACGATACGCGTCGGCCAGGCTCGACGTCCCGACCTTCGGCGCCGCCGCACGCGCCGCGGCCTGCCGGTACGACCGTGCCATCCGCTGGCACCACGGTGATCGCGGCGCGCCACCGCGAGCAGGCCCAGGACGACGGTGAGCAGCGACCGGCGTACGCCGATGCCCGACGAGGCACGGCGCGACGAGCGCGGCGACCAGTCGGTCGGCGCGCTCGGCGATGCCGACCTGCGCGGTCATCCCGAGCCCCTCGGCGCGCGCCCGGGCGTAGGGCACGATCGAGCCGAGCACCAGAGCGGCGAGCGCGAGACGCGGCGCCCCACCGGTCGTCGCCGTCCGCCGTGAGGTGCACGGACAGGCCCGCGAAGATCGCGCCGTCGGCGAACCGGTCCAGCGTCGAGTCCAGGAACGCGCCCCACGGCCCGGACCGCCCGGCCGTGCGCGCCATGATCCCGTCGACCAGGTCGGCGAACACGAAGACCATGATGACCATGGTGCCCGGCGAGCAGGTGCCCGGTCGGGAACGAGCCACGAGCGCGGCCGCGACCATCACACCGAGCGTGCCGCCGACCGTCACGGCGTCCGGCGAGACCCCATCCGCAGCAGCAGCCGCGGCGAGCGGGTGCGAAGACGCGTGTCATGGCGCACCGCAGCCCGTTCAGCACCTGCCGATCATCGCCTTCGACGTCCGGCCGGCCAGGCGGCGGCGAGCCGCGTCCGCGTGTCGGCCAGCAGCTCGGGCAGCGCCTTGGTCCGCGCGACGATCGGCAGGAAGTTCGCGTCGCCGGCCCAGCGCGGCACGACGTGCTGGTGCAGGTGCGCGGCGATCCCGGCGCCGGCGACCTCGCCCAGGTTCATGCCCGAGGTTGAACCCCTGCGGCGCCATCGACCGCACGCAGGACGGCGATCGCGCGCTGCGCGTCATCGCGGTCATCTCGCCGGCCTCGTCGTCGGTCAGGTCCGAGTACGTCGGCGACGTGCCGGTACGGGCACGACCATGCAGGTGGCCGGAGTTGTACGGGTAGAGGTTGAGCAGGGCGAAAGCGATCCGCCCGCGCGCGACGACGAGGCCGTCCTCGTCGTCGCGCGCCGGCACGCGGCAGAACGGGCAGCTCGTGCCGGCGTCGGCCGCCGCCGGCTTGTCCTGCCCGCCGATGTAGACCATCCGGTGCGGCGTCCACAGCCGCTCGAAGCCGTCGGGCGCCCGCCAGGCCGTCGCCGGCGTCCGGCTCCGGCTGCTCGATGCTCGGGCACGCTCAGACCTGCGCGCGCTCGCGCACGGCGCCGACGATCCGCTCGATCGCCTCGTCGACCGGCACGCCGTTGTCCTGGCGCCCGTCGCGGTAGCGGAACGAGACCGCGCCGGCCTCGACGTCCTCGCCGCCCGCGATGAGCATGAACGGCACCTTCTGCGTGCTGGCGTTGCGGATCTTCTTGCCGAACCGGTCGTCGGACAGGTCGACCTCGGCCCGGATGCCCTGCGCCCGCAGCTGGGCGACGACGTCGTCGAGGTAGTCGTTGAACGGCTCGGCCACCGGGACCGCGACCACCTGGACCGGCGCGAGCCAGGCCGGGAACGCGCCGGCGTAGTGCTCGATCAGCATCGCGAAGAACCGCTCGATCGAGCCGAACAGCGCGCGGTGGATCATCACCGGCCGCTGCCGCGAGCCGTCGGCGCGGTGTACTCGAGGCTCGAACCGCTCGGGCAGGTTGAAGTCGAGCTGGATCGTCGACATCTGCCAGGTGCGCCCGATCGCGTCCTTGGCCTGCACCGAGATCTTCGGGCCGTAGAACGCCGCGCCGCCCGGGTCGGGCACCAGGTCGAGGCCCGAGGCCGTCGGCGACCTCGCGCAGCGTCTCGGTGGCCTCGTCCCAGACCTCGTCGTCCCCGACGAACTTGTCCGGGTTCTTGGTGGACAGCTCGAGGTAGAAGTCGTCCAGCCCGTAGTCCGCGCAGCAGGTCGAGCACGAAGGTGAGCAGCTGGCTCAGCTCGTCGCGCATCTGCTCGCGGGTGCAGTAGATGTGCGCGTCGTCCTGGGTGAAGCCGCGCGCCCGGGTCATGCCGTGCACCACGCCGGACTTCTCGTACCGGTAGACGGTGCCGAACTCGAACAGCCGCAGCGGCAGCTCGCGGTACGAGCGCCCGCGCGACGCGAAGATCAGGTTGTGCATCGGGCAGTTCATCGGCTTGAGGTAGTAGTCCTGCCCCGCCTTGCGCACGTTGCCGTCGGCGTCGCGCTCCTCGTCGAGGTGCATCGGCGGGTACATGCCGTCCGCGTACCAGTCCAGGTGGCCCGGAGATCTCGAAGAGCTTCGCCTTGGTGATGTGCGGGGTGTTGACGAAGGAGTAGCCGGCCTCGACGTGCCGCGGCCGGCGAGTAGTCCTCCATCTCCATGCGGACGATGCCGCCCTTGGGGTGGAACACGGCCAGGCCCGAGCCGATCTCGTCGGGGAAGCAGAAGAGGTCCAGCTCGTTGCCCAGCCTCCGGTGGTCGCGCCGCTCGGCCTCGGCGAGCCGGTCGAGGTAGGCGCGCAGCTCGTCCTTGGTCGGCCACGCGGTGCCGTAGACCCGCTGCAGCTGGGGGTTCTTCTCCGACGCCGCGCCAGTACGCGGCCGCCGAGCGGGTGAGCTGGAAGCCGTTGCCGATGCAGGCGGGTGCTGGGCAGGTGCGGGCCGCGGCACAGGTCCTGCCAGACGACCTGCTCGGTCTCGCGCCCGGCGCCCCGCACGTTCTGGTAGATCGACAGCCCGCCGAGGCCGACCTCGACCGACCGCGCCTCGTCGTCGCCGCCGGCGTCGCCCTTGAGCCCGATCAGCTCGAGCTTGTACGGCTCGTCGGCCAGCTCGGCGCGCGCCTCGTCCTCGGTGAGGTCCCAGCGCCGGAAGGTCTGGCCCTCCTTGACGATCCGCTCATCGACCTTCTCGAGCGCCTTGAGGTCCTCCGGGGTGAACGGGGTCTCGACGTCGAAGTCGTAGTAGAAGCCGTCGGTGATCGGCGGGCCGATGCCGAGCCGGGCGCTCGGGTTGATCTCCTGCACCGCCTGCGCGAGCACGTGCGCGGTGGAGTGCCGCAGCACGGCGAGGCCGTCGGGCGAGTCGATCGTCACCGCCTCGACGACCGCGCCGTCGGCGAGCGCGGAGGTGCAGGTCGCGCAGCTCGCCGTCGACCCGGACGACGACGACGTCCCGCCGGTCGCCGTAGAGGTCGGCCCGCGGTCACCGGCTCCACCTGGCTGGGCGACGCCGTCGACGGTGAGGGTGATGAGCTCGGACACCGGTACTCCTCCTTCATGGCGGCCCGCCCGGGCGGCGGGCGACTCGATGTTACCGGCGGAGAGGACGACCACCGGACCTCATATACAGGGCAAGAGGGGCCGGCCCACTGGCCGACCCTCCTGATCGAGTGGGCGATACCGGACTCGAACCGATGACCTCCTCGGTGTGAACGAGGCGCTACCAACTGAGCCGATCGCCCTTCCCCCGCCGCTGTACCCGTGTGAGCACGACTGCGGGTGATGTCGAGGAGGATGCTACCCGGCGCGCAACGGGATTCCGAAACCAGGGCCGCGTCGGGGCGACATTCGCGACATACGGGCGACCCGGACGCAAGTCGGGCACAGGGCATCATCCGAAAGGTGGGTGCTGTGACCTCAGCCCCGTTCGGGAGCGCGTCCCTCCGGGTGAACTAGGGGTTGTTACCGGTCCAATCCGGCATTCGTCCTGCCATGATGGGACCTCCAGCCCTTGCGAATAGGAGGACCCGATGACGAGCTCGACCTATGACGTCGTCGAGGTCGTCGCCATGCAGCTGATCGGGTCCGACGCGAGCGTCATCCCGGTGAGTGCCGAGTTCTTGTTCCGCACCACCGACCCGTGCACGGTCCGCGCGGTCTTCACCGGCCCGCACACCATGTCGACGTGGCTCGTCGGACGCGAGTTGCTCTCCCTGGGGATGCACGCCACTGCCGAGACTCCGGCAGGAACAGGCGACGTCCAGGTGTGGCGAGACGAAGACCCCGACTACACGCTCGTCTCGCTCAGTGGTGTTGAGGGCAGTGCACTGCTCGCCGCCCCCACCGAGCCGATCGAACGGTTCCTCGCCGGTACCGAGGCACTGGTGCCCCTGGGTACCGAGAGCGACCGCATGGAGGGCGAGATCACGGCACTCATCGCCGCGCTTCTCACCGCCTGACGATCGTCCTTCTGTTCACGACCGGTTCCGCAGGCGCGGGGCCGGTCGTTCCATGTCCGGACGCCATGTCCCGACGAGGTCGTCACGGATCCAGGTCGTCCGCCAGCCGCGCCTGGAACAGCTGCTGCGCGGCCAGCGAGATCGGCCCCGAGGCGA
>CAVWCB010000007.1:0-155110 GCA_963753425.1 uncultured Actinomycetota bacterium
CTGCCTGACCCGGGCGGCGTTCGAGGCCGCGACGCCGCTCGCCCGCGGGTGGGGCGTCGAGACGGGCATGACGATCGACCTGCTGCGCGCCGGGTTCCGCGTGATCGAGGTGCCGTGCGAGCTGCGGCACCGACCGTCGGGCTCCGACCTCAAGGGTCAGATCCACCGCGCGGCGCAGTACCGCGACGCGCAACTTGCCGTGAACTCGCGTCGGGTACGTCGCGCGGCGGGTGCGGTGAAGCGCACCGTGACCCCGAGCCCGACCGCGCGGCCACCGCAGACGCACCGCTGACCACGCAGCGCGTAGATCAGGGGGCTGTGGCCGCCTCGGCGGGTGGCGCGGCGATCTCGTCGGGAACCGTGCCCTCGGGCGCGCCCAGTCGCCACTGCGCGGCCGCCGCGACGAGGCACGGCACGGCGAGCGCGATGCCCGTGGCCGGCACGACGATGCCGGAGTCGTTCATCAGGAAGCCGACACCGAGGGCGGCGGCGATCGCGGCGACGGCGGGGCGCAGCAGCGGGACGGCCTGACGCAGACCGGCCATCGAGCCGCCGGTGCCCATGAGCGCCCCGCGGCGGGGCCTGCCGCCGGCGATCACGAGCCACGTCAGCGCGACACCCCCGATCGCGAGCACGAGGTACCGCCACGACGTGAGCACGCGCAGGTTGACCGCGATCTTGCGTCCGACCACGTCCCACAGGCCGCCGTCGAGCACGGTCGCGAAGAACCGGCCGAGGTGCGTGCGGTCGGCCGGCGGGCGCAGCCAGTCGAGCACGGCGAAGCCGCCGACGACGGCCACCCCGACCACGGCGATCAGGAGCAGTGCCTTCCAGTTCACCTTGCGGCCGCTCACGACGATCGTGAGCATCGCGAACGCGAGGATCAGCGCGGGAGGCCCGCCAAAGTCGCTGCCGAGGCCGGGAGTGCCGTCGACGACGACGAGCAGAAGTCCGAGCAGGGCGACGAACCACGTGGCGGCCACGCGGTGACCGCGGCGCAGCAGCGGGTCGGCGACGGCGGTCGCCAGGAGCAGCCCCCCGGCGGTGAGCAGGGCGAACGCCTGGTTGCTCATGCCGTAGAACCGCGCGGCGAGGAGCCGGTGCGCGCCCATCGGGGAGTCGATGACGAGCGTCGACCCGGTGCATGCGTCGACGACGAGCACGGCGACCGTCACGAACGAGACGACCCCCGCGGGTCCGAGCAGGTTCTTGCGCCACGGTCCGACCAGGGCCGCGACGGTGATCAGCACGATCCAGCCGACGAGCGACCACCAGAACGTCGTGACGGGTCGGTCGGCCCGCCACCACGGGAACACGTTGGTCAGGAACGACGCGACGGGTGCAGCGGCGAGCGCGATTGCTGCCACCCACAGGATGCGCAGGGCGGGGCGCAGCGGGCGGGCGTCGGACCGGCCCTTGCGGGTCAGGATGATGGCCGCGGCGATGAACAGGACCGCCTGGATGAGCACGAGCCGGGTCGAGTAGGCGGCGCTGACACGTCCGATCAGCGAGGAGTGCCGCTGCGTGTCGACGAGGTACGCGACGCGGCCGGTCGCGGTGGCCGGACCCCGGGTAGGCAGGATCTCGGCTCCGGTGAGGTCGGCCGCCGCGTCGTCGAGCCCGACCCCGTCCAGGAGGGTCGGCGTCACGTCGACGGACTGGATGAGGCCCTTCTGCCGCGTCGAACCCGACGTCAGCAGGTCCTGCGAATACTCGGCGCCGTTCGGTGCGAGCCCGGTCGCGGCAGCGAGCTGCAGTGTCGCCCGGCCGGAGTCGGCGAGCGAGACCACCAGCACTGTCGCGCCCGACGCGCGTGCTCCGACGAGCGCCGCGCCGATCCGGTCGTCCATCGCCTGCACCTGGGACGCGCGCGTGGGCTCGGCGATCGCGTCCGGGCCGGAGACCTCGGGGTCCGGCTCGGTGACGGCCCCGGGCAGGTCGGACGGCGCCGATTCGGTCGGGGCCGGCTCCGCTCGGGTCGTCGTCGCGTAGCCCGGGTCGCGGATCGAGCCCGCGTCGAGGATGACGAGCGTCGACGACATCAGGGCCCTGCGGACGGAGCCGGTCAGCGCGGAGGTGGTGGTGGGGACGCTCTCGTGCGTGCCGACGACGTGCCCCGTGCTGTCCGCGAGCGCGATCGCTGCTCCCGGACCGATCCCGGTGACGGGGGTTCCGGCCTCGGCCAGGGCGTCGCCGAGCATCCCCGGCTCGGCGCCGTACGACTCCGCGTCCGCGGCCGCGACGTAGTCCGCCCACGCCGGCACCGAACCGCTGGGCGTCGGGCCGGTCAGGGTCCGGCAGGTGCCGTCCGCGGCGGGAGCGTCGGCGGCGCGCGTGCCCGTGGAGACCGTGAGCCAGCCGTCGACCGGGCACGATCTCGTGGCCACGCTCCGCGCCGCCACGAGCCCGATGGCTCCCTCGCGCGACAGGTTCCACAGCGCGGGCGTGGTCAGCGTGGTCACGTCGTCCCAGCGCAGACCCGTAACCCCGACGAGCAGCACGGGCGGGGTCGGTTCGGCGTCCGTCGACGTCGCCGGCGCCGTCGGGGACGGAGGCGTCGCCGCCTGCGCGGGGGTCGCGAACGTCAGCGCGGCGAGCCCGGCGACGAGCGCGAGCACCAGGGCGGGCAGGAGCCGACGCGGCAGCGGGCGCCGAGGCGCGCGCGGGAGGGCAGGGGTCGGCACCGTTCCAGCCTACGGGCGCACTACCCTCGACCCGGGCGGCACCGGGTCGATTCGCGACGGATCGATGCCGCGTGCACCACATCTGCACGGCCTCGACACCAGCACCGACGAAGCACCCGCAGCGACGCGCACCAGCAGCGACGAATACCAGCACCGACGCATCACCAGCCGGCGTCCGCGCCGACCCGGACGGAAGGACCACTCATGACGGACGCCCTGCCGCGGTACGCCTACCTCGGGCCGGCGGGCACGTTCACCGAGGCCGCGCTGCGCCAGGTGGTCGCGGCGCGGGACTGCGTCGACGTCCCGGTCTCCGACGTGGCCTCGGCGATCGAGGCCGTGCGCACGGGCGCCGCCGACTATGCCGTCGTCGCGATCGAGAGCACCGTCGAGGGCGGTGTCACCGCGACGCTCGACAGCCTGGCCGTGGGTGCGCCGCTGGTGATCCTGCACGAGGTGCTGGTCCCGGTGCAGTTCACGCTCGCCGCCGCCCCGGGGGTCGCGCTCGCGGACGTCCGGCGGATCTCGGCGCACCCGCACGCGTGGGTGCAGTGCCGGCGATGGCTCGCGGCGCACCTGCCCGGTGCCGTTCACGTGCCCGCGACGTCGAACACCGCGCCCGCCGCCCTGATCGCCTCGGGCGAGACGCCGCTGAGCTTCGACGCGGCCCTCGTGCCGCCCGCCGCGGTGTCGTCGTACGGGCTGGTCCCGCTGGCGCAGGACATCGCCGACAACCCGTCGGCGCAGACCCGGTTCGTCGTCGTCGGACATCCCGGGGACGTGCCGGCCCGCACGGGCGCCGACAAGACGACCCTCGTGGTGCACCTGCCCGACAACGAGGCGGGCGCCCTGCTCGCCATGCTCGAGCAGTTCGGCGTCCGGGGCGTGAACCTGTCGCGGATCGAGTCGCGCCCGATCGGCGACTCGCTCGGCCGGTACTCGTTCTCGATCGACGCGGAGGGACACATCACCGACGAGCGCGTCGGCGAGGCCGTGATGGGCCTGCGCCGCCGGTGCCCGTACGTGCTCTACCTGGGCTCTTACCCGCGCGCCGACGCGGTCCAGCCGACCGTCCACCTGGGCACCGCCGACGACGACTTCGTGGGCGCGCGAGCGTGGTTGAGCGCGCTGCGCGAGGGCACCGCGACCTGACGCGCCCGGGTCAGGGAGCGGCCGCCACCCGCACCACGAGCGCGCCCGGGTCGACGCGTGCGCTGAGCTCGGACACCCGGCCGACGATGTCGCCATCGACCTGCACGTGCTCGCCACCCTGGACCACGAGCCGCACCTCCTGGGCGCGGGTGTGGTCGATGCGGCCGATCTTCGCGGGCAGGTCGTTGCGGACGCCGACGCCCTGCATCATCACCTCGCCCCACAGCTGCGCCCAGCCCGCGATCCCGGCCCGCGTGTCGATCGCCGCGATGTCCAGCCAGCCGTCGTCGAGGACCGCGTCCGGCAGGAGCGTGATCCCGCCGGGCAGCCTGCCGCAGTTGCCGATGAGCAGGCTGCGCAGGCGGGCGGACTCCATCGGTTTGTCGTCGAGCCGCAGGTGGATGCGCGTGCGTCGGCCGTGCAGGTGCTTGAACCCGGACACGAAGTACGCGATCCAGCCGACCCGCCGTTTCAGCTGCTCGTCCGTGTCGGCCACCATCGCGGCGTCGAACCCGAGGCCCGCGATGACCAGGAACAGGTGGTCGCGCTGGGCGTCCCGGTCGGCGTCGGCGATCTCACCGTCCACCTCGGACTCCCACCGGATGACCTTCAACCAGCCCACGTCGATGGTCCGGTCGCGGCCGTCGAGCGCGATCTGCATGGCGGCGAGCGGGTCCCCGAGCGGCAGGTCGAGGTTACGGGCCAGGAGGTTTCCCGTGCCGAGCGGCATCAGCCCCATCGGGATCCCGGTGCCGACGAGGCCCTCGGCGACCGCGCGGATGGTGCCGTCGCCGCCGATCGCGACCACCAGGTCCGCTCCCTCGGCCACCGCCTTGCGGGCCTGCCCGACGCCCGGGTCGGCGACGGTCGTCTCGTACCAGATCGGCTCGGGCAGGTTGCGTTCGGCGCGGCTGCGCTCGATCGCCGCCCGCAGCCGGGCGACGTCGGGCTTGGACGGGTTCGCGACGAAGGCCACGAGCTCGCCCTTGGCCTCGACGTCCCGCGCGAGCTGGAGCGCACGCCGCTGGGCGCTCGCTCGGGGCGACTCGATGCGTCGCCGCAGCTCCTTCCTGCGCAGCCACAGCGCCAGGACGAGCAGGAGGGCCGCGAGCACGGCGATGCCGAGGCTCACCACGACCCACGCCTCCCACGTCATGGGCAGAATCTACGGCCTGACCGGCCAGCGCGGCCGACGCCGGTGGACGGTGGACGGCTGGCTGGGGGGTTCGGCTGGGGTCGGTAGGGTCAAGGAATGATCGATCTTCGGCTCCTGCGGGAGGATCCTGACGTCGTCCGGGCGAGCCAGGCGCTGCGTGGCGACGACCCCCACCTCGTCGACCAGGTGCTCGACGCCGACGCCCGCCGACGCTCCGCGCTGACCGAGTTCGAGACCCTGCGGGCCGAGCAGAAGTCCCTCGGCAAGCAGGTAGCGCAGGCCTCGGGCGACGAGAAGCAGGCGCTGCTGGCCCGCGGCAAGCAGCTGGCCGAGCAGGTCAAGGCGCTGCAGGCGGACTCGGAGGCGGCCGAGACGCTGGCCACCGAGCTGAGCCGGCGCATCTCGAACGTCGTCGAAGAGGGTGTCCCGGCAGGCGGCGAGGACGACTACGTCGTGCTCAAGCACGTCGGCGAGGGCCGCGACTTCACCGCCGAGTACGGCGCGGACTTCGTCGTGCAGGACCACCTCGCGCTGGGCGAGGGGCTCGCCGCCATCGACACCGTGCGCGGCGCCAAGGTGTCCGGCGCGCGCTTCTACTACCTGACCGGGATCGGTGCGCGGCTCGAGCTCGCGCTGCTCAACGCGGCGGTCGACAAGGCGCTGAGCGCCGGGTTCACGCCCGTGATCACCCCGACGCTGGTCAAGCCGGAGATCATGGCCGGCACCGGTTTCCTCGGCGCCCACGCGGACGAGATCTACCACCTGCCGGCCGACGACCTGTACCTCGTCGGCACCAGCGAGGTCGCCCTGGCCGGCTACCACTCGGGCGAGATCCTCGACCTGTCGAACGGGCCCAAGCGCTACGCCGGCTGGTCGGCCTGCTACCGGCGTGAGGCCGGCTCCTACGGCAAGGACACCCGCGGGATCATCCGGGTGCACCAGTTCCACAAGGTCGAGGCCTTCAGCTACACGACGATCGAGGACGCCGCCGACGAGCACCGCCGGATCCTCGCGTGGGAGGAGGAGATGCTCGCGCTCGCCGAGCTGCCCTACCGCGTGATCGACACGGCGGCCGGTGACCTCGGCTCCAGCGCCGCGCGCAAGTTCGACTGCGAGGCCTGGTTGCCCAGCCAGCAACGGTTCCTCGAGCTCACGTCGACCTCGAACTGCACGACGTACCAGGCGCGGCGCCTGGGGGTCCGCGAGCGCACGGCAGACGGCTCGATGCGGGCGGTCGCGACGCTCAACGGCACGCTGGCCACGACGCGCTGGATCGTCGCGCTGCTCGAGAACCACCAGCTCGCCGACGGTTCGGTGCGCGTGCCGGAGGGGCTGCGGCCCTACCTGGGCGGACTCGAGGTCATGGAGCCCGTGCAGTGACCCGGGTCGCCCCGGTCGGTCTCGTCGCGCTCGACGTCGACGGCACGCTGATGACGTACGACGGCGTGATCTCGCCCGGGGTGATCGAGGCGGTCGGTCGGTTGCGCGACTCGGGCGTGCACGTGGTGCTGGCCACCGGGCGCGGGGTGCACTCAGCGGTGCCCGTGGCCACCGAGCTCGGGATCACCGACGGCTGGGTCGTGTGCTCGAACGGCGCCGTGACCGCGCGGATCGCCCCGGCGCACCCGCTCGGCTACGAGGTGGTGCGGACCATCACGTTCGACCCCGGTCCCGCCCTGCGGGCGATCGTCATGGAGCTGCCCGACGCGCTCTACGCCGTCGAGGACCTCGGTGTCGGCTTCCGGGTGTCCGGCGACTTCCCCGAGGGCGAGCTGTCCGGGGAGCTCGAGCGGGTCACGTTCGAGGAGCTGACCACCACCCCGGCCACCCGGGTGGTCATCCGCGCCCCGGACAGCAGTCCCGACGACTTCCACGCGGTCGTCGCGCGCGTCGGGCTGCACGAGGTCGAGTACGCCGTCGGCTGGAGCGCGTGGCTGGACCTGACCCCGGGCGGCGTCTCGAAGGCCAGCGCCCTCGAGGAGATCCGGCGCGAGCTCGGCATCGAGCCGCATGCCACGGTCGCGATCGGCGACGGCAGCAACGACATCCAGATGCTGCGCTGGGCGGCGCGCGGCGTCGCCATGGCGCACGCGCCGGAGGCGACCCGGTTGGCCGCCGACGAGGTCACCGGCAGCATCGAGGACGACGGTGCGCTCGCGGTCCTGCTCAGCCTGCTCGGCTGAGGGCGCCCCTCCTCGTGCACTGACCTAGCCTGGCCCCGTGCCCGCCCCGCTGCTGTTCGCCCTGTCCGGGCTGACGCAGTACGTCGGTGCCGCCGTCGCCGTCCGCGTCTTCGGCACTCTGACCCCGGCGACGGTCGCGTGGTTGCGGGTGTCGGTGGCGGCCGTCGTCCTGCTGCTCTGGCGTCGGCCGTGGCGGACTACTGCGCTGTGGACCTGGCCCGCGCTGCGCACGGCGATCGTGTTCGGCCTCGTGCTCGCGGCGATGAACGTGACCTTCTACATCGCGATCGACCACCTGCCACTGGGTACCGCCGTCGCGATCGAGTTCGTCGGTCCCGTCGCTGTCGCCGCCTTCACCGGCCGCGGCTGGCGCGACCGCGTGGGCATCGGGATCGCGGCGCTGGGCGTGGTGCTCCTGGCCGGGGTGTCGCTGACCGGTGGCTCCGAGGCCGTCGTCGGGCTCGTCGCGATCTTCCTCGCCGCCGCGTGCTGGGCGGCCTACATCCTGCTCGGCCGCAGAGTGGCGCGCGGCCGGGCCGGGGGAGTCAACGGCCTGTCCGTCGCGATGGCCGCGGGCGCGCTCGTCTTCGCGCCGTTCCTCGCGACGGGCGCGGTGCCTGTCCTGCACGACTGGCAGCTCGCGTTGCTGATCGTCGCGATCGCGGTCTGCTCGTCGGTGATCCCCTACGCGATCGAGCAGGTCGTGCTGCGACGGGTGCGGGCCGCGACGTTCGCTGTGCTTCTCGCGATGCTGCCCGCGATGGCCGCGATCGTCGGAGCGGTGGCGCTGCAGCAGGTGCCGCACGGACTCGACGTCGTCGGCCTGCTGCTCGTCTCGGGCGCAATCATCCTGACCGGGCTGGACCGCGAGGACGACCTCACCGACGAGGCGCCCCCACCGGCGTAGAGCGTCCGCACTCGGGGTGCCGACGCCGGGGGTGTCAGAGGTACTGGCCCGTGGAGCGGCGGGGGTCGTCCTCGGTCGGCAGGGCCATGCCGGGCTGACCCGGCTGACCTTGCTGCCCCGGTCCGGGCGGGAGCGCGCGTCGCTGTCCGCCGACCTGGAGCTGGGTGCCCATCTGCTGCACGACGAGCGCGGTCTGGATCCCGTGGAACAGCCCCTCGAGCCACCCGACCAGCTGTGCCTGGGCGATCCGGAGCTCGGCGTCGGAGGGTGCCTGGTCCTCGACGAACGGCAGCGTGATGCGGTGCAGCTCCTCGACCAGCTCGGGCGAGAGACCCTCCTCCAGCTCGTGCAGCGACCGCTCGTGGATCTCGGCGAGCCGCAGCCGGGCCGCGTCGTCGAGGGGGGCGCTGCGCACCTCGTCCAGGAGGGACTTGATCATCGTGCCGATCCGCATCACCTTGGCGGGCTGCTCGACCAGCGAGGTGATGTCCTCGGCGACCTCCTCAGGCTCCGGGGTGTCGGTGGGCGGGTCGACGACGACCACACGCGGGGTCTGGGGATCGCTCTCGGTCATCCCCGCATTCTGTCCGACGACGCCCGATCCGCCCACCGGCCGTCCGGAACCATTCCGCCATCCTCGTTAGGGTGGGGCCATGGCTTGGCTGACTACCCCTGCCCACGCGCGTTGGCTCGAAGGTGAGACCGACCGGCTCCTCGACTTCGGGCGACGCAGCGCCGTGCCCGGCGGGTTCGCCCGGCAGGACGAGGCGGGCGAGCCCGTGGAGGGCCCGCTCGAGCTGTGGATCGCGTGCCGGATGACGCACGTCTACGCGATCGGGCACCTGATGGGACGGGCCGGGTCGGCCGTGCTCGTCGACCACGGGCTGGACGCCCTGCGCGGCGCGTTCCACGACGTCGAGCACGGCGGCTGGTTCGCCGAGGTCGCACGCGACGGCTCGCCGGTGGACAGCACCAAGGCCGCCTACCCGCACGCGTTCGTCATCCTCGCCACGTCGAGCGCGACGGCGGCGGGCCGCCCGGGCGCGCGCGAGCTCCTCGACGAGGCCCTCGCCGTCTCCGAGAAGTACTTCTGGGACGACACCGCGGGCATGTCGGTCGAGGAGTGGGACCGGACGTTCACCACCCTCGACGGCTACCGCGGGGTGAACGCCAACATGCACACGGTCGAGGCCTACCTCGCCGCGGCCGACGTCACCGGCGACCGGGTGTGGCTCGACCGCGCGGTGCGCATCGTCGAGACCGTCGTGCACGGTTTCGCCGCCGGCAACCACTGGCGCATCCCGGAGCACTTCGACGCCGACTGGAACGCGGACCTCGACTACAACATCGACGAACCCGCGCACCCCTTCCGGCCCTACGGCGCGACGATCGGCCACTGGCTGGAGTGGTCGCGGCTCACGCTGCACGCCCGCGCCGCCGTGACGGCCCGCGGCGACGTGGCACCGGCCTGGATGCTCACCGACGCGACGGCTCTGTTCGACGCGGCGATCGAGGAGGGCTGGGACGTGGACGGGGCTCCCGGGTTCGTCTACACGGTCGACTGGTCGGGAAAGCCCGTCGTGCGCGAGCGCATGCACTGGGTCGCCGCGGAGGGCACCGCCGCGGCAGCCGCCCTGCACGCCGCGACGGGTGAGGAGCGGTTCGACGACGCCTACACACAGTGGTGGGAGTTCATCGGCGCCTACCACCTCGACCGCGTCGGCGGTTCGTGGTGGCACGAGCTCGGCACCACCAACGAGGTCTCGCGCACCGTCTGGGCGGGCAAGGCCGACCTCTACCACGCGGTGCAGGCCACGCTCATCCCGCGGCTGCCCCTGACCCCGGTGATCGTCCCCGCCCTCGCCGCCGGTCTCCTGGACTGACGTCAGGGCAGGAGCAGGACCTTGCCGAACGCCTCGCCGGACTCCAGCAGCCGGTGGGCCTGCGGTGCGTCGTCGAACGGGATGCGGGCGTGCACGACGGGACGTACGGAGCCGGCCTCGACGAACGGCCAGACGTGCCGTCGGACCCCGTCCATGATCGCGACCTTCTGATCGAGCGGGCGCGACCGAAGCATCGTGCCGAGGACGGCGGCCCGCTTGGCCATCAGTGCCGAGAGGTCGATCTCGCCGCGGCGACCCTGCTGCAGGCCGATGACCACGAGGCGGCCCTCGTCGGCGAGCATCGCGAGGTTCTCCGCCAGCCCGCCCGCGCCGAGCACGTCCAGGATCACGTCCACGCCCTGCCCGTCGGTCGCGGCCAGGACACGGTCCGCCAGGCCCGGCAGGCGGTGGTCGAACGACGACGACGCGCCGAGAGCGCCGAGGCGTGCCGTGCGCTGCGGGCCACCGGCCGTCGCCAGCACGCGCGTGCCCAGCTCGTGCGCGATCTGGATGGCCAGAGACCCGACGCCGCCGGAGCCGCCGCGCACCAGCAGCGTCTCGCCGGGCGAGAGCCGGGCGGCCCGCAGGTTCGACCAGACGGTCGCGACGCCTTCCGGCAGGGCCGCCGCGTCGATCGTCGGGACTCCGTCGGGGACGTGGACGGCCAGCTCCGCCGGGACGACGACGCGCTCGGCGTATCCGCCGCCGGGCAGCAGGGCGGCAACCTGGTCGCCGACGGCCCACCCGCCGCCGACCACGTCCGCGCCGACCGCGCTGACCGTCCCGGAGACCTCCAGGCCGGGCCACGGGGGTGCGCCGGGGGGTGGCGGGTACTGTCCGAGGCGCTGCAGAAGGTCTGCTCGATTGACACCGGCGGCGGCGACCTCGACCGTGAGATCGCCCGGGCCGGGCTCGGGTTCGGGCACCGCCCGGACGACCAGCTCCTCCGGTCCACCGCTCTGGTTGATCACGACCGCGCGCACGTCCGCACAGTAGTCCGCGCCGCATCCCTGCACTCGCGCGTACCCGCCGGTAGGTTGCCGACTGTCATCTCCGCGTCTCGAACTTCTGCCCGTAGCACAGTCACCCCGCATCTTTGGTGCGACTTCTCGTATCCCAGCGGGTGACGTCCATGGCAAACTCTGGCCGCGGGCTAATGGTCCGGCGTCCAGCAGCCGATGACTGGCAACGGGACTCCTCGTGGGTCGACAGAAGCTCGACCGGATCGACCTGATGGCAACACCTGTTGTCGGAAGACGGAAGGAACGACATGCTGCGACGGCTCGGCATCCGCGCCAAAGTGATGGCTGTCCTTGCCGTCCCCATGCTCGTCATCCTCGGAGCGAGCGCCTACATCTCGCTCAGCGCGGTCAACGAGCTGCGCTACGCCAACGCGGCGGAGGGTGTGGTGCACGCCCTGCAGGCCTACGTCCCGCTGGCGAGTGCGCTCGAGACGGAGCGTTCGGTCTCCCTGACCGGCGGCACCGACGAGCAGATCGCTGCGGCCCGCGCCGCGACGGACCAGGCACTGGCCGACGTCAAGCCGGTGACGGCGGACCTCGACTTCGGCGAGTTCCCGCCGTCGGTCGTCCAGCAGTTCGAGGACGTGCAGTTCGCGCACAACTCGGCCCTCCCGGCCGTTCGCCTCACCGTGGACAGCCACTCGCCGAAGGCCACGATCGAGCACAACTACGCGGACATCATCGACGGGCAGATCGCGCTGGTCGAGCAGGTCTCCGGCAGCATGAAGGACCGCAACCTGGCGGCGTACATCACGGCGTACCGCGAGGTCTCCTCCACCGCGGACAACCTGGTCGTCGAGCTCATCGACGGTGTCGGCGTGCTCGCCGGCAACGGCGCCAACGCGTCCCTCTCCCGTGCCTACCAGTCGCAGGCCAGCGCCACCGAGCTTGCCCGCGACCGGGCCCGCACGGCGGTCGACGGCCTCGGTGACGAGTCGCTGGCCCTCCCGAGCGCCGACCCGACGTCCAACTTCACGCGGATGCGCGCCATCCTGACCACCGGTGACGCCTCGAAGTTCCCGGGGATCAACCCGGAGGAGTGGTTCTCGGAGGTCTCGACGCAGACCACCAACCTCTCCGACGTCAACACCGACGTGCTGGCCGCCGCCGAGGTCGTCGCGGCTCAGACCGCCACCGACGCCCGCAGCCAGGCGCTCCTCACCATCGGCCTGGCCGTCGCCGCCCTCGCCGTCTCCCTGTTCTTCGCACTCCTCGTCTCCCGGGCGATCATCGTCCCGCTGCGTCGCCTGACGGTGGCTGCTGCCGACGTCCGCGAGCAGCTGCCGCGGCTCGTCGAGCAGGTGGCCGTGCCCGGTGAGGGCCCGGAGATCACGCTCAAGCCCATCCCGGTCGACTCTCGCGACGAGGTCGGCCAGCTGGCCGCCGCGTTCAACTCGGTCAACCAGACGACCGTGCAGGTCGCCCAGGAGCAGGCCGCACTGCGTGGCTCTATCGCGGAGATGTTCGTCAACGTCGCCCGCCGTGACCAGGTGCTCCTGAACCGGCAGCTGTCGTTCATCGACTCCCTCGAGCGCGCAGAGGAAGACCCCAGCACGCTGGCCAACCTCTTCCGCCTCGACCACCTCGCCACCCGCATGCGTCGTAACGCGGAGTCCCTCCTCGTGCTCGCGGGCATCGACACCGGTCGTCGTCTGCGCGACGCGATGCCGCTGTCCGACGTCGTCCGCACGGCCTCCTCGGAGATCGAGCAGTACGACCGCATCGAGCTCGACCTGCAGGTCGACCCGCACATGCACGGCTTCAACGCCCTCGGTGCCGCGCACATGCTCGCCGAGCTGCTCGAGAACGCGACGATCTTCTCCGAGCCGGAGACGCCCGTCACCGTCACCACCGGCGTCTCTGGCCAGTACGTGGTCGTCCGAGTCATCGACCAGGGCCTGGGCATGAGCGAGGCCGAGCTCGAGTCCGCGAACACGAAGATCTCGTCCACGTCGGCGAGCGACTCGCTCGGTAACCAGCGCCTCGGCCTCTTCGTGGTCGGCCGCATCGCCCAGCGCCTGGGTGCGGACGTCAAGCTGCTCAAGGCCGCGCACGGCACCGGCACCGAGACGATCGTGCGCTTCCCGGCGAGCCTGTTCGTCGCCACCGAGAGCGCCCCGTACGGCGACGGAGCACCTGCCGAGCTGGCCGCACCTCGGGTCGACCCGGGCCTTCCCCAGATCGAGGCCCCGGTCGTCGACGAGGTCGACCTCGCCGCCCTCACGGATGGCGAGACCTCGCTCGGCCTGCCGAAGCGTCGCAGCCGCGACGACGACGCGTCCGTCGAGGCAGGACCGATCCCCGTCACCGAGATGCAGCCGGCCGCCACGCTGCCGTCGCGCTCGAAGAAGACGTTCGACGAGGACAACCTCGTCCTGCCCGAGGCCCCCGACGGCCACATCGCGCCGGAGATCTCCGCGGCCGCGCTGGGCTCCGACTGGGCCCCCGCGACCGCAGCACCCGCCGGTGGTGGCCTGCCGAGCCGCAGCCGCGCCTCGACCCCCGCGTGGGCCACGCCCGACGAGCCCGTCGCGACCGCATCGGCCGCTCCGGCACCCGCAGCCCGCGCCGGCCTGTTCTCCGGCTTCCGTGGCCGCACGCCCGAGCTGAACGAGGTCGAGACCGCGACGGAGTCCGCCTCGAACGTCCGGGCACCGTGGATGTCGTCGGGTGCGCACGCCGCACCCGAAGAGCCCATGGTCATCCCGCAGCTCGCCGACGACGAGGACGGGTCGTGGGAGGCGCAGGAGGCCGAGAACCGCGAGGCCGCCACGATGGAGGCTGCGGCCGAGATCGTGATCGCCGAGCAGCTCGTGCAGGGCGACGACGTCGCCGTCTTCGAGCCCGACCCCACGTGGGCACCGCCGAGCACCGACGACGCCCCCGTGTGGGAGCCGACCCCGGACCGTGCTGCGGACGCCGAGGACACTGTCGACCCGAGCTGGGAGGCGCCCGCCGCCTGGGAGGCGCCCGTCGCCGACGACCTGGCCGCCTGGGAGGCGCCCGTCGCCGAGGAGGCACCGGTCGCGGAGCTGGAGCCGGTCGCCGAGACCGAGCTCGTCGCCGACAACGAGCCCGTTGCTGAGGCCGACGTCGTCGCCGAGGACGTGCCGGTTGCCGAGACCGACCTGGTGACCGAGCCGGCCGCAGAAGCCGTGCAGGACGACGCCGCAGCGGACGACTCGTCCGACGCGCTGACGTCCGACTGGACCGAGCCCGCCGCTGAGGCGCAGGACGACGCTCCGGCCTGGGAGCCGACTCCGGCCTGGGCCGCACCCGTAGCCGAGACGCAGGATGCCCCCGCCTGGGAGCCGACTCCGGCCTGGGCCGCACCCGTCGCCGAAGCTGAGGAGGCGCCCGCCTGGTCGCCGACCCCCGCCTGGGACGTCGCGACCGAGTCCGCACCTGCTCTCGGGGTCCGGCCCACGGCCGAGGTCGACCCGTCGGTCGAGTCCTCGGACTGGGAGGCGCCTGTCGTCGACACGCAGGCCTGGGACCTCGCGGTCGCCGAGGCGCCCGTCTGGGAGCCCGTCGCCGATTCCTTCGTCCCGGCCGCCGTCGTGGCAGCCGAGGTCGAGCAGGTCGAGCCGCTTGCGGAAGAGGAGCTCGTCGAGAGCGCCGAGCTCGCTGCAGCGCCCGTCGAGGTCGACGAGCCTGAGGTCGCGGTGGCTGAGGCCGCCGTCGCCGAGGTCGCGCCGGTCGCCGCGGAGCAGAGCTTCACCAGCTACAGCGGCTATGCCGGCTGGGCCGCACCTGCCGCCGCCGAGTCGTACGCGCCGTTCGAGCGCACGCTCGACGAGGCACGTGCGTGGCACACCGGTTCGATGCCGATCGTGCCGGAGCCCGTCGCCGAGCCGGTTGCCGAGGAGCTCGTCGAGACGCCGTCCGCCGCATGGCCGACTCCCGCCTGGGAAGAGGCAGCCGCGCCCGTCGCCGAGGTCGAGCCCGAGGCAGAGGTTGCCGAGGCCGAGCCGGTCGCCGAGTCGATCCCGTTCGCCGACGTGGCCCCTGTTGCCGAGGACGTCGCCGAGGTCGAGGAGCCCGTCTGGGCGCCGGCCGAGGCACTCGAGGCGCCGGTGGCCGAGGGCACGCCCTCCTGGGCCGCTCCCGAGCAGGACGCACCGGCCTGGCCGGCGTTCGCGGAGGCGCACCCCGAGATCGAGTCGCCGACCGAGCTGTTCACGCCCATCGAGGCCGAGCTGGCCGTCGCGTCCGACGAGCAGGCGTTCGAGCCGTCGTCGTTCGCGCCGACCTACGAGCAGCCGTACGCGCCGTCGTTCGACCAGCAGCCCGTCGAGGCGGCCCCGCAGGCAGAGGCTCCCGTCTGGGCGCCCGAGGCCGTCGCGTCCGCCCCGCAGGCCACATTCGGCGAGCTCGTCGCGCCGGCCCCCGCCACCGAGGACTCGAAGGGCCGTCGTCGCTGGGGTCTGTTCGGTCGCAAGAAGGCCGAGACCCCGGTCGTCGCCGAGCCCGTCGCCGTGGCCCCCGTCGCCTACGAGGCGCCGGTCAGCCAGGCGGCCCCGGTCCGCACGTCGGCCTGGACCGCGGAGGCTCCGGCCGCGCAGCCCGAGCCGCAGTCGTGGATGGCGTCGAACAACGCCTGGTCGACGCCCGCGCCGGTCCAGACCGCGTTCCCGGAGGCTCAGGCCGCTCCGGTCGCGCCCCCGGCACCCGCGCCTACGGCTCCGGTCACCTCGTTCGAGCCGGTCACCCCGGAGCAGCCCACCGGCGGCTCGTGGTCCCCCCCGGACTGGAACTCTCGCCCGAACCCCGCGCCGAACGCCACGGTCCCGCAGCCTGCGCTGCCGCCGTCGGTCGCACCGCGGGTCGGCACGCTGGACGACGAGGTGGCCGCGATGCTCGCGCTCCGCTCGGACATCCAGGAGCAGGCGCTCTCCGAGCTCTCCCAGCTGTCGGCCTACCGGCCGGCCGCGTCGGGTGGCTCCGCGGAGCGACTGACCAAGCGTGTCGCACAAGCTGTCCCGGCATCGACGATCGCCGAGGACGATGGGAAGCCCGTGCAGCGGGACGCGGACCAGCTCCGCTCGCGCCTGTCCAGCTTCCAGTCCGGGACCAGCCGGGGCCGTCAGGCCTCGGAGGATCCCACCAGCCAGAACGGCGAGAGCTGATGAGAGATCTGTTCCCCACAACCGTCGTCCCCACCCTGGTGACGTCTGACCCCGCAGTCATCGACTGCACCAGCAAGGAGGAAGTGTGACCGCGCTCAGCACCGAGGCAGCCAACTTCGGCTGGCTCCTGGACAACTTTGTCCGGACCGTGCCCGGCACTCGCCACACACTCGTGGTGTCTGCGGACGGTCTTCTCATGGCGATGTCCGAGCAGCTCGACCGCACCAGCGGCGACCAGCTCGCGGCCATCGTCTCCGGGATGTCGAGCCTTACCCGTGGCGCAGCGCGCCAGCTACGTGCGGGGGAGGTGCGTCAGGCAATCATCGAGATGGACTCGCTCTTCCTCTTTCTCATGAGCGTCTCGAACGGCTCCGTCCTCGCCGTGGTCGCCGAAGCGTCCTGCGACGTAGGACTCATCGGCTACGAGATGGCGATGCTCGTCTCCCGCACCGAAGCAACGCTCACCCCGCAGCTCATCTCCGAGATGCGCGGTCAGCTCCCCGTCGACGGTGCCACGCGCACTCCTGTGGCCTGAGACAACGGATCACCACCATGAGTGAGCACATCGAGTACGAGGCCAGAACGGTCCGGCCCTATGCCGTGACCGGTGGTCGCGTGCGCTCGGCTCGCTCCGACCTGCCTCTCGAGGCTCTGGTCGAGGCGATGCCTGGCGCAGTCGCCAGCCACGGTCTACCGCCCGAGAAGCGGGCGATCCTGCAACATGCAGCGTCGAACTACATCTCGGTCGCCGAGCTGTCGGCTCTGCTCCATCTGCCCCTGGGCGTGATTCGGATCCTCGTGTCCGATCTCGCCGAGCAGCACGTCGTGCGCGTGCACACCTCTCAGCCGGTCGAGGTCAATACCGGTGAGTCACCTGCCCTGTCCCTCAGCGTGCTGGAGAGTGTTCTCAATGGCATTTCCGCCCTCTGACGCCGCTGTGGCCGCTCCGGCGGGCACGGCAGGAAGCGTCGCACCCACAGTCGTCAAGATCGTCGTCGCAGGCGGCTTCGCCGTCGGCAAGACGACCTTCATCGGTTCCATCTCGGACATCGAGCCTCTCAACACCGAGGCCGCGATGACTGAGCACTCGGTCGGCGTCGACGACGCCGGCGGCGTGTCGGACCGGAAGACCACCACGACGGTGGCGATGGACTTCGGTCGCATCGCCCTGCCGGGGTCGCTCTGGCTCTACCTGTTCGGTACCCCTGGCCAGGACCGGTTCCTGTTCATGTGGGACGACCTGGTCCGCGGCGCCATCGGCGCCGTCGTCCTGGTCGACACCGACCGGCTCGACCAGTGCTTCCCGGCCGTCGACTACTTCGAGAGCCGCGGCATCCCGTTCGTCGTCGGCGTGAACTGCTTCGACGGCGTCGCCAAGCACCAGCTGGACGACGTCCGTGACGCCCTGGCGATCCCGGCGCACGTGCCGGTGCTCTACACGGACGCTCGGTCGCGTGCGGCCACGAAGCAGGCTCTGATCTCCCTCGTGCAGCTCGCGATGGAGCGTCTGCGCAGCCGGTGAGCCACTGAGGCTCCACCACGACGACGGCCGATCCCTGCGCATGGGGGTCGGCCGCAGTCGTGTCTGGCCCGTCCCGTCCGCCGGGACGCCGAGTAGGTGATCATGTGAGGGTGCCTCCCGACCCCGTCCCGTCGCCGCGCCCCGGCGCCGACGACGAGGGGGGACAGATCCCGCGGCCGCGCACGGTCGCTGACGCGAACGCGCCCGTCGTCGGAGCGGGCAGCGGATCAGACCCCGAGACCCTCGCGACGTGGCCCGGTCCCGAGGTCTCCGCGATCAATCCCACCCGCGACGAGGTTCCCGACGGTCCCACCCGCGACGACGATCCGACCGGCGACGTCCCGGACGACGGGCCCGCGGCCGGCGACGTTCCCGACGACGCGCGCACGCGCGACGACGTTCCCGACGCCGAGCCCGCGACGGCGCCGAAGGCACCACTCGCAGCCGACGAGCTGCCCGTCCAGCGGGGCGTCGGCACGTCCCGGGCCACGCCCCAGTCCTCGCCCGCCCCGGAGGCCATCGCCACGCCGCGGCCCGCACCCGATGACGAGGCCGACCCGGCGACCGCCATCCTGGGTGACCCGCGCTCCGCACCCGACGACGAACCCGTGCCTCAATCCCAGCCCGCGGCCAGGCCGAGTCCCACGCCCGTCACTCGCGTCTATGCGGACGGCTCGGCCCTCGCACAGTTCGTCGAGGGCTCGTCGTGCCACGTCGAGTGGCTCGAGTGGACGAAGCACCACGAGGCCGACCTGGTGACCACCCCGCTGGGCCTGACCGAGCTGCGCCGGTTCGCCCTGCCGGCCGGCGTCGAGGCTCGTGGCGTGGCGCGCGAGGTCGAGCAACGCATCACGGTGATCCGGTTCTCGGACCAGACGCTGCGTGCGGCGACGAAGGTGTCCGGGGTCCTCCCGCCGTTCACCGCGCTCCACATCGGGGCGGCCCTGGCGCACTCGGACGTCGTCGCGGTCGCCACGTACGAGACCCAGCTGGCCCGCGTCGCGGCGCTGCACGGCTTGATGGTCGTCTCACCAGGACTGGCGCCGTTCTGGTGGGAGCGAGACGACTGAGCCGCGTCGCTTCCCTGCAGCCCGCGCGACGCTTAAGTTGCCCTTGTGACCGCAGCAGACGAACCGCAGGACGCCCACCCCATCGATGTCTCGGTCGTGCGACCCGCCGCCCCGCTGCGACCCGCGCGCCGTCGGGCCACCGACGAGGTCGAGCACCTCACGCGGGAGGAGCGCAAGGCCCGTGGCGCGGCGGCCCGCGTGGTGACGCCCCGTAGCTCGCTCGCCCACGTGGGCGCCGGGGTGGCCCGGCCGGATCCCATCGACCTGCTCATCGGGCAGGGGCAGACCCGTGTTCCGGAGCTCGTCCCGCTGAGGTACGGCCGGATGTCGTCGTCTGCCTTCGCGTTCTACCGTGGTGCCGCGCTGATCATGGCCTCCGACCTGGCGTCGGCCCCGAACAGCGGGCTCGGTGTCCAGCTCTGCGGCGACGCGCACATGTCGAACTTCGGGCTGTACGGGACGCCCGAGCGCCGGCTGCTGTTCGACCTCAACGACTTCGACGAGACGCTGCCCGGGCCGTTCGAGTGGGACGTCAAGCGGCTCGTCGCCTCCGTGGAGGTGGCCGCCAGGAGCATCGGCATCCCCGACAAGGAACGGCACAAGATGATCGTGGGGGTGGCGAAGGCCTACCGCGAGGCCATGGCGGACTTCGCGACGAAGACCGACATCGACGTCTGGTACGCGCGGGTGGACGTCGACGACTTCCTGGGCGGCTATCTGGCCCAGCTGAGCAAGGTGCAGGCGAAGCGCACCGCATCGACCGTCGCCAAGGCCCGCACCCGCGACCACCTCCAGTCCGTGGGCAAGCTGACACAGATGGTCGACGGCCGCCGGCGGCTGATCTCCGACCCGCCGCTGATCACGACCTTGGAGGAGATGCTGGGCGAGGACGGGGCCGTCGAGTTCGGGAAGCGCCTCACGGAGCTGGTCCGCGCCTACCGCGCCACCCTGCAGCCCGACCGCCGGCACCTGTTGGAGCAGTACCGGGTGATCGACATGGCCCGCAAGGTCGTCGGTGTCGGCAGCGTCGGCACCCGCGCGTGGATCCTGTTGCTCCAGGGTGTCGACGAGAACGACCTGCTGATCCTGCAGGCCAAGGAGGCGCAGGCCTCAGTGCTCGAGCAGTTCCTGGGTGGCAGCGAGTACACGCAGTCCGGTCAGCGCGTGGTCGAGGGCCAGCGGCTCATGCAGGCGGCGAGCGACGCGCTGCTCGGCTGGCAGCGGACGCACGGCATCGACGGGGTCGTGCGCGACTTCTACCTGCGGCAGCTGCGTGACTGGAAGGGCTCGGCGACCATCGAGACGATGGTGCCGAGCGGCATGGCCCGCTACTCCGAGCTGTGCGCCTGGACACTGGCGCGAGCGCACGCCCGCTCGGGCGACCGGGTCGCCATCGCCGCCTACCTCGGCACGTCGAAGGCCGCCGACGAGGCGTTCGCGACCTTCGCCTCGGAATACGCCGATCGCACCGAGCAGGACCACGCCCTGCTCCTCGACGCCATCGCCACCGGCCGAGTGCTGGCCATCCAGGGGGTGTAGAGCACTGGAGGTCCCGACCGCAGCGCACGAGTCGCGTGTGGCAGACTCGTCGCGCTGCGGGCGCCGTCACGTCGGACGCCTGCGCGGGAGGGCTGTCTGAGCGGCCGAAAGAGACGGTCTTGAAAACCGTTGGAGCGGGACAACCCCGTTCTCGTGGGTTCGAATCCCACGCCCTCCGCACACCGCCCTCCGCCCCGACGTCCGCGCACCACCCCGTCCGACGTCCGCACACCGCCCTCCGTGCCCCGACGTCCGCACACCGCCCTTCGCACCGACGTCCGCACACCGCCCTTCGTACCCCTACCCGTCTCGGCCGGCGGCGTCGACGGACGCGAGCAACCCGTGCGTCATTCCGCTCAGGAGGTCGGTGAGTCGGGCAAGCTGTCGGGTCTGTTGACACTCTTTCCGGTGGGGTCGCGGAAGGTGTAGCGCATGGGGTTGTGGTCGATGCCGGGGGTGCTGGGATCGATGGGGTTGCCGAGTGCTCGTTGTCGCTTGGTCCAGCCGGGTGGTTGGCCAAGTCGTTCGATGCTCAGGTCGAGTTGGTGGATGAGGCGGTGGTGGTGTCCGCAGAGCAGTGCGGCGTTGGTCAGTGAGGTGGGTCCGTGGTGGTTGGTCCACCAGCGCAGGTGGTGCATCTCGCAGCGTGAGGCGGGGGTGGTGCATCCGTTCCAGATGCACTGCTGGTCCCGTGCCACGGCGGCGCGGCGCATCGCGGGGGTGAACAGCCGTTTGGTTCGTCCGACGTCCAGGGGTATCCCTTCGGCGGACATCACGATCCGGCTGATGTCGGCGGTGCACAGGGCGCGGGCGAGCTCGGTCATCGGCACCGGGGTGCCGTCCTCGAGGGTCGCGGGCGCGACCGGGTTCCACGGCGCCACGGTCGACCACGGTGGGGTGATCAGCGGTGCGATGCGCGGATCACGCCGCGGCCCGCCTGTGGGTCATCGATCCCGAGGTCGAGCCGGCCGACACGGTCGGGATGTGAACCACATCCGCTGTCGGCAGCGCGATCGAGGGCGTGTTGGTGGCGGAGGAGTTCGACGTAGGTCTCGGCGGGTACGAGTAGGGACAGGTGCGGGCGGGCAACGGTGCCGCGTCGCGCGATGGCCGGCGGGTTGCTCGTCGCTGAGAGCGGTGCCGGCGTCCCCGTCCCCGGTCGCGGTAGCGCGAGCGACCCGCGCCGCTGATGGCGCGCTTCCCTGCGCCAGGCTGCCGGTGCCTGCGCAGGCGTGTTCGGCGAGCAGGGTCAATGCGTCGGCGTTGGCTTGGCCGGCGGTGCGGTCGTGGTCGGGGTGTTGGTCCATCAGGTCCAGGGCGATGCGCAGTGTTTCGGCGGCGATGACGTCGAGGCGTCCTTTGAGGAACGCACCGTGGGACTGGATCGAGAGGCTCAGGTACCGCTCACGGCGTTGCGCTTCGAAGGCGACTTCCACCGCGGCGGGGTCTTTCGGCGCGACGTACTGGGCCAGGGACTTGGCGAAGTCGGGTGCGGACAGGTTCTGCGCCATCACCACCACGCGCTCCTGCGCGGCCGGGGATGCGTAGCTGGGCGGCGATCTCCGGGGTCGCGGCGGCGGCGACCTTGGCCAACGTGTCCAGGTGCGTCAACGGGACCCGCAGGTCGCGCACCCCGGCCGCGACCGCCGGCATGGACGTCAGGGCGTCGGCCTGGCGGACCAACCGGCCCGCCTCCATCGACCCGGCCCGGGTGGAGCGTCCGAGGGCACCTTCGAAGGATCGGTCCCCGGGGCGTTCCAGCTCACCGGTGTCCCGCACAGCGACCAGCAGGTGCGCCCGCGCCTGGGCCAACGCGGCTTCGGCGGAACGCACGCACGCCAACGCCGCGGCCCGATCCGACGCCGTCCACGCAGCACAGTCGCGGGTGTCGAGGGCAAGGGTGGTGGCGGCGTCGCGGACCCGCGATGCCACACTCACCTCGTCCACCATCGAATCGAACACGTGTTCGATGCTACGTCACCGACGCCGACCCGTCAACCCCTAAACGGCACCTGACCTGCGCAAACGTCACCACTGACCCGACCACAGCCCCCGACACACAACAGACCTGTGGACAACTGTCCCCCGAGCCGCCGGCCCGGCACTCGCACCGGCAGCGAGTGCAACCGGCCTCCGCACAACGGGTCGCCCCGGGGGTCTCGCCCGCGCCCCGCACGTCCGCGGGGACGCCGCGCCGTCTTCGCCCTAGGCTCTCGATGTGCCCCGACGCCACGTCCAGCTCCAGGCCGGCCAGCCCGCCCCCGACCGTCCCGCAGTCGACGCGCTGGTCCGCCAGGGTTTGGCGGCGCTACGGGTCGAGCTCGACATCCCGGCCGACTTCCCACCGGCCGTGACCGCCGAGGCGAAGAGCGTGCGGCCGAGCACGACAGGGCCGGACGCCACCGACATCCCGTTCGTCACCATCGACCCCGAGGGCTCGATGGACCTCGACCAGGCCCTCCACATCGAGCGCACCTCGGACGGGTACCGCGTGCACTACGCGATCGCCGACGTCGCCGCCTGGGTGGTGCCCGGAGGTGCGATCGACCGCGAGGCCCGCGCACGGGTGGAGACCCTCTACGCCCCGGACGGCCGCACCCCGCTGCACCCCCCGGAGCTGAGCGAGGGTCGCGCGAGCCTCCTGCCGGACCAGGTCTGCCCCGCGCTCCTGTGGACGATCGATCTCGACGCGCACGGCCGACCCACGAACACGACGGTCGAGCGCAAGCGTGTACAAAGCCGTGCCAAGTTGACGTACAACGACGCACAGCGCGTGCTCGACGACGGCACCGCGGACGAGACCCTGCAGCTGCTGAAGGTCGTCGGAACCCTGCGGCAGGACGCCGAGATCGCCCGCGGCGGCATCACGCTCCCGACGCCCGAGCAGGTGGTCGAGCAGCAGACGGACGGCACGTGGACGCTCGGCAGTCGTGCCACGCTGCCGGTGGAGGAGTGGAACGCGCAGATCTCGCTGCTCACCGGTATGTGCGCCGCGACGCTCATGCTCGAGGGGCGGATCGGGATCCTACGCACGCTCCCGCAGGCGGACCCGCGCGACGTCGAGCGCCTCCAGCGTTCGGCGCACGCGCTGGGAGTGCCCTGGCCGAAGGGCGCCACCCCCGGCGACGTGATCCGGCACCTCGACGCCGCCAACCCCGCCCACGCCGCCCTCCTGACGGTGGCGACGAGCCTGCTGCGCGGCGCGGCCTACGTGGCCTTCGACGGCGAGGTCCCCGCCTACGCCATGCACGCGGCGATCGCGGCACCGTACGCTCACGCGACCGCGCCGCTGCGGCGCCTGGTCGACCGGTTCGTCGGCGAGGTCTGCGTGGCCCTGAGCGCGGGGACGCCGGTGCCGGACTGGGCTCGAGACGCGCTGCCGGACCTGCCCGGCCTCATGGCGTCGGGCGACAAGCACGCGGGGGAGTACGAACGCGGCTGCATCGACCTCGTCGAGGCGGCGCTGCTGACGGGTCGCGTCGGCGAGGTGTTCGACGGCGCGATCGTCGACGTCCGTGCGGACAAGGACGCGGGGGTCGTCCAGCTGCGCGACCCCGCCGTGCGCGGCCGCATCGAGGGAGCTGGCTTGCCGCTCGGCACGGACGTCCGCGTCCGGGTCGCCAGCGCCGACGTCGCCACCCGAACCGTGCGGTTCGAGGTGGCGTGATGTCCGAGCTCGACGACATCGCCGACGAGCTCTACAGCGGGCCTCCGAGCGTGTTCATCGAGCACCGGGACGCCGCCGCCAGGGCGGCCAAGAAGGACGGCGACAAGGAGCTGGCCCAGCAGATCACCGAGCTGCGCAAGCCCACCGTGTCCGCGTGGCTGATGAACCTGCTCGTGCGCGACGACCCCGGCTTCGCCGACCAGGTGATCACCCTCGGCGAGGGCCTGCGCGACGCGGAACGCTCCCTCGACGGCCCGGCGCTCCGCGAGCTGTCCAGCCAGCGCCGTGCCCTCGTGCGCTCTCTGACTGCCCGCGCCCGCAAGCTCGCCCAACCCGCGGGCCAGCGCATCGGCGACTCGGTCACGCAGGAGCTCGACGCGACCCTGACCGCTGCCCTCGCCAATCCCGCCGTCGCACGCGAGGTCACCTCCGGCCGATTGACCGCAGCCCGCGAGTGGTCGGGATTCGGCAGCGCAGACACGAGCAACGACACCGTCAGCGAGAAACCGGCAGCCCCGAAACCGAAGGTGAAGGAGAAGCCGGAGCAGAACGCGCGCCCCAAGCTCACCCTGGTCAAGCCGCCGGTCGACCCGGAGGACGCCCGCCGCGCCCGGGCCGAGGAACGCCGCCAACGAGCGCTCGACGAGGCGACGAAGGCCCTCGACGCCGCCGAGCGGCTGCTCGCCGAGGCCCGGCGCACGCACGACGACGCTCAGCGGCTCCGCGACGAGAGCGCGGACCAGCTCGCGCGCGCCGAACGCGCGGCGCAGGAGGCTCACGACGAGGAGGACGACCTGGTCCGGGCCCTGGCGGAGGTTCGTCGCAAGCTCGCCGCGGCCGGGAAGGCAGCGACCGTCGCCGACAAGGACGTCTCCCAGGCGCAGGCGAACCTGCGGCACGACGAGAAGGAGGCGACGACGACCGAGCGCGAGCTGCTGCGGGTGGAGCGCGCGCGCGATGCGGCCGCCGCTCGAAGGGACGAGCTGTGAGTCCGACGCCGAGCAGGTGCTGATCGAGTCACCGCAGCAGTGGCGCGCGCGTAGCTGCCGGAGCAGCGCGCGACCTGCGGACCTGCCCGAACTGGGGTGCCGAAACGCTGGTCGCGGGCGCCCCTCCTGTGGTCAAATTCCGGGGTGAACTCGACCAATATCGACAAGCCCGTCCGCAACAACAAGGCCCTGGGCTACGTCTCGATCGGCCTCATCGTCATCTTCCTGGCGGTGGTGATCCTCCGAGGCGTCTCCACGTTCGACGGCCAGTCGCACCCGGGCCTCGACTACATCCTCTTCGTCGGCGTCGTCTTCGCGCTGATCTTCTTCTCCGCTCTCGCGGTGAAGTTCCTGTTCGTCGGAGACGACGAGGACTGACCAGCACGTCCCCGAGCGCACAAGAGCCGCGCGGCCCGATGGGGGTCCGCGCGGCTCTTGTCGTGTCGCGCGCAGGTCAGACGGCGACCGCGCCCTCCGACGGTAGGTCGTCCTTCTTGGCGGAGATGAGCGTCGCCGCCGCGACCAGGCCGACGAACATCAGCACCGCGCCACCGAGGTAGGCGACGTGGTACCCGGCCACCTGGGCCGTCGCGAGCATGCTCTGGGTCGGGTCGCCCCCGCCCGCCAGGTCCGTGAGCTTGGACGCCGTCGCGCTGATGGCGAACGTGCTCAGCAGGGCGAGACCGAGTGAGCCACCCACCTGCTGGGACGTGTTGAGCAGGGCGCTCGCCACGCCGGCGTCGTGCTTGCCGACGCCGACGAGAGCGGTGCTGGAGGCCGGGATGAACACCGCGGCCATGCCGAGGCTCATCACCGTGATGGCCGGGAGCACGGTGGTCGCGTACGACGAGTCCGGCGTGGTGCGCAGGAGCAGCAGCATGCCGGCGATCGCCATGGAGATGCCGAAGAGCATCAGCGGGCGCGGGCCGAGCCGCGGGAGCAGCTGCGAGACGATGCCGGCGCCGACGATGATGCCGATGCTGAACGGCAGGAACGCGAAGCCGGCCTTGAGCGGCGTGTAGCCGAGGATGTTCTGCAGGTAGAGCGTCATGAACAGGAACATCGAGAACAGCCCGGCACCGATCATGAGGAACACGATGTAGGAGCCGCCGCGGTTGCGGTTGAGCACGATGCGCATGGGCAGCAGCGGGTTCTTCACGCGGGTCTCGACGATCACGAACGCGACGAGCAGGACCACGGCGATCGCCAGGAGCGTCACGACGGTCGGGTCACCCCAGCCGACCGTGCCGCTGGCGTCGGCGTTCTGCTTGGACGCCTCGGTGAAGCCGTACACGAGGGTGGCCAGGCCGAGGCTCGAGAGCACGGCACCGGGGATGTCCAGGTGCCGGTCGCCGGGAGCCTTGGACTCCACCACGAACCGGGTGGCGAGGATGATCGTGATCAGCGCGATCGGCAGGTTGACGTAGAGGCACCAGCGCCAGCCGAGGTACTCGGTGAGGATGCCGCCGACGATCAGGCCGATGGCCGCGCCACCGCCGGAGATCGCGCCGAACACCCCGAACGCCTTGGCCCGGTCGCGGCCCTCGGTGAAGGTCACCGTGATGATGGCCAGCGACGCCGGCGCGAGCAGTGCGCCGAACGCGCCCTGCAGGGCCCGTGCCGCGAACAGGAGGGCCTCGGACTGCGCGGCACCGCCGAGGCCGGAGGCCACTGCGAAGCCGACGAGGCCGATCATGAGGGCGCGCTTGCGGCCGATGTAGTCGGCGATCCGACCACCCAGCAGCAGCAGTCCGCCGAACGCGAGCGTGTAGGCCGTGATGGCCCACGAGATGTCCTGCTGGGGGATCCCGAGATCCGCAGCTGCGGACGGCAGGGCGATGTTCATGATGGCGCTGTCGAGCACGATCATGAGCTGCGCGATCGCGACGACGCCGAGGATCAGCCACCGTCGACGGTCGTGGGCCGCGGCTGCTGCCGCATCGGAGGTGGCGTCGACGGCTGCGGGTGCAGCGGTCGTCAGGGCAGGTTCGGACACAGCAAACTCCGGTGGGAGAGAAGGGGTGGCGGCGTCGCCGGAGGAGTGGACCAGACGCGGTCCGAAGGAGCGGACCCGAAAATTCCTCACCCGGGCGCAGAGCTAGTGCATCAGCCGATGCTTACGCCGGTCAAGGATTTTTTCTTCGCTCCGAGCGAATCTTCTCAGGGCCCTCTCAGGACCCGTCGAGCGTGACGCTCGTGAGGTCGCAACACCGTCGGTCGCCCGAACATTCCGTCTCGGCTCCCCCAAAACCCCCAGGTCAGAGCCCGCTTTGGAGGACGGGTACCCGCACGGGTAGCCTGTGCAGGTCCTGGAGACGTCGCATAGCCCGGTCTAGTGCGCGACCCTGCTAAGGTCGTGAAGGCGTAAGCCTTCCGTGGGTTCAAATCCCACCGTCTCCGCCAGCTTCATGAAGGCAGCTTCACGAAGGCACGCGATACAGGCCCGGTCCCGACGAGGATCGGGCCTTCGTCGTTCAGCCCACCGGAACCACTGCGCGTGTTCCCCGCCGGGCGAGCAGCACGTCGCCGATGATGACGGCGGCCAGCACCGCGTTCGACACCCAGTTCAGGGTCAGCGGCGTGACGACGGACCGCAGCAGGAACGCCGCGAGCACGACGACGACGCCGATCAGGTGCGTCGCGGACCACCGGCCGCCGGTGGCTCGTCGGAACAACGCGTTGCCCAGCAGGTATACGGCCGTGGCGCCGCAGATCAGGCCCGCGGTCCACGCGGGCGTCGCGCCGTCCTCGCCGCGGGGCTCCAGAAGGACGAGCTCGTCGGCCACGGCGGTGAGCACGATGCCGACGATGAGCAGGTACGGGACGTAGGTGTAGGCCGTCTGCGCGACCATCCCGGGGTTCTCCCGCGACGAGAAGTACTCGGTCGCCCGCCGCTCCGACCGCGCGAAGAACAGCAGCCACATGAGCACCGTGCTGACGAACGCCGCGAGGAACGCAAGGACCGTCGTGACCGAGACCTCGATCTCCGCGAACGCGCTTCCTGTGACGATGATCGACTCACCCAGGCTGATGATCAGGAAGAGCGAGACGCGCTCGGCCATGTGCGAGCCCCGCACGGACCACGTGCTCGGATCGGTCGGACCGAGGAACGGCACCCAGAACAGGGCGCGCGGCCCGACGACGTCGATGAGGGCCGCGACGATCCACAGCGCCAGGCGGGCCCGGTCGTCGGCGAGCGCACCGGCGATCCAGAACCCACCCGAGACGGCGAGCCACACCGTGATCCGCTCGAAGTTGCGCGCGTTCTCCGGCCAGTGCCGGCCCATCGCCCAGACCGTGAACAGGGTCCGCCCGAGCTGGATGAGCACGAACGGGACCGCGAACAGCAGCGCCTTGTCCCCGAAGGCCTCCGGGATCGCCGACGACATGAGCAGGCCCAGCAGCATCAGGATCAGCAGCATCGTGCGCACCGGGACCGTGTCGGGGTCCAGCCAGTTGGTCACCCAGGTCGTGTCGATCCACAGCCACCAGACCGCCCAGCCGAGCACGAGGGTCTCGACCAGTGTCTGCGCGTCGGTGTGGTGGATGAGCATGTGCGAGAGCTGGGTCACGGCGAACACGAACACCAGGTCGAAGAACAGCTCGATGTAGCCGACCCGGCTGCCGTCCTCCCCGGACCCGTGCCGCAGCACGTCGGCCCGCATACCCCACCGACCGCCGCCGGTGCCCAGACGCTCGGTGTTCGCCATGCGCGCGATCCTGCCAGACCGCTGGTTTGGGCGTCCGGGCCCCGGGCCTGTATCGTCGTCCCCGGTCCTGCGGGGCCATGCGCCCGTAGCTCAATGGATAGAGCATCTGACTACGGATCAGAAGGTTGGGGGTTCGAGTCCCTTCGGGCGCACAGTGAGACGGGCCCCTGGCCGGCGGAGACGCTGGTCGGGGGCTTCTTTGTTGGTTCAGGGTGACGTCGGGTCAGGGGCGGGGCGGGCATGCGGTCGGCCCACGGTGCCGATCCGGTCGAGGCGCGCGAAGACAGCAACGAGCAGAACCGCGATCGCCATCACGACCCCGGTGGCGAGAAGGGCCGCACCGTATCCGACCTTCTGGACGTCCAGGAACGGGTACGGGTACCAGTCGATCAACGCGCCGCGGATGAACGTGTAGGCGATCCAGGCGACCGGCCAGACGAATGCCCAGGCGATCGTGGAGCGGTCGATGCGGGGGCGGGGGCCGAACAGGAGCCAGCCGAGCAGAGTTGCCCACGGCGCGATGTAGTGGAAGCCGATGGTCGCGACGAGCTGCCATCCGGTGGGGTCGACGTAGCGGATCAGGACGGTGTCGAAGACCAGACCGGTGATGGTGATGCCGAGCAGCGCGTCGAGCCGCAGGATCCGCCAGAACCGTCCGTCGCGCTCGGGGTTCAGGACGAGGGTGGTCGCGACGACCAGGACCAGGATGTTGCTCTGGATGGTGAAGAAGCTGAGCGTCTGGATCATCCGCGTGGTGACGCCGACCGAGGCGACCGTCTCGCCCGTGTTGGGGTCCGGGCCGCCGGTAAGGATCAGCCAGACCTGGATGACGAGGGCGATGAGCACGTCCAGGACGATCACGGCGTGCCAGATCCGGGACGCTCGACCCGCCCGCTGAGCGCGTGGGTCGAGCTCGGCGAGGGTCGTGCTCGTCATCGTTGCCCCGCGTTCGTGAGGGTGGTGGCCACCTGGTCGATCTCGATCCAGCTCTGTCCGCCGAAGTGCACGGTGTTGCGGCACAGGTAGGGCGGGACGGGCATGTCGAACTGAACGTAGCCGTCGGCGGGGTCCTCGCGCAGCAGGTCGGACCGGCTGCCGACATCCAGCCTCAGCCGCTCGCCGGCCCGCAGCACGACCGGGAACGGAGTCAGGCTGAAGCGGACCTCGACGGGCTCGCCGGGGACCAGCGGCGTGCGCCGACCGGTGTCGTGCACGATCTCGATGCTCGTCGAGAGGGCGGGGTCCTCCGTGCACGCCGTGGGTCGCACGGCCCCCATCGACAGGTGGTGCCGGTTCCCGTCCGTGTCGATCCGGGACAGCCGGGCCAGGATGTAGGAGTCGATCTCGTTGCAGCTGAACGTGAGGTGGGCGGTGACCGCGCCGGCAAGGTGGGTGTCGCCCTCGACCGGCAGCTCGAAGGTGAGCAGCTGCTTCTCGATCTCGTCCAGGCCGCCCAGGACGGGCAGGCCGATCGGGATGCCGATCCAGCTGGCGCTGCCCTGCTCCGGGACGTCTGGCGTCAGGGTGCCGCCCGGCCCGAGGTTCAGCCGTCGACGCTGCGTCGAGGTCGGCGGGAAGCGGGAGGCGGACTCGAAGGTCTCGGCGCCGTCGACCCAGTACCGGACCGGGGGCTGGCGGTCGTACCCGTTGTCGGTGCTGCGCAGCACGTGGTCGAAGAAGGCCAGCGCCTCCTCCTGCCAGGAGTAGACGGGCAGCTCGTACGTGGCGGGGGCGAGGATCATCCACTTGCGGTCCGCCGGGGTGGCGGCGTTCTCCCACAGGTCGTAGGTGCCGTACTGGTGCAGGTTCAGGTAGCCGAGGTTCTGCACGACGGCGAACGGGATGTCGATGCGGTCCAGCTCACCGGTCGGCCCGGCCGCGGCGGAGCCCTCCCGGGTCTTGGCGTCGAAGATCCAGTCGACGTAGGTGCGGCGCACCGGCTCGACGGGGGTGTGGGAGCTGAAGTGGGTGAAGAGGTCGTCCATCTTGCGGTGCACGACCTTCTCCACCAGCGGGTGCAGCGGCCCGTTGGTGAGGTGGCTGAGCAGCGCGCGCTTGTCCGGGCCGACCCGCAGGTCCTGCATGCCCTGCGTGAAGTTCGCGCCCATCCAGAGGTTCATGAAGTACAGCCCCGGGACACCGCCGAAGTTGATGACGTGCCGGTACATGTCGGTACAGATCTCGTTGGCGAAGAACGCCTTGAGCGCAGGCGGCCTCCGTGCGGCGACCATCACCTGCGTCAGGCCGTAGTACGAGGTGCCGAACAGGACGACCTCACCGTTGCACCACGGCTGCTCGGCCGCCCACGCGATGACCTGCTCCTCGTCATCAGTGTCCTGCGGGTCGAAGTGCGGCACCTGCTCACCGGTCGAGCGGCCCATGCCCCGACGCTCGACGATCACCGGGCAGTAGCCGCGGTCGGTGAATACCGGCGGAGAGCCGATCTCGTTGCTGCCCGTCGGGACGCCGGCGGACAGCAGCTCGGTGGAGTACCCACCGAACACGACGACGGCCGGATACCGGCCGGGAACCTCCGGCGTGTACACGTCGGTGTGCAGGGCCGCGCCGTCGGCGACGGGGACCATCTGGTCGGGCAGCATGCGCGAGCCGAGACCCTGCATGGCGACGGCGTCCGGGGTCCAGCCGGCGTACTGCATCCCGGCGGTGGAGGGTTTGAGCTGGATCACGAGTCGGCCTTTCGGGGGAGCGTGTCGAGAAGGTGGGTGAGCAGGCCGACCAGGGGCGCCCGATCGGTCTGCCCGGTGGCGAGCGCGAGGACGGCCATCCCGGTCGACATGGTCTGCAGGAGCGCGACGGCCTGGGGTGAGGCTTCGGCACCGGCCGTCGACAGGACGGAGGTCGCGACCGGTGTGATGCGCTCGGCGAGGACGCGGAACTGCTGGCGTCGTGCGGGCTCGTTGTCCGCCATCTGCGTCAGGGCCAGGAGCACCCGGGTCTGTTCGGGATCGATCAGGACGTCGGCGAGCGCCTCGATCTTCTGCCGCACGCTCCGAGCGCGCGTGACCGGTTCCAGCGCGTCGACCCGACGCCGTACCGCGAGCTCGGTCACTGCGGCCAGCAGGTCGTCGCGGGTGGGGAAGTAGTACGTGACGTGGCTCTGGCGCAGTGCCAGGCGCTTGGCCACGCGCGGTTGCGTCAGACCGGCCAGTCCCTCCTCCTGCACCAGCGCCAACGCCGCCTCGGTGATCTCCGACCTCTTGTCCGGCATCTCCAGCTCTCCTGGCTATTGGTTGGTAACCCTACCAAGTTTGGAGGAGGATGTTCCGGTGTGTCAAGAGTGGGAGCCGAGGTGGCCGGGACAGACCGAAGGCCCGCCGCGACGTGCGGCGGGCCTTCGCGTGGTGCAGGTCAGATGCGGCGGCGTCCGACGCCGCGCCCGGGGGTGACGGCGGCGGCCACGACGGCGGCCTTGGCCACGGGTGCGGGGCCGGGGGAGGTCACGACGGCGGCGACGGCGGCGGTCTTGGCGACCGGGTGGCCGATGACGCCGACGCGTCCGATGCGTGCGGGGCGAAGCGGCATGTCAGGCTCCTTCGATCTGGTCGGCCTCGATCGAGGCGATGATGGCTTGGATCGGGATGCGTCCGTCGGCGATGAGCTGGCCTCCGGCGCGGCGTGCTGCGGACGCGAAGGGTGCGGCCCACAGGTTCTCGTAGATCAGGACCCCGGCGACCGAGCCCGGGTCCATGGCGGCGGCGAGGTTCTCGACGTCGTCGGCGGCCAGGAGCTCGGCGAGCTCGGCCTCCAGGCCCTCGAGCTCGCCCAGGTCGGAGAAGTCGGACAGCTCGGCGGCGTCGACGGACCCGTCGTCGTTCTTGGTCAGGATCAGCACGTCGATGACGCGGATCGTGCCGGCCGCGACCAGGGCCAACAGCTCCTCGACCAGCTCGCCCGTGAAGTTCTGCTGGCCCTCAGGGAACTCCACGACGAGATAGTCCACGGGGCCCAGCTCGTCCAGCGACAACTCTGTCATTCGTTCGTTCCTCTTCATAGAAGGCTTCTACCCGGTCCGCGCGCATCGACTGCACATGATGCGCACCATCGCACGGTAGCGCAGGCGCCTCGCAGGTGAGGTGATGCGATTCTGGACCGAGTCAGGCCCCGCCGCTACCCTCCGACCAGGGTGGGTGGGCTCTAACAGGCCCACGACGGATCAGGGCGCGGGTCCGATCCGCGCGAGGAGAGATCGAGGCCGCACGTGGTGAATACCGAGGTCGTCCCGCCTGAGCACCGCACACCGGAACCCGAGGCGCTCAAGCCGCGGTCCGACCTGCCGGTCGTCGACGACCGGTGGCCCGACCGCTTCGCCGCAGCGATGTTCGTCGCGGCAGCCGTGGCGCTGGTCGCCGCGTTCGTCCCGGGCCTTCGGGACTACTTCCTGAAGTCCAACGACGTCCTGTCGATCCTCACCATCCCGATCATTCCCAACATCGTCTACGCCGCGCTCCTGGCCAGCGTCGCGGTCGCCCTCAACCGGCGCCTGCGCTCCGCCTGGTGGCTGCTGATCATCTGGTGGATCGTGCTGCCGCAGATCGCGCGGATCGACCAGATCGCCGACGGCGACTCGCTGGTGCTCGACCTGCATCGGCTTCGTGCTGATGACCGCGGTGCTGGTCCAGCTCATTCGTTCTCGCCGCCAGTTCAGCGCACGGACCCGGCGCGGTTCGTTCTTTGCCGCGGCCGGATTCTTCCTGCTCGGCGGCGCGGTGCTGCTGTTCGTCGGAACCTGGCTGGTCACGCGCTTCGGCACCAGCGACGGCCCCGGCTCAGCGGTCTTCTTCGTCTGGGACAACATGCTCGGCGACCTCGGGCAGATCGACCAGACGAGCGGCGCTACGGCTCCGTTCTGGGTCCGAGCCGTCATCGACCTGATCGGCGCCGCGATCGTCCTCGTCTCGGCCTATCTGCTGTTCCGCACCCCGAAGTACACGCACACGCTCGACGCGGCCGACGAGGCGCGCGTCCGCACGTTGTTGCGCGACTTCGGCGCCGAGGACTCGCTCGGCTACTTCGCGACCCGTCGCGACAAGTCCGTGATCTGGGACTCGGGTGACGCGAGCACCGCGCGCTCGGGCATCTCCTACCGGGTCGTCGGTTCCGTGAGCCTGGCCAGCGGCAACCCCCTCGGCGACCCGTTGCGCTGGCCCGAGGCGATCGAGGCGTGGCGGCGCCAGGCTCGGGCCAACGGCTGGTCGCTCGCCGTCATGGGCGCCGGAGAAACGGGCGCGGTCGCCTACACGGCGGCGGGCCTGAAGGCCTGGGAGATCGGCGACGAGGCGATCCTCGACCTGCGAACGTTCTCCCTGGCCGGCCCCGGGATGAAGGCCGTGCGTCAGTCGGTCACCCGCCTGCAGCGGCGCGGCTACACCACCCGGGTCACCCGGCACTCGGCGCTGGACGCGGCGGACTTCGCCGCGCTCGACGCGGCGGCGGCGCAGTGGCGGGGCGACGGCGGCGACGAGCGCGGGTTCTCCATGGCCCTCGGGCGCCTGGGCGACGAGCTCGACGCGGACTGCGTCCTCGTCGAGGCGCACGACGAGGGCGGGAAGCTGCGTGGGTTCCTCAGCTTCGTCCCCTGGGGCCGCAACGGGGTCTCGCTCGACCTCATGCGCCGCGATCCCACCGCGGACAACGGCCTGGTCGAGCTCATGGTCTCCTCGCTCGCGGAGCGCGCCGCGATGTTCGGGGCGGGGCGCCTCTCGCTCAACTTCGCCATGTTCCGCGAGGCCTTCGAGCGCGGAGCCGAGGTGGGCGCCGGACCGATCTCGCGCCTCTGGCGTCAGTCGCTCGTCCTGGCCAGCCGCAACTGGCAGCTCGAGTCCCTCTACCGGTCGAACGCCAAGTACCAGCCCGAGTGGCTGCCGCGGTACATCTGCTTCGAGTACACCTCCGACCTCCCGCGCGTCGGTACGGCCGCCGGCAGCGCCGAGGGCTTCCTCACCCGTCCCAGCCTCGGCCTGCTCAACCGGCGGGGCAAGGGCGGCGGTTCGGGCGACCTCGAGCGGGCCGCGGCCGAGTACGCCGCACAGGTCGAGGCGCAGATCCCCGCGGCGCTGGACCCCGTCGAGGTCGCGATGGCGTCGGACCGGCTGCCGGAGCAGCAGCGGGTCCGTCGCGACAAGGCCGAGCGGCTGCGCGCCCGGGGGATCGACCCGTACCCGGTGACCTACCCGCGCACGCACACGCTCGCGCAGGTCGCCGCCGAGCACCCCGACCTGCCACCGGACACCCGTACGGGTGCCATCGTCTCGATCACCGCGCGCGTCATCCGCAAGCGCGACGGCGGTCGGCTGGGATTCGGCACGCTGCGCGACGGCAGCGGCGACCTGCAGGTCATGGTGGACGCGCACGACGTGAGCCCCGAGGACCTCGAGCTGTGGCGGCACGACGTCGACCTGGGCGACCACATCGGCGTCACGGGCGAGGTCATCACGACGAAGCGCGGCGAGCTGTCGGTGCGGGCCGACTCGCTGGCCATGACCAGCAAGTCGCTGCGTCCGCTGCCCGACAAGCACCACGGGCTCACGGACCCCGAGGCGCGCATCCGGGCGCGGTACGTCGACCTCATCGTGCGACCGGAGGCGCGCGACATCGCCTACACGCGCGCCACCGTGGTCCGCAGCGTCCGCGACTCGCTGCACGCCCGCGGCTTCACCGAGGTCGAGACGCCGATCCTGCAGTCCATCCACGGCGGCGCCAACGCCCGCCCGTTCGAGACGCACATCAACGCCTACGACATGGACCTGTACCTGCGCATCGCCACCGAGCTGCACCTCAAGCGGCTCCTCGTGGGCGGCATGGAGAAGGTGTTCGAGATCGGCCGGCAGTTCCGCAACGAGGGCGTCGACTTCAAGCACAACCCGGAGTTCACGTCGCTCGAGCTGTACGAGACCTACGGCGACTACAACACGATGCGGATCCTCACCCAGGAGCTCATCCAGGAGGCCGCGACCGCGGTCTACGGGTCGCCGATCGCCCGCCGGGCCGACGCCGACGGCGTGGTCACCGAGTTCGACCTGTCGGGTCAGTGGCCGGTCAAGACGATCTGCGAGGCGGTCTCGGAGAAGCTGGGCGACGAGATCACCGCGGACACGCCGCGGGCAGCTCTGCTGCGGCACGCGGATGCGATCCACCTCGACCTCGACCCGGACGCGTCCTGGGCCGTGGTGCTCGAGGAGATCTACGGCGAGCTGTGCGAGAGCACCACCACGACGCCGGTGTTCTACACCGACTTCCCCAAGGAGAACTCGCCGCTGACCCGCCAGCACCGGGTGGACCCGCGCCTGGCCGAGAAGTGGGACCTCGTGATCTTCGCCGCCGAGCAGGGCACGGCCTACTCCGAGCTGGTCGACCCGATGGACCAGCGACGCCGGCTGGTCGAGCAGTCGTTGCTCGCGGCCGCGGGTGACGCCGAGGCCATGCAGGTCGACGAGGACTTCCTGACGGCGCTCGAGTACGGGATGCCCCCGACGGGCGGCATGGGCATGGGCATCGACCGGCTCGTGATGAACCTGACGGGCCTCAGCATCCGCGACACGATCCTTTTCCCCCTGGTTCGTCCTACTACGTGAGCGCGCCGTTCACCCGCCCGGCCCACGCACGCGCGGACCGGGTGGTGCGACGGTGGACGATCGCCGCGTACCGCGCGGCACGCTGGGGGGCACGGATGCGTCGTCGACTGCTCGTTCTCGTCGTTGCGGCCGCGACGGTCGCTCTGGGCGCCTGCGCCGGCCCGGCCCCGCAGGCCGACCCGCTCGGGGCGCAAGCGCTCGCCCTGACGGCGGTCGCGGTTCCCCTGACGGTCGAGCCCGGGCCGTTGGCGTACACCGTCGCCACGCTCAACCCGCGGATCGCGGCGGCGCAGTCGACCGTCACGGGGTTCGACTTCTCGATCGAGGTCGGCGACGGAGCGGGCGGGGTGCTGCGCTGGCAGGGATCGATCGTCAGCTCGGCGACCGGCCAGGACTTCGCCATGACGAGCAACACGACGCAGGGCCTGCTGGACGTGCGCAGCGTCGGCGGCACCCTCTACATGAACCTCGGTCCAGCGACGGACGGCCTGTTCCTGCCCATGGACCCGCACTCGCCGGACAACCCCATCGGCGGTCTGAGCGACATCGGGCAGTCCCTCGATCCGACCCAGGGCGTGACCGGCGTGACCGAGGCGATCGTCGCGCTCGCCCCGGTCGGGCTTCCCGAGCAGCTCGACGGCGTGACGGTCCAGCGCTGGGACGTCACGTTCGACACCACCAAGGTCCCGGCCGGCAAGTTCGGTGACATGACGGGCGTGCCCCCGACGCTCACCTTCTCGTACTGGCTCGGCCCGGACGACCTGCCGCGCAAGGCGTCGGCGGTCGAGGGCGGCGGCACGGTCGAGATGACGTTCGGCCACTACGGTGCGCCCGGACCGATCGTGGCGCCGGGTCCCGACCAGCTCACCGACCACCTGGTCGACTGTGGCTGCGGGGCGGTCCCCGACCAGGTCTGACATGCGGCACAGTGGACCCGTGACTATTCGCGTGTTCCTGCTCGACGATCACGAGGTCGTCCGCCAAGGCCTGCTGCGCCTGATCGACGCCGACCCGGACATGACGGTGGTCGGCGAGGCCGCGACCGTGGCCGAGGCGCTGGTGCGCGCGCCCATGGCGAAGGCGGACGTGGCGCTCCTGGACGTGCGGCTGCCCGACGGCAGCGGCGTCGAGGTGTGCCGGGAGCTCGCCTCGTCGGAACCCGCCCTGCGCTGCCTCATGCTCACGTCCTACGAGGACGACGAGGCGCTGCTGGCGGCGATCACCGCCGGCGCGGCCGGCTACGTGCTCAAGGAGATCCGCGGCCCGCAGCTCCTCGACTCCATCCGTGCGGTCGCGGCCGGTCGGTCGCTGATCGACCCTGCGACGAAGGCGCGCGTGCTCGAGCGGGTGCGCCAGACGCAGAGCCACGACTCGCGGCTGGACCTGCTGACGCCTCAGGAGAGCGCGGTGCTGGACCTCATCGGTGAGGGCCTGACGAACCGTGAGATCGCCGGGAAGATGTTCCTGGCGGAGAAGACTGTGAAGAACTACATCTCGAGCCTGCTGGCCAAGCTGGGCGTGCGAGGCCGCACCCAGGCGGCGCTGTTCATCGCCGAGCAGCACCGAGCAGAAGACCGCTGAGACTGACGCCCCACTCGTAGGCGCGCTCCAGCTCGCCCTCCCGAAGCGGTCCACGAATGCCTTCCACCCAGAAGGACTCGGCCTCAGCCGTGATCTCGAACCCGCCCCGACTGAGCAGGCGCCAGGCGCCGGCGGCGGCAGATCCCGGGACGTGCGGACTGTGGATGCGCGTGTCGAACGTGGCGGCGTAGACCGGCCGGCCGGGAGCCTCGAGCTGATGCAGCCACTCGCGCACACCGGTGGTCGGTCCCGTGCTCGGGAGCCCCGCCTTGGCCTGTGCGTCCGCCCTGGTGGACGGTCGGCTCATGCCGAAAGCCTGCGTCGGACCGCCGACCACCAGCAGCTCGACGGACCCGGGCATCTTGCGTCGGGGCGTCCTCGACCCGCCTCAGTGCCGCGTCCTTGACGTAGTCGGCCAGAGCCTCGCCAGACGGCCTCGGCGACCTGCCCTGTGTTGCCGAACGACGACTCGTACACGACCAGTGCGCGCATCGTCCTCACCTCCTTGGGTCTTTCGAGGATCCGCCGTCGGCCAGTCCCGTCGTAGGGCCGAACGGCCCCGATCGAGCGCCGCCTATGCTCCGTCCATGGAGCATGACGACCGGCTCGAGGAACTGATGACCGCTGTGGCGTCGCTGTCGTCGACGCTGGACACCGCCACTGTCCTCAAGCGGTTGGTCGAGGCGGGATGCCGGTTGACCGGTGCCCGGTACGGCGCGCTCGGCGTGATCGGTGAGCTCGGCGGCCTGGTCGAGTTCGTGCATCGCGGGATCGACGACGAGACGGCCGAGGCGATCGGTCCGTTGCCGACCGGCAAGGGCGTGCTCGGGCACCTGAGCGTCAGCCCGCACGCGATCCGACTGCACGAGATCGCCGACCACCCGGCGTCGGTCGGCTACCCCGCCCACCACCCGCCGATGCACTCGTTCCTCGGGGTCCCGGTGCGGGCGCGCGGCGAGGTGTTCGGCAACCTGTACCTCACCGAGAAGCATGACGCCGACGGTGAGCCGCTGGACTTCTCGGCCCGCGACGAGCAGCTCGCGCTCGCGCTCGCCTCCGCCGCGGGGATCGCGGTCGGGCACGCCCGTGCCTACCGCCGCGCCCGGGGGCACGAGCTGTGGCTCGAGGCCGCCGCGGCCTGGCCAGCGAGGCGCTGACGAGCGGCATTCCGCGGCACGAGGCGCTCGCGGTGGTCCTGGCGCGGATCGGGGCGGTTGCCGAGGCTCCGGCGGTGATGATCCACGACGACGTCCCGCGCGAGCTGGCCGACGAGCTCACCGGCCACGTGCCCGTCCTGCTCCGCCGTCCCGACGGGATCGATCTCGGCCTCGCCGGACCGGTCTGGGTGCTGGCCGTCCCGCTGCGCAGCGGCGACCGCTGGGTGGCTGCACTGACCGTGTGCTGGCCCGCACCCGAGGGTGACGCCGCCCCCCAGGTCGACCTGCCGAGCGTCGCGGGCTTTGCCGAACAGCTCGCACTGTCGCTGGACGTGGCCGAGGCACAGTCCGACCGGGCGCGGCTGGCCGTCCTCGAGGAGCGCGAACGCATCGCCCGTGATCTGCACGACATGGTCATCCAGCGGCTCTTCGCGATCGGCCTCGACGTCCAGGGTGCGGCGCAGGACGCCGGTCAGCCCCGATGTCTCTGCGCGGCTCGAGGGCGCCGTCGACGACCTCGACGAGACCATCAAGGACGTGCGCACCACGATCTTCCGCCTCGCGTCGCGCCCCGGTTCCGGTGCGTCCGGGCTCCGCCACCTGATCGACATCGAGGTGGTGCGCTCGCGGCAGTCGCTCGGATTCCTGCCGAGGCTGCGCATCGACGGCGTCACGGCGACGGTGCCCGACGACGTCAGCCAGGACGCCGTCGCGGTCGTGCGCGAGGCGTTGTCCAACGTGGCCCGGCACGCCCGCGCCCGCGAGGTCGTGGTCCGCGTCTACGTCGGCCCGAACCTCCTGCTCGAGGTCCAGGACGACGGGCTCGGCATCAGCGAAGAGCTCCTGTTGCGCAGCGGTCTCGCCAACCTCGAGGAGCGGGCCGCCCGGCGCGGCGGGTCGATGCAGGTCATCCCCGTCGACGACGGCGGGACCTTGCTCTCGTGGACGGTCCCGTTGGGCTGACGCCTCACGCGTCGGGCGCCACCGCGACAGGACAACGCGCGCGTGCGGCGAGCCGTGCGCCCAGACCGCTCGAGCGTCCTGTCTTCACGGACCGGCAGTCTCCGACCACGATCAGCTGCGCAGCGTCGCTCAGCCCCCGCAGCTCGCGGACGACCGAGCCGTCCAGCAGTCGCGTCCCGATGTCCATGCGCGGGTGCCGCGCCTGCTCGCGGTGCTGCTGCTGCGTCAGGTACGCGGTGACGGTGGCCCGGTCGTTCAACGCCTGCGCGTCCATGACCGGGTACGTCGCCCACGCGCCGACCTGCCACGGAGTGCCGACGACCTGCGTGAGCACCACGGACGCCCGGCGCCGGACGGCCTCGGCCATCCCCCAGGCGAGCGTGCCCGCGCTGTGTGTCGTCCCGTCCAGGGCGATCACGACCGGTCCGTCGGTCTGCATCGAAGACTCCTTCGTCGGCGCGGGACCGACGGTTCGTCGTCGACTCGTCCGCTGCCCTCATGATGCGCCGCGGCGGACCGCAGCACAGGGGACCTCCGACCCTGAAATGCCTGGGAAACGCCTGAGAACGGGGGACGTTCGGCCCTACGGTGCCGCCGGGGACTGGAGCAGCGTGGAGCCATCAGAACACCCCACCGGGTCCGGTCAACGGGCCCCCGCACCAAGGAGCAGACCATGGCCGCCACCCATCACCCCGAGGTCACGCCGTCGGTCCATCCGACAACGCTGGTCGAGAATGACCTCGTCACCTCGTCGGCAGGCCGCAAGGTCCTCGCCGCCACCCGGTTGGCCACGGGCTTCATCTTCCTCTGGGCGTTCCTCGACAAGACCTTCGGCCTGCACTACAGCACGGGTGCTGCGGTCGCCGAGGGCGACCCGAGCCTCTCCTGGATCAACGGCGGGACGCCGAGCCAGGGGTTCCTCACCTTCGCCGCGCAGGGCCCGCTCAAGGGCTTCTTCAACTCGATCGCCGGTGTCGGCACCGACTGGTTGTTCATGCTGGGCATGCTGGCCGTCGGCACTGCCGTGATGCTCGGCATCGGCCTGCGGATCTCCGCGGTTGCCGGCTCCATCATCCTCGGCATGATGTGGCTCGCCGAGTGGCCGCTGACGCAGGGCTCGACCAACCCGCTCATCGACTACCACGTCATCTACGCGCTGGTCCTGATCCTCAGCGCGGTCCTGCTGGCCGGAGACACGTGGGGCCTCGGCCGCGCGTGGGCCAAGCTCTCGATCGTGCAGCGGTTCGGCTGGCTGCGCTGATCTGAGCTCGTCGACGAAGGCACGGCACCCGCGGGTGCCGTGCCTTCGCCATGTCGTCTCCGCGCCGGGGTGTTGCGCGAGCGCCGCCGTCGCTAGGGTCGGGCCAGCCGGGATGCCGACGACGCCGGCCGCTCGATGTGAGGCGGGGTGGCAACTGTGGCAGCGGACCTCGTGCAGGTCGCGAGATCGTCGACTCCAGCGCAGTTCGCCGGTTCGACCTGTTCCTGGTGATGACCGCGGCGACCGTCCTGGTCACCCGTGCCTACCTGACCGCGACCGGCTTTCCGCAGGTCGGGGGCAGTCTGCACATCGCGCACGTGCTCCCGGGCGGGCTGCTCATGGTCATCGGCCTGACGATCGCGTCGACGAGCATCGGCTCCGCCAGCAAGGCGTGGGGAAGCTTCGTCGGCGGCATCGGGTTCGGGCTGTTCGTCGACGAGATCGGCAAGTTCCTCACACGCGACAACAACTACTTCTACCGACCGACCTTCGCGGTCATGTACGGCGTGCTCGTGGTGGTCTACGTCCTGGGCCGCGAGCTCATCATCCGCCGACCGGTCACCGAGCGGCACGTGCGTGCGATCGCCGCACAGGCCGTCGCCGACGATGCGCTGGGGCAGCTCTCGCCGCGGCGCCGCGAGGAGATCCTCAGCCTGGTCGGTCGGCACGCGTCGGAGCAGACGAGGGTGCTCTACGACGGCCTGCTCGTGGGCGATGCCCCGGCACCGCGGTTCAACCCCGACGAGGGATTCGGGGCCGCCCTGCGAGCCAGCAGCGCCGTCGTCGGCTGGCTGGCCGACCGCAGGATCGTGCGCGGTGTGATCTGGGCATACCTGACGCTGCAGGTCGCGGCCGCGGTGCTCGTTGCCGCAGCGATCGTCGCGCTCGCCGTCAACCCCGAGGCGGCCGACGGCGTCGGCCCGATCAGCGGCAGCGACACGGCCCTCGCCTTCGGCCTGGTCGCCCAGGGCGTCCCGCTGGCGATCGGCCTCGTCCTGCTGGTGCTGCGCCGCCGACGGAGCGGCCTGCGCTTCCTGCGGGTCGGCCTGCTCATCGGGTTGACCTACACCCTGGTCATCGAGTTCGGGCAGGAGCAGCTGGGTGCGATCACGCAGTTCGCGATCGCCCTCCTCTGCTTCGCGATCATCGGTGCTCTGCTGCGCCGCGAGCCGCCCCGTCCGGCTTCGGGCGCGGCGGGCCGATACGAGCTGCCCTCAGCGGTTCAGTAGGGCCAGGAGCGGGGCAGGGGTCGTTCCGCCTCCAGGATGCGCTGCAGCAGCAGCAGCCGGTGATCGGTGAGCGCGGTGGCGTGCTCCGGGCTCCCTGCCACATCGAGCTCTTCGCGTGGGTCGCTGTCCAGATGCCACAGGCACTCTCGTCCGTCGGCGTGGATCAGATAGCGATAGCTCGCTGAGCGGATCGACCGCCAGCCCGCGTGCTCCGTGATGCCGAGACCCACCCGCGGTAGCGGTTGCTCGCGCAGTGCCGGCAGCAGAGAGCGGCCCTGCACGGTCCGGGGGATCGGCACCCCGAGGACTTCGAGGATCGTCGGCATCACATCGACGGCCTCGATGATCGTGGAGACCGTCCGCCCCGGGTCGGTGACACCGGCGGGCCAGCGGACGATCAGGGGCACGCGCGACACGGGGTCGTCTGCCGGATACCCCTTGGCCAGTCGAAGGTGGTCGCCGAGCCACTCACCGTGGTCGGACAGGAACACGACGAGGGTGTCCTCCGCGCGACCGAGCCGTTCCAGCGTCTGCAGGATCCGACCGATGTGGTGGTCGACCTCGCTGATCGCGGCGTAGTACCCGTGTCGGATAGCACGCAGCCGCTCGTCGGTCAGGCCGAGGTCGTCCTGCCGTGCACGGTCGTCCGCGGAGAGCTCGGGCAGGGGTAACCGGTCACGGTCGTACAGGTCGAGGAACTCGCGTGGCACGTAGTACGGCGAGTGCGGCGAGAAGAAGCTGGCGACGGTGAACGCGGGCGCGTCGGTCGGCAGGGCGTCGAGGTGCTCGATGGTGCGGGTGGCGACCCACGCGGTATGCGTCAGGTCTGCCGCGGCCGGGAACACGTGGACGTCGTCGTAGTCGCTGCGCGGGCCGGTGACCGCGTGTGTGATCGGGTCGGTCGACCCCATTGCTGTCTGCCAGGTGTGCGCGGCGGGTGGCAGTCCCAAGCTGAGCACGTCCAGGGCCTCGGGTGCGGTCGCCCTCACCCACGCCCGGTAGTCGTCCTCATAGACCCCCGGCTCGTCCGAGAGCGCGAGGACGTCGAAGCCGTACCTGGGGTGCGCGCTGGCGTGGTCCCGGTTGGCGTGCGGGAGGAAGTGCAGCTTGCCGATGTTCGCGGTCCGCCAGCCTCGGGGCGCGAGCACCGACGCGATGGTCTCGGTCTGCTCCGGGACCGGGACGCCCATGTGGGTGATGCCGAGATCGGACGGGTACCGCCCGGTGAGCATCGAGACGCGGCTGGGCATGCAGACCGGTGACTGCACGACGGCGTGATCGAAGTGGACACCGTCCGCCGCGAGCCGGTCGAGCACTGGTGTCAGCGCGGGCGAGCCGAGGCTGCCCAGCGCGTCCCACCGCCACTGGTCGGTGTAGATCAGCAGGACATCGGGGCTCATGTGGTCGAGCCCGGAGTCAGGCCTTGGCCTCGTTCCTCTTGTCGACGCCCTTCTTGAGCACCACCAGCGGCAGCAGCAACGTGCCGAGCATCGTGATGAGCCAGACCAGGAGGGTGCCGACGAGCCACGTCGACGCACCGCTGATGGTGATCCCGTCGTTCACGAGAGTGGCGACGAAGAGCGCCAGGAACGTGGAGATGAGGCCGACCGCGCCCGTGAGCGCGGACGCGTTCTTGGCGGTCACCTTGAGGATGAACGGTGCCAGGATGCTCTGCAGGACCGCGAACACGACGACGGCGACGACGAACCCGGTCGCGCTGTCGATCACGAAGTTGTCGAGGATCAGTGACGTGATCCAGATGCCGAGGGCCGCCGAGCCCAGGAAGATCACGGCACGAAGCAGGAAGCGGATCATGGTCGGTCGGTCTCCTCGTCACGATGAGGCGCGGCTGCGGTCGTCATCGACCAGGTGCCTCGCACCCCACCCTAGAGATTGCGCCCTCGTCGCGGAATGCCTCGTCGCACGTGTTGTGACCTGTTCGTTTGTTACGAGTAGTCGCACTCATGCGTCCAGTTCACCGAGTGCCGCTAGCGTTGCGCGGGTGACGGAAACAACGACACCTATCGCTACGCCTGAGCACACGGTCGAGGGCTTCGTCCGAGAGTTCCTGCGGGAGCTCAACTTCGGGCAGGGCACCGACCTCACCAAGGCGTCGGTCAACGACAAGTACCTGGCCATGGCGCGCACCGTGCGGCACTACCTCATGGTCCGCTGGTTGGCCACGTTGCGCAGGCAGTACCAGATCCAGGCCAAGTCGGTCGCGTACCTGTCCGCCGAGTTCCTGCTCGGCCGCCAGCTCGACAACGCACTGCTCGCCTCGGACCTCGAGGGCACCGTCGAGGAGGGCCTCGCGTCCCTCGGCATCGATCTCGCGGAGCTGCGCGAGGCGGAGGTCGAGCCAGGGCTGGGCAACGGTGGTCTCGGCCGCCTCGCCGCGTGCTTCATCGACTCGCTCGCGACGATGAACGTGCCGTGCATCGGCTATGGCATCCGGTACGAGTACGGGATCTTCCGCCAGACGTTCGTCGACGGCTGGCAGGTGGAGAAGCCCGACAACTGGCTGGCCCTCGGGTCGCCGTGGGAGTTCCCGCACCCCGAGACCGCGGTGACCGTCGACTTCGGTGGTGAGACCGAGACGTACGACGACGAGGGAGTGCAGCGCACCCGGTGGGTGCCGGGCTGGAGCGTCCTGGGCGTCCCGTACAACTACATGGTCCCGGGCTACGAGAACGGCCGCGTGAACACGCTGCGCCTCTGGAGCGCCCGCGCCACCCGCGCGTTCGACCTCGAGATCTTCAACGCCGGCGACTACGCGCAGGCCGTGCGCGCGCAGACGTTCGCCGAGAACATCACGAAGGTGCTCTACCCCGAGGACTCGACGCCGCAGGGCAAGGAGCTGCGCCTCCAGCAGCAGTACTTCTTCGTCGCGTGCTCGATCCGCAACTTCATCGACGAGGTGCTGCCGCCCGACTTCGACCTGCGCAACCTGCCCGAGCGGATCATCTTCCAGCTCAACGACACCCACCCCGTCATCGCGATCCCGGAGCTGATGCGGATCCTCGTCGACGAGCAGAAGTGGGACTGGGCCGACGCCTGGGCGGTCACCCAGAAGTGCTTCGCCTACACCTGCCACACGCTGCTGCCCGAGGCGCTGGAGGTCTGGTCGGTCGAGCTGCTGGGCAAGCTCCTGCCGCGGCACCTCGAGATCATCTACAAGATCAACGAGGGGTTCATGGCCGAGCTCCGGGTCGCGTACCCGGACGACGAGCTGCGCGTGCACCGCATGTCGATCATCGCCGAGTACCCCGAGCGTGCCGTGCGCATGGCGTACCTCGCGACGGTGGCCGGGTCCAAGGTCAACGGCGTCGCGGCGCTGCACTCCCAGCTCCTGCGGGACAAGGTGCTGCACGACTTCTCGGACTACTACCCCGACAAGTTCACCAACGTCACCAACGGCGTCACCCCCCGTCGGTTCGTCCGGTTGGCCAACCCGGGTCTGTCCGGTCTGATCACGTCCGCGATCGGCGACGGCTGGCTCACCGACATGGAGCGCCTGCGCGAGCTCGAGCCGCTGGCCGAGGACGCCGACTTCCGGGCCGCGTTCCAGCAGGTCAAACGGGCCAACAAGCTCCGGCTGGTCGACGTGCTGGCCGAGCGCGACGGCATCGCCCTGGATCCCGACACGATGCTCGACGTCATGGTCAAGCGGCTCCACGAGTACAAGCGGCAGACGCTCAAGCTCCTGCACGTGGTCACCCTGTACGACCAGGTGCGCACCGGGCAGCTCAAGATCTCGGACGTCACGCCGCGCACCTTCGCGTTCGGAGCGAAGGCGGCGCCCGGCTACAAGATGGCCAAGCAGACGATCGGCCTGATCAACGCGGTCGGTCGGACGATCAACAACGACCCCGCCCTCGAGGGTCGCCTGACCATCGCGTTCCCGGCCAACTACAACGTCACGCTGGCCGAGAAGCTCATCCCCGCGGCTGACCTGTCCGAGCAGATCTCGCTCGCCGGCAAGGAGGCCTCCGGGACGGGCAACATGAAGTTCGCGCTCAACGGTGCCCTGACCATCGGCACCGACGACGGCGCGAACGTCGAGATCCGCGAGCTCGTCGGCGACGACAACTTCTTCCTCTTCGGGCTGCTCGAGCCCGAGGTCGCGGAGATCGTCGACCGCGGCTACCACCCGACCTCGTACTACGAGTCGAACCGGTCGCTGCGCCACGCGCTCGACCTGATCTCGTCGGGCGTGTTCTCGGGCGGGGACCGGACCGTGTTCGCGCCGATCGTCGGAAACCTGCTCTCCGAGGACCGGTTCCTCGTGCTCGCCGACTACCAGGCGTACATCGACGCCCAGGCCCGGGTCGACGAGGCGTACGCCGACACCGACCGCTGGACCCGGTCGGCCGTGCTCAACGTGGCACGCTCCGGGTTCTTCTCCTCCGACCGCAGCATGCGCGACTACATCGACCGCATCTGGCACACCAGCCCGGTGGCTCCGCCCAGCTGAACGGCCCCTGATCGGTAGGCCCGGCCGTCCTGACGTCGGCCGGGCCTACCCTTGCCTGGTGACACCGCCCAAGAAGTCCAAGAAGCCGCAAGAGATGAAGGCGTCGACCGCCGCCGCCAAGCTCGACGTGTACCTGCCGGCCACGCCGGAGGAGTTCCAGCAGCGGATGATCACCCGCGACGAGCTCACCGACCTGCAGCGCACGCCGCCGCCGTGGTTGGTCGACCTGCGTCGCGACGGGCCCCACCCGCGGTCGGTGATCGCGGGCCGCCTGCGCATCTCGATCGCGGGCCTCGCGCGCGGCGGCGTGACGGACCCGCTGACGACCGCCGAGATCGACGCCTTGCAAGCCGAGCCGCCCGAGTGGCTGAGTCCGTGAGCGTGCGACCGCGGCGCAGGTCCGGCTGGAGGAGCGCCTGCAGGAGTCCCGCGAGGCCGACCGACGCGCGGCCGAGGCGGCAGCGGGCAGCGACAAGCCGAGGCGCTGAGCCCACTGGAGGCGCTGCGCCGGTGATCTTCACCCGGTGAGAGCGCCCGTTTGCCGCGGATTCATGCGGGTTCGTGGGTTTTCGACGGCCTAGAACCGGACGATTGTCCAGAAGTAGCCTTCCGCTCAGCAGCCCGCGCTCACTCGCGTGGACCTTGAGCAGGGAGCACCATGAGCCACGCACGTCAGAGCCTCGCCCGGTGGGCGGCACTCGCGGCTGTCGCGGCCGTCGCCGTCACCGGAGCTGCCTCGGCGGCCCAGGCCAGCCCAGACCCCGACGCCCCGGTGACCGTCTTCGACTCCATGCCGTCTCCGCTGCCGGGGAACTACTCCAGCCACGCGTTCCTCGCGACGAGCACGACCGAGGCCGGCGACGTCGTGCAGCTGGCGCCGGGCAACCGGACGCTGGACCAGGTCACCGTCGCGATGTCGTCCTGGGCGTGCGGGACCGGCGGGTGGAGCACCGGCGACTGCGTCACCGAGGCCGACGCCACGTTCACCCACGACCTCACGCTGAAGGTGTACGGCCTCGTCGACGGCGTGCTCGCCGCCGAGCCGCTCACGACCATCACGCAGTCGTTCGCCATGCCGTACCGCCCTTCGTCTGACCCGACGAACTGCGGGCGGCACCACCAGGTTCCAGCTCGCAGCCGGCGGAACCTGCTACAACGGCAAGGGCTTCACGGTGACGTTCGACGCGACGGACGACGTCGAGCTGCCCGACGAGGTGCTGGTCACGGTGTCGAACAAGACCGCCCGCGACGGCCTGGACGCCGGTCCGTACGACTCGCTCAACCTCGGCACCCCGTCCACCACGGCGACGGTCGGCTCGTTCGCCGACGGGGACGACTTCTGGCTGAGCTCCACCCGGTCCGAGTCGTACGCCCCGGACCTCGGTGAGACCGGCGTGCTTCGCGCCGGTCTCGGGTTGGGCGGGCTACCAGCCGGCCTTCACCATCACCGCGACGCCGGTCGCCACCGAGTCGCCGTCGCCGACCGGGTCTGCCAGCGCAAGCCCGACGGCGAGCGCGTCGGCCACCGCGAGCCCCTCGGCCAGCCCGACCGTCACGACGAGCCCGTCGCAGGCGCCGAGCGCGTCGGCCAGCACCCCGCCCACGGATGCCGACCTCGTGGCGTCCGCGCAGGGCGGGTTCACCGCCCCGTCGTCGGTCCCGGTCGGCGGCACGGTGCCGTTGACGTTCACGGCTGACCGTGTGGGCCAGTCGGTCGGCGCGTTCGCGTTCTCCACGCCGACCGCCCTGGGTACCCACACGGTGTCCGCGGCCAACACGATCACGGTGACGCTGCCGTCGACGCTCGCCGCCGGCCAGCACCGGATCGCGGTCTACGCGGTGGACGGAACGCTGATCGGGTGGCAGTACATCCAGGTCGTGCCCGCCGGGACGGCCCTCGCCACGACCGGCACGGACCTGACCGTCCCGGTCGGCGTGGGCGTGCTGCTGCTGCTCGCCGGGGTCGGTCTGGTCCTGGCCCGTCGTCGACTGGCCTGAGCGAGTCGGGCCCAGCCCGAGGGACGTGAGCCCGGTCGCCCCGGGCTCACGTCCGGCCGTGGGCTCAGCGGGGCCGGCGGGTGCGTGGAGTCGCCTTGCCCTTGCCCTTGACGGGGCGGGGTTTCGACGACGACGACCGCGGCGGGTGCGGCTTCTTCTTGGCCGGTTCCGGTGCCGGGGGAGCACCGCGGCCCCGGCTCGACGTCGCCGTGCGGCCGCGGACGATGCCGATGAACTCCTCGGTCAGGTCGTCGTAACGGTCGGTCACCCAGGCGAGCCCGATCGCGGATCCCGGGGCGTCGCGCACGGTGCGCACGGTCAGGCCGCGTCGCTGGTGCAGCCGTCCGAGCGACTGGGGCAGGACCAGCACGCCGACGCCCGCGGCGACCAGGTCGACCGCGTCCGACGTCGTCTCGACGACCCCGCCGGTGAACGGCGCGCCCGGGGGGTTCGCCCAGCCGAGGGTGTCGTCGCGCGGCACGATGAGGATCTCGTCGGCGAGGTCGCTCGCGTCGATCTCGTCGTCGGCGGCCGTGACCAGGTGGTCCTTGGGCACGACGACGACGGTGGCCTCCGTGTAGAGCGGCATGACCGAGAGCTCGTCGGCCACGGGCAGTCGGACGAGCGCGACGTCTGCGGCTCCGTCGCGCAGCAGCGCGACCGCCTCGGCGGGCGTCGAGTGGAGCAGCTCGACGGGCACGTCCGCCAGCCGCTGCTGCCAGACGCGCAGCCAGCGGTCAGGGTTCACTCCCGGGACGAGTGCGATCCGGAAGACCGTGCCAGTCATCGCACCCTCCGGAACACCAGGTCGCGGACCTCGTGACCCAGATCGAGCCCGCGCTGCTCGAACTTGGTGACCGGCCGCGACGTGGGTCGAGGGACGAAACCGGTGGCCGTGTTGGACAGGAACGGGTCCGCGGTGAGCGCCTCGAGCATGGCGTCGGCGTACTCGACCCAGTCGGTCGCGCAGTGCAGCACCCCGCCGACCACCAGCCGCGACCGCAGCAGCGCCACGTGCGACGGCTGCACGAGTCGGCGCTTGTGGTGCCGTGCCTTGGGCCACGGGTCCGGGAAGAAGACGTGCACGGCGTCAAGAGACTCGAGCGGCAGCGCCCGTCGGACCAGGTCGAGGGCGTCCCCGTGCCCGACCCGGACGTTGGTGAGCCCGGCGCGGTCGACGAGCCCCAGCAGCGCCGCGACGCCGGGAAGGTGCGCCTCGACCGCCAGGTAGTCGCGGTCCGGGTCGGCGGCCGCCATCGCGGCGGTCGTCTCGCCCATGCCGGAGCCGATCTCGAGCACCACGGGGGCCGACCGGCCGAAGAGTGCGAGCGGATCGGCGCAGGTCTGCACGGAGAACCCCAGCACCGGGAAGTGGACGCGCAGGTCCTCCTCGCGGTCGGGACCGAGGCTCGAACGGCGGGGGTGGTACGTGCGCAACGGCTCGTGCGGACGCGCTGCTTCGAGGCGGAACGCGTCGGACGGGAGGCTCACGCACCGAGCCTAGGCGTCGGACCGTGGCCCCATGACCGCGAAGACCTCACCGAACGGCCCGGCCGCGATCGCCATGCGACCGAACGGCGTGTCGGTGGGTGGGCTGACCACCGAGCCGCCGAGCGAGACGATCGTCGATGCTGCGTCGTCCGTCGACGCCACCGCGAAGTAGAGAGTCCACGCAGGCGGTGCCTCGGGCCCGGCGGACGGGCTGTACTGACCCACGCCGGCGAGCGGGCCGGCACCCTGCGAGAGTGCGGCGTACGTGAATCCCGGCGCGCTCAGGTCGTCGACGTGGTACGCGAACACGTCGGTGTAGAACGCCAGCGCGCGTGGCTGGTCGTGGACCATGACCTCGGTCCACGCGACGGAACCGGGCTCCTCGTCGACGTCCCAGCCCGTGTGGTTGCCCGACTGCCACAGCCCGAACACGGCCCCGGTGGGATCGGCATAGAGGCCCATCGTGCCGAAGCCGAGGATCGCCATCGGGGCCAGGACGACGCTGCCGCCGTGGTCGAGCACAGCGGCGGCGGTGCTGAGCAGGTCGTCGGTCGCCAGGTACACGCACCAGGCGACGGCGGGCGCCTCGTCGGCACCCATCGGTTCCACGAGCCCGACCACGCGGCGACCGTCGAGGAACGCCTGGGTGTAACCGCCGGTCTCAGGCCCGCCCACCTCGAACGTCCAGCCGAACAGCGGCCCGTAGAAGTCCCGGGCGGCGGCGAGGGACGGGACCGTGATGTCCGCCCAGGCCGGGGTGCCCTGCGGCCACGGGTCGCGGTGTGTCGTCATGGTCCCAGCCAACACCCGGGAGCCGGGCCGCACCAGACGACCCACCAGCCCACGCTCCGGCTGCGGGTGTGCTAACCAAGATGCATGTCGACGAGCGAGCAGCATGTCCCCGAGCAGGAGGCGGCGACGCAGGATGAGAGCGTCCTGACCGTCATCGTGGCGTTCGTCGCCAACATCCTCATCGCCGTCGCCAAGTCGATCGCGGCCGCGCTGACAGGTTCGGCGTCGATGCTCGCCGAGGCCGCGCACTCCTGGGCCGACACCGGCAACGAGGTGTTCCTGCTCATCGCCCAGCGTCGGGCGGCCAAGCCCGCCGACGGGTCGCACCCGCTGGGTTATGGGCGCGAGGTGTACGTGTGGTCCCTGTTCGCGGCGATCGGGCTGTTCGCGGTGGGCGCGGGCGTCTCGATCACGCACGGCATCTCCGAGCTCGCGCACCCCGAGCCCGCCACCGACTTCGGCATCGCCTACGTCGTGCTGGGGGTGAGCGCGCTGCTCGAGGGTGCGTCGTTCGTCCAGGCCTCCCGGCAGGCCAAGCGGGCGGCCCGACGCCGCGACCAGGACCTGTTCGAGCACGTGCTCGCGACCAGCGACCCCACCGTGCGCGCGGTGTTCTTCGAGGACGGTGCGGCGCTGGTCGGCATCGCGATCGCGTTCACCGGCATCGGGCTGCACCAGGCGACCGGGTCGGCCACACCGGACGCGATCGGCTCGATCCTCGTCGGGGTGCTGCTGGCCGTCGTCGCGATCGTGCTGATCGACCGCAACCGGCGGTTCCTCGTCGGGGAGAGCGCCGATCCGGCGCTGCAGAACGCCGCCCTGCGTGAGCTGCTCGCGCTGCCGGAGATCGCCCGCGTCACCGAGCTGCGACTCGAGTACGTCGGTGCGCGGCTGCTGTACCTGACCGGGGCTGTAGACCTGGTGGGCAACCTCGTCGAAGATGAGGCATCGCACCTGCTCGCGTCGTTGGAACGACGGATCTGCGGCAACCCGAGAATCGTCGGCGCGCTGCTCTCCCTCTCCGAACCCGAGGATGTGGCTCTGGTGCCGAGGACCGTGTCGTGACCGGGTGGCGCGGCCCGTAGACCAGGATGTGCGTAGGGAGCCGGGCGGTTTCCCGGCTGGCTGCGCACGGCGATCGAGGGACGCACATGAGCACGGCAGTCGAAGAAGAGGCCCCCTTCCGGGTGCCCGTGTCCGGGCTGATCAAGCTGGCGGTCCCCGCGGCGCTGATGGGCATCTTCTGCTCCCTGTCGCTGCTGTCGTTGAGCTGGCTGGCCGAGCACCTCTCGGACTGGCTCTGGGACGACGTCTCGGCGTCGTTCGGGTTCACCTCGGACTCGAAGGTGTGGATCGTCATCATGCTGACGATGACGGGTCTGCTCATCGGCTTCGTGGTCCGGTACGCGCCGGGGCACGCGGGGCCCGACCCCGCGACCCTCGAGCTGGTGGCCGCGCCACTCAAGCCGATGGTCCTGCCCGGGCTCGCCGTCGCACTGATGCTCATGCTCGCGGGCGGCGTCTCGCTGGGCCCGGAGAACCCGATCATCGGCATCAACGTCGGGATCATCGTCTGGATCGGCGCGAGGCTGTTCCCGCAGGTCAACGTGCCGATCTGGCTAGCCATCGCGGTCGCGGGGACGATCGGCGCGATGTTCGGCACACCGGTGGCCGCGGCCCTGCTGCTGTCCGAGCTCAACGCCGGAGACAAGCGCATCCCGTTGTGGGACCGGCTGTTCGCGCCGTTGGTCGCGGCGACGACGGGCGCGCTGACGACGATGCACCTGGCCAACCTCAACCTCTCCGTCGACGTCGGTACCTACGTCGACGGCGGCCTGAAGGACCTCGGCATCGGCATCCTGATCTCGCTCGGCGCCGCGGCGTTCGGCCTGGTCGCGGTCTACCTGTTCGTGCCGTTCCACACCGCGTTCCAGAAGCTCAAGCATCCCGTGATCATGCTGACGGTCGGCGGTCTGCTGCTCGGCGTGCTGGGCGCGATCGGCGGCGAGGTCACCCTGTTCAAGGGCCTCAAGCAGATGCAGGAGCTGCCCGGGCTTGCCGCGACGACCACGGCGGTCGGGTTCCTCGTGTTCGCGGTGATCAAGCTGTTCGCCCTGCTCGTGGCGGCCACCTCCGGGTTCCGCGGCGGCCGGATCTTCCCGACCCTGTTCATCGGCGTGGCGCTCGGGTTCGCGATCCACCAGGCGTGGTCGTCGATCTCGCTGCCGTTGGCGGTCGGTTGTGCGTCGTCGGCATCCTGGTCGCCGCCACCCGCAACGGGCTGGTTGAGCATCTTCATGGCCGTGGCGGTGGTGCCGCAGATGGTGCTGCTCCCCGCGTTCATCCTGGCGACGCTCGTCGCGTGGCTGCTCGTGACGAACCGGCCGCAGCTGATCGCGCCGCCAGGACCCCCGAGCCTGTGCAGCAGCCCGCCTGATCAGTCGCCGCGCCCGCCCCATCGTCGCCAGGCATCAGCGCTGAGGTTCGGCACGTTCGCGTCCTCGGGCGACGGTCCCCGGACCAGGCGCCCGAGGATCCCCTCGTCCTGTGCGCAGGCGCGGCCGACGACCGTCGCGCCGACGATGGCGAAGCTGAGCACGAACAGCCACCCGATGTAGGCGAACACGAGCCCGAGCACCCCGAACTCGTCGGCACCGGTGGTCAGGACGAGCGGCAGGTAGAGGCTGCCGAACTCCGCCAGGATCGTCAGGGCGAGCGCGATGATCGCGCCGGTGAACGCCAGGGCACGCAACGAGATCTTGGTGCGCATGAGGACCCAGGGCACGTAGGTCCACACCGCGGTCCAGACGACGAACCGGGCGGCCGCCTCGAGCACGTTCCCGATCGGCCGGGTGTCGAGGATCGAGCCGGTGAGGGTGAGCAGGGCGATGGCGACGATCACGGCGACGATCGTCGCGACCCACCGCCAGGCGGTGCGCAAGGGGGGCTTGGGGACGTCCCACACCTTCAGGAACATCCGCTCGAGCGCGCGGGAGTAGGAGGTTGCGCCGACGAACGCCACGATGAACCCGAAGAACCCGACGCCGCTGGCGACCGTCGCGGAGGCGGGGAGGCTTCCGGCGAGCGTGGCCTGGACGGAGTCGGACAGTCCCATCGCGTCGCCCATCGAGGCGCCGAAGCTCACCTTGTTCGGTCGAAGGGCCGCCCCGACGATCATGATGGGCACGATCGAGACGAACGCCTGCGCGGCGAGCGTCATGGCACGGTCGAACGGCTCGATGGCCGAGAACCCCGTGATGATCCGGTCGATGAGCGTGCCCAGCGGCGTTCCGCGCAGGCTCTCCCAGTAGCGCAGTCCGCGGATCTTCAGCTGCGCCGCGATCCGCAGCGCGCGCAGCTTCCAGCGCCCGAGCTGCTCCTTCATCGCACCCGGGCGTCGAGGAACGCGAGGACCTCGGAGGTGTAGATGTCGCGCGCGGGAGCGGGGGACAGGGCCAGGTCGTGCGCCCCGCCAGCCACTTCGACGAACGTGACGTCCGGGCCCAGCAGCGGCGCCCGCTCCTTGATCTGGGTGACGTCCAGGACCGAGTCCGTCGTCACCAGGTCGGGGTGCCACCTGGCGTCGTCGCCGTTCCGGTCGGAGGCGAGCACGAGGACCGGCACGTCGATCGCGAGTCCACGCGCCACCCGTGCATGACCTCGTCGCACGGTCCGGATCAGGCCGGCTCGCACGGGGAACCCACCGTGGGGCTTCCACGCGAGGTCGTACTCCCACTCACCTCCGGTGTCGCGGTGCAGCGCCTCGCCGTAGTACCTGCCCAGCTTGGCGATCGGGAGTCTCGGGGCGATCCGGCCGACGACGTCCAGCACCGGCGTCAGCACCACGCGTTCGACCCAGCTCCCGCGCAGGTCGAGCCACGGGCTGTTGAGCACCAGCGCGTCGATCCTGCCGGTGCCGACGCGGGCGTCCGCCCACAGCGACGCGATCAGGCCGCCCATCGAGTGGCCCAGCAGGACGACCTCGTCGTGGTTCGCGCGCAGGGCCGCGATCGAGGCGTCGATCTCCTCGGCATAGGTGGCCAGGTCCGTCGTGAAGTTCGGGGTCCGCCCCTCCTGGATGGAGCGCCCGAAGTCGCGCAGGTCGAGCGCGAACACGTCGTACCCCGCGGCGGCGAGGGCGTCGGCGAACTGCGTCTGGAAGAAGTAGTCGACGAACCCGTGCACGTAGAGCACCGCGCGGCTCGGCGCCGGCCCGTCGGGCGTCCGGTGCACCAGCGTCGCCACCGGGCCCGGGGTCTGGCCGTCGGGGCGGAGATCGAGGGTCCGAGCGGTCCAGCCGTCGCCGAGGACGTCCGGGTGATCCTGCGGCGCGTTCATGGCCAGATCGTGTCACGCCGCCCCCTCGACCGAGGCGCCGACCCGACGAACGACCCGTTCGGCCTCACAACGCGTGCCGTCCGTGCCGATCATCAAGAGATGGACGCGCGTACGGATCGAGACCTCTGGTTGTCAGAGGATCGAGACGACGCGTCCGGGTTCGGGACCCTCTTCGATCGCCATCACCAGGCCGTCCACCGCTACTGCTTCCGCCTGACCGGGTCGTGCGCCGGCGCGCAGGACCTGCTTGCGCAGACCTTCGTCGAGGCATGGCGCCGACGGTGCGAGCTCACGCCGCAGGACGACAGCGCGCTACCCCTCCTGCTGGCGTTGGCCACCGGGTGTGCGCCACGCGGCCGTCGGGTGCTCCCGACGCAGCGCTCCTCGTCGCCGACCGCCGACGAGCTCGCCATGCGCGAGGTCCTGCACCGGATCGCGCACATCCGTGGCCGACACCGCCAGATCCTCGAGCTGCACGCGTTCGGCGGGTTGTCCGACGACCAGATCGCGCGCGAGCTCGGCATCGGCGAGGACTCCGTACGGTGGTCGCTGGACCGCTCGCGCGGGCCGCTGGAGGAACCGGTGATCGCGTCGTGATGGACCTTCCGGAGCCGCCTGGTCTGACGCCGGACCAGAGTGCGGTGCTGCGCGGTCGGCTGATGTCGAGCATGCTCGCCGACCAGCCGCTCGCTCGTACGGCCGCCCGGCGGGGCCGGCCGCTCGTCGTCGGGGCCGCGCTCGCGTGCCTGCTCGTCGGTGGCGGTGTCGCCGCGGCGGGCGCCCTGACGGTCACGGCGGCCGAGCGCGGCGGTTCCGACTCGGTCCAGGTCGGCGCGGACACGCTCGACGTGCTGTACGACGGGAGGCGGATCAGCCAGGACGACCTCGTGGTCCTGACCAAGGCAGGCCAGGGCACCTTCACCGCGGCCGACGTCGACACCGCGCACGATCTGCATGCGACGCGCGCGTTCGACACCCTGGAGGAGCTCGACGCGTACTCGGCCGCGTACGTCGAGTGGCAGAAGGCCAAGGCGGACGGGGACGATGTCGAGGCGTGGGGGACCGTTCGGCCATAGAGTTGAGTGGAATAGACTCAACTCTCGCCGTGCTGTACCAGGTGACGCATTCTCGACCCATCAGGAGGTCTCGTGGACGCCAAGTTCACCACCCGTTCTCAGGAGGCCCTGGGCGACGCCATCGCGCAGGCCTCGGCCGCCGGCAACCCGCAGCTCGAGCCCGTGCACCTGCTCGCTGCGCTGCTCGGACAGCAGGGTGGCGTGGCGAACGGCCTGCTCGACTCGGTCGGCGCCGACCGTGCCGCGCTCGGTCGCGCCGCGCGCGGCATGCTCGTCGCGCTGCCGGCCGCCAGCGGGTCGTCCATGGCCCAGCCGTCCGCCTCGCGCACCCTGAGCACGGCCCTGGAAGCCGCCTCCTCGGAGGCGCGCGCCCTCGGCGACGACTTCGTCTCGACCGAGCACCTGCTGCTCGGCCTGGCCGCCGGGCAGTCGGGCGTCGCCGACGCGCTGCGCGCCCAGGGTGCCTCCCGTGAGGCGCTCGCGGCCGCCCTGCCCACCGTCCGCGGGTCCGGGCGCGTCACCACCCCGAACCCTGAGGGCACCTACAAGGCGCTCGAGAAGTACGGCGTCGACCTGACGCAGCTCGCGCGCGACGGCAAGCTCGACCCGGTCATCGGCCGCGACGCCGAGATCCGCCGCGTCGTGCAGGTGCTGTCCCGGCGCACGAAGAACAACCCGGTCCTGATCGGTGAGCCCGGCGTCGGCAAGACCGCCGTCGTCGAGGGCCTCGCCCAGCGCATCGTCGCCGGCGATGTCCCGGAGAGCCTGCGCGGCAAGAAGCTGGTCTCGCTCGACCTGGCCGCGATGGTGGCCGGCGCCAAGTACCGCGGTGAGTTCGAGGAGCGCCTCAAGGCCGTCCTCGAGGAGATCACGGGCTCGGGCGGCGAGGTCGTCACGTTCATCGACGAGATCCACACGGTGGTCGGCGCGGGCGCGGGCGGCGAGGGTGCCATGGACGCGGGCAACATGCTCAAGCCCATGCTGGCGCGCGGCGAGCTGCGGCTGGTCGGCGCGACGACGCTCGACGAGTACCGCGAGCGCATCGAGAAGGACCCCGCGCTGGAGCGCCGGTTCCAGCAGGTGTTCGTCGGCGAGCCGTCGGTGACCGACACCGTCGCCATCCTGCGCGGGTTGAAGGAGCGCTACGAGGCGCACCACAAGGTCACCATCGCCGACTCCGCGCTCGTCGCGGCGGCCACGCTGTCCGACCGGTACATCACGGGTCGCCAGCTGCCCGACAAGGCGATCGACCTCGTCGACGAGGCCGCCTCGCGACTGCGGATGGAGCTGGACTCGTCGCCGATCGAGGTGGACGAGCTGCAGCGGGCCGTCACGCGTCTGGAGATGGAGGAGGTCGTGCTCTCCGAGTCCGACGACCCCGCCTCGGCCGCGCGACTGGAGCGACTGCGCGCCGACCTGGCCGACCGCCGCGAGGACCTCGCCGCGCTGACGGCCCGGTGGGAGAAGGAGAAGGCCGGCCACAACCTCGTCGGTGACCTCAAGGCCCGGCTGGACTCCTTGCGTTCCGACGCCGAGCGGCTGCTGCGCGAGGGCGACCTGTCCGGTGCGGCCCGCATCCAGTACGGCGAGATCCCGGCGTTGCAGCAGGAGATCACCACCGCGGAGGAGAGCGAGGCGTCGGACGAGCTCGTCGACGAGGGCCCGCCCATGATCGCGGACAAGGTCGGTCCCGACGAGGTCGCCGACGTCGTCGCGCAGTGGACCGGCATCCCCGCCGGGCGGCTCCTCGAGGGCGAGACCGCCAAGCTCCTGCGCATGGAGGAGGTGCTCGGCGAACGGCTGATCGGCCAGCGGACGGCCGTCGCCGCGGTGTCCGACGCCGTCCGCCGCGCCCGCGCGGGCATCTCCGACCCCGACCGGCCCACGGGCAGCTTCCTGTTCCTCGGCCCGACCGGTGTCGGCAAGACCGAGCTGGCCAAGGCGCTCGCGGACTTCCTGTTCGACGACGAGCGCGCGATCGTCCGCATCGACATGTCCGAGTACTCCGAGAAGCACTCGGTGGCCCGGCTCGTCGGTGCACCCCCTGGCTACGTCGGGTACGAGGAGGGCGGGCAGCTCACCGAGGCCGTGCGACGACGCCCCTACTCCGTCGTGCTTCTCGACGAGGTCGAGAAGGCCCACCCCGAGGTGTTCGACCTGCTCCTGCAGGTCCTGGACGACGGTCGACTGACCGACGGGCAGGGGCGGACGGTCGACTTCCGCAACGTGATCCTGGTGATGACGTCGAACCTCGGCTCGCAGTACCTCGTCGACCCGTTGCTGACCGACCGCGACAAGCGCGACGCGGTGATGGCCGCCGTGCGGACCGCGTTCAAGCCCGAGCTGCTCAACCGGCTCGACGACGTGGTGCTGTTCGACCCGCTCTCGCTCGAGGAGATCGGGACGATCGTCGGCCTGCAGGTGGCGTCGCTGGCGCGCCGGCTCGCCGACCGTCGGCTCACCCTGGAGGTCTCGCCCGCGGCGGCCGAGTGGCTCGCGATCGAGGGCTACGACCCCGCATACGGCGCGCGGCCGCTGCGGCGGCTGGTGCAGCGGGAGATCGGCGACCGGCTCGCCAAGCGCCTGCTCGGCGGTGAGATCGCCGATGGGGACACCGTCGTGGTCGATCGCGCCGAACAGGGTCTGACGGTCACGTCCCGCCACTGATCCCACACCCCGGTGTCATCCTGAGGACCATGACGACGACCTCGACGGCTCGCGGCGGCTACGCCAAGGGCCGGGCCACGCGCGAGGAGATCCTCGACTCCGCGATGCGGCTCTTCGGCGAGGTGGGCTACCACCCGGCGTCGCTGCGTGAGGTCTCCGCCCGGGTCGGCATCTCGCACCCCGGCCTGCTCCACCACTTCGCCAGCAAGGCCGCGCTGCTGGAGGCGGTTCTCGTGCGTCGCGACGAGGTCGACGGCGCGGCGTTCCAGGGCGACATCGACGCCGGCATCGACTACTTCGACGCCCTGGTACGCATCGTCGAGCGCAATGCCGCCCGCCCCGGGATCGTCGAGCTGTTCGCGACGCTCTCCGCCGAGGCGACCTCGCCGGAGCACCCCGCGCACGAGTACTTCCGGGATCGGTACCGGCGGGTCGTCGCCCGTGCGGCGACGGAGTTCGGTCGGTGGCGCGACGAGGGCCGGCTGCACGAGGGCGTCGACCCGGTGATGGCCGCCCGGCTCACCGTGGCGGTGATGGACGGCCTGCAGGTCCAGTTCCTCATGGAGGGCGACGCCCCGGACACCCGAGTCGACATGGCCGCAGCCCTACGCCAACACCTCACATCCTTGGCGACGCCGCCACCCCCCACCGGCCCCTGAACCACCCCGGCTCCTGCCCCCCACCCGACGGCCGCCGTCCCCGCGGCGACGAGAACGTCACTTCGGCACGAGACCGGCACTTCGAACTGCCGATCTCGTGCCAAAGTGCCGTTCTCGGGCAGGCGGGCAGGCAGGCAGGCAGGCAGGCAGGCGGGCAGGAGGTCAGTCGGCGGCGACCTGGGCGACGAGGGCGTCCAGGTCCGTCAGCGTGAAGTCCGTCATGCCGAAGGTCACCAGGACCTTGGCGGGCATCTGCGCGAGCATCGCCTGGTCGGACTCGCTCATCGTGGGCATGCCGGCCGGCGGGGTCAACGCCCCCCGCATCAGCGGGCCGCCGAACGGGTGCGCGAACCATTCGGCGATGGTCGACATGGCGGTCAGGTCGCCCCAGAGCGGGTCGCCCTCGACCTCGAGGGTCACCGAGCCGCGGATGTCCCGCGACGAAGCGCCTACCTCGATCACGAACTCGCCGCCCTCGACCACCCAGCGGCCCAGGTCCGTATGCCAGTACGACAGGTCGCGACGAGTGAGCTCGAAGCTGAGCGTGCGGGACTCGCCGGGCGCCAGCCAGACCTTGCCGAAGGCCTTGAGCTCACGCATCGGACGCAGCACGGAGGCGAGCGGGTCGCGGACGTAGACCTGCACCACCTCGGCACCGGCGACGGTCCCGGTGTTGGTGACGGTGACCTGGGCCGACGTCTCGGTCGCGCTGAGGTCGCCGTACGCGAACGTCGTGTACGAGAGGCCGTGCCCGAACGGGTAGGCCACGTCCATCGCGCGGGTGTCGTACCAGCGGTAGCCCACCAGCACGCCCTCGCCGTAGCGCACGTGCCCGAGCTCGCCCGGGAAGTTGCCGAAGGCCGGGGTGTCCTCGAGGCGGTGCGGGATCGTCTCGGTGAGCTTGCCGGACGGTGTGCGCTCGCCGAGCAGCAGGTCGGCGACGGCCGACCCGCCCGCCTGGCCGCCGAGCCAGGTCTCGAGGATCGCGGGCACCAGGTCGTGCCAGTCGCTGAGTGCGACCGCCGAGCCGTTGGCCAGCACGGCGACGACCCGCGGGTTCGCCGCGGCGATCGCCCGGATCGCGGCCACCTGGTTGTCGGGCAGGCCGAGTCGGGGGCGGTCGTAGCCCTCGGACTCGTCCGGGCCCGGCAGACCGAGGAAGACGACGACCGTCTCGGACGTCCGCGCCAGCTCGACCGCTCCGGCCAGGAGCGCGTCGTCGTCGCCCTCGGGTCCGCCGGCGATGGTGAAGCCGGGCGCGAACGGGACGCCGGAGCCGAGCGCGGTCAGGGCGTCGTCGAGCCGCGTCGGGCTGACCTGGGACGAGCCGGAACCCTGGTAGCGCGGGGTGCGCGCGAACTCGCCGACCACGGCGAAGGAGCCGGCAAGCGGCAGCAGGGGGAGCCCGTCGACCGGATCGTTCTTGAGCAGCACGGAGCCGGCGGCGGCGGCCTCGCGTGCGAGCGCGTGGTGCGCGTCGACGTCGAACGTCGTCTCCTGCGCGAGACCCGGCTGCGAGCGCTCGACGAGGTGCAGCACCCGGCGCACGGCCGTGTCGAGGACCGCTTCGTCGAGCGAGCCGTCGCGGACGGCGGCGACGACGGCCTCGTCGGAACCCGCGGCCGACGCCGGCATCTGCAGGTCCAGCCCGGCCGCGAGCGCCGGCACGCGATCGTGCACGGCACCCCAGTCGGACACGACCAGACCCTCGAACGCCCACTCGTCGCGAAGGATCTCCGTGAGCAGACCGTGGTGCTCGGAGGCGTACGTGCCGTTGACCTTGTTGTAGGCGCACATCACGGTCCACGGCTGGGCGTTGCGCACCACGCGCTCGAACGCCGGCAGGTAGATCTCCCGCAGCGTGCGCTCGTCGATGTCCGCGGAGACCCGCATGCGGTCCGTCTCCTGGTTGTTCGCCGCGAAGTGCTTGAGCGACGTGCCGACGCCCTGGCTCTGGATCCCCCGCACGATCGCGGTGCCCAGCTCGCCGGCCACCACGGGGTCCTCGGAGACGTACTCGAAGTTGCGGCCGCACAGCGGGGTGCGCTTGATGTTGACGCCGGGCCCGAGCAGGACAGCGACGCGGTTGGCGCGGGTCTCGCGGCCGAGTGCCTCGCCGACACGGTGCAGCAGGTCCGCGTCCCACGACGAGCCGAGCGCCGCCGCCGTCGGGAAGCAGGTCGCGGGCACGGAGTTGCCGATGCCCAGGTGGTCGGCGTCCTCGGCCTGCTTGCGCAGCCCGTGCGGGCCGTCGGCCACCATGATCGACGGGACCCCGGCGCCCTCCACGGACTGCGTGTGCCAGAAGTCGGATCCCGACGTCAGGGAGGCCTTCTCCTCGAGGGTCAGCTGGGCCAGGACGTGCTCGACATCGAATACCGGCGGCATCGCGGGCATCTCCTTGTGCGGATCTGTGGGGGCGGTCCGAGACTAGCCGATTGCCTACCGAGTGGTAAGTCTTAGGGGATGCTCGCGCTGCCGTCGAGGAAGGAGCCCGTGACTCCGCCTCCTGCGACGACCGCGAGGCAGAGCCCGGACCGGTCGCCGCGCGCCCAGGAGGCCTGGGTCGGCGCCCAGGTCGCCGCCGTGACACCGGCGTCGAGCTCGTCCTGGCCGAGCACGCACGACCGCGCGACGCGGTTGTCCGCCACCCGCTGCCCCGGCCACAGTGCATCGGCGGAGAACTCGTAGACCGTCACCACCTGGGCGCCGTGCGGATCGGCGCACGGGACGACCCGGACCCGGTCGACGTGCCCGTCCGCCGGGAGGTCGGCCAAGCAGTTGCCGGTGACGAGCTGCTGAGCTCGCGCGTCCCGGGCCGACGTGACGTCGGACGGCAGCGGGCGTGAGGCAAGCGCCGTCAGCACGCCGACGACCAGCGTCGCGACGAGCGCCAGGGTGCCGAGGCCACCGAGCACCACCCCCGCGATCGCCATGCCCCGTCCGCGCGTCCGCCGTCGTGCGATCCGACCCAACGCACACAGGCCCAGCACGAGGGCCACCGGCCCGATGAGCAGGATGCCGGTGACCAGCGACCAGACCGCGAGCGGCTCGACCCGGGCGCGCGGCTCCTGCCAGCCCGGCGCGTAGTGCGGGTCCGGATAGCGGTACGCGTCGGCCGACGCGCTCAGGTCGAGCTCCCCGGGGCCGCGGCGAGCGTGTGCTCGACCGCCGAGCCGACGAGCGGCTCCTCGTAGGTGAAGAACGTGCAGTACGCGGTGGTGCCACCGCTCGCGAAGTCGTCCGGGTGGGGGGCCCAGAGGACGGCCTCACCGTCGGCGGTGCGGTCGCGCATCAGCTCCTCGGACTGTTCGGTGCACGCGCCGGAGGCCTCTTCCCAGGCGGGGTCGTACGCGTTGAGGTCCGTGGACCCCGGCCCGGCCATGGTGATCAGGGCGACGACCTCGCCCTCGTGCGGGACCGAGCAGTCGACGACCGCGGCGTCGCTCATGTCCCACTCGTCGGGGTAGTAGTCGAGGCAGTCCCCCACCTGCAGATCGGTGCGCAGCGTGTAGTCGGGCATGACGCCGTCGCTCGAGTCACTCTCGCCCTGGCCGCTGCTGTAGGAGTAGGTGTCGTCCCAGTTCGCGCTCGTGATCGCGCTGACGATGACGAAGGCGAGGAAGATCGCGTACAGGATGCCGACCGAGCCGACGACGATCCCGGCGATCGCCATTCCGCGACCACGCTTGCCGGACTTTCCGATGCGCTTCAGCGCCGCGATCCCGAGCCCCAGGCCGACGACACCAGGCAGCCCGCCGAACACGACCAGGCCGGCGATGCTCGTGACCATCGAGGCGACGGCCAGCGGCTCGTTCGGAGGCGCCGTCGGGTACTGCCCGGGGTAACCGGTCCGTACCCGCCGTACGGGGTGGTCGGTGCGCCGTAGGGCGGCGCTTGCCCATACGGGGGGGCTTGTCCGTAGGCGGGTGCCTGCCCGTAGGCGGGTGCCTGCCCGTACGCGGGCGGCTGCCCGTACGCGGGTGCCTGCCCGTACGCGGGTGCCTGCCCGTACGCGGGGGGTTGTCCGTACGTCGGCGGAGGCCCGTAGCCCGGCGCCGCGGGAGCCTGACCGTAGGGCGAGCCGCCCGGGGGCGGACCGTAGGACGGTGCGTCGACCGGGGACGTGCCGCCGGCGGAGGCGGCCGGCGGGGTGAACGGGTTGGCCGCCGGGACGGGGGATCCTGCGTGCTGCGGCGCTCCGCCGCCCCCGTACGGCGCGGTGGGAGCCGCGTAGGGCGCGGCGGGTGCCGCGTACGGTGCCGCCGGGGGTGACACGGCTTCGTAGCCGCTCGGCGGCGGGGGCACGGGGCCGCTGCCCGACTCGCGGCCGTCGGGCACCGTGTAGGGATCGGGCAGCGGAGCCGCCCCCCGGGCTCGTTGCTCATGCGCGCAACCTAGTCCACGCGACGTCGGTCGTCACCGGAGTGTGCAGAGATCACCCGTGCGCGGCGTGGCCCGGCTCATCAGGCGATCTCGAGCACCACGGGCACGTGGTCCGACGGCGCCTTGCCCTTGCGCTCGTTGCGCTCGATGCTCACGCCGGTCACGCGTGCGGCCAGTGCGGGTGTCGCATACGTCAGGTCGATCCGCATGCCCTCGTTCCGCGGGAACCGCAGCTGCTGGTAGTCCCAGTACGTGTAGGTGTGCTCGGCGCCCAGGTGCACACGCGACACCTCGGTGTACCCGACGTCCGCGATCGCCGCGAACGCGTCACGCTCGGCCGGCGTCACGTGGGTGCGGCCGGCGAACCGGGCGATGTCCCAGACATCGGTGTCGAGGGGCGCGATGTTCCAGTCACCGACAAGAGCGACCTGCGCGTGCGGATCGGCCTCGACCCACCCGCGCGCCGCGTCGCGCAGCCGGGCGAGCCAGTCGAGCTTGTAGCCGAAGTGGGGGTCGTCCACCTCCCGGCCGTTGGGGATGTACAGGCTCCAGACCCGGACGCCGCCGCACGTCGCGCCGAGCGCGCGGGCCTCGGCGACGGCGGGATCGCCCCACGTCGGCATCCCGGGGAACCCGACCTCGACGTCCTCCAGACCCACCCGCGACATGATCGCGACCCCGTTCCACTGGCTCGAGCCGGTCGTCGCGACCTCGTAACCGAGTGCCTCGAACGCCTCCCGCGGGAACTGCTCGTCCTTGCACTTCGTCTCCTGCAGGGCGAGCACGTCGACGCCGGTGCGCTCGAGGAAGGCGACCGCACGGTCGGTGCGCGCGCGGATCGAGTTGATGTTCCAGGTGGCCAGACGCATGGGGCAGGACGCTACCGGCCGGCGCCGACATCTGCGCCGGTGGCGGACCGGGCCGCCCAGGGCGGGCGGCTCTCAGTTGAGCGCCTCGAGCCGGTGGTCCGCCGGGGTGGTCGTCGTCTGGCCGCTCACCGTCGACCAGGCCCACCGCGCGGCGACCTCGGGCGACGGCAGCGGATCGAGCTGGATCCAGGCGCTGAACACCCCGATCACCGAGCCGGCCATCGCGGCCGCGATGATCTGCGGCGGCATCTGCGCCTCCACCGGCGTTCCGCCGATCGTCGCCATCGCCTCGAGGATCAGCTCGCGGAACCGGACGTGCAGGCGAGCGACCGCGACCGCCGAGCCGTGCGGGCCGAGCGCATCCCGGTAGAGCTCGACGTTCTCCGCGATGAGCTGGGCGTACCGCACCATCACGTCGGGCGGCTCGTCGACGGGCGCGTCCGGCACGATGGTCGCGAGGTCCACGCCGAACTGGGAGGCCTGGAGGTCGAGGGCGTCGGCCAGCAGCGTGTCCGTGTCGGGGTAGTGCTGGTAGAAGGTGCTGCGGTTCACGGTGGCGCGATCGGCGACGTCCGCGACGGTGATGTCGGCGAGGGTCTTCTCCCGGGCGAGCGTGAGCAGCGCGTCCTGGAGCAGCCTGCGCGTACGCAGCACCCGCGGATCGACCCGTGCACGGTCGTCATTGCCCGTCATGGGGCTCACTGTAGGCACGACGTCGGCAGAGCCGGTGCCCACATGCCGATACGAGAATTCGTGCAGGAGAGCGCGACACGCGATCCCGGGCGGGCATGACGAGACCCGGACCATCCCCTCCGACGGTCCGGGTCTCGTAGTGACGGGTGGGCGGCCAGACGCCCTGCTCACCGTCCCCCTGCTGCGGCCGTGCTCTGCGCGCGGCCCAGCTGCAGCTGGTCAGACCACGTCGTCGTCGACCCAGTCGAAGGTCTTGGTGACGGCCTTCTTCCACAGGCGGTACTGGCGGTCGCGCTCGTCGTCGGCCATGTCCGGCTCCCAGCGCTTGTCCTCGGCCCAGTTGTCGATGACGTCCTGCTCGCCGTTCCAGAAGCCGACCGCGATGCCCGCCGCGTACGCGGCGCCCAGTGCGGTGGTCTCGGCGACCTGCGGCCGGACGACCGGGACGCCGAGGATGTCGGCCTGGAACTGCATGAGCAGCTCGTTCTGGACCATGCCGCCGTCGACCTTGAGCTCGGTCAGGTCGACACCGGAGTCGGCGTTCATCGCGTCGAGCACCTCGCGCGTCTGGAAGGCGGTGGCCTCCAGCGCAGCCCGGGCGATGTGGCCCTTGTTGACGAACCGCGTCAGGCCGACCAGCGCGCCGCGGGCGTCGGAACGCCAGTACGGGGCGAACAGGCCCGAGAACGCGGGCACGAAGTACGCGCCGCCGTTGTCCTCGACGCCTTGGCCAGCTCCTCGATCTCCGGAGCGGAGCCGATGAGCCCGAGGTTGTCGCGGAGCCACTGGATCAGCGAGCCGCTGACGGCGATCGATCCTTCGAGCGCGTACACCGTGGGCTGGTCGCCGATCTTGTAGCAGACCGTGGTCAGCAGCCCGTTCTTCGACGGGACCGGCTCCGTGCCCGTGTTGATGAGCATGAAGTTGCCGGTGCCGTACGTGTTCTTGGCCATGCCCTTCTCGAAGCACGCCTGCCCGAACGTCGCGGCCTGCTGGTCACCGAGGATGCCCGCGATCGGCACTCCGGGCACCATGCCGCCGGCGCGGCCGACGCCATAGACCTCGGACGACGAACGGATCTCGGGGAGCATCGACATCGGGATGCCCATGTCGCCGGCGATGTCCTCGTTCCACGTGAGGGTGTCGAGGTTCATCAGCATGGTGCGTGACGCGTTGGTCGGGTCGGTGACGTGCACGCCGCCGTCGACGCCGCCGGTCATGTTCCACAGGATCCACGAGTCCGTGTTGCCGAAGGCCAGCTGACCCGCCTCGGCCTTGGCGCGCGCCCCGTCGACGTTGTCGAGGATCCACTTGACCTTGGGGCCCGAGAAGTAGGTGGCCAGCGGCAGTCCGACCTTCGCCTTGTAGCGGTCGGCGCCCCCGCCGAGCGCGCCCAGCTCGTCGGCGATCTTCTGGGTTCGGGTGTCCTGCCAGACGATCGCGTTGTAGACGGGTTCGCCCGTGGTGCGGTCCCACACGACGGCGGTCTCGCGCTGGTTCGTGATGCCGACAGCGGCGAGGTCGTTGTAGGTGAGGTTGGCCCGGGTCAGGGCCAGGCCCACGACCTCACGGGTGTTCTTCCAGATCTCGGCTGCATCGTGCTCGACCCAGCCGGCGCGCGGGAAGATCTGCTCGTGCTCGATCTGACCGCTCTCCACGATGTGACCGGAGTGGTCGAAGATGATGGCGCGGCTGCTCGTCGTGCCCTGGTCGATGGCAAGGACGTACTTGGTGTCGGGCATGGTGCGAATTCCTCCGAAGGTCGAGCGAATGTCGTGCAACGTCGTGTGGTGCGGTGAAGGCCCGGACGGCGCCTACCAGGGGGCCAGTGACGCCGTCCGGACGGGTGGGTTGTGTCGAGGGTCGGGGTCAGACCACGTACACGCCGGCGACGAGGCCGCCGATCACGCCACCGAGGAGCGGCCCGAAGACCGGGACCCAGGAGTACGACCAGTCGCTCGAGCCCTTGCCCCGGATGGGCAGAAGTGCGTGCGCGATGCGCGGGCCGAGGTCACGAGCCGGGTTGATTGCGTAGCCCGTCGGTCCACCGAGGCTGGCACCGATGCCGACCACGAGGAACGCGACAGGTAGCGGGCCGAGCGCGGCCGGGTTCTTCGCGAAGCACAGGATGACGAAGACCAGCACGAAGGTGCCGACGACCTCAGTGAGGAAGTTCCAGCCGTAGGACCGGATGGCCGGGCCGGTGGAGAAGACGGCGAGCTTCGTCGCACCGTCCGCGTCCTCGTCGAAGTGCTTCTTGTAGGCGAGGAAACAGATGAGTGCGCCTATCGCGGCGCCGAGCATCTGGGCGGTGAAGTAGTAGAAGCCGTTCGCCGCGGTGACGGGGATGCCTGGCGCGAACTCCTTCGCACCGCTCGCCCAGATGCCGATCGTCACTGCCGGGTTGAGGTGCGCACCCGACTTGAACGCGGCGTACACACCCGCCATGACGGCGAAGCCCCAACCGAAGTTGATGAGCAACCAACCACCGTCGAAGCCCTTGTTCCTCGGGAGGATGACGTTCGCCACGACACCGGTGCCGAGCAGCACCAGTAACCCGGTTCCCATCACCTCCGACCAGAAGGCATCTGTCATTGTGTACACAGTCAACCCTTTCTGACGGACATCGTTGTCACGTTCTCCCCGCGGAGTACCGCGGGGGGTTCTAGGTTCCTGCCGGTCCCGACGATCCCTTTCCGGCAGGTGATCCAGGCTTGGTCCCGGCGCCGACCGGGGCGTCGTCGGCCCCCAGCATCGGTGCGAGGTCCGCAGCCCGCAGTCGGACCTTCTCGGCCGACGCGTCGTCGGTCTCGTCGGCGGCCGCGTCCTCGGCCTCGGCGCGCGCCGTGTAGGCCGCGATCTCGCGGCTGCGCGTCGCGTCGTCCCAGCCGAGCACCGGTCCGACGAGGTCCGCGATCTCCTCGAGCGCACCGACCCCCTTGTCGGCCTGCTCGTAGTTGAGCCGCGTCCGGTGCATGAGGATGTCGTCGAGGTGCAGGGCGCCCTCGTGGCTGGCCGCGTAGACGATCTCCGCGCCGATGTAGGCGTCCGCGTTCGCCAGCGGCTCCGCCAACGAGGGGTCGGCGTCGACCAGGTCGATCAGCTCCCCGAGCAGCGACCCGTACCGGTGCAGCAGGTGGTCCATGCGCGGTCGGCTCCACCCGTACTTGCTTCCGATCGAACGCGCCTTGCGCTGGAACACCTGCAGGCCCTCGGCACCGACGAGCGGCAGCTCGTCGGTGATCGACGGGAGGGTGGTGGCGCGCGAGCCGATGGCGAAGTCGACGGCGTCCTTGGCCATCACGCGGTACGTGGTCAGCTTTCCGCCGGCGATCACGGTGAGGCCGGGAGCCGGGGAGGCGACCGTGTGCTCTCGGGACACCTTGGCGGAGCTGGTGCCCTCCTTGACCTGGGGCTGCAGCAGAGGCCGAAGGCCCGCCCACGTGCCGATGATGTCCTCGCGGCTGATCGGCCGGGACAGGACCGCGTTGGCGTGCTCGATGACGTAGTCGATGTCGGCCTTCGTCGCGACGGGGTGCGTGAGCTCCTGCTCCCACGGCGTGTCCGTCGTGCCGATCACCCAGTACCGCGACCACGGGATGATGAACAGGACCGACTTCTCGGTCTGCAGGATCAGACCGACCTCACCCGCGATCCGGCTGCGTGGCACGACGATGTGCACACCCTTGCTGGCCAGCACCCGCAGGCCGCCCTCGGACCCCGCGAGCGCCTCGGTCTTCTCGGTCCAGACGCCGGTCGCATTGATGACCTGCCGGGCGCGGACGTCGATGCGCTCCCCGGTCTCCAGGTCGACCAGCTCGGCACCCGTGACCGCGCCGCCGCTGGTCGTCTGCAGGCCCTGGACCTGCGTGCGGGTCGCGGCGTGCGCACCGTAGGAGACGGCGGTCCGGACCAGGGTCTCGACCAGGCGCGCGTCGTCTACGGCGGCGTCCCAGTAGCGGACCGCCCCGATCGCGGCGTCGTGCCGCACGTCCGGGAACAACCGCTCCATGCCCTTGCGGGTCAGGTGCCGGTGGATCGGCAGCGCGCGCTTGGCGCCGTTCACCGAGGCCAGCGTGTCGTAGAGCGCGACACCCGCGCCGACGTACGCGCGTTCCCAGACGCGGTGCTCGAGCGGGTACAGGAAGCTGACGGGCTTGACGAGGTGCGGGGCGAGAGTGTTGATCAGCAGGTCGCGCTCGGTGAGCGCCTCCCGCACCAGGTGGAAGTCGAGCATCTGCAGGTAGCGCAGTCCGCCGTGGACCAGCTTGCTGGACCGGCTCGACGTGCCGCTCGCCCAGTCCTGCGCCTCCACGATCGCCGTCGACAGGCCTCTGCTCACGGCATCGAGCGCGATCCCGGCACCGGTGACTCCGCCACCGATGACGAGGACGTCGAGCTCGTTCCCCCGCTCGGCACTCGACCGCATCGTGTCGAGTGCGTCCTGTCGTGCCTGGGCCGTCAACGGCGCCGTTCGCATCTGGTGAACCCCTTTGGCTGTGCCGTCTGTGCTCGAAATATCTGGTTCGTACCGTTCGCCCGTGACGGGCTCCTTGGCTATCGTCGTCACGAGGCGAACGAACGCGCAACCTGGCTGCACATATGTGCAGCCTCAGTTCTCAGGGTGGAGGGCACCGGATGTACGTCGAGCGGGAGCAGGACGTGCTGCGGGCCGCCTCCATGTACTACCTGCAGGACATCAAGATGGAGGTCATCGCGCGGCATCTGGGCACCTCGCGGTCTACCGTGTCGCGGCTGATCAAGCGTGCACGCGAGTCGGGGTTGGTCGAGATCACGCTGCGCCCGGCGAGCACGCGTGCACCTGGGCTCGGTCGCACGATCGCCGCGACGTTCGGCATCGAGACCTATGTGGTCCCCGTCCCGGACTCGGCCAGCCACATCGAACGGCTCGACCAGGTGTCCATCACCGCAGCGCGCCTGCTGTCGTCGTGGTTCGACTCCGACATGGTGCTCGGGGTCGCGTGGGGGACGACGCTCGCCTCGGTGTCGCGCTACCTCGCCCCCAAGCCGACGCGTGGATCGGCGGTGGTCCAGCTCAACGGCGCGGCCAACATGCGCACGAGCGGCATCGAGTACGCGAGCGACCTGATCTCGACGTTCGGCACCGCGTTCGCGGCCGCCGTGCACCACTTCTCGGTGCCGGCCTTCTTCGACTATCCGGACACCAAGGCCGCCATGTGGCGCGAACGGTCGGTGCGTCGCGTGCTCGACATGCAGCGGCGCGCCGACATCGCGGTGTTCTCGGTCGGTGCCGTGGCCGGCGCCGTGCCGTCGCACGTCTACTCGGCCGGCTACCTCGACGACTCCGACGTGCGGAACCTGCACGACGAGGGCGTCGTAGGTGACGTCTGCACCGTCTTCCTGCGCGCCGACGGCTCCTGGCAGGACGTGCACCTGAACGAACGGGCCACCGGTCCGACGCCCGTCGAGCTGCAGCGCATCCCACGGCGGGTGTGCGTCGTCGCGGGGGACAACAAGGTCGCGCCGCTGCTGGCGGGTCTTCGCGCGGGCGTCGTCACCGACCTCGTCGTCGACGAGATCACCGCGACCGGTCTGCTCGAGCTGGCCGAACCGCCGCACCGTCGCCGGATCCGACGCTAGGTCCTTGCCCCTGCGTGCGCGTGAAAAAAGTTGCGTCTTGCACTACCTGGTCAGTCCGCGCATCGTGGATCATCGGTCGTACGCAGGGGGCGTCGTTGCCGTCGGACGTCGACGGCGACTCCGAGGACGGGTCTCCACGCGGAGCGACCCGACGGATCGATGGGGACGCGTGACCGACCACACCCTGGCTGGCGCCACCGCCGGACTGGCGTCCACCGAGCTCCGTTACCTGATCCTGGCGACGCAGCGGGAGGGCAACCGCGCGTACGCGCGGCTGCTCGCCGGGACCGGGCTCTCGCCGTCGCAGGCGGAGATCCTCGTCGTCCTGGCGGAGTTCGGGCCGCTCAGCCTGCGCGACCTCGGCGAGCTGATCGTCTGCGAGGCCGGCAGCCCGAGCCGGGTGGTCGACGCACTGGTGCGACGCCACCTCGTCGAACGCCAGCGCGATCCTCGGGACCGCCGTGCCGTGCTGCTCGATCTCTCGTCCGAGGCCCGCGCGCTGGTGCCGACGCTGCAGCAGATCGAGCGCCAGATGGATGCGGCGACTGTCGACGGGCTCGACCCCGAGCAGCGCACCGTGCTCGGCGGCGTGCTGCGCGGCTTGCTGTCCGGCACGCGCGACGGGCGGGCGCTGGACAGCCGGTTCGCGGAGCGGCGATCCGCGGCCCCGTCGGTCTGAGGCGTCTACCCTCTGCACGTGCCTTCCGACATCCGCGTCCGCCCGGCGCTGCCGGCGGACGTCCGTGCGATCCGCGCCCTGGTCGAGCCGTACGCGCAGGAGCGGATCCTGCTGGCCAAGGAATGGGTCGGCTACTACGAGTCCGTGCAGGACTTCTTCGTCGCGGAGGCGCCGTCGGACGGCGACGAGCCGGGCGAGGTCATCGGCTGCGGCGCCCTGCACGTCATGTGGCAGGACCTGGCCGAGGTGCGCACGCTCGCCGCGTCACGGGCGTGGCGCGGGGCCGGCGTCGGGCACGCGCTTCTCGACGGCCTGCTCGGGCGTGCGCGGGACCTCGGCCTGCGCCGGGTGTTCTGCCTGACCTTCGAGGTCGAGTTCTTCGAGGCCCACGGGTTCCACGTGATCGAGGGCACGCCCGTGACGCCGCGACGTCTACCTCGAGCTGCTGCGCTCGCACGACGACGGCGTCGCCGAGTTCCTCGACCTCGCGCGCGTGAAGCCGAACACCCTGGGCAACACGCGCATGCTCATCGAGCTCGACTGAGGTCGATCTGCTCGGAGGTCTCGACGATCGCCGCGGTGAGCGTCGTCGGATGCCCAGGTCTGCCCTGCGATGTCCGCTCGGACGTTCAGGCGGGGAGCCCGTAGGTCGGAGGGTCGTCGTCGCTGGGGGCTGGCGTCGCGCGTGATCAGGCCGTCGGTGAGCAGGGAGTCGACGCAGCGGGCCAGCTGGCGCGCATCCGGCCATGCCGCGTCGACGGCCTCGGCCGGGACGGGACCGAGCGCCTCGCGCAGCAGCGCCATCACGCGCCCGCGGACCTGCCGGTCGGTGCCGACGAATCCCTGGGTCCGGCGCCGGGCCGCGTGCTCGTCGGCGGGTCGACCTGCCGCGAACCACGCGCACCGGTCGACCACGGGGCAGGCGTCGCAGCGTGGGGCGCGGGCCGTGCAGACGAGGGCGCCCAGCTCCATCGAGGCGGCCGCCCATCGCGCGGCCGTCGCGTCGTCGTCCGGCACATAGGCGTCCGCCAACCGCACCTCGGCCGCGGTCTGGGTCGGCGCCGGCAGGGCCGTGCCCGAGACCGTCCGGGCGAGGACACGCCGCACGTTGGTGTCCAGCACGACCGAACGCCGACCGAACGCGAACGCGCGCACCGCGGCGGCGGTGTAGGACCCGACCCCGGGCAGGGCCAGCAGCTCGGTCTCCGACGAGGGCACGATCCCGCCGTGCCGCGCGACGACCGCCCGCGCGCACTCCTGCAGCCGCAGCGCCCGGCGCGGGTAGCCCAGCCGGTCCCAGGCGCGCAGCACGTCTGCGGTCGAGGCGTCGGCCAGGTCTGCGGGCGTGGGCCAGCGCGTCATCCAGGCGCGCCAGGCGGGCTCGACCCGCGCGACGGGGGTCTGCTGGAGCATCACCTCGCTGACCAGGACGCCCCACGGTGTCCGGTCCGGCGACCGCCACGGGAGGTCGCGCGCGTGCTCGGCGAACCAGGCGAGGACCGGCTCGCGCAGCTCGGCGGGGGACGGCGGCACGGGCAGCATCCTGCCTCACGTCCCGGGCACCGGCGCGGCCGCCCTCGACGTGCCCACCGTCCGTCCTGCCGAGACCGGCGCCGGCAGCCTGGCCGCCAGGGCGACATCCACCCTTCGCCGCGAGATCGGCACGCCGCACTGCCGATCTCGCGCCGATGGGTGGATCTCGCCGCGGGTCGTCGACGGTCGGATCGGGCGCCGTCGGTGCGTCGGCTCGGCGGTCGGGAGGTCGGCCTCTACCGTGGTCGCGCCACCTCGGGCGGGCTCGTCCGGGCGTTGGCGGGGTAGGTGACGACGACGCGAGAGGCCGGTGGAGCGATGAGCGCGCAGCAACCGCCGCGGCCACCCGCCCGGGTCTTCTGGGTGCGGCGCCTGGTGGTCCTGGGGATCCCGTTGCTGGTCGTGGTGCTGCTGATCGTGTGGCTGACCGGCCGCGGTGGGGATGGCGAGGCGACCCCGGCGGCACTGACGACGACGTCGGCCGCGCCGGTGGTCGCCCCGCCGGCACCCTCGGCGACCGCGACGAAGGAGCCGGGTGGCATCTCGGACTGCGACGCGAGCACGCTCACGCTCGCGATGACCGCCACCGCCGAGACGTTCGGAGCCGGGCAGGACCCCGCATTCGACGTCACGATCACGAACACCGGCTCGGAGCCGTGCCTCGTGGACGCCGGGGAAGCCAGCCGCGAGATCGTCATCACGTCCGGCGACGACCGGGTCTGGTCCAACCGCGACTGCATCGTCGCGGGAACGGAGAGCAGAGACCTGCTCCTGCCGGGCGGGGGCGCGGACGCCACCCAGCTCGCGTGGAACCGGGTGCGCTCGGCTCCGGGCTGCCCGCCCGACCTGCCCGCACCCGGCGCCGGAACCTACTCGGCCCAGCTCACGTTGGCGGGCGTAGCAGCCGCGCCGGCGGTGTTCGGGCTCGGCTGACGTACAGAACGGGAAGCTGCTAGACGTACCGCTCGAGGATGCTCGACTCGGCCAGCCGGGAGAGGCCCTCGCGGACGGCTCGCGCGCGCTGCTCCCCGACGCCCTCGACGGCCATGAGGTCGTCGATCCCGGCGGCCAGGAGCTTCTGCAGACCCCCGAAGTGCGCGACGAGCCGGTCGACGATCGCGCCCGGCAGGCGGGGGACCTTGGACAGCAGTCGGTAGCCGCGGGGGCCGGCGGCCAGGTCGAGCGCGTCCGCGCCACCCGCGAACCCGAGCACCGAGGCGATGAGTCCGATGTCGATGAGCTCGGTGGAGTCGATGAACGACAGCTCGTCGAGGACCGAGTCGACGTCGCGACGCATGGTGTCGACGTAGTCACGGATGACCAGGGCGCGGTCGGCGCTGATGCCGCCGACGAGCTCGTCCAGCTGCAGGGTGAGCAGTCGCCCGTCGGTGCCGAGCTCGACGACGTAGCCCTCGATCTCCTCGGAGATCCGGCGCACCATCTCGAGCCGCTGGACGACCGCGGACACGTCCCGCACGGTCACCAGGTCCTCGATCTCGAGCGCTGACAGCGTTCCGCTGACCTCGTCGAGACGCGACTTGTAGCGCTCGAGCGTGGCGAGGGCCTGGTTGGCGCGGGAGAGGATCGTGGTCGAGTCCTCGATGACGTGCCGGTTGCCGCCGACGTAGAGCGCGATGATTCGCATCGAGGCGGAGACCGAGACGACCGGCAGGCCGGTCTGCTTGGCGACGCGCTCGGCGGTGCGGTGGCGGGTGCCGGACTCGGAGGTCTCGATCGTCACGTCGGGGAGCAGCTGGACGGCCGCGCGGAGGATGCGCGAGATGTTCGCGTCGACCACGACCGCGCCGTCCATCTTGGCCAGCTCGCGCAGGCGGGTGGCGGAGAACTCGACGTCCAGCACGAAGCCGCCGGAGCAGATGCTCTCGACGGTGCTGTCGAACCCGAGCACGATCAACGCACCGGTGCGGCCGCGCAGGATCCGCTCGAGCCCGTCGCGCAGCTCGCCACCCGGGGCGACCGCAGCGAGGGTCGACCGGAGCAGGTCGTCGGGGACGTGCGAGTGGGCCACGCGTGCATCGTAACGACGGTGGCAGATTCGGGCTCCGGGAAAACACCAGGCGGACCCGGTTCACCCGGTTGACCAGACGTCACACCGCCGTTACCCGACCGAGACGCATCCGTCACGATCGGGGTGTTGTCTATTAGGAAACCTACCTGTTAGTTTGACGACGCCGGAGATGAGCGCCCCACGAGGGTGCCCGCACGGCGCGGTCAACGACGATCGGAGCGCACCAGATGAGCGGCACGCCCAGCCAGCCGGGAACCCCCGGGCTGCTGCGCGCCATGAACGACCGGGCCGCCCTCGCGCTGCTGCTCGAGCGCGGACCGCTCACCCGCGCGCAGATCGGGGAGCTCACCGGGCCTCTCGAAGCCCACGGCGTCGCAGGTGGTCGCGCGGCTCGAGCAGCTGGACCTGATCGACGTCGTCGGCTCGGTCGCCGCAGTGCGCGGTCCGAGCGCCGTGACCTACGGCGTCCGCGCCGACCGCGCGCACGCCGTCGCGGTCGACGTCCGGCCGCACCGCGTGCTGTCGACGCTCGTCGACGCGACCGGGGGCGAGCACCCGGTCGCCGAGGTCCAGCTCTCGCGCACGGCGTCGGAACGCTCGGCCGTCGGCGACATCAGCACCGCCATCCAGGCCGCCTGCGAGGCCGCGGGCACCACACCCGACACCGTGGTGAGCGTCGCGGTCGGCGTGCAGGGTGCCGTCGACCCCCGCACCGACGACCTCGCCTTCGTCGGGCTCATGCCCGGGCTGGCCCCGCAAGGCCGTGCGCGCACAGCTGGAGGACGGCCTCGGGGCTGAGCGTCCGCATCGACAACGACGTGAACCTGGCGGCGGTCGCCGAGCGGGTCGAGGGTGCCGGCCACGACGTCGACGGCTTCGCCCTGCTCTGGATCGGCGACGGCCTCGGCCTGGCCGTCGACCTCGCCGGGACGCTGCACCGCGGGGCGGCCGGCGGAGCCGGCGAGATCGGCTACCTGCCGGTTCCCAACGACGGGCGGCTGCCGCCGGTCAAGGACCTGCAGGACCTCATCGGCGGCATCGCGATGGGCAGGCTCGCCCGGGCGCACGGCGTCCGCGGCCGAACCCTCGACTCCGTCCTGGCCGAGCTGGCCACGCATCCGCAGCGGCAGGCCGTCATGGCCGAGCTCGCCATGCGCGTGGCCGTCGGTGTCATCACCGTGCTCGCCGTGCTCGACCCTCCCGTGGTCGTGCTCGGTGGACCGACCGGCGTCGCCGGTGGGCAGAACCTCGCCGACCTGGTGCGAGGACACATCCGCAGGACCACCCGGTGGTCCCCGCACATCTCCGTGAGCACCGTGGCTGATCACCCGGTGCTGCGCGGTGCTCGATCCGTCGTCGGCGCTGACCTGCGCTCCCGACTGCTGGACCTCGTCCCCTAGTCCCACACCCCCGCACGACGACCTACCCGGACGCACGAGCCCGGGGGCTGGTCCGTCGTGCCTCTGCGATCGGAGCCTCTGGTGAGAACACGCAAGACCTGGGTCGCCCTGTCCGCCCTCGTGGCGATCACCGCCCTCGCGGCCTGCAGCGGCGGGTCGGGCGGTGGCCCCACGGCCGCCGCGTCGGCCCCCTCCGAGGTGACCGGGACCGTCGAGTTCTGGCACTTCTTCACCGACCGCGAGGCCGGCGTCATCCAGTCGGTCGTCGACGACTTCGAGAAGGCCAACCCCGGCGTGAAGGTGGACGTGAAGTCCGGCCAGGACGACCAGAAGATGCGCCAGGCGATCTCCGCGGGTCAAGCCATCGACGTCGGCCTGTCCTACTCGACCGACCAGGTCGGCCCGCTGTGCTCGTCGGGCGACTTCGCCGACCTGGCCAGCTTCATCAAGCGCGACGACGTGGACCTGACCCAGATCCCCGACACCGTGCTGGGCTACACGTCGTACGACGGGGTGCGCTGCACGATGCCGGCGCTGGCGGACGTCTACGGCCTGTACTACAACACGGACCTGCTCGCGGCGGCCGGTTACACCGAGCCCCCGAAGACGTTGGACGAGCTCAGCGACATGGCCGTCAAGCTGACCACGTACAACGACGACGGCTCGATCAAGACGCTCGGCTTCATGCCGCTGCTCGGCTACTACGAGAACGCCGAGGCGCACTGGGCGCCCGCCGCGGACGCGCAGTGGCTCAACGACGACGGCACGTCGGCGATCGGTTCCTCGAAGGGCTGGAACGCGATCCTCGAGTGGCAGAAGGACCTCATCGAGAAGCTCGGTGGGTACCAGAAGCTGGCCGACTTCCAGGCGGCGCTCGGGCAGGAGTTCTCGGCCGAGAACGACTTCCAGACCGGCAAGGTCGCCATGAACATCGACGGTGAGTACCGCACGGCGTTCATCGACGACCAGGCGCCCGACCTCAACTACGGCACGGCACCCATCCCGTCCGCCAAGGGGTTCGAGGACCAGTACGGCGCGGGCTACATCACGGGCAACATCGTCGGCATCGGCAAGGGTTCCAAGAACCCGGAGGCCGCATGGGCCCTGATCAAGTACCTGACGACGAACACCGACGCCCAGGTCAAGCTGTCCAACGGCCTGAAGAACGCGCCGACGATGCACGACGCGATCACGTCGCCCGACCTCGAGGTCACGCCGCAGTTCAAGACGTTCCTCGACATCTTCGAGAACCCGTTGTCGTCGACGACCCCGCCCAGCGGCATCGGCGCGGAGTACCAGACGATCTTCGGCACCCACACGGCCAAGTGGCAGCAGGGTGACGTCACGGACCTGCCGGGGATGCTGACCACGGTCGACGACGAGATCAACGCCGCCGTCAAGCTGCAGGCGGGCTGACGCACATGGCCTCGATGATCCAACGCCGGCGGAACAGGGCGGCCCTCGTCCTGCTGTCACCGGCCCTGCTCGGCATGATCGTGTTCTTCGTCTTCCCGCTGGTGCTGACGGTCTTCTTCTCCTTCACGGCGTTCGACCTGTCGAACCCGCCGCGGTGGAACGACTTCGCCAACTGGAAGTTCCTGGTCAGCGGGGACCCGCTGATCGGCACGGCGACCCGCAACACGCTGTGGTTCGTCGCGATCCTCGTGCCGGTCCGGATCGTCGGGGCCCTGTTCGTCGGCTGGGTGCTCACGCGTGCCCGGCGGTCGTCGAGCGCGCTGCGCACCCTCTACTACCTGCCGGCCCTCATCCCGCCGGTGGCGGCGACGATCGCGTTCGTGTTCGTCTTCAACCCCGCCACCGGTCCGGTCAACGAGATCCTCGGCTGGTTCGGCATCGACGGGCCGGGCTGGTTCACCAGCCCGGCCTGGGCCAAGCCGTCGCTCGTGCTCCTGGGCCTCTGGGTGCTCGGCGACATCATGGTGATCTTCCTGGCCAGCCTGCTCGACGTGCCGACCGAGCAGTACGAGGCCTCCGAGCTCGATGGTGCGAACACCCGCCAGCAGTTCTGGCACATCACCGTGCCCAACCTGTCGCCCGTGCTCATGTTCGCCCTGATCACCGGCATCATCGGCGCGCTGCAGTACTTCACCGAGCCGGCCGTGGCCTCCTCGACCGCGATGGGCAAGTCGACCGTCGGTGAGGGGGCGGCGGGCGCCCTCGGCTGGCCCGACCAGTCGACGCTCACGTACGGGCAGCTGCTCTACTCGAAGGCGTTCGGCGCGAACCTCATGGGGTACGCGTCCGCGATGGCGGTGGTCCTGTTCGTGGTGGCCGCCTTGGTCATGGCCGTCCTGCTGCGCCGCTTCAAGTCCTTCACGCCGGACGTGGCGAGTTGAACCGCCGCAGCCACACGGCCCTCGGCTGGGTCGCCGATCACACGGTCTTCCTCACCCTGGCGATCCTGTTCGTCGCGCCGTTCGCGTTCATCCTGCTCACCTCGGTCATGTCGCCCGAGCAGGCCGGCACGTCGTTCAGCTGGCCGACGTCCTTCCACTGGGACAACTACGCCGAGGTGTTCCAGCGGCTCCCCATGCTCAAGTACACGGGCAACTCGTTCCTGTACGCGGGCCTGGCGACGCTGTTCATGCTCGTGTCGTCGATCCCCGCCGCGTACGCCATGGCCCGCATCCAGTTCAAGGGGTCGGGCCTCCTGCTGGTCCTCGTGATCGGCATGATGCTCCTGCCTCCCCAGGTCACGAGCGTGCCGCTGTACGTCATGTGGTCGAAGATCGGGCTGACCGGGTCGCTCTGGCCGCTGATCCTGCCCAACCTGCTGGGCGATGCGTTCTCGATCTTCCTGCTGCGGCAGTTCTTCCTGACGATCCCCAAGGAGTACACCGAGGCCGCGCGGCTCGACGGCTGCGGGGAGTTCCGCACGATGCTGCGGGTCATCGTCCCGATGGCCAAGCCGGGCATCGCGGCGACGGCGATCTTCATGTTCTTCGCCTCGTGGAACGACTACTACGGCCCGCTGCTCTACACGTCGGAGAACGAGTCCGCCTGGCCGGTGTCCTACGCGCTGGCGCAGTTCCGCGGCGCGCACTCGGTCGACTGGAACCTCACCATGGCCGCCACCGTGATCGCGATGATCCCGGTCCTGCTCATCTTCTTCCTCGCCCAGCGCATCTTCGTGCAGGGCGTCACGCTGACCGGAGTCAAGGGATGAAGCTCACCGTCATCGGTGGCGGGTCCACCTACACACCCGAGCTCGTCGACGGGTTCGCGCGGCTTCGTGCCCTGCTGCCGCTCACCGAGCTGTGCCTGGTGGACCCCGACGAGCACCGCCTCTCGCTGGTGGCCGGGGTCTCGCGCCGCATGTTCGCGCACTACGGCTACGACGTGAAGGTCACCGCGACGTCCGACGTCGTCGCCGGTGTGTCCGACGCGTCCGCCGTCCTGTTCCAGCTGCGGGTGGGCGGGCAGGCCGCGCGGCACACCGACGAGACGTTCCCGCACGCCTGCGGCTGCCTCGGCCAGGAGACCACCGGCCCGGGAGGCTTCGCCAAGGCGCTGCGCACCGTCCCGGTCGTCCTGTCGTTGGCGGAGATCGTGCGTCGGCACGCCCGACCCGACGCCTGGATCGTCGACTTCACCAACCCCGTCGGGATCGTCACACGCGCCCTGCTCGAGGACGGTCATCGGGCCGTCGGCCTGTGCAACGTGGCGATCGGCTTCCAACGCCGTTTCGCGACGATGCTCGACGTGCCCGCCTCGGCGGTAGCCCTGGACCACGTCGGCCTCAACCACCTGACCTGGGTGCGCGGGGCGTCCGTGGACGGGGTCGACCGGCTGCCCGGACTGCTGGCCTCGCGCCTGCCCGAGATCGCCGACGAGGTCGAGCTCCCGCCGGCGCTGCTCTCGCTGCTCGGCGTCGTCCCGTCGTACTACCTGCGCTACTACTACGCGCACGATGTCGTGCTCGCCGAGCAGACCGCCCCGGGCGCGGTCACCCGTGCGCACGCCGTGACCGCGGTCGAGGACGAGCTGCTCGCGCTCTACGCCGACCCGTCGGTGGACACCAAGCCGGAGGCCCTGGAGCGGCGCGGCGGCGCGTTCTACTCCGAGGCGGCGGTCGACCTGCTCGCCTCGCTCACCGCCGACCGCGGCGACGTGCAGGTGGTCAACGTGCGCAACGACGGCACTCTGCCCTTCCTGCCCGACGACCATGTGATCGAGGTTCCCGCGACGATCTCGGCGTCCGGCATCATCCCGCTGCCCGCGGCGCCGCTGCCCGCGGACCTCGCGGGGCTCGTGTCGCACGTCGCCGGCTACGAGCGTCTGGCGTTGGAGGCGGCGATCCATGGCGGGCGGGACCGGGTCGAACGCGCGCTGCTCGCGCATCCGCTGGTCGGCCAGTACGACCGAGCGTCCCGGCTGACCGACCTCCTGCTGGACGCGAACCGGCAGCACCTGGCCTGGGCTCGATGAGCGTGCTGGTCGCGGTCGACGGCGGCGGCAGCAAGACCGACGTCCTCGTGCTCGACCCGGACGGCACCGTGCTCGCGCACGCACGCGGGGGCGGATCCTGCCCGCAGGTGATCGGCGTCCAGCCGGCGCTCGACGTGATCGACGCGCTGGTGCGCTCGGCGCTCGGCGGTCGCGGGCCGACGTCGACCGGGTCGGGATCTACCTGTCCGGCCTGGACCTCCCGGTCGAGATCGCGACGTTCACCGCCGCGCTGGAGAGCCTCGACTGGTACGCGCAGGCCGGCGGCGCCGTGGTCGACAACGACACGTTCGCGTTGCTGCGCGCCGGGACGCCCGAGCACGAGGCCGTCGTCGTCGTGTGCGGGACGGGGATCAACTGCGTCGGTCGCCGGGCGGACGGCACCACCGCCCGCTTCCCGGCCCTCGGGCGGATCTCGGGCGACTGGGGCGGCGGGTTCGAGCTGGGCGAGCAGGCCATCTGGCACGCGGCGCGCGCGGTCGACGGTCGGGGTCCCGGCACGACGCTCGAGCGCCTGGTGCCTGCGGCGCTCGGCGGTCCGAGCATGGCCGCCGTGATCGAGGACCTGCACTTCGGGGTGCTCGGGCACGACGACGTCGCGGGCCTGGCGCCCATGCTGCTCGCGGCCGCCGCGTGCGGAGACGAGGTGGCCCAGACGGTGGTGGAGCGACAGGCCGACGAGGTCGCCGCGCTGGCCCTCGCTGCGCTTCGGCGGCTCGACCTGGTCGACGCCGCGGTGCCGGTCGTGCTCGGCGGGGGAGTCCTCGCCGCGCGAGACCCCGGCCTGACCGAGGGGATCCGTGCGCGCATCGAGGCCGAGGCTCCGCGAGCGCACCTGACCTTCGTCACGGAGCGGCCGGTGCTCGGCGCGGCGTTCTTGGTGCTCGAGGCCCACGGTGCCGGCCCGAGCGCGATCGACCGGGCACGGTCGACGTCCGCGGCGGTCGCGGAGCTGGCCTGAGCCGCCCGCCCGCCCCTTTTTCGGCCGAGCTGGGGTCGATCCGGCGCGCACAGACGCCGAGTTCGCCGATACGCAGCCCGAAGGGGACGGTAGCCGGGCCCACCTGCGAACTCACGACCGGTGTGTAAAGAAATATTGACACCGTGTCATGGCTCCTTTACGTTGGTCGATGTCAGGAATTCTTGACATCGAGTCCGGAGGGGCACCATGAAGGCGATCGTCCAACGCGGTTACGGCACGGACGAGGTCCTCTCGTTCGAGGACGTCGAGGTGCCGATGGTCGGCGACCGGGACGTGCTCGTCCGGGTCCGCGCCGCGTCGGTGAACGCTGCCGACTGGTTCACCATGATCGGCAAGCCGTACCTGATCCGGGCGGTCAGCGGCCTGCGCACGCCGCGCGTCGCCGTGGCCGGCAAGGCGCTCGCCGGTGTCGTCGAGGCGGTCGGCGTTGATGTCGACGGGTTCGTCGTCGGCGACGAGGTCTGGGCCGAGACGAACGGGGGCGCGTTCGCCGAGCAGGTGAGCGTGCCGGTCGAGCGCTTGGCGCACAAGCCGTCCGGCCTGACGTTCGAGCAGGCCGCGGCCGTCCCGCTGGCCGGGACGACGGCACTCCAGGGGCTGCGCGACGTCGGTCGGTTGCGGGCCGGGCAGTCGCTCCTGGTCATCGGCGCATCCGGCGGCGTCGGCACTTTCGCCGTCCAGCTCGGCAAGGCGTTCGGGGCAGAGGTCACCGGCACCTGCAGCACGCGCAACCTCGACCTCGTCCGGTCCATCGGCGCGGACCACGTCCTCGACTACAGCCGCGACGAGCTCGTCGGGCGGTACGACGTGATCCTCGACCTCGTCGGCAACCACTCCCTGTCCCGGCTGCGCCGAGCGCTGGCCCCCCGAGGGACCCTCGTTCTGTCCGCCGGCGAAGGCAGCCGCGTGTTCGGCCCGCTCGGCCGGATCGCCCGCGCCGGCCTCCTCTCGCTGGTCACACGGCAGCGGCTGCGCCCCCTGGTCGCGCGGCACAGCGCCGCGGACCTCGACGTCCTGGCGGGGCTGGCGGACGCCGGGTCTCTCGTGCCCGCGCTCGACCGCACGTACCCGCTGAGCGCCGGTCGGGACGCCGTCCGGCACCTGGGCGTGGAGCATGCACGCGGCAAGATCGTGGTGCTCCCATGACCGACGACGCCGGCTCGGCCGACGACACCCGCACCGGCATGACCTTCACCGAGCGCAACGTCTGGGTCTTCGCGATCGTCTCGCTGGCCGGGTTCCTCGCCTACGTCGCCGTGGTCGTGTCCCGGGCGCAGGACGTCCCGATCGAGGACGTCGACTACATCGCGCCCATGCTCTGGAGCATCGGACTGGCCATCGTCGCGTCGATCCTCGGCACGATCCTCGTCTCGATCATCTGGCGCGACGGCGGCAAGAAGGACCAGCGCGACAAGGAGATCGACCGGATCGGGGAGTACACCGGGCAGTCGTTCCTCGTGATCGGCGGACTCGCGGGCATGGTCCTCGCGATGCTCGAGGTCGACTGGTTCTGGATCGCCAACGCGCTCTACCTCGGCTTCGTCCTTTCCGCGCTGCTCGGCTCCGCCACCAAGCTCGGGCTCTACCGCCGAGGACTTCCCACGTGGTGAAGCCCACCCGTGTCACCAACACGATCCGCGCGCTCCGGTTCGCCCACGGCGAGATGACCCAGGCCGAGCTGGCCGAACGCATCGGAGTCACTCGTCAGACCGTCATCGCCATCGAGCAAGGGCGCTACTCGCCGTCTCTCGAGATGGCCTTTCAGATCGCGAGCGTCTTCGGCGTCCCGCTGGACGACGTGTTCCAGTACCCCGACCCGAACGGAGCCTGAGATGTCTCAGCTGTCGAACTCCCTGTCGAATCCGCAGCGCACCGCCCGGCTCGCGGGCGCCTTCTACCTCGTGGTCGCCGTCGCCGCCGGGTGGTCGCAGCTCGTCGTCCGCGCCGGGCTGAACACCGACGGTTCGCCGCGCGCAGACTGCGCAGAGCATCCGCGACTCCGCTGATGCCATGCGGCTCGCCTTCGCCGCGGACCTCACTGCCTTCACGTGCTTCATGGTGACGGTCGTCCTGCTCTTCACTCTCTTCCGGCGCGTCAACCTTGACCTCGCCGTCGGCTTCCTCGTGCCCGCCGCGGCCGCCGTCGTGATCCAGAGCCTGAGCATGGTGCTGCACGCCGGTGCACTGCTGGTGGCCACGGGGAAGTGGCCGGGTTCCGACGACACCGCGACCCTCCTGCTCGACATGCACACCCTGTCGAACAACATCGCGCAGATCTTCTTCGGCCTGTGGCTGCTGCCCCTCGGGCTCGTGGTGATCAGGTCCGGCTACGTGCCCAAGGTTCTTGGGTACCTGCTGATCGTCGGAGGTCTGGGCTACCTGGTCGACATCCTGCTGCAGTTCGCGGTCGGGGCCGACCCCGACTCGACGATCGTGCTCGGCTTGGTCGGAGGCGTCGCCGAGGTCGTCTTGCTGGTCTGGCTGCTGATCCGCGGCGTCACGATCCCGGTGCCGGCCGAGCGGCCCGAGCGCGTCTCGGTGGCCGCGTAGTCCTGCGCCGCGGTTCGCGAGCGGCTACCGCCGCGGGTCGTCGGTGGCCAGGCCCGCGTTCAGCACGGCCTCGACCGAGGTCACCCGCCGTCGTCACGGTCAGGCCGGCGGGCGGGGTCGCGCCGTCGAGGGCGCCGGCCGGCACGATCGCGCGCGTGAACCCGAGCCGTGCGGCCTCGGCCAGGCGGCGGCCGACCCCGGAGACGGTCCGGATCTCCCCGGCCAGCCCGACCTCGCCGATCGCGACGAGCCCGCGGGGCAGGGGCACGTTCTCCCGGGAGCTGATCGCGGCGAGCGCCAGGGCGAGGTCGGCGGCGGGCTCGATCACGCGCGCACCGCCGATGGTCGAGACGTAGACGTCCTGGTCGGCGAGGCGCGCGCCGAGCCGGCGTTGCAGGACGGCGAGCACCATGGCCAGGCGGCTGCTGTCGACGCCGCTGGTGGTCCGTCGCGGGTTGGGCACGGACGAGAGCGCGACCAGCGACTGCACCTCGGCGACGAGCGGCCGCCGACCCTCCAGGGTCACGGTCAGGCACGTCCCCGGCACGGGATGCAGCGCCTGCGAGATGAACAGGCCGGACGGGTCGGTCAGGCCGACGATGCCCGTCTCGGACAGGTCGAAGCAGCCGACCTCGTCGGTGGGGCCGTAGCGGTTCTTGGTGGCCCGCAGCATGCGCAGCCGCGAGTGCCGGTCGCCCTCGAACTGGCAGACGACGTCGACGAGGTGCTCGAGCGTGCGCGGTCCGGCGACCGAGCCGTCCTTGGTCACGTGGCCGATGAGCACGACCGGCATGTCCCGGGCCTTGGCGGCCTGGATGACCGCGGCGCTGACCTCCCGCACCTGCGAGACGCCGCCCGCGGTGCCGTCCACCTGGGCGGACGCGATGGTCTGCACGCTGTCGATCACCAGCAGGTCCGGGTCCTGCTGCTCGATGTGCCCGAGCACGGTGGCCAGGTCGGTCTCGGCGACCAGCAGCAGGCTCGGCGCGAGCGCGTGGATGCGACCCGCCCGCAGACGCACCTGGGCGGCGGACTCCTCGCCGGTCACGTAGAGCACGCGTCGGCCGGTGCGCGCCGACCGGGCGGCCACGTCCAGCAGCAACGTCGACTTGCCGACCCCGGGCTCTCCGGCCAGGAGCACCACGGCGCCGGGCACGAACCCGCCGCCGAGCACCCGGTCCAGCTCGTCGACACCCGTGGACTGCGCCCGCGCCGTCTCGACGTCGATCTGGTCGATCGGCAGCGCGGTGGACCGGGTGGGCGCGGTCGGCCGTCGTCTTCGGGGCGCCGCCGCCCGGGCCCGTGTCCTCGAGGACCGAGCCCCAGGTCTGGCACTCGCCGCAGCTGCCGACCCACTTCGACGCCGACCAGCCGCACTCCGAGCACCGGAACGCGGGGCGGGCGGGCTTCGGGGAGCCGCCGGGGCGCTTCACACTCGTCGAGGTCACGAGCAGGACGCTAGACGCAGGGTCCGACACGGCCCACGAGGCGCGCACGAGCGCGGGGCCTTGCCGGCGACTGAACACGGGTTTAGTGTAGTGAACGTGCGTTCAGTCAGCGATCTCACCGCCCGCGCCCGCATCCGGGACGCCGCGGTCGCCCGGTTCGGTCGCGACGGCTTCGGCGTCGGGGTTGCGGGCGATCGCCGCCGACGCCGGCGTCAGCGCCGCGCTCGTCATCCACCACTTCGGCTCCAAGGACGCGCTGCGCGCCGAGTGCGACCAGCACGTGCTGGCGGTCATCAAGGCCGAGAAGTCGGATGCGATGACGGAGCAGAGCCCCGGCGAGGTCATGGGCCGGCTGGCCCGACCTGGAGGAGTACGCGCCCCTGTTCGCCTACATCGTGCGCAGCATCCTCGACGGGGGCGCGCTCGCCGGGACGTTCGTCGACGGCCTCGTCGCCGACGCGGACGCCTACCTCGACGCGGGCGAGAAGGCGGGAGCGATCCGGACCGTCGCAGGACCCGCGCGGCAGGTCGCGGACCCTCGTCGCGACCCAGGTGGGGCTGATCGTCATGGCGCAGCTCGACGGCGCGCTGGGCCGTGGCACCGCCCCGACCGACGACCCCACGGCCGCCATGAAGGAGCTCTACGACGCGACCTTGCTGGCCGGCCTGGAGCTCTACACGCACGGCCTGTTCACCGACAGCGCCTACCTGGACGCATACCGCCAGTACAAGGAGAAGGACTCGATGACCGATGCCATCCGCGTCCGCGGCCTGGTCAAGACCTTCGGCGCGAAGCGCGCGCTCGACGAGCTCGACCTGAGCGTCGCCACCGGCGAGGTGCACGGGTTCCTCGGCCCGAACGGCGCGGGCAAGTCGACGACGATCCGCGTGCTGCTCGGGCTGCAGCGGGCCGACGCCGGCGAGGTGAGCCTGCTCGGCGGCGACCCGTGGCGTGACGCGGTCGCGCTGCACCGGCGGCTGTCCTACGTGCCCGGCGACGTCACCCTGTGGCCCAACCTGTCCGGCGGCGAGACGATCGACGTGCTCGGCCGGCTGCGCGGCGGGATCGACCCGAGGCGTCGCGAGCGAGCTGATCGAGCGGTTCGAGCTCGACCCGCGCCTCAAGGGTCGCGCCTACTCCAAGGGAAACCGGCAGAAGGTCGCGCTCGTCGCCGCACTCGCCGCGGACACGGAGCTCTTCCTCATGGACGAGCCGACCAGCGGCCTGGACCCCCTCATGGAGGCGGTGTTCCAGCAGGTCGTGCGGGAGCTCGCCGACGAGGGGCGCACGGTGCTGCTCTCGAGCCACATCCTGGCGCAGGTCGAGGCGCTGTGCCGTCGCGTCACGATCATCCGGGCCGGGCAGGGCGGTGCAGAGCGGGTCGCTGGACGAGCTCCGCAGCCTGCGCCGGACCACCGTCACGACGGCGCTGCGGTCCATGGACCCGGCCGTGGAGAGCCTCACGACGGTCGGCGGCGTGCACAACCTGCGGCGGCACGACGAGCACCTCACGCTCGACATCGACACTCCCGCGCTCGGCGACGTGCTCGCGCGGCTGACCGCGTTCGGCGTCGACTCGCTGACCGCCCACCCGCCGACGCTCGAGGACCTGTTCCTGCGCGAGTACAGCGACGAGCTGGCGACCCTGGGCGTGGTGGAGGGGTCGCCGATGACGCGGGCCATGCCGCTCGGTCGGCACGCGCGGGCTGTCTCGGGTCGCGCTGCGCCTCGACCGGTTCCGCACGCTGGTCTGGGCGTCGTCGGTCAGCCTGCTGGTGCTCGGGTCGGTGAGCTGCGCTGCACACGACCTACGCGACGGCCGAGGCCCGGCAGGCGCGCGCGTCGCTGATCTCGTCCCCGGCCGCCACCGCGCTGGCCGGGCCCGGGTACGGGCTCGACGACTACACGATCGGTGCGATGACGGCCAACGAGCTCGGGCTCTGGATCATGGTCCCGGTCGCGATCATGGCGCTGCTGACCGTCACCCGGCACCTGCGAGCGGCCGAGGAGGACGGACGGCTCGAGCTCGTGCGATCGGCACCCGTCGGCCGGGACGCGCCCGTCGTCGCCGGCCTGTTCGCGGCTGTCGTCGCCACCCTCGCGGTCGGGGTCCTGACGTTCCTGGCCCTCGTCGCCAGCGGGGCTCGAGATCGCGGGATCCGCGGCGCTCACGGGCGGCATCGTCATGGTCGGGCTCGTGTTCGCCGGGGTGTCCGCGGTCGCCTCGCAGGTCACGGCCCACGCCCGGACCGCGAGCACGCTGGGCATGGCCGTGCTCGGGGTCGCCTTCCTGCTGCGCGCCGTCGGGGACGTCGAACGGCCCGCAGAGCACGTCCGTCCTGACGTGGCTGTCGCCGTTCGGGTGGGCGCAGGCGACGGCCGCCTACGTCGACACCAGGTTCTGGCCGCTGGCCCTCGGACTCGTCGCGGCCGCGCTGCTCGTGGCGGTCGCCTTCTGGCTGGTCGGGCGGCGCGACGTCGGCACGGGTCTGGTGGCGGAGCGGCTGGGACGTCCGGCGGCGACCGCGCGCCTGACGGGACTGGTCGCCCTGACCACGCGGCGGCAGCTGGGCGCGATGCTGGCCTGGGGCTTCGGGATCGTCGTCATGGGCGCCTTCGTGGGCCTGCTCGTGGGCGCCCTCGTCGAGTTCATCGCCTCCGACCCGACCTTCGCCGATGCCCTGCCGATCGGTCCCGGCGGGGTCGCCGCCAGCGCCCTCTCGCTCTACACGGTGTTCCTCGCGACCACGACGGCCGCGTACGCGGTCACGGCGATCGGCGCTGCCCGGGCTGAGGAGGTGGCCTCGCGCGGCGCGACCGTGCTCGCCCTTCCCGTGTCCCGGTGGCGCTGGCTCGGCTCGCAGGTCACGGTCGCGGGCGTGGCGTCGCGCGGTGATCATGCTGGCCACGGGCCTGGTGATGGGCGCGACAGCGCGGCGTCCCTGGCCGACGGCACCGACGTGGGGGACCTGGTCGGGGCCGCGGCCGTGACGTTGCCCGCGATCGGCTGCGTCCTCGGGCTCGCCGTGCTGCTGCTCGGGCTGGTGCCGCGCGCCTTCGCGGTGATCTGGGCCTATCTCGCCTACGTGTTCGTCGTCGGCCTCTTCGGGCAGCTGCTCCCCGACGCACGCCGACGCCCTCTCGCCGTTCACGTACACGCCGCAGCTGCCCGGCGAGCCCATGGACTGGCCGCCCGTGATCGTCCTGAGCCTGGTCGCCGCGGCACTGGTGGTCGCCGGCCTGGCCGCCTTCCGGCGTCGCGACGTGCTCGGCTGAAGCGCGGCACTCCGGGGCGGGTGCCGCGGTCCGGGGGAGATGCCTCGTAGGCTGCGGGCGTCCGGCAAGGGTTCGGGCACCACGCACCAAGGGGGACGCCCGATGAGCGACACCGGCCGGCCCGGCGCCGATCCGACCGAGCCCGGGCGTCGTCCCTCGTGGGGTCCGACGGGCGCCACCACGCCCACCCAGCCGGCCGCGGTGCCGCCGCCGGTGACCAGCTGGCAGCCCCCGCAGCCCGGCGCGACACCGCCGCCGGCCGCGGCGGCTTCGTCTCCCGCTGCCGTCCCGCCGACCACCGGCGGCCAGCCGCCCGCCGCCCCGCCGGCCGGACGTCCCGCGTGGGTGCTGTGGGCGATCATCGGCGCGGTCGTGTTCATCGTCGTCGCGATCATCATCGGGATCGTGGTCTCGAACGGCTCCGACGACGAGGCCGCCCCGCCGGCGGTCGCCTCGACCGTCCTGCTGCCGTCGCCGACCCCCGCGGTCGCCCCGGTCCCGCGCGCGGCCACGTCGGCGTTCGCATCGGCGTTGCCGGTCTCGGTGCTGCAGTACGCGCTCGCGACGTCCACCGACAACCCGACCTGGACCGCCGCGGGTGCCCTCGAGGCCTACACGGAGACCTACACGGACGGCGCCGCCGGAACGGTGACCGTGAACGCCGGCCAGTGGGAGACGGCGGCCGAGGCGACGACCTTCGCGACGAGCCTCGTCGCGGCGGTGCCGAGCGCCGCCGCGCCGGACCCCACGGCCACCGCAGCCCCGGGCGCCCCGGTGCTGCCGGCGTCCGGCGACGTGACTGCGGCCGGCGCCGTCGTCGGCACCTACACGATCGTCGACGCCGGGGACGGCACGGGCGTCGCGATCTGGACCAACAACACGTCGGTCTTCCAGGTCACCGCGCCCCTGACGGACATCGTCGACTTCTACTCGGCCTACCCGCTCTGACCTGCGCGATCACGCAGCACGAGAATGACGTGAGTGTCGTCAACGGGTCCGTTGACGACACCCAGGTCATGCTCGGGCGGGTGGGACCGCCGGCGAGACCGGCGACGGTCAGTCGGCGGCGATGATCGACAGGATGTTGCCGCCGGGGTCGGTGAACCAGGCGATCTCCGGGCCGCCCTTGCGGAACACGAAGTCGTCATCGGTCTCACCGGGCGTGCCTGCGTACTTCTCGAACTCGACGCCCTTGGCGCGCAGCTCCGCAACAGTGCCGGCCACGTCGGCGACCGGAAAGTTCAGCACGGTGTAGGTCGCCGGCGCATGGGCCGGACCCTTCGGGTAGACGAGCACGTCCTTGCCGCCCGCCAGGTGCAGGAACAGCATCCCGTGGTCCTGCGAGACGTCGAGCCCGAGCGTCTCGCCGTAGAACGCCTGTGCTGCCGGGATGTCGTCGGTCGAGAACCCGCTGAACGCGTTGCTGAGATCTGCCATGAGCTGCCTCCGTCGTCGAGACCCTCACTGTCTCGCGTCCCGACGCCCTCGACCACCCCTGCGTCCGAGCCGACGCGCTCGACGTCCGCACTCGTGCGTACAGCGGGCACGAGTGCGGACGTCGAGGGCCGCGTGGTCAGACACGGGGCCGGGCACGGCCGCGGTCAGACGCGGGCCGGGGTTCGGACGCTGGCTGTGCGCTCGGTGAGCGGCGGTGGCAGCGGTGGTGCCGCGGGAAGGACGACCGTGAAGGTCGTCCCGGGAGTGTCGCGACGAGCGTTCGTGAGGGACGTCGCGGTGCCCGTGGACACGACCGTGGTCGGGCCGACCGTGATCGTGCCGCCGTGGGCGGTGACGACGGCATGGGCGATGGCCATGCCCAGTCCGGTCGACCCGGTGGCCCGGTTGCGCGACGCGTCGCCGCGGGTGAACCGCTGGAACAGGCTCTCGCGCAGGGCGGGCGGGATGCCGGGGCCGTCGTCGGCGACCTGGAGCACCACGACCGACCCGTCCCGCCGGAGCCGGACGGTGACGGAGGTACCCGGGGGCGTGTGCAGTCGGGCGTTGGACAGCAGGTTCGCCAGCACCTGGCGCAAGCGATGGTCGTCGCCGACCACGAGGACGTCGTCCGGGGTCGCATCCTCGGCGAGGTCGAGCGACCAGAGGTGGTCGGGGCCGGCCGCGCGGGCGTCGGTGAGCGCGTCGATCGCGAGCAGGGCCAGGTCGACGGGGTCGGTGGCCAACGGGCGGCCGGCGTCGAGACGGGCCAGCAGGAGCATGTCCTCCAGCAGCCCGGTCATGCGCAGGGACTCGGACTCGACGCGCGACATGGCCCGCAGGGCGCCGGCGGGCAGCTCCTCGGGGGAGCGCCGCACGAGCTCGGCGTAGCCGCGGATGGAGGCCAGCGGGGTGCGCAGCTCGTGCGAGGCGTCGGCGACGAACTGACGGACCTGCGACTCCGACTCGTGCCGCGCGGCGAGCGCCTGCTCGACGTGCCCGAGCAGCTGGTTGAGGGCTGCGCCGACCTGTCCGACCTCGGTCGCGGGGTCGGTGTCGGCGGCGGGGACGCGGTCCGCGAGGACCACCTCGCCGCGGTCCAGGGGGAGCCGGGCGACGCGGTTGGCCGTGTCTACGACGCGGTCCAGCGGACGCAGCTCCCGGCGCACGAGCAGCAGGCCGACGGCCGCGGCGACCACGAGCGCGAACGCGGCGACGATCGCCTCGATGACGACGTACTGGGTGATCGTGCTGTTCACGGCGTCGAGCGACAGGGCGGTGGCGGTGAGAGTGCCGTTGGTGGAGACGCTCGCGACCGCCCGGTACTGACCGAGCCCCCAGAGCGTGATCGTGCTGACGGTGCCGTCGGTCGGCACGGCAAGCATCTGGTCGAGCTGCTGGTCCGTGAGCCGGGTGCTGGTGCCGCTCTCGTCCCGGTAGCCGGCGTCGCGGGCGTCCAGGCTCGAGGGATCGGTGCCGGCGGGCAGCACGACGTCCACCGTGCCGAGGTCTTGGTACGGCCGGACGGTCCCGTCCGGGAGGGCCGGGGGAGCTGAGTCGAGGGCGCCCGGTTCGGTGCCGAACGCCCCGCTCGGGGCCTGGAAGCGGACGTCCGAGGCGCGGCTGTGCGCCATGGCGAGCTTCTGGTCCACCTGCGCGACCAGCGAGCTGCGCAGGGCGAGCGTGGTGACCGTGCCCATGACGGCCGCGACCACGGCGACGAGCGTGACGACCATGACGACCAGTCGTCGGCGCAGCGTCCACCGGGGCCGCGACCGCAGGAGACCCATCAGATCGTCGGCTTGAGCACGTACCCGACGCCACGCAGCGTGTGCAGCATCGGCGCGCGACCCTTGTCGATCTTGCGACGCAGGTACGACACGTACAGCTCGACGATGTTGGCCTGGCCGCCGAAGTCGTACTGCCACACGCGGTCGAGGATCTGCGCCTTGGACAGCACGCGCTTCGGGTTGCGCATGAAGTAGCGCAGCAGCTCGAACTCGGTCGCGGTCAGTCGGATGTCCTCGCCACCGCGGGTCACGTCGTGGCTGTCCTCGTCCATCGTCAGGTCGCCGACGACGAGCGTGGCCTCCTCGCGGGACGACACCGACCCGGTGCGGCGCAGCAGGGCGCGCAGCCGCGCCACGACCTCCTCGAGGCTGAACGGCTTGGTCACGTAGTCGTCGCCGCCGGCGGTCAGTCCGGCGATGCGGTCCTCGACGGCGTCCTTCGCGGTGAGGAAGAGCACGGGGACGTTCGGGTGGGTGGCGCGGACGCGGCGCAGCACGTCGATGCCGGACAGGTCGGGGAGCATGACGTCGAGGACGATGACGTCGGGGTCGAGCGCCTTCGACGGACCGGACGGCGGCATGACCGGTGAGTGCGTGGTCCACCTGCCAGCCTTCGTAACGCAGGGCCGTGGAGAGCAGCTCGGCGAGAGTCGGCTCGTCATCGACCACGAGCGCGCGTACGGGGGAGCCATCGGAACGGGTCAACACGTCCGGACGGCGGCTGGTCGTGATCGTCATGGTCCGACTGTCGATCCGCCACCTGGGGCGTGCCTGGAGCGACCCTGTGAAAAGCCTGAGAACTGGAAGGTCAGTCCAACGGGTGCGGCCGTTGCGCTCCCGCCAGGGCCGCGGTCAGGATCGCCTCGATCGCGAACTGGGTGGCCACCGGCAGGTCGACGTCCTCGTCGAGGAGCCACTGGACCTGCAGGCCGTCCATGACACCGATGATCGCGCTGGCGGCGCAGTCGGCGAGGTCGTCGGGCACGGCGCCCGCGCCGACGGCCAGGAGAGCGTCACGGATCTCGCCGCGCAGGACGGTGAAGCGGTCGGTCACCCAAGCGCGCGCGGGGTGGTTCTCGGTGACGGACTCGCCGGTCAGGACGGTGTAGCCCTGCACGATGCCGCGCCGGTCGACGTTCATCCGGGCCGTGCGCACCAGGTGCTGGAACAGCTCGAGACCGCCCGGGATGTGCTGGCCCTCGAGGTCGCGGACGTCCTCCTGGTCGCGGTACTCGAGCACCTCGACCAGCAGGGCCTCCTTGGAGCCGAAGTGGTGCAGGACGCCGGCGTGCGTGATGCCGACCTGCTCGGCGACATCGGCCAGCGAGCCGTTCATGTACCCCTTGGAGCCGAACGTGTTCGCCGCTGCGCGCAGGATCTCAGCCCTGCGCTCGGCAGTGGCCTGGCGAGGCTGTCGCGGCTTGCGTGCACCCGCCTTCGGGGTGGCTCCGTCGTCCATGACCGAAACCATACTGTGATCTTTCGACTTACTGACAAGTCAGTAAGTTGTGCTTTGATTCTCGACAGAAGACGACCGCGACCCACGACGACGATGTCGGGATCGGAGAAGTGCCGCTGTGTCACTCGACACGGCCACCCAGCCGCCCACGGCTGAACGGCCTGCCACCGCAGATGCTGCGCTGAGCGCACTGCTCGCGCGGCTCACGCTCGAGGAGAAGGTCCGCCTCGTCGTCGGTGCCGGTCTGTGGTCGACGACGGCCGTCCCGCACATCGGGCTCCGCGCGATGCACGTGTCCGACGGGCCCGCCGGGGTGCGCGGCATCTCGGAGGGTGCCCACGAGACGTCGGCGTCCTTCCCGGCGCCGAGCGCGCTCGCCGCGACGTGGGACGTGGACCTGGCGGACGAGGTCGGTGCGGTGTTCGCCGCCGAGGCGCGCCGGCACGGCGTCGACGTGGTGCTCGCCCCGCAGGTCAACCTGCAGCGCACGCCGGTCGCCGGCCGCCACTTCGAGTGCTACTCCGAGGACCCGCTGCTCACCGAGCGCGATCGCGGTGCACGTGGTCAAGGTCCGCGCAGGATCGAGGCGTCGGCATGTGCATCAAGCACTTCGTCGCGAACGACTCCGAGACGCAACGCACCAGCTACCTCGCTCGCGTCGACGAGCGCACCCTGCGCGAGGTGTACCTGGCGCCGTTCGAGGCGCTGGTGCGCGAGGCGCGGGCGTGGTCCGTGATGGGCGCCTACTCGGGGATCGACGACGGCACGACCGCCGCGCCCGCGCTCGAGCACCGCCCGCTGCTCACCGGCGTCCTCAAGGACGAGTGGGGCTTCGACGGCGTCGTGATCAGCGACTGGGTGGCCACCAAGTCCGTGGTCGGCGCCGCCGAGGGCGGCCTCGACCTGCAGATGCCCGGACCCGACGGCCCCTGGGGCGACGGCCTGCTCGACGCGTTGCGTGCGGGCGAGGTCAGCGAGTCGCTGCTGGACGACAAGGTCCTGCGGCTCCTGCGCCTGGCCCAGCGGGTCGGGGCGCTCGACAGCCTCGAACCGTCGGGCCCGCTGCGCGACCAGGTCGCCGACATCGACGCCCCTGAGGTGCTGCGCCGCCTCGTCTCCCGCTCCATGGTGGTGCTCCGCGACGACGAGCACGCGCTGCCGGTCGCGGCCCGCGACCTGACCCGCATCGCTCTCCTCGGACCGAACGCGGTCCATCCCTTCCAGCAGGGCGGTGGCTCCGGCTACGTCCGGCCGGACCGGTCGTCGACGCTGCACGAGGCGGTGACGGAAGCGTTCGGGGGCGCGGTCGAGGTCGACCTGCACCCCGGTGCGGTGTCCCGGCTGCTGCCCCCCGCGCTCTGGACCTGGCCGGTCGCTGCACCACCCCGGAGGGACACGTCGGCGCCCAGGGCGAGCTGCTCGACGCGGACGGTGTCGTGCTCGCGACCGCCGACGTGACCGAGTGGAACGGCTGGCTGCGCGAGGTCCCCGGACCCGCGGTCGCCCTGCGCATCCGCACCACCGTCCGCCTCGACGAGCCCGGCCGGCACGAGGTCGGCGTCGGCACGGTCGGCAAGCACGTCATCACGGTCGACGGGCAGGTGCTCTCCACCAGCGACGTCGTCGTGGGCGCCGAGGTCATCCTCGACTCGAGCGTCAACCAGCCGGCCCCGGCCACGCTCGTGATCGACGTGACCGAGCCGACGACGGTCGAGCTCGACGCGCTGGTCCAGGCCGTCCACCCGGTCGGGTACGCGAGCTTCGCGCGCGCCGAGCTGGTGCACCGCACGCCCGGCACGTCGCCCGACGAGCTGCTCGCCGTGGCCGTCGAGGCCGCCGCCGCGGCCGACCTCGCGATCGTCGTCGTCGGCACCAACGAGGAGATCGAGTCCGAGGGGTACGACCGCACGAGCCTCGGCCTGCCCGGAACGCAGGACCAGCTGGTCAAGGCCGCGTTCGCCGCGAACCCGAACACGATCGTCGTCGTCAACGCCGGTGCGCCCGTGCTCCTGCCGTGGCTCGACGAGGTGCCCTGCGTCGTGTGGGCGTGGCTCGGAGGCCAGGAATGGCCCGAGGCCCTGGCCGACGTGCTCACCGGCGTCACGGAGCCGTCGGGTCGGCTGCCCTGGACGCTGCCCGCGCACGAGTCGGACGTCCCGGTGCCCGACGCGGTCCCGGTCGACGGCGTCGTCGACTACTACGAGGGCGTGCACGTCGGGTACCGCTCGTGGCTCGCCCTGGGCCGGACGCCCGCCGCGCCGTTCGGGCACGGGCTGGGCTGGACCACGTGGGAGTACCGGTCCGCCTCGCTCGCCCTCGACGGCGACGGCGGGGTCGTGCTGGACGTGGTCGTCCAGAACACGGGCGACCCGCGCCGGTCGCGAGGTCGTCCAGGTCTACGTCGAGCCACCGGAGGCGACGCCCGCGGGCGAGCGTCCCGTGCGCTGGCTCGGCGGATTCAGTGTCGTGCACGCCGAACCCGGTGCGCACGGACAGGTCCAGGTGCGGGTGGACGCTCGCGCGTTCCGCACCTGGGACACGGCACAGCCCGGTTGGGTCACCCCGGCCGGTACCTACCGGATCCGCGTGGGTCGATCGTCAGGCGACCTACGTCTCGAGGTGGACGTCGACCTTCCGGGGTCGACACCCACCGGGCCAGGCACGCACCCGTAGCACCGCACGACGGACGGTCCGCAGCCGTCCGGCACCGCCCCCGTCAGTCCAGCTCCAGCGAACGACGTCCGTCAGTCCCCAGCAGTGCAAGGAGGCACTCCGTGAGAACGCGCAAGCTCGCAACGATGATGGCCGGTATGGCCACGGTCGCGCTGCTCGCCACAGCCTGCTCCTCGGGCAGCAGCAGCGACGACTCCAGCTCGACCAGCGGCGGCTCGGCCGACGCGACCCTGACCGTCGGCATGCCGAACGGTGTCCAGACGAACAACCAGAGCCCGTTCGCGACGGGCTCGTCGGCGACGTCCCTCGGCTACGCGACGGTGATCTACGAACCCCTCATGCAGGTGAACGACGCCGACCCGGCCGCGGAGCCCGAGCCCTGGCTCGCCTCGTCGGTCACCTGGAACGACGACTACACCGAGGCCACGATCACGCCCCGCGAGGGCGTCAAGTGGTCCGACGGGGAGGACTTCACCGCCGACGACGTCGCGTACAACCTCAACCTGCGCAAGGACACGCCGTCGATCAACTCGGCGGCGCTGCCCTACGGCGACATCAAGGTCCAGGACGACGGCACGGTGACGGTCGGCTTCACGTCCGGCCAGTTCGTCAACCAGTCCAAGCTCTACAGCCTCGTCATGGTTCCGGAGCACATCTGGAAGGACGTCGCGGACCCGACGACCGACGTCAACGAGAACCCGATCGGCACCGGCCCGTTCACGCTGACGTCCTGGACGCCGCAGGCCGCCACCCTCGACCCCAACCCCAACTACTGGGGTGGCAAGTCGCAGGTCCACCAGCTGCGCTACTCGTCCTACACGGACAACAACGCGCTCACGACCGCCCTCACCACCGGTGAGGTCCAGTGGGGCTGGACGTTCATCGCGGACTACGAGAACGTCTACATCGCCAAGGACCCGACCAACTACCACCAGTGGGCGGCCGCGGGCCTCGGCATCGACAACATGTTCCTGAACGTCACCACGAAGCCGTTCAGCAACAAGGCGTTCCGGCAGGCGCTGAACACGGCCCTCGACCGCGAGAACATCACGAAGATCGCCACGTCCGGCGTCGAACCCGGTGCTCACGAACGTCTCGGGCATGCCCCTCCCGGCCGGCCAGCCGTTCCTGAACCCGGACCTGGACGGCAAGGACTACGCGTCCAGCGTCGACGACGCCAAGGCGATCCTCAAGGACGCCGGCTACACGTGGGACGGCAGCGGCAAGCTGATGGACCCCGACGGCGAGGCGGTCTCCTTCTCGATCACCGACCCGACGGGCTGGAACGACTACAACACCGCTCAGGACCTGGTCGTCGCCACCGCGCAGGAGCTCGGCGCGACGGCCACGGCGGACAAGCCCCCGGCCGACAACTGGTTCGAGGACGTCGCCGCTCGGCAACTTCCAGGCGGCGTTCCACTGGACGGACGGCGGCGCGACGCCGTACGACATGTACTCGGACATCTTCGACGGTGCCCAGTACGTGCCGGTCGGCGAGAAGGCCAACTGGAACTTCGGGCGCTACCAGAACGACGAGGCCACGGCCGCGTTCAAGACGTACGCCAGCAGCTCCAGCGAAGACGACCGCACCGCCGCGCTGAACACCATCCAGCAGATCTTCGTGGACGAGGTCCCGGGCATCGCTCTGTGGTCGCGTCCGACCACCGCGCAGTACTCGACGAAGAACTATGTCGGCTGGCCGGACGCGGACAACCCGTACGCCGGGCCGCAGCCGACCCGTCCGAACGCTGCCGAGATCGTCATGAAGCTCAAGCCGGCCAGCTGACCTGCTCGAGCACGACGATCCAGCGGGTTGTCGTCCGGTGCGTCGCACGATGATGTCCTGACGACAGACCGACCGCGGGTGCGGTGGGGGTTCCTCCCCACCGCACCCGCGGGCACCCGCCCGCCCCTGACGAACGTCCCCCAGGTGAGCTGATGACTGCCCCCACGCAAGGCCCCGCCGCGCAGAACGGCACGGACGCCGAGACGCCGGTCCTGCAGGCGATCCAGATGCGCAAGTACTTCCCCGTCCGTGGCTTCCGCTCCCAGAAGGTGGTGCACGCGGTCGACGACGTCGACCTCGAGCTGTACCGCGGTCGCGTGGTCGCCCTGGTGGGCGAGTCCGGCTCGGGCAAGTCGACGATCGCCCGGCTGCTCGCCCAGCTGATGCACGTGACCAGCGGTCAGATCCTGCTGCACGGCGAGGACGCCGCGACCAAGGGTCGCGCGGGCTTCCGGCGCTACGTCTCCAAGGTCCAGATGATCTTCCAGGACCCGTTCGCGTCGCTGAACCCCGTGCACACGGTGCGGTACACGCTGACGCGCAGCCTCAAGATCCACCGCGGGCGCATCCGCGGCGACGAGCTCGAGAAGGCTCTCGCGGAGCTGCTGGACCGCGTGAACCTGCGGCCGGCCGAGCGGTACATCGACAAGTTCCCGCACGAGCTGTCCGGCGGGCAGCGCCAGCGCGTCGCCATCGCACGCGCCCTGGCCGCCAACCCCGAGGTGCTGCTCGCCGACGAGCCGATCTCGATGCTCGACGTGTCGATCCGCCTGGGCATCCTCAATCTGCTGCGCGACCTGCGCGACCGGCTGCAGATCGCCATCCTCTACATCACGCACGACATCGCGTCGGCCCGCTACTTCGCCGACCGCACCATGGTCATGTACGCCGGCCGCGTGGTGGAGAGCGGCGACAGCGAGTCCGTGACGCAGGACCCCAAGCACCCGTACACCCAGCTGCTCGTGCGGTCGGCGCCCGACCCGGACGACCTCGACGCCCGGGCCCGCGGCGCCCGCGGCGAGGCGCCCAGCCTGGTGACGCCACCCGACGGGTGCCGGTTCAACCCGCGCTGCCCGTTCGCCCCGGACGTGTGCCGCACGGAGCTCCCGCCGATGTTCGACGTGGGCGTCGGCCGCAAGGCCGCGTGCTGGGGCTACTCCGACCGCGCCGACCGTCCGCAGCTCGGCTCGGTGCTCGACGCCTACGGCACCCGCCCGACGATCGACGTCGAGGTGGTCGGTCCGATGCCGACTGCTGAGCCTCGCTGACCGCCCCCGGGACGGAGGACCCCCGATGAGGTTCGTCGTTCGCCGCATCATCTTCTACATCGTCACCTTCTGGGCGGCCGTGACGCTGAACTTCTTCATCCCGCGCATGATGCCGGGCGACCCGGTCACCGCCCTGATGGGTCGGCTGCAGGGCCGGATCGACTCGCACGCCGAGCACGCGCTGCGGGTGCTCCTGGGGCTCGACAGCAACCAGTCGGTCTGGCAGCAGTACCTCGACTACTGGCAGCTGATCCTGCACGGCGACCTCGGCCGCTCGTTCACGTTCTTCCCGCAGCCGGTCGCGGAGATCGTCATGCAGGCGCTCCCGTGGACCATCGGCCTCGTGGGCGTCGCGACGATCATCGCGTTCACCCTGGGCACCCTCGTCGGCCGGTCGATCGGCTGGCGGCGCGGCACCTGGGCGGACTCGGCCCTGCCGATCTCGGCCTTCTTCTCGGCCGTGCCGTACTTCTGGCTCGCGCTCATCGCGATCTCGGTGTTCTCGGTCCGGCTCGGCTGGTTCCCGTCCAGCGGCAGCTACGACCGCGCGATGGTGCCCAACTGGTCGTTCGCGTTCATCGGGTCCGTCCTCTACTACGGCTTCCTGCCCGCGATGACGATCATCGTCGCGTCGGTCTCGGGCTGGATCCTCGGGATGCGCAACATGATGGTCACGGTGTCCTCCGAGGACTACGTGACGGTCGCGCAGGCCAAGGGCCTCAAGGAGCGGCGCGTGATGGGCGGGTACGCCTCGCGCAACGCGATCCTGCCGCAGGTGTCCAGCTTCGCCCTGTCGCTGGGGTTCGTCGTCGGCGGCACCCTGATCATGGAGATGGTCTTCTCCTACCAGGGCATCGGCTACGTCCTCTTCACCGCGGTGTCCACGCACGACTATCCGCTCATGCAGGGGTGCTTCCTCGTGATCACGCTCGCCGTCCTCGCCGCCAACATCGTCGCGGACTTCGTCTACGCCGCGCTCGATCCGCGGACCCGGCAGGAGGGCTGACATGTCCGTCGACCTGACGCTCCTGGAGAACACTCCCGACGTCACCACAGCGGAGACGACCACCTCCGGCAAGCAGCGCTTCGTCTTCCTGCGCAACTCCAAGGCGCTGACCGGGTTCGTGATCCTCGCGTTCTTCGGGTTCCTGGCCGTCTTCGGCCAGCTCATCGCGCCCTACGACCCGAACGCGCTGAGCGCCGACCTGCTGCAGAGCCCGTCGAGCGCGCACTGGCTCGGCACCAACCAGCTGGGGCAGGACATCCTGTCGCAGATCATCATCGGCACCCGCGGCGTGATGGTCGTGGGGCTCATCGCCGGCATCGGCGCGACCGCGATCGGCGTGCTCGTCGGCGTCACGTCGGGGTACATCGGGGGGATCGGCGACGAGGGCCTGTCCATGCTGGCGAACATCTTCCTGGTCATCCCGCAGCTGCCGCTGATCATCATCATCGCCGGGCAGCTGCCGTCGGCGGGTGGCGTCACGGTCGCCGTGGTGATCGCCATCACCGGGTGGGCGTGGGGCGCGCGCGTGCTGCGCGCGCAGACGCTGTCGCTGCGACGGCGGGACTTCGTGGAGGCCGCCCGCGCGAACGGCGAGAGCACCTGGCGCATCATCACCGCCGAGATCATGCCGAACCTGACGGCGATCATCGCCTCGGGCTTCGTCGCGACGGTCGTGTTCGCGGTGCTGACCCAGACCACGCTCGCGTTCATCGGCATCGGCAACCCGGCCGACTGGAACTGGGGCACCATCCTGTACGGCGCCCAGAACAACCTGGCCCTGCAGCGCGGCGCCTGGTGGTGGTTCGTGCCGGCCGGCCTGTGCATCGCCTTCCTCGGCATGGCCCTGACGCTCATCAACTTCGGGATCGACGAGTTCGTCAACCCGCGGCTGCGCAGCGTCGGCCTGAACGCCAAGACCCTGCGCAAGCGCGGCATCCGTCCCCGCATCGGCTTCACGCCCGTCGTGTACGAGGCGCCCGGTGCGTCCGCGCAGCGCACGGAGCTCGTGCGCGCCGAGGAGATCGCCGTGGCGCAGATCCCGCCGGCGAACGGTCACCATCACACCAAGGAGGACCGGTCATGAGCGCCGTTCCCACGCGGTCCGTCTGGACGCCCGGCGAGGTCGGCCGGATCGCCGAGCCCGTGCTCGAGATCAAGAACCTCTCGGTCGACTACGGGTTCGACGCCCACCCGACCCACGTGCTGCGGGACATCTCGCTCACGCTCAACCGGGGCGAGGTGCTCGGCCTGGCCGGCGAGTCCGGCTGCGGCAAGTCGACGCTCGCGTACGCGGCCACCCGGCTGCTGCCGCCGCCGGGCATGATCACGGGCGGCGAGGTCATCTTCACGGACCGTTCGGGCGACCAGGTCGACGTGCTGGCCATGAACGACCAGGACCTGCGCGCCTCGCGATGGCAGGACATGGCGATCGTGTTCCAGGGGGCGATGAACTCGCTGAACCCGGTGCACCGCGTCGGCAGGCAGATCTCCGACGCCCTGCTGGCCCACCTGCCGGCGATGAAGAAGAAGGAGTCGATGGAGCGGGCGGCCGACCTGCTCGACATGGTCGGCATCTCGCCCGACCGGCTGCGCTCCTACCCGCACCAGCTCTCCGGCGGCATGCGCCAGCGCGTGATGATCGCGATGGCGCTGGCGCTGGACCCGCAGGTGCTGATCATGGACGAGCCGACGACCGCGCTCGACGTCGTGATGCAGCGCCAGATCGTGGAGCAGATCGCGGAGCTGCGCGACCGGCTCGGGTTCTCCGTCATCTTCATCACGCACGACGTCTCCCTGCTCATCGAGATCGCGGACCGCATCGCGATCATGTACGCCGGCGAGATCGTCGAGGAGGCCGCGGCCCAGGACGTCTACCGGCGTCCGCGACACCCCTACTCCGACGCGCTGCTGCACTCCTTCCCGCCGCTGCGCGGCCCGCGACGCGAGCTCGGCGGCATCCCCGGGTCGCCGCCCGACCTGGCCAACCGGCCCACGGGCTGCCCGTTCCGGGACCGGTGCGTGCACGCGTTCGACGCGTGCGCGACGATCAGCCCCGCGCTGGTCACGCCGGCCGTGCCGGGGGACGACCCGCGTCGTCAGGTCGCCTGTCTGCGGCACGACCCCGCGACGGTCGCCGCCGCCGGGTTCGAGCCCGTGCCCGTCCCCGTGGAGCTCTCGGTCCGTACCTGAGGGTGGGGACCTTCTCTCACAGGTCAAGGGACGCCCAGGTCCAGCCGGTCAGCTGCACGCGCGCGATCGTCGTCGCGGTGGGGGCGCCGATGCCTCAGGGCGCACCTCGCTGACCGGCGACCGGCGGGACGTGCGGGTCGATGCACCGTGAGCGACGGGCGGGACCTCGGGCCCCGTGACCTACCGTTGCGTGGTGAGCGATGCCCCCGTCCTGCGCGTCCCCGCGCGATCCGCCCCGGTCGTCCGCGACCGTCGGGCCGGTGTCGTGGCGGTGGCGCTGCTCGTCGCGGCGCTGTCGTTCGTGGGCGTCTGGGTGCTCTGGCGGGTGTTCGTCGACACCCTGGCCGGGCAGCAGGTGGAGAACGCCGCGTTCCAGGGCGCGCTGCACGGCCAGACGCAGCTGTGGCGGGTCGGGGAGCGGGTGCTGGACGTGGTCTCGGTCTGGTTCATCGCGGCCGTCCTGATCGCCGCGATGCTCATCGCCGTGCTGCGCCGCCGGTGGTCGCTCGCCGTCCAGGTGGCCGTGCTGATGATCGGCGCCAACCTGACCACCCAGGTGCTCAAGTACGCGGTGTTCTCCCGACCCGAGCTCGGCGTCGCCGCGAGCTACGGCAACACCTTGCCGAGCGGCCACACCACCGCCGCCGCATCGGTGTCGGCTGCGCTCCTGCTGGTCGTCTCCCCGCGGGTGCGGCCCTGGGCCGCGGTGCTCGGCGCGGGCTACACGACAGCGACCGGCATCTCGACGCTCATCGGCCGGTGGCACCGGCCCTCGGACGTCGTCGCGGGCGTGCTGGTCGTGCTCGCCTGGACCGCCATCGCCTGCGCCCTCGTCGCGCTCACGCCTGCCCGGGTGCCGACGACGACGGGCGCGCTGCGCGTCCCGGCCGGCCGCGGCGGCGCCGACCGCGACCCGACGCCCGCGACCATGCGCGTGGTCGTCTCGGGGCTGGTGATCGTCGGGATGGCCGCCGCGGGCTGCGCGATCGTCGCCCTCACGCACACCTGGGACAACCTCGACGACCTGTCGGGTCGAGCGGCTCAGGTGACTGCGTACCTCGGCGGAGCGGCCGCCGCGCTGATGGCGTCGTGCCTCGCGTTCGCGATCATGCTGGTTCTGCGACAGGCCGCCGCGGCGCCGTCAGAAGCGGTCGCGCCGTCGGCGGCATCCGCTCCGTGACCGACGTCGGCCGGACCTCCGGTCATCTGCGCGGCGACCCGTCAGCAGGGGTTGTCGACGACGGGGCGGATTGCCGAAGGCTTGACGGAACGCCGTAGAGTCCCCAGCGGTGCACTAGGTGCGAGGCCATCCGACCCCGCGCAGTCTGAGGAAGGCCGAACGGATGTCTGCAGGGCGCAAGCTCGTCATCGTGGAGTCGCCGGCGAAGGCGCGCACGATCGCCGGGTACCTGGGCGACGGGTACGACGTCGAGGCGAGCGTCGGGCACATCCGCGACCTCCCGCAGCCCTCCGAGCTGCCCGCGGACATGAAGAAGGGCCCGTTCGGCAAGTTCGCGGTCGACGTCGACAACGGCTTTGCGCCGTACTACGTGGTCGACGCCGACAAGAAGAAGAAGGTCAGCGAGCTCAAGCGGCTGCTGAAGGACGCGGACGAGGTCTTCCTCGCCACCGATGAGGACCGTGAGGGCGAGGCCATCGCCTGGCACCTGCTGCAGGAGCTCAAGCCCAAGGTCCCGGTCAAGCGGATGGTGTTCCATGAGATCACCCCCGAGGCGATCCAGCGGGCGCTGGAGAACACCCGCGAGCTGGACGACCGCTTGGTCGACGCGCAGGAGACCCGCCGCATCCTCGACCGGTTGTACGGGTACGAGGTCAGCCCGGTGCTGTGGCGCAAGGTTCGCCAGGGCCTGTCCGCCGGCCGCGTGCAGTCCGTGGCGACGCGGCTCGTCGTCGAGCGTGAGCGGGAGCGGATGGCGTTCGTCGCCGCCGACTACTGGGACGTCACGGGAACCTTCGCGGTCTCCGACGCCGCCGAGCCCGCCTTCTCGGCGCGGCTCTCCTCGGTGAACGGGAAGCGTGTGGCCTCGGGTCGCGACTTCGGCGACAACGGGCTGCTGAAGTCGGCCGACGTGGCGCACGTCGACGAGGCGGTTGCGACGAGCCTCGTCGCCAACCTCGCGTCCTCCGAGTGGTCCGTGGCCTCGCTCGAGACCAAGCCGTACACGCGCCGCCCCGCTGCGCCGTTCACCACCTCGACGCTGCAGCAGGAGGCCTCGCGCAAGCTGCGGATGGCCTCGCGGCAGACCATGCGCACGGCGCAGGGGCTGTACGAGAACGGCTACATCACCTACATGCGTACGGACTCGTCGGCGCTGAGCGCGCAGGCGCTCTCGGCGGCTCGTCGGCAGGCGTCGGAGCTCTACGGTCCCGAGTACGTGCCCGACGCACCGCGCGTCTACACCGGCAAGGCCAAGGGCGCCCAGGAGGCGCACGAGGCGATCCGGCCCGCCGGTGACCACTTCCGCACGCCGGCCCAGGTGGCGCGCGAGCTGTCCGGGGACCAGTTCCGGTTGTACGAGCTGATCTGGAAGCGCACGGTCGCCTCGCAGATGGCCGACGCCCGCGGGCAGACCGCGTCCGTCCGCCTCGGCGCGACTGCGTCGGACGGCACAGACGTCCTGTTCTCGGCGTCGGGCACGGTCATCACGTTCCGCGGGTTCCTCGCGGCGTACGAGGAGGGCCGCGACGTCTCGCGGTACGACACCGACTCGTCGACCGCCGACGAGTCGAAGGGCGACGCGCGCCTGCCCGCCATGAACGAGGGCGACCCCCTGTCGGCTTCCGACCTCACAGCCGACGGGCACCGCACGTCGCCGCCCCCGCGCTTCACCGAGGCGTCGCTGGTGAAGGCCCTGGAGGAGCGGGGGATCGGTCGGCCGTCGACGTACGCCGCGACCATCTCCGTGATCCAGGACCGCGGGTACGTCACCGGGCGCGGGCAGGCGCTCGTCCCGTCGTGGCTCGCCTTCGCGGTGACGCGGCTGCTCGAGGAGAACTTCGACTGGCTGGTCGACTACGACTTCACCGCCGAGATGGAAGAGGACCTCGACGCGATCGCCGCCGGCGACAAGGACCGCGTGGCGTGGCTGTCGCGGTTCTACTTCGGTGACGGCACCGGCAACGAGGAGGGCGAGGGTCTGCGCGATCTCGTCGCGAACCTCGGGGAGATCGACGCCCGCGAGGTGAACTCGATCCCGATCGGCGAGGGCATCGTGCTGCGCGTCGGTCGCTACGGGCCGTACCTCGAGGACTCCGCCGCCGCGCTCGGTGACGACGGCAACCCGCGTCGCGCGTCGGTTCCCGAGGAGCTGGCTCCCGACGAGCTGACCGTGGCCAAGGCTCGCGAGCTGCTCGAGACCCAGCCCGACGGCGACCAGGTGCTCGGCACCGATCCCGTCTACCGGGACGCCGATCGTGGCCCGCAACGGTCGCTACGGGCCGTACGTGACCGAGGTCCTGCCCGATCCCGAGATCGACACCTCCCTCTCGCAGGCCGCCCAGAAGCGCGCGCTGGCGGCCGCGCCGAAGCCGCGGACCGGCTCGCTGTTCAAGTCGATGTCGCTGCAGTCGGTCACCCTCGACGACGCGCTCATGCTCCTGTCGCTGCCGCGCGTGGTCGGCGTCGACCCAGAGACCGGCACCGAGATCACCGCGCAGAACGGGCGCTACGGGCCCTACCTCAAGAAGGGCACCGACTCGCGCACCCTCGCGTCGGAGGAGGCCCTCTTCTCGACGACTCTCGAGGAGGCGCTGGCCATCTACGCGCAGCCGAAGCGCGGACGCGGGGCCACCTCGGCGCCGCCCCTGCGCGAGCTGGGCGACGACCCGACGTCCGAGAAGCCGATCGTCGTGAAGGAAGGACGCTTCGGCGCGTACGTCACCGACGGCGTCACCAACCGGACGCTGCCGCGCGACCTCACGCCGGAGTCGATCACGCGCGAGCAGGCGATCGAGCTGCTCGTCGAGAAGCGCGCCTCGGCGCCGGCGAAGAAGAAGGCACCCGCGAAGCGCGCGACGACGACACGGGCCAAGGCACCGGCGAAGAAGGCCGCCACCAAGAAGTAGCGGCGTCGTTCCGTGATGGGCGGCGACTTCGAGTCGATCGTGGATCGTGTTATCGCTTCCGTGCCTCAGGATCAGCGCGCGCTCGTCGCGATCGACGGTGTCGGCGGAAGCGGGAAGACCACGTTCGCGGCGGCCCTCGCGTCGTCGGTCGCTGGGCGTCCGGTGGTCGTCGTGCACGTCGATCAGTTCTTCCACCCGTCGGCCATCCGGCATGCACGGGGGCGGTTCTCTCCCGAGGGCTTCTGGCTCGATGCCTACGACTACGAGGCGCTCGTTCGCCTGGCGCTCGCCCCGTTGTCCCCCGGCGGTGACGGGCGCTATCGCTCCGGGTCGTTCGATGTCGGGCGGGATCTGCCTGTGGCGCACCCTGTTCTTCGCGCTGCGGGTGACGCGTTGGTGCTCGTCGACGGCACGTTCCTGCTCCGCGACGAGCTCGTGGCGTTCTGGGACTACTCGATCTTCCTCGACGTCCCGTTCGACGAGGCGGCGCGCCGGATGGTGGCGAGAAGTGGCACGAGCGACCCGCTGATCGCCCGGTACGAGGGCGGCCAGCGGCTCTACTTCGGCAGTGCCGATCCGCGGGCACGTGCTGCGTTAGTGGTCGACAACACCGACGTCGGCGCTCCGCGGATCGTTCGACTTCCGGGTATCCGCACATGAGCAGCCGCTCAGAACTCCTCGTGATCGGCGGTCGCTCAGGCGTCGGCAAGACGACCGTCGCGTACGCCCTGCACACCCTCCTGCGCGCCGACGACGTTCGGCACGCGCTGATCGAGGGCGACAACCTCGACCTCGCCTGGCCATCGCCTTGGGAGCACAGGCTCAGCTTCCGGAATCTCGCGGCCCTCTGGGCGAACTACCGTGATCTCGGGTACCGACGTCTGATCTACACCAACACCGTTGCTGTCCTCGAGGCGGACGAGCTCGCACAGGCGATGGGTGACTCCCCACAGGTGACTGCTGTCCTGCTCACCGCGGACGACGAGATCGTGAACGCGAGACTCGCAGTGCGCGAGACGGGTCAAGAGCTTGCAGCCCACCAACGGCGATCGGCTGCTGCCGCGCGCCGGCTCGACGAGCTGGCTCCCCCCGCGGTTGAGCGCGTCTCAACGGCAGGTCGGACTCCGGAGAACCTTGCCATGACACTTCGCCAACTCGTTGGCTGGTAGCAGTCACGCTCTCGTGGAGTCCTCGAATGGCTGGATGGCGTTGTCGCCGTGCGGGTCCCATCGTGCGAATTCCCGTACGTTCCTGAGGTTATACACCCGAAGTTCGGGCCGTGCGCAGGTTGGTCGGCCGCGCGTCTAGTTCCCGCACTGCTACGACCCTCGGGAAACGCCTGTCGCCGGGCTGCCGTCGTAAGGCAGGAGGGCCGTGCTGTGGGCTTCAGTGCCGCACACATCGACCATGAGTTTGCTCCAGTCGAGCGCCATGAACCCGGTGTCCGCCCACAAAGTCAACGGCTTGCCGTCTGCATCGACCGTGAAGTGTTCGTCATGCGCCGTCCATGTCACTTCGCCCGAGTAGGGCGCAGTGTTGTCGTTGGCGCAGGTGCCGATGCCGGTCCACACCGGGACGCGGGTGAACGTACCGGTACCGTTCGTCCGCAGCTCGATGGTCGAACTCCTCGATGGCCCGCCGTGGGCATCGAGCACAAATGCGGGGCTGTGGACGGCTGGTCGCATTTTGTGGATAATTCTCGGTCGCATTGTGTTGTCCTCGCAATCGCGCGCCCGTGAATGTCAGTGGTCCCTGGAATAGTGAGACCCAGCGCAATTCCATGCCGCGCGACGAGAGGGGGAGCACGTGACGATCGCGACGACCGGCCCGAGCGGTCCTCCTGCGGCGAGCGGTCGCGTGCAGGATGTGCTCGCGGAACTGTCGGCGTCCGTCGGGGTGCTGGCCGGGTTGGCCGACCCGACGGCCGCCGGTCGGATCGAGGGCGCTGAGGCTGTGCTGGTCGTCCGTGAGGCGCTGGCGCTGGCAGGCCGGCTGTCGGCGATCGCGGCGCGGGCGGTCCCGGTCGTCGAGGCGGACGGCTGGTGGTCCCTGGAGGGCGGCGGCCGCTCGATCACGTCCTGGGTGGCGGCAACGGGTCGGCTGTCGCACGGCCAGGCGCGTCGCGTGGTGACGCTGGGCCGGGCGATGCGCGACGACCTCCCGGCGACCGCGATCGACGCGGTCTCCGGCGCTATCGGGGTGGAGTCGGCGCACGTGATCGCCTCCGTGGCGACGACCCCGATCCGGAAGGCGGCGCTGGCTGCGCCGCCGCAGGACCTCGGTGAGGGGTTTCTGGTCGAGCACGCGCGCGAGCTGCCGGTCCACCAGCTGCGCATGCTCGCCCGACGATGGGCCGCCCATGCGGACCCGGAGGCCGACGAGCGGGGCTACCGCGAGTCCGACGAGCGAGAGTTCCTCGACCTGGCCGACACCACCGACGGCTGCCACCTGGTCGGCTTCCTGACCACCGAGCATGGCCACGCCCTGCGCTCCGCGCTCGGCGCCATGACGAACCGCAGTGCGGAGCACGCCGGACGGTCCGCGGGCCGCAAGCGAGCGGGCGCGCTCACCAACCTCGTGCGCACCGTGCTCGATCGGGACCTGACGGGCGCTACTGGCACGCACCGGCCGCACATCGCCGCGGTCGTAGACCTGGCGACGCTGCAGCGGGCGCTCGGCGGGACGTCGGAGTCGTCGGGCCGGGCGGAGTCGGCCGGACGGAGTCGGCGTCGGATCGGGCGGGGTCGTTGCCGGATCGGGCGGAGTCGTCGCCGGGTCGGACCGATGCGCCGCCGACGATGGTCGGCGATGTCGAGCGGTTCGGTGTCGCCGAGCTGATCGGCACCGGTCCCATCCCCGATTCGGTGCTCGCCCGGCTCGCCTGTGACAGCCAGATCACGCGCGTCGTGTTCGGGCCGGAGTCGCAGGTCCTGAACGTGGGCCGGACCGAGCGGACCTACAGCGGGCACAAGCGCCGAGCGATCATCGCGCGGGACCTGCACTGCCGGTACCCGGGCTGCGATGCGCCGCCCGCGATGTCGGAGATCCACCACATCGAGCACTGGGTGCGTGACACGGGTGAGACCAACGTCGCCACGGGCGTGCTGCTCTGTTGGGCGCACCACGGGCACGTGCATGACGCCGGGATCGAGATCCGTCGCGACGACGACGGTCGCTGGAAGTTCACCGATCGGCACGGCCATCCGTTGCGAGCTCCCTGAGTGGGGGCGGGGCTTGGCGAGATGGCGGAACGGCCGCGTGAGTATGACGACGTGCCCGCAGCAGCGAGTAGCGACGGTGCTATGCGGGAGGTGGCACCGCGGTGCTACGAGGACCGGAGTCGCGGTGCTGCGAGGACCGGAGTCGCGGTGCTACGAGGACCGAGGCGCCGTGCTACGAGGAACGGAGTTGTGGTGCTGCGGACAGGCACGTGCGTGCGCGCTAGGTTTGCGCCATGGCTCGCACCGAGGACCCCCGCACCGCACCGCCGATCCGCTGGGGCATCCTCGGCGCCGGCGGGATCGCCGCCGTCTTCGCCTCCGCGGTGAACTCCCAGACCCGCGCGCAGCTCGTCGCGGTCGGATCACGGAACCGCGACCGAGCGGAGCGGTTCGCGACGGCGCAGGGCATTCCGACGGTCCACGTCGGCTACCGGGCGCTCGTCGAGGACGAGCGGGTCGACGCGGTCTACATCGCCACCCCGCACTCCGAGCACCGCGAGCACGCGCTGCTGGCGATCGCGGCCGGCAAGCACGTCCTCGTCGAGAAGGCCTTCACGCGCAACGCCGCAGAGGCCGAGGAGGTCTTCGCGGCCGCCCGCGCGGCGGGGGTGTTCGTGATGGAGGCGATGTGGACGCGGTTCCTGCCGCACGTCGACGCGCTGCACCAGGTGATCAATGCCGGCGAGATCGGCGAGATCATCAACGTCTCCGCCGACCATGGGCAGTTCTTCGCGTTCAACCCGAAGAGTCGCCTCTTCGACCCGAACCTCGCGGGCGGCGCCCTCCTCGACCTGGGCGTCTACCCGGTGTCCTTCGCGCACGACTTCCTCGGGGTGCCGGACTCGATCCACGCGGTGGGTCAGTTGACCGAGACGGGCGTCGACGGACAGATCTCGATGACGTTCACGTACGGCGAGCGCACCCAGGCGACCCTCATGACGACCCTGTGGGCCAAGTCGCCGACGACCGCCGAGATCACCGGCACCGACGGGCGCATCAGCGTCGCCGGCGACTTCTACGGCACCACGTCGTTCCGGGTGCAGCGCCTCGACGGGCGGGTCTGGACGTTCGACAAGCCCGGCACCAAGGGCCTGCAGTTCGAGGCCGCCGAGGTTGCCCGCCGGGTGGCGGCCGGGGACACCGAGAGCCCGCTCATGACGTGGGAGAACACCCTCGAGGTCATGCGGACCATGGACACCATCCGCGCGCAGGTCGGGGTCGTCTACCCCGGCGAGTGATGTCACCGCCGGCGACTAGCCTTCCCTACGTGAGCACCTCAGGACTCTTCGTCTCGTTCGAGGGCGGCGACGGCGCGGGCAAGTCGACACAGGCCGGTCTGCTGGGGGACTGGCTCCGAGGGCTGGGTCGCGAGGTCGTCCTGACGCGCGAGCCGGGCGGCACCGAGCTGGGTCTGCAGCTGCGCAACGCGGTCCTGCACGGCGACCACGTCGACGCCCGGACGGAGGCGCTGCTGTACGCGACCGATCGCGCGCACCACGTCGCCTCGCTCGTCCGGCCCGCGCTCGCGCGCGGCGCAGTCGTCGTGACCGACCGGTACCTCGACTCGTCGGTCGCCTACCAGGGCAGCGGCCGGGACCTGGGTGCCGACGAGGTCGAACGCCTCTCGCTGTGGGCCGTCGACGGCCTCCTGCCGGCGCTCACCGTCCTGCTCGACCTCGACCCGACGACCGGCCGCGCGCGCCTGACCGGCGAGCCCGATCGGCTCGAGCGGGCGGGCGACGAGTTCCACCGCCGGACCCGGGACGCGTTCCTCGGACGAGCCGCCGCGGAACCCGGGAGGTGGCTGGTGCTCGACGCGACTCGACCCGTCGACGTGCTGGCGCGCGCGATCCGGGAGCGGGTCGCCGGACTCGTCGGACTGGACGCGGGCGCGAGCACGACGCCTGGGTCCGGGAGCTCGTCGTGACGAGCGTCTGGGACGACGTGGTCGGACAGGAGCCCGCCGTCGAGGTGCTCAAGACCGCGATCGCCGACCCGTCGGCGATGACGCACGCCTGGCTGCTCACCGGCCCGCCCGGGTCGGGACGCTCGAACGCGGCGCGGGCATTCGCGGCCGCGTTGCAGTGCGCGACCGGCGGCTGCGGCGTCTGCCACGACTGCACGACCACGCTGCGAGGGCTGCATCCTGACGTCACGGTCGTCGCGACGGAAGGCGTCTTCATCCGCGCCGAGACGGCACGCCCACTCGTGGAGCTCGCGCAGCGCAGCCCGTCGCAGGGTCGGCACCGCGTGATCATCATCGAGGACGCCGACCGGCTGAACGACACCAGCGGCAACGCGCTGCTCAAGGCGATCGAGGAGCCCGCGGGCCGCACGGTCTGGCTGCTCTGCGCACCGAGCCAGGAGGACGTCCTGGTCACCATCCGCTCGCGGTGCCGCAGCGTGGCGTTGCGGGTCCCGCCCGTCGACGCGGTGGCCGCGCTGCTGGTGTCGCGAGACGGCGTCGACCCGGCTGTCGCGCAGGTCGCCGCCCGGGCCGCCCAGAGCCACGTCGGGATCGCTCGTCGGCTCGCCCGCGACCCCCAGGCGCGCGCCCGCCGGTCCGCCGTGCTGAGCATCGCGGCGAAGATCCGCGGCGTCGGCGACGCCGTCCTGGCCGCCGGGGAGCTCGTCGAGACGGCGCAGGCGGATGCCAAGGCGGCGACCGAGGAGCGCGACGCCCAGGAACGCACCGAGCTGCTGCGGGCCATGGGCGCCGAGGGGGCTGCGACGCTCCCTCCGTCGCTCCGGACCCAGGTCAAGCAGCTCGAGGACGACCAGAAGCGCCGCGCCACCCGGGCGCAGCGCGACGTGCTCGACCGCGCGATGGTCGACCTGCTCTCGCTGTACCGGGACGTGCTCGTGATGCAGCTCGACGCGGGGGTGGAGCTGGTGAACGTCGAGCACGAGCCGGGAGTGCGGGCGCTCGCGGGGTCGAGCACGGCCGAGCAGACGCTGCGTCGGATGGACGCGATCGGCCAGGCGCGCACCCGACTGGCGGGCAACGTCGCACCGTTGCTCGCGGTCGAGGCCATGGCGGTCGCCCTGCGACCGCAGGGCTGAGCGCAACATCGGCACAGGGCTCTCCCAGGAATCTCCGCGAGACTCCCACGGACCTTCCAGCGTCGGCGGCTACCGTGTGGGCATGCTGCCGTCGATCGATCACCCCGCCGCGCCCGGACGCGACGCGAGCGACCTTCGGCGACGTCGTCCGATCGCCGTCGTCGCGGCGCTCGCCGGCCTCGTTCTCGTCCTGGCGGGATGCGTGGCGCCCAAGAACCAGACGACCGTCGAGACGCCCCGAGCGGACGCGTCGGAGTCGACCGGCCCGCTCGCGTCGTTCTACGACCAGGAGCTCGAGTGGTCGTCGTGCACCGAGGGGGAGTGCGCGACCGCGCAGGTCCCGCTCGACTACGCGGATCCCTCCGCCGGCTCGATCGGCATCGCGCTCGCCCGGTCCAAGGCGTCCGGCGGCGACCCGCTCGGGTCCTTGCTGCTGAACCCGGGCGGTCCCGGGGCGTCGGGGGTCGACTTCCTCGAGCAGGCCAAGGGACTCGTCAGCAAGGACGTGCAGAAGCAGTACGACCTGGTCTCGTTCGACCCGCGCGGCGTCCAGCGCTCGAACCCGGTGAAGTGCGTCGACGACGCCCAGCTGGACGAGCTCCTCGCGTTCGACCCGGACTACTCGACCGACGAGGGCATCCAGCACGTCATCGACGTGTACGGCGACCTCGGCAGCGAGTGCCTCAAGAACACGGGTGCCGCGCTCGGTCATGTCGACACGGTCAGCGCGGCCCGCGACCTCGACATCCTGCGCTCCGCCCTGGGCGACGACCAGCTGCACTACCTGGGCTTCTCCTACGGCACCGAGCTCGGCGCGACCTACGCGGCGCTCTTCCCGACGACGGTCGGGCGCATGGTGCTCGACGGCGCGCTGCCGCCGACGCTCTCGTCGTTCGAGGCGTCCAAGGGTCAGGCCGCCGGCTTCGAGGGTGCCCTGCGCGCCTACATCACGGACTGCCAGGCCGGCAGCAACTGCCCCTTGAAGGGTTCGGTCGAGGACGGGCTCACGCAGGTCCGTCGCCTGCTCGACCGGGCCCGCGTCAACCCCTTGCCGACGAACACCGACCGCGACGTGACGTCCTCGCTGGCGTTCTACGGGATCGCGCTCCCGCTCTACTCGAAGTCCTCGTGGGGGTACCTGACCCAGGCGCTCGACGCGGCGATCAACAAGGGCGACGGATCGATCCTGCTGCAGCTCGCGGACTTCTACTCGGACCGCGAGGCGGACGGTACCTACTCGACCAACTCGACCGTCGCGTTCAACGCGATCAACTGCGTCGACACACCACGTGACGACGACCCGGACTTCGACGTCATGCGCGACCAGGCCGCCGCAGATCGAGGCCGTCGCTCCGACCGTCGGCTCGTTCTTCGCGTACGGCGACACGATCTGCGCGAAGTGGCCGGTCCCGTCGGCGCCGGAGCTGCCCGACTACAGCGCGCAAGGCGCGCCGCCGATCGTCGTCGTCGGCACCACGAACGACCCGGCCACGCCCTACCAGTGGTCCGAGCAGCTCACGGACCTGCTGTCGTCGGCGGTCCTGCTCACCCACGTGGGCGAGGGCCACACGGCCTACGGCTCCTCCAACGACTGCATCGCCGGCGCGGTCGACACGTACCTGCTCCAGGGCACGCCGCCTGCGAAGGGGACGCGCTGCTGAAGCCTGGGCGTCAGCATCGGCCTGAGTTGCCGACGGCGCGCCCCCGGGTGACCGTGTGGGCATGGCTGCACTCACCAAGGGACTGATCGCCGGCGCCGTGGGCACCGCGGTGCTCAACGGGCGTGACCTACGCGGACATGGCGCTGCGCGGCCGACCGGCGAGCACCGCGCCGGCCGACACCGCGAGCGCCGCACTCGAGGGCCTCGGCGTGAGCGTGTCGGGCGCGAACCGTCGCGACGCGGTCGGCGCGCTCGCGGGTCTGGCCGCCGGGCTGGGGGTCGGGATCGGCGCCGCGCTGGTCAGGGCGACAGGGTTCCGACCGGGGCGGGTGGTCGGCCCGGTCGCTGGTCGGCGCCGCCGCCATGGCCGCCACGGACGTCCCCATGGCCGCGCTCGGCGTCAGCCACCCGCGCGACTGGACGGCCACCGACTGGGTGTCCGACGTGATCCCGCACCTGGCCTACGGCGCCGCTGTGCACGGAACCCTGGCGCGGCTGGATGGTCCTGCCGAGCGCGCTCGACCCCGCGCCGGGCTCGTCACGCGATCGGTGCTGCTCGGCTGGGCGGCGGGCGCACGGGCGTCGCTGGGCCCCGGCGCGGCGACGATCACCGGCAGCCGGGCCGCTCCTGTCCCGCGCCGGAGCGGCGACCGCGGTCGTCGGCGAGCTCGTCGGCGACAAGCTGCCGTCCGCGCCGAGCCGGCTCGACCACGGCGGCGCCGGGACGCGCGCCGCCGCGGGTGCGATCGGCGCGACGATGCTCGCCGGGAGGTCCGGCTCGCGACCGTTCGTCCCCGCGATCGCGGGAGCGGCCGGCGCTCTGGGCAGCGCCTACGCCGGGGCGCGCCTGGCGCCGGTGGGCGATCGGGCGGATGCCCGACTGGCAGGCGGCCCTGCTCGAGGACGCCGTCGCGCTCGGCGCGGCAGCCGTCGCGTGCCTGCCCGGTCGCACGCGCTGAGCGCTCGCTTTGGAAGGGTCGGGGTCCGGCAGGTACAGTAAGCGCGCTCGCCGAGGTCCTGCGGACCGCGACGACGCCGCCTTAGCTCAGTCGGCAGAGCGTCTCACTCGTAATGAGAAGGTCTGGAGTTCGATTCTCCAAGGCGGCTCACCCTCAAAGGCCCTGTGACCAGCGGAAACGCTGGTGCGGGGCCTTTGTCGTGCGCGCGGCGGATGACACCGGTCGTTCCCCAGTGGCGGGAGTTTTCGCCAGGCCAGCGCGAGGCTGCACTCGGTCAGCGAGGGTCGGGCTCGAGGCGCGCGCGCGGCGCGACCACGGATTCGCGCACGTTCAGCGTCGGGCTGACGAGCACGCGATGGACCGGGCGCGTCGGGTCCTCGATGCGTGCGGCGAGCAGCTGCATCGCCGTCGCTCCGACGGACGTACGTGACGGGTGGACGGCGGTCAGCGCGGGGCTGAACAGGCCGACGACGGTGTCGTCGTACGAGATCACCGAGACGTCGTCGGGGATGACGAGACCACGCTGCTGCAGGTGCTGCGCGACGCCGATCGCTTCGGAGTCGGCGTGCACGAGGAGGGCCGTCGTGCCGGTCGCCAGGAGCTGGTCGACGACCTGCTCGAACGCCGGGTCCATGTCGAGTGCGCCCCCCGTGGGCAGCGACGCGTCGACGACGTCGTGCGCGGGCAGCCCCGCGTCCGAGCTGGCTTGCAGCCAGCCCCGCCGAACGTGCCGGCTCGTCGGGCTCTCCGTGGACACGACGAGGCCGATGCGCCGGTGCCCCGCGTCGACGAGGTGTCGCACGGCGGCCGCAGCACCGCCGGCGTGGTCAGAGGTCACCGACTCCAGCGGCATGTCGTGCGGCGGCGCGCTGGCCTCGCGCTCGACGAGCACGACGGGCACGGGCGCGTTGGCGAGCCACTCGATGGTCTCGCGCGCGTGCGGCGCGGAGAGGTTCGGCGCCACGATCAGGCCGTGCAGGTCCCCGCTGTCCAGCAACCGTTCGAGCTGGGTGCGGTCGTCGTCGGTGTCGTACGACGACCCACGCAGCACGACCCGCATGCCGAGCTGTCGGGCAACCTGGCGGGCGCTGCGCACGATGTCGGGCCAGTAGTAGTCGAGCGCCGGTACGAGCATCCCGATGCTCCGGTCGATGCCGGGCACCGGCCTGCCGGCACCGTCGCTGGTGCCTGGGTCGGTCCCGACCAGGAGCTCGGCTGCGTCGTCGGTGCGGGCGAGCGCCGCAGCCCCGCCGTGCACCTTGACGAGCAGACCCTCGGCGGCGAGCTGAGTGATGTCCCGGCGGACGGTGACGGCAGTGACGTCGAGCTGCGAGGTGAGGTCCGAGATGCGCACGGTGCCCTGGCGGGCGAGCGCATCGAGGATCTGCGCGTGGCGCGAGACCGCGAGAGGTCCGCGGGCGGGGGTGCTCATGCGAGGACGCCCTCGGGCCGGAAGCGGACATCGACGGCGCCCCGGACCGGGTGGTCGAGGGTGAGGGTGAGTCGCACCAGGTGATCTCCCCAGACCTGAGTGACGACGGGGTCGTCCAGCTCGCGGCGCTCGACCCGAACGTCGACGACCGCGGCCGACCAGCTGAGCATGGCCACTCCTGCACCCTCCAGCGCGCGCACCCGAGCACCGACATCGGTGACGTCGTCGAGCTCGCCCGCCAGCACGAGGTGCAGCGTGCTGCGCTCGTCCGGACGCACCGCCGCAAGGTCCCAGGAGTCGGTCACCGTGACGTCGTGACCCCGCCGGAACCGTACTGCACGATGCCATCGTCCCGCCCGCGTACCCGGGTACGCCGGCGCGATGTCACCCGCCCAGCTCGCGACGGCGTCGTCGACGACCACCGAGACGTCACGAGCGGCGTGCTCCGCGCCGCTGACCTGTTCGCGGCCCGCGATGCTCGGGAGGTTGTGCCAGTCGGAGCGCATCGTCCAGATCGAGTAGCGGTCAGGGCCGAACGTCTGCGCCGTGTAGGTCGGTCGGCCCGGGTCGACGAGGACGGGCACGCCCCGCAGGGCGACGACGAACGAGCCGACGTCGTTGTGGTTGTGGTGCTCGCCGTTGTGCCCGCCCTTGACGGCGACCGTGGTGGGTGGGGGGGCGTCGGCTGAGGCATGGTCCCGGGCGAGCAGGACCTGCACGGAGGGCAGCCAGACGTCCCGGACCAGCGGGTCCGGTCCGGGACGGGCGGCGAGCCACAACGGGTCGGCCGCTGCTCGCAGCAGTCGGCCGAGACCCCCTCGTTCGTCGGCGACGGGCTCACCGGGTCGCCGGTGCGCGGCGGCGTGCGCTGCGGCGTCGGGATCGCCCGCGGCGACGGCGGCGCGGTGCAGCGCGGCCCACGGCTGGTCGTCCGGCGGTCGGGCGGGGCCGTCGGCACAGTTGAGGTACCAGGGTCCCCCGAGGTGCATGCGGTGGGGGAAGGCGACGGTGGCGGCGAGCGCCGGCACGCCGGACGCGTCGACGCCGCCGGCCGTCGCGTGGCTCAGCAGGTCGAGCGCCTCGAGCGCTCGGCACGCCCCGTTCCACCAGTAGGCGTAGCCCTCGTCGACCGCGCCGTCGTCGGGCAGCGCCGTGACGTAGCGATCGAGCCCCTCGATGACGAGGCCGACGACTGCGCCACGCTCGGCCGGCTCGGCGAACCGCAGGGCAGCGACGAGCACGTTCCCGTGGATCCACGGGTTCCAGTTGTGCACGTCGCCGTCGAGACCGAGCCAGTGCCAGTCGCGCCGCGCGACGAACGGGTGGAGCACCCGGACGCGCACCTCGCGCCGGACCCGAGCGCGGAGCCCCGGGTACCGCTCGTCGAGCACATCGCCGAGGACGTGGTCGACCCAGGCGAGCTGTCCGGCGACCTCACCGGCGCCCAGGTCGAGGAACGGGTCGGTGATCGTGGCGACGAGGGCGCCGTGCCGGGCACGGGTGTCGTCGTGTGCGGCCCAGCACCAGGTGCTCTGCTCGCACAGCGCCGTCACGCCGTCCGCGACCTCGTCGATCCACACCGGGTCGAGCGTCGTGGCGGCGACGACGAGTGCGCGCGACAGGCGTCGCTGCCGGGCGGCCACGGCGTCCTCGTACTCGGTGCGGTCGCCGTCCCGCCAGTACCGGGCGTAGGCGTGTGCGGTCGGAGCCGGCCAGGGCGAGCCCAGCTCCGCTGCGGCCCGGGCGGCGACGGCCTCGCGGGTCGGGATGTCCAGCGTCCCGGCTGGGTCCCACGCTGCTCTGTCGGCCGCTGCGGGGACCGGCAGGGCGACGTCCAGCTGGGGCTCGCCCGAGTGTGCATCGGACCACGCGCGCCACCGGGCGACGAGGCCCATGGCCGGAGCGTCACCCGCACCCTCGCGTCGGGTGACCGCCGCGCCCGTCGTCGTCGACATAGTTCCTCGTTCCGGGGTCGCCCTGATCGACTGTGATCGATTCCGAGCGTATCAACTCAGTAACGATCCGCATATCACTTGACTCACGTCGTTTTCTGGCGGTTGACTCTCTCCCGTCGTCAAAATGTGATCAGAGCAGATCGCAAACGAAAGGCCGAGTGTTGTCCCACGCACCTGCCGTCTGGTCCCGAGCGGACCTCGCGGCATTCGCCGACCGCATGCTCCTCGCGGTGCGCCCTTATGCCTCCCCGGCGCACGGTCGGGTCACGCTGCCGGGCGCCGAGGGCGGCTACGGCCACGCGGTCGACGGGCTCGAGGGGTTTGCTCGCACGTTCCTGCTGGCCGGTTTCCGACTCGCGGGGGAGCGCGGAGCTGACCCGCTCGGCCTCGCCCAGTGGTACGCCGACGGCATCGCCGCGGGAGTCGATCCGTCGGCCGCTGCCGACTCACCCGAGCGTTGGGTGCGCCTGTGGGAGCACGGGCAGGCAAAGGTGGAGGCCGCGTCGCTCGCCCTCGTCCTCGACATGACGCGCCCCTGGATCTGGGACGGGCTCTCCCCGCTGGTGCAGGAGCAGGTCGTCGACTATCTGAGCCCCGCGGTCGGGGACACGACCTACCCACGGAACAACTGGGTGTGGTTCCGGCTCGTCGTCCAGACGTTCCTGCGCTCGGTCGGCGGTCCGCACGACCTCGGTGAGATGGCCGAGGACCTCGCCACGCACGACTCGTTCGTCCGCGCGGACGGCTGGTACTCCGACGGCCCCGAGCGCTCGTACGACCACTACGTCGGCTGGGCGATGCATCTGTACCCGACGCTCTGGGCGAGGATGACCGGCGCGGGCGACCTCGCCGCGCCCCGCGCAGAGCACGACCGCGCGATGCTGGACCGATTCCTCACGGACGCCGTGCACCTCGTCGGCGGCGATGGGTCACCCCTCCTGGAGGGCCGCAGCCTCGTCTACCGGTTCGCCGCCGCTGCGCCGTTCTGGGTCGGGGCGATGGCGCAGGTGCCCTCGACGCCGCTCGGTGTCCTGCGACGTGCGGGCACGTCTGTCGTCCAGCACTTCGCCGAGCGCGGCGACCCCGGCGACGACGGCCTGCTGACGATGGGCTGGCGTGGCGAGTGGCGCGAGATCGCGCAGGCCTACTCCGGTCCGTCGTCGCCGTACTGGGCGAGCAAGGGGCTGATCGGGCTCGCGCTTCCGGCCGACCACCCCGTGTGGACGGCCCCCGACGCGCCGCTGCCCGTGCAGACCGGCGACACGCTGCTCGCCGTCCGGGCGCCCGGCTGGCTCGTTGCCGGGACTGCCGTCGACGGCGTGGTGCGGGTGGTCAACCACGGCACGGACCACGCCGACGAGGGCGCGCAGGTCGCCGACTCACCCCTGTACACCCGCCTCGGCTTCTCGACCGCGACGGTCCCGCCACTGGACGAGCGGGCATGGCGGGAGCCGGTCGACCAGTCGGTCGTGCTGGTCGACGGCGAGGGCGCCCGCAGCCACCGCGCGGGCATGCGCACGCTCGCCGTACGCGTGGACGAGACGGTCGGCGGACCCGTCGGGTACGCCGCCTCGGTGGCCGATGCGCACTGGGTCGACGTCGGTCCGGAGCAGGTGCACCACGGCTCCGGCTACACGGGCCGCGCGCGGCCGGCCGGCCGCATCACGGTCCACTCGATCGTGCGGGGGCCGTGGGAGGTGCGCCTCGTCGCGGTGGACGACATCGCCGCCGAGGCCGGCAGCCTCGTCGTCGGTGGCTGGCCCTTGGCCGGCGCCGACCCACAGGGTCGTGCACTCGGCCCGCACGCCGCCGGCGTAGTTGCCGACGGCCTCACCTCGTCGGTCGTCGCGCTGCTCGGCGCGCCGACCGCGGGGCTGGCGACCCTCCCGGACGCCGGCCCACTCGGCGCGGTCACCGTGGTGCCCTGGCTGGCGTTCGACGCTCGCCCGGGCACGGTGGCCGTCCTGCTCACGTTGACCGGTGCCTCCCTCGGCTCCGGCACGACCGACCCGGCCGCACGGCTGGGTGTCTCGAACGACGGCGCGCTCGTAGACGTGTCCTGGCCCGACGGGGTCACGACGCCGACGCGGCTCGCCGAGAACGTCCCCGGTCCGATCGCCTCGACCGACCGGTAGGGATTTGGGCCATGAGGGCCCCGATCATGAAGGAGCACGCAATGAAGCGTTCAACCCTGGCAGCGGTGGGTATCGCCGCCGTGGTCTCGCTCGGGCTCGCCGCCTGCAGCAGCGGCGGCGACGACACGTCGTCCGCGCCATCGGACGACACGACGACGGCCGACACCTCCCCCGTCACCATCTCGTTGTCCGGCTGGAGCCTGGCGACGACCCCGGAGTTCCAGACGCTCGTCGACGGCTTCGAAGCCGCCCACCCGAACGTCACGGTGGATCTCAAGGAGTACGACGCCGCGAACTACGACACCCAGCTGACGGCCGACCTCGCCGCGGGCTCCGCTCCGGACGTGGTCACCCTCAAGGTCCTCAAGACCTTCCTGACCTACCAGGGAGGCAAGCAGCTCCTCGACATCTCCGACGTGGCCAAGGACCTGTCCGACAACGTGTCCGGTGCCGCCAACTACGTCGTCGACGACAAGACCTACGCCATCCCGTACCGCCAGGACTCGTGGCTCCTGTACTACAACAAGGACCTCTTCGACGCGGCCGGTGTCGCGTACCCGGACGGCTCGTGGACGTGGGACGACTACGCCACCACGGCCAAGGAGCTCACGACCAACCTTGCCGCTGCGGGTTCGCCGGCGCTCGGGACGTACCAGCACAGCTGGCAGTCGACCGTCCAGGGCTTCGCGGACGCGCAGTCCCCGGACGTCGACCTGACCGACGGCGACTACTCGTTCCTGAAGCCGTACTACGACCGCGTGCTCGGCCTGCAGAACGCGGGTGCGCAGGTGGACTACGGGACCGTCACGACGAACAAGCTGACCTACCAGGCCGAGTTCGGCAAGCAGCAGACCGCCATGATGCTGATGGGCTCGTGGTACGTCGCGACCCTGCTCGCGCAGCAGAAGTCCGGTGACGCCGACACGTTCAACTGGGGCATCGCACCCGCGCCGCAGTTCGACTCGAGCACGACCGGCTTGGACAAGACGCCGGTCACGTTCGGTGACCCGACGGGCATGGCGATCAACGCCGCGACCGGCAAGGACGAGAAGAAGCTCGCGGCGGCGAAGCAGTTCATGGCGTACATCGCCACCCCGGAGGCCGCCAAGGCGCTCGCCGGGATCGGCATCGCCTCGTCCTACCTGGACGACTCGGTCGTCGACGCGTACTTCGCGGTCGACGGCACCCCGACGGACGACCTGTCCAGGTTCGCCTTCGGCACGCACGAGACCAAGCCGGAGAACCCGGTGTCGCCCTACATCTCGGGCATCCAGGACGCGCTCAACGACGCCCACTCGTCGATCATGTCCGGCTCCTCGAGCGTGGACGACGCGATCGCGGCGGCCACGAAGCAGATCAAGGACCAGGTCCTGACCAACTAGTCCGGGCCCAGGGGTGGGGTGCGGCGAGACCGCACCCCACCCCGACCCCTAGGGAGAACCCATGTCCACCGTCGCACCGCCGACGAGGCGCCGAGGGTCGTTGCGGCTGCGCAACACGCTCACCGGCTGGTCGTTCATCGCGCCGAACTTCATCGGCTTCGCTGTGCTGACCCTCATCCCGGTCGTCACGCTCTTCTACTACGCGTTCACCGACTGGAACGTGTTCGGCGGGGCGACGTTCACCGGCCTCGAGAACTTCCGCCGGATGATCCACGACGCCGCGTTCTGGACCTCGTTCTGGAACACGGTCTACTACGCCGCCCTGCACATCCCGCTCACGCTGGTGATCGCGCTCGGCCTGGCACTCCTGCTCAACCGCAAGATGCGCGGCGTCGCGTTCTTCCGGACGGCTGCCTTCTTCCCCTACATCACCTCGATCGTCGCGATCGCCGTGGTGTGGAACACGCTGTTCTCGCCGGAGTTCGGTCCGATCAACCAGTTCCTGCGCCTGATCGGGATCGACAACCCGCCCGGGTGGACGGCGTCGGCGACGTGGTCGATGCCGGCGGTGATCATCGTCGGAACGTGGCGCGAGGTGGGGTACTACATGCTCCTGTTCCTCGCCGGACTGCAGACGATCCCGCGGGAGCTCTACGAGGCCGCGCGGATGGACGGCGCCAACGCGTGGCACCAGTTCCGGAGCGTCACGCTCCCGTCGCTGCGGCCGACCACCTTCTTCGTGACGATCATCCTGACGATCGGCAGCTTCAAGGTGTTCGACCTGATCCTCGTGATGACGCAGGGCGGCCCGGGCACCTCGACGCTCGTGCTCTCGCAGTTCATCTACAAGAAGGGCTTCCAGGAGAACCAGTTCGGCTACGCCTCGGCCGTCGCTCTCGTGCTCTTCGCGATCTGCATCGCCGTGACGATCGTGCAGTTCGTCGTCAACAAGCGGAGGGACCGCTGATGGCCACCATGTCGATCCCGCCCCTGACCGAGCTCGGCGCGGTGGGTGGCGACCCAGAGCGGCCCCGCCGCCGCAAGCCGCGCACCGTCATCGGTCAGGTGCTCCTCTACCTCGCGCTGATCGCCGCGGCCGTCGGCGTCCTGCTGCCGTTCTACTGGATGGTCATCAGCTCGTTGAAGGAGAACAACGACGTCTTCACGGTGCCGATCCAGTGGGTGCCGGACCCTGCCGTCTGGTCGAACTACGTCGAGATCTTCTCGAAGTCCGACATGACGACGTGGCTGAAGAACACGGTCATCCTCTCGGTCGCGGTGACGATCCTGCAGGTGCTCACCGGGTCGTTCGCCGCGTACGGGTTCGCGAAGGTGCGCTTTCCCGGACGGGACGTGCTGTTCCTCGTCTACATCGGCACGATCGCCGTGCCGTGGCAGTCGTACATGATCCCGCAGTTCATCCTGTTCTCGAAGCTGCACCTGTCGAACACCTTGTGGTCGATCGTCGCGCTCCAGGCGTTCGGTGCGTTCGGGGTCTTCCTGATGAAGCAGTTCTTCGAGACGATCCCCGAGGACCTGTCCGAGGCGGCGCGGATCGACGGCCTCTCGGAGTACGGCATCTGGCGGCGGATCATGCTGCCGCTGTCCGTTCCGGCCCTCGCCAGCCTCGCGCTGCTGACCTTCACGAACACGTGGAACGACTACCTCGGGCCGCTGATCTATCTGCGCAGCCCGGACCTGTGGACGATCCAGCTCGGCCTGCGCACCTTCATCGACCAGTTCAACGCGGAGTACGCGTTGATCTTCACGGGGTCGGTGATCTCGGTGCTGCCTATCGCGCTGCTGTTCATGTTCGGGCAGCGGTACTTCATCGAGGGCATCGCGACGTCGGGGATGAAGGGATGAGCGCGGCCGCTGGGTCGCCGACCCGTCCCGCACGTCGACACCTCGTCGGGTTCGACACGTACACGCTCGTGTTCGGCCTGGTGTACGCGGCGCTCGCGACGAACATCTCGCTCGTCGTCGCGGGGGCGCCGCTGGTCGTCGGCCTCGTCACGATGGACCCTGCGCGGTCCTGGCCGGCGCTCGCGCTCGTCGCGCCGCTGGCTGCGCCGGGGCTGGTCGCCGCGTTCACGGTGTTCGGCGCCTTCTCCGCCGACTCGACCGCACCGATCCTGCGCACGTTCTGGCGCGCGTGGCGGCGGTCGTTCCGCAAGGCGTCGGCCATCGCCGCGATGGTCGTCGTCGGCGTGGTCGTGCCCCTCGTCGACGTTCGGGCCGTCTGGGAGATGCGGATCGGTGCGCTCGCCGTGCCCGTGTTCGTCACGCTGGCCGTGCTCTGCGCGGTGACGGGTCTCTACGCGCTCGTGCTCCTCGCCGCCCGGCCGGATGCCCGGCTGCGCGACCTGCTGCGGGTCGGACTCTTCCTGTCCGTGCGGCGGTGGTACCTGACCGCGCTCAGCGTCGTGGTCGTGGGGCTCGGGCTCACCTTCCTCGCCGCGAAGCCCGCACTCGCGCTCGGGCTCGCCGCTGCACCCCTGCTCTACGTCGTGTGGGCGAACACGCGGTTCGCGGCCCGACCCGCCCTGGGCGAGCCGCGCGAGACACGCGACGGGGCTGCCATCGCGCCGTGACCTGCCGTACTGCCCAGGCAGCACGCTCTGCCCCGTCAGCGCCCTGCGCGACACCCAGACCACAGGCGCCGACGCGCCGCAGAAGGAGCCACCCATGACCAGCACCGACCGCGCGGTCGCGGGCCTCGACGAGGCCGTCGCGACCGTCCGGGCCAACCTCGCGCCCTTCGCGACGTGGTGGCCGGGAGACACGACGACGGACGGCACCTACCTGCCCCGCCGTCCCGCCGACGGCGGAGGCGAGGGCGAGAACACGGGGTGGACGACGAGCTTCTGGACGGGTCAGGTCTGGGTCGCGTGGCAGCTGACCGGCGACGACGTGTTCCGGGAGGTCGGCATGGCGCACGGCGCGGACTTCGCGCGGCGGATGCGTGAGCACGTCGGCGTCGACACCCACGACCTCGGCTTCCTCTACACGCTGTCGAGCGTGGTGCCCTGGCGGCTGCTCGGCGACGAGCAGGGACGCGCGACGGCGCTCGCGGCCGCCGACCATCTGATGACCCGATTCCTCGAGCCCGCCGGGATCGTGCAGGCCTGGGGCGGCGTCGGTGAGGCAGGTCAGCACGGCCGCACCATCATCGACAGCCTGATGAACATGCCGTTGCTGTACTGGGCGAGCGAGCAGACGGGCGACGCGCGGTACGAGCGGGCCGCGAGACGGCACACGGCCCAGCTGCGCGACCACATGGTCCGCGCGGACGGCACGACGTTCCACACGTTCCACTGGGACCCGGTCAGCGGTGAGGGCCTGCGCGGCACGACCGCCCAGGGGTTCCACGACGCGTCCTGCTGGGCGCGCGGCCAGGCGTGGGGTGTCTACGGGTTTGCGATGGCTCATCGGTTCACCGGAGACCCGTCCTTCCGGGAGACGGCCGTGACGCTCGCGGACTACTTCCTCGACCACCTGCCGGCCGACCGGGTGTGCGCCTGGGACCTCGTCTTCACCGACGACCCGGTGCAGCCGCGAGACAGCTCGGCTGCGGCGATCGTCGTCAACGGGCTGATCGAGCTCGCTGACGCGCTGGACGCCGACCCCGAGACGGCACCGTCCGCCGGCCGGTACCGCGAGGCGGCCGACGAGATCCTCGACGCGCTCGTCGCGGGCTACGCCACCCCGGCCGGGGAGCCGGGCACCGCACTGCTCGCGCACGCCGTCTATGACCTGCCGAAGGGGAACGGCGTGGACGAGGGCTGCCTGTGGGGCGACTTCTTCTACCTCGAGGCGCTCATGCGCCGCGCCCGACCGGACTGGGTGACGTTCTGGTGAGCCGAGGCACGCCATGCGTCTGATGACGCTCGAGCACACGTTCCGCTCGGCGTGCGACGCGTCCACGATGACCGATGAGTTCGACGAAGGAGAGCACCGATGACCCTCACCCGCTTGTGGAGCACGCACCCTGACGACCTGTCCCACGTGGACGGTGCGACCCTGCGCGAGAGGTTCGTCCTGCCCGGGCTGTTCACCCTGGGCGAGGTCTCCTGGGGCTACGCGCACGACGACCGTCTGCTCGTCGGCGGTGTCACGCTCGACGGGCGGACCGTCACGGTGACGGCGCCGGACGAGATCGCCGCCGAGCACCTGCTCGAGCGCCGCGAGCTCGCGATCGTCGGCCTGGCGGGCGTGGCACAGGTCGTCGCCGACGACGACTCGTTCGAGGTCGGCCACCACGACGTCCTCTACCTGCCCATGGGCACGCGCAGCATCACGCTGTCGGGCGACGGCGTCCTCTACCTGGTCTCAGCACCGGCGCACCGACGGACGTCGGCCGCTCTGGCCTCGCGTGACGAGGTCGTGGCGGTGCGGCTCGGAGCCCCGGAGCGGTCCAACGACCGCACGATCCGCAAGTACGTGCACGCCGATGGGATCGAGTCGAACCAGCTCGTGCTCGGCATCACGACGCTCGAGCCCGGCAGCGTGTGGAACACGATGCCGCCGCACGTGCACGCGCGACGTACGGAGGTCTACCTGTACGACGGGCTCGGCGACGACGTCCTCGTCCACCTGATGGGCCGACCGGACGAGACCCGGCACCTGCTCCTGCACGACCGCGACGTCGTCGTGTCGCCACCCTGGTCGATCCACACCGCGTCCGCGACGGGCGCCTACTCGTTCGTCTGGGCGATGGCGGGGGAGAACATCGACTACAGCGACGTCGTCGCCATCGACCCGCCCGACCTGCGCTGAGCTGGTCGACGACACCCGAGGAGTACCCGAGCACATGATTCTCGATCGATTCTCGCTGGACGGCCGCGTCGCCCTGGTCACCGGCGCCAACCGCGGCCTGGGTCAGGGCATCGCCGTGGCGCTGGCCGAGGCCGGCGCGGACGTGGCCCTGCTGGTCCGTGACGACGCCGTCGAGACCGTCCGCCAGGTCACGGCCCTCGGCCGACGCGCCGACGTCATCGAGTGCGACCTGCTCGACGCCGACGGGCCGACGCTGAGTGACGCGGTCGGCGCCGTCGTCGACCGGTTCGGCCGGCTCGACGTCCTGGTGAACAACGCGGGCACCATTCGTCGCGCGCCGGCGATCGAGCACAGCGCCGCCGACTGGGACGACGTCCTGCAGGTCAACCTGCGCAGCGTCTTCTTCCTCTCGCAGGCCGCCGCGCGGGTCATGCGCGGGGCCGGTGGCGGGAAGATCATCAACATCGCGTCGATGCTCTCCTTCCAGGGCGGGATCAACGTCCCGTCCTACACGGCCGCCAAGAGCGGTCTGGCAGGCCTCACCCGCGCTCTGGCCAACGAGTGGGCCCCGCTGGGCATCAACGTCAACGCCATCGCCCCCGGCTACATGGCCACGGACAACACCGCACCGCTGCGTGCCGACGAGGACCGGTCCGCCGCGATCCTCGGGCGCATCCCGGCGGGCCGATGGGGTACGCAGGACGACCTGCACGGTGCGGCTGTCTTCCTGGCATCGGAGGCCTCGGCCTACGTCCACGGTGCGATCCTGGCGGTCGACGGAGGCTGGCTCACGCGATGAGGCTGCACCGATGACGATGCCGACCGGCCCGTCCCACGAGCGCTGGCGCCTCGACTTCGCTCCCTGGCTGTGGGCCGAGGCCACCGACGAGGAGCGCGACCGCATGAGGGTCCGGCTCGCCGACCTCGTCGCCCGCGGGTACGCCCTGGGCGCGGACTGCACCGTGTCCGAGCTGGCGGTCCTGGACGCCGACAGCCTCGAGCTCGGGGACCGCAGCTACGTCGCCGCCCACGCCCACCTCACGGGAACCGTGCGGGTGGGTGCGGACTGCTCGATCAACGTCGGCACCGCGGTGCGCGGTCAGGTCTCGCTGGGCGACGGCGTCCGCGTCGGCGCCCAGAGTGCCGTCCTGGGGTTCAACCACTCGTTCGACGACCCGGACGTCGAGACGTTCCGGCAGCCGCTGACCTCGCGGGGCATCACGATCGGCGACGACGTGTGGATCGGCACCCACGTCGTGGTCGTCGACGGGGTCCGCGTCGGTTCGCACGCGGTGATCGGCGCCGGTGCCGTGGTCACGCACGACGTGGCCGAGTGGGCGATCGTGGTGGGCAACCCGGGCCGCCAGATCGGTGACCGGCGGGCACGCGGCGGCCGGCAGAGCGCACGCCCCGCGTTGGACCGACTCGCCGAGGACGCCCGGGCGGCCGTACCGAACCTGCTCGAGCGTGCCTGGGTGGACGGCGCCTACCGCGACCGCGCAGACGCCGAGCCGACGGTTCGCGCGCACTGCGATGCGATCGAGCTGGCGGACCTGCTGCTCGACCGGCCACCCCGGCAGCTGAGCGCCGAGCAGCACGTCGAGCGGCTGCGGTCCTGGCAGGACGCGAGCACGGGGCTGGTCCCGGAGCTCGACCACGGTCCCGCCGTCGGCGGCGACGTCCCGGTATTCGGGGACCACGACCGCGCGTACCACGTGCTGTCGGTGGGGTACGCCCTGGCCCTGCTCGGCTCGTCGCTCCAGCACCCGATCCGCGCCCTCGCGTCCCTGACACCGGACACGCTCCGCGACGCGCTCGACCAGCTGCCGTGGTCGACGCACGCGTGGGGCGCGGGCGCCGTCGTCGACTCGCTCGGGACGGCGCTCACCTGGGCCACGATCGCCGCGGAGCCCGGGAGCGAGCGGCTGCAGAGCGAGCTGGTCCGCTGGTTGACCTCCTCACGCGACCCGGGCACCGGGCTCTGGGGCTCGACCGCCGGTGGCCTGCGAGAGCCCGTGAACGGCACCTACCGGCTGCTGCGCGGAACGTACGCGCAGTGGGGCCTGCGCGGCGGTCCCGACGACGCCCTCGTCGACACCGTCCTGAGACGGGCGTCGGAGGTGCTGCGGCCCACGGCGGCGACGAACACGTGCGACTTCCTCGACGTCGTGCACCCGCTGTGGTGGGCGGGGGAGGCCGCCCGCACCCGGCGCGCGAACGACGTGGCCGAGGTGGCGCACGCGGTGCTCGACCTCGCGGTGGATGCCTGGGTGCCCGGCGCCGGCGCGGTGTTCGACGCCGAGAGCGGCCCCTCGCTCCAGGGCACCGAGATGTGGTTGGCCACCGCGTGGTACGCGGCCGACCTGCTCGGCGAGGCCGGGCCCCGCGCATACCGCCCGCGCGGCATCCATCGCCCGGAGCCGGCCCCGAGCAGCATCGCGAAGTGGGTCGCCCCGCCCCGCACGACCCAGGAGAAGGCATGAGCCCGGATCCCATCCTCGAGGCCCTTGCCCGCCACGTGCTCGTGCCGGTCGTCGTCATCGACGATGCCGCCGATGCCGAAGCGCTCGGCGCCGCCCTGGTCGGTGGCGGCTTGCCCGTCGCCGAGGTGACCTTCCGCACCCCGGCGGCTGCCGACGCCATCCGGATCCTGCGCGACCGCGGGGATCTGCTGGTCGGCGCCGGGACCGTCCTGACCCCGGCACAGGTCGACGAGGCCGTCGCGGCGGGAGCCTCGTACGTCGTGTCGCCGGGCACCAGCCGCGCGGTGGTCGAGCGCTGTCTCGAGCACGGCGTCCTGCCGCTGCCGGGCGCGGTGACGGCCACCGAGGTCCAAGCCGCCCTGGAGCTCGGGCTCGACACGGTGAAGTTCTTCCCCGCTGCCACCGCGGCGGCGCCGCCGCGATCGCTGCCTTCGCCGCTCCGTTCGGTGGCCTGCGGTTCGTCCCGACCGGGGGGATCGGACCCGCCAACCTGCACCACTACCTGGCCCTGCCATGCGTGGCCGCGGTCGGCGGATCATGGATGGTCCCGCGGGACGCCGTCCGCGCGCGGGTCGGCGACCAGATGCGGACCCTGGTCGCCGACGCCGTCACCCTCGCCGCCCGCCTGCGCACCCACTGATCGCACGAAGGACGACGTCATGACCGACTTGCTCATCCGCCCCGCCGCCGACTGCCGCTACGACGCGGTCTCGCTCGGCGAGGTGATGCTGCGCCTCGATCCCGGCGAGGGCCGGATCCGCACCGCGCGCCAGTTCCGCGCCTGGGAAGGCGGGGGCGAGTACAACGTCGCCCGCGGCCTGCGCCGCGCCTTCGGGCTGCGCGCCGCGGTCGTCACCGCGCTCGCGGACAACGAGGTCGGGCCGCCTGGTCGAGGACTTCATCCTCACGGGCGGCGTGGACACCTCGTTCATCGCTGGGTGCCCTACGACGGCATCGGCCGGGCGGTGCGCAACGGCCTGAACTTCACCGAGCGCGGCTTCGGCGTGCGCGGTGCGGTCGGCGTCTCCGACCGCGGGCACACCGCCGCCTCTCAGCTCGCGCCGGGCGACGTCGACTGGGAGCACCTGTTCGGCGAGCTCGGCGTGCGCTGGTTCCACACCGGGGGCATCTTCGCGGCTCTGTCGGAGACCGCCGCGCGAGACCGTCCTCGAGGCGGTCACAGCCGCGCACACGCACGGCACCGTCGTCTCCTACGACCTCAACTACCGACCGAGCCTGTGGAAGGCCATCGGCGGCCAGGATCGCGCCCAGGAAGTGAACCGGGCGATCGCCTCGCACGTCGACGTCATGATCGGCAACGAGGAGGACTTCACCGCCTCGCTCGGGTTCGAGGTCGAGGGCGTCGACGAGGGCCTGACCGACCTCGGCGTGGACAAGTTCGCCGCCATGATCGAGCGACGTCGCGGCCGCCTACCCGAACTTCAAGGTCATCGCCACCACCCTGCGCTCGGTGCGCAGCGCGACCGTCAACGACTGGGGCGCCATCGCCTGGTCCCGCGCCTCGGGCCTCGTCCAGGCGACGCACCGCGCCGGGCCTGGAGATCCTCGACCGCGTCGGTGGAGGCGGACTCGTTCGCGTCCGGGCTGGCATTACGGGCTGCTCGACGGGCCGAACCTGGCGACCGCGGTCGAGTACGGCGCGGCACACGGTGCACTCGCGATGACGACCCCAGGGGACACCACCATGGCGTCGAAGGCCGAGGTCCTCAAGCTCGCCGGCGGCGGTAGGCGCCCGGGTCGATCGCTGACCAGTAGCCCTGGTTGCTCAGCGGTACTCAGGGTTCTCGAAGTCGAAGCGGTCTCCGGCGTTCCATCGGGACCGCTGGTTGCCGTGCGAGGGCACGCCGCCCGCGTCTCGGAGCATCTTCGCCAGGTGCATCAGGTTCCATGTCATGAACGTCGTGTTGCGGTTCGTGAAGTCGTTCTCCGGTCCGCCGCTGCCGGCATCGAGGTAGGACGGACCAGGACCAGCCTCTCCGATCCAGCCCGCGTCGGCGTTCGGCGGGATCGTGTAGCCGACGTGCTGCAGGGAGTACAGGATGTTCTGGGCGCAGTGCTTGATGCCGTCCTCGTTGCCGGTGATCAGGCAGCCGGCCACCCGACCGTAGAACAGGTACTGGCCCTTCTCGTTGAGCGTGCCGGACAAGGCGTAGATCCGCTCGATGAGCCGCTTCGTGACGCTCGAGTTGTCGCCCAGCCAGATCGGGCCGGCAACGACGAGGATGTCGCTGGCCACGATCCCGGGGTAGAGGTCGGGCCAGGCATCGGTCTCCCACCCGTGCTCCCGCATGTCGGGGTAGACGCCGGTGGCGACGTCGTGGTCGATCAACCTGAGCACCGTCACGTCGACGCCGTGCTTGCGCATCAGGGCAGCGCTCGCGTCGACGAGCCCCTGGGTGTGGCTGAGCTCAGGGCTGCGCTTGAGAGTGCAGTTGACGAAGGTTGCCGTCAGACCGGCAAAGTCGACCTCAGACTCGGACATCGTGTGCTCCTGGGTTCTCCGGTCCCGTCGGCGCATCCGAGCGACGGGCACGAGCTGCGGTGACCAGGTAGGCCGCCAGATTCAGCAGGACGACCAGCCCGAGCAGGATGCCCAGGTTTGCGCCGTAGTTCTGGACCAGGAGGGCCTTCGCCGGTGGTTGGGTGCCCTGGCGCGCGATCAGCGGGATGGCGATGATCGCGATGAGCCCACCCATGATGAGCGCGGCCTGCACGTACCTGCGGCCGCGCGGCGGCACGGTCCTAGCCAGGAGCCAGGCGACGCCCACGATCAGTGGCGAGAGCAGGCCATCGTGGATGACGACGATCCCGACCATCCACAACGCCAGGCCCGGCAGGGCGTGCGGGGCCTCGGTGACGAGACGCCACGCTCCGAAGAGCACGAGGAGGACACCGGCGACGATCAGCGCGACCCGCCATCTCCCCATCTCAGGTCACCTCGATCCGGCCGAGCCACTTGGTGTTGAGCACACCCGGGCGGTTGGGAGAGATCAGTCGCAGGGGGTAGCCGTGGTCGAGGTTGAGCCGCTCGCCGTTGAGATGGGTGGCGAGCAGGGCATGCGAGACCTGGGGGCCGTCGACCACGCTGTCGTGGTACGAGCCTCGCGTCTCCAACGAGATGAGGTGCACCCGCGAGTCGGCGTCGCCACCCGCGCGCTGCACGATGTCGAGGAGCGGCACGCCTCGCCAGTGCGCACCGACGCTCCACCCCTCGACGCAGGTGATCGGCAGGTGTGCCTCGTGCTCGGCGAGCTCCTCGATCTCGGCGAGGGTCAGGACGTAGGGCCGCGGCCCGTCGACCTGCAGGATCCAGTCCGGTGCGGTCGCCAGCGCCATGACGCCTGCCTGCTCGGCGGTCCGGTTGACCGGGACTCCCTGGGGTCCCTTCTTCGAGAGCCGGGGCGCCAGCAGCCCGATCGGCTGCAACGGCGTGACGGTCTGCCCCACGGTGGTGAGGATGACCGCCCCGACCCCGACGCCGGTCGCGAGCAGGAGGCCACGACGGCTCAGGGCCGGTGTCGCGGGGGGCGGGACGTCACCGGCGTTGCTGTGCGCTGCGGGGTTCTCGCTCCACGGGATCTCGGTCAGGACGTCCGCATCCGGGAGCCGCGCCTGCAGCCCGTACACGATGTCGGGCAGCTTGACCCCGATGTGGATGAGGATCGACCCGATGACGACGAACGACAGCAGGAAGTGCACGTGGACGAAGCTCCACGGCCACGGATACCAGCCCAGGATGTTGAGGAACCCCGTGGTCAGCTGCAGCAGGCTGGCTGCGACCAGCACGAACACCGACCCGCGCTCGACGACGTGCTTGAGCGAACGCGCGAGCGGCCAGCGGAACAGGTTCGGGTAGACCGACCAGAGCTTGACCAGGATCAGCGGGATCGTCGCGATGCCGGTGGCCACGTGGAACCCCTGGGTGACCCGGTAGAGGAACACCGGGCTCGCCGGCTCGGGCAGCCAGGACCACGGGCGCGTACTGGTAGTGGCTGAGCAGCCCGGTGACGAAACAGATGCCGAAGCAGATGCCGACCATGGACCCGACCCGTGCGGTCAGGGCCGTCGAGCGGATCGGGCTGCTGAATCGCGGCCAGAGTCCGGGCTTGCTCGACGTCGCCATACGTCAACGGTGTCGAACCGGTCGGCGCCGGTCCATACCCCCGGACCTTACGGGTGCCTGACGCATCGCCGAGGGGATGCCGGTGCGACGGGTCCAGCTCGACCATGACATGGATGGCGTGACCGGGGTCGATCACGCCACCCATGTCGTTGTCGGCCGGGTCAGTCGCCCTTCACGTTGATGATCTGACGCAGCACGTGACGGACCTCGACCAGGTCGGCGGCGTCGGCCATGACCTGGTCGATGTCCTTGTACGCAGCCGGGATCTCGTCGATGAACGCGTCCGTGTCGCGGTACTCGATGCCGACCATCGCCTCCCGGAGCTGGTCGTGCGTGAACTGGCGACGTGCCGCGGACCGCGAGAAGTTGCGGCCCGCGCCGTGCGGCGAGGAGTTCAGCGAGAGCGGGTCGCCCTTTCCGGTCACCACGTAGGACGCGGTTCCCATCGAGCCCGGAATCAGCCCGGCATCACCGACGTCGGCCTTGATCGCGCCCTTGCGGGACACCCAGACGCGCTTGCCGAAGTGGGTCTCCTGCTCCGTGAAGTTGTGGTGGCAGTTGACCCGCTCGGCCTCGACGACGTCCTCGCCCATGTGCTCGGCGATGGCGTCGACGACTCGGTCCATCATCTCCTCGCGGTTCAGCAGCGCGTAGTCCTGGGCCCAGCGCAGCTCGCGGACGTACGCCCAGAACTCGTCGGTGTCCTCGACGAGGTAGGCCAGGTCCTTGTCCGGCAGCGAGATCCACCAGCGGCGGCACAGCTCGGCCGCCACCTTGATGTGCCGCTGCGCGATCCGGTTGCCGACGCCGCGGCTCCCCGAGTGCAGGAACAGCCACACCGTGTCCGTCTCGTCGACGGTGACCTCGATGAAGTGGTTCCCGGAGCCCAGCGAGCCCAGCTGCAGCCGCCACTTCGCGGCGTCCTTCGTCGGGTCGAACCCGGCGCGGGACGCCGCGTCCTCGAGGGTCTCGACGCGCACCGCCGCGGTCGAGGAGAGTCGCTGGTTCACGCCGCCCGCCGACAGCGGTACCGCCTTCTCGATCGCCACGCGCAGGGTCGTCAGCGACCCGCGCGAGCGGACCTGCTCCGACGTCCACTGCGTGCGGACGGCGATCATGCCGCAGCCGATGTCCACGCCGACTGCTGCGGGGATGATCGCGCCCAGCGTCGGGATGACGCTGCCGACCGTCGCGCCGAGGCCCAGGTGGGCGTCGGGCATGAGGGCCAGGTGCGGGTAGAGGAACGGCATGGTGGATGTGGCGACTGCCTGAGCCCGGGTGTTCTCCTCGAGGATCGATGCCCAGCTGATCAGTCGCGGGCTGAGGTGCTCGCGTGTCATGGGGCGGGAGCCTGGCACGGGTCGGTCCGCCGCGTCGCCCTCATTGCGTAGCGTGCTCCCGTGCCGTCCTATCGCGTGAGTGCCGCCGTCGGGCTGTTGCAGCCCGGTGTCGACGCCCCGGACGTGCTCCCGGCCGCCGTGCTCGTCGCCGAGTCGTTCACCACGGTCGAGGCGTTCGACGTGGCCGTCGTGCGAGGTCAGGCGCGCGTGACGGTGCGGTTCGAGGCTGCCGACGACCAGTACGCCCGCCGGGTCGGATGGGCCGTGCTCGCGAGGCTGGACGAGCTGGCCGAGATCAGCGGGCGGTCGGTGACGCGACGGTTCGGGTCGCGGTGGTACCCCGTCCGGGTGCAGACCTAGCCGAGCTCCTCGGCCGCCTTCGCGATGCGTCGTGACCGGGTCTCCGCGGTCTTCGCGGCCTCGATCGGCTCGATGATCGCGCGCTTCCGGCTGAAGGAGAGGGCCTCCAGGGCGGCGCGGCCGGCGTCCGAGAGGGCCGCCGAGAGGTCGTCGGGAACCGCGATCGTGCGCGGGGCGTCGTCGAACTCGATGTCGACGTCCACCTCGTCGCCCGCCGCGATCCCCGCGCCCGCACGGTTCTCAGCGCTGACCGGGAGGAGCGTCCGGCCGCCGTAGGGCGTGACGGTGCTGCGGTAGGAGTAGCCGTTGATCGTCACGACGACGGGGAAGCGGGCGCCGCGACCCATCGCCTCGACGATCTCCGCCGGGACCGGCATGCCGGTGGCGGTCTTGCCGCCCAGCTCGAGAACCGTTCGGAAGCGCATGGCTCGAGCCTAGAGGCCCAACCGCTGCGACGCGGATGCCGTGCCGAGCCAGGTGTGCGGGTTGCGGTCCCAGCACCAGCCGAGCTTCGCTCGGCGCTCGCTGATCCAGACGGCCGGCACGCGTTGGTTGGTGCCGGTGCGGGAGCCGGCGAGCGAGTAGCACTTGTTCGACCGCAGCATGTCTGGGCGGACGATCGTCAGGGCGACGCCCTCGTCGATCGTCAGGGGCGTTCGTCCTCTGCCGGTCAGGGTCGCCAAGGCGGTCTCGGGGGTCACGTCGCAGAACTCCGACCCCGTGTCGATGCCCCGCAGGAGGTACGGGCCGTCCGGCACGTCGACGATCGCCCGGTACGTCGGCGCCTCGTCGCGGTCGATCACGCTGACGCCGAGCTTGGCACCGCGCCGCATCGCCGGGGCCAGGTCGTTGACGTCGAGGCCGGGGACGACGAGCACGAAGGGGACGGCGTCGCCGTCGACGACCGACGTCGAGATCGTGTCGAGCACCTGGGCGCGCAGCGGTGCCACCCGCTCGCGGAACGTCCGCTCGTCGATCCCCAGGAGCGTCGGGATGCCCAGCTGGACGTACGCGGTGATCTGGCGGTCGAGCTCGTCGTCCGCCGATGCCTCGACGTCGAAGGCCGTCGACGCGGGCGACGGGGGTGCAACGACGGTCGGCAGGGACGGGTCGACGGTGGTGACGGGGACGCCCATGGGCTCCTTCTCGGGGTCGGTGGACGGGAGAAGGTTCAACGGACGGCACGCGCGGCGTGTTCCCGTCCGAGGTGCTCAGAGCAGCGCGTCGCCCTGGCCGAGGATGATCGGGTCGCCCAGGGGACGGGCCGCACGGGCTCGGCCCTCGCCGGCGGGTGTGGCGGGTGCGTACCGGTGCGCGACGAGCAGGCTCGGCTCGTGCGCGTCGGATGCCTCGACCAGGACGGCCGGCGTCGCGTCGGCGTCGTCGGTGAGCAGCGAGCCGAACCAGGCGACCGCACCACGGCTTGCCCCGGAGGCGCGGACCCACGCGCGGGCGGTCCGCTGCGCCTCGTCGGGCAGGCCGTCGAATTCTCGGACCTCAGGTCCCACGCCTCCGTCGACCAAGGCGAACGGGTGCACGTCGGGACCGTCCGACAGGATCGCCTCGAGCGCGTGCTCGAGTGCTCCGAGCGCGATGTCCTGGACGGCGGGGGACGGCGGGTAGGGCAGCTCGGCGGGGGTGCGCGGCAGGTCGTCGCCGGCCCCGCGAGGCTGGGGAAGAGCGCCCGCACGCGGTGCGTCGTCGGTGGACGGAGTCTCGCGGAGATGAGCCGCCGCGTTCGCGACGTACTCGCCCACCCACTGCGGCGTGCAGCCGGACACCCAGCGTGCCCGGACGTCGGCCAGGGGGACGGCCGCGTCGAGACCGGACGCCGACACCACGATCGGCATCGGGTCGTCGGCTCCCTGGTGCAGCGCCCAGGACGCCCCGGGGACGCGTGCGATCAGCAGATCACCGACGCCCACCCCGAGGGCAAGGATCATCGTGGCGGGCGGAGCAGAGGGCGCGCCGGCGGCCCACGACGTGCGCGCGTGGTGCAGGAGCGCGCCGATCGCGGCAGGGTCGGACACGTCGATTCCGGCGGAACGCAGGTGGTCGCGCGCGCGATCGAGGTGCCCGATCTCGGCTGGGCTCAGGGCGCGGACACCGGGGGCGACGTCGACACCGCCGGACGCGGAGGTGGGCAGCGTCGAGCGCACGTCAGTCATGCGGGCGGGATCGACGGGGATGGGCGGGTCCTTGAGCCGGGTGGTGATGATTCCACCCGATGCTTCACACTCCTGGCCGAACGGGCGGCCCGACGTGCACGATGTGCCCCATGACGACCCTCACCGCGCACGAGCGCAGCGACATCGAGAAGGCCGACGCGAGCGGCCTCACCCCGGTCGTGTTCGTCCATGGTCTGTGGCTCCTCCCGAGCAGCTGGGATCGCTGGCGCACCTTCTTCGAGGCCGCAGGCTACGCGACGATCGCCCCCGGCTGGCCCGACGACCCCGAGACCGTCGCCGAGGCGAACGCCCACCCCTCGACCTTCGCCCACAAGGGCATCGCCGAGATCGCCGACCACGTCGCCCTGGCCATCGGGGAGCTCACCACCAAGCCTGTCGTCATCGGCCACTCGTTCGGTGGTCTGCTCGCGCAGATCATCGCCGGCCGGGGTCTGTCGGCCGCGACCGTCGCGATCGACCCCGCCCCGTTCCGGGGCGTGCTGCCGCTGCCGATCTCCGCGCTCCGCTCGGCATCTCCTGTGCTCACCAACCCGGTCAACTACCAACGCGCGGTCCCGCTGACCTATGAGCAGTTCCGGTACGCGTTCGCCAACGCGGTCGACGCGGACGAGGCCAAGGAGCTCTACGAGACCTACGCCGTCCCCGGCTCGGGCGAGCCCCTCTTCCAGGCCGCCGCGGCGAACCTCAACCCCTGGAGCCAGGCCAAGGTCAAGACCAAGAACCCCGACCGCGGCCCGCTGCTGATCCTCTCCGGCCAGCTCGACCACACCGTCCCGTGGGCCATCGCGAAGGCGTCGTTCAAGCGGCAGGCCCGCAACAAGGGCATCACCGAGATCGAGGAGATCTCGGGCGTCGGGCACTCGCTCGTCATCGACCACGGCTGGGAGACGGTGGCCCAGACCGCCCTCGACTTCGTGCAGCTCTACGCGCGCTGAGCCCGCTTCAGACGAGGCCACCGTGCCGGGCTCGGCGTCCCGGCCGGTGGGCCCTCGTGGTCCTGGCGGCTAGCCTGACCTGACGCAGGGGGTGTGCCCCTGCCTCCGGGAGCACCGTAATCCGTCGACCGACCCACGCCATCGTTGCCGCCGTGACCGTCACCGTCCTCGTCCTGGTCGGTTCGGCCGGGGGCGTCTGGGCGTGGGAGTCGCATCAGGACGACCTCGTGGCCGAGCAGTCGCGTGCCACGGACCGGGCTGCCGTCGTGGTGGACGCGCAGGCCTCCGACGCCGACCTCACCGTCGGGCACGACGCCGTGCTCGACGTCGCTCAGGCGGCATCGGTCCTTGCCGACGCCCGCACCGTCCTGCAGGCGGCCGCTGCCGAGGCCCAGGCCACGCTGGTGGCGACGGACGGACAGGTGGCCGACGACGCCGTCCGGCAGGCGCTCGCCGCGCAGGTCGCTGTTGCCGACGCCGCACTGGCGACGGTCTCCCCGACCGACGCCTCGCCGTCCGAGTCGGCCTCGTCCGGCTCGTCGACCGCCAGCGGCCACAGCGCCGCAGACCTGCGGACGATGACCGCCGCGCTCGCGGCCGGCACTGCCGCCGTCGCCGCCGCGCACGAGGCCTGGACGCAGGCGGCAGCCGCGGCAGCCGCGGCCGCTGCCGCCGCGCCGAAGACCACCGCCCCGAAGAAGGCAGCACCGGCCGCGGCGGCACCGTCGTGCGGGACGACCTACTCAGGTCCGCCGTTCTACACGTCCCCGCCGACGGCCGGCGGCGACGGCTCGAACGGCAAGCTCCCGCCCAGCGCGCTGACGGCGATCTCGTGGGCCAAGGACTCGCGCGGCACGCCCTACTACCTGCGCAACGACGCGGCAGCCGCCCTCGAGCGGCTCGACCAGGCGTTCCGGGCGGCGTTCGGTCACCACCTGGGCCTCGACCTGACGTACCGCGACTACGACACGCAGGTCGCCATGCGGGCAGCCCTCGGCTCCGTCGCCGCCGTGCCCGGCACCTCGACGCACGGCACGGGGCTGGCTCTCGACGTGCCCGAGCTGCCCTGCGAGTACGGCTGGGACGCCCCGCAACGCGCCTGGCTCGTGGCGCACGGGCCGTCGTACGGGTGGATCTCGCCTTCGTGGGCGGGAAAGGTCGGCTCCAACCCCGAGTACTGGCACTTCGAGTACGTCGGATAACCGGTGCGGCCGGACGCCGCTCGCGCCACACTGGGGGCGGGGGTAACCGATGCGCATCAGGGGCTGGGTCTGGGTGACGCTGGCCGCTGTCGTCCTGGGCGTCCTGGTGTGGGACCAGTTCACCCACGACGGGCGGTTGACCGCTGGGGCGTTCTGGGCGGTCGTCGGGCTCTTCGTCGTGCTCGTCGGGTGGCGGGTGGCGCGGGCGATCGCGCGGCCGTCAGACTCCGCCCGTGGGGCCGTCGCCCCGGGCGTGCAGGGTCTCGACGAGGTGCAAGGGCTGTCCCTCGGGCGCCCGCCCGTCGAGCCGGTCACCTACGGCAACGAGCCACAAGCCGTGACCGAGCGTGTCGTCGACCGGCCGGATCCGCTCGACGACGAGGTCTGGCTGGTCTGACGAGCACCTCGACCGGTCCCCGCCGGTCGTCAGCCGGCGACGCCCGGCGCGTCGAGAACCGGCCCTTCGCCAGTCGGCGCGCCGGCGTGTGGATCGTCGAGCGGAGGTCGGGCGCCGTCGGCAGTGCGCGGAACGGTCAGCAGCGCGATGAGCGCACCGCCGACCAGCAGGGCCGCGCACAGGAGCATGGCCGTCCGGTAGGCGGGCTCGAGCGTCGCGGGATCGGTCAGGGAGGTGCCGACGCCCGCGGCCAGCGGCAGGACAGCGATCGCCAGCAGGCTCGCCACGCGGGCGACCGCGTTGTTGACCCCGCTCGCCGCACCGGCCAGGTGGTCCGGCGCGGCCGCCAGTGCGGTCGTGGTCAGGGGGGCAACCGTCGCGGACAGACCGAGGCCGAACACCGCGATGCCGGGAAGCACGTGCGTGAGGTACGGGGTGTCCGGTCCGACGCCGAGCAGCAGCAGCACCCCGACCGCGCAGACCACGGGACCGATCGTCATCGGTATCTTCGGGCCGATGATCATGCTCAGCGCCCCGGCGCGGGGCGAGAGCAGGAGCATGAGCAGCGTGATCGGCAGGGGAGCGAGGCCGGCGGCGAGCGGGGAGTAGCCGGCGACGACCTGCAGGGTCACGACGAGGAAGAAGAAGATCCCGGAGATCGCGGCGTAGATGAGCAAGGTGGCGGCGTTGGTGCCGGCGAACGGGCGCCATCGGAACAGGGCGGGCGGCAGGATCGGTGCGGCCGACCGGGACTCGACGAGCACGAAGGCGACCAACGCCAGCACCCCGAACAGGAGCGTCCCGACGACGACGCCGTCCGGGCTCCCGCTTGCGGTCCAGGCCGTGAACCCGTAGGTCAGACCGGCCAGCCCGAGCGCGCCGAGGGCCGTGCCTGCGACGTCGAGCTTCTTGGACGCGCCCGCGTCGGAGGTCTCCGGGACGTGGCGCATGGTCACGACGACGACCACGACGGCGAGGGGCAGATTGATCCCGAACACCCATCGCCAGGACGTGACCTCGACGATCCACCCGCCCAGGAACGGCGCGATCGCCCCCGCGATGCCGCCCAGGCCCGACCACGCGCCGATGGCCCGGCCGCGGTCCGGCCCGGAGAACGTCGACTGCAGGATGGCGAGCGACCCCGGGGTCAGCAGCGCGCCGCCCACGCCCTGCAGCGCCCGCGCGGCGATGAGCAGACCCGACGTGGGTGCGAGCGCGCAGGCCACCGACGCGATCGCGAACCACACCACCCCGAACAGGAAGATGCGACGTCGTCCGAACCGGTCCCCCAAGGAGCCGCCGAGGAGCAGGAACGCCGCGAGCGTGAGGGCGTAGGCGTTGACGGTCCACTGCAGGTCCGCCGTGGTGGCGCCGAGGTCGTCGGCGATGTTCGGCAGCGCGATCGTGACGACCGTGGCGTCGATGAAGGCGATCGCGGAGCCGAGCACCGTGGCGAACAAGACCCACCGCCCGCGCGCGGACGCGTACCCGATCCCACCGGTCCCCTCGCCGGCGGCCTCAGCGGGGACGGTCACGGTCCTTGCTCGGCTGCACGCGCTTCGGCTCGCCCGGCATCTTCGGGTACTCCGGCGGGTACGGCAGGTCGCCCTCGCCGTCGTCGGCCTCCTGCCGGTCCGCGAGCTCCAGCAGCGACTCGATCGAGTACCGGGGCGCCGCGTGCGCCACCAGCGGCGCGAACAGGTCCCCGACCTCGGCGAACCGTGCGGGCATCGTCGTGACCGTGAAGTCGTCGGGGGCAACGTCCGCGACCTCGTCCCAGCGCAGCGGCGCCGACACCGTGGCGCGCGGGTTGCTGCGGATCGAGTACGCCGAGGCGATCGTGCGGTCGCGGGCCATCTGGTTGTAGTCGATGAAGATCTTCTCGCCGCGCTCTTCCTTCCACCACTTCATGGTGACCTCGGACGGCATCCGGCGCTCGAGCTCGCGCCCGAACGCGATGGTGGCCCGACGGGCGTCGACGAACGACCAGCGCGGCTCGATGGGCACGAAGATGTGGATGCCGCGGCCGCCCGACGTCTTGGGCGTGCCCTCCAGACCGTGCTCCTGCAGGAGCTCCCGGACGTGCGGCGCCACGCGGGCCGCGTCCGTGAAGTCGGTGCCCGGCTGCGGGTCGAGGTCGATGCGGATCTGGTCGGGGGACTCCACGTCGTCGCCGAGCACCGGCCACGGGTGGAACGTCAGCGTGCCCAGGTTGGCGGCCCACGCGACGACCGCGAGCTCGCTCGGCGCGACCTCGTCCGCGGTGCGGCCGCTGGGGAAGGCGATGCGGGCCGTCTTCACGTAGTCCGGGGCGCCCTGAGGTACCCGCTTCTGGTAGAACGCATCGCCCGAGGAGTCCATCCGCGTCGAGAGCTTGGCGCCCTCGAACACGCCCTTGGGCCAGCGCTCGAGCGTCGTCGGCCGGTCGAGCAGCGCACCCAGGATGCCCTCGCCGACGGACACGAAGTACTGGACCACGTCGAGCTTGGTCAGCCCGAGCTCGGGGAAGTAGGGCTTGTCCGGGCTGCTCACGCGCACGGTCCGACCGTTGACCTCGAGCTCGACCGCGGGAACCTTCGACGGCGACATGGTCTTCAACCTAGAGCGTGGGTGCGACAGCCGCCCAGGGTGCGCTCGAACGACACTGCCCGGGCTCGTACGCCACCGGCACGTCCCCGCCCGCAGGGCGTCAGTCCGCGCCGATGAGCCCGCGCTGGTGCGCGACCGATACGGCCTCGGCCCGCCCCGAGACGCCGAGCTTGGCCAGCAGGTTCGAGATGTGCACGGAGACGGTCTTCCCGGAGATGTACAGCTTCTCGCCGATCTGCCGGTTGGACAGTCCCTGCGCGACGAGCTCGAGCACCTCCGCCTCGCGCGCGGTCAGCAGGTCGGCGCCGGCGACCCGTACTCCCGGCAGGTCCAGGCGACCGCGCCGGGCCAGCCGCCGCACCGCGGCGGCCAACGGGGCCGCACCCATGGTCTCGGCCTCGCTCAGCGCGCCGCCCGCTGCCTCGAGAGCGCCCTCGCGGTCGCCGTGACCCAGCAGCGCCTCGGCGAGCCGGAACCGGCTCCGCGCGACCTCGTAGCGGTACCCGAAGTCGAACTCGGCCACGGTCTCGCGCCACAGCACCGGGTCGTTGGTGCCGACCAGCCGCGAGTGCTCGGCGTGCGCGCGGGCGAGCCAGGCACGGCCCTCGGGCCCCATGGTCCCGCCGCGTGGTCGGCCCCGCTCGGCCGTCTCGACCGCGCGCTCGAGCAGGTGGTTCCCCGTGGCGACCGCCTCGGAGACGTCCTTGCCGAGCAGTCGGTCCTGCTGCGTCTGGTCGGCGAGGGCGGCGAGCGCGAGGGCCACCAGCCAGATACCGCCCAGGAAGTAGTCGGACCACGCGCGCCACAGGTAGTCGAGGAGCCGCCGGGCCAACGTCACCGCTCCCGTCAGGTCCCCGCGCCACGTCAGCGCATCCACGGTGCACCCACCCCCGACGAGGGCGATGAAGCCGTCGCGCTGCCAGGCCGGCTCGAGTGCCAGGCCACGCTCGACCGCATCGTCGTCGCCACGCGCCACGGCCGCGTACAGCGCCTGCGACCTCAGGATGTCCGTGATCCCCTCGGGAGCTCCGTCAAGACTGGCCCGACTCAGGTCGCCAGTGACGTAGCGGATGAGATTGACGAACATGTGCAGCTCCATGCCGTACGTGCTCCACGTCATCCCGAGCGAGGTCGCCCGCTCGACCCCGGCGGTCGCGAGGCGGGCGGCGCCGGGCAGGTCGCCGGCGTAGTAGCGGTTCGCCGTCAGGTTGAACATGGTCCGCAGCTCGGTGACGTAGTCGCACGCCTCCCGTGCGAGGGCCAGCGCGGCGTGCAGCAGCTCGGCCGCGCGCTCGGCGTCGTCGACGACGAGCACCGCGAGCGTCGTCAGCGCGTCCGACTCGGCGTCCGCGGCTCCAGCGGCCTTGGCGACGTCGACCGCCTCTTGTGCGCTCGTGTCGGCCTGCTCGTCGAAGTCGGCGTTCAGAGCCGCGCGGGCGAAGGCGGCCAGCGCCCAGGCGCGGGCCGCGGTGGCGTCCGACGGGAGGTCCTCGAGTGCGCGGGACGCCTCACGCATCGCCTCGTCGGCGTCGTCGATGGCGAGCAGGTAGCGGGCCAGGACCGTGCGCAGCATCGCCTGCCGCTCGACGGCCTCGGCGGTGGAACCGGGCGTCGGGCCGAGCCGCCGAGCCGAGGGGCGAACCGGCGGGACGCCCCGCAGCGCCCCCCAGCTCGTCGACGGCCGCGCGCGTCAGCTGGACGGCGCGGTCGGACTGCCCGGCCCGGCTCGCGGCCGCTCCGGCAGCCGCCAGGACGTCCGGGTGGTCCTCGTCGAGGGTCGCGGTGACCTCGGGGACTGCTCCCCAGAGCCGCAGGACGACCTCCAGGTGGCGCAGCTCCTCGGCCGGTGCGAGAACGCTGCGGGCCTGGACCGCGGCCTCCCGCGAGGCGAGCAGGGCGGTGGGCAGGTCGGGGGCGCGCAGCGCGTGCGACGCGAGCTGGGACGACGGGCCGAGGGTCGGGTCGTCTCGTAGCACGCGGAGGTACGCGCGATGCAGCGCCGCCTGCTCGCCCGGGAGCAGGTCGGTGTACACGGCCTCGGCGAGCAGCGCGTGCCGGAAGGCGATCCACTCGTCCTCGCCGCCGAGGATGTGGTGCGCCACCGCCTCGCGCAGCGCCGCGTCGAACGCCCCGGGTGCCCCGAGCACGGGATCCTGCGTCACCACGGCGCGCAGCAAGGTCTCGGACACCCGTCGCCCCGCCGCGGACGCGACCCGGGCGAGCTGGTGCACCGACGGGTCGAGCTGTTCGAGCCGGGACCGCAGGACGTCGGCGAGCGACCATGGCAGCTCGTCGGCCTCTGCCCCGGCCTCGAGGAGCTCCTCGGCGAAGTAGGCGTTGCCCTCCGAGCGCTCGATCACGCGCTGCAGCGTGCGCTCCTCGAGGGGCGCACCCGCCAGGGCGGTGGTGAACTCGCGCACCTCGTCGTCCGTGAACGGTGCGAGGTCCAGCCGCTCGACGCGCGGATGCCGGGCCAGCTCGGCGACGACCGGCCGCCACGGGTGGCGCCGGTGCAGGTCGTCGGTCCGGTACGACGCGACGAGCACGAGGTGCTGGTCCCGCAGCCGCGAGACGAGGAACCGCAGGACGTCCCGGCTGGAGGCGTCCGCCCAGTGCAGGTCCTCCAGCACCAGCAGCAGGGGGTGGCCCGGGACACCGACCGCTCCGAGCGCCTCGACCAGCCCGTCGAACAGCTGCAGTCGGCTCGACTGGTCGTCGAGCGGGCCGGTGGCGTTCGTCGGTCCGGGCAGGAGCCGGGCCAGGGCGGGACGATCGGCGACGACGGCGTCGACCGCCGCCGGGTCCAGCGCGCGCAGCTGGGCGAGCGCCTCCGCGAACGGCAGGTAGGGCAACCCGATCTCGCCCAGGTCCACGCAGTGCGCGACGACCACGCGCGCGCCCAGGTCGCCCGCGAGCTCCGCGACGTGCCGCAGGAGCCGGGTCTTGCCGACCCCGGCGTCGGCTGCGACCAGGACGGCCGTGGGCTCGCCCGCGTCAGCGCGCCGCAGCGCCGACCGGAGCTGGTCGACCTGCGGCGCGCGTGCCACGAACGGGGTGCTCATCGAGCCACGTGCCATGCCTCTGATCCTCGCAGGAGCCACCCACGCACCGCACTGATCAGCGGATGCGCGGTCCGGACCGGCCGCAGCCGGCCGTCGGGCTTCGCGACGGCGTTCGTGGCGTCCGGCGTGCTCGGGCGTCGCAGCGCGTTCGTCATGCGCTCGTGGCGGTAGGCGAGCTCGCCGTCGAGAGCGGTTCCCCAGAACTCAGCCATGGTGCTCCTCCTCCTGCGTACCGCCGGGAGAGGTTCCCGACGCGTCGTGCCGTTCGTCGTGCAGGACTCACTGTCGTCGTGAGGCGAGGGCGCCCGGATCGGTCGGTCGACGGGTCCTGAGCGCCTGGCCGAGGAGGCGGATCCCCTGAGGTGGCCCTGAGGTGGTCTGAGGTGCCTCAGACGGACCAGGATGAGCGGCATGGGACTCGTACAGGTCGCCCAGCGTGCGACCGATCTCGACCGGGCCGCGGCGTTCTACACCGACCTGGTGGGCGCGCCGCCGACGGCCCGGTTCGACCCCCCGGGGCTCGTGTTCTTCGACCTGGACGGAGTACGACTCCTCCTCGACGAGAATGCGCCGAGCGCCCTGATCTACCTGCGGGTCGACGACCTCGACGCCACGGTCGCGCGCCTGAGAGCCTCTGGCGTGCCCGTCGAGTCCGAGCCGCACGTGATCTTCCGCCACGAGGACGACACGCTCGGACCGGCCGGCACCGACGAGTGGCAGGCGTTCGTGCGCGACTCCGAGGGCAACCTGGTCGGGCTGGTCAGCCACCGCGCCTGACGCGTAGGTCTTCGGTCCCAGGACGGCCCCGTCGGCCGTGCTCGGCGCCCCGCTTCACCCGGACGCGTCGGGGCCTCCCTCGGGCGAGAGCACGCCGACTCGGGCACGCTAGGGAGGTGGGCGATGTTCGGGACCTCCGGAGCGCAGCGAGCGCACGGAACCGTGATGCCTTCGTGGTGGACGCCCAGCTCGAGGTCCAGGCCGAGCGTTCGGCGCCCCGGGCCGTCCGGCACTGGGTGATGCGCGCGATCGCCGACGCCGGGATCGGTGGCTCCGCGAACCAGGTGGTCGAGCTGCTCACCGGCGAGCTGGTCTCGAACGCGGTCGTGCACGGCCCGACGGACGGCACCGTGACGGTCCGGGTGCGGGTCGACCGCTCCGTGGTGCGGGTCCTGGTCAGCGACTCCGGCGGTGGCACGCCGACCGTGGGGCACCCCGAGCCGACCGCCGCGAGCGGTCGCGGGCTGGCTCTCGTCGAGGCGCTCTCGTCGGACTGGGGGACATCGAGCCGTCCCGGCGGGAAGACCGTCTGGTTCGAGGTCCACGCCGACGACTGAGGTCGCCGGGGCTCGGATTCCGCAGCTCTGGATCGTCGCCGGAACCGGTGTGACGCAGATCCGACGAACCGGACATGCCCTGGCCTGCGGTTCGGCGGTGCGCGCTGCGCCCGTCCGGCGTAGTTTCGGGGCGTACTTGGGCGACGGACGCCGGCGGACGAGGGGCAGCGACACGATGAGCGACGACGGTCAGAAGGGGTCGACCGCGACCCGATTGCCCGAGATCAGCGCCGAGGTCCGCGAGGACGGGACGGGTGAGATCTCGATCGACGGGGTCGTCGAGCGGATCAGCAAGGCGAACCTCGCCGAGGCGGGGGCCGCCATCACGTCGCGCATCGCCGAGCTGGCGGAGTCGGTGGGGCAGCCGGTCCCCGTGCAGGTCAGGGACCCCGAGGGGCTGTGGTCACTGATGATCCACCCCGACGGCGTCGTGGACGAGGCGCCGTCCACCCCGCGCACTCAGCCCAATGGCGCGACGCCACCGGCGCCGAGCGAGAAGGACTCGGTCGCGGCGGTCGCCGGCTTCCCGGACGCCCCCGCCGCACCGGTGACGCCGCCGACGACGACAGCGCGCGGACCTGCGGCCAAGCGCGCGGACGCCCCCCCGACCCCGGTCTCGACCCCCGAGCCGAAGCCCGCCGCGCCGAGCGGCCCGCTGCCGACGCTCGACGACCTCCTCGCCGCGCGCCACCCCGTAGCGACCGGTGGACCCGCCGAGCACGGCTGGCGACGGGGCGTCGGACGTGTGACCTTCGGCGCGATCAAGCCCGGACCCGGCAAGGGCGAACGTCGTTCGCGGGCCGCCTCGGCCTCGGTGCGCCGGACCTTGGACGGCCCGAAGACGATCGTCGTCATCAACCCCAAGGGTGGCGCCCACAAGACCACCGCGACCATGCTGCTCGCCGCGACGTTCGGGCTCCAACGGGGTGGGTACACGCTCGCGTGGGACAACAACGAGACGCGCGGGACGCTCGGCTGGCGGTCCTCGCACGCGGACCACACGCGCACCGCGGTAGACCTGCTGCAGGCGCTGCCGGCGCTCGGCGAACAAGGAACCGTACGGATCGGTGACCTCGACGGGTACGTGCGGACGCAGCCCACGGAGCAGTTCGACGTCCTGGCGTCCGACGAGAACTCGGCGTCCGCGTCGTCGGTCGATGCCCAGTCGTTCACCGACCTGCACCAGGTGCTCTCGCGGTTCTACCGGGTGCTCGTGATCGACACCGGCAACAACATGCGTGCCTCCAACTGGCAGGCTGCGATCACGGCGGCGGACCAGATCGTCGTCGTCTCGACGATCCGCGAGGACACCGCGCAGTCGGCCGCGTGGGCCCTCGACGCCCTGCGCTCGACCGGGCACGAGGAGGCCGTCAGCCAAGCGGTCACCGTGCTCTCGGCGCCCGAGCCGAAGGTGGACAAGGACCTGCACAAGCGCCTGCGCTCGCACTTCGGTGCGCTCACCCGCACGGTCATCGACGTCCCGCACGACCGGGCCCTCGTGGCCGGCGGACCGATCGACTACGAGGCTCTCGACCGCCGCACCCGCGACGCCTGGCTCCACGTCACCGCGGTCGTCGCCGAGGGTCTCTGAACCGGCTCTGACAACTCGGTGCGCCGGCCGTGCAAGATCCGGCCGGTTGCCGACAGAGGGGAGATGTAGGCCATCGTCGACCCTGGGAGCACCGTGCCGCCGCTCAGCCCGAGCACGTCCGACGACACCGTCGGAGAGGTCGAGGCGCTGCCCGCTGACGAGGCCGAGCTCGACGCCGCGCTCGGCGGCCCGACAGCCGTCGTCGCCCATGCGGTGCCGCACGACGCGGCCTGGTTCGAGACGCTCGTCCGCGACCACGCAACCGCCGTCCACCGGTTCCTCGCCCGGCGAGCGGGTCGCGACGACGCCGACGACCTGGCCGCCGACGTCCTGACCACCGCCTGGCGGCGGCGCGACGACGTCCCCGACGGACACGAGCTGCCGTGGCTCTACCGGACGGCGGGGTTCGTCGTCGCCAATCACTGGCGCAAGCGACGCCCGGTGCCGGTGGCCGACGTTCCCGACGAGGCCGACCCCGACGACCCGGCCGTGCGGCTCGTGCAGGACGAGCAGGTGCGAACCGCGCTCGGTGCTCTGAGTGAGCGAGACCGGCAGATTCTTCTGCTCAACGCCTGGGAGGGCCTCTCCGGCGACGCCCTCGCGGCCGTGCTCGAGGTCTCCCGCGGCGGAGCGGACGCCGCCCTGAGTCGGGCCCGTGCCCGGCTGCGGGACGCGTGGGCCGCAGCCGAAGCCTGACGCTGGGCCGGTGCAAGGCCGGGGTCCGTCGCGACACAGGACGGGTAGAGCACCACCCCGCACCCAGGAGGCACCGAGATGAACGACGACCAGCACCCGAACGCAGGGTCCGAGGACGCGACCCCCGAGATCGCTGCCGCCGACGACACGGCCTTCGCACGGCTGCAGGCAGCGACCCGGCGCACGACTCCGCCCCGGACCTGACCGGTGTGTACGCGGCGGTGTCGTCGGCCACGGGCGTGACGCTCGCCCGGGAGACCGCGCCGGTCGACGAGCTTGCCGCGCGCCGCGCCCGACGCGCGCCTCGCTGGTTGCAGGCCGCGGCCGTCGTCGCGGGGATCGCGGTGATCGGTGGCGGCAGCTACGCGTTCGGGACGGCCAACGCCGGGACCGCTCCGGTCGCCGAGCCCGCCATGAGCCTCGGCGGCGGCGGGTCCGACCTCTCGTCCGCGGCGGACGCTGCGCGTGTGCCGGGGTCCGCGGAAGGTATGGGTGCCGCTGCCAGCGACTCGAAGATCGCGGGCTGGGGTTTCGGCCGGACGGTGTTCGCATCGAAGGGCCTCTCGACCGACGGCGGCAGCGCTGTGGCCTACGGCTTCGACGCCCCGACGACCTTCACCCAGGACACGATGGTGCGCGTGGCGGCGGCGCTCGGGGTCGCGGGGGAGCCGCGGCAGGAGTACGGGCAGTGGATCGTCGGCAGCAACGACGGAACGGGGGCGAACGCCTCGATCTCGCCGGACGGGATGACGAGCGTGTCGTACTCCGACCCCACGCGGGACCCGTGGAGCTGCGTCCGGTCGGCGCCCGAGCAGCCCGTGCAGCCGCCGGCTCCGGACGGCGGCGTCGCGGGGTCGACCGGATCCGCGGTCGCACCCGACTCGTGCCAGCCGTCCAGCGACCCGGCACCTACGGGGAACGCGGCGGTCAGCCAGGCCACGGACGCCATGTCGGCGCTCGGCGTCGACGCGACGGGCTTCGAGTTCGAGGCGTCCACCGACCCGTCGAACCCGCAGTACACGAACGTCTCGGCCTACCAGGTGATCGACGACCAGCGCTCCGGTGCGTCCTGGAACTTCACGATCGTCGCGTCCGGCGTGCAGTCGTTGTACGGCTCGCTCGCGCCGACGGTCGCCCTCGGGGACTACGCCGTGGTCAGCCCGACCGAGGCCGTCGCCCGGCTCAGCGACCCCCGGTTCGGTCCGTCGTACGGGGGCGTCATGCCGCTCGCGGCGGAAGCGCGCGACGCCGTGGGCGGGCTCTCCGATGTCGCCGGGGGTGCGGCCACCGAGATCGCACCCGCACCGTCCGACGAGCCGACCGTGCCCGCCGTACCCGCCGCGGGGAGCCCGCTCGCCTGGCCCGTGGAGCACGTGACGATCGTGTCGGCACGCCTCGGCCTCGCACTGACGACCCTGCCGAGCGGGGCATCCGTCCTGGCCCCGACCTACGAGCTCGCCGACGCCGACGGCACCACCTGGACCGTCATCGCGGTCGCCGACGACGACCTCGACTTCGCGTCCTGACGCACCGACCCGACGCGGCCGACCCGTCCGCGTCGGGCCGGGGGCGCGCGAGTTCGCACCTACGCAGCCGGGAACGCCCGGTCACGTGCACAGCTGCGAACTCGCGGTCGAGGACCCACGCATCGCGCGACGCGCGCTGACAGACTCAGCAGATGGTCGCCCCCAAGCTGCTGCTGCTCGACACCGCCTCGTTGTACTTCCGGGCCTACTTCGGCATCCCCGACACGATGACGGCGCCCGACGGCACCCCGGTGAACGCCGTGCGGGGGCTGCTCGACATGATCGCGCGGCTCGTCACGGACCTGCGGCCCACCCGCCTGGTGATGTGCTGGGACGACGACTGGCGGCCCGCCTTCCGGGTCGACGCGATCCCGTCGTACAAGGCGCACCGCGTCGCGGCCGAGGTGCCCGGGACGACCGGCATCGAAGAGGTCCCGGACACGCTGGCTCCGCAGGTGCCGATCATCATCGAGGTGCTCGCCGCGCTCGGCATCGCGCGCGTGGGAGTGCCGGGGTACGAGGCCGACGACGTCATCGGGACGCTCGTCGCGCGGGAGGTGGCCAAGCCGGAAGGCCGTGCGATCGTCGAGGTCATCACCGGCGACCGCGACCTCTTCCAGCTCGTCGACGACGACGTCCCCGTGCGGGTGCTCTACACGGCGCGCGGCATCCGCGACCTCGAGACGATCGACCAGGCGCGGCTGCGCGAGAAGTACGACGTGGCGACCGGGCAGGGCTACGCCGACATGGCGGTGCTGCGCGGCGACCCGAGCGACGGGTTGCCCGGCGTGCCGGGGATCGGCGAGAAGACCGCCGCCGCCCTTGTGCACCGCTACGGGTCGCTGGTCGGGATCCTGGCGGCGCGGGATGCGGGCGATGCCGGCCTGACCGCGACGCAGCGGCGCAGGCTCACCGAGTCGGCCGACTACCTGGCCGTGGCGCCGAACGTCGTGCGGGTCGCCCCGGACGCGCCGATCGAGGGGCTCGACGACCGGCTGCCGTCCGTCGTCGCCGACCCCGAGGCCCTGGTCGCCCTGGCGGAGCGCTGGGGGCTGGCATCGAGCGTCAAGCGCGTGGTCGACGCCTTGGCGCTGCGGTAGCCGCGACGAGCCGACGCCGCCGGTCAGCTGACGCCGGCACAGCGCGGGTCAGTTCCGGGCGTAGACGTTCGCCGCGGTCTCGTGCCAACCATTCGGGGCCGTCGCGCCCGTCGGGACGATCATCAGGTCGTCGAGCCGTACGACGCTCCGCGTTCCGGTGCTCGACGCGCACGCCGTCGCGCGAGGTCGCCGGTCGGGATCGCGACCAGACAGATCTTGTCGCCGGGTGCCGTGGCTGCGTAGTACGACGTGGTGTCGTCAGCCAGCAGGAGTCGCGTGCTCGCCGCGTCGATCAGCAGGTCGTCGCGGTCGCTCGCGGCGATGACGTCCGAGACGCCCTGCGGCTCGCCGAGGATCGGGACCAGCGCGGTGGGGTCGACCGCCGTCGACGCGGGGGAGTTCCGCGCGACTGCGACGCCGATCAGGGCGCCGACCACGACCAGCGCGGCGACCACGAGCGCGAGCACGCCGAGCTTCCTCGAGCGGGGCGGCGTCTCGCCGACGCCCGTGAAGCCGGTGAACGCGTCGCTGAACAGGTCGGCGTCGTCGTACGTGGTCATGTCTGGATCATCGGCCCGTCGAGGCGCAGACCTGAGGAGAACACGCACGGTTGGTCAAGGTCGTGCCGCGATCCGTCCGGTGGGGCCGTCGCAGCACGGCAGAATTGCTCGCGTGATCACGGTCAGCACGGACGGGTCCTGCCTGCGCAACCCCGGCGGGGCCATCGGCTGGGCGTGGGCGAACCACGACGGCACCCACGACAGCGGCGGGCACCCCTCGGGCACCAACCAGATCGCGGAGCTCATGGCGGTCCTCGAGGCCGTCCGTTCCCACCCCGGTGACGAGCCGTTGACCCTCCAGGCCGACTCCCAGTACGCGATCAAGTGCGCGTCGGAGTGGATTCATGGCTGGCGTCGCAAGGGCTGGCGGACTGCGTCCGGTGGGCCCGTGCAGAACCTCGAGCTCATCCAGGCCATCGACTCGGCCATCTCCTCGCGCCCCGGGGGCGTGACGTTCGTCTGGGTCCGCGGGCACCGAGGCGACGAGTTCAACGAGCGTGCCGACGAGCTCGCCGGCATCGCCGCCCGCGCCATCCGCGACGGCGTCGACCCCGCACCCCCGTCGTTCGCCGGCCGGCCCGTCCAGCCGCTCGTCCCGGCCACGCCGGCACCCGCCCCCGCGGCCCTCTACGCAGACCCCGACGTCCTGTTCTGACCCGGCGAACGCGCCGAGCGCGGGCGCGTCGAACATGACATGGGTGTCGTCATCACCCCCGATAGCGGCACCCCGGTCATGGTCGACGGGGAGTGCGGCGGGTCATGGTGGGAGCGGTTGTCCGAGAGGATCGCCAGGGCGCCGCCGGAGGCCTCGTCGACGTAGGCCGCCAGCCAGCCGGCGGGCGCGTGTCCCCAGAACCGCGCGACGGCCGCGATCGGGAAGATCACCAGCTCGTGCGTGGGATGGGTCAGGACGAGCTCGGGGTAGCCGTCGTCGTGCGCGGTGGCCCACACCAGGCCCGGCACGCGTTCGGCCACCAGATCACCCAGTGCGACGCCGAACGCGTGCACGAGCGGCGTCGGGTCGGACCGCTCGTCGGCCAGCAGCCACGTCGCCTGCACGCGGTCGAACAGGTCACTGACGGTGTGGGCGTGGACCGTGCCGGAGCACAGCCCGGCGACGAGCTCGCGGTGCTGCGCGGCCCAGACGATCTCGGCGGTGTTCAACGGCTCGACGCGGACGTCGCGGCGCTCGTCGGCCGGTGTGTGCGGGTGCGGCACCTCGAGCCCGTCGTCGGGTCTCGCCGCGCGACGGAACTGTCCCATACGGACGTATCGGCACCTGGCGCCGACGGATTGAGCGGACTCACCCGCGCAGGTCGGGCCGGGGTGAGCTGGCTTCGGGCAGCCCGGGCAGACGACGAGGGCCGCGCGTCCCGGGTGGGATCGCGCGGCCCTCGTCGTCGATGCGCTAGCTCTTGGGCGTCACCGTCAGCGTGTGGCTGGCGGCCGAGCCCGAGTACCCGCGGTCCCCGCCGTACGTGGCGACGACCGGACCGG
>CAVWCB010000008.1:0-365270 GCA_963753425.1 uncultured Actinomycetota bacterium
GCCGGTTGTCGGCTCGAACCTCTCCGCGGCGCTGGTCCCCGGGGACGGACTGGGTGAGCTATCTCGACGGGCTCGCCCGCGAACAGGCCGGTACAACCCTGGCCGAGGGACGCGTCCCCGCCACGTTCCTGGTCGCAGTGGTCGACGACGACATCGTCGGACGCCTCTCTGTGCGACACGAGCTCAACGCGTTCCTGCTGCAGGTCGGCGGGCACATCGGTTACGCGGTGGTGCCCGAGGCGCGCGGGCGGGGATACGCCACGGCCATGCTCCGACACGGGCTCGAGCTGCTCGCATCCCTGGACGTGAAGCGCGCGCTGGTCACGTGCGACGACGACAACCTCGCCTCCGCGACCGTCATCGAGCGCGGCGGCGGCACTCTCTCGAGGACATCCGCGACGGCAAGCGTCGCTACTGGCTGCCGACGCCGTGACGGGGACCGCGAGCGTCGCTAGGTCGCGGTGTTCGTGCGGGTGCGTTGGCGGGGTGCGCGGGACTTCATGACCTCGCCGCACTCGTTCATCGAGCACCATCGGCCCGAACGGTTGCGGGAGCCGTCGTAGTAGATCCACTGGCAGTCGGGGTTCGCGCACGCCTTGAGCCGGGCCCACTCCCCCGACCCCTGCGCGCGGTAGACGTCGGCGAGCAGGACGGCCACGGTCGGATCGGCCGCGATCGGGCGAGCGTCGACGTGCCGTCCGCGAAGGCGACGACCAGCGGGTTGGCGGCGGCGATCGGCGCGAGCTCCGACGCGTCCCCACTGACCAGGTAGGTGCGCAACGCGTCGCGCACGGCGATCAACCCCGCAGGGCCGCCGGCCATCCGCTCGACGCCATGGAACCGGTCGTCGGTGTTCAGCAGTGCGCGCACACGCTCCAGACCGTCAGGGGCGACGCCGGGCTCGGAGCCCAGCGTGACCCACTCGCTCAGCGGATCGGTACGCACGTCCACCTCTCGTCCTCGTCGGCAATGCGCTTGACGCTTCGCGCCGAGCGCCACCATAGTCATCACCAGCGTACAGCGTTTGCTGGTGACGCACCCCGTCGAGGAACGAGAAAGAGATGACGACCACCACCACCGAGAAGCCCGGTTGCGACACCTCCGACATGCTCACCATCCACGCCCTGTTCCGCCGGGCGTTCACCGACCTACCCGGACTCGTCCGCGGAGTCCCCGACGGTGACCGGGAACGGATGAGGGCCGTGTCGGGCCATGTCCGCGAGCTTGCCGCGGCCCTCCACCACCACCACGAGGGCGAGGACCTGCTGCTCTGGGACCGACTCGAGCAACGGGCGCCCGCGTGCGCGCTGCACGTCGGGCTGATGAAGAGCCAGCACGCGACCACGGCGGCTCAGCTCGAACGCCTCGACGCACTGCTGCCGTCCTGGGAGGCCGACGCCGACGCGACGGCGCGCGATCACGTCGCCGACCTGCTCGACGAGATCCGCACGACCCTGCTGCAGCACCTCGGCCAGGAGGAGACACAGATCCTGCCGACCGCCTCGACCGTCATGTCGCAGCGGGAGTGGAGCCTGCTGCACGAGCACGGCATGGCGTCGATCCCCAAGGACAAGCTCCTGCTGCAGCTCGGCTGGATCCTGGAGGTCGTCCCCGAGGGCGAGCGCGCCGCGTGGCTCAAGACGAACCTGCCCGCGCCCGCGCGCCTGCTGTGGAAGACGGTCGGCACGCGCAAGTTCGCGGCGCACCGCGCGCGCATCTACGGCGAGTAGTGCGCGCCCGGTACCGTCCGGAGCGTGGAGATCCTGCACCTCACGCACCGGGCGGACTGGACGCGGCGCTCGCGGACGGCGGCTACGGCTGGTCCACGCGGGGCGAACCTATGAGGACGTCGGCTTCATCCACGCGTCGTCGCGGGCGCAGCTGCCGGGCGTCGCGCAGCTCGTCTTCGCCGACGACCCCGACGAGCTGTGCGTGCTGCTCCTGGAGACCGACACGATCACCGCCGCCGGGACGCAGGTCCTGTACGAGGACGGCGGCAACGGAGAGGTCTACCCGCACGTCTACGGACCGATCGACCCGTCCTGGGTGGTCGACGTGGTGCCGGCACACTTCGACCCCGACGGCACGTTCTGGTGGGGTCCGGCGCGCTAGGCACACCGGACCCCGCACCGGCTACTGCCGGCTCATCGCCACCCGGAGCTTGTCGTCGGCGGTGATCAGGTGGTCCTCGTCGACGTCGCCCAGGTCGATCTGGACCCACGCGATCTTCCCCGTGAACCTGCTCGTCTCGGGCGTGTAGTCCTCGCTGACGGGGGTCGCCGTGTCGCCGCCCAGGTCCGTCGTCTCGTCGGCCGAGAAGAGCAGCGGAACGGTCATGCCCACGCGACCGCTCCCGACGGGCTCGCCGTCGATGTACAGGGTTGCCGTCCCACCCTTGGCCAGGCCGCCGCCGTCGTACGCGAACTCCACCCGGACCTGGTGCGTACCCGCCGGAACCGCCTCGGTGCCCACCACGGTGAAGCGCTGCAGGCCCAGAGCGTTGTAGCAGTACCGCGGAACGCCGTCGATCAGGTACAGCGCCCAGCCGCCGAAGGCGCCACCCTGCGCGATGATCACGCCGTGCCCGCCCCCCTCGGGCACGGTCACCTCGGCCGTCACCGAGTGTGACTTGTTCTTGGTGTTGAGCACCGCGTTCTCCGACAACCGCGTCATGCTGCCGTAGAGGAGCTGCGACGTGCCGCTGATCAGCGTCGGCCGGCCGGCCTGATCGCTGTCGAAGCGTTCGACGCGACGGTCGTCGAGGGGCAGGACGTTGTACTTGGTGGCCTCGATGATGAACAGGCGCTGCAGCTGGTGGAGCTTCTCGGGCTGCTCGGCGGCCAGGTCGTGGGACTGGGTCCAGTCGACGTTGGTGTCGTAGAGCTCCCAGTTGTCGTCGTCGAACTCCGGCAGGACGGTGCCGACGACCCACGGGGTGCTGTGGCGCGTCACCGCGGTCCAGCCCTTGTGGTAGATCCCGCGGTTGCCGAACATCTCGAAGTACTGCGTCTCGTGGTACTCGGGGACGTCGGCGTCGTTGAAGCTCGGCTTCATGGACGAGCCCTCCAGCGGGCGCTGCTGGATACCGTTCACGAAGTCGGGCGCGGGCAGGCCCACCACGTCGAGCACGGTGGCCGCGACGTCGATGACGTGCGAGAACTGGTGCCGGATCTCGCCCTTGTTCTCGACCCCCGCGGGCCAGTGCACGACCGTCCCGTTCCGGGTGCCGCCGAAGTGGGAGGCGACCTGCTTGGTCCACTGGTACGGGGTGTCCATGGCGTGCGCCCAGCCCACCGAGTAGTGGTTGTAGCCGTCCGGGGTGCCGAAGTCGTCGACGTGGGACGCCATGAACTCCGGCGTCTCCATCGCGCCGATGCCGTTCAGGATGAGCAGCTCGTTGAACGTGCCGTTGAGCGTGCCCTCGGCGCTCGCCCCGTTGTCGCCGATGATGTAGTAGACGAGCGTGTCCTCGAGGGCGCCCATCCGCTCGATGGAGTCGACGACCCGGCCGATGTGGTGGTCCGCGTGGTCGAGGTAGGCCGCGTAGACCTCCATCTGGCGGGCCAGGATCGGCTTGAGCTCGTCGGGCATGTCGTCCCAGGCGGGGATCTCGTCGGGACGCTCGGTGAGGACCGCGTCGGCCGGGATGACGCCGAGTGCCTTCTGCCGCTCGAACGTCTCCGCGCGCTGCACGTCCCAGCCGGCGTCGAACTTGCCGACGTACTTGTCGCGCCAGTCGTCGGGCACCAGGTGCGGCGCGTGAGTGGCGCCGGGGGCGAAGTACATGAAGAACGGCTTGTCGGGGGCGAGCGCACTCTGCTGCTCGAGCCAGGAGATCGCGCGGTCGGCCAGGTCCTCGCTGAGGTGGTACCCCTCGGCCGGGGTGCTGGGCGGCTCGATCGGCGTCGTGCCCTCGTAGAGCGCCGGGAAGAAGTTGTTCGTCTCCCCCGCGATGAAGCCGTAGAAGTACTCGAAACCGCTGCCCGTGGGCCAGCGGTCGAACGGACCGGCCGAGGTGACCTCCCACACGGGGACCTCGTGACACTTGCCGATCTGCGCGGTGCTGTAGCCGTTGAGCCGGAGCGTCTCGGCGAGCGGCGCGCAGTCCAGCGGGCGGATCGAGCTGTTGCCGGGCGCCGACGTGGCGATCTCGGTGATGCCGCCCATGCCGACCGTGTGGTGGTTGCGGCCGCTGAGCAGGGCCGCACGCGTCGGTGAGCACAGGGCCGTCGTGTGGAACCGGGTGTACCGCAGGCCGTCCGCCGCGAGCCGGTCCGCGACCGGCGTCTCGCACGGGCCGCCGAACGTGCTGGACGCCCCGAAGCCGCAGTCGTCGATCAGGATGATGAGCACGTTAGGGCTGCCGGCGGGGGGGCGCAGCGGTTCGATCGGAGGGAACGAGGTGTCCGGGTCCTTGGCGTCGTACGTCGTGACCCCTACGTACGGGCGGGGCGGGATCGGGAGGACGGTACGGGGCAAGGACTGCGACATTGCTAGTTCTCCTCAGGTCGTCGACCCCGCCGACGCTACGCGGCGATGGGGGAGAAAACTAGGCGCCAACCTGGGCTTTTGCGATGAACACGAGCTCCTTGCCGGGTCGGTCAGGGGCTCCCCTGACCTCGTGCGTCTCAAACCCCGCGACGCGCAGCGACTCCTCGATCTGGGCTCGGGTCCGGAACCGCAGCCTCGAGTCCGAGACGATCGTCGCGCCGTCGTCGTGGAAGACGTTGGTCCACCGGAGGCTGACCAGATCGCCGTCCACGCCGGTCAGGTCGCACCAGGTCTCGACGAGCCCCTGAGCAGGGACGTCGCGGGTCTCGTGCGACTGCTCGCGCGTCCACTCGGTCCACGCGCGCCTGGCCGGATCCCGGACCTCGAAGACGAGGTGCGAGGTGATCCGCCGGACGGCCGCCAGGGTCGACGCCCACTCGTCGTCGGTCACGAAGACTTGCGCGACGTTCGCGGTCATCGTCACGAGGTCGACCTCGTCGGTCACGCTCGTGGCATCGCCGTGGACCCACCGGACCTGGTCGCTCTTGCCGCGCGCGATCTCCAGCGACGCCTCCGCGGGGTCGACGCCGATGACGTCCAGGCCCCTCTCGGCCAGCATCGCGGCGAAGGTCCCGGTCCCGCAACCGACGTCGAGCACCCGGCGTGCGCCGAGCTCGTCGACGATCGCGACGTAGGCGTCGAGGTCGCTGCGGTCGTCGTCGAACACGTCGTAGATCGCCGCGAGGCGCGGGTCCTCGAAGATCGCGTCAGCCACGTGGGCTCAGCCGCGCAGCCCGGCGTCGATCTCGGCCAGGGCGTCGGCCAGCGGCACGGCCGGCGTCCAGCCCCAGCGGCGCGCGCGGTCTGCCAGGATCTGGCCGGTCCACACCGGTCGGTCGTCCCAGGTCGGCTGGATACCGAGGACTTGGGTGACCGTCTCGAGGTAGTCCCGGATCGTCGCTGGGCCTGCGGCGACGTTGACGGGTGTGCACGCGCCGGGAACGGGTCCGCGCTCCGGGTCGTCCGAGGTCCCCACCCGTCCCGTCGCCAGGTCGGCCGCCAGGGCAGCGAGGTCGGTGACGTGCACCCACGCGAACGTCTGGCCCGGGTTGGCGTGGCGATCCTGCTCGTTCTCCCGGATCTCGGCGGGTCGCAACGAGTTCCACACCGAGCTCTCACCTGCGCCGAGTATGGCCGGCGGCCGCAGCAGCACCCGGGTGAGACCGCCGATCTCCGCGAGCGCCGCGTCTGTGTCCTGCTTGGTCACGGCGTAGTCGTTGGCGGTGTCCGGGACGAGCAGAGAGCTTTCGTCGACGTCACCGACCGACGGGGAGCGGTCGTAGACGGCCGCAGTCGAGATGTGGACCAGCGTCGAGACGCCGGCGTCGCGGGCCGCACGGGCGAACGTCGGTGTGCCGACGACGGCCACACGGTGCTGGGTCGCGCGATCGCCGCCCAGCGGGTGCACCGTGGTGATCGCCGCTGACGCGCCGGCCAGGACGGTCGCGGCGAAGTACGGATCGTCGAACTCCCCGACGTGCTCTTCGACGCCGTCAGGGGCCGTGCCGGCTCGTCGCACGATCGCGCGGACCCTCGCACCCCCAGCGAGGAGCGCCGTACAGATGTGTGAGCCGACCAGCCCGTTCGCTCCCGTGACGACGACGGTCGTGACATCTCCAGCGCTCATCGGGCCATCCTCGCCCAGGTGGGCGTGCACCGCTCGACGCGTCGAGGAGAGCTCGTCACGGCCCCCCTCGCCAGTGGTCGATCCGGCGGTGGTCGGGGACGAAGCCGTGCTCGACGCCCCAGAGCACCGCCTGCGTCCGGCTCTCCACACCGATCTTCGCGTACGCCGAGCGGATGTAGGACTTCACGGTGTTCGGGCTGAGGTAGGTCTGCGCGGCGACCTCGGCGTTGCTGAGCCCCTGGGTGATGAGGGCCAGGATCTCGGACTCCCGGTCGGTGAGGCCTTCCCCGCGCCCCGGCCAGTCCAGTCCGGCGTTCGGGCGGACGCGGCCCGACACCTCGCTCACGACGAACTCGCCAGCGTGCACCGCCTCGAGCGCCGCGACGAGGTCGCGGGCGGGCAGCGCCTTGGACAGGTAGCCGCGCACCCCTTGCTCCCGGGCGCTGGCGATCAGGTCGGGGTGGAAGTTCCAGGTGAACACGACGACCTTGCGGGCCGCCGGGTTGCGGACCAGCACCCCGATCTCGTGATGGTCCGACTCGGGCTGCGCGAAGGAGTCGTACAAGACGATGTCGACGACGTCGCTGACGGGCTTGTTCGTGTCGATCTCGGCCACCACGACGCGGTCGCGGTACTGGTCGATGATCTTCGCGACGCCGAGCAGCACCACGTCGTAGTCGTCGACGAGCGCAACCGTGATCGGGCTACTAAGGTCCTTCATGGCTCGACCATAAACCCCCTTAGGGGTGTACTACCTCAGCCCTAGGGGTGGTTTGGTCGTAGCAAGACATTCCTCCCCTCGAAAGGCTTCATCATGCTGGGACTCATCATCACGATCATCGTCGTCGGCCTCATCGCCGGGCTGCTCGCGCGGCTCATCGTCCCGGGCAAGCAGGACATGTCGATCGCCATGACCATCGTCATCGGGATCATCGGGTCGTTCGTCGGTGGCTTCCTGGGCTACCTGCTCTTCCACAAGGACGCGGCCGATGGCTTCCTGCAGCCGGCCGGGATCATCGGGTCGATCATCGGCGCGATCATCGTGCTGCTGATCTGGATCCGCGTCGGCGGCCGCCGCTCCGTCACCCGCTGACCTGACGCGACGCGGCCGGTCCCGATCATGCCGATCGGGGCCGGCCGGCGTCGTTCAGGGCACGCGGGCTCCGTGGGCTCGGTCTAGAAGCTCGTGATCCGAGCGATCTCGTCCGGGCGGAGGCTCCAGGCGGGATCTCGGGGGCCCACCCTGGCGGCTGCCTCCACGAGTCGGGCGACTCCCGCCTCGGCCGCCTCGCGCGACTCCCACCGGGACACGATCGTGAGGCGCGCGCTCTGCGAGTCGTCGAACCCCTCGATGGAGACCAGGCCCGCGGTGCGGTCTCGGAGCTCGTCGCCCACCCGGACGCAGAACGACCGGAAGGCGTCGAGGTGCTCGGCCGTCGGGTAGTGGTGAACGATGATCGCAAACACCGGTCTCCTCATGGTCGCGTGCGTGGGATTCGTCGGGTCTCAGCATGCCCGCCGCCGCGCCATGGTGGCACGCAGATCGCCACGTTCTCCCCGACCGAGCTGTGCTCGGCTCGGCTCGTGCGGGCCGTGCCAGTCCGCACGAGTTGCCGCCGCCGGCACAGCGGATATGTTGATTTGAGAGTTCCGACGACGCCGGGACCGGCAGGTCTCGTTGCCGACGGACGGTCTCGTCGTCGAAGGCGGCCACCTCACTCGCCCCACCTCGCGAAGGAGAAGCATGCCCGAAATTCCCGTGCCTACCGACGGAACATCCATCGCGACGAGCCGCTCGGCCGAGGCACAGATGGGCTCGACGACCGACACCGGTGCGCCCGCGCCCAGTGACCGCAACAGCGCTGACCGTGGGCGCCGACGGCCCGATCGTGCTGCACGACGTGCACTTCCTCAACCAGATGGCGCACTTCAACCGCGAGCGGACACCCGAACGCAACGTGCACGCCAAGGGCTCCGGCGCGTTCGGCGTCTTCGAGACGACCGAGGACGTCACCGCGTACACGAAGGCCGGACTCTTCCAGCCAGGGGCGAAGACCGAGATGCTCGCGCGCTTCTCGACCGTCGCCGGCGAGCAGGGTTCGCCGGACACGTGGCGCGACCCCCGCGGGTTCGCCTTGAAGTTCTACACCGACGAGGGGAACTACGACCTCGTCGGGAACAACACCCCGGTGTTCTTCATCCGCGACACGATGAAGTTCCCGCACTTCATCCGCTCCCAGAAGCGGCGCGGGGGCAACGGTCTGCGCGACAACAACATGCAGTGGGACTTCTGGAGCCTCAACCCCGAGTCCGCGCACCAGGTGACCTACCTGATGGGCGATCGCGGCATCCCCTCGTCGTACCGGAAGATGAACGGCTATGGCTCGCACACCTACTTGTGGGTCAATGCGGTCGGCGAGAAGTTCTGGGTGAAGTACCACTTCCACAGCGACCAGGGCGTGGAAGGACTGGCGGATGCTGATGCCACGCGCATCGCCGGCGAGGACGCCGACTTCCACCGCCGCGATCTGTTCGAGGCGATCGAGCGCGGAGACTTCCCCTCGTGGACGCTGTCGATGCAGGTCATGCCGTACGAACAGGCGAAGGACTACCACCTGAACCCGTTCGACCTGACGAAGATCTGGCCGCACAGCGACTTCCCGCTCATCAAGGTCGGCACGATGACCCTGAACCGCAATCCCGAGAACTTCTTCGCCCAGATCGAGCAGGCGGCCTTCGAACCGTCGGCGCTCGTGCCGGGAATCGGGTTCTCTCCCGACAAGATGCTGCTCGGCCGGGCCTTCGCGTACTCCGACACCCACCGCCACCGCATCGGAGCGAACTACCTGCAGCTGCCGGTGAACCGCCCGCACGTCGAGCTCAACACCTACACGCAGGACGGCCCGATGGCCTACGACCACCGCGGCGACGACCCCGTGTACGCACCGAACTCGTTCGGCCGCGGCTTCGCCGACCACGTCGGTGAGGTCGACCCGGGCTGGGAGGCTGACGGCGCCATGGTGCGCCAGGCGTACACGCTGCGCCCCGACGACGACGACTTCTCGCAGGCCGGATCGCTCGTGCGCGACGTCTGGGACGAGGAGCAGCGGGCGGCCTTCGTCAAGACGGTCGCAGGGCATCTGCTCGGCGGGGTGACGGGCGACGTGCTGGACCGTGCCTTCGCGTACTGGAAGAGCGTCGACGCCGACACCGGCGCACAGATCGAGGCTCTCGTCCGCAAGGACCCCGACCTCGGTGCCCCCGGGGCGCAGGCCGACGCCGCGAAGGCCGACGCGTCCGACCCGATCGTCGAGACGAACACGCACGCTCGCACCTGAGCTGCTCGGTGCCGAGCGGCATCACACGTTGAAGCGGAACTCCACCGCATTGCGCCGCCGATCAACAGGTACGCGTGAACTCATTCGCGGCGCTCGAGACGTCGCTGCTCTTGGGCTGAGCTACCAGTCGAGGGGGCGGAGCGCCGTCGCCTCGGCCACGTGACGCGATTGGTCGAGAGCCTCTGGGAGGAACTCGATCGCGAGGAGGCGCGCGCCCTCCAGATCTGCGTCGAGCGCGCGTTCCTGGATGTCCGACGGGGACACACCACTACCCCGTGGTGTCGAAGTCGCACGACGGAGCACGACGTCGATCTCGTAGCGCGTCCGGATCCGGGGCCCGTACGGCGAGAGAGCCGGAGGGCACCAGACGTCCAGCGTGCCCGTTCCGTCGTCGACGGTGATGCTCGACCCGTCCGCTGATCCGACGAGCCCCGTCACCAGCGCGTGGATCGTTCCACCGCGAGATTCTGCGTCGCCAAGTGCAGCGATCGATGTCGACGCACCCCGCAGGGCCCGCGACTCGTCGGTGACCCCATCTGCGCGCAGCCAGTGCATCGGCCAGCTGCGCAGCTCCTCGTCGACAGTCCGCGCGTGGCCGTAGCCCGGGATGGGTCCGGAACTCGCGAGGCGGCGCGCCTGCGCTTCGTGCCACGCCTCTGACTCGATCCATCGGTGTGCGCGCGTTGCGTTCTGCACGATCTGGCCGCGTTCGATCATCTGTGCCAGCAGGTCTACATACTGGGCGAAGCGCCGGAACTGGAGCACGAACTCCGCGTCTCCGTAGCCCCACTGCACGACGACACCACCCGACCCGTGGCCGTCGTCGAGCTCCGTGAGGAGGAACCCGTGGCTCTCGTAGGCGAACGGGAACAGCAGCCGAGGCGAGATCCCGTCCAGGATCTCGCGATCTTGCAGCCAGGACTGCAGCGCGAACGCAGGACTGCAGAGGCTCGGATACGGCGTGACACGGACCGAGTCCGGATCGACCGTCCGCCAGAACTGCTCGAGCTCGGCCGTCAGCCGCAAGGGCGCTATGGCCTCCGCGATGTCGTGGAGTACCTGCTCTACGTCGGTCGGCGCCGCGATCGGCTGTAGTCCGGCATCGCGATACGCAGCCGAGAGGCGACCCACGGCGGCATCCATCGATGCGATCTCATCGCCCATCCTGTCCACCTCGGCATTTAAGGACCCCGAGTTGAGCAAGGCTTTGTCCTCCGCGCGGAAGAAGAATCAGACGTTAAATCTGAACTCCACCACGTTCCGTAGCGGAACAACGTGTGAAACGGAGGCGGACCGGGCCCAGGGACTCCCGAGCCCGGTCCGGCCGCTCACTCAGGCCCGCTCGACCGGGAACCAGAGCTCACACGTCGCGGTACTGAAGTCGGGCGCGCGGTCGAGTACGGAGACGATCGACGGACCAGGGCGCAGCCGCCACGGGTTGGAGGGGAACCACTCTGTCGCAGACGCCGCGTACGCCTCCTGCAGGGCCGCCGGGTGCGAACCGGAAGTGCGGAAGACCACCCACGCTCCGGCGTCGACGTCGATCACGTCGAGGTCATCGGGAGTCTGGGCGTCAACGTCAACTGCCACGCCGTGCAGATATGTCAGCTCGCTGCCCTCAGTCGTAGTCCGGTTCGACATCAGCACTGACCTGCAGCAGCCCCGACGGCTCGGTGCCGCCGAGCTGCTTGAGGCGCTCGTGCTCGGCAGACGGGCAGCGAAGCGATGTGCCGCTGAATGTGTGGGTTGACACCCTCGTAGACCAGCGGCACGCGAGCGGCGTGGCCGATCAGGCGGAAGGCGGGGCGTTCGATGATGCGGGCATCCATAGGGTGCGTCCCTTCGACGGTCAGGCGGAACCTGAGCTGCGGTTGACTCCGAAGGGGGCCACCATCACGGCGGACGTCGCCATGACTTGCGCCGTGCACGGCACGGAATGCTCGCCCGAATGCCTCGGTCGAGCCGTATCCGTAACGCACGGCGATCGTGAGCAGATCCTCGTCCCCGATCACGTCAGCCGCGGCGACAGTCATACGCCGCCGCCGCACGTAGTCGGACACCGGCATGCCCGCCAAGCGACGAGAACATGCGACGCGCGTGATAGCCCGTCGTTCCCATCGATGCCGCGAGGTCATCGACGTCGAGGTCGTCGCCGAGGCGCTGCTCGATCTCGTCGACGAGCCGGTTGAGGATCTCGATCATCGCCGCTCCCTTCGCCTCCCACTCTCATCGACGCAGAGGGCGCTCCGCCCGACTTCTCCGGTTCGGTTCTGTCGGGTTGAGCGGCGCAGCTCAGGGAGGACGCGATCACACGTTGAAGCGGAACTTCGCCGGATGCTCGGTCGACATCAGGTACGTCCGGAGGCCCCACGATGCCAGCCTTCGGAGACGATCCACGCCGCGAGCTGATCGACTTCGTTGTCCGACGGGGGCTCGAAGCCGATGTTGGGATCGTCGCCTCGACTTCGTATCCCGGCCGGATCGTCGCGACCATGTCAGCCACGGGGATCGCGCGAAACCATGTGTGCACCAAAGGTTGGTGAGTGACGGAACCCGACCCGGTTGTCGTCGTTCAGGACGTACCTCAGAACGTCGGCCGCCGCTACTCGCCCTGGCGCGGAGTCCAGCCAGCGTGAGCGAACAGCAGGGTCGGCTTGCGGCGTGGCCGCAGCCCGTAGATCCGCAGAACCGGACCTCTAAGCAGTGGCCACACGTAGACATCTGGCCCGCCGCTGCGGTCGTAGAGGACGGTTGGCACGTCGTCGACCAGGTCAACGAAACCTTCAAGCACGGTCCCATCGAGGGAGTCCGGTGGCCCGACGATGATGCGCACCCGGACGTCTGCGCCGAAGTATGGCTGCAGCGCGGCCCGTGCCTCGTGCTGCCAATGGTCCGGCCATTGGGTCTCCACGCGTGGTCCTTGCTTCTGGTTCCCAGAGGTTGATTAAAACCCGAACTCCACGACATCTCGGTCGGCGCGGACGCTCAATCGTGGAGCCAGTCCTGGTGCGCACTCTCGCTTGAACGCGCACGCCGGACCGATTCGGTCCAGTCATCCCAGCGAGCCGGGTCCGACTTCATGTACTGGTGGAACAGGACTAGGCCGACGTCGGGGCTGGACTCAAGGGCAACATACCGATCGATCATGAAGTAGGCCGCACGGAACGCTTCGTCGGGCGTCAGCGACTCTGGAGTCGCATCGCTCATGTCTGGCTCCCAGATGTTGTTGCGTGGCGGACTCCACCACGTTCGGCGTTGTCAAGGCGTCACAGCCAGACAACATCTCCGGAGGCGAGAGTCAACTCGCAGGCTTGCCCCACGGTTTCTACCGAGTGACCCAGCAAGACGGTGACGTCGTCACGCTCAATCGCAACTATCTGTCCGAAGACCCACAGCTCGAAAGGGAAGGCCGAGTCCGCAGTGATCGGAAGCTCAGTCAGGATCGGCACCTTCTCAACAATGCGATGTTCGCGGGCGTGCGCATCGACGACCGCGACCTCGACCCAGCCAGGGAAGTCGTCGGACTCCCAGCGGATGGCCATCGCTCGCACGGTGACCTCGGCGGCTGGCATGCCGCAACGCTAGCCGTAGAACTCAAGCGCTAAACATGATCTCGCCGGACTTCCCGAGAGGTTCAACTGTGCCGGAACTCCACCACGTCTTGTCGCCACGACTGCACCGGTCACGGGCAGCGAGGACGACGTGTGACCGTCCCTGGTGCGGCATCCCCGATTCCGTCGCAATCCGCAGGATCTCGCGATCCTGCCGCCAGTACTGCGGCGCGAACGCAGGACTGCAGAGCGTCGGATACGGCGCGACCCGGACCGAGTGCGGATCGACCGTCCGCCAGAACTGCTCGAGCTCGGCCGTCATCCGCAGGGGCGCTATGGCCTCCGCGATGTCGTGGAGTACCTGCTCCACGTCGGTCGGCGCCGCGATCGGCTGTAGTCCGGCATCGCGATACGACGCCGAGAGGCGACCCACGGCTGCATCCATCAGTGCTATCTCATCGAACCCGTCCACCTCGGCACCTAAGAAACCCCCAAGTTGAGCAAGGTCTTGTCCTCCGCGCGGTAGGAAGATTCAGACGTGCAATCTGAACTCGACCACGTCGCCGTCGCCGTCGGCCTACGTTGCCGTCACGCCGTCAGCCAGCGCAGCTTGCTCCAGTCCAGGCGCCTGGTCCACGTCAACCAGGCCAGCACACCGGCCGTGACGGCGGCGGCGGCGAGGAGCCAACTGAGCAGGAAGTCGGGACCCATCCGTACGTCGGCAATCGTGGACGGGTCCCGAGGGTCGTACAGGACGACCGGTCTGTCCCCGACGCGCGGCCGGGGACTCCACCTGTAGTTGGCGACCTCCACGGTCTGCTCCTGACCAGCCTGGTCCACGAATCGGACGGTGACGTAACTGTTGTCCCTGCGGGTCGTCGCCTGGTGGACGTCCACGACAACTGCGCTCGCCAGCACACCACGCTCCTGCAGGGAATGGGCCTCTCCGTACGCGAACCAACCGCCCGCCGTCGCACCGACAGCAACCAGGAGGAGCAGGACCGTCGACACCTGTGCGCTGTTCACCCAGTCGGCGAACCCCCGGCGTGGCCTTCTCGGCGGCCGCGGGGGCGGTGGGGGCAGGGCTCCGCCGAAGCGAGGGCCGCGACGCTTCACTTGGCGGGCCCTACGGTGACGACGTCAGACGCGGCGTCGACACGACGGAACGCGGCTCGTCGCTCTCGACGGTTCGTGCCGAGACCTCGGCTCGCATCATGCGCACTTTCAAGATCCAGAGGCGGTTGATGTTCAACTGTGGCGGACCTCCACCACTTCAGCGCCACACCTTCCGGTGCGGGTGAAGCTCGATTAAGCCGTACAGCGTCCGGCCCGGCAAGCAGCCTGACAGTCGGGCCACTGGACGATTCCGTCTGACTCGACATCCGCTCACCCTCGGCCGGGCAGGCCACCGGCCCCCCATCGGATGGCGGCTGCCTCGGATCGCCTCGGCGGCGACTGAACGATCTCTTCCAGTTCGCCCTGGACGGCCCTGGAGAGCCCCATGTGTCCACGACGACACGTGACCTCCCCATCGATGACCTCCATCGGATCACCGCAGCGAGGGCAGCGCAGGTGCGTCATCGTCATGCCATATTGAAGCGGACCTCCACCACGTCGCCGTCAGCCGTCGCCCCAGCCGAACTGGCTCCAAGCCTGATCTCATTCAACCCCGCTCAGGAACGCAAGCTCCAGGCGCACCTCGCCGTTGCTGGACGCGGGGTGGCCCGCAAGGTTCCTCGAGTCCACCAGCCAGAACCTCGTCGCGGATCGGAGCGACGGCGAACTGCAAGCGACGATGCCATCGTTGACGCCTCAACCGGCGTCCAGGACGAAGCATCTCCAGCCAGTCGACGAAATCGAATGGATAGAACGGTCGCCATCAGGGCCGCGATCGTGGATAGGTGCTGATCCAGCTTGAAGGCTACGTACCCGATGGCCTCGCCGTTCAGGATAAGGCGGCATCGTACTGTCGAACGTCCCTCATCGGCGTGCGGGACGTAACCGCGGGTCCAGTCATCTTCCAGACAACCCACTACCTCGGGTCAGACGTTGAAGCGGAACTCCACCACGTCGCCGTCGGCCATCACGTAGTCCTTGCCCTCGATGCGGGCCTTGCCGGCGGCGCGGGCCGCGGCGACGGATCCGGCGGCGACCAGGTCGTCGAAGGAGATGACCTCGGCCTTGATGAAGCCCTTCTGGAAGTCGGTGTGGATCACGCCGGCGGCCTGCGGGGCGGTCCAGCCGCGGTGGATGGTCCACGCGCGGGACTCCTTGGGGCCGGCGGTCAGGTAGGACTGCAGACCGAGGGTGTGGAAGCCGACGCGCGCGAGCTGGTCCAGACCGGCCTCCTCCTGCCCGTTGTCGGCGAGCATCTCGCGGGCCTCGTCGGGCTCCAGCTCGACCAGCTCGGACTCGAACTGGGCGTCGAGGAAGATCGCGTCGGCGGGGGCCACCAGGGCGCGCATCTCGTCCTGGAACGCGGTGTCGGCCAGGCCTGCGTCGTCCGTGTTGAACACGTAGATGAACGGCTTGCTCGTCATGAGCTGCAGCTCGTCGAGGTGCTCGATCAGGCCTTGCCGCTGCGGGACAGGGTCACGCCGGTCTCGAGGATCGCGAACGCCTCCTGCGCGGCGGCGAGCAGCCCGGCGTCGGCCTTCTTGGTCCGGACCTCCTTCTCGAGGCGCGGGATCGCCTTCTCGAGGGTCTGCAGGTCGGCCAGGATCAGCTCGGTGTTGATGACCTCGATGTCATCTTTCGGGTCCACGACACCGGAGACGTGCACGACGTCCGGGTCGGCGAACGCGCGGGTCACCTGGCAGATCGCGTCGGCCTCGCGGATGTTGGCCAGGAACTCGTTGCCCAGGCCCTCGCCCTCGCTGGCGCCCTTGACGATGCCGGCGATGTCCACGAAGGACACGGTCGCCGGCAGGATCCGCTCGGAACCGAACAGCTCGGCGAGCACCGCCAGACGAGGGTCGGGCAGCGGGACCACGCCGACGTTCGGCTCGATCGTCGCGAACGGGTAGTTCGCCGCGAGGACCGACGCCCGGGTCAGCGCGTTGAAGAGGGTGGACTTGCCGACGTTGGGCAGGCCGACGATGCCGATAGTGAGTGCCACGTCGGACGAGTCTACGTGGACGCCCGTGCGGAGGCCGTCAGGCGAAGGCCTGGATCCGGGCGAGCAGCGAGGTGCCGGTGCGGTCGAGAGTGCGGCCGCCGAAGCGCACCCCGACCACCAGGAGCGTGCCGCCGAGCACGAGGCCGACGAGCAGCGCTACCCAGCCGAGGGCGATGGGTCCCAGGGTGAGTGCGACGACGGCCATGATGATCTCCGGCGCCGAGAGCACGAACACCGCCAGCCACCCGACCAGCTGGGACGTGATCGACGCCATCGAGGCGCCCTGCCGGGTCTGGAACGGATTCTCACCGGGCAGCTGCACCGGATAGACGACGATCGCCGAGACGACGCTGGCGCCACCGTAGGCCGTGAGCAGCACGCCGAACGACGCCCCGAGGAGTGCCGGGATGTAGGCGGCGCGGTCGGCGACCAGGGCCGAGCCGACGGTGAACACGAGCACCACCGGGACGGAGATGACGGCCCCGGCCAGCACCCGCCCGAGGCGATCGGTGACCCCGGTGATGGGCGCGGCAAGGTGCGTCCAGAACGCCGTGCCGTCGTAGGCGACGTCCGCGGAGATCCCCCACGCCATGAGGAAGGCGACCAGCGGGCCGAGGAACAGCAGCGTGCCGCCGCCCGGGTTGACGATCCACAGGATCACGGGAAGGACGGGCACGATCGCGATGGCCAGCAGGTACCGCGGGTCGCGCACCCAGTAGGTGAGGCAGCGCGCGGTGCACGGCGCCGAGCGGCGTGCCCGGCAGCCGACCGAACCAGCCCAGCCCGTGCCCTCGCCCGGAGACGGTCTCGTGCACCGGATTCACCAGGGCGTTCGCCAGCGCGCGCTCCCAGACGAAGCCCGCGACCGCGAGCGTCGCGACCGCGATACCGAACCGGGCCAGCGCCGTGCCCCACGCACCCTGCGAGACCGACCACGGCACGGCCCACGCGGCGCCGATCGGGGTCCAGCCGAGGACGTCGGCCACCGACTCCACCAGCTCCCGGGTGACCGAGGCGCCCGACGACGAGAAGCCGCTGATGAGCGGTCCTAGCAGGAGCAGCGGCACGAGGCCGAGGGCCGCCGTCAGCTCGCGCACGCGCCGCTTGCCCATGAGGTGCGCGAAGGCAGAGGTCGTCGCCCGTCCGCCGACGATGCAGGTCGCGAGGGCGATCGGGCGCGCAGACCACCGCCGCCACGAGTGCCACGGGCGGTGCGCCACCAGACGCCGGTCATCGACACGGCTCGCGACGGCCGTCACGACACCCGGGATGCCGATCAGACCCGACAGCGCGAGCCCGACGAGCATGCGGCCCCGCGGGATCGCGAACGTGACGAACCGCGCCGGGTCGACGGTCGCGTCCAGGCCGAAAGCGACCAGCGGGACAACCCACCAGCCGAGCACGAGCAGGGCGCCGACGACCACGACGACGAGCCCCCGGGAGTCGGGGGACGTGTCCACGCTGAGCGCCGCCATCGCCGCCACGACGACTGCCGCGGCCATCGAGGCCGTAGAGCGCGGCGAAGCACAGCCCTACGACCTGCCACGCGCTGCGCCGGAGCCCGTTGCGCAGCAGCGTCAGCTTCAGACGGAGGAGGTGCGCAACCACGCGAGCCCCTCACCCGTCACGCGACCGCCGACCAGCTGGACGAAGCGGTCCTCGAGGCTCTCGTCCCCGCGCACGTCGTCGATCGTGCCGGCGGCAAGGACGTGCCCGGCGGCGATCACGGCGACGTGGTCGCACATCCGCTGCACCAGGTCCATGACGTGCGACGAGACGATGACGGTGCCCCCGCTGGACACGTAGGACGCGAGGATGTCGCGGATGTTGGCCGCCGAGACGGGATCGACCGCCTCGAACGGCTCGTCCAGCACGAGCAGTCGCGGCGCGTGCACGAGCGCGCAGGCGAGCGCGATCTTCTTCGTCATGCCGGCCGAGTACTCGACCACCAGCTTGTTGGCGTCGGCCGTGAGGTCGAAGGCCGAGAGCAGGTCGGCGGCGCGCGCAGCGACGGTCTCCCGGTCGAGCCCGTGCAGCAGGCCCGCGTAGGTGATGAGCTGCTGGCCGGTCAGCCGGTCGAACAGCCGCACACCGTCCGGGAGCACCCCGAGCATGCGCTTGACCTCGATCGGCGACGGCCCACAGGTCGTGGCCGTGCACCAGGACCGTGCCCGAAGTCGGGCTTGAGCAGCCCGGTCGCCATGGACAACGCGGTCGTCTTCCCGGCGCCGTTCGGGCCGACGAGCCCGTAGAAGGAGCCCGCCGGGACGACGAGATCGATCCCCGCGACGGCGATCTTGTCGCCGAACCTGCGCCAGAGCCCCCGGAGCTCGAGGGCGGGGACGTGATCGGTGGCCGACATCGATCCACCCTACGGTCCGCACGCCCGCCGCGCCCTCCACCGTCGGGGGGATGTCGGTGGGTGCTGACAGGCTCCGGGCATGGACAACGGACTGTTGCTGGGACTGGCCGTCGGCGCCGTCGTCGGCGCTCTCGTCGCGTGGGTGCTCGCCTCGGCCTCGGCGGCGCGCCGTTCGGAGACGACGGTCCGCCAGGCCGCCGTCGAGGCCGCGCGGGCCGGTGCGATGCTGGACGCCGAGCGACGGGTCGCCCGCGAGCGGCTGGCCGATTCCGACCGGCAGGCAGACCAGTTCCGGGCCCTCGCGGCCGAGGCGCTCGCGACGAGCACGGACCAGTTCCTCGCCCTCGCGCACCAGCAGTTCGCCGCGGACCACCAGACGCAGTCGGGTGAGCTGGCCCAGCGCGAGGCGGCCGTGCGCGCCATGGTCGAGCCGTTGTCGAGCACGCTCGACGCGGTGCGCGCCCAGCTGTCCAGCGCCGAGCAGGCGCGCGCGTCCGGCCAGGCCGCCCTCGGCGAGCAGGTCCGCGCCATGCATGCGGCGTCCGAGCACCTTCGCGACGAGACGTCGAAGCTCGTCACGGCCCTGCGGTCCTCCCACGTGCGCGGGCGGTGGGGGGAGGTCCAGCTGCGGCGCGTCGTCGAGGCGGCCGGGCATGCTCGCGCACGTGGACTTCGTCGAGCAGGCGCAGGTGCGTACCGACGACGGGCCTGCTCCGGCCGGACATGGTGATCCGGCTCGCGGGCGGCAAGAACGTCGTGGTGGACGCCAAGGTCGCCTTCCTCGGGTTTCTCGACGCCGCGCAGACGACCGACGAGACCGTCCGCGCGGACCGGCTCGCGGCGCACGCCCGGCACGTGCGGTCCCACGTCGACGACCTGGCCGGCAAGCGCTACTGGGACCAGTTCGCTCCGGCGCCGGAGTTCGTCGTCATGTTCGTGCCGGCCGAGTCGTTCCTCGGCGCGGCCGCCGAGCAGGATCCCTTGCTGCTGGAGTACGCGTTCGAGCGCAACGTCATCATCGCGACGCCGATGACGTTGCTGGCCCTCCTGCGCACCATCTCCTACGCCTGGCGCCAGGACGCCCTCGCCGCCAACGCGCAGGCCGTGCTGACCTTGGGCAAGGAGCTGCACGGACGCCTCTCGACCATGGGCACGCACCTCGCCCGGCTCGGCCGCGCGATCGACTCGCGCCGCCGGCGCCTACAACCAGACGGTGTCCTCCCTGGAGACCCGCGTCCTGGTCAGCGCACGACGCTTTGCCGACCTGAACGTGGTGGACGCCGACCTGCCGACACCCGAGCCCGCCAACCCCAGGCTGTCGAGCATCACCGCGCCCGAGCTGGTGCTGTCCGAGCTGGGGCGGTCCGACGCGGACGAGCACGTCGTCCTGTTCGACGGGCTGGCCGAGCGCGACGAACGCGCCCTCCGGGCGGAGCGGGCGGCAGCGGCGGACGAGGAGGTCACGAAGGACGCGTCGGCCGGGTAGCCGATCAGGCGGGCTGGACGTCCAGCGAGCGCCGGCCGTCGCGGCGCGGGGTGACCGGCATCGCGCCGGCGGCCTTGAGGTCGGCGCGCAGCTCGCGAGGGAGCGAGAACATCAGGTCCTCGGTCGCCGTGCGCACCTCTTCGACGTCCGCGAACCCGTGCTCGGCCAGCAGTGCGAGCACATCTCGGACCAGGATCTCCGGCACGGACGCACCCGAGGTGACACCGACGGTGGTCGCGCCGTCGAGCCATGCCGGGTCGACCTCGGCCGCGGTGTCGACGCGATAGGACGTGCGGGCTCCGGCATCCAGCGCGACCTCGACCAGGCGGACCGAGTTCGACGAGTTCGCCGACCCGACCGTGATCACCACGTCGCACTCCGGGGCCAGCTTCTTCACGGCCACCTGACGGTTCTGGGTGGCGTAGCAGATGTCGTCGGAGGGCGGGTCCTGCAGGTTGGGGAACCGCTCACGCAGCCGGCGGACCGTGTCCATCGTCTCGTCGACCGACAGGGTCGTCTGCGAGATCCAGATGAGCCGCTCGGGGTCGCGCACCTGGAGGCCGGCGACCGCTTCGGGAGAGTCGACCACCTGGATGTGGTCGGGCGCCTCGCCATAGGTGCCCTCGACCTCCTCGTGCCCGTGGTGGCCGATCAGCAGGATCTCGTAGTCCTCGGCCGCGAACCGCACGGCCTCTTTGTGCACCTTGGTGACCAGCGGGCAGGTCGCGTCGATCGTCTGCAACGACCGAGCCGCTGCAGCCGCGTGCACGGCCGGGGACACCCCGTGCGCCGAGAACACGACGCGCGCGCCCACGGGCACCTCGTCCGTGTCGTCCACGAAGATCGCGCCGCGGGCCGCCAAGGTCTCGACCACGTGCTTGTTGTGGACGATCTCCTTGCGGACGTAGACCGGCGCGCCGTAGTGCTCGAGCGCCTTCTCGACGGCGATGACCGCTCGGTCGACACCCGCGCAGTAGCCGCGGGGGGCAGCCAGAAGCACACGCTTTCCGGTGGCGGACGTGGAGGTGGTCACGGGGAGAGTCTAGTTCGGGCAGGCGTCGAGGCCGCTCGAGGCGGCCGACTGTCACCGGGATCACCCCGTGACGTCCATCGCATGCACACGCTGTTCCGTCCCGGGATCGCCCGGTGCGGTTCGCTCACGCAGAGCAGCCCGGTCCCGACCGGAGCGCACCGAAGGCTCATCCGCGACGTCCGGTGTGGGTCCGATGGGGCAGGCTGGGGGTGTGAGCACCGAGCCCGTCGCCGAGCACGCCAGGCGCACCGAGACCTCGCTCAGCGCGCCGAGCTCGGGGCCGCGGCCGTTGAGGGCCGCCGACACCACGCCCGAGCGGCCGTGGCCGGTGCGACACCTGGCGCCCAAGATCGCGGACTACATCGCCAAGATGCCGCCGGTCTGGGTGGAGGGGCAGGTGCTGAACCTCAAGAAGTGGAACACCCTCTATTTCCTGACGCTGCGCGACACGGACCTCGACATGTCCCTGTCCGTGACCGTGCCGGCGGCGTCGATGCGGTTGATCGCCGACAAGATCTCCGACGGTGCGCACCTCGTCGTGCATGCGCGCCCGCAGTTCCACGCCAAGAAGGGGACGCTGACCTTCGCCGCCGACGACGTCCGGCTGGTCGGCCTCGGCGAGCTCCTCGCCCGGATCGAGCACCTCAAGGGCATCCTCGGGGCCGAGGGCCTGTTCGAGCCGAGCCGTAAGCGCGCCCTGCCGTTCCTGCCGGGGACGATCGGCCTGATCGTGGCGCAGCAGGGCGACGCCGAGCATGACGTGGTGTCCAACGCGCGGGCCCGTTGGGCCGCCGTCGACTTCGAGATCCGACGGGTGACCGTGCAGGGGCCCCGAGCGGTCCCGGAGGTCAGCGCGGCGATCGTCGAGCTCGACGCGAACCCGCGGGTCGACGTGATCGTCGTCGCGCGCGGTGGTGGGTCGTTCGAGGACCTGCTGCCGTTCAGCAACGAGGCGCTCGTCCGCGTCGCGGCGGCGTGCCGCACGCCGCTGGTCAGCGCGATCGGCCACCACCTGGACACCCCGCTGCTGGACCTGGTCGCGGACTTCCGCGCCTCGACGCCCACCGATGCGGCCAAACGGATCGTGCCGGACGTGAGCGAGGAGCGGTCGCGGATCACGCAGGCGCGGCTCCGGGCGCGCGCCGCACTGACGGGCCGGCTGCAGCGGGAGCAGTCGGGCCTGGACCAGCTTCGCAGCAGGCCGGTGCTGCGGACGCCTCAGGCCCTCGTCGACCAGCACGAGCACCGCGTCGAGGCGCTGCGCGAGAGCGGGCGTCGGGCGTTGCACACCGGGCTCGTGCACGGGCTGGCCGAGGTGGCCGGGTTGGCCGCACAGGTGCGCGCGCTGTCCCCTGCCGCCACGCTCGACCGCGGATACGCCGTCGTGCAGACCGCGGCCGGGAACGTCGTCCGAGATCCGGCAGAGGTCGCGACCGGCGACGACCTGCGCGTCCGCGTCGCCCGGGGCGAGCTCACGGCAACCGTCTCACCCTGATTCGCACGACCACTCGCTCGCCGCGCACCGGCGTTCGAGGTGTCGGTCGGGGCTGGTTGACTGTGCCCGTGCCCAAGTCGCCCCCGAACACCCCGAATGCCGACGTGAGTGCGCTCGGCTACGAGCAGGCGCGTGACGAGCTCGTCTCGGTCGTCGCCCGCCTCGAGTCCGGAGCCCAGACGCTCGAGGAGTCGCTCGCCCTCTGGGAGCGCGGCGAGGCGCTCGCCGCGCGCTGCCAGGAATGGCTCGACGGCGCGCGCCAGCGCCTGAGCGCGGTCCGGGAGAAGGCGTCGGAACAGCCCACCGACGGGCTCGAGCCCGACGACATCGAGGAGCAGGGATGACCACGGCAGCACAGGACCGCGCGCTCGTCGTCGGCGAAGCCCTCATCGACGAGGTCGTTCGCCCCGACGGGAGCCGAGAGCGGCACCCCGGTGGCAGCCCCGCGAACGTCGCGATCGGCCTCGGCCGCCTCGGCCGATCGGTCGACCTGCTCACCTGGCTGGGCCGCGACGCGGACGGCGACCTGGTGCGTCGCCACCTCGGCGACTCCCACGTGCACGTCCTGACCGGGGACCGCAGCGCCACGCGCACGCCCGTGGCCACCGCGCACATCGATGCCGCAGGTGTCGCCAGCTACCAGTTCGACCTCGAGTGGGACCTGCCGAGCGCCTGGGACGAGGCCGACGGTGCCCCGCTGGTCGTGCACACCGGCTCGATCGCCACGGTCCTGCAGCCAGGCGGGACCGCTGTCGAGCGCCTGATCGCCGCCCGCCGGCCGACATCGACCATCACGTACGACCCGAACCTGCGGCCGGTCCTCATGGGCTCCCCCGCGCACGCCCTGCCGGTCGTCGACGCGCTCGTGCGACTCGCGGACGTGGTCAAGGTCAGCGACGAGGACCTGGCGTGGCTGCACCCCGGCGTCGCGCCGGCGGAGATCGCCGAGGAGTGGAGCCGATCCGGTCCGTCGCTCGTCGTCGTCACGCACGGCGGTGACGGGGCCTTCGCGAGCACGTCGGCGGGCGCCCGCCTGCAGGTCGTCGCGCCGAAGGTGCAGGTCGCGGACACGGTCGGCGCCGGAGACTCGTTCATGGGCGGGCTGATCGACGGACTGTGGTCCGCCGGGCTGCTCGGGGCGGACAACCGGCAGGCGCTCGCGGACGCGGACATCCGACGTGCTGGAGCGCGTTCTGCAGCGGTGCGCACAGATCGCCGCGATCACGGTCTCGCGCGCGGGCGCGAACCCGCCCCGCGCAGACGAGCTGGTCTAGCGTCCGCGACGGCGTCGCCCAGCCGGACACGCGCCCAGCCGGAATCGGCCATCCGGCCCTACGCCGACGCCCCCTCGCGGGCGTGTGCCCGTTCCAGGGACGCCTTGCGGTCGACCTCGCTCTCCGCGTCGATCGAGCGCGCCATGTCCTCGTTGAACGTCAGGTTGTCGCCCGACTCCGGGTCGAAGATCATCGCGCGGGAGGGGTCGAACCACAGCGTCGCCTGGACCCCGTCGCGGATCTTGCTCTCCGAGTCGAGCGCGACGATCAGCTGCGTGCGCAGACCCTCGCCGTCCAGGTCGCGATCGAGCTCCTCGAGCTTGCCGGCCACGTCGGGGTTGGTGTCGAAGGGGATGTAGGCGTACAGCTCCGAGCCCAACCACTCGGTCACGTCGACCGCGGTGTCGAACTCCACGCCGGCTTCGCGCTTGCCGGTCTCGAGCAGGGACGCGTCCTCGAAGTGCTCCGGTCGCAGCCCCACGATCACGAGCTTGCGATCGCCCAGACGTGAGGACATCTCCGCGGTGAGCGGGATGTCGGCGAACGGCAGCCGTAGCGCCTTCCCGCCGTCGATGACCTCACCGGGCAGGAAGTTCATCGGCGGCGACCCGATGAAACCTGCGACGAACAGATTCTTCGGCTGCTCGTACAGGCCGCGCGGGCTGGCCACCTGCTGGAGCTCGCCCTTGCGCAGGACCGCGACGCGGTCGCCCAGGGTGAGGGCCTCGGTCTGGTCGTGCGTGACATAGACGGTGGTCGTGCCGAGGCGGCGCTGCATGCGGGCGATCTCGGTGCGCATCTGACCGCGCAGCTTGGCGTCCAGGTTCGACAGCGGCTCGTCGAAGAGGAACGCCTGTGCCTCTCGCACGATCGCGCGGCCCATCGCGACGCGCTGCCGCTGGCCACCGGAGAGGTTGGCGGGCTTGCGATCGAGGTGGTCCTGCAGCTCGAGCGTCTTCGCGGCGAACTCGACCTTCTCCTTGACCTGCGCCTCCGTGAACTTGCCCTTCTGCAGCCGGAGCGGGAACGCGATGTTCTCGAACACGGTCAGGTGCGGGTAGAGGGCGTAGTTCTGGAACACCATCGCCAGGTGCCGGTCACGCGGCGCCTTGTCGTTGACGCGCTTGCCGTCGATCGTCAGGTCGCCCGAGGTGATGTCCTCCAGGCCGACGATCATGCGCAGCAGGGTCGACTTCCCGCAGCCCGAGGGCCCGACGAGGATGACGAACTCGCCGTCGGCGATGTCCAGGCTGACGCCCTTCACGGCCAGGTAGCCGTCGCCGTACTGCTTGACGAGGTTGTTCAGGGTGATGGCGGCCATCAGTACTCCTTAGTGGACATGGCAGGGCGGGCGCTCAGCCCTTGACGGCACCCTGGGTGAGGCCGGACACGATCTGGCGCTGGAAGAGCAGGACGAGGATGACGATCGGGATCGTCACGACGATGGCTGCGGCTGAGATGGCCCCGGTCGGCTCCTCGAACTGCGAGGCTCCGGTGAAGAACGCCAGAGCCGCAGGCACGGGTCGCGCGGCGCTGGTCGACGTGAGGGAGATGCCGTACACGAAGTCGTTCCAGGCGATGAAGAAGGCGATCAGCGCGGTGGTGAACACGCCAGGCGCCGCCAGCGGGACGATCGCCTTGCGGAACGCCTGCCACGTGGTGGCGCCGTCCACCTGTGCGGCCTGCTCGAGCTCCCACGGGATCTGCCGGAAGAACGCGGCCAAGGTCCAGATGGAGATGGGCAGCGTCAGCGACAGGTACGGGATGATCAGGCCGAGCCAGGTGTCGTAGAGGCCGATCTCGCGCCACAGGTTGAACAGCGGCGTGACGATCGAGATGACCGGGAAGATCGAGACGCCGAGCGCGGTCAGCAGGACGAGCCGCTTGCCCGGGAAGTCGAGCCGGGCGATCGCGTAGGCGGCGAGCGTGGCGAGCACGACGGCGATGGCGGTCGCGATGAGCGAGATGCCGATCGAGTTGCGCAGCGCCGACAGGAACAGCTCCTTCGCCGGGCCGTCGGTGGTCAGGATCTCCTGGTAGTTGGTCCACGACCAGGTCTGCGGGAAGAACGTTCCCGCGTTGAGCTGGCTGGGCAGCTTGAACGACGTCGCGAAGATCGAGAGCACCGGCAGGAGCGCGTAGACGGCCACGACGATCGTGACGACGGCCCAGCCCCACTTGGCGCGAGTGGACAGCTGTCGCATCAGGAGCCACCCCTCGAGCCGGCGAGATCAACTTTGAACAGCTTCACCGCGATCCAGCAGATGAGCAGGACGCAGGCGAAGAGCAGCACGGAGATGGCCGAGCCCAGGCCTATCTCCAGACGCCCGATCGACGTGCGGTAGGTGAGCAACGAGAGCACCTCGGTGCCGTTCGCGCCGTTGGTCATGATGAACACGTTGTCGAAGATGCGGAACGCGTCCAGGGCCCGGAACAGGACGGCGACCATGATCGCCGCCTTCATGTTGGGCAGGACCACCCGCCTCATGCGTTGAACCCAGGTGGCACCGTCGACCTCGGCGGCCTCCTCGAGCTCGGTCGGCACCTGGGAGAGCCCGGCCAGCAGGAGGAGCGAGATGAACGGGGTGGTCTTCCAGATCTCGGACGCCATGATCACGAACAGCGACGTGCCGCGTTCGGCGAACCAGTTGGTGTCCGGCGTGATGAAGGGCAGCCAGCTGAACCAGTTGTTCACGTACCCCGAGGTGATGTCGAACGCGTAGAACCAGGCGAACGCGGACACCACGGTGATGATCCCGTAGGGCACCAGGATCGCGGTACGCAGCACGCCTCGCAGGGACTTGATCGCGCGGTGCATCACGAGCGCCAGCGCGAACCCGAGGATGAGCTCGACGATCACGGTGACGACGGTGATGAACAGGGTGACGCCGAGCGCCTGCCAGAAGATCGGGTCCGTGAGCACCACGTAGTAGTTGCTCAGCCCGGCGAAGCTCTTGTCGTCCGGCGCGGTCAGCCGGAAGTGGAAGAGCGAGTCGTAGACGGCCTGCAGGATCGGGTAGAGCGTGACCGCGAGCATCACGACGAACGCGGGTCCCGCGAGCATCCAGCCGAGGCGCGCCTCGGCCTTGGCTCGGTCGCTGCGCCCCGCCTTCGCGGCCGCGTCCCGCAGGTCGGGCTTCCCCGCCACCTGTGTGCTCATAGCAGCTGCTCCCCTCGAAGCACGGCGGTGATGAGGTCGGTCGACTTCGTCGGAGTCGTCTTCGGGTTCACCGAGCTCGGTGGGTGCCACGTCTGCTGGAGCCCTGTCGAGACCTCGTTGTAGTACGGGGTCTGCGGACGCGGGACGGCCTGCTCCAGCGACTGCCGGATCACGTCGGCCATCGGGAACGCCGCCTTGACGGCCGCGTCGTCGTAGGACGTGGTGTTGGACGGCGGGTTGCCGTTCGTCGCGAAGTACTGGGCCTGGTGCTCCGGGGTCACGATGCACTCGGTGGCCTGGTACGCCAGGTCGATGTGCTTGCTGAACGCCCCGACCCCGAGGTTGATGCCGCCGTAGGGGGGCGCCGTCGGCTGGTCCGCCGACACCTGCGGGTAGAGCGCCCAGCCGATGTCGTCGACGAGCGACTGCGGCTGCGTGCCGTCCTTGACGGCCGCGTTCGTAGCCGACCAGACGAACGGCCAGTTCACCATGAACGAGCCCTTGTCGCCCTGGAAGATCGTCAGCGAGACGCCCTCGTCCTCGGTCGGTAGAGCGGGTCCGCCGAGTCCGTCCTTGCCGATCGTGCCCATGATCGTCGCTGCCGCCTCGCCGGCGGGCGACTCCAGGCCGAGCTTGATCTCGTCCGCCGGAGCTTCGGGGTTCTCGATGATCTGGCCACCGGCCGACGCGACGAGCGCGTTGATCCACACCGTCAGCGACTCGGCCTTGGTGCCCTGCACCGAGAGGTACTTGTCCTGGTCCTTGGCCGCCTTCATGATCTGGTCCCACGTCACGGGCGTCGTCGCCGGGTCGAGGCCCGCGGCCTTCGCCACCGACTTGCGGTACCAGAGCAGCTGCGTGTTGGCCCAGAACGGGACCGTGACCAGCTTGTCCTTCCACTTCGCACCTGCGAGCGCGCCCTTGACCACGTTCTGCGTGACCTGAGACTCGACGTCGGCCGGGACGGGCGCCAGGAAGCCGGGCTCTGCGAGCTCGGGGATGAACGGCGGGTCGAGGCTCATGATGTCGATCGAGTCGTCCTTGGCGGCCAGTCGGCGGGCCAGCTGCTCGCGCTGGGCGCTGGCGTCGCGCGGCAGGAGAGTCGTCTCGATCGTGTAGGCGCCGTTGGCCGACTCGGTGCACTGCTTGGCGATCTCGGTCTGGCCGCCGTCGTCGGGGTTGATGTACCAGGTGAGCTTCGGTGGGCCCGATCCCTCGCTGGCGCACGCGGCCAGCGGGGCCGCCAGTGCCAGGCCCACGACGAGGGTCAGTGCCCGTGAACGTCGTCGCACCAGAGTCCTCCGTACCCGAGGCATCGTCGCCTCACCCCCTTGACTACTCCTCTGTGACCCTGAGCGCCACCGGTATGTCCGATTCGCGCGTGCGTCCCACCCCTCGGACCTGCGACGATGACACCGTGACTCGCCCCACGACGCCCGCCGAAGCCTGGACTGCCCTGCGTGAGGGGAACGAGCGATTCGTCCGCGGAGAGATGCAGCATCCGTCGCAGGGTGTGGACCATCGTGCAGAGCTGAGCCAGGCCCAGCACCCCTACGCCGTGATCTTCGGGTGCTCCGACTCACGCGTCGCGGCCGAGATCATCTTCGACCAGGGGCTCGGCGACGTGTTCGTGGTGCGCACCGCCGGGCACGTGCTCGACACGACGGTCATCGGCTCGATCGAGTACGGCGTCGACGTGCTCGGGGCGTCGCTCGTGGTCGTCCTGGGCCACGACAGCTGCGGAGCCGTCGCGGCGGCGACCACCGCACTGACCACCGGCGAGCTGCCCACCGGGTTCGTCCGCGCGATCGTCGACCGTGTGATCCCCAGCATCGTCAACCTGGCAGGCGGCGGTCCCGGCGCGCTCGGCTCGCTCGACCCGGCGGTGCTCGGCCACGAGCACGTGAAGCACACCGTGCAGATGCTGCAGGGCTACTCGCGCTCGCTCGCCGAGTCCGTCGCCGACGGCCGGGTGGCCATCGTGGGGCTCGAGTACACGCTCGCCGACGGCACGGTCCACCTCTCCGAGGCCGTCGGGTCCGTCTGACGCGCTACGGCCACCACACCTCGTCCGGCCGGGGCAGCGCTCCCGGCTCGTCGTCGTGGGACGTCTGGCGCTCGCGCCAGTAGGTCGACCCGTCGGCGCGACGACCCAGCAGTCCTGCCTCGACCAGGTCCCTGCGCAGCCTGACCGGGTCGTCGGTGAACGCGGTGATCCGCTCGGTGACCTCGGCCTCGGTCAGCCACTCCCCCGGCGCGAGCACGCGGGCGGCGAGGTGCTCGAGCACCAGGTCCCGGTCGGCACTGCGACGCGGTGTGCGCAGCCACCGGCCGCGGCGATCGAGAAAGCGTTCCGCGGGGCACTCGTCGTCCATGTCCCGATCGTGCCAAGGGATCGACCACGGCACCCGGCGGGACGCACGGTCGAACTGCGGCAGGATGGATCCATGACTTCCGAGTACCGCATCGAGCACGACACCATGGGTGAGGTCCGCGTCCCCGTCGACGCCCTCTACCGCGCACAGACGCAGCGCGCCGTCGAGAACTTCCCGATCTCCGGCAACCGGTTGGAGCGCAGCCACATCGAGGCGCTCGCCCGCATCAAGAAGGCCGCAGCCCGGGCCAACGCCGAGCTGGGGGTGCTGGACCAGGACATCGCCGACGCCATCGTCGCGGCCGCCGACGACGTCGCCGGTGGTGCGTACGACGGCGACTTCCCGATCGACGTCTACCAGACCGGGTCGGGCACCAGCTCGAACATGAACACCAACGAGGTGCTGGCCACGCTCGCCACCCGGCGGCTGGGCCGCGACGTGCACCCCAACGACCACGTGAACGCGTCGCAGTCGTCCAACGACGTCTTCCCGACCTCGGTCCACGTGGCCGCGACCGCCGGTGTGGTGCGCGACCTCGTGCCGGCCCTCGCGCACCTGGCGGAGGCCCTGGAGACGAAGTCCGTCGAGTGGGCTCAGGTGGTCAAGTCCGGCCGCACGCACCTCATGGACGCGACCCCCGTCACGCTCGGCCAGGAGTTCGGTGGGTACGCGGCCGCGATCCGCTACGGCATCGAGCGCCTCGAGTCGGCGCTGCCCCGGGCCGCCGAGGTCCCCCTGGGCGGCACCGCCGTCGGCACCGGGATCAACACCCCCGCCGGGTTCCCGCAGCGCGTCATCGAGCTGCTCCGCGAGGACACCGGCCTGCCGTTGACCGAGGCGCGCGACCACTTCGAGGCCCAGAGCGGCCGCGACGGGCTCGTCGAGCTGTCCGGGGCCCTGCGCACGATCGCCGTCAGCCTCACCAAGATCTGCAACGACCTGCGCTGGATGGGCTCGGGACCGAACACCGGGCTCGGCGAGATCGCGATCCCGGACCTGCAGCCCGGCTCGTCGATCATGCCGGGCAAGGTCAACCCCGTGATCCCCGAGGCCGTCCTCATGGTGGCCGCCCGCGTGATCGGCAACGACGCGACGGTCGCCTGGGCCGGCGCGAGCGGCTCGTTCGAGCTCAACGTGCAGATCCCGGTGATCGCGGCGGGCGTGCTCGAGTCGATCCGGCTGCTCAGCAACGCGTCCCGGCTGCTCGCCGACAAGACGGTGAGCGGCCTGGTCGCGAACATCGACCGCGCCCGCGCCCTGGCGGAGTCGTCGCCGTCGATCGTCACCCCGCTGAACCGCGTGATCGGGTACGAGGCCGCCGCGAAGATCGCCAAGCACGCGGTGAAGCAGGGCATCACCGTGCGGCAGGCCGTGATCGACCTCGGCTTCGTCGAGCGAGGCGAGGTCTCCGAGGAGCAGCTGGACGCCGCGCTCGACGTGCTGAGCATGACGCGCCCGCCGCGCTGACGACGCACACGAAGGGCCCGGACCGCCGTTGTACGGCGGTCGGGCCCTTCGTTGTACGTCAGACCTCAGCAAGCGCGTCAGACCTCGGCAGCCACCGGGGCCGCGCGGCCGCGGGGGCCGCGGAAGCGGTGGCGACGTGGTGGGTGCGGCCACCCTTCATCGCGATGCTGGCCACGAGGCCGATGAGCAGGATGCCGACCGTGAACAGCAGCGACTGGGTGACGGCCGTGGCGAATCCCGAGTGCACCGCCGTGGTGGCCGCAGCCTGGATCTGCGCCGCGACGTCCGCCGGGACGGAGTCGGGCAGCGTGATGCCACCCGCGGACCCGTTGGCGAACGCGCCACCGGCGTTGGCGAACCCGTCGATGAAGCTCTGCCGGAAGTTCTCGGGCAGACGTGGCTGCCTGCTCGCGGGCCGCGGCCGGGATGGTGACCGCCAGGCGCGAGGTCATCAGGGCGACGATGACGGCCGAGCCGATGACCCCACCGATCTGCCGCGTCGTGTTGAACGCACCCGCGCCCGCCCCCGCGGTCCGCTGGTCGAGGCCGGAGGTGGCCAACGACGCCAGCGGTGAGAACAGCGCCCCGGTACCGATGCCGAACAGGCACATGGGCAGCACGAGCTGCCAGATCGGCGACTCCGGCTGGATGACGGCGGCCAGCAGGAACACCGAGATCGACACCAGCAGGAACCCGGTGGCCACGACCCACTTGGCGGCGATCTTGTCCGAGAGGCGACCGGCGAACGGCGCCACGATGCCCGACAGCAGCGAACCCGGCAGGCCGACGAGCGCGGCGTGCAGCGGGCTCAGGCCGAGGACCTCCTGCAGGAACAGCGTGAACGGGAAGAAGATCCCGGTCATCGCAAAGGTCACCGACGATCCCGCCACGTTGGACAGCGAGAAGTTCCGGCTGTGGAACAGCGACAGCGGCAGCAGCGCGTCGGCCTTGAGGTGGCGCTGCCACAGGATGAAGGCGGTGAGGACGACGACGCCCGCGCCGATGACGCCCCACACGGTGATCGGGCCGGTGATGGTGCCCCAGTCGTAGGTCGCGCCCTCCTGGATCCCGAACACCAGCAGGAACATGCCGCCGACCGAGAGCAGGACGCCGATCCCGTCGAACGACCGGTTGGCCGTCGGCAGGGTGGGCAGCCGAGCGATCGCGAACCACAGGGCCACGACCGCGACGGGGATGTTGATGTAGAAGATCCACTCCCAGCCGGCGGTCTGGACCAGGATGCCGCCGAGCACCGGGCCGGCGATCGTCGCGACACCCGCGACGGCGCCCCAGATGCCCAGGGCCGCGCCGCGCTTCTGCGGCGGGAACACGCGGGTGATCATCGACATGGTCTGCGGCGTCATGAGCGCGGCACCCACGCCCTGGACGGCACGCGCGGCGATCAGCATCTCGATCGAGCCGGACAGGCCGCACCACAGGGAGGCGAGCGTGAAGATGACCAGCCCGAGGATGAACACCGGCCGCGGACCGAAGCGGTCGCCGAGGCGGCCGGTGACGAGCAGGAGCGTGGCGAAGGTGAGCAGGTAGGCGCTGTTCACCCAGCCGACCGAGGTGAGGTCGGCGTCGAACGCGGTGATCAGCGACGGGATGGCGATGTTCACGATCGTGGTGTCCACCATGATCATGAAGAAGCCCAGACAGAGGGCGGGCAGGATGCTCCACGGGCTCCGCCCGTGCAGGTCGACGAGTGCCTTGGGCGACTCAGTGGTCATGAGGGTTTCCTTGGTCGTGACGGTGCTGGTGTGAGTGAGACGAACGAGTGGTCGACGGATCGACTATGCCGGAAGGGTCTGACATGCCTTCAGCTGATGACGGGCCTCCGCGTACTCCTGCGGGAAGGGCTCGTCCCAGCCGAACGCATCGACCCGCAGCTCCGCGAGCGTCCGGTCGAGCCACGCGATCTCTGCTTCCAGCATGGCGATCTCGTGCTCGACGTCCAGGAGATATCGGCGCGGCAGGCCGAGCGAGGTCAGCCGCGCCCGGGCCGACGTGAGCAGGCCCATCCGCTCGGACTCGCGGTCGCGACGGCGGGTGAGCTGGTCGGTCACGACGTCGGCCGGGACCTCGTGCGCCTCGGCGAGGCCGACCGGGAACAGCGGGTAGGCCTGTGGTCGTCGCCGAGGAAGGACGTCAGCCGCGTCGCGAAGGCGGTCCGGCCGGCCTCGGTGATCCGGTACGTGGTGCGCTCGGGTCGGTTCCCCGACCGCTCGGTGCCGACGGCCTCGACCAGGCCCTCCTTCTCGAGCCGCTCGATGCCGTGGTAGACGGCGCCGGCGTTGACCCGGACCAGCCGGGTGTCGCCGCGGTCCACGAGGTTCTGGTGCACCTGGTACGGGTGCATCGGTTGCTCGTGCAGCAGCGCGAGGACCAGCACGGCCACGGCCGTGAGCTCGCCGATCGCCATCGCCTATCCTCCCGCTCGACTATTCCAGTCGGAATATAACCACGGGAGCGCCCGAAGACGCAACACGGCCCGGGCCATCGGGCCCGGGCCTTGTCGGCGGAACTCAGGCCTCGATGCCCTCCAACAGCTCGGTGACCAGCGCCGCGACAGGCGACCGCTCCGAACGCGTCAGGGTCACGTGGGCGAACAGCGGGTGGCCCTTGAGCGCCTCGATCACCGCGGCGACCCCGTCGTGCCGACCGACGCGCAGGTTGTCGCGCTGCGCGACGTCGTGCGTCATGACGACGCGCGAGCTCTGGCCGATGCGCGACAGCACGGTCAGCAGGACGTTGCGCTCCAGCGACTGGGCCTCGTCGACGATCACGTAGGCGTCGTGCAGCGAACGCCCGCGGATGTGCGTGAGCGGCAGGACCTCGAGGATGTCGCGGTCCATGATCTCCTCGACGACCTCCTTGCTGACCAGCGCGCCGAGGGTGTCGAAGACCGCCTGCGCCCAGGGGTTCATCTTCTCGTCGGCGCCGCCGGGCAGGTAGCCGAGGTCCTGGCCACCGACCGCGTACAGCGGCCGGAAGACCATGACCTTGCGGTGCTGACGACGCTCCAGGACGGCCTCGAGGCCGGCGCACAGGGCCAGCGCCGACTTGCCGGTGCCGGCGCTGCCGCCCAGCGACACGATGCCGATCGACTCGTCGAGAAGCAGGTCGATCGCGACCCGCTGCTCCGCGCTGCGGCCGTGCAGGCCGAACACGTCACGGTCGCCGCGGACCAGCTGCACGTGCTTGTCGGCGGTGACCCGGCCGAGCGCCGACCCGCGCGGGCTGTGCAGCACGAGCCCGGTGTGGCAGGGCAGGTCGTTCGGGTTCGTGCTCGACAGGGAGGTCGGCGCGAACCCGGTGGCGACGTCCGCGAGCGCGATCGACTCGTGCTCCCACAGGTCGGCCATCTGGTTCTCGGCCAGGTCGAGCGAGTCCATGCCGGTCCAGCCGGAGTCCACCACCAGCTCGGCGCGGTACTCCTCCGCGCGCAGACCGCACGCGGACGCCTTGACCCGCATCGGCAGGTCCTTGGAGACGACCGTGACGTCATTGCCCTCGGCGGCGAGGTTGGCGGCCACCGCGAGGATCCGGGTGTCGTTGTCGCCGAGCCGGAACCCGGCCGGCAGCACCATCAGGTCGGTGTGGTTGAGCTCGACCGTGAGCGTGCCGCCCTCGTCGCTGATCGGGATGGGGATGTCCAGGCGGCCGTGCTCGACGCGCAGGTCGTCCAGCATCCGCAGGGCCGCGCGGGCGAAGTAGCCGAGCTCCGCGTGGTGCCGCTTGGCCTCGAGCTCGGTGATGACGACGACCGGGAGAACCACGTCGTGCTCCGCAAACCGCAGGATCGCCCGCGGGTCCGAGAGGAGGACGGAGGTGTCGAGCACATGCATCCTGCGACCGCCGTTCTGCTCGACCGACTCGGGGGTGTTCTGCACCTTGTTCACCACGGCAGGCTCCCTCTGGCGCGCTACGTGCGCCGGAATGAGGACCGAGCATCGGCGTCCTGCAGCCAGGGCAGGTTCGCGCACCGATGTTCGGCGACGGGACGGGGGCGGTCGGCCCCTCCGGAGAGGGTGGGCCGGATCCGACCCTCCTCCCGGAGCGAGTGCTCCATGGGCTGGCCTCCCGGGGACAACGGTCGCTGTCCTCTAGCCGGAAGGTACCTCGCGGACCCGCGCGTCCGGAGCGACACGCGAGTGCGTCACACGGTGTTCACCTCGGGACGCCCTAACGGCCGATCCGTCGCTCCCGGGCGGCGCAGGCGCGCACGGCCCGCAGGAAGTCGACCCGACGGAAGTCCGGCCAGTACGCCTCGCAGAAGTAGAACTCGGAGTGCGCGCTCTGCCAGAGCAGGAACCCGCCGAGCCGCTGCTCGCCCGAGGTGCGGATCACGAGCTCGGGGTCCGGCTGGCCCTTGGTGTAGAGCCGGTCGGCGATGTGCGCCATGTCGAAGTCCTCGGCCAGCTCGTCGAGGCTGGAGCCCGCCTCGGCGTGCTCGCGCAGGAACGCGCGCACGGCGTCGGCGATCTCGCGCCGCCCCCCGTAGCCCACCGCGACGTTCACGTGCAGGCCGACGACGCCTGCCGTCGCGTCCTGGGCGGAGACCAGCGCCTTGACCGTGTGGTCCGGCAGCATGTCGAGCGCGCCGACCGCCTGCAGGCGCCAGCGCCCGGTCGCCGCGAGCTCCGCTACCACGTCCTCGATGATCGCGAGCAGGGGTTCGAGCTCCTCGGGCGCGCGCTCGAGGTTGTCCGTCGACAGCAGCCAGAGCGTCACCACCTCGACGCCGATGTCCTCGCTCCACTCGAGCAGGTCCGCGATCTTGTCGCCGCCGGCGCGGTGCCCGTGCGCGGTGGAGCCGCCCATGCTGCGCGCCCACCGCCGGTTGCCGTCGAGGATGACGCCGACGTGGCGCGGGATGCCCTCCGCGGGCAGGGAGGCGGCCAGCCGTCGCTCGTACAACCCGTAGAGCGGGTGGGGCAGGCGCACGCGCGCTCCTCTTCTGGTCGTCTGCGGCGGGGTCGACTGGCCGGACCCGCACACGTTACTCGCTCGCACGGTCGTCGTCCGGGTGGCTTCCGGGGGCATGATCGAGGTCGGTCGACATCGCTACCTACGGTGCCGTAACCTACGCAGTCGTAAGTTCGGTTCCGACGAAACGAGATCCGCTCCATGAGCACGTCCCCAGCACCGGGTCCGGCGGACGCCACGCACGTCTCGGACGTGGTCGACAAGGTCGCCGCGACCGTCAAGCCCCACCTGCGCGGCTGGATCCACCTCGGCGTGACGCCGTTCGTGATCATCGCGTCGATCGTGCTGGTGGTGCTCTCCCCCACGGCGCAGGCCAAGTGGTCCTGCGCGATCTTCGGGCTGACGGCGATCATGCTCTTCGGCACGAGCGCGCTGTACCACCGCGGGCACTGGTCGCCGACGACGTCCGCGGTGCTCCGCCGGCTCGACCACACCAACATCTTCCTGATCATCGCCGGGACCTACACGCCGCTGTCGATCCTGCTGCTGCCCCCCTCGACCGCCCGCGTCCTGCTGATCGTGGTCTGGGGCGGGGCTCTGGTCGGGCTGCTCGCGCGGGTGTTCTGGCTCGGCGCGCCCCGGTGGGTCTATGTGCCGGTCTACGTCGCCCTCGGCTGGGTCGCGGTCTGGTTCTTCCCGTCGTTCTACCGCTCGGGCGGGCCGTGGATCGTGTTCTGGATCGCCCTCGGCGGGCTGGCCTACACGCTCGGCGCGGTCGTCTACGGCACCAAACGGCCCAACCCGAGCCCGCGCTGGTTCGGGTTCCACGAGATCTTCCACGCGCTCACGGTCGTCGGGTTCGGTTGCCACTACATCGCCGTGTCGATGGCGTCGTACTCGTCGTAGAGGGCTACTCCACGGGGACGACGGTGTACCGGCGGTTGGCCAGCGACGGGTTCCGCAGCCGGACCGAGAGCATCGCGTCGCCGTCGAGATCGACCGTGCGGATGTTCGGCTGGTCGTCGAACTCCAGCCCCACCACCCCGTCGGGTCCGACGACGAGCGAACGGCCCACCACGCCATGGCCGGCCTGGCCGACACCCATGACCGTCGACGTGTTCTCGATGGCCCGCGCCACCGCCAGCGCCCGCCAGTGCATCGCCTTGAGGTCACCGTCGGCCCACGCCGCCGGCACGACCATCACCTGGGCGCCCGCGTCGACCAACCGCCGCGCCGACTCAGGGAACCGCAGGTCGTAGCAGGTCATCACCCCGAACGTCAGGCCACCCACCTCGAGCACGAGCGGGGGTGCGTCGGCGGGGCCGGCGACCAGCCGGTCGGACTCGCGCTGGCCGAAGGCGTCGTAGAGGTGCACCTTGCGATAGAGCCCGACCAGCTCACCGGACCCGTCGATCGCGACGACCGCATTCACGCCGTGCTGCGCATCGGGACCCGGCAGCGTCGTCCCGGCGAGAACCGCGACCTTGGTCTTGGCGGCCCGCTCGCGGAGCATCGTCACGAAGGCACCCGAGAGCGGCTCCGCGTGCTCCGGCCCGACGCCCTGCGGGTCGAACCCCGAGGCGTACTCGGGCAGCACCAGCAGGTCCGACTTGCGCATCGCCGCGATCTTGAACGCGTCGGCGACGATGACGCGGTTCATCGTGTGGTCGGGGCTGACCTCCAGCTGCGCCATCGTGACGCGGACGGCGGGCCGCTCCGGGGGCTTGCTCACCGCGCGCGACCGCGCTGGGCCGGTCCCGAACCGTCGTCGTCGTCGGGCCCGTCGTCGTCGGCGAGGACGACCGGCACGTCCGCGTCGACCTCCGAGTCCGGACCTGCGGCGCCCGCGTCGATGACTCCGACGTCCAGGTGCGGCGGGTCGTCGGCGAACGGGTCGCCCTTGGGCTCGTCGAGGCCCAGCTGCTTGGCGCGGCGGTCGACCCGGCGCATCTGCTTGGTCAGCGAGAGGAACAGGGCGAGCGCCGCCACGGCCAGCAGGAACGTGAAGACGAACCCGAGGAAGCCGGGCGAGCCGGCCTGCGTCGGGTCGATCGAGACGTCCGTCGGCGACGGGCTGGGCTCGATGAGCAGGTGGATCACAGGGCCCCGTCCCGCAGGCCCGCGAACAGGTCGTTCTCCGGGAGAGTCGTGGGCACCCGCGACTGCGCCAGCTCGTACTCCTCGGTGGGCCACTTGATGATCTCGACCTCGCGCGGCATCGCGAAGAAGAACCCGTTCGGGTCGATCTGGGTCGCGTGCGCGCGCAGTGCGGCGTCCCTCTGGTCGAAGTAGGCGGCCGCGTTGATCTGCGTCGTGACCGGCCGTTCCGGCATGTCGCGAGCCTGCCGGGACTCGATCCACTCGCCGAACGGCGACTCGCGGCCCGCCTCCAGCAGAGCCTCGTGCACGGCACGCATCCGGGTCAGCGAGAAGCCCCCGTTGTAGTAGAGCTTGGAGACGGTCCACGGCTCGCCCCGGCCGACATAGCGCTCCGGGTCACCGGCGGCCTCGAACGCCTCGACCGAGACCTTGTGGCACATGATGTGGTCGGGGTGCGGGTAGCCGCCGTTCTCGTCGTACGTCGTGAGCACGTGCGGCTTGAAGGACCGGACCAGCTCGACGAGCGGTGCCGACGCCTCCTCGAGCGGGACCAGCGCGAAGCAGCCCTCGGGCAGCGGGCGGCAGCGGGTCGCCCTCCGGCAGACCCGAGTCGACGAAGCCCAGCCAGTGGTGCCGCACGCCGAGCGCGGCGGCGGCGGCGGCCATCTCGTCGCGTCGCAGGGCCTGCATGCCCTCGATCCCGCCCTCGACCTCGCCGAAGCCCGGGTTCAGCACGTCGCCGCGCTCCCCGCCGGTGCAGGACACGACGAGCACGTCGACGCCCTCCGCCGCGTACTTCGCCGTGGTCGCAGCACCCTTGCTCGACTCGTCGTCAGGGTGGGCGTGCACCGCCATCAGGCGCAGCCGCTCTCCGGTCACCTCGGGCCTCCCGTCGGTCCGCCCGGCCGGTCCTCGGCGCAGGCGGGTGGTTGGACGAGAGACAATGATCGCGCAAGCGACGGCCCTGTCGCGCCATCGCCCGGCCCTCGGAGGATCGTCGTGACCGCCCTGCAGCCGCCGCCCGGCCGATACGGTCCCGCCTCGACCGCCTCGACCGCGCGGCGACGCCGCTTCGGACTGGCCGCGATCGCGGTCGTCGGACTGGGCGTCGCCCTCTGGATCGCCGTCAACGTGGCCAGCCAGCCCGTGTCGTGGAAAGACGTCGGCTTCCACGTGCAGAGCCCGCAGGCCATCGAGGTGACCTTCGAGGTGACCAAGGCCACGGACGCGACCGCCACCTGCCGGGTCAGGGCGTTGTCCGAGTCCTACTCGGAGGTCGGTGTGCGCACGGTGACCGTCGGGCCGGGCGACACCTCGACGCAGCGCATCACCGCGACCGTCCAGACCACCGAGCTGGCCGTCAGCGGCACGGTGGACCGGTGCGACATCGCGCCCTGACGGCGCCGTCGCCCACGAAGCAGCGGGCGATAATGCGGCGCTTGCACGATGCCGAGCGGTGCCGCCTTGCTATCCTGGTCGTTTCTACGCCGCCCCGGTCCGGCGTCACCACTCGTCGACGCGACCGAGAGGAACGGCGGAGCAGCCCTGTGAAGACGGGACTTCCTGCGCCTCGGGGCGCCTGACCATGCACGTGTGAAAGGAGCGATCGTGACCGAGACGAATGCAGCCACCTGGCTGACGCAGGAGGCCTACGACCGGCTCACTGCCGAGCTCGCTCACCTCGAGGGGCCCGGCCGCGACGAGGTCGTCTCGCGCATCGCGGCCGCTCGCGACGAGGGCGACCTCAAGGAGAACGGCGGCTACCACGCGGCCCGCGAGGAGCAGGGCAAGCAGGAGGCCCGGATCCGCGAGCTCAAGGAGAAGCTGCGCAACGTGCAGATCGGCGTGCCGCCGGACGACGGCGTCGTCGAGCCCGGCATGGTCGTGACCGCGCTCGTCGCCGGCGACGAGATGGTGTTCCTGCTCGGGTCACGCGAGATCGCCGGGACCTCGGACATCGACGTCTACTCCCCGACCTCCCCGCTCGGTGAGGCGATCAACGGCACCAAGGTCGGTGACTCCACGAGCTACCTGGCCCCCAACGGCCGCGAGATCGCCGTCGAGATCACGGACGCCAAGCCCTTCACGGGCTGATCCCCGCCGTCATGCCACACGCAACGTCCGAACATCGCGCTGATGTTCGGACGTTGCGTCGTTCTCAGGCGTTGGTGAGGCGGTAACCGGCCGCGGTCAGGGCGTCGACCACATGGAGGCAGTGGTCGGGGCCCTTCGTCTCCACCTGGACCTCGATGGCCACCTCGTCGAACCCGAGGTCCACCACCGTGCGGGCGTGCGAGACGTGCATGACGTTGCCGCCGGTCGCGGCGAGGTCGTGCAGCAGCGCCGCGAGCGCACCCGGGGTGTCATCGATGCGCACGCTCAGCTGGAGGAACCGGCCCGCCGAGGCGAGCCCGTGCCGCACCACCCGCATCAGCACGAGTGGGTCGATGTTGCCGCCGGAGAGGATCGCGACGACCGGACCGTCGAACGACGACGGCGGCGCGGCCATGAGCGCCGCGACGGCGGCCGCTCCCGACGGCTCGACCAGCAGCTTGGCGCGCTCCGCGAGCAGCAGCAGCGCGCGCGAGAGGTCTTCCTCCGACACGGTCCGCACGGGGATCCGGTGCGCGGCCAGGATGTCGAACGGGACCGTGCCCGGGACGCCGACCGCGATCCCGTCCGCCATGGTGCGCAGCTCCGGCGCCGGGATCGGGTAGCCCGCCGCGAGGGACGCCGGATACGACGCCGCCCGGGCCGCCTGGACGCCCACGACCTGAACGGACGGGCGCAGCTCGGCGAGCGCGGCGACCACCCCGGCCGCCAGCCCACCGCCCCCGACCGGCACGATGATGGTCGCGACGTCCGGCACCTGCTCGACGATCTCCAGGGCGATCGTGCCCTGGCCGGCGACGACGTCCTCGTGGTCGAACGGGTGGATGAGCATCGCGCCCGTGCGCTCCGCGTACTCGTGGGCGTAACCGAGCGCCTCGTCGACGCTCGTGCCCACGCAGCTCCACCCGCGCGCCGTAGTCCCGTGTCGCCGCGACCTTGGGCAGGGCCGCGTCGACCGGCATGAACACGACGGCGTCCAGGCCGAGCATGCGGGCCGCGAGCGCCACGCCCTGGGCGTGGTTGCCGGCACTCGCCGCGACCACGCCTCGGGACTGCTCCTGCGCGCGTGAGCCGTGCCATCCGCACGTACGCACCTCGCAGCTTGAACGACCCGGCGCGCTGCAGGTTCTCGCACTTGAGCCAGACCTCGGCGCCGGAGACCTGCGACAGGGCCCGGCTGAGCTGCACCGGGGTGCGGTCCGTGACGCCCTCGAGCAGCTCAGCCTGCGGCCCGGACGTCCGCCAGACCGGTCATCGGGAGTCCGGCGAGGTCCGCCGCTCGGACCCCGTTCGAGGTCGGCCCGTCGTTGCGCCCCGCCCGTCATCGGTCGGGTCGGCGCTGTCGGAGACGTTCCTCATCGATCGGTTCGGCCGAAGACTCGGCTGCGGCCAGCTCTGCCGCAGCCTGCGCGGCCGCTTCGTCCTCGGTCGACGTCGCCTCGTCCTCCGCCACGGCTTCGGCCATCTGCGCGATGGCCCGGTCCAGGACCGGATGGCCGCGTCCGCGCACGGGCACGTGATCGTCCTGGCCGAGCTGCGGGAACTTGTCGTGACCATGCAGGTAGAGGATCACCGTGTTCAAGGTGGCGACGATCGGCACGGCGAACAGGGCGCCGACGATGCCCGCGACGAATGACCCGGCGGCGACGGAGAGCAGCACGGCGACCGGGTGCAGCGACACGGCGTGGCCCATGAGGAACGGCTGCAGACCGTGGCCCTCGATCTGCTGCACGAGCAGGACGACCGCCAGCATGAGCAGGGCATTGACGGGGCCGTTAGCGACGAGCGCGACGAGCACCGCGACGGACCCCGTGACGATGGCGCCGACGATCGGCACGAAGGAGCCCAAGAACACCAGCACGGCGAGCGGCAGCGCGAGCGGCACCTGCAGGATCGCCGCGCCGAGACCGATGCCGAGCGCGTCCACCGCGGCGACCAGGATCTGCGTGCGGGTGTAGGCGCCCAGCGTGACGACCCCGCGCCGACCCGCCTGGTGCACGTGCTCACGAGACCCACGCGGCAGCAGCCCGACCACCCACGACCAGATGCGGCGGCCGTCGAGCAGGAAGAAGAACAGGCAGAACAGCGCGATCAACGCACCCGCCGCGACGTGCGCGACGGTCGTCGTCGCGTGCAGGGCGCCCGAGACGAGCTCCGAGCTGCCGCCGCTCAGGGACGACTGGATCGTGTCGACCCACTTGGTGATGTCGGCGGTGCTCACCTCGAGCGGGCCCGTGGACAGCCAGTCCGTCAGCTGCCCGAGACCTAGGGCGGCCTGGCCCCACAGCTCACCGATGCCCGTGATGATCAAGCGCGCGGCGAGCGTGACCAGCCCCACGACCAGGAGGACCATGCCGACCACGGAGATCCCGACGGCGGCCGGACGTGGCAGACGGGTGTGTCGTTCCAGCCAGCCGACGAACGGCGCGAGCAGGACGGTGAGCAGCAGCGCCACGGCGATCGGCACCACGACGACCTTGAGCTCGTTCAGCAGCCAGAGCAGCACCGCGAGCGCGGCACCGATGAGCAGCAGCCGCCAGGACCAGCTGGCGGCGGACTGGACCGAGGGAGGGACCGGCGAGCTCGCGCGGACCGGCGGCGTCTCGGTCATGCGGTCGCCCCGGCGGCCAGCGCGTTCGCGAGGTCCGCGATCAGGTCGTCGACGTCCTCGATGCCGACCGAGAGGCGCACCAGGTCGTCGGGAACCTCGAGGTCCGTCCCTGCGACCGACCCGTGCGTCATCTTGGCGGGATGCTCGATCAGTGACTCCACCCCGCCGAGCGACTCGGCGAGGGTGAACACGCGGGTGGCCGCGCACACCGCCAACGCGGTGTCCTGCGACCCCGTGCGGAACGAGATCATCCCGCCGAACCCGCTCATCTGCCGACCGGCCACCTCGAATCCCGGATGCGTGGGCAGGCCCGGGTAGATCACGTGCGTCACGGCGTCGTGCCCCGAGAGGAACTCCGCGATCGACGCCGCGTTCGCGCAGTGCCGGTCCATCCGCACGGCGAGGGTCTTGAGCCCGCGCAGCGTGAGCCACGCGTCGAACGGTCCCGCGACCGCACCCGAGGCGTTCTGGTGGAACCGCACCGCATCGACCAGCGGACCCTCGAGCCCGACCGGCAGCATCGCGCCGTCCGCGACGACGAGCGCCCCGCCGACCACGTCGGAGTGCCCGCCGATGTACTTGGTCGTGGAGTGCACGACCACGTCGGCACCCAGCGCGAGCGGCTGCTGCAGGTAGGGGGTCGCGAAGGTGTTGTCGACGACGAGCAGCGCTCCGACCGACCGCGCGTGCGCGGACAGTGCGGCGACGTCCGCGATGCCGAGCAGCGGGTTGGTCGGCGTCTCGACCCAGACGACCTTGGTGCGTCCCGGCTGGATCGCCGCCAGCACCGCGTCGGGGTCGGACAGGTCCACGGCCGTGTGCTCGATCCCCCACGGCCCGAACACGCGCGCGATCAGGCGGTACGTGCCGCCGTAGGCGTCGTTCGGGATGACCACGTGATCACCGGGCCGCAGCACCGCGCGCAGCAGGGTGTCCTCTGCGGCGAGCCCGGACGCGAACGCGAAGCCGGCGGCGCCACCCTCGGCCGCCGCGAGCGCGGACTCGAGAGCCGTCCGGGTCGGGTTGGCGGAGCGCGAGTACTCGTACCCGCCGCGCAGGCCGCCGACCCCGTCCTGCTTGTACGTCGAGGTGGCATAGATGGGCGGCACCACCGCGCCCGTCGCCGGATCGGGGTCCTGACCTGCATGGATTGCCCTCGTCGAGAAGCCGGCAGCGGACCAGTCGTCCTCGTGGGCATGCGCGTGGTTCGTCACGGACCCAGGCTAGGCGGTCCCGCCCGGTGGGCGACCCGAGCAGCGGGAACATGGGTCACATCCGCACCGTTGCACACCCCGGGAGCACCAGGTGACCACCGGGCTCCCGGAGAGGATCAAGACCATGAACTGGCTGTTCGGATCCGCCCTGAAGACCACGATGGTGACCCCGGAGCGGGCTCTTGCGGGACGTGACGCGTACTCCTACAGGATTCCCACGACCCACACCGTCCTCGGCACCCCGTTGCAGGGCCCCTGGCCCGAGGGCACCGAGGTCATCTACCTGGCGATGGGCTGTTTCTGGGGCGCGGAGAAGACCTTCTGGAAGCTGCCCGGCGTGGTGACCACCGCGGTCGGCTACGAGGGTGGCTTCACGCCCTTCCCGACGTACGAGGAGACCTGCACCGGTCAGACCGGGCACACCGAGATCGTCCTCGTCGCCTACGACCCGACCGTCGTCTCCGCCGGCGACATCATCCGCACGTTCTGGGAGAACCACGACCCGACCCAGGGCTACCGACAGGGAAACGACGCCGGCACGCAGTACCGCTCGGCGCTCTACTTCACGACGCCCGAGCAGGAGCTCGCCGCGCGCAGCACGCTCGCGGACTTCCAGCCGCGCCTGACCGAGCGCGGTTTCGGCACCATCACGACGGAGATCCGCTCCGCCGAGGAGGCCGGTCCGTTCTACTACGCCGAGGGCTACCACCAGCAGTACCTCGACAAGAACCCCGCGGGCTACTGCCCGGTGCACGCCACCGGGGCGACCTGCCCCCGCCCGACGGGCGCCTGAACCCGGCGGGGCGCGACCAGCTGGCGTCCCACCGGCGACCGGAACCCGCCGTCTCAGACTGATCGGGCGGCCGACCGACTCGCCCCCGCTTGTCGGTCGCCCGCCCGATCATGGGGCCGGTCATGGTCCCCCGTGGCCTGTACCGGCCGCCTTCGAGTGGCTCGTCGGGCCGGCCGGCGTCAACGCTGACGCCTGCCGGTCCGGGGTGACCGTATCGATCGCCGCGGCCGTCGGTCCAGGACCGTCCACGCGGTGTTGGACCCCGGTCCACCTGCGCGTTCGACGCCTCGGCTCGTCTGCCGCGCTCGCATCCCGAACGAGTCGCTCGAGGCCGCGTGGTCTCCGGAGAGCCGCCCTGCCGCTCGGGTCGGGCGGTGCGTCCGTCATGGACCCGGTCCTCGGGCACCAGACTGTCGGGATGGACGTCCAGGCGAGCAAGCAGGCGAGGGAGCACCGCGGTGTGCCGACGAGTGCCGACCGACCCGCCGCGACGTCGGCGCCGCTGGCGCACGCGCTTCGGTTCGTCGCCGCGGCCCTCGTCTGCGGGTCGGCCGTCCTGATCTTCGCGGTACACGTGCGCCCCGTCGGGTACCTGCCGCTCGTCGTCGGAGTCGTCCTGGGCCTGGTCGTCGACCGGCGCCTCGGGCGCGATCTCGGCCTGATCGGGCTGGGCATGGCGATCATCAGCACGATCTCGCTGCACGCAGACCTGTCGAACGCCGGGATGCTGCGCTTCACCGTCGCGCTAGGGCTGGCCGTGGTCGTGCCGGTGGTCCTGTCCCGCAGGGTGTTCCACGACGACGCGATCCACTTCCCCGTGCGCACCGGTCGCCGCTGGGACCGTTGGCAGGCCGTGTACCTCGTGGCGGTCGCGGTCTTCGCGTACCTCATCCTGCCGATCTACTTCATCGGCTCCGGCGTCTGGCACAACTGGCCCGCCCTCGACGGTCCGCACGACGTCGCCCGGCTGTTCGTCGGCGTGAACGCGGTCGGCATCTGGGACGAGCTGTTCTTCATCTGCATCGTCCTGGCGCTGCTGCGGACGCACTTCCCGTTCTGGCTGGCGAACGTCCTGCAGGCGACCGTGTTCGTCTCGTTCCTCTGGGAGCTCGGCTACCGGTCATGGGGGCCGCTGCTGACCATCCCGTTCGCGTTGGTCCAGGGGTGGATCTTCCGACGCACCACCTCGCTGACCTACGTGATCTGCGTGCACCTCCTGTTCGATCTCTTCGTCTTCATGGTCCTGGTGCACGCCCACGACCCGGCTCTGTTCGACATCTTCGTCACGGCGCCTACGGTGAGTCCGTGACCCCGACCAACTGGGCCGGCAACTACGCCTACCGCGCGCCGGCCATCCACACCCCCGAAGCGTCGACGAGCTGCAGTCGCTCGTGGCCGACGCACCGCACGTCCGCGCCCTCGGCACCCGACACTGCTTCAACGATCTCGCCGACGGCCCCGGCCTGCTGCTCGCCCTCGACGGTCTGCCCCCCTCGGTCTAGATCGATGCGGCGGCCTCGTCCGTCACCGTCTCCGCCGGCACCCGGTACGGCACGCTCGCCCAGGAGCTGCATGCGGCCGGTTGGGCCCTGGGCAACCTCGCCTCGCTCCCGCACATCTCGGTGGCGGGCGCGGTCGCGACCGCCACCCACGGCTCCGGTGACCGCTCGCAGAACCTGGCCGCGGCCGTCTCGGCTCTGACGTTCGTCGGCGCCGACGGGGAGCTTCGGTCCGTCACGCGCGGCGACGACGACTTCGCCGGGTCGGTGGTCGCGCTCGGCGCCCTCGGGATCGCCGTGGACGTCACCCTCGACATCGAACCCACCTACGACGTCGCCCAGGAGGTCCACGAGGACCTTCCCTGGGAGGCGGCCCTGGCGAACCTCGACGACCTCACCTCCAGCGCGGGCTCCGTGAGCCTCTTCACCGACTGGCGCGGGTCGAGCATCCAGCAGGTGTGGCGCAAGACGCGGGTGTCCGAGTCCTTCGAGCCGCGGTCGACCCTCTACGGCTCCACGCCCGCCGCCACCCAGCGTCACCCGCTGCCGGGGATCGACCCCGTCCATACGACCGCCCAGCTCGCCGTCCCCGGCCCCTGGCACGAACGCCTGCCGCACTTCCGGCTGGACTTCACCCCGAGCAACGGCGCCGAGCTGCAGACCGAGTACCTCGTTCCCCGTTCCTCGGCAGTCGACGCGCTCCAGGCGGTGCGCGCGCTCTCCGACCAGATCGCCCCGCTCCTCCAGGTCAGCGAAGTGCGCACGATCGCCGGCGACGACCTGTGGCTCTCCACCGCCCACGGCGGCGACCGCGTCGCCATCCACTTCACCTGGCACCCGCGCGAGCCCGAGGTGACGCGCCCTCCTGCCCGCCCTCGAGGCAGCCCTGGAACCGTTCAGCGCCCGCCCTCACTGGGGCAAGATCTTCGCCGACGAGCACCACGCGCTCGCCCACCTGTACCCCCGTCACGACGACTTCCTCGCCCTGGTCGCCCGCACCGACCCGAACGGCGTCTTCCGCAACGCCTTCCTCGACCGACACGTCCTGTAGCCACGACCCGTCATTACCCGGCCAACGCACTCTCGGTCGCAGGTCCCGACCGTGCGGCCCGAGGGGGCGTTTTCGGCGAGTTCTGTCCAGCCAGGTGGGGCGTTGGCGATGGCGCCTTCGGGGGTGCGGAACACGTACGGATGCGGGCAGCGTCGATCCTCGGCGGCCGGTGCGTCGTGGGACGAGCCTGCGGGATCTCTGAGGACGTGCCCGTGCTCATGGGCGTGCCTCGATCGTAGTCGGCCGGGCTGTGCCGTGAGCGGACGCGGCGGGAAGTCCGGCGCTGGGGTGAGGCGTTGCAGGGTGAGGTTGGCGCGGTGGATCTCGCCGTGGTGATGTCGGCAGGTCAGGGCGGCGTGTTCGATGTCGGTGGGTCCGTTGTCGCGGTTCCACCACAGGACGTGGTGGACCTCGCAGCGGGCGGCGGGGGTCTCGCACCCGTTCCAGACACACCCCCGGTCCCGGGCGATCACCGCTTTGCGTTGCGCCGGGGTGTGCAGTCGTCGGGTTCGGCCGACGTCGAGGGGTTGGCTGTCGGCGGACATCACGATCCGGGTGATGTCCGCATCACACAGGCACCGCGCCAGCTCCGACATCGGCACCGGTGTCCCGTCCTCAAGGGTCGCGGGCTCCACGGGCGACCAGCCCGGGGCCACCGGGCGGCGCGACGTGCCCGAAGGTGGACCGCCGCCTGGCGGGCTTGTTCGTGGGCGAGCAGCTGCGCGAAGGTCTCGGCGGTCACGAGCAGCGAGATGTGCGGGCGGCTCGCGGTCCCCGAGAGACCCGGTCGGCGCACCATCGGGCAACCCAGCATCGGCCAGCACGCTGCGCGGACGTCGTCGGGCTCGCGGGCAGGTCCATCTGCGAGGAGCGGGTCGGGGTGGCGGCGTTCGCAGCGCGGTTCCGAGCCCGGACGAGCCGGTCCCGGTGGTGCCGCTTGTGCTGGTGGTGCCGGCGCAGACGCGTTCGGCGAGCATGACCAGGGCGTCGGCGCAGGCTTGCCCGGGGGTGCGGGTCTGGTCGGGGTGTTGACCCATCGCGTCCAGCGCGACCCGCATCGACTCGGCGGCGACCGGGTCGAGGCGGCCCTTGAGGAACACCCCATGGGATTGGACCGACATCGAGAAGAACCGTTCCCGGTAACAGTCCTGATGGGTCGTCTCAAAGCTCGCCGGGTCCTTGGCGGCCACGAACCGGGCCAACGCCTTGGTGAAGTCCGGGACGCTGGCCGTGCGCGCCAACGCCACCACCTCCGCCTGCACCGCCGCCGAGCGCAGCACGGAGGCGACCTCCGGGGAGGCACCCGCAGCCACCCTCGCCAGCACGTCCAGATGGGGCAAAGGTACGGACAGGTCCCGCACCCCGGCCGCGACCGCGGGCATCGAGACCAGCGCGTCGGCCTGGCGGACCTCCCGGGACGCCTCCCCCACCCCGGCGCGGGTGACCCGAGCACGGGTCGCCGCGTAGGAGCGGTCCCCCGGCAGCGCCGAGGAACCCTCCTCGCGGTCGGCGACCAGCAGGTGCGCGCGCGCCTCCGCCAACGCCGCAGCCACCGTGTCCAGGGACGCCAACGCGGCCACCCGCGACGTGGACGCCCACGACGCGCAGGAGCGGGCATCGGCGGCGACGTCCGAGGCGCACGCCACGAGCCGGGTCAGCCGTGTGGCTGATCCCGGTGCCAGCGGTCACAATTGCTTCGAACACGTGTTCGAGCCTACGTCAGGAGGCGACCGAGAGTCAACGCCGAAACCGCATCTGACCTGCACAAACATATCCACAGCCTGGCGCGACCCGACCACAACCCCCAGCCACGGACGCCCCTGTGGACGGCCACCCGCCCACAGACCCAGTGCGCGAGAGGTAGCACCCGAATCCACCGTACGAGCTAACGAGAGCTCCGGGTCGCCAGCGTCGCGCAGGGGACCTCGCGGCAACCCGCGCCTCACCGCCACCGCGTGACCCGCGCAGCAAGATCCGTATCCCCGACCCGCCCCACGGGCGACAACGTCACGACATCGTGCGGACGCAGCCGCGGATCAGACGCATACCGCTCAGCGAGCTCCCGCTCCGCGCCCGCGTCGCCGGCATCCGCGGCGACGAGCAGCGCAGCGACCTCGTCGGCAAGCGCGTCCAGGTCGGAGGACGGCGTCTCCGTCCACGGCAGCGTGTCCCCCCAGACGTCCCACAAGAGAAGCTCGTCGCGCTGCCGGTGCGCGAGCTCGACCACGACGTACCCGCGCACGAACTCGGGGCCGCAGAAGTCAGGGAGCGACGGGTCGACGCCATAGGACGAGACGTCCGTCAGCCCGGCTCGGTACGCCAGCCACACCTCGGCGGCGGTCTCAAAGGGAGATCCGAACCCCGTCACCAGATCATGCGTGTCGAACGGCCAGTCAGCGTCGGCGAGCTCGGGGTCGAACCGTACCCATCGGGCGCCGTCCCAGCGCTCGCCGACCACATGGTCGTGGTGGAAGCCGGGCCGGAAGTAGGCCGAGAACCCCACCCGGCTGCGGGCGGGGACACCGTGCTGCCGCAGGATCGAGACCGCGAGCAGCGTGTGGTCGCGGCAGCACCCGGCAACCTGGTCCTTCACCTCGCGAGGAACGTCCAACGCACCCGGTGACCGCTCCTGCGTCACGCGCAGGATCTCCGACAGCCAGCGCAGGTCGATGTCCGCATCCTGCCCCTCGAACAGCGCAGACGCAGACACCGCGGTAGTGGATCACCGCGTTGCAGGCGGCGGTGTGCAGGGCGCCGGTGTCCGTCGGCAACCCGTCGAGCAGGCCCGCATAGGGACCGGGGTCGCTGTAGGCGCTCTGCGTGGCGTACGCGTCGAGGTTCGGCATGCGAGCAAGGCTGCCGCCTCCCCCTGGGGCAGGGTCAAGAAACGGGCTGCGCGACATGCACGACGACTCCCGCATCGGACCACGGGACCGGGTAGAGCTCACGAACGGGCCCGACGGCGGAACGCCCGACCATCCAGGTCTCGAGCGCCACGTACGCGCCGATGATCTCGGGGTAGCGGCAGTCCGCCGCCGTGACCGGCACGTACGCGAGCGTGTGCGCGGGCTCCTCGCGGAGCGTGACGACGCCCGCAGGTGCCACGAGCCCCTCGTACGGCACGCAGATCTCGACGGGCCCGTCGCCGTCGAACCCGACCGCGCCGTGGAAGAGCACCCAGTACTCGGCCCCCCGCACGGCGCCGGCCCGGTCGAGGAAGTGCCGCAGCGACGTGACCTCGGCCATGATCGTCGGGACGAGGTCCTCCTGGAGCACGTGCTGCCGGACCGTCGCGACCAACCGCGACGGCTGCTCGGTCACCACGACGTCGTCGACACCGAACCGACCTTGCGCGCGCGACGACGGCGCGCCGAGCGACGTCAGCACCAGGTCGACCTCCGGCCCCCGCTCGGAGAGGTCCCGCTGACGGTCCGCCCACCACGCCCGCACGGTGACGCCGACGGACGCAGACGGCTGCGCCAGGACGCCGGAGATGGTCGCCAGCGGCATCTCGAGCCGACGCAGCAGCGAGATCGTGTGCGCACGTTCGAGCTGCTCGGGCGCATAGAACCGGTAGCCGCTGAGCGCGTCGACGCGGACCGGCGGCAGGAGTCCGCGGGCGTCGTAGAGCCGCAGCGCCTTGAGCGACAAGCCCGACCTACGCGCGAACTCGCCGATCGTCAGCTCGCTCACGACACCCCTCCCGGGAGCCGACGGGCCCCCGCCACCGCGGCAAGGGGCCCGTCGAGGCCTTACTTGGTCCCGATGATGTCGACGACGAACACCAGCGTGTCGCCGCCCTTGATGCCCGCCTGCGGGACTCCACGGTCGCCGTAGCCGAGGTGCGACGGGATCGACAGCAGCACGCGCGACCCGATCTGCTGACCGACGAGGCCCTCGTCCCAGCCCGCGATGACCTGGCCGACGCCGATGCCGAACTGGATCGACGAACGACGGTCGTAGGAGTTGTCGAACACCCCGCCGTTCCACGCCTGACCGAGGTAGTGGACGTCGATGGTGTCGCCGGCCTCGACGAGCGCGCCGTCGCCGCGGGAGAGGACCAGGATCTCGAGCTCACCGGACGGGGCATCCGCCGGGAACGTCAGGGACGGCTTCTCACCGAAGGAACCCGAGACCTCGGGCAGCGCTGCGGACATGACTTCTCCTTCTCTGGATGACTGATCGCGTCCATCTTGCCGCCCAGCCCTGACACCCGCCGAATCGTCGGGCTTGACTCCGAAAGCTAATGGCATTAGCTTTCTGTCATGAGCACAGTCCAGCACCTCAGCCGCCCCGAAGGTCGCATCGCCTACACGGTCGACGGAGACGTCACCGCACCCCTCGTCCTCCTCGCTCCCGGCATGGGCGACCTGCGCACCACCTGGCGCGACCTGGTCGAACCCCTCACCGGGGCCGGCTACCGCGTCGCCTGCATGGACCTGCGCGGGCACGGCGACTCCGACACCACGTTCGCCACCCACGGCGACGTCGTGACCGGCCAGGACCTCCTCGCCCTGGTCGAGCACCTGGGCGGACCGGCCGTGCTCGGCGGCAACTCGATGGGCGCCGCGGCCGCCGCCTGGGCCGCAGCCGAGCGCCCCGACCTGGTCGCCGGGCTCGTCCTGACCGGCCCCCTGCTGCGCGACCCCCCGGCGTCTGCCACGACCAAGGCCGTGATGCACGGAGCCGAGCGCGTCGCGATCGCCGGTCCCTGGGGCGCGGCTCTGTGGGCACGCCTCTACCGCACCTACTTCGGCCGCGGCAACCACGGCCCCTGGTTCGACGAGCACGTCGCGGACGTCAAGCGGTCCCTGCAGCAGCCCGGGCACCTGCGCTCGTTCCGCCACCTGGCCCTCCAGCTCACGCACGCGCCGGTCGAGGCACGCCTGTCCGAGGTCGTCGCGCCGGTCATCGCCTTCGTCGGCGAGCTGGACCCCGACTTCACGGACCCCGCGGCCGAGGCGCTCTGGCTGCGGTCGGCGATCGACGCCGAGGTCACGCTCATCCCGGACGTCGGCCACTACCCGCAGCACCAGGCACCGCAGGTCGTCGTCGCCGACACGCTCGCGTTCCTCGCCTCCCTGCCCCGCTCGGGCAGCACGTTCGCGGCCGAGACCGTTGCCTAGGGCCGGCCTCGACCGGACCGCCGTCACCCGGCTGGCGCTCGACGTCGTCGACGAGGGAGGTCCCACCGGCTTCGCCGACCTCACGCTCGCCGCGGTCGCCGCGCGCGCGGGCGTCGCGGTCCCGAGCCTGTACAAGCACGTCGACGGCCTCCCGGGCCTGCGCAGGGAGGTCGCGCTGGTCTGCGTGCTCGAGTTCGCGGCCCTCATGAAGGACCTCGACACCCTCTCGGACATGGCGCACGCCACCCGGGCCTACGCCCTGGCGACGCCCGGCCGCTACGACGCCGTCCAGGGGACCTACTGGATCCACGACCCCGGCGCCCAGGCCGTCCGCGACGCGAGCGTCGCAGCGATCGACGAGCTCGCCCGGGCGGTCGACGCCCTCGGCGTGCCGCGCGGAACAGCGCATCGACGCCGTCCGCGCGGTGCGCGCCGCCGTGCACGGCTTCGTGGTGTTCGAGCTGGGTGGCGGGTTCGGGATGCCCGAGGACGTCGGGACGAGCTTCGCGTTCCTCGTCGACGGGCTCGTCGGCGGTCTGGAGCGGATCAGCGCCTGAGCAGCTCAGCGTGCGAGGAACCCCAGCAGGTCGTGCCGGGTCAGGACGCCGACCGGCGACCCGTCGTCGACGACCATCAGCGCATCGGCCTTCTGCAGGGCGGAGCGCGCCGACTGGACGCTCTCCCCCGAGCCGATCAGACGGCAGCGCGGCGGACATGTGCCGGTCGACGCGGTCCGCCAGCTCCGCCTCGCCGGAGAACACGGCGTCGAGCAGCTCCCGCTCGCTGACCGAGCCCGCGACCTCGCCGATCTTCACGGGCGGCTCGGCACCGACCACCGGCATCTGCGAGACGCCGTACTCGTGCAGGATCGAGATCGCGTCGCGCACCGACTCGTTCGGGTGCGTGTGCACCAGGTCCGGCAGGGAGCCCGTCTTCGTGCGCAGCACGTCCGCTACCGTCGCGCCCTCGTCGGCACCCAGGAACCCGTAGGACCGCATCCAGGAGTCGTTGAAGATCTTGGACAGGTACCCGCGTCCGCCGTCCGGCAGGATCACGACGATCACGGCCCGCGCCGCCTCGTCGGGGGTCAACCGCCGCGCGTACTCCAGCGCCGCGACGACGGCCATCCCGCACGAACCGCCCACGAGCAGGCCCTCCTCGCGGGCGAGCCGACGGGTCATGGCGAACGAGTCGGCGTCGGAGACGGGGATGATCTCGTCGGGAACGGTCGGGTCGTAGGCGGTCGGCCAGAAGTCCTCGCCGACGCCCTCGACGAGGTACGGCCGCCCGTCGCCTCCGGAGTAGACCGACCCGGCGGGGTCCGCGCCGATCACCACGACACGTCCGTCGGACACGTCCTTGAGGTAGCGCCCCGTCCCGGTGATCGTGCCGCCGGTCCCGACGCCCGCCACGAGGTGCGTGACGAGCCCGTCGGTGTCGGCCCAGATCTCCGGGCCGGTCGACTCGTAGTGGCTCGCCGGACCGTTGACGTTGGCGTACTGGTTCGGCTTCCACGCCCCCGGGATCTCCCGCGTGAGGCGGTCGGACACCGAGTAGTAGGAGTCGGGGTGATCAGGCGCGACCGCGGTCGGCGTCACGACGACCTCCGCGCCGTAGGCCCGCAGGACGTCGCGCTTGTCCTGGCTGACCTTGTCGGGGCAGACGAACACGCACCGGTAGCCCTTGCGCTGCGCCACCAGTGCCAGGCCGACCCCGGTGTTGCCGCTCGTCGGCTCCACGATCGTCCCGCCGGGCTTGAGCTCGCCGGAGGCCTCGGCCGCCTCGATCATCTTCAGCGCGATCCGGTCCTTCACGGATCCGCCGGGGTTCAGGTACTCGACCTTGGCCAGGACCGTCGCGGCCAGCCCGTCGGTCACGGTGGTGAGCTGGACCAGCGGGGTGCTGCCGACAAGCTCAGAGATGTGCTGCGCGTACTTCACGGTGCTCCGTCGCCTCGGGGAACAGGCAGCAGACGCACGACTGCCCGAGTGCGATCTTCGCACCCGGGCAGTCGACTGACCACGTGACGCGTCAGTTGCGGAAGATCGCCAGGAGCCGCAGGAGCTCGAGGTAGAGCCAGATCAGGGTCACGACGAGACCGAACGCAGCCACCCACGCGAGCTTGGCGGGGACGCCCCGCTCGACGCCCCGCTTGATCGAGTCGAAGTCGATGATCAGGCTCGCCGCGGCGAGCGCGACGGCGATGAGGCCGACCGCGAAGCCCAGCCACCCCGACCGGAGCGGGCCGAAGTCGCCGCCGCCCACGCCGAAGAGCATCAGGACGACGTTGATCAGCGAGAACACGAGGTAGCCGACGAGGCCGAGGATCACGGTGCGCCGGAACTTCGGCGTCACGCGGATCTTGCCCGAGCGGAACAGGATCAGGGAGACCGCGAACACCGAGAGCGTGGCCAGCACGGCCTGCCCGACGATGCCGTCCCACTGCTCCTCGTAGAACTTGCTCACGCCCCCGAGGAACATGCCCTGGAACGCGGCGTAGAGCAGGATCAGCGGCGGGCTCGGCTGCTTCTTGAACGCGTTGACCAGCCCGAGCACCAGGCCGACGATCGCGCCGACGATCCACAGTCCGGGCGCGAGCACCCAGGTGGCGGCGGCGACCGCGACCAGCACGACCAGCAGGCCGGCGGTGCGGATGATCACGTCGTCGTAGGTCATGCGGGCGGTGTCGCGCGACGTCGCCGACGGCGAGCCGTAGAGGGCCTCGAGCGAGGCGGCATCGGTCGCGGCGGCACCAGCGGTGGCGTAGGTCACACCGGCGTCCTTGCCGTTCGCGGGCGTCTTCTGACCGCGGCGCTGGACCGGGTCCTGGAAGACGGGACTGTTGTCGAAGATCGGGTTGGCCATGGCGTCCTCCTGGACGGATCGGGCGCAGTTGTACAAGTGTGTTCACCGTAGCGAACGCCGTAGGGCTAGGGATCGTTCCCGAGGGCACGACTACCTCCGCCGAACGGCGGGTCGCCCTCCTCCCAGGGACCGATGCACGGCGGTTCGACGCCCGTCTAAGGTCGTTCCCGGTAGTGCTCCCGACAGTTGAGGATTCGGACATGATCGAGGCCCAAGGCCTGACCAAGAGATACGGACCGAAGACCGCGGTCGACGGCATCACGTTCACCGTGGAGCCGGGGCGGGTGACCGGCTTCCTGGGCCCGAACGGCGCCGGCAAGTCCACGACGATGCGCATGATCGTGGGCCTGGACCACCCGTCGGCCGGGTCGGTGACCGTCAACGGCAAGCGCTACGTCCAGCACCAGTCCCCGCTCACCGAGGTGGGCGCCCTGCTGGAGGCGAAGGCGGTCCACACCGGCCGCAGCGCCCGCAACCACCTGCGCGCGATCGCCGCGACGCACGGCATGGGCGACAAGCGGGTCGACGAGGTCATCTCGATGACCGGGCTCGACGCCGTCGCCAAGCGACGCGTCGGTGGCTTCTCGCTCGGCATGGGCCAGCGGCTCGGTATCGCGGCCGCTCTGCTCGGCGACCCGCGCACCCTGATCCTCGACGAGCCCGTCAACGGACTCGACCCCGAGGGCGTCCTGTGGGTCCGCAACCTGGTGCGCTACCTCGCCTCCGAGGGCCGGACCGTGTTCCTGTCCTCGCACCTGATGAGCGAGATGGCCCTCACCGCCGACCACCTGATCGTCATCGGCCGCGGCAGGATCATTGCCGACGGACCGACGGCGACCGTGATCGCGCAGGCCACGCAGGAGACCGTCCGCGTCGTCTCGCCGCAGGCCACCGACCTCGCGGGACTGCTCACCGGCGACGGCGTGACCGTGACGTCCGAGGAGCCCGGCGTCCTCGTGGTCACCGGCGCGACGTCCGTCCAGGTCGGCGAGCTCGCCGCCGCCAACCGCGTGGTCCTGCACGAGCTGACGCCGGTCTCCGGCTCGCTCGAGGAGGCCTACATGTCCCTGACGCAGGACTCGGTCGAGTACCACTCGTCCGAGGTCCCCGCCGAGCTCACGCAGGAGGTCGCTCGATGAGCGCCGCAGTCGCCACACCGACAACCACCCCCGCGGCCCGGGGCAAGCTCTCGTTCCCGCACCTGGTGCGCAGCGAGTGGATCAAGTTCTGGTCCGTCCGGTCGACCATCTGGACCCTCGGCATCTTCCTGTTCGCGACGGTCAGCCTGGTCGTCCTGATCAGCCTGGCGTTCGTGAATGCCCCGTCCGAGGCCGACGGCGGACCCCCGGCCGCGACGGCGGCGGACGCTCTCGGGCCGTTCACGGTGGCCGTCTCGCTCGGTCAGCTCGCGCTGGCGGTGCTGGGCGCGCTGACCATCACGAGCGAGTACAGCACCGGCATGATCCGGTCGAGCCTGACCGCCGTGCCCAAGCGGTTGCCGGTGCTGTGGTCCAAGGCGATCGTCCTGGTCTTCTCGGTCCTGGTTGCGTCCGTCGTGGCGATCGCCGCCTCCGCGGCGCTGCAGGCCCTGTTCTTCGACAGCAAGAACTTCTCGGTCGACTGGTCCGACGGCCAGACCCTGCGCGCCCTCGGCGGTACCGCGCTCTACCTGGCGACGATCGCGCTGTTCGCGTTCGCGCTCGGTGCCCTGTTCCGCCACTCGGCGGCGGCCGTCGCCACGGTGCTGGGGCTCCTGCTCGTCGCACCCATCCTGTTCGGTGCGATCCCCTGGAAGCCACTGACCTACATGTTCCCGTTCCTGCCCGGCGTGGCCGGTCAGCAGGTCACCCAGACGGATGCCCAGCTGGAGCTGGCCGCGTCTGCCTCGCCCATCGGCGCGGACCTGTCGGCCTGGCAGGGCTACGGGGTGCTCCTTGCGTGGATCGTGGCGATCCTGGTCCCCGCGGCGATCCTGCTGCGGAGGCGCGACGCCTGACGCTGGTCCTCGAGGGGGCGGTCCGGACACCGGGCCGCCCCTTCGTCGTACCCCCGGGCTACCGTGGAGCGACCGCCCGATCGACGAAGGACACCGATGACCGAGGTTGCACCCCAGAAGGCCAAGTCCCGACCCGCACCGCTGGTCGGCCAGGTCCTTCGCACCGAGCAGCTGTCGGCGACGATGGTTCGGGTGGTCGTCGGTGGTCCCGGACTGGCCGCGTTCGAGCCGTCGCCGCACGCCGACTCCTACGTCAAGGTCGTCTTCCTGCCCGACGGCACCGACCGCCCGATGCGGGACGACGGGCGTCTCGACCTCGAGGCCGTGCGCGCCACCCTCCCGCCCGAGAGTCAGCCCCGCCAACGCTCCTACACCGTGCGCGGCTTCGGGGACGGTGAGCTGACGCTCGACTTCGTCGTGCACGGCGACGAGGGCGTCGCGGGGCCGTGGGCGGCGGGCACGCAGCCCGGCGACGAGGTGCTCCTGGTCGGCCCGGGCGGGGGCTGGTCGCCGGACCCGAGCGCGGCGTCGTACCTGTTCGCCGGCGACGCGAGCGCCCTGCCCGCGATCGCGGTCGCGCTCGAGCGGCTGAGACCCGACGCGGTCGGCCACGCGGTCATCGAGGTGCACGGGCCCGAGGACGAGATCGCGCTGACCGCACCCGCGGGCGTCCAGGTGCACTGGGTGCACCACGGGTTCGGGGTCCCCGGGCTCGCTCTCGTCGACGCCGTCGTCGGGCTGCCCCCGCTGCCGAGCCCCGTCAGCGCGTTCGTGCACGGGGAGGCTGGTGCGGTCCGCGAGCTACGTCGGCACGTCCGTGTCGATCGAGGAGTCACGCGCGACCAGCTGTCGGTGTCGGGCTACTGGCGCCTGGGTGCCGACGACGAGGGCTGGCGCGCGACCAAGCGCGACTGGCTCACCACGATCGAGCAGTCGGAACTCGCAGAAGGGCTGAGCTGATGCACTGGGACGTCACCTACGACTGCGAGAGCCCGGCCGTGATGGCCGCGTTCTGGGGTCCCGCGCTCGGCTACGTCGAACCCCCGCCGCCGGACGGCTTCGCCACCTGGGGCGACTGGTTGCTGCACCACGACGTGCCCGAGGAGGAGTGGGACGACGGCGCCTACCTGGCGGACCCGGCCGGCGTCCTGCCGACGATCTCGTTCCTCAAGGTGCCCGAGGGCAAGACCGCCAAGAACCGGCTGCACATGGACCTCAAGGTGTCGGGTGGGCGCTCGAAGCCGCAGGAGGTCCGCGAACCTCTCATCCGCGCAGCGGTCGACCGCTTCCTCGCCGCCGGCGCGACCGTCCTGCGCGAGAACCTGATGTACGACAAGCTCGACGGAGTCGTGATGGCCGACCCCGAAGGCAACGAGTTCTGCGTGGCGTGAGTGCCCCCATGCGTGCCCCCGCCGGGATTTGAACCCGGACTGTGCCGGGTTTAAGCCGGCTGCCTCTGCCAGTTGGGCTACGGGGGCGGACGCCGCTCATCCTGCCAGGCAACGCACGACGCCCCCGATCCGCAGGGACCGGGGGCGTCGTGGCGTCGGATCAGGCGGTGACGGCCTTGGCCGCCTTCTCGGCGGGCGAGCCGGGCTCGGCCTTCTGCGGCGGGAGCGCCTCGCCCACCTCGACCGCGCGGGGCTTGCCCGGCACGGACGCGGCCCGGAACTCGGCGCGCGGGTCGTGCAGGCTGCCGAGCGCGACGACCTCGCGGCGCAGCAGGAGCGCACCGGTCCAGCCGACCGCGATGCGGATCTTGCGGTTCATCGTGGGCATCGCCATGACGTGGTACGAGCGGTGCAGCACCCAGGCGAAGAATCCCTTCACCTTGATCTTGCCGAACATCTGCGCGACGCCCTTGTACATGCCCAGGGACGCGACGGCGCCGATGTTCTTGTGCTTGTACTCGGTCGGCGGGGCCGAGCGCAGGATGCGGGCCAGGTTGTCGCCGAGGTGGTTGCCCTCGCGCAGCGCGTGCTGGGCGTTCGGGGGGCAGAACTGACCCGGGTTGTACAGGTCCGGCACCGCGGCGCAGTCGCCCGCGCCGTACGCGTCGGGGACGACCGTGCCGTCCTCCTGCGTCACCTGGAGGTAGGCGTTGCAGATGAGGCGGCCCAGCTTGTCCAGCGGGAGGTCCGAGTTCTGCAGGACCGGGTTGGCCTTGACGCCGGCGGTCCAGACGATCGTCTCGGCGTCGAACTCTTCCTTGTTCGACAGGACGACGTGACCGCCGACGCAGCTGCTCAGGAACGTGGACAGGTAGATCTCGATGTCCCGCTTGCGCAGCACCTCGAGCGTGTAGCCGCCCAGCTCCTCGCTGACCTCGGGCAGGATGCGCGGCGACCCCTCGACCAGCACGAAACGCATCTCGTCCTGCTCGATGGCCTTGTAGTACTTGACCGCGGCGCGGGCCATGTCCTCGACCTCGCCCAGCGCCTCGACCCCGGCGAACCCGCCGCCGACGAAGACGAACGTGAGCATCCGCTTGCGGAGCTCCGGGTCCCAGGTGCTGGCCGCCACGTCGATGCGGTTGAGCACGTGGTTGCGCAGCGCGATGGCCTCTTCGACGTTCTTGAAGCCGATGCCGACCTCGGCCAGGCCGGGGATCGGCAGCGTGCGGGCGACCGAGCCGAGACCGACCACCAGGTGGTCGTAGGTGATCCAGTAGGCCTCGCCCTCCTCGGGCGTGATCTCCACCGTGCGCTCGGCGTGGTTGATCTGGCTGACCTTGCCCTGCAGCACGTCGACGCCCTTGAGGGCGCGGCGGTGCGGGGCGACGACGTAGCGCGGGTCGATGGACCCGGCCGCGGTCTCGGGCAGGAACGGGGCGTACGTCATGTACGGGCGCGGATCGACCACGACGATCGCCGCCTCGCGCTTGCCCAGGCGCTTGCGCAGCCGACGGGCGGTGTAGAGACCCACGGTGCCGCCACCGAGGATGACGACGCGAGGCACCTTGCGGGGCTTGGTCGACTGGGTCTTCGAAGGGGCGACCGTTGACTCCACGGTGGCCGAGGGTGTGGCAACGTCCGAGGAAGAAGGCATACCTCAACGGTAGCGGCGCCGCGCGCCCGACGCCCTACCTAACCCGGTGAGAATGCGCACAGTGGGCATCCAGGGAGTGTGAGACGGCGCACTGAGCGTGCGCCGTCTCACCGCCTCAGGGTGCGGCCGGCAGGGACACCCCGTCGGTCGGCGCACCGGTTCCGGAGCTCGTCGACGGGGCCGGGGTCGATGCTGGTTCCGCCGGGTCCGCGGTCGCATCCGTGGCCGCGCTGAGCGCAGGTGCCTTGGCGAACGGTGCGGGTGGGATCAGTGCGGACTTGCCGACGGAGAGCTGGGCGTCCTGATCGAACGACGAGCTCGGCGCGCCCCGCAACGGGTAGACGTTCCAGCGGGTCCGACCGTCCGCGTCCGAGCTGCTGAGCAACGTCCACGGTTCGTCGTTCATGGGGAACCACATCGGGGCCGAGCTGTTGGGGTCGGCGGTCAGCACCGGGCGGCCCTGCTCGTCGAAGATCTGCACGTCGGTGAGCGGGTTGCCCTCGGAGTCATACGCGAACAGGTTGCTGACCGGCGTTCCGCCGACATAGACGCCGTCGGTCGGGGTGGCCGAGTCGGTGACGTAGGTGACCGTGCCGGTCCCCTCCGAGGCATGCAGCCCCAGGACGAGCGGTAGGACGGCAACGATCGCCAGCACGTTGCACGCCGCGGCGACGCCGCGCCAGGAGCCGGTCCCGAACCACACCCCCCGCCCCCACTGCACGCTGAGGACGCTGAAGACCGCGAGGAGCAGCAGGGGCCCGACCGACCGAGGCACCCAGCCGATGATCCCGAGAAAGAGCACGATGAGCTCGTAACCCACCCAGGCCCGGACCAACCACCAGACCGGCCGAAGGGCGACGAGGAACCCTTCGACGGGAGGCCACCAGTGCTCGTCGCGCAGGTGCCCGAGCAGGCGCACCAGGCTCGCCTTCGGGGCACCTGCCAGCTCGCGCACCGGACGTCGCTTCGGCTCTGCCACAGGGAGCAGGCCCGCCGCAGCCCGCAGCTCAGCGGCGTACTCCTCGGGGGGCCCGAACTGCTCGAGGACTCCCCGGCCGTGCGCGTTGTGCCGCTCGTCCGCGAGCGCGTCGGCAAGGTCGGCCTCGAGATCATCGGTCAGGTCGTCCACCTGATCCGGGCCGAGATCGGCCAGGCTCCGACGAACCGCCGCCGCGTACCCCGTCACATCCAGAACCTCGGCACTGTCCAGCACGCTCATCGCACGACCCCCTCGCTCTTCAGCAGGCGACCCATGGTCCCCGCGAACTCCTGCCAGTCCTTGCGCTGGGCCTCGAGCATCGCCCGGCCCTGGGCATTGATCCCGTAGTACTTGCGGTGCGGCCCCTCGTCGCTCGGCACGACATAGGAGGTCAGCGCGCCCGACGAGTACAGCCGGCGCAGCGTCCCGTAGACCGAGGCGTCCCCGACCTCCTCGATGCCGGCCGCCCGCAGACGTCGCACGACGTCGTACCCGTACCCGTCCTCGTCGTTGACGACGGCGAGCACGGCCAGGTCCAGCACGCCCTTGAGCAGCTGGGTGGTGTCCATGCGACCTCCTCGTGGTGTTCGTCGGGACCCTGAAGACAACGTGTGGTGCGGGGATCCCCTCCGACCCCCGCAGGCAGGACGGTATTACACAGTGCGCACTACCGTCCACAACGAAGATGCGCGTGTCGTCGGTGGGTCTCAGCGCGTCGCGATGCTCCACGCGATGCCGTCGAGGATGTCGTGCTCGGAGGTGACCACCTCGGTGAGGTGCCCTCCGGCCGCCGCGACCTCGTCGCGCACGCGGCTGACCACCTCGCGCCACACGAGCGCGCCCGCGCCGATCACGTCGACGCGTCCGGGGTGCATGAAGGGCAGGGACGCGCGCTCGTCGCGGTTGCGGGCGAGCAGGTCGTCGCAGGCGGCCAGGACGGCGTCGACGGGCAGGACGGACCCGTCGATGGCCTCCGCGTCGTACCGAGCCAGCCCGAGCGCGTGCGCCGTCACCGTGGTCACGGTGCCGGCGAGCCCGACGAGCGTGACGGCGCGGCCCAGCGGGACGATCGCCGACGCCGTGTCGAGGGCTGCGACGACGTCGCGTCGGGACCGGGCGATCTCGTCGGCGGTCGGCGGGTCGGTGTGCAGGTGCCGCTCGGTCAGCCGGACGCAGCCGACGTCCATCGAGTAGGCGGCCTCAGGCGCGTCCGTGCCCAGCACGAGCTCCGTCGATCCGCCCCCCAGATCGACGACGAGGAACGGTGCCGGGTGCTGGCCGGCGAGCACACCGGTCGCGCCCCGGAACGACAGCTCGGCCTCCTCGGTGCCCTCGACGACCTCCGGCTCGACGCCGAGCGCCTCGTGCACCCCGGTGACGAAGTCGGCGCGGTTCTCGGCATCGCGCGACGCCGACGTCGCGACGAACCGGATCGCCTCGACGCCCAGCTCCGTGCAGATGTCGTTGTACCGACGGGCCGCGTCGAGCGTCCGCTCGAGGGCCTCCGGGGCGATGCGACCGGTGCGGTCCACGCCCTGCCCGAGGCGGACCACCTCCATCCGCCGGTCCAGGTCCACCAGCGTGCCGGCGTCCGGATCGACGTCCGCCACCAGCAACCGGATCGAGTTGGTCCCACAGTCGATGGCAGCCACACGCGTCACGCCGACCATCCTCGCACCCCCGCGGCCGGCTCCGCCGTCGCGAACTCCGCCCTCGACAGGCCCCTAGGCCTCACGAGTGCGGACGTTGCGGAATGAGAGACGGCAACGTCCGCGCTCGTGGGGGTTGGGGGCCTCACGAGTGCGGACGTTGCGGGAAGGGGGGTGGGTGCGTCAGCAGGTGCAGCGGTCCGGGCGCCACTCGTCGCGGATGAGGGCCAGGACCTCGTCGCCGATCGGGTTGACCCCGGGGCCGGCGGCCAGCGCGTGGCCGACCAGGACGTGCAGGCACTTGACGCGGTTCGGCATCCCGCCGGCGGAGATCCCCGCGATCTCCTCGACGTGGCCGAGCTCCTCGCGGTCGGCGAGGTAGGCCTCGTGCGCGCGCCGGTACGCGGCCGCCAGCTCCTCGTCGTCGGCGAGCCGCGCCGTGAGCTCCTTCATCAGCCCCGTGGCCTCGCGGGTGCTCACGGCGGCGACCGCGGGCGGGGAGGTCAGGTAGTAGGTCGTCGGGAAGGGCGTGCCGTCGTCGAGGCGGGGCGACGTGCGCACGACGAGCGGACGCCCGCAGATGCAGCGGGCGGCGATGCCGACGACCCCGCGCGGCGGTCGACCGAGCTGTTCGGCCAGCACGGCGATGTCCTGGTCGGTGACGGCGTCGAGGGGGGTGGCAGGCACGAAGATCCGTTCGGGGTGGCGGGTGCGGAGCGTCAGCCGCCCGCGGGCGGGGTATCCATTGTCGCCCGCCGGGTCGGTCGCGGGCGCATCGGTCGCCGCCGTCCCCGCGACGGGGGTGTCGCCGGCCACCTGGACCGACTCCCACACCGACGCGTACCAGGGCAGCGTCGAACCGGAGTCGAGGGCCGCGGCGGGCCCGGCTGCGGCCGGCGCCGTGTCCGGGACGGTCTCGGGGTCGATCACGTGGAAGGCCTTCTCGCCGGGCATCACGAAGGACAGCCGCTCCCGCGCCTGCGCCGTCACGTACGCGGGGTCGCTCCACCGGTCGAGCTCGGACTGCAGGTCCTGGTTGCGCGTCTGCGCGCTCGCCACCTGGGCGCGCAGCGCCTCGACGTCGGCCTTCTGCTGCAGGTAGGAGTGCAGCGTCGGGTAGACGAGCACGAACGCGAGCAGGAGCACGCAGCCGAACACCATCGCCCGGACGGTGAAGAGCCGCGGGATGCGCACCTGCACCCGCTCGGCACGGGCCGTCCCGCGCGGCGGCGTCGGCGTGCTGCGCGACGCGGGTCGGGTGGCGGCGGGCCGCGACGAGGACGCGGGTCGGGATGCGGCCGACGTCGCGCGCGGAGCCGCGGAACGAGAATGCCCCGTCGCGCGCTGCGGCGGACCGGGCCGACGTCGTGGTCCCCGTGGCGGGTCGCGGCGTCGCACGCCGTGGGGGCGCGCTCGGTGACGCCGGGCGACGGGGGGCGGACATGGGGCCGATTCTGCCTCGGGACGGGCCGAGGCAGCCGGACCCCGCTCCCCGTGGGCGCGCCGGGCCGAGCAGGCGCACCGAAGGCCGGCCACCGCGAGCGGTGACCGGCCTTCGAGGAGTGCGTGCGTCAGCCCTTGAAGCGCGGGAACGCGGAGCGGCCGGCGTAGACCGCAGCGTCGTCCAGCTCCTCCTCGATGCGCAGGAGCTGGTTGTACTTGTTGATGCGCTCGCCGCGGGCGGGGGCACCGGTCTTGATCTGGCCGGCGTTCGTGGCCACGGACAGGTCCGCGATCGTCGTGTCCTCGGTCTCGCCGGAGCGGTGCGAGGTCATCGTCGTGAAACCGGCTGCGCTGCGCCAGCTCGACCGCGTCGAGCGTCTCGGTGAGCGTGCCGATCTGGTTGAGCTTGACCAGCAGCGAGTTGGCCGACTTGAGCTCGATGCCCTTGCGCAGACGCTCCGGGTTGGTGACGAACAGGTCGTCGCCGACGATCTGCACCTTGTCGCCGATGGTCGAGACCAGGTGGCTCCAGCCGGCCCACTCGTCCTCGGACAGCGGGTCCTCGATGGAGACCAGCGGGTAGTCCGCCACGAGCTGCTCGTAGTAGGCGGACATCTCCTCGTTCGAGAGCGACTTGCCCTCGAACTGGTAGGCGCCGTCCTTGAAGAACTCGGTGGCGGCGACGTCGAGCGCGAGGCCGACGTCGACGCCGGGCGTGAAGCCGGCCTTCTCGATGGCGACGAGGATCAGGTCGAGCGCGTCGCGGTTGCTCGGCAGGCTCGGGGCGAAGCCGCCCTCGTCGCCGAGGCCCGTCGACAGGCCCTTGCCCTTCAGCACGGACTTCAGCGAGTGGTAGATCTCGACGCCGGTGCGCAGGGCCTCGCGGTAGGTGGTCGGGCCGAACGGCGCGACCATGAACTCCTGGATGTCGACGTTGGAGTCGGCGTGCGACCCACCGTTGAGGATGTTCATCATCGGGACGGGCAGCACGTGCGCGTTGGGTCCGCCGATGTAGCGGAACAGCGGCAGGTTGGCGGAGTCGGCGGCGGCCTTGGCCACGGCCAGCGAGACGCCGAGGATCGCGTTCGCGCCGAGCTTGCCCTTGTTGGCGGTGCCGTCGAGGTCGATCAGGGCGGCGTCGACCAGACGCTGCTCGGTGGCCTCGAACCCGATGAGCTCGGGGGCGATCTCGTCGATGACCGCGTTCACGGCCTCCTCGACGCCCTTGCCCAGGTAGCGGGCGGAGTCGCCGTCACGGCGCTCGACGGCCTCGAACGCGCCGGTCGATGCCCCGGACGGGACCGCGGCGCGAGCGATGGTGCCGTCGTCGAGTGCGACCTCGACCTCAACAGTGGGGTTGCCGCGCGAGTCCAAGATCTCGCGGGCGCCTACGGCCTCGATGCTGGCCATGGGGGCTCCTTCGACGAGCGGGTGGGGGTTTACGACCTCACCCTAGTCGTGCCGACGGGCGGCCGAGTATGGACCTTCGGCCGTGGACACCTCAGAGCGCGAGCATGATCTGCTCGACCTGGTCCTTGGCGTCGCCGAAGAGCATCGAGGTGTTCTCCCGGAAGAAGAGCGGGTTCTGCACCCCCGCGTACCCGGTCGCCATCGAGCGCTTGAACACCACGACCTGCGCGGCCTTCCACACCTCGAGCACGGGCATGCCCGCGATGGGCGACGTCGGGTCGTCCAGCGCCGCCGGGTTCACGGTGTCGTTGGCGCCGATGACGAGGACGACGTCGGTCGCCGCGAGGTCGTCGTTGATCTCGTCCATCTCGAGCACGATGTCGTACGGCACGCGTGCCTCGGCGAGCAGCACGTTCATGTGACCCGGCAGCCGGCCCGCCACCGGGTGGACGCCGAACCGCACGTCGATCCCCCGCGCCCGCAGCTTCGCGACGAGCTCCGCGACCGGGTACTGCGCCTTGGCGACCGCCATGCCGTACCCGGGCGTGATCACGACGCTGCGCGCATCCCGCAGGAGCTCCGCGACGCCCGCCGCGGTGATCTCGTGATGCTCGCCGAGGTCACCCGCCGACGCCGACACCGTGCCGCCCTCGGTGCCGAACCCGCCCAGGATCACGCTGACGAACGACCGGTTCATGGCCCGGCACATCAGGTAGCTGAGGATCGCACCGGACGACCCGACCAGAGCGCCGGTCACGATCAGCAGGTCGTTGCCGAGCATGAAGCCCGCCGCCGCGGCCGCCCAGCCGGAGTAGGAGTTGAGCATCGAGACGACCACCGGCATGTCGCCGCCGCCGATCGAGGCGACCAGGTGCCAGCCCGAGCGCGAGGGCGACGACGGTCATGAGCAGCAGCGGCAGCACGCTGTGCGAGCCCAGGAACCAGACGAGCAGGCCCGCGGACGCCACGACCATCGCGAGGTTCAGCCAGTTGCGGCCCGGGAGCATGAGCGGGGCCGAGCGCATCCGCGTGGACAGCTTGAGGTACGCGACGATCGACCCGGTGAACGTCACGGCGCCGATCAGCACCCCGAGGAACACCTCGACCAGGTGCGCCGGGTCGGCGGGCTCGGTGAGGAACGAGTTGAACCCGACGAGCACGGCAGCCAGCCCGACGAACGAGTGCAGCACCGCGATGAGCTCGGGCATCTGCGTCATCTCGACGCTGCGCGCTCGCCAGGTGCCGACGCTCGCGCCGATGAGGAGGGCGACGAGGATCAGTGCGCCCGTGACCGCGGCGGGGCGCTGCGAGCGCTCCAGGGCGAGGGCGATCGTCGCGACCAGCGCGAGCGCCATGCCGACCATCCCGGCCACGTTGCCGCGTCGCGCGGTCTCCTGCTTGGACAGGCCCGCCAGGGACAGGACGAAGAGCACCGCGGCGAGGACGTAGACGGCCTGGGCGAACGAACCCGGCACGTCAGGCGTCCTTCCGGAACATGCGGATCATGCGGTTGGCGACGAGGAAGCCACCGAACACGTTGATGCTCGCCACGGACGCCGCCACGACCGCGAGCGCGGTCACCAGCGCGCTGTCGTCGCCGATCTGGAGCAGCGCGCCGACCAGGATGATCCCGGAGATCGCGTTGGTCTGGGCCATGAGCGGCGTGTGCAGCGCATGGCTGACGTTGGAGATGACGTAGTACCCGACGATCACCGCGAGCACGAACACCGTGAAGTGGCCGAGGAACGCGGCGGGCGCGAACGAGATCCCCAGCAGCACCACGACGGCGACCAGCGCGAGGACGACCGAGCGGCGCCGGCCTCGTGGCTCCGTGGCGGCTGGCGGCTGGGGCGGTGGGCCGGAGGGCGCCGCGGAGACCTGGACCGGCGGCGGGGGCCAGAGCACCTCGCCGTCGCGCGCCACGGTCATCCCGCGCTGCACCTGGTCGTCGAGGTCCAGGACCAGCTCGCCGTCCTTGCCCGGCGTGAGCAGCTGGAGCAGGTGGACGATGTTCGTGCCGAACAGCTGCGACGTGTGCTGCGGCATGCGGCTGGTCAGGTCGGTGAGGCCGACGACCGTGACGCCGTTGCCGGTCACCACGGTCCGCCCGGGGACCGTGAGCTCGCAGTTGCCGCCGCCGGATGCGGCCAGGTCGACGATCACGCTGCCCGGCCGCATCCCCGCAACCATCGCGGCGGTGATCGTGGTCGGCGCGTGGCCCCGCACGAGCGCCGTGGTCACGACGATGTCCGCGTCGGCCGTCTCGGCGGCGTACATCTGCGCCGTGAGCTCCTCCTGCTCGCTGGTCAGCGCGCTCGCGTAGCCGTCGGCGCTCACGGCCTGCTGGGCCGCCGCGGCCTGCACGAACGTCGCGCCCATCGACTCGATCTGCTCGCCGACCTCCGGCCGGACGTCGAACGCCCGCACCCGCGCACCCATCGACCCGGCCGCCCCGATCGCGGCGAGCCCCGCCACGCCCGCACCGATCACGAACACGCGCGCCGGGGGCGTCTTGCCGGCCGCGGTGACCTGGCCGGTGAACATGCCGCCGTAGACCTGCGCGGCCTCGACCACCGCGCGGTAGCCCGCGATGTTCGAGAGCGTGCTGAGCACGTCGAGCGACTGGGCCCGCGAGACGCGCGGCACCGCGTCGAGCGCCAGCGCGGTCACGCCGCGCGCCCGGAGCTGCTCGAGGAGCTCGGGCCGGGACGCCGGCGAGAGCATCGCGATGAGGGTCGCGCCGGTGCGCAGGGTCGCCACCTCGTCGGTGGACGGCGGATTCACCTTCGCGACGACCTCGCTGCCCCACACCTCGTCGGCGTCGCCGATGCGCGCGCCGCCGGCCTCGTAGGCCGCGTCGTCGAACGTGGCGCCCACCCCGGCTCCGCGCTGCACCACGACGTCGTAGCCGAGGGCGACGAGCTGGGCGACGGTCTTCGGCGTCGCCGCTACGAGGCGCTCGTCCGCGCGGGTCTCCGTCGGGATGCCGATCTGCATCGCTGCGCTCCTTCGTCGCCGGTCCAGGTCGAGCTACGTCGTCGTCTCCTGCGCGCGCAGGCCGTCCTCCCAACGGGCGGCCGTGCGGCGCAGCGCGCCCTCGGCATCGACGCCCGACGCGCGGGCCTCCAGCACGAGCGCCAGCAGCCGAGCACCGAGGTCATCCTCGGGGTCGGCGGTTCGACGCTGAGCCCGGCGCGCGCGGCGCGGTCGGCGATCTTCTGCGTCCGGGCCAGGGCGCCGAGGGCCACAGGGACGCCGTCGAGCGCCGACGCGCGGGCCTTCTCGGCATTCTTGAGCGTGTCCCACTGCACGTGCAGGTCGGTGTCCGGCTCGGCCGCCTCGAAGACGTGCGGGTGCCGGCGGACCAGCTTCGCGACGAGGTCGGTGGCCACGTCGTCCACATCGAACGGGTCGTCAGGGTCCTCCGCGGCGATCCGGGCGTGGAAGACCACCTGGAGCAGCACGTCGCCGAGCTCCTCGCGCAGCCCTGCCCGGTCGGCGGTCTCGATCGCCTCGACGAGCTCGTACGTCTCCTCGAGCGCGTACGGAACGAGCGACTCGTGCGTCTGCTCGGCGTCCCACGGGCAGCCGCCGGGCGAGCGCAGGCGGTCCATGACGCGCACGAGCTCGCGCAACGCGTCGGTCACGGGATCAAGGCGTGGCGGACGGGGTCGGGGCGGGACCGTCACCGGGGTCGGCGGTGGGCGACGGCGACGGGGCCGGCTGGACGATCCACTTCGGCGGCGTCGGGGCGGTGATCTGGTTGTTCTCGCCGAGAGTGCCGAAGCGCGGGTTGACCTTGACGTCCAGCTTCGCCACCTCCTTGGTGATGTCCGTGGTCGCCTCGTCCTGGCTGGACGCGTTCGAGAGGTTCGTGAACGCGACGAAGTAGCGCGCGATCGCGAGCGACGCGGGGCCGAAGGTCGGGTGCTCGTCGGGCGTCGTCTGCTGCACCACCTGGTCGAGGAACGCCTGCGCGTCGGCATCGGAGACGGCGACACCGGCGTCGGCGGCCATCTGCGTGACGGTCGGCTCGGCCACGAGGACGCCGAGCACGGCCGAGGGCGAGGCGCCCTGGACGTACGGGCCGAGCTCGTCGAGCGCGACCTGCAGCTCGGAGGCCGGGATCCCGGTGCCGTCCACGACCGCCGCAGCACCCGGCTGCCCGGTGCACGCGGTCAGCAGCGCCGCGGCCGTCGCGAGCGTCACAAGAGCCACCATCGAGCGCCTGCGCGCCCCGCCATGCACCGTCACCAAGACCTCCTGCGTCGTCGCTCGTCGATCGGGGTCATCGTAGGGCCAACGGGACTAGGAGGGGTGTCAGGCGCGGTGGTCTCTTCACGCACGCGGCAGCCTGGGCATGCGCCGAGCGACCTGACGCTCCCTGCGCGGTGGGCAACGAGCTCGAGCCTCCGGCAGCGACGAGCAGTGCACCCGGACGACGAGCACCAACGCGTGCGCTCCCAGGCTCACGGTCGTCCGCATCGCGTCACGACGGCTCGAGTGCCAGGTGGACACGGCTCCACGTGCTGGCGGTCCGCACTCGCGGCGCAGCACCCACGACGGTGTGGCACGCTCGGCGGACACGGGCTCGACCACCGCGGCCTCCTCGCACACCCGGATGACCCGCCCGACGACGTGAGCCGCGGCTGAGCATGGTGTCCTCGCCGCCCGTCAGACCGAACGCCTCGTCGAACCGCAGGTCCCGCCGACGCAGACTCTCCAGGTCGAGCAGGAGGTTGCCGGACGCGGCACCGGCCACTCGCTGCCCGGTGATCCGGGGCGTGTGGTCGAAGAACCCCGACGCCCGCACCCACGCTTCGGTCCCGACGGGCAGCTCTTGAAGGTGGGCGCCACCACGGCGTCACACCGGTACCGCTCCCATGCCTGCACCAGCAGCGACAGCCAGTGCTGACGCGGCTGTTCGTCGTCGTCGAAGAAGGCGAGCAGGCGGAACTCACGCGCGGCGTCGAGGGCCGCGTTACGCGCGGCGGCGAGTCCGGGTCGGGGTCGTGCACGTATGCGATCCGTGCCTCGCCGAACGTCGAGACGACGGCCCGAGCCGAACCCTCCGGATCGTTGTAGACCACCAGCAGCTCGACAGTCCACCGGGGAACAGTCTGGTCCAGGAGAGCGCGCAGAGCACGCTCGAGCAGCACCGGGCGACGGTAGCTCGCGACGGCGACGACCACCGAACTCGATCTGTCCACCGGTCCCCCCGTGGGCGCAAGACGCCCCCAGCGCGGGAACGGCAACCGCAACCCTAGGTTCCGCTGCGGGTGGTTCCTGGTCCGAAAGGGACATTTCACCCGTCTGACCTCGGCCTTCGGTCTCGGCTCGCCGTAGATTCGACGTTCGACCTGAAAGGTGCGACCCGCCACTACCGCGCAGAGGAGCTCGATGACCCAGGACGCCGGCACGACCGGCCCCCCTGCCGTCGTCGCGTCCCCGCCCGACGCCGACGTGTCGCTCGGCGCGCAGTCGTCCAGCACCCTTGGGCGGACCGCGGCCCGCGGCGGCGCGGTCACCATCGGCGGCCAGATCATCGCATCTGCGTCCAGGTCACGTCGGTCGTCGTCCTGGCCCGATTGCTGACTCCGCACGACTACGGTGTCGTGGCCATGGTGCTCGCGGTCATTGGCGTCGGCGAGCTGTTGCGTGACTTCGGGCTCTCGTCCGCAGCGATCCAGGCGCCCGTCCTGACCCGGGGACAGCAGACGAACCTGTTCTGGATCAACACCGGGCTGGGCGCGCTCCTGACCGCTGCGACGTTCATCGTCGCCCCACTCATCGCCTCGTTCTACAACCAGCCCGAGCTCGTTCCGGTGGCACGCGTCCTCGGCGTGACGTTCTTGCTCAACGGACTCGCCGGCCAGTACCGGGCGGACCTGGTGCGCAGCATGCGCTTCACGCGCCTGGCCGGTCTCGACGTCCTCGCTCCCACCCTGGCGTTCCTCACCGCTCTGGCGATCGCGCTCGCGGGCGGTGGCTATTGGGCCCTGATCGCGCAGCAGGTCGCCCAGTCCGTCGTGCTGCTGGTCGGCCTCAGCCTGAGCGCCGGATGGCTGCCGCGCCTCCCGGATCGACGAGCGCCCGTCGGCGGGATGTTGAAGTTCGGGGCCAACCTCGTTGCCACCCAGTTCGTCGCCTACCTCGCCAACAATGCCGACACCTTCGTGATCGGCAAGCGGTTCGGCGCCGTCGAGCTCGGCCTCTACAACCGCGGCTACCAGCTGATCACCACAACCCTGAGCCAGCTCCGAACGCCGACCACCACGGTCGCGCTCCCGGTGCTCTCGCGGATCCAGGACGACATCGAACGGTTCGGCGGCTACGTCCGACGAGGCCAGCTCGTGCTCGGGTACACGCTCGTCGCGGGAGTCGCCTTCGTCGTCGGCGCGGCCGCACCCGTCGTTCAGATCGCTCTCGGTGCGTCGTGGGTCGGCGTCACCCCCGTGCTGCAGCTGCTCGCCGTCGCCGGTGCTATGCAGACGCTCGCGTACGTGGGGTACTGGGTCTACCTCGCCCGGGGTTTGACCGGTGCGCTCTTGCGGTACTCGCTGCTGACCGCCGCACTGAAGATCATCGCGATCGTCATCGGCAGCACCGGCGGCCCGACCGGTGTGGCCCTGGGGATAGCGATCGTGGCGACGCTCGAGTGGCCGCTCTCGCTGTGGTGGCTGTCGCGCCGGACGATTCTGCCGGTCCGGCACCTCCTGCTCGGCGCGCTGCGGATCTCGCTGATGGCGGCTCTGGCCGCCGCCGCGACGACGGCCGTGATCGCGATCGACCCATCGCAGCTGTGGCTCGTGGTGCCGGCGGCGCTCGCGTGCCTCTCGACGTACGCGCTCGGCTGCCTCGTCCCCGCCATCCGGCACGACGTCGCCGACGTCCTGGCCGTTGCGCGGAGCATCGTCGCCAAGCCCCGGGGCGGGCGATGAGACGCGTTGGCATCGTCATCGTCAACTATGGTTCCGCAGACTTGATCCGTCAGAACGTCGCCGAGACCGACCTCCTGCACTGCGGAGCCTCGGTGCACATCGTCGACAACTTCCGCACTCAGGCCGACCGGGACGAGATCACGGCGCTGGTGGATGCTCATGGCTGGTCGCTCATCGCACCGACGACCAACCTCGGCTTCGGCGCGGGCGTCGACCTAGGGGTTGCCGATGCGAAGGCGCAGCGGCTGCGACACCTTCCTCCTGCTCAACCCCGACGCGACGCTCGACCGGGCCACCCTGGAAGCCCTCGTCGCCCAGGTTCGCGACGACCCTATGACCGCCGTCAGCCCGCTGGTCAGGCGACCGGACGGCTCGGTGTCGTTCCGGGGGTCGATCGTGGACGTCGAGGGCGCCCGCACGCGTGCGGTCGACGGCTGGCGCACCGACTTGGAACATCCATGGCTGACGGGCGCATGCATCGCGATCCACGAGAAGCTCTGGAACGCGGCCGGGGGGTACGGCGGCGACTACTTCCTCTACTGGGAGGACGTCGACCTCGGTTGGCGCTGCCTGGCCGCGGGTGGTCACGTGACGGTCCGCAACGACCTCACCGCGGTGCACAGCGTCGGCGGGACCCAGGGCGAGTCCAAGTCGCTCCTCTACTACTACTGGAACTGCCGCAACCGCTTGCTGTTCGCTGCCCAGCACCTGGGGCCGCGTGATCGCCGACGGTGGGCGGTGCGCACGATCCCCTATGCGATCGAGGTGGTCAGCCGGGGCGGGCGGCGACAGTTGTTGCACCCTCGAGCCGTCTGGGCCGCGACCAGGGGGTCCTTCGCGGGCCTTCGGCTGCTCACGCGCGCCTGACGCTCAGGCCCCTTCGACCCGACGGAGGCCGCCGCCGAGACGTCGCCCCGCACGATCGCGTCGATGAACTGCCGGGCCCAGAGCATGACCTCGCGGCCCTGGACCGGCTTGCCGCCGATCCGGGCGGTCATCGGCCACGGCACCAGCACCGTGCGGACGGTCGGCTTGAGCACCGCACCCGGGTAGAGGCGCTTGAGCCGCAGCTGCGCCGACTCGGCCAGCTCGACCGGCGCGAACCGCACGAACTTGCCCTGCGCCGTGACGTCGGACAGGCCGGCGTTGCGCACGTGCATCCGGAACTCGGCCACCTCGAACAGGTTGTCGACGGCCGGCGGAACGGGACCGTAGCGGTCGACGAGCTCCGCCCGCACCTGCCCGAGGGTCGCCGCGTCGAGTGCCGCCGCGATCTTGCGGTACGCCTCCAGCCGAAACCGCTCGTGCGCGATGTAGTCGTGCGGGATGTGCGCGTCGACGGGGAGCTCGATGGTGACGTCGGGGATCTCCTCCGCGACGTCGCCGCGGAAGTTGGCCACGGCCTCGCCGACCATGCGGATGTAGAGGTCGAACCCGACGCCCTCGATGTGCCCCGACTGCTCGCCGCCCAGCAGGTTGCCGGCGCCGCGGATCTCGAGGTCCTTCATCGCGACGGCCATGCCCGCGCCGAGGTCGGTGTTCGCGGCGATCGTCTGCAAGCGGTCGTGCGCCGTCTCGGTGAGTGGCTTCTCGGGCGGGTACAGGAAGTACGAGTACGCGCGCTCGCGCCCGCGGCCCACCCGCCCCCGCAGCTGGTGCAGCTGACTCAGGCCGAGCAGGTCCGCGCGTTCCAGGATCAGGGTGTTCGCGTTGGAGATGTCCAGGCCCGTCTCGACGATCGTCGTGCAGACCAGCACGTCGAACCGCTTCTCCCAGAAGTCGACGATGACCTGCTCGAGCTGGTGCTCGTTCATCTTGCCGTGCGCCACCGCGACCCGGGCCTCGGGCACGAGCTCCATCAGCCGCGACGCCGTGCGCTCGATCGAGTCGACCTTGTTGTGCACGTAGAACACCTGGCCCTCGCGCAGCAGCTCGCGCCGGATCGCGGCGGTGATCTGCTTCTCGTCGTACGCACCGACGAAGGTGAGCACCGGGTGCCGCTCCTCCGGCGGGGTGGCCAGCGTCGACATCTCCCGGATGCCCGTCACCGCCATCTCGAGCGTGCGCGGGATCGGCGTCGCGCTCATGCTCAGCACGTCCACGTTGGTGCGCAGCGCCTTGAGCGTCTCCTTGTGCTCGACGCCGAACCGCTGCTCCTCGTCGACGACCACGAGCCCGAGGTCCTTGAAGTGCACCTCACCCGTGATCAACCGGTGCGTCCCGATGACGACGTCCACGGTCCCGTCCGCGAGGCCCGCGACGACCTCCTTGGACTCCTTCGGGCTCTGGAACCGGCTGAGCGCCTTCACGTTCACCGGGAACCCGCTGTACCGCTCGCTGAACGTGTCGAGGTGCTGCTGCACCAGGAGCGTCGTCGGCACCAGGATCGCGACCTGCTTGCCGTCCTGGACCGCCTTGAACGCCGCCCGCACCGCGATCTCGGTCTTCCCGTAGCCGACGTCGCCGCAGACCAGGCGGTCCATCGGGATCGGCTTCTCCATGTCCGCCTTGACCTCGTCGATCGTCGCGGCCTGGTCCGGCGTCTCCACGTACGCGAACGCGTCCTCGAGCTCGCGCTGCCACGGGGTGTCCGGGCCGAACGCATGTCCCTTCGTCGCCATCCGCGCGGAGTACAGCCGGATGAGCTCGGCCGCGATCTCCTTGACGGCCTTCTTGGCGCGACCCTTGGTCTTCGCCCAGTCGCCGCCACCCATCTTCGAGAGGCTCGGCGATTCCCCGCCGACGTACTTGGTCACCTGGTCGAGCTGGTCGCTGGGCACGAACAGGCGGTCGCCCGGCTGGCCCCGTCTTGCTGGACGCGTACTCGATCACCAGGTACTCGCGCGTGGTCGCGTTCGGCCCGGTCCCGATGGTCCGCTGCACCAGCTCGACGAACCGTCCGACGCCGTGCTGCTCGTGCACCACGTGGTCGCCCGGCCGCAGCTGCAGCGGGTCGACGACGTTGCGTCGCCTGCTCGGCATCCTTCTCATGTCGCGCGTGCTCGTGCCCGCGCGCCCGGTCAGGTCCGACTCCGAGAACACGGCCAGGTGCAGCGGCTCGGCCACGAACCCCGCACCGACGGCCGCGGGCACGACCAGCACCACGCCGCCCTCGGGCTCCTCCTCGATCGTCGCGACGAGCCGGGCCGGAACCTCCGCAGCCTTGAGCTGCTCGACCATCCGCTGCGCGGGACCGTGCCCCTCGGTGGCCAGCACGAGCCGCCAGCCGGCCTGCTGGAGCACGCGGACGTCGGCGACGGCGCGGTCGACCTCGCCGCGGTACCTCTCGACGTCCCGGGCATTGACGACGAGGGTCCGCGCGGTGGCCGCGAGGTCGTCGTCGGCCATCCCGGCCAGCTCGGCCGGTCCTTGGTTCCGGGCGGCGGTGTGGCCCGACCCCGTCGCACCGCCGTAGAAGTCCTCGTCCTGGCGGTCCTTGTCCTGCTCCGCGTCCCGCGCCGCGTCCACGTCCAGCGTGAACGGGCTCATGGTCCACCAGCCCAGCCCGCGCACCGCCGCGAGACCGCGCACCTCGGCGAACGACGCGAAGCTCGCCGCCGACAGGTCCAACGGGGTCGCCGCACCGGCCGCCGCCGACGTCCACGCCGCCGCGAGGAACTCCTGCGTCGTCGCGACGAGGTCGTGCGCCCGGCGCCGCACGCGCTCCGGGTCGACGAGCACCAGCAGACTGTCGTCGCGCACCAGGTCCAGCACCGGCACCATGCGGTCCACCAGCGCCGGGGCGAGCGACTCCATGCCCTCGACCGCGATCCCCTGCGCGAGCCGATCGAGCATGTCGGTGGCACCGGGCAGCTGCTCGATGAGCTCCGACGCGCGCTTGCGTACCGCGTCCGTCAGCAGGATCTCCCGGCACGGCGGCGCCCACACCCCGTGCTCGGCCACCTCGAGGCTGCGCTGGTCGGCCACCGAGAACCAGCGGATCTCCTCGACGTCCTCACCCCACAGCTCGACCCGCAGCGGGTGGTCCTCGGTGGGCGGGAACACGTCGATGATCCCGCCGCGCACCGCGAACTCGCCGCGCCGCTCGACCATGTCGACGCGCGTGTAGGCCGCGTTCACGAGGTCCTCGGCCAACGTCGCCAGGTCCACCCGGTCCCCCGTGCTGACCGACACCGGCTCCAGGTCCCCCAGCCCGTCGACCACCGGCTGCAGCAGCGCGCGGACGGGGACCACGAGCACGCGGATCGGTCCCGCGTAGCCCGCGCCCTCCGGGTGCTTGAGCCGTCGGAACACCGCGAGCCGTTTTGCGACCGTGTCGCTGCGTGGCGAGAGACGCTCGTGCGGCAGCGTCTCCCAGGCCGGCAGGACCGCGACGTCGTCGGTGGGCAGGTAGCAGCGGACCGCCGCGGCGAGCTCGTCCGCGTCCCGTCCCGTCGCCGTCACCACGACCAGCGGGCGCTGCGCCGCGAGCGCGGCCAGCAGCGGTGGGCGGATGCCGGCCGGGCCGACCACGTCCAGCTCGCCGCGGGCGCGTGCGGAGTCGACCGCCTCGGTGGCGGCGGGGTCGGCGAGGAGGGCGGGGAGCAGACCGCTGAGGTCCATGGGGTCCTTCCGGGGGAACCAATTCCTGGCACTGAGCTACGTGCGCAGCACGGACACCCCGGATTCTGGAGGGACCCGGGGTACTCCCCCAGTCTACGAGCAGGCTCCGACAGCGAGCTGGGCGTCCCCGTTGGCTCAGAGCCCGTCCTCAGCGGCCGAAGCGCGCTCTCCAGGCAGTCGGCATCCCCCACAGTGCGTCGAGCCGAAGGCGTCGGGCTCCAGCCTCGATGCCGATACTCACCGCGATCAACGCGACCGCGGCGAGCAGCGGGGTGACAAGCGATCCCACGGTTGAACCGAGCACAGACTCTTTCACTGACCGAAGCGGTCCCGCCGTGACCGCAATGAGCAAGCAGATGAGCAGCGGGTGCAGGACGTACACGGCGAGCGTGTGTCGGCCGAGCGAGGCGCCGACCACCAGAGCCACACGCCACCGCACCGCCAGCGCGACCGTGACGACTGCCAGCACCATGAACGCGGTTCCGCGGACCAGGAAGAGCACTCCGCCCAGCACCGGTCCGATGAGCACGTGGCCGAGCATCGTCGCGCCCAGCGCAACGATGACGGCAACGACGAACATGACCGGTGTCGCGCGTTCCCCGAGCCAGCGCAACTGCGTTGCTCCGTAGACCCCCATCGCGAAAAAGACGAAAAGCGTCAAGATGCGCGGCCAGAAACTGGCCTCGTTGCTCAGCCCGTGCGCCCACACCGAGAGCGGGACGAGCAGGGCGAACACGACCCACGTCGGCGCACGCTTGGCGGCCGCGAGAATCGGGATGTACACAGCCAGCCCGAAGACGTACCAGAGCGTCGTCCGCGGGATCACGACCTGAGCCGCCACGCCAGCGAGACCATCGATGCGGTGCGGCAGGTCAGGTTCGCGCACGAACAGGAAGAACACGGCGTAGAGCGCGAGCCAGACGAGGTAGAGGTAGTAGTTGTTCGCGGAACGAAACACCGTGGTCGAACGATGCAGACCAGATCGGATCTGCCGCGACATGACGAGCCCAGACGCTGCGAGCAGCACAGGCATCCGCACGCTGCCCAACCACCCGTTGACCTCGGACCACAGTCGCTCGCCCGGAGCCGCGATATCGGTCGGCGCGGCGAGCACCCACCACAGGACGACGTGAAACACGACGACAGCCGCGACGCTGTAACCCCGAGTCGCGTCTACCCAGGCCAAGCGAGGTAGCCGCGGCGCCTCGACGGGGCGAGCGACCGCACCCGCGGAGTACGCCCCGTTGCTCATCGGCGCAGGTGCCTCACGCGGTCGCTGCGATCTCATCGCCATGGCCGGCGGGAATGAGCAGCTGCTCGAGTGCCGAGCGCAGCTTCGTGCTGGAGGTCTGGATCGTGTAGGGGAAGTAGACGACCTCGACCCCGACCGCTCCGAAGCGTCGTTCGAGATCTGCGCCCTTGACGGTGCCCCGCCAGTCATCCCCCTTGAAGAACACGTCAAAGCCGACCGCGCGCCAGGTGTCGAGCTTGTCCGGCACGACCTCAGCGTGGACCTGGTCCACGAACGAGATGTGACTGACAATCTCCATCCGCTCCGCGAGCGGAACGACGGGACGGCGACCCTTCGTCAGCTCGAGCATCTCGTCCGAGACGACGCCCGCGATCAGGATGTCGCAGTGCTGCTTGGCATTGCGCAGGATGTTCAGGTGCCCGACGTGGAACAAGTCGTACGCCCCGGGGGCGTAGCCGATGATCTGGGACATCCGACCTCCTGACATGTTGGACCGGCAGCGGCGGCGGCGATGGGTATCTCGATAGCGAGATTAAGGGAGAACGGACAAGTCCGGCACGCGTCAGACGGGTGAATCGGCCGATATGACCCGATTTAGCCCTGTCGGCTCAACTCGACTCGTCCAACAGCGCGCCCTCGATGGTGACCGGCTCTGAATGGCGTGACGAGCTCCGCGGCCGGTAGATGACGCGGGCATGGAACGTGAAGCGGGCGAGGAAGGCGATCAAGAGCGTGACGGCTGTGGCCGGCACCGCTGCGATGTGCGCCCAACTCACGAGCAGAGCGAGCAGAGGCAGCCGGATGAGGGTCTCGGCGTTGTTGAATCCGAACGAGCTGCCGAACCGGTGCCAGATGCCGCGTCCCTCATGCCGCAGGTCGCGGAACACGAACCGCTCCTGGAGCCCGAAATTCATCACGATCGTCACCTCGGCGGCGATGATCGCCGCGAGCAGGTAACCCGCGCCGGTTGAAGTCAAGCCAGCCACGATCGCCAGGTTGACCAGGGCGCCGAGCCCGCCGATGACGGCGAACCGCGACATCCGACCGAACCGCAGCGCGGTCAGCTGGGACAGGAACGCGAATCCCTGCTTGAGGGACGCCTTGGACTCGCCCGCCAGCCGGTCTCCGAAGATGAACGGAATTTCTGTGATCGCCAGTTTGTGGCGGGCCAGGATCTCCAACAGGATCTTGAAGCCGCGCGGCCGCAGCCTGGTCAGGTCGATCGCAGACCGCCGGACGATGAAGAACCCGGTCATCGGGTCCGAACACTCCGCGAGTCGGACGGGGAACATGGCGCGCGTCAGCGAGGTCGAGACCGACGACACTGCCTGTCGGGTCGCGTTGGCCAGGCCCCCACTGCTCCCATCGGCCAAGTAGCGAGACGCCACGACGACATCGACGCTCTCGCGGGCAGCGGTGTTCAGCAGAACGGGCACCAGGTCCGGCGGGTGCTGAAGGTCGCCATCCATCACGACGCACCACGTGGAGGCGCTGGCTGCGAGCCCTTCCTGTACAGCACCGCTGAGACCGCCGACCGGGTCGTCGCGATGGATCAGTCGGACCGGGAGGGCAGACGTCTGCGCCTGTGCAAGCACGACCTCGGGCGTGTTGTCCGACGAGTCGTCGACAAAGAGGATCTCGGCGGCGACGCCCTCGAGCGAGGTGCCCAGCTGGCGAACCAGCTCCGGCACGTTCAGAGCTTCGTTGAACGTGGGCACGATGACGGTCACGTCGTACGCCGATGCGCCCGAGCTCCTCACGTGACCTCCCAGTAGGGGTGACGGGCCGACCGACCCCGTACATGCAGGCTAACCGCGGGGACCATGCAAACATGAGGGGTTGCGCCCGATTTCACCCCGTTTGCACCCCGTTCGGGCGTTCAATGCCGGGCGGCGCCGATGCCGGCGTCCGGCCGAACCGCATGCGCCACCGCAACGGCATCTCAAAGAGCAGACCGAGCCGCGCACGCTCAGCGAGGATCTGAAATCCCATGCACACGAGCACGATCACCAACGTGACGACGAGGGGGTAGAGCACTGCCCACAACTCCGTCGCCCAGACCCTCTCGAACGCCTTCCTGGCCGGGCCCGTCGCGACGATCGTCAAGACCCCGATCAGCAGAGGGTGCATCGTGTAGACGATCAGTGTTCGCTGACCGAGCGCCGCGCCGAGCCGACGCACAGGGTGCCACCGGACGGCAAGCGGCACGACCGTGACCGCAAGGGCCATGAAGGCGGTCCCGCGGAGCACGAAGAGCAATGAGTCCGCCAGCGGAGTCGTCGCCAATTGGCCCGCCGCCGTGATGCCCACAGCCACCACGAGTGCCAGGAGAAGCCGCGTCAGGTTGGCCCTCTCCGCGAATCCGCGCACCAGGTCGGCACAGTAGACGCCGATGGCGAAGAAGATGAAGAGCTCGGGGACCTTGAGCCACAGCGCGAGGTCCCCGAAACGCGCGCTGTGCACCACCGTGGAGAGCACTACCAGGACGGACAGGACGACCCACGGCGGCACGCGTCGCACGACGGCCAGAACGACGATGTACAGGGCCAGAGCGTAGATGTACCAGAGAGTCGTCGCGGGTACGACGAGCTGCCGGACGATCCCCCAGCCGTCCACCCGGTGGTGCAGGTACGCCTGGGCGAAGACGCCGTAGAACACCGCATAGACCAGCAGCCAGACGACGTAGAGGTAGTAGTTGTTGGCCGCACGGAACCCGGTGGTCCGGAGATGAAGGCCCTCTCGGACCTGCCGCGCCAGCACGAGCCCGGACACGGCCAGCAGCACAGGCATGCGGACGCTGCCGAGCGCCGAGTTGACGAAACCCCACAGTCGGCCTGCCGCCGGCGCCACCTCTGCTCCGTTGGAGCCGAAGTGCCACAGCACGACGTGGAAGAGCACGACCGCCGCGACGCAGTAGCCGCGCGTAGCGTCCACCCAAGCGAGTCGAGGGCGCGCCGCGACAACCACAACGGCGCCGGCACTATCGGTGCGGACAGTATTCGAATCGCTCACCCTTGGTCCGCGGCGGCCAGCGCACGGCTCGACTGCCGCACACCGCCGGGGAACCAGGAAGGCGCCGTGTAGAGGAAACCTAGCGAAAGCCGTGGGGCGACCGCCTTCACCTGAAGCGCCCCCCAGACAACGATCAGCATGATCACCGGTGGCAGCACGGGCCACAACGGTGCGATCGATGCGATGCCGGTCAGATAGAGCACGACACTGAGGAGCACGGCGAGCGGCGTGTGTGCGAGGTAGATCGGCAAGGTCTGGGATCCGATCCGACGCAGCACAGCAAAACTCAACATTCGGCTCAGTGCCACGCCTGCCCCGACCCCGAGCACACAGTTCACGAAGTACAGGCCGGGAATCTCTCGAGCGTCAAGGCGCCACAAAAGCACGGACACGCCCAGCCAGGCGGCGAAGATCACCCCGAGGAGTGCCCGGCTGCGCGCCTGTCCTAGCCGGATGATGAACGCCTTGCCGTAGAGACCAGCCAGGAAGAACGCGTAGTACTTGACGCCGCCGTTCCAGCCCGGGCTGGCGGTGACCCACCCACTGAGCGCCACAGCCGAGGCCACGGCAGCGACAGCGAGCTGGAGCCGCGGGTCGACCTTTCTTGTCAGCTTGGCCAGGGCGAAGAAGACGACAAGTGCCCAGATGAACCACAGCTCGAGCCTGGGCACCGCCGGCGAGACGAGGAACGGGATGATCGTGCCGCGGACGAGCGACCCCTCGCCCTTCATCACGCGGACGGCGAAGGTGAAGATCACAGCGCCGATCAGCGACCAGACCAAGAACACCCAGACGAACATACGAAGCTTGCCCTGCCACAACCGTCCCCAGGACGTCGTGAGCCACTTTCCCGCGAACAGACCGGAGAGCACGAAGAACAACGGCATCCGCAGGGACGAGACGATGAGGTTGAACTCGACCCATCCCGCAACATGTGCGCCTGCCGCCAAGAGCCAGTTCGTACTGTGGAACAGAGCGACGAGCAGGATGGCAAGGCCACGACCCGTGTCCACCCAATCCAGGCGGCCGGTGGGCAGCACCTCGGAGGCGCCCGCATTGCCCGCATTTGTCCGCACACCCCCATGCTAGGTGAGCCTGGAAACTGGGCAATGGACCGAGCGGGCGATCTTTACCGCGCGACGCCACCTCACGACCACCTCGCTGCCAGCGCGAACACGGCGGCGCCTACACTGACCACGGTCTGCCCGCGTGACGCGTACCAGGAGAGTGAGATGGCCTCGAGGCTCGAAACCGTCGCGCCCGCTTCCCAGGCCAAGGCACGCGGCGGATGGAACGGCGAGACGTGGGTCGCGGCCGTTCTCGTCGTGCTCTTCGGCATGAACCGCGATCTCATCGGTGGCGTCCCGATCGGGCTCGCTGGCGCGGTGGCCTTCACGCCGTTGTGGTGGGGCACGCTCGCCCGGTTCAAGGGCGCTTACTTGTTTCTCGGTGTGGGCGCTGTCGCGATCGTCTCCGGGGTCTGGCTCACCGAGAGCACGCTCGACCACGCAACCTCCGGACGGCTGACCAAGGCGATTCTCATCCTCCTTGGCACCATGCTCGTCGGCGTCGCCGTGCTGTTGTGGGCGAGAACGGTCACGACCGACGTCAACGTCGCCATCCTGTTCGGCATCGGGATGACGCTCGGGATTTCGACCGGTGGAAGGTTCGCCGAGAACCCGTGGCGGTTCGGGTTCTCATTGCCACTGTCCGTCTTGCTGCTCGCGGTCGCGTGGAAGATCGGCAACAGATGGCTGCAAGCAGCGACCGCGCTGGCGCTCGCGCTCGTCTCCGCCGCGGCCGGGGGACGCTCCACCTTTGCCATGCTGCTCGTTGCCGCGCTCATCACAGCGTGGCAGGCGTCGTCGAGCCGCACCAAGGGTGGATCCCGGGCCAGGGTGGTGCTGCTCATAGTGACCCTCGTGTTCGCGATCTACCAAGTGGGCCAGGGTCTGATCCTCGACGGGTATCTGGGAGAGGATGCGCAGGCTCGCACAGAGATTCAGGTGCAGACCAGCGGAAACCTCCTCCTAGGTGCGCGTCCCGAGCTCGGTGCCACGATGGCGCTCTTCGCCTCGCACCCGGCAGGCTTCGGCGTGGGCACCATCCCGACCGTCTCCGACATACTCGTGGCGAAGACCGGCATGGCGTCGCTCGGGTATGACCCGAACAACGGATACGTGGAGAACTACCTCTTCGGCAACGGGTTCGTGCTGCATTCGATGATCGGCGAGCTATGGGCGTGGCTCGGTCTCGTCGGCATCGCGTTCGTCCTGCTGATGCTCTGGATCACTGTCGCGTCGATCAGCACGCTGATCGCCCGCCGTGCGGCGCCGGCGCTCCTGTCGTTCTTGGCGATCCGGATGCTGTGGAACATCTTCTTCAGTCCGGTGTACAGCTCGGTCGTCCTCGTCATCCTGACGATGGGTCTACTGATCCCGGCGCTCGTCACCAAGCCGCCGGGCGAAACCGTTCCGGACCCGACTGCGCGTCGCCGAACCGACGAGAGATACCCGCAGCGCAGCGCTCGAAATCGCCCCACCTCGAACTAGCACACAACTCAACGAAGGACCGGCCCGCGATCCGAGCCCACCCGAACGCCGAGTTCCGGTGCGCCCCTGACGGCCAGCGCGGACACGTCACCGAACCCACGGGCCACGCGGCGACGAACCGCTCTCTCAACGGTCCGGAGACGACCACGGTCGCTGCAACTCCTCAGATCGAGGTGTTGCAGCGACCGTGTCAACCCGCGGCGACGCGGGCCTCGCGCGTTCCTGGGTGCTGCTCAGGTCACGGGACCTCGGTGGAGACCAGGTCGTCGTAGGTCACGAGCAGCGGACCGTTCGTAGCGGATCCGAACATGTACGACGTGATCCCGATGCTGCCGGGCGCCTGGAGGGCCGCCGTGGAGTCCGTGTAGCTCACGGTCCACGCCGACGGCTCCGTCGTCCCGACCTTCCAGATCTTCGCCCGGATGGTCGTGGGCGAGGTGCCCGTGACCTGGATACGGATGGTCAGCTTGTCGCCGGCCGCGTAGGTCAGACCGGGCACCGCGTTGGTACCGGAGACCGCCGTCGCCGTGCGGACGATGTGGAACTGGACGGTCCCGTCCGGCTGCAGCCGGGCTCGGGCGTCGTAGTGGTCGGTGCCGACCGTGCGGCCCTGGACCGAGATCCACGCTCCTCCGGCCGACGGGACCTTGTTGGGACTGAACGTGACGCTCGTGTCCGTCCGGGTGGACACCTTTCCGGGCAGGTAGCTGCCCATCGTGGTGGCCCCGGCCGTCACCGAGTGCACGCCGGCGGTGCCGTTGACCGAGAACCGGCTGGCCGTCCCGACCTGCGTCCAGGCACCGCCGACATCGGCCGTCCCCCAGCCGCCGGAGAGCGTCCGCGTGAACTGATCCTTGAGGAAGACCGACGGTGCCGGAGTGCTGACGGTGACGGAGCTGGAGCTCGTCGTGGCCGCACCCTGGTTGTCGGTGACCTTGAGCGTGACCGCATACGTTCCGGCCGCGGGATAGACGTGCGCCGGCGGGTTCTTGCCCGTCGCCGTCCCGCCGTCTCCGAACGTCCACGCGTAGCTGGCAATCGTGCCGTCGGGGTCGGACGAAGCCGAACCGTCGAACACCACGCTCAGGTTGGTCGGGGTCGACGTGAACGACGACACCGGCGCCTGGTTGGCTGCCGCGACCGTGACGGGCACGGAGCTCGTCGTGGTTGCGCCCAGGTTGTCAGTGACCTTGAGGGTCACCGTGTAGGTACCGCCCGAGCCGTACACGTGCGCCGGAGGCGTCGCGCCCGTGGCGGTCCCGCCGTCGCCGAAGGTCCACTCGTAGGCGACGACCGAGCCGTCCGGGTCAGACGAACCTGAACCGTCGAACACCACGCTCAGGTTGGTCGGAGTCGTCGTGAACGACGCGACCGGGACCTGGTTCGCAGGCAGCGTGATCGCGACCGTGACCGACTGCGAGCTCGTTGCGGTGCCACCCCGGTTGTCGGTGACCTTGAGGGTCGCCGTGTAGGACCCCTCAGCCGGGTAGACGTGCGCCGGCGGGTTCTTGCCCGTCGCCGTCCCGCCGTCACCGAACGTCCACTCGTAGCTCGCTATCGTGCCGTCCGGGTCGGACGAGCCCGAACCGTCAAACAGGACGCTCAGGTTCGTCGACGTCGCCGTGAAGGACGACTCGGGAGCCTGGTTGGGGGCGAGGACGCTCACGACCTGCGTGCTGGTCGTCGACGCTCCGCGGTTGTCCGTCACCTTCAGGGTGGCCGTGTACGAGCCGGTAGCGGCGTAGACATGAGCGGCCGGGGTCGCTCCCGTGGCCGTCCCGCCGTCGCCGAAGGTCCAGGCGTAGCCGGCGATCGTGCCATCCGGATCGGACGAAGCCGAGCCGTCGAACACGACGCTCAGGTCGGTGGCCGCCGTGGTGAACGACGAGACCGGGGCAACGTTCGCGGCGAGGATCGCCAGGACCTGCGAGCTCGTGGTCGAGCCGCCCCGGTTGTCGGTCACCTTGAGGGTGGCCGTGTACGAGCCAGGCCCGGCGTAGACGTGCGCCGGCGGGGTGACACCGGTGGCAGTTGCGCCGTCACCGAACGCCCACTCGTAGCCGACGATCGAGCCATCCGGGTCGGACGAACCCGATCCGTTGAAGACCACGCTGAGGTTGGTGGCCGTCGCCGTGAAGGACGACACCGGGGCGACGTTGGGAGCGACGACCGTCACAGGCTGAGAGCTCGTCGCCGTGCCGCCGCGGTTGTCGGTGACCTTGAGGGTCGCCGTATAGGTACCGGGCAGACCGTAGACGTGCGCCGCCGGCGTCACGCCGGTGTCGGTCGCGCCGTCACCGAAGCTCCACTCGTAGCTGACGATCGAGCCGTCAGAGTCTGTCGATCCCGAGCCGTCGAAGACGACGCTCTGGTCGGTGGGTGACCGCCGTGAAGGACGACGTCGGCACCACGTTGGGCAGGACACCCTGTCCGAGCTGCCAGTGCGAGGCGACCTGCGCCGACGTGAGCGCGGCGCTGTAGACCGCAACCTCGTCGATCGTGCCGTTGAACCACGGCTGCGGTCCCCACGTCGTGTCACCACCGATCGCGCCAGTAGCCGGTGTACCCCTGCGCCTGCGTCTGCGGCGTTGGTACCACGCAGCACGCCGTCGACGTACAGCTTCATGCCGTCGGACGACTGCGTGGCCACCATGTGGTGCCACTGGTTGTCGTTGTAGGCGAGCGGCGTGGTGATGGTGTTGGTGTTGCCGGTCCACACCCCGAAGGTCAGGCGACCGTCGTTCTCCATGTAGACGTGGCGGTCGTAGTTGGTCGAGGTGCCGGTCGTCTGGTTGCCGAAGCCGATCAGCTTGCCGCCGTTGGTCGTCGTCGGTCTTGAACCACAGCTCCTCGCTGTACGTCGTCGGGTTCGGTCGGCCGGCTTCGTCGCGACCACGATGCCGTGCGTGCCGCCCGTCGAGCGGGAACTCGACCGCCTTGTTGGTGCCGCCAGAGCGCTCCGGTGGCCTGCTGGTTCACCGCGCCGACGTAGGTGCCCGGGTTCGTCCAGCGTGCCGGAGTCGGCGGCGCTCGCGCTGCCGGCGGCGTCGTTGAGCCGCCAGTAGAGGTCCGGGCTCAGGCTGAACACCGCGGCGCCGTAAGCGTCGGCCGGCGCCGCCGGAATCGTCGCGCGTCCGCCCGGAGCCACCCAGTGCGCGTCGACCTGGGCTGCCGTCAGCGGCGTCGGAGTAGATCGACGATGTCGTCGATGTCGCCGGCGAAGTAGTTGGCGCCCTCCCAGGCGGAGTCACCACCGATCCGCCAGTAGCCCGAGTAGCTCTGGGCCGAGGTGACGTCTGTGCGTCGGCTGCGACCCGCTTCCCGTCGACGTACAGCTTCTGCCCGTCCGGGCCGAGCGTCGCCACGACCTGGTGCCAGCTGCCGTCGTTGTAGGACTTCGGCGAGGTCAGGGTCTCGTCGAGTCCCGGGGTAGACCCCGAACGTCGACCTTGCCGGCCGGGTCCATGTAGATGTGCCGGTCGTAGCTGCCGCTGTTGCCCGTGTTGCGTTGCCGAAGCTGACGATCTTCCCGCCGCGCGTCGTGGTCGTCTTGAACCACGCCTCGATGGAGAACACCTGCGGTCCCACGATCGGCGTCTGGGTCGCTGCGAAGCCGGTGGTCCGTGCCGTCGAAGTGCGATGCCGTGTTGGTGTCGCCGACGATCGCGCCAGATGCGCCACGCGTCACGCCGGAGTTGGCCGTCACGTCGGAGAAGCCCGCCCAGTCGTACACGTCGTGTGCCGGCCGACTCACCGAGCCGCCAGAACGAGGTCGCGTTGTCGTTCCAGACCGCGTCCGCGTACGGGCTCGCGCGCCGCGTCGCGTTCACCGTCGCGGTGACCTAGTCGGACCGCACGAGGTTGCCGAACGGGTCGACCGCCTCGATCCGATACCGCTGCGACGTGCCCGGGCGTCAGCCCCTTGTCGATGAAGCCCATCGACTGCGGCTTCCAGAACGGCGTGGTCACGGTCGTCGTGTAGATCGGCGGCGTGTTCACGTTCGTCCGGTACAGGTTGTACGTGAGGGTCTGCGTTGTCGCGGTCGCAGTTGGTCTGCCAGGACAGCCGCACCTGACCCAGACGCGAACGAGTTCGCGCGACGGCGGGAACTGGGCACCCGAGAGTCGCGGACCCTGCAGGTTCGGGGCGATCGCCGAGCGGGCGAACCGCGACAAGGCCCTGCTGGCCCGCGCCGTTGACCTGCGTGAACTCGCCGCCGTAGAGGACGTAGTTGTCGTTGCCGTTGACGGTCCAGGGGCCCTGGCTCTTGCCGGTGAACGTGCCCGTGTTGATGGTCGGGAACCAGTTCAGGAAGAGCGGCTTGGGCTGGCCGGCGTGGTCGGGGTAGCCGTAGATGTCCGGCGTGTTGACACCGGTCGCGGTCTTGCTCGTCGCGGTGGCGCGGTAGTACGTCCACGGGTCGGTCTGCGGGAAGCCGCCCGAGTTGCCGCAGTAGTGCTTGTGGCTGGCCGAGTAGACCTCGTTGCCGGCCGGGAACGCGGAGTAGGTGTCGCCGTGGCAGTCCTCGACCCAGATCATCTGGCCGGTGGCCCAGCTGACGGAGAACGAACCCTCGATGTTGCCGCCGCCACCGAAGTGGTATCCCGAGCCGTAGAAGCTCGTGCCGTCGGTCTCGAGGCTCAGGATCGCCGAGTCCGTGCCGCCGTTGCGGATGAATGCGTTGGCCGGCAGGTCGATGACCGAGCCATCGGCGGCCGAGAGGCGCGCGAGCCCGTAGGGGCTGGCTCCGTTGACGGAGGTGAAGGCACCACCGATCACGATCGAAGCACCGTCGGGCGCAGCGGCCATCGAGGTGACGCCACCGGCCACGGTCGCCGCGAAGGGCCGGATGGTGCCGTCGATGTTCAGCGAGGCGACCTTGGAGCGAGCGGAACCCTGCACGCTCGTGAAGGTGCCCGCCGAAGTACACGGCGTTGCTCGTGACGGCGACGCTGGAGATCGGGGCGTTGACCGTCGGCTTGAACGCCGTCAGGGCCCGGGTCCCGGTGTCCCACGAGGCGATGCGGTACCGGTTCTGCCCGTCGACGGTCGTGAAGTTGCCGACCGCGTAGAGGCGTGTGCCGTCGGGTGAGAGCGCGAGGTCCTTGACCTGGGCGTTCAGCACGGGGGCGAAGTTCGGGAGAAGCACCCCGGTCGTCAGGTCGTAAGCCAGCAGGTACGTGCGCGACACCTCGTTGGTGCCCGCGGCCGAACCGGCCGGCCGGGCCTTGGTGAAGTCACCGGCCACGTACACGGTGTTGCCGACGATCTGCTGGTTCCACACGACGCCGTTGATCTGCACGGTGGGCAGAGAGTCGGCTGTCACGGTGGTCGGCTCGGTCGTCGGGTCCACGGGGGCGGTGTCGGCCTGCGCCGGGGCGGCGACCGCCAGTCCTGCGAACGCGAGCGCCGCTACGGCGATCGGGCCGGCGACCCTCCTGGCCCACTTCGTCGGCTGCATGTGCGGCTCTCCTCACGGTCAACGCTCAGGACGACATGCCCGGAGCGACTGGAGGAAAAGTAACGGCGAAAAGGGACATTCAGGGCACTGCATCTGGGTGAACTTGCCCGTATTTAGGGTGATTCCGCAGGTTTTGGGCCCGCGCCTGCGGGTGAAGACGGTCGTCCGTCCAACATGCAGACGGCCGCGCGTCCAGTTCGGTCCGGCGGCCGTACGCCTATCCGGGTGAACGGCTCAGACGCCCGCCGGCCCACGAAAGAGGATGACCGTCGAATCCACGGACAGGTCGAGCTCGATCGTGATGTCGTCACGCTCGTCCTCCGGCACGTTGAACACATACGTCCCGGCGGCCGACTCCCCCGCGTCGACTGACGCTGGGAATGGCACGACCCCAGGCTGCCCGAGAGGCAGTGCCGGCGTCATGGCGGCGCCGTAATAGAGGTTGAGCACCGCGAGCGAGAGGTCCAGCTCGGAGCCGGTGCCGTTGGTCACCTGGACCGTGACGCGCAGCGACGGGCCGCCGACCTCACCAGGGATCTCCGCAGTCCCCTCGACGGCCTCGATCTTCTCGACCTCGGCGGTGACGCCTGCCTCAGGAGTGCCTTCGCCGTCGACAGGCACGGTCTGGCTGGGCTCGGGCCCGGGCGCCTCCGAGGTCGGCGTCGTGGCGTCGGTCTCGGCGTCGTCGGCCGTCGGGCTGGTCGACGGGTCGGGGGGTGAACCCTTCGACGGGTCGATACTCTCGCGGACTGTCGCGGTGGACGCCGTACCGGTAGCCGTCGAGTCGTTGTCGCCGCCGCGCGTCAGGAGGATCGCCACGACGATCGCGAGGACGATGACGGCGGCGCCAGCGGCCCACCACCACCACGCGAGCCGACGGGGCGCGTCGTCCCCGGGCTCGGTCGGCAGCGGGCTCTCAGGCTCGGACATCGCACACTCCACGCGCAGACGGGACAGACGAGGCGCCAGTGTAGGGGGGACGTCGCGCGGCGCCGCCGACATTCAGCGGATTTCAGCCGCGACGCACAGGGTCGCACCAGCCTCTCGTGAGACGATGACGAACTGGCGCGTGCGCCCCGTCCGCCGCGTCATCCGGCGGGACGATACAGATGCGCCATGGAGACGGAGGGTCGACCCTTGGGGATGAACGAGTACATCACCGCGTTGCGGAAGCGCTGGGTCGTGGTGGTCCTCCTTGCCGTTCTCGGCGCGGGCTACGGCTACTACCAGGTGCAGGCTGCGACGCCGCTGTATCGCGCATCCAGCGAGATGTACGTATCCCTCGCGCGCGGCGACACGACCGGAGAGCTCGTCCAGGGATCGACGTATACCCGGAGCCTCGTCGAGTCGTTCGTCCAGCTCGCTACGACGCCAAAGGTCCTCGACCCTGTCGTCGACGAGCTGGGTCTGACGGTCACCAGCCGGTCGCTCGCGGGAGCCATCAGCTCGACGTCGCCACTGAACACGAACATCATCCAGGTCACCGCGGTCTCCAAGAACCCTGAGCGCGCTGCGGCGCTCGCGAACTCGGTCGCCAAACACCTGTCCGAGACGGTCGTCGACCTGTCACCGACGTCCGAGAGCGGCGCGGCGACAGTCAAGATGAACGTCGTGTCCGCGGCGATCCCGCCGAACGCCCCGTTCTCCCCGAACAAGAAGATCAAAGTCGCGACCGGCCTCGTCGGCGGCCTGGCACTCGGAGTCGTGATCGCCCTGATGATCGCGCGGCTCGACACGCGCGTGCGCACGATCAGCGATCTACCGACCGAGCCCGAGCGAGCCGTGCTCGGCGCCATCCCGCAGGACAAGGCGATCCGGAAGCACGGTGCGCGAGCGACCCTCTTGTTCCCGCACGCACCGCTCGCCGAGGCCTACCGACGCGTACGGACCAACTTGCAGTTCCTCAACGTCGGCACGCCCGTACGGATCGTCGTGACCTCGTCAGCGGTGCCCAACGAGGGTAAGTCGATGACGTCGATCAACCTCGCGCTCACGATGGCCGAGCAGGGCAAGCACGTGCTGCTCGTCGACGCCGACATGCGCCGCGCGAGCGTTGCCATCGAGTGCGGACTCGAGGGCAGCGCCGGTCTGTCGACGGTCCTCGTCGGCGAGGCGACCCTCGAGGACGTAGTCCAACCCTGGGGCTCTCCCCATCTTGACGTGATCACCGCGGGGGCGACGCCGCCGAACCCCGGTCACCTCATCGAGTCCGAGGCCATGTCCCGTTTCCTGGCCAAGGCGCGGGCCGAGTACGAATTCGTCGTCGTCGACGCGCCTCCGCTCCTCGCGGTCACCGATGCCGCGGTGCTCGGTCGTCAGACCGACGGCGTGATCGTCGTCGCAGGCTCCAACACCGTCCGCCGGCACGAGCTGCGGGACGCTCTGGCCTCGCTGGACGCGATCGAGGTGACCTGCCTGGGCATCGTCTTGAACAAGGTCCGCACGGATCGGTCGAGCGGAACCACGTACAGCTACACGTACAGCACACGCAGCAAGCGCGCCCGCCGTCGCAGGCGCCGCGGATCGGCAGCCCAGACGCCGGCCTCCGCCCGCCTCGCCGCGATCGCCGCTGGCGAGGACCCGGATGCCCTGGCAGCCGGGACGCCCCCCGCGCCGATAGCCGCGACTGCCGCCGAGCCGGCCGTCAACGAGAGCGAAGTCACCGTCGAGGAGTCCGGCGCCACGGCCGAGCCGACGGTCGGAACCGACCGCGCCGAGACCTCGGGCGTGGACGAGCCAGACGAGCTGCCGCTTCTTTCGGCGAGCGCGAGTCCTGGCGACTCCGAGCACCACGGCCGTCACGACGACGTACCCGAGCCGCTCGAGCCTCTCGATGACCTGACCCGCGACGAGGCGGGCGTTCGGAACTGACCCGGACCTGCCGTCGTCCGATCAGCGTTGGAACGTGACCACCTGGTCGAGCGCGCCGTTCCACGTCTCGCCCCGGACGAAGCCGACGCCTTCGAGCATCGCATCGTCGGCGTCCGCAGCCGTCGCCGGGTAGTCGTGCCGGCGGATGACGACCAGAGCGTTCACGCCCTCGAGCCGATCTGCGGCGTCGTCGATCCGCAACGAGGTCCCCAACAGGTCACCTGCCTCGGTTGGCGTCGTCGTCGACGTCAGGTCGACGAGTCGCTCGAACGCCTGCGGGTATGCCACAGCGACTCCGCGCGTGGTCAGCCGCACCTCGGGCCCGGTCGCGGCGTAGCGCGGTGAGAAGTAGACGCCGTCCCCCGGACCGACCTGCGTGCTGACACGCTCGGCCACCTGCCGCCAGTCCGATCCGCTCTTCGCGTTCACGGTGCGCTGGGACACGAGGACGGGGATGGCGAGCGAGACGAGCACGGTGGCGACCACGACCTGCAGCGGATACCTCCGCAGAGACGCCAGCCCGAAGACGGCGAGCAGCGCGATGGCCGGCGCGGTGAACGAGAGGTAGCGCGGCGAGTAGGAGTCGGACACCACCGCGTAGACGAGCAGGACACCTGTCGGCACGACCAACCACGGGAGCGCCCACGTGAGGAGCGCAGTCGTCGGGCCGTCCAGCGGCCTCCGCAGCCACGCCGAGCCCAGCGCGAACAGAACCAGGACGAAGAAGACGGTGGCCAGCAGGACGGAGCCGACCTGCCACATCTGGATTCCCGTCTCCGCGATACCGGCGTTGCCACTGCGTGAGTAGACCGTCGGCGTCTCGCCCAGGAACCACTGGTTCACCGCGACGTTCCGCGCGAGCTCGGGCAGCGAGCGCGGCACCTCGCCGATCTGCCCCGACTGACCCAGTGCGGCGCCGATCATCGGCACCGTGGCAACGGCACCGAGGCCCGCCGAGACGAACCACGGGACGAGCGATCCCCGGTCGGCGCGGCGGGTGAGCAGAAGGGACACGAGGTGGGCGCCCAGGAGGAGCACCAGATAGAGGTTGAGCAGGATCGCGACGGCAACGAGAGCGCCGTAGAGCACCCACCAGCGCGCGCGACGACGATCGACGGCCACCAGGAGCACGAGGGTCGCCCACACTCCCGCGGCGGTGGCGAACGCGAACGGGCGGGCCTCGATCCCCATCCAGGCGACCCTCGGCAGCAGGACGAACGCCACCGCAGCGACGGGCGCGGACGAGGCCCAGCCGAGCCGGACCGCCAGCAGGTACACGCCGGCCGTCGCGACTCCGACCGCGATCGCGCTCGGCGCACGGAGCGCGAGCCCGCTCTGCCCGAACACCGAGATCCATCCGTGCATGAACAGGTAGTAGGTGCCGTGCACCGCGTCGATCGTGTGCACCATGCGCCACAGGTCCGGGACGCTGCGGGTGGCAGCCGAGATCGTCGCGGCCTCGTCCGTCCATAGCGAAGGAACCCACGAGCCAACCGCCACCAGGAGCGCCGCGAGCACACCGGCGACCACTGCCCTGGGGCCCTGGGGCGAGCGGTCCCTGCTGCGCGTAGGAGCCGTCGCGACCTGCGTCATGATCGTGCGTAGTCGAAGACGACGCTGCCCAGGGCACCCGAGATCATCCCGTGCCCACGGGCCGCGGTGCGCCGCCCCTTCGCGTCGTGCTCGTCGGAGCGCATGACCCGACCGAGCACCGATCGGCACGTGCCTGTGACAACGCGGATCGATCCGGCAACCACACACCTCGTGCGGACGGCGAGCCGTCCGCGGCCGCTGCCCGCCAGCACGACGCTGCACCGGCTGGCCGAGTTGCCGCTACGCCGAGCGCGGTGCAGCACCCACTGCCGGGTCGTGCGGTCGGCGGGCACGACGTCAGTCACGATCGCCTCGTCGCACCAGACCATCGCCGCACCGCTGTTCGCCAGCTGCCGGGTGAACAACGTGTCCGACCCCCCACTGAGACCGAAGGCCGCGTCGAACCGGAGACCCAGGCGCCGCACGACCGCCATGTCCAGCAGGAGGTTGTTCGTCGCCGCCACATCGATGGGGGTCCCCGTGCGTAGGCGCCGCCGGTCGAAGAACCGACCCGCCTCCACCCACGGATCCAGCGGCACGGCCATCACGGACACCACGGGACCGACCACGGCCGCCGGTGCCGTGGCGCGGTACGCCGCGAGCAGGCTGGACAACCACGTCGGGCTCGGGCGCTCGTCGTCGTCGATGAAGATCATCAGGTCGGCGTCGGCAGCCTCGTCGAGCGCACGGTTGCGCCCGGCGGCGATACCGGGAGTCGGTTCGTGCTGGTAGCGCACGCCGTCCCCGAAGGAGCCGACCGTCTCCCGCGCCCCACCGGCGGGGTCGTTGTCGACGACGACGAGCGTGACGTCGTCCGAGGCGCGGTCTGCCTGGTCGAGCACCATCGGAATGACCGCGACGAGGTCGTCGGGTCGGCGGTAGGTCAGCATCGCGATCGTGACACGCAGCGGCGCCTCGACTCTTACCGTGACGCCCTCGTCGGACGCGGCGGGGCGGGACTGGGGCACGCAGAACTCCGTTCAGCAGGGACTGGACCGAGTGTGCAGCAAGATCCTGCACCCGTCACGGCCGCATCCTGTCCCGAATGTCTGATTCACCCGGACGCGACGCATCTTACCGATTCACCCGACGCGGCCACCCTGCACCTCTGCGGTCGCGGGATACGCTCCGACCCGCCGGAGCTCTCCGGCGCACCCAGGACGTCGAGCAGGAGGGGATCGCGTGGACCCGCCGACGCGTCGTCTCGTCATCGCCCACCCCTCCCCCGACCTTTACGGATCCGACCGTCAGATGCTCCGTTCCATCGAGGCAGCGCGGGCGGACGGATGGGACGTCCTGCTCGTCCTGCCCGGTGACGGGCCCCTGATCGAACTGGCGCGTTCCAGCGGGGCAGCTGTGCGAGTGGTCCCTTTCCCGGTACTGCGCAAGTCGCTCCTGCATCCTGTGCGCATCCTGCGGCTCGCCTGGCAGTGCGGGCGCCGCCGTCCTGGGCGCACGCCGGTTGCTGCGTTCTGCCGACGCCGACCTTCTGTACGTCAATACCGTGACCATCCCCTGGTGGCTGGTCGCGGGCCGCCTCGCGCGTCGACCGGTGCTGTGCCACGTGCACGAGGCTGAGCCCGACCAGCACCGCCTGCTCGCGCTCGCGCTCACCGCTCCGCTCGCGCTCGCCCGCCGCATCGTCGCGAACAGCGCCGCCGCCGCGGATGTGGTCCTGGACACCCTGCCCGGACTCGCCCCGCGGGTGACGGTCGTGCACAACGGGGTGCCCGGACCGGCTGTGCCGCCGTCGGCCCGCGAGCATCGCGAGGGCGACGCGTGGCACCTCGCCGTGATCGGCCGGCTCTCCCCTCGCAAGGGCATCGACGTCGCCCTCGACGCCGTGGCCGAGCTCGTGCGGCGGGGTCGGGACGTCACGCTGAGCGTATGCGGGACGGTCTTCCCCGGATACGAGTGGTACGAGAACGAGTTGCGCGATCGCGCGGCCGAGCCCGACCTTGTCGGCCGGGTCGACCTCAAGGGCTACGTGCACCCGACGTGGGCCGAGCTGGCAGCCTGCGACGTCGCCCTCGTCCCGTCGCGCGCAGAACCGTTCGGCAACACGGCCGTCGAGGGCCTCCTCGCTCGTCGACCCGTCGTCGCCTCACGGGTCCAGGGCCTGGTCGAGGTGATTCGCGACGACGAGACCGGCTTGCTGGTCGAGCCGGGTGATCCCATGGCGCTCGCCGACGCAGTGGATCGCCTGCTCAGCGACGCGTCGATGCGGTACACGCTCGCCGACCGCGGGGAGGCGGACGCGCACGAGCGGTTCGGCACGGCGTTGTACGACAGTCGGATCGCTGCCGCTCTGGCGGCGACTGTCACACGAGCGTGACGCGACGGTGCTCACCGACCCGAGGGTCGATGAGCACCGTTGACTACTCCGAGAATCAGCCCTTGTGGACGACCACCGGCTTGCCGTCGGTGTAGACGTTGTTGCTCAGGTTGAGCAGGGGCGTCGTGGTGGACGGGGCGATGATCGCGCAGTTCGCGACGGTCGTGGTGCGACCGAACACGTTGTCCTTGAACGTCAGGCCCTTGTACGGGCCGTAGGCCTTCTCGGCGAGGTTGACCGAGCAGCCACCACCGTCGACGTAGTTGCCCGAGAACACCAGGTCGGTCACGGTGCCCCGGTCCTGGGTGATCATCATGGCCGAGCCCTTGGCACCGACGATCGTGTTGTCGATGAACCGCAGGTTCTTCCCGATCGAGATCTGGATGCCGTCGTCGTGCGAGGGGGTGTTGGCGTAGTTCGGGTCCTGGTCGAAGTGCAGGTTGTCGTGGAACCACGAGTTCTGCACCGACACGTTGTCACCGGTGATCAGCACCTGGTCGATCACGTGATGGATGTTGGTCCGGACCAAGGTGAAGTTCGAGCCGATGATCCCGCGCATGTGATAGCTCTGCACCGACGGTGTCAGCTCAGAGTCCTGGATGGTGACGCTGCCGCCCGAGCCGATCATGACCAGACCCTTGTCGTAGGTCGTGTCCTGGCCACGGACGATGCTGTTCTTGATCACGACGCCCGGGGCGTTGACCTGCACGAACCCACGGATGTCGAGCGAGTCCAGCACCGTGTTCGGCGTCGTCACCGTCGAGGTTGCCCTCACGAACGGTCAGCTTCGTCCCAGCCGGAACCCCGGTATTCGACGCACCAGGGCGACCTGCGGGTGCCGGAGCGGGCACGACAACCGGCGGGACCGGCGTGGGCGCGGCGACCGGCGGGACCGGAGCAGGCGCGACCACTGGGGGCTTCGGGGTCGGTGTCGCCGTGGGCGTCGCGGTGGCGGTCGGCGTAGCCGTCGGCTTCGGGGTGGCCGTTGGAGTGGCCGTCGGCTTCGGCGTGGCTGTCGGCTCCGCGGTGGGGGGCGGCGTAGGCGTCGCCGTGGGCGTCGAGGGCGACACCGTCGTGTAGCCGGTCAGAACGAGCCAGATGCGGGCGCTCGCGGTCGAGTTGTAGACCGTCACTTTGCCGTTGGCTCGAGCGAGGTCTACCGAGACGGTCGCCTTGCCGAGCGACTGCGTCGGGGAGACCAGGGCCGGGTGGGCGATGCAGTCTGCCGTGGCGATCGACCCTGCGCACACCGACACCTTCGTCGGGGTCCAGGCGAACTTCGCCGAGACCGCGAACGTCGCGGTCGCGGCATCGGCGGGAAGACCGCGAGCGTGACCGTGCGGGACGTCTTCGGGCCCATCACGACGTAGTCGATATATGTCGTCGACGTGTCGACGATCGGCACCGTGTACGAGACCAGCTTGACGCCGACCCGCACGCTCGCGACGGAGTTGTAGACGGCGATCTTGCCGCCGGCGGATGCGAGGGGCACCGTCACCCTCGACGTTCCGAGCGCCTGCACCGGTGTCACCAGCGCGGGTGCCGCCTTGCAACCGTCTGAGACGGTGGTGCCGGGGCACACCGAGATGCTGGTCGACCGCCAGGCCCAGCGTCCGGTGACCTCGAAGGTCGCGGACACAGCGTTCGCCGGGGCGCCGGGAGCGCGACGACGACGCTTGCGCGGGGCGCGAAAACTTGCTGGTCACGAGCGTCGAGGACACCGCCTGGGTCACGGTGGCGGCGCTGGCGCGGTCACCCGGTCGTGATCGAGAAGGCCGTCACGGCAACGATCGCGGCCATGGCGCCAGCCCAGATGATCGTCCTGCGGGAGGTCGGGCGGCTCGTCGCGGTCGCGACATGAACGCCGTGGGAGTGCACTTGCCGTTGAGGCCTGGCGTGCCGGGGAAGGCTCATCGTTCTCCTTGGCTCGCTTCTTCGCTCATGGGGGGTGAGTGCTGATTCGGGAGCCTAGGTGCTAACCGGACGGCGGCAGAACTATCGGGCGCAACTCGCCTCCATACCCACTGATCTGGCTGTACTGGGCATTTCGGACAGCACCCGCACCCTTCGTCCACTGATCTGCAACGTTCCTCCAGGAGATACCGAGAGGACTCGGACAAATCCCCGCCACTTGTGACCTGCGTCACTTTCACGAGAAAGATGGTCAGTTGTCCAACATGCGGACGGTTTGCGCCGACCGCGATCACCCGTTCGGCCCTGTGGGTTCCGGACAACCTATGGGTTTCACCCGGTGACCACCACCTCACAACGCTGTTTCTGGACACGTGTCATGGTGTGACTTCGCCGGTGGTCTGCGACTGGGGCGGCTCGAACTGGTGTCGGCGCTCCCGCCTCGAGTCGAGCTCTCGGGCCCGGAAACATGGACGACACACACGCGTTCCCGCTGGTCGGCGCCCCTGACCAGCAGGTCGGCGAGACCAGAGCACTCCGCCTGCTCCTAGACCGAACGGGTGCGTCCGATCGTGTCTTCCGCTCCCGAACGGGTGCACGTCCGGCGAGCTGGAGACGGTTGCGGTGATCCTACTACACCAGCACCCTGGAGGTCACCCGTTCGAGACACGCGGATGGCGCGCGGTTCGAGCCCGAATGCCGACATGACGATGCCCGCCGTCTCCCAAGGGAGACAGCGGGCATCGCGATGCAGAGCGTCAGCCGCGGTGGACCGTCACGGCCACGCCGTCGGTGTAGACGTTGTTGCTCAGGTTGAGCAGGGGCGTCGTGGTGGACGGGGCGATGATCGCGCAGTTCGCGACGGTCGTGGTGCGACCGAACACGTTGTCCTTGAACGTCAGGCCCTTGTACGGGCCGTAGGCCTTCTCGGCGAGGTTGACCGAGCAGCCACCACCGTCGACGTAGTTGCCCGAGAACACCAGGTCGGTCACGGTGCCCCGGTCCTGGGTGATCATCATGGCCGAGCCCTTGGCACCGACGATCGTGTTGTCGATGAACCGCAGGTTCTTCCCGATCGAGATCTGGATGCCGTCGTCGTGCGAGGGGGTGTTGGCGTAGTTCGGGTCCTGGTCGAAGTGCAGGTTGTCGTGGAACCACGAGTTCTGCACCGACACGTTGTCACCGGTGATCAGCACCTGGTCGATCACGTGATGGATGTTGGTCCGGACCAGCGTGAAGTTCGAGCCGATGATCCCGCGCATGTGATAGCTCTGCACCGACGGTGTCAGCTCAGAGTCCTGGATGGTGACGCTGCGCCCGAGCCGACCATGACCAGACCCTTGTCATAGGCCGTGTCCCGACCACGGACGATGCTGTTCTTGATCACGACGCCCGGGGCGTTGACCTGCACGAACCCACGGATGTCGAGCGAGTCCAGCACCGCGTTCGGCGTCGTCACCGTCAGGTTGCCCTCACTAACCGTCAGCTTCGTCCCAGCCGGAACCCCGTGTTCACGCACCAGGGCGACCCGACGGAGCCGGAGTCGTCGCCGGCGGGACAGGCGTCGGCGTGGGAGTCGGGGTGGGCGTCGGAGTCGGCGTCGGCGTTGGGCGTCGGCGTCGGTGTGGGCGTCGGCGTCGGGGTCGGCGTCGGTGTGGGCGTCGGCGTCGGCGTCGGCGTCGGTGTGGGCGTCGGCGTCGGCGTGGGAGTCGGGGTCGGGGTCGGGCGTCGGGAGTCGGCGGCACGGCGGCTTCACCGACGGGCGTGGTCGTGTACACGAGAGACCAGCCAGACACGGGCACTCGCGACCGAGTTCTGGACGGTGACCGTGCGGGCCGCACCCGTCAGGTCGACGGTGACCGTCGACGAACCCGAGCGACTGCGACAGGCGTGACCAGGGCGGGGTCCGCGAGGCAGCCGGCGGTGGCCACTCCGGCGCAGACGCTGATGCGGTAGGCTTCCAGGCATACCGCCCGAGACGTCGAACGTCGCCTTCGCGACGTGCTCGGCAGATCGGACAGGTCGAAGACCAACGTCGGCACCGGGGAGAAGGCGACACTGTTCACATAGGTGCGCGGGAGGTCGACAGCGGGAACGTACGGAAGACAGCTTCAGCGTCGCCCGGACACTGGCCACCGAGTTGTAGACGACGAGCTTGCCGCGGCGCCGGCGAGGGGAACCGTGACGGTCGCGAGCCGAGGGACTGCACGGGAGTCACCAGCGCAGGGGTGCCTTGCACTCGCGGTGACGACGGCGCCAGCGCAGACGGATGCTCGTCGCCTTCTACGCGTACCGGCCGAGATCTCGAACGTGGCCGAGATCGCGTCGTCGGAACGCCCGTCAGTGGAACGACACGAACCGCCGGAGGGCGATCAGCCTGGGAGTCGAGGTAGGTGGCCGGCTGCGGCCTGGGTCTCCGTGGCAGCTGAAGCGGCCGAACCGGTCGCGACGGCGAGCGCGCCCATCACCAGTGCGGCGACGATCGCGGCGGCGACGACCGGCAGCCTGCCGGCCGACCGACGGCGCGACGTCACGTCGGCGCGACGCCCGGCATGGGAGCGATGCGGGCGCTCCGTGACGTGCTTGAGAATGCTCATCGAATCTCTCCTCGTAGCTCGCTGCTCGCTCGGGGGGCGAGTGCTAACCGAGGACCCTAAGTGTCAATATCGCCATGACAGCACTTTTCACCCGTCGACGGTGCGCATCAGACGACGGGGATGACTACGGGGCAATTCGGACATTCCGAAAGGTCACGGACGGGCTGATCTGCGAAGACATTTCTCGGCCTCGGGCGGCCTCGGAGGCAATTCAGCACAGATGTGACGTGCGCCACTCTCAAAAGAACCTGGTCATCTGTCCAGTATCCGGACATCACGGCGCGACGGCGTCGCCCGATCGGCCTAGAGCGGACCCCGACGAGATCGTCCGTGTCTGCCCTGTGGGGACACTTCACGCTGTAAGACACGCCGTGACACGAGTCGTGACGCCTAGCTCCGCACGGCAGAGCCGCCAGCTGTCAGCACTCCACGCAGGTTGCCCGCCCATGGCGTGGCCAGATTCGGACAAAGCGAAGAAATAGGGCTACGCCCCGAGCCGGCCCATCTCCCGGAACCACTTCACAGCCGCCGCACAGGTAAAGGCCGCGGTGCACGCGACGATCACCGTGTAAACCGCGAAGAACGCGGTCGGAGCGCCATACAGGAAAAACGAAAGGCAGAGGACGCCATAATCGGTGGGAATGACAAGCACCGACCGCAACCACGGCGCCCGACCGCCTGTCGGGGCGGTGCTCTGCACGCCGTGGGCACGGCGGAGCTGCTCGGTCAGGATCATCGCGAAGAAGAGCACGGCCCCCGCCACGACGTGCACGAGCGGGACGGCCAACCACCCGACCCCCACCACGTCGAACCGGTAGAGACCGACGGCGAGCGCCAACGGCATCGCCGAGATCTTCGTCGCGTCGACCACGTGATCGAGCCACTCCCCTGCGGGAGAACCCCGACCGGTCAGCCGCGCCACCTGGCCGTCCGCCGAGTCGAGCGCGTAACCGAGGATGAGGAGCAGGGCCACTGCGGAGCCGATGACCCACGACGGGGCGAACAGAGCCAGCAGCGCGATGCCGGTGAACGTGGCGAGGGCGCTCAGTCCGGTCACCGCATTCGGGGAGAGACCACGCCGGTACGCCCAGGCCGCGAGGAGCCGACCGAGTCGACGGTTCACGAACCTCGAGTAGGCCGGCGCGCTGCGCGCTGCACCCTTCTGCGCGCCGGCGAGCTGCCGGACCGTGTCTCGGTAGCTCGTCGGCGCGGTTGGTCGTCTGGACTCATGAGTCCCCCTCGTCGGCCGCGCGGCGTCGGCCGCGTTGCGGCCCTGGCGCCCTGCGGTTGCGCAAGTCGTAGGCGAGCTGCTCGTAGCCGCGGGCGACGTCGTCCCAGTCGTAGTCGCGGGCCCGGTCCTGCAACGACTTGCCGCGTGCCGCCGCGGCCGCGGGATCGGTCTCGGCCTCCAGCAGCGCGACCGCGACGTCGTCGGCAGTGCTGAAGTAGCGGCCGGGCGTCGCCCAGGACCTCGCGGTTGAACGAGACGTCGAACGCGATCGTCGAGGTTCCCGCGCCGATCGCGCGCAGCAGGGAGGGGTTGGTCCCGCCGACCGAGTGCCCGTGCACGTAGGTGAGCGCGTGCGCGTAGAGCTGGTCCAGCGCGTCCTGGTCCCACACACCGCCGAGGAGGTGGACCCGCTCGTCACCGCCGGCCGCCGCCCTGACGCGCTCCGTGTACTCGTCGGCGTAGGGCGCGGATCCGACGACGAAGCAGCGGGAGCCGCGCCGCAGAGCGGACATAGCCGGCTACGGTGACCTCGACGTGGTTCTCGGGCTCGAAGCGGGCGACGACGAGGTGATAGCCCCCGGCGACCACGCCGAACTGCGCCAGCTTGTCGTCCGACGGGTCGATCAGCAGCGGCGCCCCGTAGGCGATGAGACTCGGTCCTCGCGGCGAACTCGTCGCGTCGTAGTAGTCGCTGATGCCGCGCGCGTCCGCGATCAGGGCGTCCGACCAGCGCACTGACCAGCTCTCCGCGGCCCGGTAGTACCGCTGGCCGGTGCCGCCCCACTTGGCGCGCTTCCACTCGAGCCCGTCGACGTGCGTCGCGACGGGGATGCCTCGCGCGCGCAGCAACGGCAGCAACGGAGCGTTCGCCGCGTTGAACACGAACGCCGCGTCCGTACGGTGCGCGCACCAGGTGACCGACGGACAGTGCCGTGTGGCTGAGCGTCTCGAGCGAGCGCTTGCGCATCGCCGGAAGCGTCACGCAGCTCCATGCCCAGGTATTCGTCGCCGGCAGCGTCGTCCTGTCGACCCGGCAGTAGACCACGGACCGTGTGCCCGCTTCGCGGCGAGCCGACGACCGACCTCCTCGACGGCGGTCTCGAAGCCGCCGTACCGCGCGGGTACGCCGCGCGTACCGACCATCGCGATGGACAGGTTGCGCCGAATCACCCGTTGGGGCTCGCTCATCGGTCTCCCTGTTCGTCGGTCGTGACGCCGTGGCCGCTGATGTGCGCGCGAAAGAGCCTAGGCCTTTGGTCCCGCCATCGGGCCTGCCTCGGGTTGATTCACCCGGGCGACGTGCGTCTCAGTACGCGCCGTTCCCCGAGACGACCGCACGGGCGGTCTTCCACAGGATCAGCATGTCCATGGTCGACGGACCAGTTGTCGACGTAGCGCAGGTCGAGCTGGACGGACTCCAACCAGCCGAGGTCGGAACGGCCGCTGACCTGCCACAGCCCGGTCAGGCCGGGACGGACGTGCAGCCGACGCTGGACCTGGTCCTCGTACGCCTCGACCTCCTCGAGCAGCGGCGGGCGGGGGCCGACGAGGGCCATGTCACCGCGCAGGACGTTCAACAGCTGGGGCAGCTCGTCGAGCGAGTAGCGACGTAGGACCTTGCCCGACCCGAGTGACGCGGGGGTCCTCGGCCATCTTGAACATCACGCCGTCGCCGATCGCGCGACTCGAGAAGGGCCTCGCGACGAGCGTCCGCGTCGGCGTACATCGTGCGCAGCTTCCACATGGTGAACGGCTGCCCGTCGATGCCGACTCGCGTCTGCTTGTAGAAGGCGCCGCCCTTGCTCGTGGCGCGCACGGCGATCGCAGAGACGGCGATGACCGGGGCGAACACGAGGAGCGCCATGGCGGCGAGCGTGACGTCGATGAACATCTTGGCGACGAGCCGACGGCGGGGCGAGCCGACCTCGACCTCGAGCAGCGACAGGCCGGCAGTCGGGTGCACGGTGAGGCGCGGCCCGGAGACCTCGATGATGTCCGGGGCGACGACGAGGTGCGCACCGGCACGCTCGAGGGCCCAGGACAGGCGGCGGAGCGCGGCGCCCGAGAGGTAGTTGCCGGTGACGACGACGACATCGACCTGACGGTCTGCGACCACCTGGACGACGTCCGCGACGGCACCGAGCACCGGCGCTCCCGCAACCATGCGCTCGCCGTTCAGCGACGGGATGCAGACGCCGTCGATCCGGTAGCCGTGGTGGGGCGCGACCGTCAGGTCACGGATCACCTTGCCCGCCGAGTCGGAGTCGCCGACGACGACCGTGGTCATCATCGCCGCACCGGTCTGTCGCCACCGGTGCAGCCAGCGACGCTGCATGTGACGGAAGAGCCAGCACAGCGCGGTGCCGATCGGGAGCGCGATGAGCACGAGGGCGCGAGGCACCGGAACCTGGAAGACATAGCCGAGCACCATCAGACCCAGCACCGTGGCGACCGCCGCGCGCAGCAGCGACTGGAACTCGCCCGGGCCATCGCCGAGGTGGCGTGCCCGGTAGCCGCCGAAGGCAGCCACGAGGCCCACGAAGACTGCGGCGCCCACGATCGCCCAAGGTCAACGAGACCAGCAGGTCGTACGAGCGGGCGAGCGTCAGCCCGGTGACGAGAATCGCGATCGTGGCGTCCGACGCGGCGGCCGCCAGGCCATAGCGGGAGCCGACGACACTCCACCCCGTGGCGCGGTCGCCGGCGTCGCGCACCGTCCGGCGCGGCTCGAAGGGCTGCGACGAGGCCCAGGAGCGACGAGGCTCACTCGCGGTTCCACGGCGATCAGCGGGGTCCTGGAAGACCGAGAACTCGTGATCTGCTGCGAGCGTCACAACTCCCCCGCCCCTCGAGTGTGCTTACCGGACACCGAGAGGCTATAGCGACGATCTGTACCGTTCAGTACCTTGTGTCCGATTTCACCCGGCTTGCGGTGACTTCACCCCTATACGGGTGAAGTGTCGGAAACGCGCTCAAGAACGCGTGTGAAACTCCAGCTGCGCGGCCTCGAGGCCCTTGAACAGCACCGCCTCGACCGCATCGGCAGCCCGGTCCAGCAGCCAGTCCAGCTCCTTGACCTCGACCTTGGCGAAGTCCCGCAGCACGAAGTCGGCCGGGTCCATGCGCCCCGGCGGGCGTCCGACGCCGACCCGGACCCGGACGTAGTCCTTGCTGCCGAGCGCCTTGGTGGTGTCGCGCAGGCCGTTGTGCCCGCCCTCTCCCCCGCCGCGCTTGAGCCGCACGTCGGCGAAAGGGATGTCGAGCTCGTCGTGCACCAGGATCGTCCGGTCGACCGGCACGTCGTAGTACTGGGCGAGCGCCGAGACCGGCCCGCCCGACACGTTCATGTAGGTGGTCGGCTTGGCGAGGACCACCCGTGGACCGGGGGCGCCGCCCGCGAGCATCCCCAGACGCCCCTCGGCGACGACCGCCTGGGCCCGGGCGGCGGCCTTGAAGCCCGCCCCGACGCGTCGCGCCAGCTCGTCGACGACCATCTGGCCGACGTTGTGCCGGTTGCCGGCGTACTGGGCTCCCGGGTTGCCGAGGCCGACGACCAGCCAGGGTCCGTCGGTCATGTCGCCTCCTCGGGCATTCGTCGAGCAGGCAGAGTGCACGACGCCCGGCACCGTCGAAACGGTACCGGGCGTCGGATCGGGTGAGAGCGAAGCTGCAGTCCTCGGCTGCGGCGGCCGACGCGGCCGACTGCGATGCGGCGATCTCCGTCGCGGCGGCCTCGGCGGCGAGGTCGTCGGCGGTGGCGTGCGGGATGCTGATCGCGATGACGGTCTGGTCCGGGTCGCCGAGCAGGGTCGCGCCCTCGGGCAGCGTGATCTCACCGGCGGTGATGGTCGCTCCGCCGTGCAGTCCCTCGATGGAGACCGGTGACCTCGGTCGGGATGTGCGTGGCCTCGACCTCGAGGGACAGCGCCTGCGTCTCGAAGACGTGGATGGTGCCGGGGTAGGACTCGCCCGTGACGGCGACCTGGACGTCGACGGTGACCTTCTCGCCGCGCGTGACGATGAGCAGGTCGACGTGCTCGATGGTGTTCTTGACGACGTCGCGCTGGACGTCCTTCGTGATCGCCAGCGTGCTCTTGCCGTCGAGCTCGATCGAGAACAGGGCGTTGGCCTGCTTGACCGCGAGCATCGTCTGGTGGCCCGGGAGGGCGACGTGCAGCGGGTCCGAGCCGTGGCCGTACAGGACCGCGGGGATCTGCTCCGCACGGCGCAGGCGGCGCGCCGCGCCCTTGCCGAACTCGGTACGGGCGGTGGCGACGAGCTTGATCTCAGCCATGGTGACTCCGGGAGTAGGCGCCCGCGCAGTGTCGCGGGCGGTGGTTTCGAACAATGGTGTCGTGGGGACGACACGAACTCAGAGGTGGTGGCCTCGACGCGGGACGCAGGACGGGCACGCGGAGGCGGCTCGCCCAGTCGATCACGGAGCTCAGGGGCCTTGTGCGTTCCGACGCCGTAGCGTCGATCCGGCAGACCGTCCTTCGTCCCTCGCCGAGGCAACCTGAAGAGACTACCCGAGACGCCGGGGTGTTCCCAACACGCGAACCGTCAGTCGCCCCACGCCCAGCGGACGGTCACGTCGGCGCGTACGGCCTGCTCGCCGGCCTCGACCGGGACGGACATCCCCATGGGCGCGGACGCGACGCGGGCGAACATCGGCGATGCGTCGCCCGTGCCCTCCTGGACCCAGACCACCTCGCCCAACGAGCGGCCCGGCGAGCGTCGCCCAGTGCGTGGCCTTGAGCACGGCGTCGGCGAACGCGAGCTCGCGTGCGGACGCCTGGGACGGCGTCGGGTCACTGATCGCGTAGCGCAGGGAGCCGGCGCGGGCCTCGTCGCCACCCGCGGTGACGGCATCGCCGAGGAGGTCGCCGGCGGTGTCGATGTCCCGCAGCGTCACGGTCAGGTCCATCCGGGTGACGACGTACGCGCCGTCCGACCACGTGGCGGTGCCGCCGGTGCGCAGGGAGCGGCTGTCGACGCCCGCGGCGCGCAGGGAGGCACTGATCCGCGCGAGCGCCTCGCTCGCGAGCAGCAGGGCCCGGTTGCCGTCGAGCGCGCGGGCCTCGGTAGCGAGCTCGGCGATCACGACGTCCGGGACGACCTGCACCTCGCCGGCACCGCGGACGGTCACGCCGCCGCGCGGGCCGCGGCGGTGCTCGTCGGGAAGGTCGTCCATCGAGACCTCAGGCCTGGCCGTCGAAGAGGGACGTGACCGAGCCGTCGTCGAACACCTCGCGGATGGCGCGGGCGATCAGCGGGGCGATGGACAGGACGGTCAGCTTGGGGAAGCGGTGGTCGTCGGAGACCGGGAGCGTGTCGGTGATGACGACCTCGCGGGCGCCGCAGCCCTGCAGCCGCTCGGCGGCCGGGTCGGACAGCACGCCGTGGGTCGCGGCGACGATGACGTCCTTGGCGCCCGCCTCCATGAGCACGCGGACCGCGCCCGTGATCGTCCCGGCGGTGTCGATGAGGTCGTCGACGAGCACGCAGGAACGGCCCTCGACGTCGCCGACGACGCGGTTGGCGACCGTCTTGTTCGGGCTGCGGATGTCTCGCGTCTTGTGCACGAACGCGAGCGGACCGCCGCCGAGCTTGGCGGCCCACTGCTCGGCGACGCGGATCCGGCCGGCGTCCGGCGAGACCACGGTGACGTTCGAGGTGTCGACGCGGCTGCGCACGTAGTCCGTGAGGATCGGCATGGCCCACAGGTGGTCGACGGGGCCGTCGAAGAAGCCCTGGATCTGCGCGGCGTGCAGGTCGACGCTCATCAGGCGGTCGGCGCCGGCAGTCTTGAACAGGTCGGCCATCAGGCGCGCCGAGATCGGCTCGCGGCCGCGGTGCTTCTTGTCCTGACGGGCGTACCCGTAGAACGGGCGCGACGACGGTGATCGTCTTGGCGGACGCGCGCTTGAGGGCGTCGACCATGAGCAGCTGCTCCATGATCCACGTGTTGATCGGCGACCCGTGCGACTGCAGGACGAAGGTGTCCGCACCGCGGACCGACTCCCCGAACCGGGTGTACAGCTCGCCGTTGGCGAACTCGTACGTGGTCGTCGGCAGCAGCTCGATGCCCAGGTGCACGGCCACGTTCGTGGCCAGCTCGGGGTGGGCGCGGCCCGAGAGCAGCACCAGGCGCTTCTCGCCGTCCGAGGAGATGATCCCGGTCATCGTGCGGAGTCCTTCGGGTCGGCGGGCGCGGGCGGGTTCACGATGGGCTGCGCGGCGGTGGCGGCGCGACCGAGCTCTGCGCGGGCCTGCGGGGAGAGGTCCTCCCGCTCGACCGGGCGCTTGACCGCGGCGGCCGCCGGGGTGCCGGCCCGCGAGCGCGCGACCCAGCCCTCGATGTTGCGCTGCGCGCCCGCGCTGACGCCGAGCGCGCCCGACGGCACGTCGCGACGGATGACGCTCCCGGCTCCGGTGTAGGCGCCGTCGCCGATCGTCACCGGCGCCACGAACATGTTGTCCGCGCCCGTGCGGGCGTACGAGCCGATGGTGGTGCGGTGCTTGTTCACGCCGTCGTAGTTGACGGTGACGGACGCCGCCCCGATGTTCGTGTGCTCGCCGATCGTCGCGTCGCCGACGTAGGAGAGGTGCGGGACCTTCGAGCCCGTGCCGATCTGCGCGTTCTTCGTCTCGACGAACGTGCCGATCTTGCCGTCGTCGCCCAGGATCGTGCCGGGGCGCAGGTAGGCGAACGGGCCGACGCTGGCGCCCGTGCCGATGACCGCGAGCGTCCCGTGCGTGCGCACGACGCTCGCGCCAGGACCGACCTCGACGTCGGTGAGCGTGGTGTCGGGGCCGACCGTGGCGCCCTCGCGGATGACCGTCGCCCCGTGCAGCTGGGTGCCGGGCAGGATCGTCACGTCGCGCTCGAGCTCGACGTCGACGTCGACCCAGGTGGTCGCCGGGTCGATGATCGTCACGCCCTCGCGCATCCAGTCCTCGAGGATCCGGCGGTTCATCTCGGCGCGCAGGACCGCGAGCTGGACGCGGTCGTTGACACCCTCGACGAGCACGGGGTCGTCGGTACGCAGCGCGCGGACGTGGCCGCCGTCGGTCCGCGCGATGGCCAGCACGTCGGTCAGGTAGACCTCGCCCTGCGCGTTGTTGCGTCCGAGCCGACCGAGCGCGCCACGCAGCACGGCCGCGTCGAAGACGTAGATCGAGGAGTTGATCTCGGTGATGGCGCGCTGCTCGTCGCTGGCGTCCTTCTGCTCGACGATCCCGAGCACGTCGCCCGTGCCGGGCTCGCGCAGGATCCGGCCGTAACCGGTGGGGTCGGCCACCTCTGTCGTCAGCACGGTGACCGCGTTGCCGTCCGCGTGGTGCGCCTCGAGCAGCTCGTGCAGCGTGCCGGCGTCGAGCATCGGCACGTCGCCGGCGATCACGACGACGGCCCCGGTGACCTGTGCGTTCGTCGCGGAACCCGTGTGTCCGTCTCCGGCCGCATCGGCCTGTGCGGCGGCGTCGAGACCCGTCATGGCCACCTGGACCGCTCGGCCGGTGCCGGGGATCTCGTCCTGGTCGGCGAGCAGCGCCGCGGGATCGAGCTCGGCGACGTGCGCGGCGACGAGATCCCGCTCGTGCCGCACGACGACGAGCACCCGACCGGGATCGAGCGCGCGGGCCGTGGTCAGGGCGTGGCCGAGCATGCTCCGGCCGGCCAACGTGTGCAGAACCTTGGGTGTCACCGAGCGCATCCGGGTTCCTTCGCCTGCGGCGAGGACGACGACGGCGGCTGGGCGGGGGAACGTCACCTGGGAGGGCTCCTCGCGGATCTGCCCGAGAGCGGGCGGTGGATCTCGTGCGCACCGCGAACTCTACCGTCGCCCGGGGGCGCCGCCTGACGTGCTCCGCCACCAGGATTCGAACCTGGACTGCACGGCTCCAAAGGCCGGCGTGCTGCCGTTACACCATGGCGGATCGGCGGGCTGCGCCGCCGGGACAAGTCTGCCAGGGCGTTCAGGTCTCCTCGTACCGGCATGATGGGCGCGTGGCCACCGACCCCAAGCGCGCACCGCGCCTCCGCATGACAGGGACGCAGCGCCGAGCACAGCTGCTCGACGTGTCGCGACGCCTGTTCGCGGAGAAGGGTTTCGACGGCACCAGCGTCGAGGAGATCGCCGCCCGAGCCCAGGTCTCCAAGCCGGTCGTCTACGAGCACTTCGGCGGCAAGGAAGGCGTCTACGCCGTCGTCGTCGACCGAGAGATCCAGGCGCTGACCCGTGCCCTCTCGATCCCGCTCGAGGAGGGCGGTCACCCGAAGGCGCTCGTCGAGCGCACCACGCTCGCGTTGCTCGGGTACATCGAGACCTCCGAGGACGGCTTCCGCATCCTCGTGCGCGACTCCCCGGTCGCCCAGGCGACCGGCACGTTCTCAGTCTTGATCGGCGACGTCGCCACCCAGGTGGAGCACCTGCTGGCCGACCAGTTCAAGAAGCAGGGCCAGGACCCGAAGACCGCCCCGATGTACGCGCAGATGCTCGTCGGCATGGTGGCCCTGACCGGGCAGTGGTGGCTCGACGCCCGCAGCCCCAGCAAGGACGAGGTCGCCGCGCACACCTGGTCAACCTCGCCTGGAACGGGCTGTACGGGCTCGAACGGCGACCGCAGCTCACGCCGATCTCTGTCGACGTCGAGTAATCTCGGCCCCATGGCCCTGCCGGATCGCCTCGACGCGAGGGACGAGGTCGACCGGATCGTCCTCGCCTGGCAGCGCGAGCGACCCGATCTCGACGTCGGCCCGCTGACCGTGCTCTCGCGCGTCAGCCGTCTGGCGCGGCACCTCGACCTCGCACGGCGGTCCGCTTTCGAGCGGCACGACCTGGAGACCTGGGAGTTCGACGTGCTGTCGGCCCTGCGGCGCGCGGGTTCGCCCTACCAGCTCTCGCCCGGCGCGCTGCTGACCCAGACCCTGGTCACCAGCGGCACGATGACCAACCGGATCGACCGGCTGGCCGAGCACGGGCTCGTGCTCCGGCTGCCCGCCCCCGACGACCGCCGCGGCGTGCTCGTCCAGCTGACTCCCTCCGGTCTCGAACGGGTCGACGCCGCCTTCGCGGACCTGCTCGACGTGGAGCGCAACCTGCTCGGCGACCTCGGCGAGGCCGATCGCGACCAGCTCGCGGCCCTGCTGCGCGAGGTCGTCGCCCCGTTCGACGCGTCTTGACGTCGTTCCGCTCGGCGACCCGGGGCGTCCTGCTCGCCGCCGTCCTGCTCTACGCGCTGAACCTGCGCGCGCCCATCACCGCGCTGGCGCCGGTCGTCGACGAGGTGCGCGCGGCGCTCGGCCTGTCCGCGGCCGGCGTGGGCTTGCTGACGGGTATCCCGGTGCTCTGCTTCGCGCTGCTGACCCCCGTGATGGCCGTGCTGCTCGGGCGGCTGGGGACGTCGCGCGTCGTGTTCGTCTCGCTGGTGACCGTCCTGGCCGGGACGCTCCTGCGGTCGTCGGGCGGGTTCGGCCTGGCGCTGGCCGGGACCGTGCTGATCGGCGTCGCCATCACCGCGGGGAACGTCGCCGTGCCGGTGGTGATCGGGCGGGACTTCCCCGGGTCGGTGGCGCGCGTGACCGGGCTGTACACCGCGGCCCTGAACGGCGGGTCGGTGCTGACCACCGTGTTCACCGCGCCGTTGGCCGCATGGATCGGGTGGCGCTGGGCGCTGGCGTCGTGGGGTGTGCTGGCCGTGATCGCGCTCGTCGCCTGGCAGCGCGCCTATCCGCTGCGCCTGGCCGCGGCGCCGCCGGTCCTGGCCGCGTCCGGCGGCTCGGTCTGGCGTCGGCCCGTCACGTGGTTCCTCGCCGTCGCGTTCGCCGGCCAGGCCTTCGGCTACTACGCGGTGAGCGCGTGGCTGCCGTCGATCCTGCACGACAACCTCGGCCTGGCGACGACCGGCGCAGGCGGGGCCGCGGCGTTGTTCCAGCTGTTCGGGATGGTCGGCGGCGTGGCGGTCCCGATCATGCTCGCCCGTCGACTCCCCCTGCCCGTCGTCTCGCTGGGCATCGCGGTCCTGTGGTTGGCGCTGCCGCTCGGGCTGCTGTTCGCGCCGTCGCTGTGGGCCGTGTGGTGCATCTGTGCCGGCATCGCGCAGGGCGGGAACTTCACCGTCATCTTCACCGTGATCGCCTCGACGACCCACTCGCAGGCCGCCGCCCGCCGGATGTCCGCGACCGTGCAGTCGATCGGGTACACCGCCGGCGCGCTCGGGCCGTCCGTGCTCGGCGCCGTGCACACCTCGTCCGGCGGCTGGTCCGCACCGCTCACCGTCGTGCTCGTCGCGATCGTGACCATGGCGTGCGCGTCGGGGCTGGCGCTGCGGTCCATCCGGTCGTGACCGGTCCTCCCTCTTGTACAGTGCGCGCGCGGGCGGCACTGCCCCGCGCACGAGAACCAGAGGGGGACGCCGTGCTCGACCCGTACGCCACCAGCGTGATCGACCCGTACACCACCCAGTCCGACGCCTCCACCGGCCTGGGGATCGGCCTGATCCTCGTGCTGGTGCTCTTCTACGTGGCCCTCATCGCGTTCGGCGTCTACTGCTACGTGCGTGTGGCCCGCAAGGCCGGCTACTCCGGCTGGTACGCGGCGCTCCTGTTCGTGCCGATCGCCAACCTCGTCGTGGTCCTGATGTTCGTGTTCAAGGAGTGGCCGATCGAGGCCGAGCTGCGCATGTGGCGAGCGAGCCAGGGCGGCGGGTACCCGCAGGTCGGGTACGGGTCCCCGTATCCCCCGCAGGCGCCGTATCCGGGTGCCATCCAGCCGGGGCAGCCGGCACCGTGGGGTCAGCCTCCCGCACCGCCCGAGGGATACCCGCCGGCCGAGGGCGGACCGCAGAGGTTCTGACCTCAGTCGAGCCGGGCGGGAAGGCCGAACAGCGCGAAGACCTCGGGGTCCTGGAACGTCGAGTTGCGGCTGATGCCGTCGGCGGTGACCGTGAAGACCTGGAGCGTGTGCAGCACGTACCCGCCGTCGGCTCGCGTGTAGGCCGCGAGCGCCGGCTGTCCGTTCGCGCCGACGGGCACCATGCGCCAGTCCGTGCCCCGCATCGAGTACACGCGAGCGATGAAGCGGACGTAGTGCGCACGGCCGACGTACCAGGTGAGGAACGGCGGCATCTCCAGGACGGCGTCCTGCGTCAGCAGCCGTTCCAGGGCCACCAGGTCGGCGTTCTCGAACGCGACGACGTAGCGGTCGACCTGCGCGCGGTGGTCCGGATCGACGGGCTCGTCGACCTGGTCCTCATGCGAGTCCGGCAGACCCGAGCCGTGCGCGCGACCGCTGCAGCGCGCTGTTGACGGCGGCGATGGTCATGTCCAGCGCCGCGGCCACGTCGGCGCCGGCCACTGGAGCACCTCGCGCAGGATCAGCACGGCGCGCTGGCGGGGTGGGAGCAGCTGCATGGCGGCGACGAACGCGAGCCGCAGCGATCCGCGCGCCGCGATCACCTGGGCCGGGTCGCCGAGCAGCGCATCGGGGATCGGCTGGAGCCACGGCACCTCCTCGCCCCGGACCAGCGGTTGCTCGGGATCGTTGCTCGGGGCCCCGAGGCCCGACGGCAGCGGGCGGCGGGTCCGCTGGTCGAGCGCCGTCAGGCACGCGTTGGTGGCGATCCGGTAGAGCCAGGTGCGTAGCGACGACCGCGCCGGGTCGTACCGGTCGTACGCACGCCATGCCCGCAGCAGGGTCTCCTGCAGGAGGTCCTCGGCGTCGTGCACCGAGCCGAGCATCCGGTAGCAGTGCGCGAGCAGCTCGCGCCGGAAGGGGTCGGTCCGGACCGCGAAGTCCTCGTCCGTCGTCGTCAACCCGTCCTCCGTCGCCCCGCGCGTCATTGTCTGTGCCCATACATACCCGGCCCGCGGCGCCGAAGTCATCGGTGCACGAGCGATGAGCCGCCGCACCGGGCCCGGTATGTATCGGTGAAGGCAGTCCACCGACGAAAGGGAACGACCATGACCGTCACCACCGACCGCGAGGTGCTCACCGTCCTCGACGAGCTCTACCAGGCGTGGGCGGCGAACGACGCCGACGCGTTCGTCGTCGCCTACACCCCCGACGCGAGCTCGATCCTGGCCGGCTCCTTCTGCGTCGGCCCCACGGCGACCCGGGACCGGATGGCCGGGCTCTTCGCGGGACCCTTGAAGGGCAGCCGGGTCGACGACGAGGTGCAGAGCGTCCGGTACCTCGGCGACGACGTCGCCCTGGTCGTCGCTCGGAGCGTCGTCGTGCTGGCCGACGGGACCCGCACCCCCGCCGTGCTCGCCACCTGGGCGCTGGTGCGCCAGGACGGCCGGTGGCTCATCGCGGCGTACCACAACTGCGCGGCCTGACCCCGGTGGGCCGGTCCGTCGCAGTCCGACGGGCCGGCTCGCTCAGCCGACGATCTCGGCGGCGTCCATCCAGGCGGTCTCGAGCTCGTCCTTCTCGGCGGCCAGCGCGCGCAGCTCGGCGTCGAGGGCGAGGACCGCCTGGTGGTCCGTGGCCTGCTCCGACATCTTCACATGCAGCGTCGACTCCTGGTCCGCGATGCGCGACAGGCGTCGCTCGATGCGCGCGATCTCCTTGCGGGCCGTCCGAAGGTCGGCCTCGGACGCGGCGGGGGTCGGCGCGGCGTCGGTCGTCGGGCGCGCGTCCAGGACGGACGTGACCGAGCCGCCCGCGGCGATCGCGGCCCTCCGGAGCGTGAGGTACTGCTCGACACCGCCCGGCAGGTCCCGCAGGAGCCCGTCGCCGAGCAGGGCCATCTGCGTGTCGCAGACCCGTTCGAGCAGGTAGCGGTCGTGCGAGACGACGATCAGGGTCCCGGGCCACCCGTCGAGGAGATCCTCGAGGGCCGCGAGCGTGTCGGTGTCGAGGTCGTTGGTGGGCTCGTCGAGGAGCAGGACGTTCGGCTCGCCGACGAGCAGCCGGAGCAGCTGCAGACGTCGGCGCTCGCCGCCCGAGAGGTCACGCACGGGGGTGCTGGAGCGCTCGCGGTCGAAGCCGAGCCGCTCGACCAGCTGCGCGGCGGTCAGCTCCTTGCCGCCGACGACGACGGAGCGCTTCTCCCGCTCGATCACGTCGATGACGCGCAGGTGCGCGAGCTCGTCGAGGTCCTCGACGTCCTGGCGCAGCTCGGCGACGTGGACGGTCTTGCCGCGCTTGACGCGGCCCGTGGTCGGCTCGAGTCGACCGGACAGGAGGCGCAGCAGCGTCGTCTTGCCGGCGCCGTTGACCCCGACCAGGCCGACGCGGTCGCCCGGACCGAGCCGCCAGGTGATGTCGTGCAACAGCTCGCGCTCGCCGTACACGACCGAGGCGTCCTCGATGTCGAGCACGTCCTTGCCGAGGCGGGCCGTCGCCATGCGGGTCAGGGAGAGCTGGTCGCGCGGGGGCGGCTCGTCGGCGATGAGCTCGGCCGCGGCGTCGAGCCGGAACTTCGGCTTAGACGTGCGCGCCGGCGCTCCGCGGCGCAGCCAGGCCAGCTCCTTGCGGAGCAGGTTCTGCCGCTTCTCCTCGGTCGTCGAGGCGGTCCTGGCCCGCTCGGCGCGCGCCAGGACATACGCCGCGTAGCCGCCCTCGTACTGGTCGACGCCGCCGCCGTGGACCTCCCAGGTGCGCGTGCACACCGCGTCGAGGAACCAGCGGTCGTGCGTGACGACGACGAGCGCGCCCTGCCCGCGCCCGAAGCGCTCGACCAGGTGCTCGGCCAGCCAGGCGACACCCTCGACGTCGAGGTGGTTGGTCGGCTCGTCCAGGACAAGCACCTCCTCGTCGCGCACGAGCAGTGCGGCCAGCGCGACGCGGCGACGCTGCCCGCCGGACAGGGAGTCGACCTCGGTGTCGAGCGAGACATCGGCGAGCAGGCCGGCGTGCACCGACCGGATGCGCGAGTCGGCGGCCCACTCGTGCTCGTCGGCGGACCCGTGCACCACGTCCAGCACGGTCCGCCCGGGGGCCAGCTGGTCCCGCTGGTCGAGCACGACCACCCGCACGCCGCCGGCACGGGTGACGCGGCCGGCATCGGGCTCCTGCTGGCCGGACAGCACGCGCAGGAGGGTCGACTTGCCGGCGCCGTTCGGGCCGACGACGCCGATCCGGGCGCCGTCGTCGAGCCCGAGGGAGACCTCGTCGAGAAGCGTCCGGGTGCCCAGCGTGAGCGTGACGCGGTCCGCGCCGAGTAGGTGAGCCATCGGCGTGAAGGTTACCCGCACACGCGCGCAGGACCTCGCCGCAGCGGCCGTCGGACCGTTGCGGCGAGGCACCGTACGCGTCCACCATCGGGGCATGCGACTTCTGGTTCTCGGTGGGACCCATTTCGTCGGCCGTGCGCTCGCCGAGGCAGGACTGGCTCGCGGCGACCGGGTCACGACGCTCAATCGCGGGGTCTCCGGCCACTCAGGTGCCGGGCACCGAGGCTCTCGTCGCGGACCGGCTCGTCCGGGAGGAGCTGGCCCGCGTCCTGGAGGGTCGCTCGTGGGACGCCGTGGTCGACACCTGGTCGCACGATCCCGCCGTCGTCGCGACCAGCGCCGAGCTGCTGGCGGGGCAGGTCGGTCACTACGGGTACGTGTCGTCGGCGTCCGTCTACCGGTGGCCGATCCCGCGCCGCGCGGACGAGACGACACCGACCGTCGACGCTGCCGGCGCGGATGACTACGCCGCGCACAAGCGGGGTGCCGAGCTGGCCGTGCTGCGGCACCTCGACGACCGAGCGCTGCTGGCCCGGGCCGGACTGATCGTCGGACCCTTCGAGGACGTCGGGCGGCTGCCGTGGTGGCTGCGCCGCGTGGAACGGGGCGGGCGGGTCGCGGCCCCCGGCTCGCCCGACCAGCCGTTGCAGCTGATCGACGCCCGCGACCTGGCGCGCTGGATGCTCGACTCCGCGGACCGCGGGCTCTCGGGGGTGTTCAACGCCTGCAGCCGACCCGGGAACGCGACGATGGGGCAGATCCTGGAGACGGCACGGCAGGTGACCGGGCAGCAGCGCCGAGCTGGTCTGGACGACGCCCGAGCAGGTCGAGGCGGCGGGCGTCGAGCCGTGGACCGAGCTCCCGCTGTGGGCTCCCCCCACCGGCGAGCTGGCGGCGCTGCACGACATCGACGTGGACGCGAGCCACGCCGAGGGCCTGCGATGCCGGCCGATCGCCGAGACGGTCGCCGACACCTGGGCGTGGATGCAGACGACGTCGGGCTCTGGCTACGCACACCCGCGGGCCACGCTCGGCCTCGCCGCCGACGCCGAGCGGCGCCTCCTGGAGCTGGCCGACGCCTGATCCCAGGAGGTGCGCCGCCGCACACGCGCACAGGTCCTCGACCAGATCTTCACCGGAGGTTGCCCGCCGCACCTGACCTGCGGCTTAGCGTCCAGAGCATGCCCGCCACGCGCCCGCCGACGCACGCGTACGACCGTCGCCGTTCCGGGGTGCGGGTCGCGCGAGGGATCGCGCTGGGACTCGTCGCGATCCTCGCCCTCGGCGCCGGCGCGGCAGCCGCTGCCTACCGTGAGCTCGACTCGAACATCAACGACGCCGGCGACGTCACCGATCTGCTGGGCGCGCGCCCCCAGGTCCCCTCCCCGTCGGCAAGCGCGACGGCCCCGAACGACGTGCACGCCGGCACCGCCGTGAACGTCCTGATCCTCGGGTCCGACGACCGCAGCGGCCAGAACGCGGCGATCGGGGGCGCCGACCCGGGGATGCGGTCCGACACGACGGTCGTCGCGCACATCTCCGCGGACCGGAGCCGGGTGGAGCTGATCTCCATCCCGCGCGACCTGGTGATCGACCGGCCCGCGTGCACGATGAAGGACGGCTCGACGACACCCGCGAAGGCCGCCAGCATGTTCAACGACGCGTTCGCGGTCGGCTGGGACAGCAGCCAGGACCTGGGCACCGCCGCCGCGTGCACGTGGAAGACGGTCGAGTCGATCACGGGCGTGCGCCTCGACGGCTTCGTCCTGGTCGACTTCGTCGGCCTCACTGCCATGGTCGACGCGATCGGCGGCGTCCCGATCTGCCTGCCCGCGGCGTTGGACGACTCGCTGACCGGGCTGCACGTGCCGGCCGGTCCCCAGGTGTTCGACGGGGCGACGGCGGTCCAGTTCGCGCGGGCACGCCACGACATCGGCGACGGCTCCGACACCCAGCGCATCCTGCGTCAGCACGACCTCATGGCCGCGATGTCGCGGTCGCTGCTGAGTGCCCACACCCTCAGCGACCCGGTCGCCCTGTTCTCGTTCGCCCGGGCCGCGACGGGTTCGCTCACCGCCAGCGACGGGTTCTCGTCGCTGCCCGATCTCGCCGGTCTCGGGCTGTCGCTGCGGCACGTCGGCGCCGACCGGATCATCTTCCTGTCCATGCCGACCGCGGTCTCACCGAAGAACAAGAACCGGATGGTCTGGGCGCCTGAGGCGGACACCCTGTGGGCGCGGATCGCCGCGGACCAGCCCGTGGGCGAGGCGGCGGCGGCACCGGCCGCGACGCAATCCGATGGCCCCGCAGCGTCGCCGCCCGCTACCGTCCCACCCGTCGACGAGCCGTGGTCGCCGTCGGGCGGAGTGACCACGACGGCGGACGCAGCCGCGACCTGCGCGTGAGACGACCACGGCGGCGGACCGCAGGGGGGTCCGCCGCCGAGGACGTGGTCGTGCCGCGGGGAGCCGTCAGTCGTCGAGCTGACCACGCGGGCGCCCGCGACGGGGCCGGCGGCGGTCAGGACGCGATCCGCCACGCCGGCGGCCGTGAACGCGGCGGCGAGCACCAGGGCGTGCTGGCGACTGCGCCCGAGGGCAGCGACCGTCGGACCGGACCCGGACAGGACCACGCCGAGCGCGCCCGCGTCCTGCGCGACCGCGAGCGGCTCGGCCAGGCCGGGCTCGAGCGACAGGGCCGCGAGCTGCAGGTCGTTGTGCAGGGCGGCGCCGAGCGCGCGCGGGTCGCCGGCGCGCAGAGCCTGCATGAGCGGCACGTCGTCGGCGGCGTCGGGGGTCGGGAGCGCGTCGGAGATCTCGTCGAACTCCGCGAAGACGCGCGCCGTCGACAGCCCGCTGTCCTGCACGGCGAAGGCCCAGTGGAACTCGCCCCGGCTCAGCGCGGGCGTGAGCAGGTGCCCGCGACCGGTCCCCACGGCCGTGTGACCGGCGAGGGCGAAGGGCACGTCGGAGCCGAGCTGGGCGGCCAGCTCGAGCAGCTCGTCCCGGCTCAGGCCCGTGCGCCACAGGGCGTCGCAGGCCAGGAGAGCGGCGGCCGCGTCGGCGGATCCCCCGGCCATGCCGCCCGCGACCGGCACGCCCTTGAACAGGTGCAGGTGCACGCCCTCGTCGATGCCCGCGCGCGCCGCCACGAGGTCCGCGGCCCGCAGCGCGAGGTTCGTGGCGTCGGTCGGGACGAGGTCGGCCTGGGGTCCGCTGACCGTGAGCGTGCGGCCCTCCGCGGGGGTCGCGACGACCTCCTCGAACACCGAGACCGCCTGGAACACCGTCGACAGCGGGTGGTAGCCGTCGTCCTGGCGCCGGCCGACGCGCAGCGAGAGGTTGATCTTGCCCGGCGCGCGGACCTTGACCTCGTGCTCGGGCAGGTTCGCCACGGGTGTCAGGGTCACGGCTCCACCATGCCAGGTCCGGCGGGTGCCTCGTCGGACCGCTCGGCCAGTGCGGCGGCGATGCGGGCGAACGCCGCGATGTCGATGACCTCGCCCCGGGCCTGCGGGTCGACGCCCGCGGCCTCGATCGCGGCGACCGCGGCCTCGGCGGACCCGGCCAGCGTCGACAGCGCGGAGCGGAGCATCTTGCGACGCTGCGCGAAGGCGGTGTCGACGACGGCGAACACCTGCTCGCGCGACGCGTCGGTGGCGGGCGGCTCGCGCCGGTCGAACCGCACGAGGGCCGAGTCCACGTTCGGGGCCGGCCAGAAGACCGTCCGCCCGACCGTCGCGGTGCGGCGGGCCGAGGCGTACCAGGCGGCCTTCGCGGACGGCACCCCGTAGGTGCGGCTACCGGGCGGCGCCGCGAGGCGGTCGGCAACCTCGGCCTGCACCATGACGAGCACGCGCTCGAGCGAGTCGAACCGCTCGAGGAACGTCAGGAGCACCGGGACCGAGACGTTGTACGGCAGGTTCGCGACGAGGGCGACGGGCGCCGGCCCGGGCAGCACCCGCACCTCGAGCGCGTCGGAGAGCACGATGGTCAGGCGGTCGCGGCCGCTCGTCGTCGCGGAGCACGACGGGTGAGTCGTCGTCGTCGGGAGCCACGAGCGACAGCCCCGGGACGTGCGCGAGGACGGTCGACGGCAGGAGTCGGGCCAGCACGGGGTCGATCTCGACGGCGACGACGTCGGCACCCGCCTCGAGCAGCCCGAGCGTCAGCGACCCGAGCCCGGGCCCGACCTCGACGACCCGGTCACCGGGTCCGACATCGGCCTGTCGCACGATCTTGCGCACGGTCCCGGCGTCCAGGACGAAGTTCTGCCCCAGGTGCTTGGTGGGCCGGATGCCCGCACGGGCGGCGAGCTCACGGATCTCCGTGGGGCTCAGCAGCTCGATGCTCGACATGCGCCGAGCCTAGGCGAGTCGGCGGGTCGAGCCGGACGCAGAGCCGAAACGACACGAGGCCCCCGCCCGGTGCGGACGGAGGCCTCGCGACGTCTGCTCAGCGGAAGAGGTTCTTCCCGCAGGCGGGCCACTGGCCGGCGCCCGAGCGGTTGTAGAGCATCTTCGCGCGTGCGGTCTGCTCCTCGGCCGAGGCCTGGGACGGCAGTCCGGAACCGCCCACGCCGGCCCAGGTGCCCACGGAGAACTGGTAGAGCCCGTGGTACTTCCCGGAGGACGAGACCGAGGTGGGGTTGCCACCGGACTCGCAGGCGGCGAGGGCGGCCCAGTTCAGGGAGTCGGCGTCTCCGCCGGCGGTGACGGGCGACCCGGCCGCAGCGGGGGCCGCGGCGACCTTGGCCGGACGGGCCTTGCTGCCCACCCCGATGACCTCGTTCACGGGCGCCACGGTGACGGTGTCGGAGAGCGGGACGCGGGCCGTCTCGACCCCGTCCACGGTGGTCACGTGGTCCACCACGGTGCGGGTGCCGGGGACTCCGGCGGTCAGCACGCGCTTCTGGCCGACGTAGCGCGTGGGCTCGTCCTGCGGGACGGAGGCGAACGGGACCTCGACGGTCGAGGTCACGTCCTGCTCGACGACGCGGTTCACGACGACCTGCAGCGTTCCGGTGTCGGCGTGCCGGACCGAGACGCGGTCGAGCGGCTGCAGGACGACCTTGAGCTCGGACAGGGCCTGCCCGACGGTGGTGTCTGCGTCCGGGACGGCGAGCGTCGTGCCGTCGACCAGCACCTCGGCGGGGCCGTCGACGGCCAGGTCGAGCGGCATCTCGGCGCGGCCGCCGGACCGCGAGGCGATCAGGGCGACCGACTGGCCGCGGGCCGTGAGGGTGTCGAGGGCGTCGTCGGCGGACAGCGCCGTCGTCCACAGCTTCGTCTCGGTCCCGTCGACGTTCACCGTGACCTGGTGGGCGTGCCGCACGACGACGTCCGCGCCCTCGGTCAGCTTTCCGGTCGTGCTCACGTCGTCCCGGTCGCCCACGACGACGTCGTGCGCGGCGAGCAGGCCCTCGACCGACCCGGCGAACGTGGCGACCTCGGTGACGTTGCCGTCCACGTCGAGAGTGACCGTCTTGTGCGCGTGGGCGTACGCGGCCGTGCCACCCACCAGGACGAGGGCGAGGGTTGCCGCCGTGACGCCGAGGACACGGGTGCGAGTCGACCGGTGGCCCTTCGCGGGGGTCTCGTCGGAGGCGGTGCCGTCCGGGGTGTCCACGCTCGTCGAGCGGGGTGTCGGAGGCGGCGTGGGCGCGCGCGAAGGGGTTCAGGGTCGAGAACTGCACGAGGCTCCAGCCGTCGAGGTGCCCGGGCACGGGGTCCTGGTCGTGTCGCGGTGCGACACCCGGCGGTGAGCCCGGACTGCGGCTCGTGCGGACACCTGGAGGGAGGCGTCACCCGTCGGTCCCGGATCCCCGATCCGGCCGTCACGGCGGCCCACCGAATGCGGGCCCCGTCGGCTCCGCGAACGTCGTCCGGCGGCCGATGTGGGCCGACGTCCAGTTCGAGGAGCGAGCCGACCGTAACCGTGTCGTGACCTGATCCGCAAAGGCACAGGGCGGAAATGCGGCTCAGATCGCGGTGATCACGCGGTTCCCACGGGCATCGCCGCACGTCAGCGGCACGCGGACGACGAACGAGGAGATCTCGTGAATACGGTCACACTGGGTGGTGGGCGACGCCTGAGCGTCAGTACCAGCCCTTGGCCTCGTGGTGCGAGTAGGCGCCGCAGGGGTCGCCGTAGCGGCCGCCGATGTAGTTCAGACCCCACGTGATCTGGGTGGCCGGGTTGGTCTGCCAGTCCGCCCCGACGGAGGCCATCTTCGAGCCCGGGAGCGCCTGCGGGATGCCGTAGGCACCCGAGGACTTGTTGGCCGCGTTGACGCGCCAGCCGCTCTCCTGGTTCCACAGAGCCAGCAGGCAGGCGAACTGGTCGTCGCCCCAGCCGCGGGCGGCGGCGAGCTGCTTGCCGATCTCCTGGGCGCTGCCGGGCGCGACCACCACGACGCTCGGGTCGGGCAGCTCCTGGGTGCCGACCTTGGTCACCTGCGTGACCGGCGCGACGGTCATCACGGACGCGATCGGCGTACGACCTGTGACCACGCCGCCGACGACCTGGAGCTCGTACGTGGTGGTCCGGACCCCCGCCTTGCCCTTGGTCTCGACGACCGTCTTGCCCTTGACCATCTGGGGGTCCTCGACCTGCTGGGAGTCGAACGGCACGGCCTCGGTCACCGTCTCGCCGCCGGTGCTCGCGCGGGTCACCAGGACCACGAGGCCGTCCACGGCCGTCGCGTCGAGCGGGACGGAGACCTGGTCGCCGTCGCCGAGCACGAGCCCGACGTCCTTCAGCGCGTCCCGGACGGTCGCGGCGCTGCTCACGCCGTCGATGACCGCGCCGTCGACCACGAGATGGATCGTCTTGAGCGTCGAGACGCGCAGGGTGTCGCGGCCGAGATCGGACGACCGCGACGCCGACAGGCGCACCTCGTCGTCGCGCAGGCCCAGCCCGTCCACGGCCTCGCCGACCGTCAACGCGGTGGTCCACACCTTGTGCGAGGAACCGTCGACCTCGACCTGGACGTTCCGGCCGTGCCGGACGACGATCTCGGCGTTCGACGAGATCATCTGGTCCACGGCGGGGGCGACGAGGTCACCGTCGCCGACCGTGATCCCGCCGCCGGCCAGCACGTCGCCGACGGTCCGACCGAACGCCTCGACCTGCACCGGGTGCCCGTCCACGTCGACGGTGACCTGCTTGTGCATCACCGCGAACGCGCTGGTCACACCCGCGACGATGGCGAGCACCGCCGCCTGCGCGAGGAGCCGGCCCAGGCGTCCGCGGGGCGCGACGCGACGAGTCGTCGCTCGCTCCTCGTCGACACTCACGCAGGTTCTCCTCGGGGGCTGGTGCTCGGCGCCGTCCTGGACGGCGGTCCGACCGTAACCGATCCGTGATGGTCCCCGAAACCCGACGTCCGAGTTGCGGTACCTGCGAGCCGGGCGAACCGGAGCATTTCGCTCACCAGGAGCCGTAGACGGACTCGGTCGTCGCGACGATCGACGCGCACACGTCGGCCAGCGGCCGTCCCGTGACGTCCGCGACGGTGCGCACCGTTCCCGGCAGCAGATAGGGCGCGTTGGGCCGCCCGCGGAACGGGTGCACGGTCAGGTAGGGGGCGTCGGTCTCGACGAGCAGCCGCGACGGCGGGACGACCCGCAGCGCCTCGCGCAACGCCTCGTTGGGCCCGAACGAGACCGGTCCGGCGAACGACAGGAACCAGCCGTGCGAGACCGCCAGCCGCGCCAACGACGCGTCGCCCGAGAAGCAGTGGAACACCGTGCGGTCCGGGCGCCCCGTCGGCGCAGCAGGACCTCGACCACCTCGTCGTGCGCGTCCCGGTCGTGGATCTGCAGGGCGAGGCCGAGCTCCTTGGCCAGCGCGATGTGCGCGCGGAACGCCTCCCGCTGGACCGCCCGGCCGGCGGGCCCGGCCCGGAAGTGGTCCAGGCCCGTCTCGCCGATCGCGCGGATGCGGTCGTTGCCGCGGGCGACGTCGGCCACGCGCGCGATCGCGTCGTCGAGCGGGACGTCGTACGGGTCCTCCGGGTCGAGGCCGTCGGCCGCGACCTCGCGGACGCCCGCGTGCCGGACGGCCTCGTTGGGATGGATCGCGACGGCACCGAGCAGCGCGTGATGGGACCGGACCACCGCGTCGGTCCAGTCGACCGCGTCGAGGTCGCAGCCGACCTGGACCATGCGGGTCACCCCGACGGCCGCGGCCCGCTCGAGCTGGGCGTCGAGATCCGTGGACGCCTCCCAGCCGTCGGCCCGCCACGTCACCACCGAGTCCAGGTGGGTGTGGTTGTCGATGACCTGCAGAGGCAACGGCTCGGGAGGGTCCGGCCAGCCCCGCTCCCGCGACCTCGCCATCAGCCCTGCCGGAGCCGGTCGAGCTCCTCCTCGACGATGGAGTCGTCGAGCTTGGTGAACACCGGGGTCGGCTTGGCGACCGGGGTCCCGGCCACGAGCGGCTGCGACGCCCACGGCGCGACGGTCCGGCCGAGCTCGTAGTCGCCGGTGATGATCGGGTAGGCCCGCGAGGCGTCGTCCAGGTCGGTGACCTCGTCGATGCGCGGCAGCGGCGAGAACGTCCCCGTGCCGCCCAGCACCTCGTGCACCTGCTGCGCGGAGTGCGGCAGGAACGGGGCCAGCAGCGTGTTCGCGTCGCTGACCGCCTGCGCGGCCGTGTGCAGCACCGTGCCCAGGCGGTCGCGGTCGGTGGTCAGCTTCCACGGCTCGGTCTCGGAGATGTACCGGTTGGCCTCCTGGACCACCCGCATCGCCTCGCTGATCGCGGCCTTGTTGCGGTGCCCCTCGAGCAGCTCGCCGACCCGGCCGAAGCCCGCGGCGGTCGTCGTGAGCAAGGCCTGGTCCACCGGCTGCAGGGCACCGGCGGCGGGGATCTCGCCGAAGTTCTTCGCGATCATGCTGGCCGTGCGGTTGACCAGGTTGCCCCAGCCCGCGACGAGCTCGGTGTTGGTGCGCGTCTTGAAGTCCGCCCACGTGAAGTCCGAGTCCTGGTTCTCGGGTCCGTTGACCGACAGGAAGTAGCGCAGCGCGTCCGGCTGGTAGCGCGAGAGCACGTCGCGCACGTAGATGACCACGCCGCGCGACGACGAGAACTGCTTGCCCTCCATGGTGAGGAACTCGCTCGAGACCACCTCGGTGGGCAGGTTGAGCGTGCCGAACTTCCCCGGCTCGCCGCCGAGCGTGCCGCCGCCGTCGTAACCGAGCAGCTCCGCCGGCCAGATCTGCGAGTGGAACGTGATGTTGTCCTTGCCCATGAAGTAGTAGCTCAGGGCGGTCGGGTCGTTCCAGAACGGGCGCCACGCGTCGGGGTCACCCGACCGGCGCGCCCACTCGATCGACGCGGACAGGTAGCCGATGACCGCGTCGAACCAGACGTACAGGCGCTTGTTCGGGTTCTCCTCCCAGCCGGGCAGCGGCACCGGGATGCCCCAGTCGATGTCGCGCGTCATGGCCCGCGGGCGCAGGTCGTCGATGAGGTTGAGCGAGAAGTTCAGGACGTTGGGGCGCCAGTCCGTGCGGGTGCGCAGCCACGCCTCGAGAGCGCTCGCGAACGCCGGCAGGTCGAGGAAGAAGTGGGTGGACTCGACGAACTTCGGCGTCTCGCCGTTGATGCGGCTGTGCGGGTTGATCAGGTCGATCGCGTCGAGCTGGTTGCCGCAGTTGTCGCACTGGTCGCCGCGCGCGCCGTCGTACCCGCAGATCGGGCAGGTGCCCTCGACGTACCGGTCGGGCAGCGTGCGCCCGGTGCTCGGCGAGATGGCCCCCAGGGTCGACTGCTCGATCATGTAGCCGTTCTTGTGCACCGTGCGGAACATCTCCTGCACGACCGCGTAGTGGTTGCGCGTCGTCGTGCGGGTGAACAGGTCGTAGGACAGCCCGAGGTTGGTCAGGTCCTCGACGATCACCCGGTTGTACCGGTCCGCGAGCTCCTGCGGCCCGACGCCCTCCTGCTCGGCCAGCACCAGGATCGGCGTCCCGTGCTCGTCGGTGCCGGAGACCATCAGCACCTCGTTGCCCGCCATCCGCATGTACCGGCTGAAGATGTCGGAGGGGACACCGAAGCCGGCGACGTGACCGATGTGGCGGGGGCCGTTCGCGTAGGGCCACGCGACGGCCGACAGGATGCGAGACATGGGCTCGATCCTAGGTGAGCGGCGCACGCAGATTCTTCGGCACCCTGGTCAGTCGACGCTCACCCGCAGGATGCGGTCGTCGCCCGAGCGGACGTCGCCGCGGCCGTCGGTGTTGCCCGTGACCACCCACAACGAGCCGTCCGGGGCGGGTACCACCGCGCGCAGCCGGCCGTACTCTCCCGTCAGCAGGGCCTGCGGGGTGCCGACGCCGTCCGCGGTGAGCGGGACGCGCCACAGCCGCTCGCCGCGCAGGCCGGCGAGGTAGACCGCGTCGTCGGTGACGGCCAGTCCGCTCGGGGAGGCGTCCTTCGTGGCCCACGTGGCGACGGGGTCGACGAAGTCGCCGGAGCTCCCGACGCCCTCCACCTCGGGCCACCCGTAGTTGCTGCCGGGTTCGATCACGTTCAGCTCGTCGAACGTGTCCTGCCCGAACTCCGAGGCGAACATGCGCCCGTCCGGTGCCCACCCGATCCCCTGCACGTTGCGGTGGCCGAGGCTCCAGACCGGGCTGCCCGGCGTCGGGTTCCCCGGGGCGGGATCACCGTCGAACGTGATCCGCAGGATCTTGCCGTTGAGGCTGTCGGGGTCCTGCGCGTCCGGCCGGTTCCCCGCGTCGCCGGTGGTGACGTAGAGGTAGCCGTCCGGTCCGACGGCCAGGCGTCCACCGTCGTGGTTGGGGGCCTTGTGGATGCCGGTCAGGATCGGGGTCAGCTCGCCGAGCTGGTCGTCGGCCAGCGTGCCGCGCAGGACGCGGTTGTCGTCGGCGGTCGTCGCGTAGAGGGCCAGGTCCGTGCCCTGCTCCGACGAGCCCAGGACCGCGACGCCGAGCAGGCCGCCCTCGCCCTTCGGCTCGACGATGTCGAGCAGCTGGTCGGCGCCGGGCCCCTCGACCTCGGTCAGGGTGCCGTCGGCGTCCACCAGCACCACCTGCGCGGCGTCGCGCAACGTCACGACCGCGCGCTCGTCGGGCAGGAACGCGATGCCCCACGGCACGTCGAGGCCGACGACGACGTCGGTGGCGACACCCTCGACCGGCTCGGCCGTGCTGGCGCTCTGTCGGTTGCGGGGCCGGCGCCGGGTCGTCGTTCGCCGAGCACCCCGCGAGCAGGGCAAGCAGGACGACGAGCAGGACGGGTGCGCGAGCCATCCCCCAGCCCAGCACGCGCCGCCGCCCGGCGCACCCCGGGGCGACGTCGCGTCGTCGTGCCGACGTCACCGGATGTCGAGTCGACCGATCCGCCCCGCGACCGCCCCGAACAGGCCGAGCCCGACGAGCAGGAGGACGGCCCACGCCCCTGCGGACGGCGGTGTGGTGAGCGGCTCGCCACCGAGCGCCCAGAAGAACAGGGAGCCTCTCCGGATCGTGGCCGCCCAGCTCACGACGGGCGCCAGCGAGCTGATGAGGTACGACGCGGCGGCGAGTGCCGCGGTCAGCCCGAGCGCGAGCCCACGGCTCCCGGAGACCACGCCGACGAGCATCGCGACCAGGCCGAAGTCGACGCCCATCACCAGCACGGCCACCGTGGTCCCGACCACGGCCGCCGTGGGCAGTGGCAGCTCGTACCGTCGCCCGAGCAGGACCAGGGCCATGGTGACGATGCAGGCCGGGATGGCCAGCAGTGCGAGGACGACCGCCTTCTCGCCGGCCAGGCGGCGCCGGCTCAGCGGGAGGGTGGCGACGAGTCCCAGGGACCCGTCCTCGGACTGTCCGGCGATGCAGGACGCCCCGTACCCGATGGTCAGCAGCAGGATCATGAGGGGCAGGAAGTTGGCGTAGAGGTTCCCGTCGACCCAGCCGGTGGGCGAGGTCAGGGAGCCCTGGACACCGAGCAGTGCGGCGACGGTGGGGTTGTCGGCCGTGAGCGACCCGAGCGCCGTGTCGGACTTCACCGCCGGGTACATCGCGACGACGAGGAACGTGTAGAGCGCCAGGCCGACGGTGAACCACAGCGTCATGCGGCGGCGCAGGCGCAGGTCGATGCGTGCGATGTCAGCGTGCACGGGAGGCCTCCGTGGAGTCCGGGCGGTAGTAGCCGAGGAAGAGCTCTTCGAGGTCGGCGGGCCGGGCCAGCACGTCGACGGGGTCCATCGGGGCGATCACGCGCAGGACCGGCGCGACCGGTCCGGTGACCGTGAGCCGCAGCCGCCGGGGATCGGTGCTGTCGACCTGGACGCCCTCGAGCCTGCGGAGGGCAGCGGCGTCGACGTCGCGGTCGAACGCGAGCTCGAGGGTGCGCGGTGCGTGGCGGCGCAGGCCGTCGACGGTGTCGGTCACGACGATCCGGCCCTCGCGGATGATGGCGAGCCGGTGCACGACGCGCTGCACCTCGTCGAGGTCGTGCGAGGAGAGGAAGACCGTGCGCCCGTCAGCCGACGTCTCGCGCAGGAGACTCACGAACTCCCGCTGCAGCAACGGGTCGAGCCCCGACGTCGGCTCGTCGAGCACGAGCAGCTCGGGACGGTGCATGAAGGCGAGGACGATGCCGAGCTTCTGCTTGTTGCCCTTCGAGAGCGTCTGCGTCGGGCGGTCCACCTCGACGCCGAACCGTCTCGATGAGCTCGTCCCGGTAGCGCGTGTCGGCCAGGGCCCGGGCCGAGCCGAAGCGGTCGAGGATCTCGCGGCCCGGTCGAGCCGGGGGTAGACCGCCAGCTCGCCGGGCAGGTAGCCGGTCCGGCGATGGACCTCGACGGCATCATGGTGCGGGTCGAGACCGAGCACGGTCACCGCGCCGGAGGTCGCCCGGTAGAGCCCCATGAGGATGCGGATCGTCGTCGACTTGCCGGCGCCGTTGGGCCCGAGAAAGCCGAAGACCTCGCCGTGCACGACGTCCAGGTCGACGTCGACGATGCCCCGGCGCGTGCCGAACGACCGGGAGAGGGCACGTGCCCTGATCGGACTGTCCACCGTCGGACTCCTCTCCTCGACCTCAGACGGCTGGCGCCTCAGGTGGTACGAACAAGCCATTCGCATACAGGTCCATGACGACGGTGCCCCACCGCTGCAGCCCGTCCTGACTGAACGGGTCGACACCGAGAGCCGCCTGCACCAGATCTCCCAGGACGAGTGCCCCGAGGTCGTTGACCACCAGGAGCACCGCCCGGGTCCTGGGGTCGGGGGACGGCCGTGCGAGTCCGGCGGACTCGAGGGTCGCGAGCTCGTGGGCGGTGGCGTCGACGAGCCCGAGGAACAGATCCCGCGCGGCCTCGCCGCCGTCGACGAGCATGCGTCGCAGGTACGCGACCATCTCGGGCTCGGCGCGCAGCGAGGCGGCGAACGACCCCGACATGCCGTCCACATCGTCGCTGCGGCCGGCGGGCAGTTCGGCCAGCGTCTCGGTGACCAACGCGATCACCCGGGCGTCCGTCGCCTCGCGGAGCCGGGCCTTCGTCTTGAAGTGGTGGACCACGAGCGACGACGAGACACCCGCCTCGGCGGCGACGTCGCGGATGGAGGTGCCCTCGAAGCCTCGCTGCGCGAACAGTCGCATCGCCGCGCCGCGGATTCGCGCGGAGGTGGTCAGGTCGTCACGGACTGCACGCACGTGCTGATTATGGCACGACTGTGCAGTCCGCGGCGAGACCTACGCCCGGAGTGTGAGCCGGTCCAGCTCGGCGTAGGCGCCGTCGGCGGCGACGAGCTCGTCGTGCGTGCCGATCTCGACGAGGCGGCCGGATCGCATGAACGCGATGCGGTCGGCGCCGCGGATGGTGGACAGCCGGTGGGCGACGACGAACGTCGTGCGACCCGCCATCAGCCGGCCCAACGCCTCCTGCACCAGCCGTTCCGACGCCGTGTCGAGCGCCGACGTCGCCTCGTCGAGCACCAGGATGCGCGGGTCGCGGACCAGCGCACGCGCGATCGCGAGCCGCTGTCGCTGACCGCCCGACAGCCGCGCACCCCGCTCGCCGATCACCGCGTCGAGGCCGCCCATCTGGTCGACGAAGTCGAGCGCGTTCGCGTCGCGCAGGGCGTCGTGGACCACCTGGTCGGTCAGGTCCGGGCTGCCGTAGGTGACGTTGTCGCGCACGGTCCCCTCGAACAGCAGCGACTCCTGCGGGACGACCGCCAGCGAGCGTCGGTACGAGCGCAGGTCGAGGTCGGCCATGTCCTGGCCGTCGAGCAGGATGCGGCCGCGCACGGGGGTGAGGAAGCCGATCACCATGTTGAGCACGGTCGACTTGCCCGAGCCCGAGGGTCCGACGAGCGCGATCGTCTCGCCCGCGGGCACCCGCAGGTCGAGCGCATCGATCGCCACGTCGTCCGGGGCGTCGTCGTACGCGAAGGTGACGCCCTCGAAGGCGACGTCGCCGTGCACGTGCTCGACCGTCCCCTTGCCGGCGTTGCGCTCGAGGTCCGGCTCGGTGAGCACCTCGGACATCGACCGCACGGACTCCAGGCCCTTGGTGATGATCGGCGCGAGGCTCATGAGGGCGGTCACCGACGCCGTGAGCGCGACGAAGTAGCTGGAGAGCATCGTCACGTCGCCCGCGGACATGCCCCACATCCCCGACCACGCCACCCACGCGGCACCGATCAGGCACGCCACCGAGAGCAGCTGCATCGCGGTCCAGGACAGCGCACCGAACCGTCCGTTCGTGATGTCCAGGCGGATGCCCGCGTCGCGCACGTCGCCCAGCGTCGCGTCCATCCGGTCCAGCTCGTCGCGCTCGAGCGCGTGCGCCCGCGTGATCGGGATGAGGTGCGTCATCTCGGAGACCCGGGCCGACATCCGCTCGACCTGCGTGCGGAAGTCGGCGTTGCGGGCGGTCATCCGCCGACGCATCGAGACGACGAGCGCCGCCGACGCCGGCACCGCGAGCGCGAACACCGGCAGGAACTCGGGTACGCGGAACGCGGTGATGACCAGGGCGCCCGCCAGGGTGGTCACCGCCGCCATGCCGGAGTCGAACGTCTGGCGGCTGCTCTCCACCACGTTCTCGACGTCGCGCACGATCTTGGCCTGCAGCACCCCGGCGCTCATCCGGCGGTGATAGCCGATCGACAGCTCCTGCAGCCGACGGGACAGCGCCATGCGCAGGTTGGTCTCGACGGTGCGCACCGCGATCGAGATCTGCCGGTTGTACACGTTGGCGAGGGGGAGGTTCTGCGCGATCACGAGCACCATGAGCGCGGCCGCGATCCAGAGCTGGCGCAGGGGCTGGTGCTGGACCACCACGTCGATGACGTTCGCGGTCAGGGCGGGGATCACCCAGATCGGCGAGTGCTTGGCCGCGAAGGCGAGCCCGGCGACGACCATGCGCCGCCGCTGCGGGCGGAAGAGGTGCCCGAGCGTGCGGATCGGGTGGGCGCCGTCGTACGACTCCTCGAGCGGCGGGTGGGCAGCATTCACGGCTCTATCGTAACGATTCGATCCACGTCATTCGACGAGCGAAGTTAGCGACCCTTGGCCGCCAGGGCCGCGGCGTACAGGTCCCGTTTCGGGACGCCCGCCGCGGCGGCCACCTCCGCGACCGCGTCCTTGAGGCGCTCCCCCGCGTCCGCGCGGGACAGGACCTCGGCCACGAGCTCGGCCGTCGACAGCTCGACCGCGCCCGACGCACCGCCGACCACGACGACGATCTCGCCGCGCACCTGGTCCGCGGCCGCCCAGTCCCGGAGCTCGCTCAGCGGCCCTCGTCGGATCTCCTCGTACGTCTTGGTCAGCTCCCGGCACACGGCCGCCGACCGGTCCGCGCCGAACGCGACGACCATCGCGGCGAGGGTGTCGTCGAGGCGGTGCGGGGCCTCGAAGAAGATCATCGTCCGGCGCTCGTCGGCCAGGAGCTCGAAGGCCCGTGCCCGCTCGCCCGGCTTGCGCGGCGGGAAGCCCTCGAAGCAGAACCGGTCGGTCGGCAGCCCGGACAGGGCGAGCGCCGTGAGGACCGCGCTCGGGCCTGGCGCGGCCGTGACGGGCAGACCCGCGGCGACGGCCGCGGTCACCACGCGGAAGCCGGGGTCGGACACCGCGGGCATCCCCGCATCGGTCACGACGACGACCGTGCCGCCCCCCGCGACGACCGCCAGCAGGTCGACCGACGACGACGCCTCGTTGTGCTCGTGGTGGCTGACCACCCGCCCGCCGATCGTGACGCCGAGCCGGGCCGCGAGCGCGCGCAACCGGCGGGTGTCCTCGGCGGCCACGACGTCCGCCTCGGCGAGCAGGCGGCGCAGGTGCGCGGAGGCGTCCTCGGTGTTGCCGATGGGGGTCGCGGCCAGCACGAGCCGGCCCGGAGCGGGAGCGTCCACGTGGTCAGCCTGCCACCTGGGGAGGTCATGCTCGTCCCGCAGCGGACTGTTGCCCGCGGCACAGTCGTCGCCCCTACGATGTCGGGCGTGCCGCCCACCGAAGACGACGCCGCGCTGCCGGCACCGACGCCGCGCAGCCTGACGCGCCGTCGCCGAGCGCCGGCAGCGACGCACCGCCCATCGCGTCGGACATCTCGTCGGATGACGAATCCGTCGGCGAGACGGAGCAGGGAGCCGTCGCGACGTTGACGGACGAGGAGCACATCGAACCCGAGCGGAACCGGCCGCGCCTGCTGCGGCTGCTGCTCGGCATGGACACCCTGACGCTCGACTACGGGCCTAGCGCACGCCTCATGGGCTGGATCTGGCCGCTCGCCGTCACCGTCTTGGCGGGCCTCCTCCGGTTCTGGGACCTCGGGCGACCGCACCGCCTCGTGTTCGACGAGACCTACTACGTCAAGGACGCCTGGTCGCTGCTCGTCAACGGGTACGAGGCCAACTGGGCGGACAACCCGAACCCGGCGTTCGAGGCGGGCGACGTCAGCGGGCTCGGGACCACTGGCGAGTACGTGGTGCACCCGCAGATCGGCAAGTGGCTGATCGCGCTCGGCATCCACGTCGGCGGCGGGCATCGAGAGCTCGTCCGCGTGGCGGCTGTCGGCAGCGATCTGCGGCACCCTCGCGGTGCTCATGGTCGCCCGGATCGGCCGGCGGCTGTTCGCGTCGACCGCGCTCGGCACCGTGGCCGGACTGCTGCTCGCGGTCGACGGCGAGGCGATCGTGCTCTCGCGCGTCTCCCTCCTGGACCCGTTCCTCATGTTCTTCATGCTCGCTGCATTCGGCGCACTCCTGCTGGACCGCGACCAGGCGAGACGACGCCTGGCGGACCGGACGGCGACCATCCTGGACTCGGGCGGTGTGCTCGGCTGGGGCCCGGGGCTCGGCGTGCGGTGGTGGCGGCTCGCCGCGGCGGTGCTGCTCGGGCTGGGCCTGGGCACCAAGTGGTCGGCGATGTACTTCCTCGCGGTGTTCGGGGTGCTCAGCGTGCTCTGGGACATCACCGCGCGGCGCACGGCCGGTGTCCGGCAGTGGGTGTGGGCGGGCATCGTCAAGGACGGTCTGATCGCGGGCGTCTCGATGGTGTTCATCGCGCTGGCCGTCTACGTCGGCAGCTGGTGGACCTGGTTCACGCACCCGGAGTCGTACGGGCGACAGTGGGCCGAGCAGAACCCCGGCCAAGGCGTGCAGTGGCTGCCGTCGGCGCTGCGGTCGTTCTGGAAGTACCACCAGGACATGTGGGCCTTCCACAACGGGCTGGAGACGCCGCACTCCTACGCCGCGAACCCCCTCGGCTGGATCGTGCAGTGGCGCCCGACGTCGTTCTTCTACCCCACCGAGATCTCTGGCCTCACCGGCCAGCAGGCCCAGGACGCGTGCGGCGCCGCGAGCTGCTCGCAGGCGATCACGGCGCTCGGCAACCCGATCCTGTGGTGGTGCGCGGCCGCCGCGATCCTGGTCACCGTCGTGTGGCTGATCCGCTACCGCGACTGGCGGGCCGGAGCGGTCCTGTCCGGCATCGTCGCCGGCTGGCTGCCCTGGTTCGCCTACGAGCACCGCACGATCTTCACGTTCTACGCGATCGTGTTCACGCCCTGGGTCGTCCTGACCCTGACCTACGTGATCGGCCTGGTGGTCGGACCGAAGGACCTGGAACCCGTCGGACGACGGCGGGCGATCATCGGGTGCGGCGTGCTCGTCGGGCTGATCGTGCTGGTCAGCGCGTTCTTCTACCCGATCTGGTCCGCGTGGGTGATCCCGTACGACTTCTGGCACGTCCACATGTGGCTGAAGAGCTGGATCTGAGCCCTACCAGTCGACCTGCGGGCTGCGGTACCACGTCAGCCCGAGGCGGTCCCAGAAGGGTCCCTGCCGGGCGACGCGGGTGCGGAAGTCCGCCCAGTCGCGCTGCTCGGGGCCCGTCCACGCCACCTCGGCGATGGCCGCGAGCCGCGGGAGCAGCATGGAGGTGAGGGCCGGCAGGTCGCGCAGCGTCTCGGTCCAGATCGCCGCCTCGACGCCGATCACAGAGGCCTCCGGGACGCCGGGGATGAGCGTCGAGGGCTCCCACTCGTAGGCGTCGCGAAGCTCGATGTGCCCGGCCCACTCCAGGCCGAGCTCGGTGTCGGCGTCGTACTTCATGTCGAGGTACGCCTTCGAGCCCGGCGACAGCAGCAGGAGCGCGCCGGCCGCCGCGGCCTCGACGAAGGGCGCGGGGTCGACGCGGGTGTCCCAGTACTGCACGACGGTGCCGGGCTCGAGCGGCGTGTGCGCGATCTCCTGCCAGCCGACCACCTTCTTGCCCGCCGCACGCACCGCCGCCGACGCCGCGGCGACGAGGGTCGCGTACTCCTGCGGCTCCATCGTGAGCACCTCGTCGCCGCCGATGTGCACGTAGTCGCCGGGGGTCATCGCGGCGACGTCGGCGAACACCTCGCGCAAGAAATCGCCGGTCGCGGGCAGGTCCGCGTAGAGGCGGCTGAACCCGACCTCGATGCCGGTGTAGGCGTCGGTCGGCTCGCCGCTGGGGGTCAGGTTCCCGTACGCGTGCGTCGCCGCGTTGACGTGACCGGGGACGTCGATCTCGGGCACCACCCGCACCCCGCGCGCCGACGCGAACGCCACGATGTCCGCGTAGTCGTCGGCCGTGTAGTACCCGCCCGGGTCCCCGTCCACCGACGTGCTGCTGGAGAGCCTGGTCAGCTGCGGGCGCGAGCGGACCTGGAGGCGCCAGCCCTGGTCGTCGGTGAGGTGCAGGTGCAGCACGTTGAGCTTGTAGTGCGCCATGAGCCCGATGACGACCTTGAGGTCACTCTTGGTGACGAAGTGCCGGGCGACGTCGAGCGAGAGCCCACGCCACCGGTACCGCGGCGCGTCCTCGATGACGACCGCAGGGACCCGCACCGAACCGTCGGGCACGGTGCTCATCAGCTGGCGCAGCGTGACGATCGCGCGGACCAGACCGGCCGGCGAGCGCGACTCGAGGTCGATGCGGCCCTGCCCGGCGACGAGCCGGTAGGCCTCGTCGTCATCCCCGTCGAGGCCGGTCAGCCGCAGCCGCACGACGTCCGGCTCGTCCGTCTCGGCGTAGCGGATCTCGATCGAGTGCCCGCTCACGCGTCCCAGCAGGTCGGCCGCGAGCACGGCGATCCCGATCAGGTCCGGCCGACCGTTGACGACCACCGTCGTCGACGCGGAGAACACGAAGGGACGACCGCCCGAGAGCTCCAGGTGCGCGGGCTTCGGGATGACGGCGGGAACGGCGGGCACGAGGCTCCTGGAGGTTCTGCGGTGGGGCGGGGTAGCCGGGGAAACGCTACTCGACGCGGGCCGCCAGACGCCTCGCCAGTACCGCGCACGTCGCGAGCTGGAGCTGGTGGAAGACGATGACCGGCAACGTGACGCTCGCCGCCACCGCGGGCGTGAACAGCACCGCGGCCATCGGCAGACCCGTGGCCAGGCTCTTCTTCGACCCGACCATGAGCAGGGCGATGCGGTCGCCGACGACCATCGAGCGCCCGCCCGTCCAGGTGATCGAGAGCATCACCGCGAGCATGACGGCGCAGATCACGATGAGCATGGCCAGGCTCGCGACCGTCACGTGGTCCCACGCGCCCTCGTTCGTCGCCTCGCTCACCGAGACGTAGGCGACGAGGGCGATCGTCGCGCGGTCCGTCGTGCGCGTCACGCCGACGTGGCTGCGCAGCCAGGGACCTGATCCACGGCTGCACCAGCTGCCCGAGCGCGAACGGCAGGAGCAGCTGGACGACGATGGCCAGCCTGCCGGCCGTCCCGGTCGTGCGCACCAGCAGGAGCCCGACGAGCAGGGGCGTCAGGACGATGCCGACCAGGTTGGAGATCGTCGCGCCCGTGAGCGCGCCGGCCACGTTGCCGCGCGCGATCGAGGTGAACACGACCGACGACTGCACGGTCGACGGGAGCAGGCTCAGGAACAGCAGCCCGTGCTTGGTCGTCTCGTCGATCCCCGGGACCAGCTGCACCAGGAGACCGAGCACCGGGAAGACGACGTAGGTCGCCCCGAGCATGCGCCCCTGCAGCTGCACGTTGCGCAGCCCGTCCCAGACCTCCCGCGTCGCCATGCGGGCGCCGTAGAGGAAGAACAGGGTCACGATCGCGGCCGTGCGCGCCGTCGCGACGACGGTCGCGGCGGCGCCCGTGGCGGGCAGGAGCAGGCCGAGCAGCAGCGCCGCCAGGACCACGATGACCTGCGGATCCAGCCATCCACGCACCCGGGTCACGGGGGCCAGTGTGCCCGTTCGACGAGCAGCACCGGGCGTCTGGCCCTATCTTCGCTAGTTGTCGTGGGGGGACCCGACTTCGAGCAGGAGCAGGACCATGACCCAGAACGGAATCATCAGCGCCATCCTCATCGGTGCGATCGTCGGCATCCTCGGGCGGTTGCTCGTCCGGGGGAAGCAGCGGATCTCGTGGCTCGTGACCGTGATCGTCGGGATCGTCGCGGCGCTCATCGGCACCTGGTTGGCCACCCTGATCGGCGTCCGTGACACCGGCGGCGTCGACTGGATCGAGCTCGCCCTGCAGGTCGGGTTGGCGGCGGTGTTCGTCGCGGCGGTCTCCTCGCGCCGGCGGCGCCGGTCGATCTTGTAGTTCTTCCGGCATCTCGCTTTCCGACGAGGGCGTCGGCGCTCTGTGCGCCGGCGCCCTTGTCGCTCCTCATTCTCTTTGCACAGCGGGGCGACGGGCATTGAGTTGTCCACAGGTCGTCTCGTTTGCGGGGGCTGTGGTCGGGTCAGCGTCGGTGTTTGCGCAGGTCAGGTGCTATTTCGGGGTTGACGGCGTGGCGTTCGTGGCGTAGCATCGAACACGTGTTCGAATCGATCGGTGGACGAGGTGAGTGTGGCATCGCGGGTCCGCGACGCCGCCACCACCCTTGCCCTCGACACCCGCGACTGCGCCGCGTGGAGCGCCTCGGATCGGGCCGCGGCGTCTGGCGTGCGTGCGTTCCGCCGAAGCCGCACTGGCCCAGGCGCGGGCGCACCTGCTGGTCGCTGCCCGGGACACCGGGGAGCTGGAACGCCCCGGGGACCGGTCCTTCGAAGGTGCCCTCGGACGCTCCACCCGTGCCGGGGTCGGTGGAGGCGGGCCGGTTGGTCCGCCAAGCCGACACCCTGACCTCCATGCCCGCGGTGGCGGCCGGGGTGCGCGACCTGCTCGTGCCGTTGACGCACCTGGACACGTTGGCCAAGGTCGCCGCCAGCCGCGACCCCCGAGATCGCCGCCCAACTACGCTCCCCGGCCGCCCAGGAGCAGTCGTGGTGATGGCGCAGAACCTGTCCGCACCCGACTTCGCCACATCACTGGCCCAGTACGTCGCCACGAAGGACCCCGCCGCGGTGGAGGTCGCCTTCGAAGCCCAACGCCGCGAAAGGTACCTGAGCCTCTCGATCCAGTCCCACGGTGCATTCCTCAAAGGCCGCCTCGACGTCCTCGCCGCCGAAACACTGCGCATCGCCCTGGACCTCATGGACCAACACCCCGACCAGGACCGCACCCCCGGCCAAGCCCGCGCCGACGCATTGACCCTGCTCGCCGAACACGCCTGCACCGGCACCACCCACGCCGCCGCGGCACGACGGCCACGACGGCCACGACGGCCACGACGGCCACGACGCAGTCAGGCACCCGGATCGTCCGGGCAGGGCAACCCACCCTCATCCACGACGGTCGGGCTACCAGCGACGGGGACGCGGGCACCGCACAGAGCACCCAGACAACCCACCAGCCAAGCGCTCGACGGGCTCCGTCGCCCGACCGCACCTGTCCCTGCTCGTCCCCGCCGAGACCTACGTCGAACTCCTGCGCCACCAACAAGCCCTCGACACCGCAGCCGAGGACGAGACACCGCACGGAGGAAAGCAGCGGCCAAGGTCGGAGACGGCGGCGGTGACAGTGGCGGTGGAGGTCACGGCGAACCTGGTGAAGCTCGACTCGATCTCGAGCTCCAGTACCCAGCCGAGGGTGCGGGCACGGGCAAGGGCAGGGGCAGGGGCCAGGGAACGCGATCTGCGGATCGCACCGCTGATCGCCCCACCGTGGTCAACGCGTCGCGCCGTGGAACCCGGTCCCACCCGCGACCCTCGAGGACGGCACCCCCGTCCCGATGACCGAGCTCGCCCGCGCCCTGTGCACCGCCGACATCAGCCGCATCGTGATGTCCGCCGAAGGGATACCCCTGGACGTCGGACGAACAAAACGCCTCTTCACTGCTGCTCAACGACGCGCCGCTGTCGCCCGCGACCAGCAGTGCATCTGGAACGGGTGCACCACCCCGGCCTCACGCTGCGAGATGCACCATCTGCGCTGGTGGGACGCCCACCACGGCCCCACCTCGCTGACCAACTCCGGACTCGTGTGCCCCCACCACCATCGCGTGATCCACCAGCTCTCACTGAGCATCGAACGACTCGGCCAACCACCCGGCTGGAAGAAACGACAGGACGCCCTCGGCATACCGATCGACCCCAGCGCCCCCGGCATAGACCACCAACCCATGCGATACGTCTTCCGCGACCCCAGCGGCACAACCGTCAACCGGCCGGACAGCTGGCCAGACGCACCGACGGTCTCAGCGGGTCGCGCGTGACGCACCCGCTGCCATCGGAGGCGGCGTTCGAGTCGCCAGGAGACTCGTCGCTGTCGGATGCGGCGGCCTAAGCGCCAGGCGACTCGTCGCTTCGGAGGCGGCGTTCAAGTCGCCAGGAGACTCGTCGCTGTCGGATGCAGCGGCCCAGGCCACGCGACTCGTCGCTATCGGATGCGGCGGCCCAGGCGCCACGCGCCGAGGGCTGCGAAGACTACGAACACCGCGACGAGCACGGCGATCGCGATGGTCGGCGTGATCTCGACGCCACCCGACATCGCCGTGATGCCGTAGGTGGCGCGGAGCTCCTCCGTCGCCGAACTCGGTTGGCCAGCCGTCAGGAGCGCGAGCGGATGGGCGGTGAAGGGCTGCCGGACCAGCATCGCCGACTGCGCGAACGGCAGGGCGTTCATGACGTTGACCGCGCCGGCAGGCAAGGCCCCGACCGGGATGTAGGCGCCGGCGAGGAAGCCGATCAACGTACCGACGATCGTGCTCAGCGCCGCGAAGGCGTTGTTGGACCGCACGAACGTGACGACGAACGACGACAGCGCCGAGAAGGCCGCCGCAGACAGCACGATGATCAGGAAGCACTGCCCGAACTCGGCCGCCGACATCGCCGCACCACCACGCACGACTGTGTAGGCCTGGGCGATCACCAGGATGAGCGTCGTCATCGTCACGGCAATGACGATCGACGCACCCATGTACCCGAGGATCAGGCTCGCCCGCCGGACGGGCGACACCAGGAAGTCCTGGAACCGTCCGCTCGCCCCGTCCTCGACGAAGACGCTCAGCGCCGCCAGCCCGGTGGTCAACGACGTGATCATCGTGATCCCGGCATACACCCAGGCATCCACGAATCCGCTGACGTCCGCCGGCGCCGCCCCGGGGAACTGCTCGGTGAGGTTGTCGACCTGCAGACTCCCCAGAAAGAACGTGTAGAGCGCCAACAGGATCAGCGGCGACAGCAGCGAGAAGAACACCGCGGTCCGGTCGCGACGGAACAGGGCGAGGTTTCGACGGGCGACCGTCACAGCGACGGCGAGCACTCCGGGCGGCGCGGGCATCTGCCGGCTGCCGTCGACCGTTGCGGCGCTCACGCGTCCACCATCCTCGACGTCAGGGCGAGGAAGACGTCGTCCATGGTCCCGTGCCGGAACTCGAAGTCCTCGATGTCGGCGTCGTGGAGCCGCAGGATCTCCCGGGCCGTGGAGCTCGAATCGACCTCGAGAGTGAGCACCCCGTTGTCCTCGGTGCAGGTCGTGCCCCGCTCGGCGCACGTCGCCAGGATCGGCATCGGATCGCGCGCCGTGATCGTCAGGATGCTGCTGCTGTACTTCTGTCGCAGCGCGGCCGGGGTCCCCGTCTCGACGAGGTGACCCCCGGTCGATGACGCAGACCTGGTCCGCCTCCTCGGTCTCGTGCATGTAGTGGGTGGTGAGGAAGACGGTCAGCCCGGTCTCGCGTCGGAGCGTGTGCACGGTCTCCCACACCTGCTCACGGCTGGCCGGGTCGAGGCCCGCGGTCGGCTCGTCGAGAAACAGGACGGACGGCGAGTGAGCCAGCGCGCGGGCGATGTCGGCCCGTCGCTTCTGGCCGCCCGAGAGCTGTCCGTACCGCTGGTCGAGGAAGCCCTCGAGACCGATCAGCGGAGCGAGCTCCTCGATCCGTCGGCGTCGGGCGGACTCGTCGAGCCCGTAGAACGAGGCGCGGATCTCGAGGTTCTCGCGGACCGTCAGGATCGGGTCGAGCAACGAGTTCTGGAACACGACGCCGACCAGCCGGCGCACCTCGTCGGCCTGGGTGCGCGAGCGCGAACCCGCCGACCTCGATGGTGCCGGCATCGGGGGCGAGCACAGTCGTGATGCACCCGATCGTCGTGCTCTTGCCGGCGCCGTTGGTGCCCAGGAAGGCGAAGATCGACCCGTCGGCGACGTCGAACGAGATGTCGTCCACGGCTCGGATCGCGCCGTAGGACTTGGACAGGTTGCGCACCTTGATCACAGCGCCGACCCCCTCGGTTTCGCGGCCACCGTAGCGGAGACCGGACCGGCCGGACAGAGCGGGCGGAGCACCGGGCCGCGCCCGGCCGCCGATGCCCAGACACGGCGAAGGCGGCCTCCCAGAGGGGGCCGCCGTCGTCTGCGGGTGGAGCTGAGGGGATTCGAACCCCTGACCTTCTCATTGCGAACGAGACGCGCTACCAACTGCGCCACAGCCCCGCGAGCGGGCTAAAGACTAACACCACGGCCGACGCCGTTCGCGAAATCGTCGGGCCCGTCAGAGCACCGACGACGGGGTCACTCCCCCGCTGCGCGACGCTTCGCCAGGACCGCGTTGAGGTCGAGGCTGCCGGTCGTCTCGGCCGGTCGTCTCCAGAGGGGCGCGCTCGCCGTCCGGTGCGTCGAAGGTGGCGTCGGCGACCGTGAAGGTGCGGGCCGCGGTGGAGCCCTCGAGGTTCTCCAGCGGCGCCGGCTCCCGGCGCGGGGCCGACGGCTTCATCGTGTAGGTCGGACGCGGGACGGGGACGGGGGACCATGCCTCGTCGGTGTCGGGCTCGGCTCTGTGCCGCACCGACCGGGGCCGACGGCTCCTCGACCTGGGCGACCGGCTCGGTGAACGCGGAGCGGCGGACGACGGGGATCGCGCCGGTCGAGTGCCGGGCCGGACCGCCGGTCTCGCCCTGGTCCTCGACGATGCGCTCGAAGACCTCGGTGCTGGCGTCCGACGGGTGGATCGCCCGACCGGTGACGAAGGGGAGCGTCGACTCGCGGCGCTGCTGCGGAGCGGCGACCTCCGCGGTGGATCCCTGCGTCGACTGGTGCGCTGTTCGCCGCGGTGCCGGACGACGTGGACGCGGCGGACGTCGTCGCGGCGGGCCTCGAGGGAATCGCGGAGGCGCCGGGCGTCGAAGGAAGGGCAGAGGACTTCGCGGGAATCGCCGGAATCGAGGAGGAGGCAGGCTTCGAGGAAGCGTTCGTGGAGCTGGCCGGCTGCTGAGCGGCACGTGCCGCGGTGGCCGTGCGGGCCTGGGCGGCGGCGGTCGCGACGGCGCGCTGGGCTCCGGTGCGGGGGCACCGGCCACGCGGCGCTCGTCGGCGATCCGCGCCTCCCACTCGGCGTCGGCCTCACGGCCGGCGAGCACGGCGCGACGGCCGAGCACGAGGACGGTGCTGAGCAGGACCGTGGGTGCGACGCCGGCGACCCAGCCGACGGCGGGCACGACGACGAACGCGGCCCACCCGACGACGGTCGCGAGCACGAGAACGCCGGCCAGGAGGGCGCGACGGCGCGCCGCGGCAGCACGCCGGGCGACGGCGGCGGCCCGGGCGGCGCGCGCCTGAGCGGCCCGCCGAGCAGCGTCGGCGGTGATCCTGTCCTGCGTGCCGTGCGGTCGGTCCACGGTGGTGCCTCCTGTCGCGCTCCCGATGGCCTGCATCGGGAGCCCCTTGCCCGGGGTCAGTAGCCCCGCGGTACTGCTGGCCGACGAGGCCACGGCTGGAACGAGCGCCGAGACCTGCCGCACGCGAGTCGTCACCGCGACCACGCGCAGCGCCTCGGAGAACCGGTCGTCCGCCCGGGACTCGAGCAGCTGTTGCCGGTGCCTCAGCTTGTGCGGCACCAGGTATGCCACCCACAGGCCGACCAGCGCGAGCGCGACCGGTCCTGCGAGATCGTTCACGCCCCGACGGTAGGCGTCGGAACGAGCCGTACCGGGGAGGGGCGCGGCGTGTCGGCGTGACCGTCGAACGAGGCGGACCTCAGGCCCTGCGCGCGTGCCAGCGGGCGAGCAGACCGTCGGGGACGTCCTCGACGGTCAGGGCGAACGTGCGGTGGTCGCACCAGCGGTCCTGGATGTGCAGGAACCGCTCCCGCAGGCCCTCGTCACGGAACCCGAGCTTCTCGACGACCCGCAGCGACGGACCGTTCTCCGGCCGGATGTTGATCTCGACGCGGTGGAGGTTCAGCACACGGAAGCAGTGGTCGGTGGCGAGCGCGACGGCGGTCGGCGTGATGCCGCGGCCGGCGACGTGCTCGGACACCCAGTACCCGATCGAGGCGGAGCGCAGCGACCCGTACGTGATCGAGGAGACGGTCAGCTGCCCGACGAGCTCGCCGGCCAGGTCGATCGCGAACGGCAGCGTCGTGCCGGCGCGCGCCTGCGAGGCGAGCGTGCGCACGAAGGCGCCGAAGGACGGTCGCGGACCGCTGACGGGGATCGGGCTCGTGGCGTCCCACGGCTCCAGCCACCCGGCGTTCAGCTGCCGCAGCTCCATCCAGACGTCCTGGTCACGGCGGCGCAGGGGCCGCAGCCGGATGTCGCGGTCGACGAGGACCGCGGGCCAACCGACCGCCGTCATCCCTCGAGCACCAGACAGTGGATGGTCTGCCCGGGGTGCACGGTCAGCTCCTGCTCGCCGACGACCGCGAGCGCGTTCGCGTGCGCGAGCGCGCTGATGCTCGGCTCGGCCGGGTCGCCGAGCGGCGTCAACCGGTACCCCTCCTCGGGGGCGCCCAGCACGGTGGCCGGCACGAACTGGCGCAGGCCCGGGGTCGAGATCCACCCGGTGTCCGCGACGGCGGCGACCGACGGGCGGAAGATCTCGGTGTGGCCGGCCATGGACCGCAGCGCCGGGCGCACGAACACCTCGAACGAGACCTGCGCGGCGACCGGGTGGCCCTGCAGCGCGAAGAGCGGGACGGAACGGTCGAGGTCGTCACCGATGGTGCCGAACCCGTGCCGGTGTCCGGGCGACATCGCCACCTGGTCGAGCCGCACGGTGCTCGATCGGGGCGAGCACGTCCTTGACGGTGTCGTGGGTCAGCTCGGAGAGACCGCCGGTGACGATGATCATGTCGGCGCGCACGAGCTGGTCGTCGAGGGCCTCGCGCAGGACCGCGCGGTCGTCGGGAAGCGCGACGACGCGCACGGACGCGGCACCCGCGTCGCGGACGGCGGCGTCGAGCGCGTGCCCGTCGGCCTCGTACACGGTGCCGGCGAGCGTCCCGGTGCTGCCGGGCTCGACGAGCTCGTCACCCACCGAGAGCAGGACGACCCGCGGCGTCGGGTGCACGCGCAGCCGACCTCGACCCATCGCGGCGGCCAGCGCGATCTGGCGTGCGCCGAGCCGCGTGCCCGACTCGAGCACGACCTGGCCCGACCGGACGTCGGAACCCGCGGGCCGCACGTGCTGCCCGGCGACGGCCGGACGCTGCATGGAGACGTGCGCCGTGCCCCGGTCGGTCTCCTCGAGCGGGACGACCGCGTCGGCACCGATCGGCAGCGGCGCACCGGACGCGATGCGCACCGCCGTGCCCGGGCACCAGGCGCAGCGGACCGCCCGAACCCGGGCCGGACGTCGTGCGCGACGGGCAGCGGCGTCTCCGTCGCGAAGACCCGAGCGCGAGGTGTCGTGCGCTGCCACGGCGTACCCGTCGCGCGCGGCCACGGACAGTGCCGGGAGGTCCTGCGTCGCGAGGACGTCGGCCGCGAGGATGCAGCCGACCGCGTCGTGCAGCACGACATCGAGCGGCGACACGGGCCCGACAGCCGCGAGCACCGCGGCCAGGTGGTCCTGCACCGATCTCATGCGGGCATTCTGCCCCGCCGGACGCGCCTCGGCGTCACCGCGGCCGGTCCTCAGTCCAGTGTCGCCACGTACTGCGTCAACCAGGAGCGGAAGTCGGGGCCGAGATCGGGCCGGTCGGAGGCGATCTGGACGACGGCCTTGAGGTAGTCGAGCCGGTCGCCGGTGTCGTACCGACGCCCCCGGAACACCACGCCGTAGACGCCGCCGCCCTGCTCGGCGGGCATGCCGGCCAGCGTCGCGAGGGCGTCGGTCAGCTGGATCTCGCCGCCGCGTCCGGGCTCGGTGTGCTCGAGCACCTCGAACACCGCGGGGCTGAGCACGTATCGCCCGATGATCGCGAGGTTGCTCGGCGCGTCGGCGGCGTCCGGCTTCTCGACGAGAGCCGTCACCCGCACCTGGTCGTCGTCGTCGGAACCGTCGATCGGCTCCACCGCCGCGCAGCCGTACAGCGAGATCTGCGACTCCGGCACCTCCAGCAGAGCGATGACGGATCCGCCGGTCTTCTCCTGCAGCGCGAGCATCGTGCTCAGCAGCTCGTCGCGCTCGTCGATCAGGTCGTCGCCGAGGAGCACCGCGAACGGTTCGTCGCCGACGTGGTACTTGGCGTGCAGCACCGCGTGGCCGAGCCCCTTGGGCTGGCCCTGCCGCACGAAGTGCACGTGACCGAGCTCGGTGGACTCGCGGACCTTGGCCAGCCGCTCGGTGTCGCCCTTGACCTCCAGGGCGGCCTCGAGCTCCGGTGCGGCGTCGAAGTGGTCGGCCAGCGAGCGCTTCGAGCGACCCGTGATCAGGAGGACGTCCTCGAGCCCGGCGCGCACGGCTTCCTCGACGACGTACTGGATCGCCGGCTTGTCGACGATCGGGAGCATCTCCTTGGGAGTCGCCTTCGTGGCGGGCAGGAACCTGGTCCCCAGGCCCGCGGCGGGAATGACTGCCTTGTGGATGGTCATCTCCGGACCCTAACGGCGGGCCGCCTCTCGCGCAGTGGTCCAGGTCACGACGAACGGCCCGTCCCGGACATCTCGGAACCGTCGATGATGAGAGACTGAACCCATGAGCAGCGTCGCCCAGCCGTATCCGCACGTCTCCGACGGGGACGAGGTCGAGGACGTCAAGGAGCGACTCCGGCTGGCCATCCGGGACGCCCGCAAGCTGCGTTCGGTCCGGCGTCGCGAGGAGGCCGCGAAGGCTCTCGCCGAGGTCGTCCTGACCATCCCGGCGGTCGAGCAGGCCCGCTGCGTCTCGGTCTACGCCGCACGGGTCACCGAACCCGGGACGGGTGCCCTCCTCGAGGAGCTGTCCGCCCGAGGGATCCGCGTCCTGATGCCCGTCCTCGGCAGCGGGCTGCAACGGGACTGGGCCGAGTACGCGGGTCCCGACGATCTGCGCGAGCGCGCTCCGGGACGTCCGCCCGAGCCGGGCGGCCCGACACTGGGCCCCGAGGCGCTGGCCGACGCCGACGTCGTGATCGCGCCGGCGCTGGCCGTCGACACGAGCGGCGCCCGGCTCGGCCAGGGCGGCGGCTGGTACGACCGGGCCCTGGAGCACATCCGGCCCGGGGTGCCCGTGGTGGCCCTGGTGTTCCCCGAGGAGCTCTACGACGCCGACGTCCGGCCGCTGCCGAGCGAGCGGCACGACCGCGCGGTCGATGCCGTGGCCACCCCCGAGGAGTGGCACCTGCTCCGCGGCTGAGTCGTCAGGGGCGCAGGGTGAGGCGGTCGTTCGAGTCCGCCGCCGTCGCCGCGGCGGAGAACGGCCACGGGAACGTCTCGCCGCGGGACCACGGTCCGAACTGGTCGTCGTAGTGGACGCTCGCGGGGTGGGCAGAGGTGCCCGTGAGGGTCACCCACGTCGAGGAGTCCAGGTCGGACAGGTCCACCACCATGCGCATCGACGGCGCCGCCGTGACCCCGAACGAGCCCGAGCTGGCGTCCCAGGCGGTCGCGTCGACGATCGAGGACCCGCCGCCGACCCCGATCGGGTCCGGGTTCACGAACGAGCGCACGATGCCGGGCACCGACGACCCGCCGAGCAGCAGGTGCTCCGGCGCGGCGGTGTGCAGCTGCCCCCAGCGCCACTGCGACGCGTCCCGGCCCAGCTGCGCGGTCAGCTGCGCGCGGGCGGCGATCATCGCGCGGGTCAGCACCTCGTCGCGACCCTCGACCACGCCCGTCGTCGTCTTGTCGTCCCACCACGGGCGACGTCGGATCGTCGAGAAGGTTCCGGATCACCTCGAGCCAGCGTGACCCACCGTCCGGGCCGTAGCCGTCGGGCAGGTCGTCGTCGAACGTCGCGCGCAGGACGTCCGCCCACACGGCCGCGAAGTACGCGGCGGCGGCGGAGTCGTCCGACTGGACGTGGTCCCACGTGCGCAGGAGGTTCTGGCCGTCGCGGTCGAACGCGGTCGGGGAGCTTCTGCTCGAGCAGCGCGGGGACCAGGACGTCCGCGAACGCGCTGTGCTGGTCGAGCTGGATGTCGCTCATGTCGGCCGCGGTGAGCTTGTGGGTGGTCCTGGCCTCGATCTGGTCGCGGATGCGCTGCGCCCGGTAGCCGTAGTCCCAGTCCTCGGTGAGGAACGGGCCCACGCCGTCGGGCGTCACGGCGTTGTTCGCGGTCACGATGATGCCGTCGGCCGGGTCGAGAGTGCGGGGCATCGCGTCCGGGTCGACGTAGCCGCGCCAGTCGTACGCGCTGTCCCAGCCGGGACGCGGCCAGGTGCCGTCCGACGGCACGATCCCGCCGACGACGTCGGCGCGGACCGGGATCCGGCCCGGCGCCTGGTAGCCGATGTGCCCGTCCGTCGTCGCGAAGACGATGTTCTGCGACGGCACGTCCAGCAGCGCCGCGGCCGTCCGGATGTCCGCGGCGTCCTGCGCGACGTCCATCGCCAGGATCGCCTCCATGCTGCGGCTCGGCTGCAGAGCCGTCCAGGCGAGCGCCACCTCGAACGTGCTCCCCGGCGCGTCCTCCGGCACGGGCGAGTCGGCCACGGTGTCGAGGTCGAGCACGTCGGAGACGATCGGTCCGTGCACCGTCTCGCGGACCGGGAGCCGGATCGGGTCCGCTCCGTTGACCTTGATGATCTCCGTGCGCTCGGTGATGGGCTGCGCGCCACCGTCCACTCGCGTGGAGTCGCCGTCGACCTTCTCCAGGAAGAAGTCGCTGACGTCCGCGCCGAGGTTGGTCAGGCCCCAGGCGAGATCCGCGTTGTGCCCGATGATCACGCCCGGCATCCCGGCGAACGAGAAGCCCGACACGTCGTACGGGCACGCCGCGGACACCGTCGCGCAGCGGAGCCCGACCTGCGCCCAGACGCCCGGCGCGGAGATGCCCAGGTGCGGGTCGTTGGCCAGGAGCGGCTTGCCCGACTCGGTCAGGTCCCCGCCGACCACCCACGAGTTCGAGCCGACGCCCTCGCCCTCGCCGACCAGGTGCGGCACCGCCTCCAGGGCCTTCTGCGCGCTCGCCATGGCGCGCTGCAGGTCGTCCGACCCGAGGTCGAGGCTCGTCACGGACGCGGTGGTCGTCACGGGACCGCTCTGGACCTGCGCGGCCTGCAGGATCGGGGCGTTCACGTCCTGCGGGTACGACGGGTACAGCTCGTCGACGCGCGCCACGTCGCGGATGGACGAGAACGCGGCCGCACGGCCCAGCTCGTCGTCGAAGTTGCCCCGCAGGTCCCATGCCATCGCCTTGAGCCAGGCCAGCGAGTCGACCGGGTCCCACTTCTCGGGCTCGTCGATGTCCAGCTGCAGGTCGAGGATCGTGTACTCGACGGCGATCGCGCCCTTCGGCTTGCCGTCGAGATACGCGTTCACGCCGTCCGCGTACGCCTGGAGCGCTCGCTTGGTGGCCGGCGTCGGCCTGCGCCCACTCCTGCTCGGCGACCCGGCGCCAGCCCGAGCGTCCGGGTGACCTTGTCCGCGTCGATCGCGTCCTTCTTGTCGCCGACGAGCTCGGCGAGCCGCCCGGACGTCACGTGCCGCCGGTAGTCCATCTCGAAGAACCGGTCCTGCGCGGCCACGTAGCCCTGCGCCATGAACAGGTCGTCCGACGACTGCGCCGTGATCGTCGGGACGCCGCGGTCGTCGCGCGTGACCGTGACCTGCGACTCGAGGCCCGGCACGGTCAGGTTCCCGGCGACCTCCGGCAGCGGTCGGCGGACCACGACGAGACCCGTGACAGCGACGCCGACCAGCACGACGACGACCGCCACGGCGAGGGTGACGAGCGTGATGCGGACTGCGCGACGACGAGACACGCTTCGGAGGGTACTTCGCCCGAGCCGTGAACCCGCCGCTCCCATGCCACCCGGCGAGTGCACCCCTGGAATGTCCCGGTCGCCGTTGCCGTTACGATTGGCACTCGGATGTTGAGAGTGCCAGGCGCCGTTCCCCGCGCCTGTGCGGCCGACCACCTGCCAGGAGACGTTCTTCGTGCCTACCTACGCCTACGCCTGCACCGCGTGCGGTCATGCCTTCGAGGCGGTGCAGTCCTTCAGCGACGACTCGCTCACCGTGTGCCCCGAGTGCGACGGCCGCCTGCGCAAGGTGTTCTCCTCGGTCGGCGTCGTGTTCAAGGGGTCGGGGTTCTACCGCAACGACGCGCGCGCCGGCGCGAAGTCGTCGACGCTGAGCCCGGCGCCTGCGTGGGCCGTCGTCGTCCTCGGACTCGTCGTCGTCCTCGTCTGACTCCTCGCGTCCTCGTCCTCGTCTGCCTCCGGGCTCGACGTCCGGGCGGCTCGACGTCGCGGATCCCGTGTCGATCCGGCTCTTCGAGCGTCTGGCTCCTCGAGCTCGGCACCTGCGGCAGCAAAGCCCGCCGCCTCGTCCTGAGCGTCGGCTGCGGCTGCGGCTGTCGGCGTGAGGCTGCGGCCTCGGCGTCTGCGGGCCTGAGGTGACCACAGCCCCCGCTCCGGCTCCCGACGCAGCGCCCCGCCCCGACTCGCCGGCTCGCGTCCCTACGGTCGAGCCATGCGCGATCTCACCGGGCGACCGCCCCCGCTCGCGGCCCGACGACGGCCGATGTCGCTCCGGCTGCGGCTCGTCCTGTGGCGCAGCCGATTCGTCGTGAGCGCGCTCTGCCTGGGCATCGCGGCCGCGGCGACGGTGCACGCGCTCCGGCCGCCGGACCCACCGACGACCGACGTCGTCGTCGCCACGGGCAGTCTAGACGCGGGCGTGACGCTGACCTCGTCGGACGTGCGCGTCGCCCGCTTCCCGACCGAGATGGTGCCGGACGGTGCGCTGAGCGATGCTGGGGCCGCGGTCGGAGCCTCGACGGCCGTCCCGCTGAGCGCCGGGAGCCCCCTCGTGCCCGGCGTGCTCACGTCCGACGACGTCCGGGGCCCGCCCGGCACGGTCGTCGCCACGGTCCGGTTTGCGGACCCCGCCGTCGCCGGGCTGCTCACCCCGGGCATGCGCGTCGACGTCCTGGCCGCGACCGCGGAGGGTGGATCAGGCAGCGTCGTCGCCCGCCGAGCGCTCGTCCTGCCGGTCGCTCGTCAGACCCTCGCAGCAGGCAGGGCTGCTGGGTGGCGGCGCATCCGGTGACGGCTCGGTCCCGGTGCTCATTGCGGTGGCCCCCGACGAGGCACCGGCTCTCGCCGGTGCCGCCGCCTCGGCGTTGCTCTCCGCCGTCGTCGTGCCATGATCGTGGGACCGGAAGTGCCCCCCGCCGAGTGCGCCAGTCGCTCGCACGACCCACCCCGCCCACCACGAGGAGCACCATGACCGACCGGATCAACAGTGGCCTGCGCGGAGCAGGCGACAGGCTGAAGGGCACCGCCAAGGTGTTCCAGGGTTTCAAGGACTTCATCTCCCGCGGGAACGCGATCGACCTGGCCGTCGGTATCGTCATCGGCGCCGCGTTCGGTGCCCTGGTCAAGTCGGTGGTCGACGGACTGATCAGCCCACTGATCGCCATGATCTTCGGCAAGACCGACCTGAGCAGCGTCTTGACCTTCACCATCAACAACGCGATGTTCTCGATCGGCCTGATCCTCAACGCGATCATCGTGTTCCTGATCACCGCCGCCGCGGTCTACTTCCTGATCGTCGTGCCGCTCAACGCGCTGGCCACCCGTCGCAAGGCCGGGGTCGAGGACGAGCCCGCGGCGCCTGCCGAGGACATCCTGCTGCTGCAGGAGATCCGCGACCTGCTTGCCGGCCGCCCGTCGCCGGCGATAGCGAACGACGCCGGTTCTGCCTCGCCCGACGTCGGCTATCCCGGCGGCGGTTCCGTCCCGCCGTCGATCCCGCCCGGCACCTGACGCGAGCGGCCTCGGGTCCGGGCTCCCCGGATCCGAGCCGCTCGTCCGGTCGCCGTCAGCTCACCAGTGCGGCGGCTTGTCGCTCGTGAGTCGCTCGTCGTTGGACCCCTGGTCCACCTCGCCCCAGCCGAGATCGGTGTCGTCCGCGCTGCGGTCCAGCGCCTCCCGATCGGCTGGTCGACCGGGCTCGGCCTGCCGCGTCGGCTTCGAGCGACGACACCCCCTTGCCCACGCTCGATGACGGCCCGACGCCGGCGCCGGACGTCTGACCGTCGCCCCCGCCCGACGTCTGACCGTCGCCCGCGCTGCGCGCACCCCAGGGTCGGGCTGCTCCGGCGGGCTCCGTCGGCGACGTATGACCGTCGCCCGGGTGCTCCGGGAGGCGGCGACCGCGTGTGCCGGCGGCCCCGGCTCCGGGGTCAGCGCCGGATGCACGGAGACCAGGTTGGCGTCGTCGCCGCCCACGGTCCCGGCGTGCCGCACCGCCCGCCGCGACCGGCGCGCTGGCGCTACGCCCTGCTCCTCCGGTGACACCACCCGTCGATGATCCCACCCGGCCTGCGGTACGTGCGCACTCGACCGCGCCGAGCACCGACCAGCTCGACGTCTCACGAGGCCCACGACTCGACGTCCACGCTCGAGCGGGCCCGAGCGCGGACGTGCGGCCGGTCAGGACGTCGCGCGGGAGATGGCGCTGCGGATCGCGGTATCGATGCGATAGGAGCGGCGGGTGACGCCGAGCTCGTCGCGAAGCGCGGCGGCGAGCTGTTCGCGTGTGCGCTCCTGCTCGTCGGACTGCAACCAGGCGACGAGCTCGTCCAGCTGGTCGTCGCTGTACGCGCCGATCGGCAGGCCGGTGCGGACGTCGGGACGCTGCCGTGTCGGCACGGCGAGGGCCAGCTGGAACGGGCGGCTCGCTGGGGCCGGGTCATCGGCAGGCACGTCGCTCGAGATGCGGACGCCGTCGGCGGGGTCAGGAAGGCGTGCGCGAGGGCGCGGCGCGAGGGAGTCGTGCCGCCGGTCCGTCCCCGACGACTCACCGGCCGTCGACCCGGGGGGCGTGGTCGCCGGAGGCGTCGTCGCCGGGCGCCCGATGCCGGCGCCTGGATCGGGATGCCTCGGGGTGCACTGTGGGCCGCGCGCGAGACCTGCAGCGGCGGGACCGGTGTCCGGGTGGAGGCCGCGCGTACGGCGGTCGCGCTCAGGGAGCCCGTCAGGACCGAGTCGACGAGGATCGGGTCGGCGGGCACCGAACGCACCGGGCCGGAGTCCGGGCGGGCCGCCTCGTCGGGGTGCGGCGCGAAGGCTCCGGAATCCGTCGACACCGAGCCGTCGGGGTGCACCGGAACCGCGCCCGAGGTCGTCGGCACAGGCAGCTCGTGGCCGCTCGGGCCGGCAGAAGCAGGTGCGTCGGTGGTGACGGAAGACTCCTCGGCCGGGGCCGCAGGATCGGCGCTGTCGGGCGACGCACCAGTGACGGTGAGGCCGTCGGCTGCGGCGCCGTCCGTGCTGAACCACCGAGGGTCGCGCCATCCGTACCTCGCCGTCGGAACCGTCCGCGGCGAGAGGAGCTGGCGAGCCGATCACGACATCAGGCGGCTCAGCCGAGGCGTCATCGACGGCGCTCCCGACGGGCTCGGTCGGCGCGGCGGCGGCGGGGAGGTCGTCGGCGTCGTCGGCCTCGTCGAGGAGACCCGGCAGGCCGAGGTGCAGCGGGCCGCTGCGCGGGCTGGCGGGCGCGGGGACGCGGGCGTGGACGGCGCGGCGGATGCGGTCGACCTCGGCCTGCGGGTCGAGGAACGCCGCAGCAGACCAGACGCGCACGACGGACCATCCGACGCGCTCGAGCCGGTCGGCGGTGAGCCGGTCACGGACGCGGATGCTGGGCTCCGCGGTGTACTCGGCGTCGTCGGTGAGGACGGCCACGAGCATCTCGTCGGGAAGGTCGGGGTGACCCACGACGAGCGGGATGCGCTCGCCTCCGGGGATGCCGTGGTCGGCCTCGACGAGCAGCCCGTGCTTCCACAGCCGCTCGGCGATGTCGAGCAGCAGCCGGTCGGGCTCGGGCGGCGCGGGCAGCTCGAGCGAGGCGGAGGACCCGGGCGCCACCGCGAGGGCGGCCACGGCCGAGGAGGTGAACCGGGGCGTGACCAGGTCGTCGTCGGCGGAACCGGCGGAACGCCGGGCGGTGAACGCGAGCAGGTCGGCCAAGAGCTGCGGGCCGGCGCCGCGGAGCCGAGCGGGGTCGAGGTCGTCGGCACCGAAGCACGACACGACGGTGAGCCGGTGTCGCGTGGAGCCGAGGGCATCGAGCAGCAGGGCGTCGCCGCCGTCGGAGGAGATCGGCCCGAAGCTGTGCAGGACGCGCTTGTGCGGGGTCCGACCGAGGCCGACCGACAGGATGATCGCCTCACGACGCAACCCGGCGACGTTCGGCAGGTCGGTCACGACGAACGGCTCGGCGCGGCCGGCGTCGAAGAAGGCGGCGAGCGCGAGGTTGGCCCGGACCTCGCCGAGCACCGCCTCGCGGATGGCCTCAGCGTGCGCGGTCGTCGCCGTGATGACCGCGAGGGACTCCTCGGGACGCAGCAGCGCGTGCGTGAGGACCAGCTCGACGACGTGCTCGACCTCCTCGCGCGTCGAGTCGATGATCCCGGTCTCCCGCGCGGGCATGCCCGTGCCGTCGACGACGTCGAGGTGCACGAGCGGCCGGTGCTGCGGCAGCGGGGTCGGGCGCAGGACGCCCGCGTAGCCGTGCGCCGCGAGGAACGCGGTCAGGTAGGGGTCGCGGCGCGACGCACCGGCCAGCAGCGCGACGGACGGCAGCACGTCGGACAGGGCGCCGATCGCGGTGCTCGACGCGCAGCGGGCGTCCCCGATCACGACGACCTGGCGGCCGCGCGCGATCGCCGCGAGGGCGACCTCGACGGGCAGGTGGGCGGCGGAGTCGAGGACGACGAGGTCGACGGTGCGCGTCGGCGGGAGCACCTGCGGGACGAGCATGGGGCTGGCGGCGATGACGGGACGCAGCCGGCGGGCGACGTCCGGGTGCCGGGTCACCGTGTCCCGCAGCGTGGTCAGCCGCTCCTCGACGAGATCCGCGAACAGCGCCTCCGCCTGGTCGCGGTGCTGGCGCAGGGCGGAACCGATGTGCCCGACGACCGCCGCCAGGGCGGGCGCGTTCAGGCTGTCGACGTGCGCACGGTCGAGCGCGGCATAGTGCGCCGAGAGCCCGCCGAGGGCGGTCCCGTCGTAGCCGGCGAGCGCGGGGTCGTCGGCGAGGATCTGCTCGATGACCGTGCTCCACCACGCGAGGTCCAGCTCCGCGGGCGCGAGTGCCGGGTCGGTCCGACGCGACGCCAGGTCCTCGACGAGCGGCCCGAGGCCGGCGGCCCGCAGTCGGTGCAGGAGGCCGGTGCGGTCGGGCAGGGTCTGCAGCGGGGAGGTGTCGGCGCGCAGCCGGGTGAGTCGCTCCAGCAGGACCGGGAAGGTCAACGTGGACAGGCCGGCGCCGAGCGGGGTGCCCGCGAGCACCTCGTCGAGCGCGTCCAGGTCCGCGCGGACCGCGCCGAACTCGTCCTCGATGAGCTCGAGCCCGTCGGGCAACCGCGGCCACCCGCCGGACGGGCAGTGCGCCTGCCAGACCTCACGCTGGGCCTGGACCTCGAGCAGGGCGGCGTGCAGGTCGGCGACGGGGCGCCCCGGGCGAAGCATGTCCTTGGACTGCTTGCGCAGCCGGCGTCGCACCCAGTAGCCCATCGGCACGCCGTGCTGCTCGCGCCACTGCTTGGAGCCGGTCGCCGCGACGAGGTCGGCGGCCGTGCGCTCGAACACGATCGGCTGGAACACGTCCAGCGCGCCCCGCACGCCGTCGAGCATCGTCAGCTGCTCGGCCCAGGCGCGCAGCGTGGTCGCCTGCACCAGGCCGGTCTCGACCGCCACCTGCGAGGTGCGCTCCACCAGCGCGGGCAGGCTCCCGTCGAGCAGTCGCTCGATGCGGCGGACGGCGTTGTCGGCGTCGGCCCGCGTGCGCAGGTCCGCGCCGTACCAGGGTGTGTCGGTGGGCTTCAGCTGGAACGCGCCCAGCTCGCCGGCCCGGACGAGCTCGGCGGTGAGCTCGGCTCGTCGGGGGGCGTCGAGGACGCGTGCGACGTCGGGCGTCAGCCGCACGGTCGTCTTCGGCGTCGGCCGCGTGGACGTCAGCCGGGCGAGCTGCTGGAGCGCGTCGTACGCGGACACGCCCCAGGGGGAACGTTCGGCGTGCAGCGCCTCGACGTAGGCCCGCAGGCGCTCGCGTTCGGTGACGAGCGAGGACCGCAGCGCGACGACACCCTGCGTGTCGACGACCGGCGCCTCGAGCGTCATCGCGCCCAGCAGGCGTCGCGAGATCGCTGAGCGCCAGCCGGCATCAGGCGCGACGTCGAGCAGCAGGTCGCCCAGGCCCAGCGCGCTCAACCGGGCGCCCAGCGCCGTGGCGGCACGGCGGTGGCCCGGCACGTACAGGACCGTCCGGCCGGAGGCGGCGGCATCGGCGACGAGGGCCGCGAGGGTCCCGGTGACGTCGGCGCCGGCGGGGGCGTCGACAAACAGGTGGGTGCCGGTGGCGACGACGTCGAGCACGTGCTGCTGCGCAGGATCCAGGTCTCCGACGCCGCGCTCCAGCGCGGGGTCGCGGTCACCGGCGACGGGGGCGGGGAGCGGGACCCGGAGGCCACCATCGATGCCGGCCAGCGCGGCGACGACCTCGTGGCGCTCGAGGGTGCCCGAGAGGTTGTCCAGGTCGTCGACGAGGATCTGGCCCGGGTGCACGAAGGTGCCGACGACCACGCGCTCGGTCAGCGAGAAGTCGTCGAGCACGGCCTCCCCGAGCGACGCGAGCCGCTGCAGCGCGCCGTGCGGGTCGAATCCGTTGGACGTGAACGTGCCGCGCGCCACGGCGGCAGGGTCGAGCAGCGCCCCCCGCATGCGCAGGGCGCGGGCCAGCACGGGGTTGACCTCGAGCGACGGTTCGAGCGCGAGCTCGTAGTCGCTCTCCCCCGAACCCCGGGCTCGCAGGCTCACCGGTCGCAGCAGGACCGGCGCCCGGACCGTGCGCGGTGCGGCCTCCGGCTGCTCGACGCCGGACTGGTCGCGCTGCCGGGTGACGGAGGCGAGCGCCGCGACGTCGTCGGTCGCGACGTCGGGCGTGCTGTGCTCGGTCCACGTCGCGACGCCGATGGCCAGCGACGTGGGCGAGATCCCGTAGCGCTGCGCGTAGACGGCGGCGCGGGCGGCCACGGCGCGGGCGCGCCGGCGCGCGGTCGACAGCGCGGCCCCCTCGCGGACCAGGTTGGACAGCCGGGTCTCGCGGCCGGCGAACAGCTGGGAGATGCCCGAGGGGTGTGCCGCGGAGAGGTCGAGCGCGGCCTCGCCGAGCAGCTCGACGTCGACCAGCGTCGAGCCCCCGGCCGCTTCGACCAGGGCCGCACGCCACGAGGCGACGGCGCGCTCGAGCAGCTCGGCCGGACTGGGCGGTTCGACGAGGGCGACGACGGCGTCGTCGGCGACACCGCCGATCGCAGAGTCGGCAGATTCAGCAGGGGCAGTGGACCCAGGAGCCTGGTCGGCCCCCGAGCCGGAGGTGCGCGCGGGGACGGTCACGCTGGCACGCTAACGGCGTACCACGTCCGCGCCGGGGAGGGCGCGCCGTGCGGGCCGAACGTCGAAGGGTGCGGACGCGATCAGCTGATCGTGTCCGCACCCTTCGGAAGCAAAGACGGTACGCACCGCGCAGGGGGCAGGCGATGCGTACCGTCGAGACGAGTGTGCTGCAGAAACCTTTCCTGGTCAAACGTCCAGGGAAAAGTCGTGGGCGCGTTTGGTACGTGACGTGACACCCGTTCGATCGGCGGAATCACGCGGCAGATGGGGATCGGTGTCCAGTCAGGACGGCGACTGATCGAGTCGTAGGCGGAGTCACACGATTATTCTGCGGAATGCATAAATGTCAGGAGGACGGCAACTCTAGTAAGAGCATTTGTCGACATACCAGAATCGCACATGGTCCTCCACGGCTCGGGGCGTGGGGACGCTGCGCCGATGTCACCGGAACGGAGCATCGGCGGACGGCGATGGCGGCCCTGGCGGCTCGGTAATCACTACCGGACTTCGCGACGCACCCTCGACGGGAACCCGATCTGCGGGCGAGAGTACGAGCGACGCGAGGAGAGACCACATGGGGACGACGACCGACCAGCCCGCCCGGTCGATGACCGGGGCACTGGCGACGGCGGTCGACCGGCGCGCCGACTGGCCCGGCCGCGAGCGCGCCCGTGCGGCGATCACTGCGCTGGAGATCGACGATCCCGGCAGCGCCGCGCAGCCGCACCTGGCCACGGTCGGCGACATCTTCGGCCTCACGACGACGGATCGCTCCCTGCTCGAGACCGCGCTGCTGGCCGAGCTGCACCCGAGCGCGCACCTCGTGCTGGGCCTGTTGTCCGGCGACGACGGTCCGGGCCGACCGACCGCCGCACTCGCCCTGGAGCTCGCCGGGGCGAGCGTGGTCGACGCTGCCGCGCGGGCACGCCTCGCCCAGGACGGGCCGCTGATCCGTCGCGGCCTGCTCGTCGTGGAGGGCGACGACGTCCTGCTCGCGCGGCGGCTGCGGGTGCCGGACCGCGTCGTCGCGCGGCTGCTGGGTTCACACCGGGTGCCCGACGACGTGTCCCGCGTGCTGCGCGACCCCCAGCCGGTCGACGTCGACGGGTACCTCGACGTCGCCGGCGCCCTGACACTCGGGGAGCAGCTGGTCTGGGTGCACTCCCCCGTCGGCACTGCGGGGATCGCGCTCGCAGTCGCCGCCTGCCGGGAGGTCGAGGTCACGTGCCTCGTCGGCGATCTCGAACGCCTGCCGGTGACGCCGGGCATCGGGGCCGATCCCGCGCAGGTTCGGGACACCACCGCGCGCTCCTGCTGGAGGCCGGGCTGGACGGCAGCGTGCTCATCCTGTCGGGCGCGCACCTCGCGGCGGACCTGCTCGGCGACCTCGACGCGGTCGTCCCGGTCGTCGCCGTGGGCCGGACCGGCTGGGACCCCCGCTGGTCGGTCCGGCTGCCCGCGGCTGTCGTCGCGGGACGGCTGACCCAGGACGAGCGGGCCGAGCAGTGGCACCGCGTGGTCGGTCCCGATGCGGCGACGCGCGACGTGCTGACCCTGCGCATGACGCCCGAGGAGATCAGCGCGGTGGGTCGACGCGCTGAGACCGACGCCGCCCGCGCCGGTCGCACGGTCACGCCCGACGACGTGCGCCTGGCCGCCCGGCGGCTCGGCAACGCGCACGGCCCGCGCGTCCGGACCAGCGGCACGCCCGCGACGCTCGCCGACCTGGTGCTGCCCGACCGGACCCGTCGCGAGGTCGAGCGGCTGATCGGCTGGGCCGGCGACCGGGACGAGGTCCTGGCGCTCGGGGAGCTGCAGGGCAAGGGCGGCAAGGGCACGGGCATCTGCGCACTGTTCTCGGGCAGCCCCGGCACCGGCAAGACCCTCGCCGCGCACGTGGTGGCCGACTCCCTGGGCATGGACCTGTTCCAGGTGGACCTGTCGTCCGTCGTCGACAAGTACATCGGGGAGACCGAGAAGAACCTCGAACGCGTCTTCACGCAGGCCGAGTCGCTCAATGCGGTCCTGTTCTTCGACGAGGCGGACTCGCTGTTCGGGAGCCGCTCCTCCGTGTCCGACTCGAAGGACCGCTACGCCAACCAGGAGGTGTCCTACCTGCTGCAGCGGATGGAGGCGTCCGAGGGCATCACGGTGCTCGCGACGAACCTGCGCGGCAACCTGGACCCGGCCTTCGCCCGGCGACTGCACTTCATGATCCACTTCCCCGACCCCGACGAGCCGACGCGTCGGATGCTCTGGGCGCACCACCTCGCCCAGCTGCCGGGAACCGACCCCGACGACCCGATGGACGTCGATTTCCTGGCCCTCAGCCTGGAGGTGGCCGGCGGCGACATCCGCAACATCGTGCTCTCCGCCGCGTACGACGCCGTCGCCGAGCACCGGGTGGTGGGCATGCGTGACGTGCGTGCGGCGACGGTGCGGGAGATGGCTAAGCTCGGCCGCCGCACGAGCGATGCTCGCTGGACCGAGGAGCGGCCGTCCTGAGCACAGCCGCCGCACGAGCGATGCTCGCTGGACCGAGGAGCGGCCGTCCTGAGCACAGCCGCCGCCTGACGCGTCGCCGCAGCCCCGGGGGAGGCGGCAGCGACGCGTCGCGAGCGTCAGCTCAGCGGGCCTTGCAGCACGGCGATGCTGCCTCGACGTGGTTGGGCCCGGAGGCGGTGGCGGCGCTCGTGAGGCCGGTGACGGCGGCGAGTGCGAGGACGAGGGAGATGCTGAGCTTCTTCATGGGGGGACCTTCCGCGGTGTGCACCGGACTCTCCGGTCCACACCCGCATAGTCCCGACCTCGTGTCTGGTATGCAATGACGCTGGCCACGGCGTCATAGACACGGGCGCGGTCCCTACCCGGGCAGCGGCAGGGCCCCGCGGATCCCCGCGGCAGCCAGCGCGCGGGCGTACGCCTCGACCACCCGCTCGTCGTCGTCACCCGCCATCCGCAGTCGGTCTCCGATCCGACGCCAGAGCGTCGCGGCCGATCGTCCCGACGAGATCATGTCCAGCAGCTCGGCGGCGTAGCGGTACTCCTTGACGGCCTCGGTCCGGGCGCTCTGCGCCAGCAGCGCGTCGCCGAGGGCCTCGTGCGCGGCCGCCGCGTCGCGTCGCACGCCGTCGCCGAGGAGCTCGACGGCCTTGATCGCGTGGATCTGGGCGGCGCCCGGATCGTCGAGCAGGAGCCAGGCGCGGGAGCGTACCGCCGCCGCGCGGGCCAGCTCGACCTGGGACTCGTCGATCTCGAGGGCGGTCTGCGCGGAGTCGAGCTCGCGCAGCGCCTCGTCGGGCCGAGGCGGGTCGACCGAGACGAGCAAGAACGCGCGGTCGAGGCGCAGGCGGGGAAGGTCACGGTTGGCGTCGACGTCGGCCAGCTCGATGGCCGCGTCGAGATGGGCGAGGGCAGCATCGAGGTCGCCGAGCGCGTCGTCGATGAACGCGAGGTTCCAGTGCACCGCGGAGACGGCCTGGGGAGTCCCATGGGCACGCGTGCGGGCCAGGAGCTGGCCTCCCCGGAAGCGGGCGTAGGTGGTGTCGCCTCGGGCGATGTAGGCCCAGACGATCGTCGACTCCAGACGCACGACCTCGTCCGCGCTCGTGACCTCGGCCGGCAGCTGGGCGAGCAGCTCCTCGCCGCGGTTCACCGCGCGCTTCAGATCGGCGAACTCCGTCAGCGCCATGACGATGCGCATCGCGGCGTAGGCAGCCTGGTGGTGGCGGTGTGCGGCAAGCAGGCGCGAGCAGACCTCTTCGAGCACGTCGATCGACGCTTCCAGGTCACCGGCAAGGTCGAGCGCCTCGGCGTGCGCCAGGCCCACCCGGGCCGCGGCGTCGACGTCGAGCATCGAGACGTCGGTCGCGGCGAGCAGCTCGGCCGCGGCGCGGGGGTCGCCCGTACGCGAGAGCCGCCGCGCCTGGACGACGGCATCCTGCGCTCGTCGGTACTCGGGCGCGGTGTCGCCGTGCACGAGAAATCCCACCGAGACACCCAGGACCTCCGCGACCCGCGCGAGCGCGTCACCGCCGAGCTCGCGCTTCCCACGCTCGACGTGCGAGATGTAGGTCGGGTGCACGCGCGCCCCGCGGGCGAGGTCGCCCTGGCTCAACCCGGCCCTCTCCCGGGCTGCGCGGACGTTCTGGTTGAGCGAGGTCACGGACTCACGATAAGGAGCGACAGGCATCCCCTCCACCACTGGCCCGATCGGCGACGCGAACGGGTGGCCTTTCTGGACAGGCACAACCTACGTAGCCCTTACTGATGCTGAGCCCCGTCGGGCCCGGCACGCTGAGGGGAGCAGGGGCTCTGTGTCCTCTTCCGCCTGCCCGGAGGTCTTTGTGAGCAGCCACGATGCACGCGTGCCCGTCCCCGCCGCCGGGCACGTCGGTCCCGCCACCGATGCCGAGCAGACGGCGCTGACGGCAGCCCCCACGTCGGGGGTCCCCGTCGCCGGGTTGACGGTCGGGCACGCGGACGATCCGGCTGAGGGCGCCGCGGACCGGATGGCCGACCGCGCGCTGGAGCGGCTGCACCGCGCGAACGTCGACGCCGGGCCGGACCTGCACGCCCACGACCCGGGCTGCGGCCACCTGCGCAGGTCGGTGGCTCCCGGATCGACCGTCGGGCTCGCGGGCGGGTCGCTCGACGCGGCGTCGTCGGACCGGATCGAGGCCGCGCGCGGCGGGGGCTCCGCGCTACCGGACGGGGTGCGTCGACGCATGGAGCTGGGGTTCGGTTCGAGCCTGAGCCACGTGCGGGTGCACGACGGAGCGCAGGCCGGCGCGCTGAGCGCGGGGATGAGCGCGGAGGCGTTCACCACGGGCAACGACATCTTCTTCGGGCCCGGCCGGTTCGCGCCCGAGACGCCCGCCGGCGAGCAGGTGCTCGCGCACGAGATCGCGCACGTGCTCACTGAGGGCGGCTCCACCACCCGTCGGCTCTTCGGCAAGAAGAAGACGCCCGAGGAGAAGGCCGCCAAGGCCGCCGCGAAGCGCGAGGAAGAGGCCAAGGCCGCCCGGGCCAAGCAGAGCAAGAAGACCGAGAAGACCGAACAGGCGCAGCTGGGCGCGTCCCGCAAGGAGGGCATCGCGGGCCGCGAGGCGATGACCACCGCGCTGTACGACACGACGAACGACGGTCCGCAGGCACCCGTGGCGGGCAAGGTCAACGAGCTCGGCGTGGTGCCGATGGCCAAGGACGCGACGAGCGCCCGCGTGGTCGACACCACCCGGCGGTTCGACGAGGCCCTGCTGCGCGAGAAGGAGGTCTTCGAGCAGCTCAAGGCCAAGAAGCTCGGCGGTTCCGACGAGAAGCGCGCCGAGATCGCCTACGACCAGGTGTGGAAGGGCGAGTTCAACGACCTCAAGGCGGTCCGCCCGCCGCGTGAGACCGCCGCCGAGCGGCTCGTGATCCAGGTGCGCCAGGCACGGTCCGAGGGCGAGATGGCGAACTCCGCCGGGGACGAGGAGAAGGCGCTCCTCAAGGTCAAGATGCTCCCCAAGGAGGTCGAGCAGGCCTACGAGCGCATGGTCACGCACCGCAACGACCTGATGAAGAAGGACCCCAAGCGCAGCGAGGTGCTGGCGCAGGACGAGGCGTACGAGCTGATCAAGAAGGGGATGTCCGTCAAGGACCAGGCGCTGCTGCCCCCGAAGGACGGTCCTCTGGACCAGGCGGCGTTCACCGCTGCCGAGGGCCGGGTGGCCGCACGCGAGAAGCAGGCCAAGCGCGACGCCGACACGATCGAGGAGAACCTCATGCTCCTCGACCCGGACAAGCGGGCCGGCGCGGCCAAGAAGCCCGAGGCCACGAGCGAGACCCTCGATACCGTCAAGCAGGTCGGCTCCGGCGTCGGCATCGGCAAGAAGGTCATCAACACGGTCGGCGGCGGGATCGCCGGGATGGTCGGCACCCAGCAGGACAAGGGGCTGCGCGCCGCCCAGCACATCACCAAGGAGCCGACGAGGATCGTCCCCAGCGCGCCGAGCGCCGTGGACCAGGGCATCACCGGGTTCATCAACCAGGTCGGGCAGACCGACAAGCAGGTCAAGGCCGGGCAGCGGACCGCGACGTCGCAGACGCTCCCGCAGTCCGACGCGACGAAGGCCAAGTTCGGCATCGGCCAGGTCACCGGGATCCTGGGTGGCCTGATGACCGCGGTGCAGTCGGCCTTCGAGATGGTCAAGTCCGCCGAGACGGCGTGGACGACCAAGGACCCGTACGAGGCGCTGAAGGCCACCAAGGCAGGGGCCGTCGGGCTGGATGGTCTCGTCAGCGTCGCCAAGAGCTCCGCCGACCTCGCCAAGCTGATCGACAGCGGCGTGTCTGAGGGCGTCAAGCAGGTGATCCCGGGGCTCGACATCGCGGCGTCGGCCCTCGCGATGGTGCGGGGCGTGACCGACGTCGCCTCGGCGGGCATGCGGCAGCGCGAGACGGACCTGACCATGTTCGAGGCCCGCGCCGGCAGCGGCGAGAAGGTCAACGTGATGGTGTACCCGCTGATGAAGGTGTCGCAGGTCTACACGAAGCACCTCGAGCAGACATGCTGGTCGCTCGGGGTGAGCATCATCAACTTCAGCACCTCGGTCGCGCAGGTGGCCTCGGCGGGTGGCTTCGGCGTGCCCGCGGCCATCAAGGCGGCCACGGCCGTCATCGACAACCTGCACAAGATCGCCCACTACATCGCGAGCAAGCTGCTGAACCAGATGGCGAAGACTGCGGAGAAGGAGTCCGCGGTGATGCACCTGGAGGGCGGCGCCGAGGACGAGCTGAAGAAGCACCCGAAGATGGCGGTCGACGGGATCATCATGAAGGCCGCCGGGGGCGACAAGACCGCGCAGCAGTTCCTGGCCAACTATCGGATCGACGGCAAGCCGATCACGCCCGACTACGTCAAGCAGATCAAGCCGCGGCCGGTGAAACCGTTCAACCCGGCCGCGAAGCCCGACGCCCAGGAGGAGCAGACGAGCAACGACGCGCTCCTGCTCAAGATCCGCGCGGTCGTGCTGGCGGGCATGGACACCAACGCCGACCCGCAGTCGATGTTCGAGGACCTGAAGAAGAAGGCCAAGCCCGTCACCGGCGCCCTCAGCGGCGTCGCCGAGGCGTGGGCCGAGACCGACGAGCTCGCCCAGAAGCGCAACCAGCAGGCCAAGGACGGCACGCTCGGCGACAACACGAAGACGACCCGCGGGCTCGGCTGGCGCATCCAGCAGCTGTTCCGCAGCGAGCACCGCGGGATGCTCAAGGAGAAGACCGCCGCCCTGGGGTCGGCCGAGAAGCTCCCGTCGGGCATCGTGTGCGTCGTCGGTGACCTGCAGCTCAAGGACCAGGCGAGCCCGCCGGACATCAAGAAGTTCACCGACGCACTGACCGCGGCGGCCATCGAGGCCGAGCTCAAGCGGACGCCGCGGCGCAACCAGCCCGAGTGGATCGAGTTCCTGCGCGAGGCGCTGCGGAACAAGTCGGCCAAGGCGGCGCCGTCGCGGCCGTCGTCGCCCGCACCCACGCCGTGGGTCTCCGCCTCGCCGTCCGGGACATCGTGAGCGAGGACCCTTTCCTGGCCCTGGTGGCCGAGGCGCTGGCCGACGCGGGCCGGGACGTCGAGATCGACGCGGACCTCAACACGATCGACGTGGCCTCACCCGACCCCGTGATCGGGCAGGTGCTCGCCGTCGTGCGGCCCATCGCCCGCGCGGTGACGTTCTACGTCGTGCACCCGACCCTCGTCCCCGAGGCCCAGTACTTCGACGTCGCCGACCTGCTGGTCCACGCGGCTCCGGACCTGCTCGACACGTCGCTCGAGCTCGAGCAGGGGGCGGTCGCGTTCCGGATCCCCGTCCTGCTCGGTTCCCTCGTGCTCGACGTCGACGACCTCGGCCTTCTGCTCCTCGCCGCGGTCGAGACCGTCGAGGCCACCGCGGCCCGCTATCGGGACGCGCTCGACGCCGTGATCGCCGGTGAGATCGACGCCACGGTCGCCGTCGCGCAGGTGCGCCGAGCACCGCTGGAGGAGCTCGAGGCGGAGCTCGACGAGCTCGAGGGCCGCCCCTGACACCACCACCGGCCGGTAGCCAAAGCCCCGCCCCAGCCCCGGCCCCAGCCCCCAGCCCCCAGCCCCCAGCCCCCAGCCCAGGGATTCAGAGGATTCGCGCAGATTTCGTCGGCAAAGTCTCTGAATCCTGGCTAGATCACGACGACCAGGCGTTCCGACGACGACCAGGCGTCGGCGATGTCAGGCAGCGCGACCTCGCGGACCGGGAGGCTCAGGCCGCCGGATGCCGCGAGCGCCATGACCCTGGGCAGCTCGGTCATCAGCACGCGCGGGTCGATCGAGCCGGCGCCGCTACCCGAGACCACGATGTTCGACGACCGCAGCAGGGCGGCGTCGAGCGCGACGGTCCGGCCCGCGAGCGCACCGATCTGCACGTACCGCGTCAGGCCGGCGACGTGGTTCAGACCAGTGCGCCGCAAGGCCTCCAGCGCGCTCTCGGCGACGGGGCCCCAGAGGTAGTCGAGCACGACGTCGACCCCGTTGCTCAGCGCGTCCGGGAGGTCGTCGAGCGTCACCGCGGTGACCCGCTCGTCCTGCCCCAGCCGCGCAAGCACGTCGACGTTGCGGCCGGCGGCGATCACGTGGCCGGCGCCCAGGTGCAGGGCGATCCGCACGGCGAGGCTCCCCGACGCGCCCGTGGCGCCGAGCACCAGGACGGTCTCGCCCTGCTGCAGGGCGGCGCGGCCCTGCAGGGGCATCCACGACGACATCGCGGGGTTCATCAGGCTGGCCGCGGCGGCGCTGCTGAGGCCGTCGGGGACGGGGACCGCGAACCCGGCGGGGACGATCGTGCGCTCGGCGAGCGTGCCGAACGGGTCCGGCGAGCCGCCGGTATAGACGCGCGTCCCGTCGGGGAGCAGGCCCACGCCGTCGACGCCCGCGACGAACGGGATCTCGTCGCCGTTGCCGTAGTGCAGGCCGGCGGCGAGCGACCGGACGATGGTGTGGACCCCCGCGGCGAGCATCCGGACCTCGACGAAGCCGTCGCGGGCCTCGGGGTCGCGGAAGTCGGCGTAGGCGGGCGGGCGGTCGAACTGACTGACAACTGCTGCCTTCATGGCGAGCCTCCTCGTTTTGAACATTGTTCAAGCACTAGAGTTGCTGAACATTGTTCAAACGTCAAGGAGCTCTCGTGGCACGACTGACCCGCGCGTCGATCGTCGACGCCGCCTTCGAGCAGCTCGCCGAGGGCGGCCTCGACTCGATCACCGCGCGGCGGCTCGCCGAACGCCTCGGCGTGCAGGCCGGCGCGCTCTACTACCACCTGCCCGACATGGCGGCCCTGCAGGACGAGATGGCCACAGCGATCATGCGCCGGATGATCGACGCGCCGGGCATGCCCCAGGAATGGCCCGACTTCCTGCGCACCACCGCCGCGCACGTCCGGGACGTCCTGCTCTCGTACCGCGACGGCGCCAAGCTGTTCTCGGGCACCTACCTGACGGACGACTCGGTCCTCGGGTCGATGGAGATCCCGCTGCGCACGCTGACCGCCGCGGGCTTCTCGCTCCCCGACGCCATGCGCGCGTTCGGCACGCTGACGGCGTTCGTCGTCGGCTATGTCATCGAGGAGCAGCACCGCGCCTCCGCGCCCGACCGGTACACCGCCGCCATGCGGCACTCTCGGATCGACGCTGAGCGCTTCCCGCTCACCGACGCCGCGAGCGAGGTCTTCTTCGACGACTCGTTCTCCTGGGGCGTCGAGACGATCGTCGCGGGTCTTGTGGCCCGCGGACCTCCGCTGACGGCGTTCGTCGACGGCCATGTCATCGAGGAGCAGCACCGCGCGTCCGCGGCCGACGGGTACGCCGCCGCCCTGCGGCACGCCCGGATCGACGCAGAACGCTTCCCGCTCACCGACGCCGCGAGCGAGGTCTCTCGACGACTCGTTCTCCTGGGGCGTCGAGACGATCGTCGCGGGTCTTGTGGCCCGTGGAACGGCCGGCTGACCCGAGCTCGGGCCGGCGCTCGGGCCCGGCGTGTCAGGCGGCGTACTGGCCGACGTGCTGCTCGGCCATCGCGACCGCGAGCTCCAGCGGCCGGGTCGACCGGGTGGTCTTGGCCAGCAGGAGGCCACCCTGGATGGCGGCCAGGACAGCGGTCGCCAGCTCGTGCGGGATCTGCCGACGGGACGAGCTCGCCCGCGGAGCGCATCGCCGCGATGCCCGCGGCCAGGTGCGCCTGCCAGGCAGCGAAGCCTGCGGCGAGCGCGAGCCGGGTCTCTCGGAGCGATCGGCCAGCTCGTTGGCCAGTGAACCGAGCGGGCAGCCGCCGACGCAGTCGAGCTCGGCGGAACCGGCGACGACGGCTCGACCCCATGCGTGCAGCGACTCGAGCGTGTCGGTGACCGGACCCTGCCCCTCGAGCACCCGCTGCGCCTGACGCTCGACGACCGCCCGCAGCAGGGAGTCCCGGTCCGCGAAGTAGTGGTACAGCTGCGACTTGCTCGTCCCGGTGGCCACCAGCACGTCGTCGAGACTCGTGCCGCCCACGCCGTGCTCGAACATCAGGTCGGCCGCGGCGTCGACGATCCGTGTGCGCGTCGCGACTCCGCGCGAGGTCAGTACCGGGCTCATGTCATGCAACGGTAAGGCAAGTGGACTAGACGGTCCACTACTCCGGTTCCCAGAGTGGACCTACCAGTCCATTTCACCCACGCCGGCCACCGCGGCAGGCGCGAGTCTCGATCGGAGCTCGACGTGCGCATCATCCGAACCACCCTCTTCGGGGGCATCGCGGCCGCAAGCCTGGCCCTCCTGACCCTCGGCGCCTCACCGGCCTCGGCCCACGACGGCCGCGGCGACGACGCCGTGTTCGTGCAGCTCAACGCACCCGCGGGCAACTCGATCGCCGCCTACTCGCGCGACCGCAACGGCCAGCTCACTGCCGCCGGCGTCTACCCGACCGGCGGCGCGGGCGGCATCGAGGTGGGCGCCCCGCTCGATGCGCTCGCCTCGCAGGCGTCGCTCGTCCTGGACGCCCCGCACCGCACGCTCCTCGCGGTCAACGCCGGCAGCGCGTCGGTCTCCGCGTTCCCCGTCCGGGGTTCGGCGCTCGGCCAGCCGGCGGTCGTGCCGTCGGGCGGCGACTTCCCGACGAGCCTCGCGGTGCAGGCGACCTCGTCTACGTCCTGAACGCGGGCGGCGACGGCAGCATCTCCGGCTTCGTCTACCGACGCGGGGCCCTCGTCCCGATCCCCGGCTCGACGCGCGCGCTCGGCCTGGCCAACGGCACCCCGCCGGTGTTCATCACCGCACCCGCGCAGATCGGCTTCACCAACGACGGCCGCACCCTGGTCGTCACGACGAAGAGCCACAACACGCTGCTGACCTTCCCGGTCGACCGTCGCGGCCTGCCGTCGGCGGCCCCGATCGTCAACCCGGCGCTCGCCGGATCGGTCCCGTTCTCCTTCGTGGTCGACCGCCGGGGGACGGTCCACGTCACCGACGCCGGCACCGGCCAGATCAGCTCCTACGACGTGGCCCGCGACAGCACGGTGCACCTGATCGCCTCGTCGGCGTCGACCGGCGGAGCGGCCCTGTGCTGGAACATCCAGATCGGCCGCACGATCTACGGCGCCAACGCGGGCTCGGCCACCCTGTCCTCCTGGAGCATCGGGCGCGACGGCAGCACCACGCTGACCAACCCCGTCGCGACGACCACCAACGCCGGACCGATCGACATGGCGGCTTCCAGCAACGACCGCTTCCTGTACGTGCAGGAGGCCGTCGCCGGCACGCTCGGGGTCTACGCGGTCGGCCCGGACGGATCGCTCGCGCGCATCCAGACCGTCACCGGCCTGCCGGCGTTCAGCCCCGCTGCCGCCGGGATGGAGGGCATCGCCGCGAGCTGAGTCTCGGCCGAGGACGTGACCTGTCGACGAGGTCGTGAGCTGCGGCTCGCTCCCTCGTCGGTACCTCACGACCTCGAGCGCTGGACAGCGTTTGCGACTGGGCCGCCGCGGGCGTCTCATGGCAACCGGTGCCGACGCGGGCACCCTGGCGAGATCGGGACAGACATGAAGGCAGTAGTGGGCGACACGACGATCGCCGAGGCTCCCGTCGAGGACCTCATCAAGATCGAGGGCAACTGGTACTTCCCGCCGTCGAGCGTCAACGAGGAGTACATCTCGACGAGCCCGACGCCCTACACCTGCCCCTGGAAGGGCGTGTGCCAGTACCTGACGGTCACCGTCGACGGCACGGAGCTCACCGACCGTGCGTGGCGCTACCCGGAGCCGTACCCGGCGTCCTTCGACCGCGTCGGCAAGGACTTCACCAACTACGTCGCCTTCTGGAAGGACGTCAAGGTCGTCGAGTAGCGCGGCCGGACGGGCCCCGGCCCCCCACCGCCCGGCACCCACCGCCGAGAACGGCAGTTCGGCACGAGATCGGCAGTTCGAACTGCCGATCTCGTGCCGACGTGCCGTTCTCGGCAAGGGGCGCGGGCGGTCGACAGCGGGCCCAAGGGGCTCACCGCATCAGATCCGGGGTCAGCCGCGGGTGGCCAGGGCGAACGGCAGGACCGCGGCGGCGCCCGACAGCCGCAGCTCGCGCGCGGCGACGGTCATCGTCCAGCGGCTGTCGACCAGGTCGTCGACGAGCAGCACCGGGCCGGGCGGGAGCTCGAGCCCGGACGCGTCGAAGCGCTGCCAGACGGCGGCGAGCCGGAAGGCGCTGCTGCCGCCGGGCTCGCCGGTCGGTCCGCCGTCGACCAGCGCGAGCGCGCCCGCGTAGGGCAGCCGTCCGACCTCGGCAAGGCCACGGGCGAGGGAGTCCACCAACAAGGGCCGGTGGCGCGACGGCATCGCGACCACCGAGGTGGGGCGCTCCTCCCACCCCCACTGCGCCAGCACGCGGATGCAGCCGTCGAGCATGGCGCGGGTCACGGGAGCGTCCGGCGCGCCGGCCGCGAAGACAGACCGCAGCGCGTTCCCCCAGCCCAGGTCGGTCAGCCGGGCGAGGGCGCGACCCTCGGCGGCACGCTCCTCGACCGGGATGCGGCCGCGGACGCCCAGGCGTTCGACGCCGACCGGCCACTGCGCGCGCGGCTCGATCGGGACGCCGACACGATCGATCGCACGTTCCGCTGATGCGGACGCCGAAGCGACGACGTCCACCGGGTACCAGACGCCTGCGCACGAGTCGCAGCGCCCGCACGGTGCGGCGGTGTCGTCGTCCAGCGTCCGCTGGAGAAACTCCATGCGGCACCCGGACGTGGACTCGTAGTCGAGCATGTGCTGCTGCTCGTCGGTGCGGGCGGCGGCGATCCGCTCGTAGCGCTCGGCGTCGTAGGTCCACGGCTGGCCCGTCGACTCCCAGCCCCCGCGGACGCGCCGCACCGCCCCGTCGACGTCCAGCACCTTGAGCAGCAGCTCCAGCTGGGTGCGCCGGACGTTGACCAGCGCCTCGAGCGCGGGCGTCGAGAGGACCGAGCCGTCGGCGAGCTCGCGCAGGACCCGCGAGGCGCGCTCCTCCGACGGCATCGAGGCGGTCGCGAAGTACGACCAGATGTCGCGGTCCTCGGGACCGGGCAACAACAGCACATCGGCGGAGTCGGTCGCGCGGCCGGCGCGGCCGACCTGCTGGTAGTACGCGACCGGCGACGACGGCGCGCCCAGGTGCAGGACGAACCCGAGGTCGGGCTTGTCAAAGCCCATCCCCAGCGCCGAGGTCGCCACCAGCGCCTTCACGGTGTTGGACTTCAACGCCTCCTCCAGGCCCTCGCGCTCCGCCGGATCCGTCTGGCCGGTGTAGGCGCGCACATCGTGGCCGGCCTCGCGCAGCAGGCGGGCGGTGTCCTCGGCGGCGGCCACGGTGAGCGTGTAGATGATGCCGGCGCCGGGCAGGTCGGACAGGTGGCTGAGCAGCCAGCCGAGCCGCGTCTTGGCGTCGGGAAGCCGCAGCACGCCCAGGCGCAGGGAGGCCCGGGCGAGCGGGCCGCGGATGGTCAGCACCGCACCGCCCAGCTGGTCGGCGACGTCCGCGACGACGCGGTCGTTGGCCGTGGCCGTGGTCGCCAGGACCGGAACTCCAGGCGGCATCTGCGCGATCAGGTCGCGCAGACGGCGGTAGTCCGGACGGAAGTCGTGGCCCCAGTCGCTGATGCAGTGCGCCTCGTCGACCACCAACATCCCCAGCCGCCGCACGAGCGCGGGCAGCTGGTTCTCCCGGAACGACGGGTTGTTCAGCCGTTCCGGCGAGACGAGCAGGACGTCGACCTCGTCGGCAGCCAACGACTCCAGCAACGACGCCCACTCGTGCGCGTTGGTCGAGTTGATCGCCACCGCCCGTACGCCGGCCCGCTCGGCGGCGGCGACCTGGTCGCGCATGAGCGCGAGCAGCGGGGAGACGAGCACGGTCGGTCCTGCGCCGCGCGCACGCAGCAGCATCGTCGCGACGAAGTACACCGCCGACTTGCCCCACCCGGTCCGCTGCACCACGAGCGCCCGGCGGTGCTCGTCGACAAGCGTCTCGATGGCTTCGTACTGCCCGTCATGGAACTGGGCCGAAGGATTCCCGACGAGGCGCCGCAGCACCGCCAGGGCGTCGTCGTGCGTCGAGTCGGTCACGCGCACAGCCTGCCAGCCGCCACAGACAGCGGCGCCGGCAGACCCGGGTTCTACTGAGCCATGACCTCGCTCCCGGACGACCTGCGCGCGCTGCTCGAGCGCCGCGCCATCTGCCTGATCGCCACGATCGACCCGGACGGCTCGCCGCAGCTCACCCAGACGTGGGTGGGGACCGACGGCGAGCACATCCTGGTGAACACGGTCGAGGGCTTCCGCAAGGTGCACAACGTGGAGCGTGACCCGCGCGTGGCGGTCAGCATCCTGGACCCCGACGAGCCGCGGAGCTACTGGTCGGTGAAGGCGACGGTGGTCGACGCGACGACGGACGGCGCCGCAGCCCACATCGACGAGCTGTCCCAGAAGTACATGGGCAAGCCGTACCAGTCATGGACCGGCAAGCCGCAGACCCGCGTCCTGCTGACCATCCGCGTGGACAAGGTCATCCACCCGCGCTGAGGGTCCTCCCGATCCGGACCAATCCGACAGGCCGACCGCCCCGAACTCCGTCGACAAGCACCACACGACACGAGGGCGTTCGCGCCCGGTTCGGAGTCACCATGCGTACGAGTCTCAAGCTGGCCACCGCGGCGTTCGGTGCCGCCATGCTCATCCCCCTGTGCACGTCCACGGCGTTCGCCGCCGACGGTGACGTGAACGCGAACCTCACGCCGGTCGCGCTGAACGGGGTCGTCGGGGGCGGGACCGCGATGGTGAAGGTCACCGGCACGACGATCACGGTCACGATGGCCGCCAACGGCCTCCTGCCCGACTCGCCGCACGCCGCGCACATCCACTTCGGCGCCGAGGCGCGCCACGAGTGCCCGGCCGCTGCCGACGACACGAGCGGTGACGGCACCCTGAACACGGCCGAGGGCGTCCCGGCCTACGGCGACATCGTCGTGTCGCTCACCAAGACCGGCGACACGAGCCCGTCGAGCGGCCTGGCGATCGACCGCTTCGACACCGCGCCCGGCGGCAAGATCGCCTACCAGCGCGGCAGCATCACGGTCTCGCCCGAGGTCGCCCAGGCGATCGTCGACGGCAAGTCCGCCGTCGTCATCCACGGCGTCGACCTCAACAAGGACGGCAAGTACGACGGCGACGTGAAGTCCGAGCTCGACGCCACGCTGCCCGCCGAGGCGACCGACCCGGCCCTGTGCGGCGTGCTGACCGCGGCGCCGATCGGGTCCATGGCGACCGGCGCGGGTGGCGCTGCCGGTTCGGACAACACCGTGGTCTACCTGTACACGGGCGCCGGCCTCCTGCTGGCCGCCGCCGGCGCCGGTGCCTTCGCGACCCGTCGCGCGCGCGCCAAGGTCTGATGTCGTTGCACGCATTCGTCGGTCGCCGCGGCATCCTTGCCGCGGCGGCCGCCGTGCTGGCCGTCGCGGGGGTGCTCGCGATCGTCGTCGGGCTGCGCGGACAGCCGGGGCCGCCTCAACCGGCGGTCGTCGCGGCGGCCCCCACGCCCTCAGCAACCCCCGAGCCGACGACGACACCCGAGCCTGCCCCCGTCGCCGACCTCGGCCCGGTCCTACCGGCGTCGGATCCCGTCGCCCTGGACATCCCGAGCATCGATGTCCACTCGACCACCCTCGCGCCGCTGAGCGTGGGAGCCGACGGCATCCTGCCGCCGCCCTCGGACTACGCCCAGCCCGGCTGGTACACCGGCGGCCCGAACCCGGGGCAGCTCGGCCCTGCGGTCATCGCGGGCCACGTCGACGGACCTGGTGGACCGGCGATCTTCTACAAGCTGGGGCAGCTGGCACCCGGCGCCGAGGTCGACGTCACGCGGGCCGACGGCACCGTCGCGCGGTTCACCATCGACACGGTCGCCAGCTACGCCAAGGCCGAATTCCCGACGTCGCTCGTCTACGGCAACACGACCGACCGCGCCGAGATCCGCCTCATCACCTGCGGCGGCGCGTTCGACCACAGCACCGGGCACTACGTCGACAACATCGTCGCGTTCGGCCACCTGACGGCGTAACCCCGCGGTGGGCCCGGGCGAGAACGCCATGAGACGTGCCATGACGCCGCGTGACGCGCCCCATGGCGTTCTCGCCTCGCGCTAATCGCCGACCGTGACCGAGTAGCTCCCCGCGGCGCAGCCGGTGATCTGCCAGCCGCCGGGGACCTTCTCCGCCGACGCACCGGTGACCGACTCGGTGGTCACCTCCGGCTTCGCCTCGCCCGGTACCCACACGTCGATCTGGCAGTTGATGTTCTCGTCGTCGACGGTCGCGGCGAAGGACAGGTCCCGCCCGCCGGACGTCAGCGCGTCGAGCCGGCCGGGGAACGCGCGCGGGTAGGCCCGGGTCAGGGGCGTCGCGAAGCCCTCCGGCGGCGGGCTCAGCTCTCCGGTCGCGCAGTCGACCGACACGAGGTTTCCCGACGAGGCGGCGTCGTCGCCGGTCTCGGGTGAGCCGCACCCCTGCCGCCAGACCCAGAAGGCCCCGCCGACGCCGAGCCGGTCCTGCGCCTCGACGAAGCGCTGCACCTTCGCGCCGTCGACCGTCGGGTCGCCGAACCAGCCCCACTCCCCCAGCCAGAGCGCGGCGCCGTACGACTTCGCGGCCTGTGCGGACATCGCCAGGTTGCGCTCGATCGACGCGATCGTCAGGCCGAGGCTCTGGTCGAGGGTGATCGACTCGCTGTACGGGTGCGGCGCGAAGACGAGCTGCGTGTCGCTGGTGAAGCCCGGGGGCGGCGTCACGTCGAACCCGAGACCGGACCACAGGACGCTCGGCTCGAAGAAGACCAGGTGCGTGAAGCCGTCGGACTCCGCGTCGCGGATCGCCGTGATCGCGGCGTCGTAGTAGCGCCCGAGCAGCAGGCCCGAGCTGATCGGCGGGGTCGCGCCGACGCCCGGCTCGTTGAGCAGGTCGTACCCGGCGACCGCGGGCTCGTCGGCGAACGCCCCGGCGACCTCGGCCCAGGTCCGCACGAGCTCGGTCTGGATGCCGTCGCGGTCCGTGTAGAAGTTGCTGAACGCCGTCGCGACCGCGGGCGCCAGGTCCCGCGCGAGGAACTCGCAGTGGGCGGTGCCGTCGGTGATCGTCGCCCACGCCGGGGCGCCGTCCCAGCCGGTGGTCGGCGAGGTGCCGCCGCCGCACGTCTCGTCCGGCTTCGCCAGGGCGTTGCCCCACGCGTCCTCGTGCAGGTCGAGCACGGTGTAGAGGCCGTGCTCCTTGGCGGAGGCGACGGCCGCCTTGATCTCGTCGAGGTAGGCGTCGTCGAACTCGCCGCGCGACGGTTCCAGCCGCGACCACGACATGCCGAGCCGGACCACGTTGAAGCCCATCGCGGCGATCTGGGCGAAGTCGTCGTCGGTGGGTGGCGTGGTCGCGGGGACGTCCGGGTCGCGCAGGTAGTAGTCGATGAGCTGGTTGACGTTGACGCCGCGCAGGATCACGCGCCGGCCGGTCACGTCGCCGATCACGGGCAGCCCGCCGGCCTCGCGCGCGGGCAGCAGGTGCAGCCGCTCCATGCCCCCGCTCGGCGCGACGGGCTTCGTGTCGGGCGGCCCGGTGGTCGGCGTCGACGCGACGAGCGGGGCGAGCAGCAGGAGCACGGCCGTCCCCGCGATGACCCAGGTCGGCGCCTGCAGCCGCGGGTTCCAGCGCACCAGCGCCCCGGTCACCACGGCACCGATCAGGCCGACGCTCACGCCGTAGCCGATCGCGGTGGCGACGTTGAGCAGTGTCGTCGCGATCCACCAGCTGTCGGGCCCGGCGTCGGGAAGGTGCCCGGTGAGCGCCGCGACGACCGCGCCGACGACCCCGAGAACCAGACCGGCGACGATCGACGCGAGCCAGACCGCGACCGCGACGCCGGTCCACCGCTGCGCCAGGATGACGGCGCCGACGAAGGTGCCCAGGAACACGAGCATCCCGGCGAGCGTCCCGAGGATGCTCGCCGCGCTGGTCGGCGCCACCAGGAACCCCGCGAACGCGAAGCCCACCGGCCCGCCGCGCCACGACGTCGAGGCGAACCCGACCGCCGCGAGCGCCACCACGACGAGCATCACGCCGGCCGCGAGAGGCGTCCTCGGTGTCGTGACGGCTGCCCTCTCGGTGCCCCGCCGCCCGTACGCGATCGCCGCCGCGAGGCCGACCAGCGGTCCCACCACCAACCCCTTGAGCCCGGCGTACCCGCTGGTCTCGAACGCGAAGCCCAGGGCCGAGCGGAAGCTGAGGTACGGCCCGACCATCGGCAGCGCGGCGGCGAACCCGGTCAGGGCGGCGGCCAGCGCGGTCGCGCCGACGGTCGCCACCCACGCGACGGCGAACAGCCACCGCCGCCTGGCGCCGGCGCGGTCGACGGCGAGCACGGGGGCCGCGGTGCCGACGAGCAGGACGGGCAGCCCGATCACGAACGGCGCCCACCGGTAGACCCCGCCCGTCCCGACGACCGGCAACCCCCGCCCGCCGACCGGCGCCAGCAGCCCGGTCGGGTCGAGCACGGCCAGCACCGCCACCAGCACGAGGACCACCGCTGCGGCGGCGACCGCCGCGCGAACATCACGGCGGCGCAGGAGGGTGCGCGACCGGGGCGGAGACGGCGGTGTCAGAGCGTCCATGGTGGGCGGGAGCCTAGCGCACTTGAACAAGCGTCCAACAGAGGTCGTCCGGGCAGGTAGTCACGGGAGGTGCGATCGCCGACAATCGTCCTGTGGACACCGACCGTCCGACCACCAAGGCAGCAGCTCTCCTCGCCCTGCACGCCGGTCCGGGCTTCGTGCTCCCGAACGCCTGGGACGCCGGGACCGCCCGGATCCTCGAGCAGGTCGGCTTCCCGGCCATCGCCACCACCAGCGCGGGCATCGCCTGGTCGCTCGGAGTTCCGGACGGAACCGCGCTCGACCGCGACACGATGCTCGAGCACGTCGGCCGGATCGTGGCCGCGGTGGACGTCCCCGTGACCGCGGACCTCGAGGCGGGGTACGGCGACACCGCGGAGGACGTCGCCCGCACCGTGGCTCGGGCCGTGGAGCTCGGTGCGGTCGGCGGCAACCTCGAGGATGTCGGTCGGGACGGACTGTTCGGCGTCGACGAGGCCGTCGACCGCCTCGCCGCCGCGCGGGCCGCCGCGCCCGCCGGGACGTTCGTGCTGAACGCCCGCACGGACACCTACATGCCCGGCCGGCGCGACGACGCGTTCGCCGAGACCGTCGAGCGCGCTCTGCGCTACGTCGAGGCGGGAGCCGACTGCATCTTCGTGCCCGGCGTCGTCGAGGCGGACACGATCCGCCGACTCGCCGCCGCCATCCCCGGCCCGCTCAACGTGGTGGCCGGGCTCGCGAACCTCATCGACGCGCCCACGCTCTTCTCGCTCGGCGTCACGAGGGTCAGCCTGGGCGGTTCCGTCGCCCGGGCGACGCTGAGCATGGTGGAGCGCGCCGGCCGCGAGCTGCTCGACTCCGGGACCCTCGGCTTCCTCGACGGGGCGGTCGGATATGCCGAGATGCAGCGGCGCTTCAGCCCGCGCCCTCGGTGAGGTAGGGATACTCGGCCGACCGGCCCTGGAAGGTGAGGATCGCCTCGTTGCGGATGCGACCGTCCCCGATCTCGATCGCTCGTCGGATCGTCTCCGACGCCTCCCACGACGACGGGCCCTCCATCACCGGGCGCAGGAACGGCAGCAACGCCTCGCTGATCTCCCACGTCGTCGAGTTCCACAGCAGCGACGGGCTGTGGTCGACCGCGTAGTAGTTCGTCGTGTCGCCGACCGTGAACATCGGCTCGGCGAAGGACGTCGCCCGGGCCCAGCTGAAACCCATCCCCTCGTCGATGGACACGTCGACGATGAGGCTGCCCGGCCGGAAGGCGGCGAGGTCCGAGGTGTCCAGGTAGGTCAGGGGCGCGTTGGGATCCTGCAAGGTGCAGTTCACGACGATGTCGTTCTCGGCCAGGTACGGGGCGAGGAGCACCGGGCCGTCGTCGGTGTTCACGGTGCTGTCGAACGGAGCCTCGTCGCTGTGCTCGAACCGAATGATGTCCACCGACGGGATCGGCGAGCCGACCGCAGCGATCTCCCGGTTGGTCAGCACGCGCACGTCGTGGATCCCGTGGGCGTTGAGCGCCGTGACGGCGCCGCGCGCGGTCGCGCCGAACCCGATGACCGCGGCACTGAGCCGGCGGCCGTAGTCGCCGGTCGATCCGCACAGCTCGAGCGCGTGCAGCACCGAGCAGTAGCCCGCCAGCTCGTTGTTCTTGTGGAAGACGTGCAGGCCGAATCCCCCGTCCGCCTGCCAGTGGTTCATCGACTCCCAGGCGATGAGCGTGAGGCTCTTGTCGATCGCGAGCTGAGTGATCTGGCGGTCCTGCACGCAGTGCGGCCAGCCCCACAGGACCTGGCCCTCGCGAAGGTCCTCGAGGTCCGAGGCCTGCGGCTTGGGCAGCAGCACGACGTCGGCGCGGGCGATGATCTCGTCCCGGTCGGCCATCCCCCCGACCAGCGGCTCGAGCTCCGCGTCGGCGATGCCGAAACGCGCGCCGTAGCCCCGCTCGAGAAGCATCCGCGCCCGCAGGTCCGCGTCGATGCGCTCGAGGTGAGCGGGATGGATCGGGAGGCGCCGCTCGTCGGCCTTGCGCGACGTGGCCAGCACGCCCAGGAGCAGCAGCTCAGGCGTGGAATCCGTTGTGCTCATAGTCAAGGTTAGTGGCGTGCACCTGGCGGCCTGACCCGCTCACGGGCTGGGCGAAGTCCGATCAGCGATCGAGAGCCACCTGAGCGACGCCAAATCGACGCTGAACGTCGGTCAGGTTGTTATCGAGGCCTGCCACATTCGAAGCCCTCACTCGCTACGGTCCCAAGATGAGCCAGCCGCCGGCGCAGTGGTCGATGGCCGACCCCGTCACGGTCCGGCGACGACGAGGGCCGGGCCTGACCGTCCTGGTCGTCGCCATCATCGTGACCGGCGGGCTCGCTGCGGCGCTCGGATCCGGCCTGTGGCAGTACATGCACGCCGACCACCTGGGGATCATCGACGATCCCGCGGTCTCCGGACCGGCGTCGCAGGCGTGCGCCGACCTGCAGTCTGCGGTCGACGAGGTCCCGCTCGGCCCGGCGGTGGACGTCATCCGCGCTCAAGACGCCGCGATCGGGGACCTGATCGCGGCCATGGAGGCCCTCGGCGCAAGAAGCTCGAGGGCGACAACCCAGCCGCCGGGTGGGTGGGTGACTGGCACGACCCTGCTCACGCTGCGGGAGGCGTACGCCGACGCCTTGGCGGTCGGCGGCCAACCAACCTTCGACCTCCCGACGGTGGACGGGATCCCGATCAGCAACCGCATGAGCGACTCGGGAGTCAGCTGCCCCGTCGCCGGCCGGCTCGCGTCACCCCCGTCGACGTAGGCGGCGGGTTGGTTGCAGGCGGCGGGCGCCGCCGTCCGGGCTGTTCGTCGACGCCCGCGCAGCGTCCCAATTGCGTAGGAAGTACTGACGCGGGGTCGTCGCCGACCGGAGGAGTCTGGCAGGACGCACACAGCCGGGGGGCACACGATGACAGCGCACGCCGACAAGCTCACGATCCCCGCGCCGACCCAGCAGGCCGACGCCGCGACGCCCGCCCACGGATCCGCGTCGCAGCTGCGCCCGGCACCCGTCGCCGGTCTGACGGTCGGGCACGTCGACGATCCTGCCGAGGTCGCCGCCGAGGCACGCGCGACGTCGGTGCTCTCACGGCTGCGCCGCTTCGCCGAGGGTTCCGTGGTCGCCGCCGAGGCGCCGACGACCACCTCGCTCGCACGGCTTCGCCGGTACGGCACCGCACACCCCACCCAGACGGAGGTCGGCCGTTCGGGCGGCGCCGTCGAGGCGGGCCGCGGCCATCAGATCTCCAGCAGGCTCGGGCGCGGGGCGCCGCTCTCGGACGGCGTCCGGCGTCGGATGGAGGCCGGGTTCGGGACGCCGCTCGGCCACGTCCGGGTGCACGACGACTCCGCGGCTGCGCAGCACAGCGCGGCGCTGGGCGCGAAGGCGTTCACGGTCGGCAACGACGTCTTTCTGGGCGGGGGCATCAACCCGGTCGACGCCGGCGGCGAGCACGTGCTCGCCCACGAGATCGCCCACGTCCTCGCTGAGGGCGGTGCGCGGGCCACGCCGGTCCGCCGCAACCCCGAGGACGGCGACCCCGTCCCCGCTCCGGCCCAGCTGAGCGCTGCCGAGATCGTCGCGTCCGCAGCCAACGGGCGGAAGAACTTCAGCATCCCCGGTTTCGCGACGAGTGCGCGGTCCGACGAGGCAGGGCTGCTGTGGACGGGCCTCGACGTCGCACCGCCGGCGGGGACCAAGTACTGGGTCAGTGCCGACGGTCAGAAGCGGTACCGTCCTCCGGCGTACAAACCGAACGAGTCGAAGACCCAGTCGAACTTCGAGTCACTTCCACCGGCCAACCCGCGAGGCTTCTGGAAGAAGAACGCCCACCTCGACATCACGGACTAGGGATCATGAGAGCTGCACTGCGCGACACCTACCGCCTCGACGACGGCGCCGAGATCGACTCCTACGCCTCGCCCGACCCGACGAACGACGGCGTCCGGGTCCGGCTCATGGTCGGTCCGGCCGACGGCCCGGGCGAGGAATCGTTCGACGTCCTCGTCTGCACGACGGCGTGGCTGAAGACGGTCATCGACGTGGATGGACCTCAGATCGGCCGCCACCTGCTCCTCGTCGGCACGCTCGACCTCACCGCGGCCGTCGCCTTCCTCCGCGAGCACATCGAGTCGCTCGAGGCGCCCGACTGGAAGGGCCTCGCCGAGCAGATCGCCCGGGTGGGCTACTGGGAGTTCGAGGACTACACCGAGTAGTCAGCTCGACGTGCGGCAGGCATGGAGTCGCGGGCCGCGACCAGCTCAGCGCTCCCGGCGGCCGACGACGGACGTCACCAGCGGCGCGACGAGGGCCACGACGGCCGCGACCGCCGCCGCGACGGCGACGGTCTGGTCGACGAGCGGGCCGTTGTGGCGCCCGATCGCGATCCACCCCAACCCCCAGGCCATCGCCAGCCCGATCGGCACGATCACCGTGGGCCGGCGTCGACCGAACGCGGCGTAGGCCACCGAGAGCACGGCGCCGGCCGCGAGCACCACGACGGACCAGCCGGTGGCACCGAGGCCGAGCTCCCCCACTCCGGCGTCGGACAGGAACGCGGCGATGTTGGCGAGCGTCGCGACGCTGACCCAGCCGAGGTAGAGGCCGATCGTGGTGTCGGTGATGAGCGAGGTGGCGGCGCCGGTGTGGTCCAGCCGGACGAGCCGGACGAAGATCACCGCGAGCACGGCGAGCAGGATCGCGATCACCGCGACGCTGCCGCCGAGCGACCCCGCCTGGACGACCCCGATCCAGAGGGCGTTCAGCAGCATCGACGCGAGCACCCACCACGACACGGCGCGCAGCCGCGGGTCCGTGGCCTGGCGCGGCAGGGCCTGGACCACGGCGAAGATGCCGAGGCCGAGGTAGATCACCGACCAGATCGCGAACGCCGGGGTGTCGGGGGCGAGCGGGGTGGCCGTCGCCGACAGCGCGCCGCCCGCGGCATCCTGGATCGCCTGCCCGCCGAACGCGCCCGACCCGACGGCTGCGCCCGCGATCGCGACGACCGCACCGATCAGGACGGTGACCTGGCGTACCCGGTCCTTCGTCGTCGCGGACTCCTGGACGGCGGTGCTCGTGGTCTCCATCACCCCACGATGCCAACACTCAGCACGCTGAGCATCTCGAACGGTCCGTCGGGTGGCACCCGCCCGCGAGCAGCACCGCGCGCCCGATGAAGTCCGAACGGCTTGATCAGGCCCCGCCGACGATCACGAGCTCGTTGCCCTCCGGGTCGGCGACCCGCCAGCGACTCTCCGTCTCGTCGAGGAGCCGGCCACCGGCTGCGAGAACCGTGGCGAGGTGCGTCTGCGCGACGTCCGACGGCACCGCGAGCTCGACGTGGATCCGGTTGCGCTGCCGACGCCGCTCCGTCTCCGACGCGTCGAGCTCCTGGAACAGCAGCACCGGGTTCAGCCGGCGCGGATCGCAGATGTCGCTCGCCTCGGCCCGCCGGTCGTGGACGTACCCGAGCGCGGCGAGCCAGAACGCCTGGACCGCGGCGACATCGGCGGCGTCGAGGAACAGCTGGACGAAGCGCGGCAGCCCCGGATCCGCCGTGGCCCCGAGCTCGCGGGCAGCGGACTGGAGCTGTCTGCGGCGAGGTCGAGGAAGTCGAGATCGAGGCCGTGGGCATCGCCGTCGTACTGGTCCTTGCCGCTGTCGAGGATCACGAGGCCGGGGCGCAGGTCGATCAGCAGCGGGAAGCCGGCCTCGTCTGCGAGCGCTGCTGCCGCGGTGGTCAGGTCGCGCTGCTGCTGCGGCGACGTCGTGCGGTAGCACGCCATCGCGCTGAACACCGCCTGCCAGTCGGCCGTCTCGGCCCTCTCGCTGAGCGGGTCACCCGGCACCAGGTCGACCTCGTTGCCGTCGGCATCGGCATGGCAGACGCCGAACGGTCCGTACGGCTCACCCAGTCCGGCCTGCTCGACGGCCGCGGCCGGCCGCACCACGTCGATGTGGATGCGGTTGCGCAGCGGCCGAGGCTCGCTCGACTGCCGGATCCGGAACGCGGGGTCACGTCGCAACGGGTCCGCCAGACCGCCGTCCTCGTCGGGGGCGTAGTCGAGCGCGCTCTGCCAGAACGGCCTCACGGCGGACGGGTCGGTGGACTCGAGAACGACGCTCAGGTGCTGCAGCACGGCAGGGTTCGCGACGAGTCCCAGATCCCGAGCCGCCGCCGACACCGCTTCGGCGTGCTCGTCCGAGTCGAGGCGCACCCGGACGCCCGTCGCGCGCACGTCGACGAGGATCTCGCCCGACAGCTCCACGATGCGTCCGGCCAGCGCAGCCGCCTCGATCAGTGAGGGCGCGTCGAACCAGGCCGTCGTCACGCCGTCGAGCGCCCGCCAGTCCGTTCCGATCTCGGTCATGCGCCGCACTGTAGAACCCATTGCGGACGACCGCCGTCCGGATGGCGTCGCCAGTTCGACGGCCGCGCCGACGAATCCCGTTGACCCGCTGACGAGGGCGGACGAGGGTCAAGGCCATGTATTCGGCCCTGGCCTTCTCCGGCGACGCGGACGACGTCGCCCAGGCACGAATCCGGTTCGCGACCGCCGGACAACGAAGTGCCCTCCGTCGTCGGAGTGAGCGGCGTCGTCGGGCGATCCGCAGACGCGGCGATCCTCCTCGTCGGCCTCACGCTCTACACCACCGGACTTCAGATCGAGCTGGGCATCCGGCGTCGCCTTGATCCTGAGCCCGACGATCGCATGCACTCTTCCGCCGACGCCGGCCTGCTGGTCGGTGTGGAACTCTCCGATGGCCGCGCCGTCGTGGCCTGGCGCAACGGCTGGAGCAACTGGCCGGCGGGACACGTGCCCGTGCTCACCCACCGGAGCGGTGGTGGCGGCGGACGCGAGTGGGCCAGCACTCTGTGGTTGACCCCCGCGCCGCCGGCCGGTGACCTGGTGCTCGTCGTCGCCAACCTGGCCCTCGGCGTGGACGAGTCGACCTTCACCGTGGGTGCCGCAGCGATGGCGGCTGCGGCCGACAAGGTCGAGGTCTTGTGGCCGCGCGAACCGGATCAGGCGTTTCCGGCGATACAGCGGCCGAAGGTCGACGTACCGCCTGGGGGCTGGTTCGCACGGGTCCTGCCTGCGGCCTGGGCCGACGAGGCCGGCTGACCCTGCATCTGTCTCACGTCGCCGGCGTTCCAGCGGCCACGAACAAATTCGTTGACCCGATAACGGATGCGGACGAGGGTCAGGGCCATGAATCCGGCCCTGGGCTTCTCCGTCGACACGGTCAACGACGCCCAGGCACGTTTCCGGTTCGGACCGCCGGACAACGCATCCCTCTCCGCGGCAGGCGTCATCCGACGATCCGCAGATGGGGCGATCCGCCTGGCAGCACTGTCTCGCTACACGACCGGACTCCAGATCGAACTGGCCGTCCGGTGCCGCATCGATCCCGACCTCGGCGATCAGTCGGTGCTCCACCCGCTGGGGCGGTGGCGAGCGCCGCGAGTGGTCGAGCAGCTTCTGGTCGGCCCCATCGCCGACCCCGGGAGATCCGGTGCTCGTCGTCGACGACCGGTCCCCGGCGTGGACGAGTCGTTCACCGTGTACGCCGAAGGGGTTCGAGCTGCGGTCGAGGCGGTTCAGGTCGTGTGGCCGCGCGAGCCACATCAGGCCGATCCGACCGTTCAACCGTCGCCTCTCGGCTTATCGCACGAGAACCGGTTCGCATGGGTACCTGCGGCGGTGAAGGCCCCGTTGGACCGGTGGATCGGCTTCTCAGGCAACTGCCGAGGTTCGGAGCAGAACTCGCGGCAGGCATCCGGCCGGCGCCCGGACGGGCCCTACGCTCTGCGACATGAGCCCGCGCGCAGCCTTCAAGGTGGGCCCGCGACCGGCCGCCATCATCGCCGTCGCCGGTTGGTCGTTGCTCTGCGCGGCACTGGCCGGGTGGGCGGCAGTCGTCATGGTGGTCAGCGTGTGGCAGCCAGTCGTCGCGATGGACAACCGGTTCGCTCTTCGAGGGGTCGTGAGCCTCGGGATGGCGATGGTCGGTCTCGGCGCTCTGCTCGGCTTCGGAGCATTGGGTCTGTGGCGGCGGGGTCAACGCGGGCGGCTCGTCGGGGCGTTCGGCGTCGTGCTCGCAGTCGCCGCGCTCGGCGCCGTCGACTCGGTGGTGGAGGGCGACGGGATCTCAGCCCTCGTGGCCATCGGGACGGCCGCAGTCGCCGCCGTCCCGTTGGCGCTGCTCAGGCTGCCGTCGGCGCGTCGCTGGGTCGTCACCGCGCCGCCCGCTCCCGATGTGCCCACCGAGTGGCAGGGGCGCCTCAACCCCGTCGCCGCCCGGCACCTGGCCCATTGGGGCATCGCGAACTTGGGGATCTTCGTCTTCGTCCTCGTGACGGTCGTGTCGGGTGCAGTCAACCTCGTCGACGGGACTGCCGGCGGCTGGGTGCTGGTCGGCGTCGGCGTCGTCGGCCTGACGACTTCGGCTGTGCTCTCGTGGCGAGCGCTACAGGCCACCCGTGACGCTGTCGCTGCACAGCACGGACTCCCTCAGGGATCGTGTCGCTGGGTGACGTTCACCGACCCGACGGGGTTCGACGCCACGCTTGCCGGAGCAATCAAGCACGCTCACCACACCGGCTGACCGTCGCGCTCCGCCTCGATATCGAATGACGCGCCAGCTGCACGCCGGCGATATCGGCGTGTCCAGCACCGTCGGCCCGCGCGCCGGACGAGACCCGCTTGTGTGGTCCTCGAGGGTTTCGCGATCTCCGCGCTGTCCGCGTCCTACGCTGCCGCCATGGGCGTGGCACAAGATCTCTTTCGGACGACGGTCCGGGACCGATGGGCACCTGAGCTGCGCGCACAAGGCCTCAAGGGGTCGGGCAGGATCTTCGTGCTACCCGACGACCTCGACTGGAGCATGCTCGGATTCCAGACCTCGACCGGAAGTACGAGTGACGTCGCGAAGTTCACGATCAATCTGATGGTAGTCGGAAAGGGCGATTGGGAACGCGCCCGCGAAACCCACCCCTGGTACACGCTCCGGCCCAGCCCGAACACCGTCGCGCTGCATCGCTACGAGCAGCGGCTGGGTTTCCTGACGCACGGCCGCGATCATTGGTGGCTCCTTCGCGGCGACGGAAGCAACCTGGAAGCCGTCGTCGACCAGGTGCTCGTGGCCCTACGCGATGTCGCTGTTCCCAAGTTGAGGGCCGAGATGGCCGATCGAAGCCCAGGGCCCCGCGGCACATTTGCCTCCGCGAAGGGTTAGCAGCCTTGGCCCGATCGCACGCGCGCAAGGGGCGTTTCTCGGCCGCGGTGAGGGACAGCCGCCAAACTTCGCTTCATCCATTCACTGGGCCAGTTCACAGTCGAACTCAAGACCGTGGGCGCCTCGGTCATGAGGACGCAAAGAACGATGTGCCGAGGCTGCGGATCCCGTTCTCGTCCGGAACTGTCGTCCTTCACCCCACAGTCGACCAGCTCGTCTCACCGGAGATCGCGCTCCTCGGCGGCTTCGCCGAACGGGCAGTGGATGTGCTCGCCCTGCTGCGGCAGGACGCTCGTTCAGACGACGCCGAGGAAGGCGCGATCCGCTACCTTCTGGCGGACGGTGTGCGGTAGGTCCCGGGCCATCCGGGACGTTCCGCATCCTCCGAAGGTGCGTCCCGCGCTACGGACCGAGCAAGTGATCGAGCACAGGGACTACGGCGAGCATCCACACGACCACGGCGAGCGCCGCGACTAGCGCCGCGGTCGCGAAGGGGTAAGCGTGCACGAAGCCAAATGCCTCCGGCCAGCGACGGCGGTAGTCCTTCGGTCGGGACAGACTCTCGGTGTCTCTCGTTACAGGTACGCCGAGTGGTGTCCACGCCTCGCGCAGGGCCTGCTTGCTCTGAGCACCTGACTGGGCTGCCCTGCCCCCGGCACCTACGCGAAGCCGAACTGTTCCGCCGTGGTCAATGACCAGTGCGTAGAGCACCACCGTCCCCATGAACGTCGTGCTCGAGTACACGGTGTCGATGAGAGCGACGCGAGCAATGTCGGCGGCTTCGATATAGCCCCCGTCTCTCCCGGAACGCCACGTCACACCGACTTCACTGACATCGGTCCTTCGCAGCCACGACCGTGCTGCCCGAGGCGGGTGCGGCCGGAGCCGCCGCTGCGGCGGACGTTCTCCGACAACCAGCGTCTCAAGGACGCGGAGCACCCGCCCCGGCCGTCTGGCCGTCGTTTCGCGTTCTGCCACACCCCGATGTCGGCTACTCGGGGAATCGCCTTGAGCTCGGGGGACCGTCCGGCATCGCTGCGATGCAAGAAGAGTCGGCCCGTGCGATTGTCCGCATCAGGCTGCCCTCGCATGCCGTCGAGCGGCCGTCCGACAGTTCGACGGTTGCAGGGCCGGACATCCCGGTGGGACGCTCCGCCCCATGAGTTTCGACGTCTTCGCCCAGCGCTTCGTGGAACGAAGCATATGCGTATCTCGGGGACAACGGGGCCGGCATGGCGCACCGAGACCTCGAGAAGGTGCTGGCCGAAAACTCGACCTACCCGGGGCTGAACGAGGCTCCCGCGCAACTCCCGGCGACTGACTGATCCGTACAGCCAGCGCGACGCAAGACCCGCGGACTCTGCACACCGATCGAGGCACGCCGGACCAACCCCGCCTCACGGATGCGACTCCTCCCGACTACCCCGTGATCCTCGCCGAGGGGCTAAGCGGCTCCGAGCTTGGACGAACGCGCCGCGAGCTCGTCGGCAAGGCGTCGAACCTCCAGCGTCAGGTTCTCGATCTCGGCCCGCGTCACCGCCTGCTCTCCGTCAGTTGCCTCGGCGACCCGCTCGACAAGCCACGACGCAAGCGTCGCCGTGACGATGCCGAGGAGCGCAATGCCAGCAACCATCAGCGTTGCCGCGACGAACCTGCCCGTGGTGGTCACCGGGTATCGGTCGCCGTAGCCGACCGTGGTCATGGTCGTGATGGCCCACCAGAAGCCGTCACCGAGGTTGGCGATGTTCGTGCCTGGCTGACCACGCTCCGCGTCCGTGACGGCCAGAGCGCCGCAAGTGACCAACAATGCCGTGGCGCCGACCACATACGTCACCACGCGGCCCCGGAGCGTGTGCGACCCAACCCGGTTCAGCACTCCTGCGAGCGCTACCAGGCGGAGTAGACGCAGCGGACGCAGGATGGGCAGGGCGATCACAGACAGATCGAGGAGATGGCGTTTCACGAACTCCCAGCGGCGTTCGGACAGGCCGAGTCTGGCGAAATAATCGACGGCGAACGCGACCCATGTGATCCGAACGATGGTCTCGCACACGTCGCGGCTTGCCTGGGTCATCGTGGGCACGGCAATCGGCAACGCGTAGGCGATCAAAAACGTCACTGCCGCCAACGACAGCGGCCACTCGCTGCGCCGCTCCCACCGCTCAACCCGCGTCACAGCCCCATGCTTTCACCCCTGCCGGGCTCCCGACCGGTGATCGGCCCAATCACCTGGCACGAAGACACCCCTCCCGTCGGGCTCGAACCCTAGGAGCAACAGGTCCCTTCCTAGCCGCCGGCCACGCTCCCGACCGTGCCCGCGGCGCACCCCGCGCTCAGTGCGCTCCCGCGATTTCTACGTTGCGCGTTACACAAGGTGCCGACGTGAAGGCGGTACAGATGATCCTCGGCCACGCCGCCGCGACGATGAGCCTGCCTAGACCTGCGCGGACCTGCCTAGGTGGTCCCCGGGTGGTCCCCGCTGGGGCCGGTACCGGTCTCCGCTTCGGGAAACCGCCTCTGGCCTGGTACTTCATCTGTGCGCCTGGGCAGATTCGAACTGCCGACACCCGCTTTAGGAGAGCGGTGCTCTATCCCCTGAGCTACAGGCGCGAATCGTCGGCGGGTGGGATGGCGGTGCCGCCGAACGTGCAGGAGCCTACCGAACGACGCCCGCACGGCCGAAGGCCGGCCTCAACGTGCGAGGCCGGCCTTCGTCGGGCGAACTACAGGGTGGGCTCGACGGGCGAGCTGTCGCTCCGGGCGTTCCGGCGACCGACGACGATCAACGAGCCACCGATCACCATGACGGCCAGCCCGAGAGCGGCGAGCGTCGCCGCGTCCGATCCGGTGGACGCGAGCACGGCACCGGTCGCGTCGGGGTCCGTCGCGTCCTCGTCCGCCAGGACCTCGGAGATCACCGGAGCCTCGACATCGCCCGAGTCCAGGACGGCGTCCGTCGGGGTCGTCGGGTCGACGACTGCGGGGTCCGTCGGGTCGACCGGGTCGGTCGGGTCGACAACCGGATCCGTCGGGTCGACGGGTAAACGGTCGGGTCCGTCGGGTCGACGACGGGTCCGTCGGGTCGACGACGGGGTCGGTCGGGTCGACAACCGGGTCCGTCGGGTCGACAACCGGGTCCGTCGGGTCGACGACCGAGGTCGGTCGGGTCGACGACGGGATCCGTCGGGTCGACGACCGGGTCCGTCGGGTCGACGACGGGCGTCGTCGGGTCCGGGTCGACGACGGGCGTCGTCGTGCAGACCGGCGCCTGCCCGCCCTCGCCGAAGTGCTCGTTGTACAGCGAGACCTGCACCCAGGTGATGCAGTACCCGTCGGGGAACGACGCAGCGAACGACGGGTGGTCGGTCCAGGTGTAGACGGACGTGCCGACGTAGCGCGCCTGCGGCCACTGGCCGTTGTGCGGCACGGACTCGTGCACGTTGAACGACTTCTCGCCGGTGCCGTCGAGCTGGGTGACGCGGTAGTTGATGTGGCCGTTCGCCTCGAACGTCGTCCCGGCGGGCAGCGTCAGGGTCTGCGCGGTGACGGTGTACGGGGTCGGGCTGTCGGAGCCGGCGGCGTGCGCGGCGCTCGGGACGAGGATCAGGGCGGCGGCGAGGGCGGTGGCGCCCAGGAGGCGGAATCGCACGGGGGAATCACTGCTTTCGGGCAGAGGTGTCACAACGGCCAACGAGTCGTCGTGTGGAGAGGTCGGCGCGTCGCGGCGAAGCCGCGGAAGCCTGTCGAGGGCGGTCAGCCCTGACGGATCAGCCCGATGCGGCGGGCGAAGGTCGAGGCACGGTGCTCCGTGATCATCTGTCTCGCCTCCTCCGTATCGGTTATGACAATTCTACCGGGGAGTTGGACGGTCGTCCATGAGACGTCCGGCACACACGTCGACGGGCCCGAGCAGGGAGCTCAGCGAAGGACGACCGCGAGGCCCTCGCGCGAGTGGACGCCGGTCTTGGTGAACACGCGCGCCAGGTGGCTGTCCACGGTGCGCACCGACAGGGTCAGCCGCACGGCGATCGCCCGCGAGGTCATCCCGCCGGCCGCGAGCGCGGCGATCTCCTGCTCCCGCCGGGTGAGGGCCACGGGCGCCTCGAGCGGGGGCAGCCACAGGCCGGTCCGGTTCAGGCCGCGCTCGGCGATGCGGATGAGGTCGGGATCGCCGACGAGCGAGCGCGGCGACGTGCGCGACGAGGGCGGCAGCCCGGGGGCCGTCGACCACGGCGTCGAGCTCGCGCACCCGCTCCAGCAGGTCGGCGTCGACGAGCCGCCCGCGCCCCTGCCCGCTCACGCACCGGTGCAGCGCCTCGAGCTCGACGCGGGCCAGGCCGGCCGACGACGCCCACCGCGCGAGCGCCGCGGCCTCCGTCGGGCCCCTCGGGTCCCGCATCCACAGCAGCGCGTCGACGCGCAGGAGCCGAACCTCGGGCTCGAGACCACCGATCGGGCGCAGCGGCGAGGACTCCAGCGCGGCGAGCAGGGCGCGGGCCCCGGACCCGTCCCCGGATGCGGCCGTCGCGACCGCCTCGGCGGCGCGCATGAACACCGACACTCCCCCGAGGTCGGTGTTGCCGAGGAAGTCGTACGTCGCGTTGAGGTCCGCGCGGGCCGACGACCAGGAGCCGTGCGCGATGCCGAGCAGGCCGCGGGTCACGTGCGTGGCCACCCACGCGAGCCCGGGGTCGGACCGCTCGGCCGCAGCGAGCACCTCGGCGGCCTCCAGGTCGCCCGACCACAGGGTGGTGAAGAACGCCGCGACCGTCACCTCGCTGATGGCCCACCGGTACGTGTCCCGGTGCGCGAAGGCGAGCTGGACGTACCGGGCGGCCACCCGCGTGGCGTCGGCAAACCGGCCGGACTGCGCGAGACCGAGGATCGCCGGGCGGGCCAGCGGGAGTGCCATGCCGCCGACGGACGGGGACATCAGGACGGCCAGCGCGGCGTCCAGGTCGGCGCGACCGGCGTAGCCGAGGCGGGTCAGGCGGGCCACGTCGAGCTCGCGTCGACCGATCAGGGCGAGCCCGGGCGGCAGCCCGTCGAGCCACCACTCCGACGGCCCGAACGCGATCAGGGCCTGCAGCAGGTCCCCGTCGCGATAGTGCGCGATCCCCGCCTGCATCGCGGTCGCGGCCACCATCAGCCGCACCGCGTCGGCGTTCGGGGCACCCAGGAGCCGGATCCCGTCGATGGCCTCGGCCAGGTCCCGGGCGGCCTGGGCGGTCTCGTCCAGGTGCCACCACGCGTCGGCGCGCTCGACCAGCAGCTCGACCCGGTGGACGTCGTCCAGCAGGCCCCGGCGCAGGGCCGCCGTGACGATGCGGACGACCGTGTCGAGCTGCTGCATGTCGAACGCGGCATCGATCGCGGCGCGCAGGCGCGTGACGTCCACGGGCATGTCGCAGTCGAGGGACAGGGAGACGGAACGGACGAGCGCGGGACCGCTGCGCTGGCCGTCGTGCGTGAGCTCGGCCACCCGCAGCAGGACGTCGCGGCGCTGCGCGCGCGGGATGCCGGAGCGCACGGCCTCGGCATACAGGGCGTGGGCCAGGTCGACGAGCACGTCGCCCGAGCCGGCCACCGAGATGCGCGGGGTCAGGGTCACCAGACCGACGCGCGTGAGCTCCTCGACGGCGTGCCGCGGCACGAGGTCGAGCAGAGCGTTGAGCGGGATCGGGCACGCGAGCGACGACAGCTCGAGCGCGCTGCGTGCGTCCGGCGACAACAAGCGTCATGTCGTGCGCGACGAGATCCAGGAGCCGGCGCCCCGGGGTGGCGCGGCCGGTCCACACCCACACGCCGTCGGTCTGCTTGAGGGCACCCCCGACGCGGTCGGCCCGGACCACCTCGGACAGGTGGAACGCGTTGCCGCCGGTCTCCGCCCACACGCGTCGGACCGTGTCGATCGAGACCTGCCCGCCCAGCTCCGCGACCAGCCACTGCTCGACCTCGGCCAGCGTGAACGCCGGGACGTCGACGCGCTCGACCACGTCGTCCTTCCACAGCTCCAGCCAGGGCGACTCGGCCACCGCCGAGGTGCGCGCGGTCGCGACGAGCTGGACCTCGCCCTGCTGCACCATCCAGCCCAGCGCCTGCGAGCTCGCGGTGTCGAGCAGGTGCGCGTCCTCGACGCGCAGCACGAGCGGCCCGCCACGCGCGCGACCCCGCAGGGACACCGCGACGGCGTCGACCGTGCGGGAGACGCTGCCGAGCGAGACCAGCGCGTCGTCGCCGAGCAGGGGCTCCAGGGCGCCCAGCGGGATGCCGCCCCGGGCCGAGGCGCCGGAGACGGTGACCACGTGCGGGACGTCCCCGCCGGCAAGCCTCAACGACGACAGCGCAGCCGTCACCAGGTGCGTCTTGCCCACGCCGGCCTCGCCGACGACGAGCACGGACCGACCGGCCGCGAGCTCTGCCCGGACGTGATCGACGACGGGGCGGGACAGGACCGTGCGGCGGCGGGAATGGTGCGCGTGGACGACCGCGGGCAGGTCCGGGATCGGGTTGCGTACGCGTGGCCACGGTCGTCGTCGACGGATACTCTCCACCAGCCACCATCGGTACCCCTCGAACGCGACACAGCTCTGTTTCCGAGTTCATCGGCACCTCGACTTGCGAACTCGAGAAGTTGTGCCATCCGCACCCTATGGCCCGCGCAGGCCGTTTGAAAACCTCGGTAGCGATTACCGATGCCCCGTACGCGGAGCCCGTCCATAACGTGACGACGACACACCCGCGTCGCAGCGTTCCCGCGCAGGTCATGCCCGGTGGGAGCGATCCAAGCAGAGGATGGCCAGTGCCCACGTACACAGCGCCCGGCGTCTACGTCGAAGAGATCCCCTCGACCCAGAAGGTCCTCGCTTCGGCGCCGACCGCTGTGGCCGCATTTGTGGGGTTCACCGAGCGAGCGCCTCTAGACGACCCCAACGACCCGCAGGGCCTCGCCCCCCGCCTGGTCACCAGCTGGAACCAGTTCGAGTCCCTCTTCGGGGGATTCGTCGAGGGAGCCATGCTCCCCCTGTCCGTGTACGGCTACTTCCTCAACGGCGGCAGCCTCGCGTACATCGTCCGCGTGCCCAACGCCGAGCCGTCCGGTGAGCCCTCGCGGCTGGCCCTGCCGGCTGCGGACCGCTCGCTCGGGCTGCCCATCTCGGTGGAGTCCGTCGAGCCCGACGCCCACCTGACCGTCGTCGTCGAGGCGGCCGAGGTCGCCGACGACCACGAGGGCCCGGCGCCCTTCAGCATCACGATCGTCGACGGCGGTGAGGCCGTGGAGAGCTACGACGACCTCACGCTCGGTGGCCCGCGCGACGCTGCGACGGTCATCAACAAGACGTCCACGCGCGTCAAGGTCGAGATCAAGCTCGCCGACGACGTCGACCTGACGAGCCAGCTCGAGCTGCTCAAGCCGGGCGCGTACACGCTCGAGCAGGCCGCCGCCAAGCCGGTCCCGGTCAACGGCCGCAAGTTCGCCGGCTCGGAGTCGGCGCGCACCGGCATCGCCGGCCTCGCGATCGCCGACGACGTCACGATCGTGCTGGTCCCGGACCTGATCACGGCCGCGACCAAGGACGACGGGTCGCTCGACCTGGGCCTGTGGAAGGCCGTGCAGACGAGCCTCATCGCGCACTGCGAGCAGCACGCGAACCGCATCGCCATCCTCGACGCCCCTCCCGGGCTGTCGCCGCAGGCGGTCAAGGAGTGGCGCACGGACACGGCCCAGTTCGACTCCGCGTTCGCCACGCTCTACTACCCCTGGATCAAGGTCGAGAACCCGACCGGCTCCAACGGCAACTCCGAGATCCTCATCCCGCCGTCGGGCCACGTGGCCGGCGTCTGGGCCCGGACCGACGAGACCCGCGGCGTGTGGAAGGCCCCGGCCAACGACACCATCCGCGGCGTCCTGGACGTCGAGCGGAACATCACGCAGGCCGAGCAGGGTGTGCTCAACCCGCTGGGCATCAACGCGATCCGGCCGTTCGGCCAGCGCGGCATCCGCATCTGGGGCGCCCGCACGCTCGCGTCGGACACCGACTGGACGTACATCAACGTCCGCCGCCTGTTCAACATGATCGAGGCGACCATCCTCGAGGGCACGCAGTGGGCGGTCTTCGAGCCCAACAACGTGGCCCTGTGGGAGGGCGTCAAGCGCACGCTCAACGCGTACCTGCGCGGGCTCTGGTCGGCAGGCGCACTGTTCGGCAACAGCCCGCAGGAGGCGTTCTTCGTCAACTGCGACGCGACGACGAACCCGCCCGAGTCGATCGACGCCGGAAAGCTCGTCGTCGAGGTGGGCATCGCGCCCGTCAAGCCGGCCGAGTTCGTCATCTTCCGGATCAGCCAGAACAAGCAGACCGCGTCCTGATCGCCCGCTCGCCTCACTAGGAGTACGTAGATGCCCAACGAAGCCTTGATCGCGGTCGACCCGCTGATCGCGCAGAACTTCTTCCTCGAGATCGACGGATCGGTCGTCACCGTCCTCTCGTCCGTCTCGGGTCTCGACGTCGAGATGGAGGTCGCCACCACGCAGCAGGTCGGCAAGGACGGCAAGTCCCAGACCGTCAAGACGCTGGCCGGCCGCAACAAGGCGCCCGACCTCCAGCTCACCCGCATGGCGCCGCCGGACTCCACCCAGGACAAGCTCTGGGGCTGGTTCAACGACATCATGACCAAGGGCATCCTGCTCTCGGACCGCACCAACAACCGCAAGAGCGGGTCGGTCGTCATGTACGACTCCACCCACGTCGAGGTCGCCCGGTTCAACTTCACCAACGGCTGGCCGAGCAAGATCTCGACCGACCAGCTCAGCGTCGACTCGAACGACCCGGTGAAGGAGACCATCACCCTCACCATCGAGTCGCTCGCGCGGGTGAAGTGAGCCTCAAGACCCGCTACGAGTTCACGCTCCCCCGGGGGTACGTGGACCGCAACGGCGGACTCCACCGAGACGGCGTCATGCGCCTGGCAACGGCGCGCGACGAGCTCGAGCCCCTGCGCGACCCCACGATCAGCGGCCCGGACGACCCGCGGCTCACGATCGTGGTGCTCGCCCGGGTGGTGGAGACGCTGGGGTCGCTCGACATGGTCACGCCGCACGAGATCGAAGGTCTCTTCGCGGCGGACCTGGCGTACCTGCAGGACTTCTACGGCGTGATCAACTTCGGGTCGCAGGAGGAGTTCGACGAGTTCGTCGCAGCGCAGCAGCAGGCAGGACCTCTGCCTGGGTCGGTTCCGGAGCCCGTGGCTCCGGAACCGGCTCCGGCCGCCGCCCCGGAGACGTCCGCCGGGGCACCTGCCACCACCACCTACCGGGCCGGTCGCGCGTCGATCGAGGAGATCCCGACCGAGGCACGGTAGGACCACCCGATGCTGCGCTACCCCGCCGAGGCGCTCTGGCAGGAGATCGCGTTCCTCGCGTACCACCTGCACTGGCCCCTGAACGAGCTGCTCGACCTCGAGCACATGGACCGGGTGCGGATGGTGCGCGCCGTGTCGGCCATGAACGCTCGAGCGTGGGAGGCGGTGAGAGACAGTGCCTGATGGTCCCCTCGGTGGCGACGCACCCGTCGCCGCCAACTTCATCTTCGAGGTGGACGGCGTCGAGATCGGCGCGTTCCGCGAGATCACCGGTCTGCAGCTGAACATCTCGACCGTCGAGCACGTCGAGGGCGGTCAGAACCAGTACGTCCACCAGTTCCCCGGGGTGATGCGCTGGCCGCACCTCGTCTTCAAGCGTGGCCTGGTCGACTCCGACGCGCTGTTCACCTGGGTGGGCAAGGCGTCCGGCGACGGGTTCGCCGCGAACCAGAACAAGATCACGCGCTCCACGGGAGCAGTGACCATCATGGGCAGCAACGGCGAGCGCCTGCGCTCCTGGGAGTTCGAGGGCGTGTTCGCCGTCGCGTGGAGCGGTCCCACGCTCAGCGCCGACAGCTCCGACACCCTGAACGAGACCCTCGAGGTCGCGCACAACGGCTTCCGGGCGAAGACGCTGTCATGACGGACTCCCCTTCCCCCGTCCCCGACGACGAGCGCAACCGGCTCGGACGCGCGATCGGCGTGCGCCTGCGCCGGCCCGGCCCCACGCTCGGTCACCACCGACCCTCCCCGATCGGGTCGCTGGCCACGTCGTCGGCACGGTTCTCGACCGGCTGGGGGCGATCCGTCGCGGTCCGCCGCTCCCTGGTCGGTCCGGCCGCCTCGATCTCGGTGGGCAGCGGACCCGCGAACGTCGCCCCGCCGCGCTGGTGGTCGGACGTGTCCGCCGTCCGCGGGGCCGTCGCGGTCCCCGAGGCGCCCACCGCGCGCGGCCTGCCGCGGATGCTCGCCCGCGTGCCCGACCAGTCCAGCTATCGCCCGGGGGGCACCCCGTCACGGCTCGCGCCGCAGACGATCGCCGTGCGCGTCTCCGACGACGTGCGAGCGTCCGGCCGGATGACCACCACGGCCGATACCCGCGTCATGCGCGCGCCCCGCGCGGCCGCCTCGACCGATCCGCCGGCACGACCGGGGAACGACGGGGGGTCCGGACGAGCGTCGTCCGCCGTGACGGGTGACCGGGCTCCCTCTGCCGCGACGCTCTCCTCGGGTCCCGCTTCTCCCGGTTCCGCTGCCGCCGCCGTGCGCACGGCTCCCGCGCCGTCCGGCCGGCTCCTGCGTCGGCGGGCCCTGGCGACGGCCGCAGCCGACGCCCGTCGTGCGGCCGCCGCGCCGCCGGCGCGATCGGATTCGCTGGGTTCACCCTCGGGTCAGTCGGCGGCGACGAGAGCGGGGGTCGCGACGGCAGCCGCAGCGTCGGCGCCCGGCGTCGCGAGCCAGATCCGCAGGTCTCCGCTGCCGACGCCGCCGCCGCCCGCGGCAGCTCGTCCGAGCTCGCCCGCCGCCACCTCGACGGCCACGCCCGGCCCGGGAGCGACCTCGGCCCCGCCGTCTCCGGCTGCCACGCCGTTCGCTGCGGAGGACGTCGTCCCCCCGGCGCCCTCCGCAGCGGCGCCGCACGCCACCCCCACGACGTCGCCGACGGTCGTCGACCCCGGAGCAGGGTCCGACTCTGCGCCGGCCGTTCCGGCGTCGCCGTCCGCCGCTGCTCCGGTGGCGGGTGCGCCGGCCGCGTCGCCTCTGGCCGGACCGTCGACGACGACAGACTCACCGATGCCCCCCGTCGCGACGACTCCCACCCTGCGCCGGTCGTTCGACGCCGACTCACCCGTCGGGACGTCCGCGGACCCGGCGATGCCGGCACCCGCGCACCGTCCCCTCGCCTCCGCGGTCCGGCGCACGCTCGCGCGCCCGCTGTTCCGGCCGAACAGCACCCTGGCCGACCCGACCCGGCAGGTCCGCCGCTCGGTCGCTCCGACCTCAGCCGCGGTCGCCGCGGTCGCCGCAGACTCCGCGGGGTCGGCCGGCAGCCGCCGCGCGCTCGACCTCATCGACCCTCGGCCGGTCGACCAGCCCCGCGGGCGGCAGCGCGCCGCCCCAGGGCTCGCCACGTCCCGCGGGCACCACCGCCCCGGCGACCGCCCGGACCTCGGCCTCGCCGACGGCTGCGACGAGCCCCGTCGCCGCACCGACCCGGCGCCGGCGACGCCCACACAGCCGACCTCCGCACCGTCGCGCGCGACGTCGCCGGTCCCGGCAGCGCCGCCGACGCCGTCGGTCTCCACGGTGACGCCAACCGCACCCGCGTCTGCAGCGACGCCGGCCCGGCACCTGGCGCCCTCGGCCGCGGGACCCGGCGTCCGCGACGGGTCTACGGGGAGCGCACCGTCCAGCTCGCCGACCACGCTCTCGTCGAGCACGTCCGCGACCCGCGTCGGCATCGACGCCGGCGCGTCGGCATCGACCGCGGCCGCGTCGGCGACGCCGGTGCGCCGGTCGTTCGTCGGCTCCCCGCTCGCACCGAGCGCGGGTGCCCCGGCACGCCCGGACGGACCCGTCGCGGCCGCGGGCCTCGACCTGACCGGTTCCGCCGGAGACGCCGGCACCTCCGCGAACCACCTGCCCGGCACCGGCCACCGCCGCGGCGGGCGCACCCGCACGCGCGCCGCCGGACGCGGACTGGGCATCGAACGCTCGACCGTCCGGCGCGCCACCCGCGTGCCCGGTTCCTCGTCGGCGATCCCGGTCCACGACCACCGCGGCAGCTTCGCGCCGCCCACCGGTGCCGCCGCAGCGCGCGCCGCGAGCCAGCGCGCCACCTACGCTGGCGCGTCGGGCGCGACCTTCGCCGGTGTCGCCGAACGGCAGGACGCGGCCGCCGCGCAGCTCGCCGGCCCGGGCTACGCGCTGCGCATGATGTCTCCGGTGACCGTGCGGACGGCGGGTTCGGCCGGTGGCACCTCGATCCTTTCGGCATCCCCGCCGGTGCGGCGTCGGCACACGACGACCGCGGCAGCGGGCGGTGGCACGAGCTCGGGCGCTGCACGCGCGTCGGGAGGCCCGACGACGTTCCCGAACGCCGGCTCCAGCGCGAGAGCCGGCACCGCGACAGCGAGCCGGAGCGCTGCCGCCTCGGGCGCCGGTAGGCTGCACCCGGCGCGGCCGCGGGCACGACGTCGGCCCGCACGTCAGGCGCCGGTTCGGCCGGCTCGCGAACTGCCTGGCCGAACGGCGTCCCCACCATGAGCCGCGCAGGCGTCGCGACCCCCGGCATCCCCACCGTCGGCCTTCCGCCGGGCGCTGCGGTCCGCCGCTCGACGGGCGGCAAGCCCGGCACCCAGGCCACACGCTCGGACCGCACGGCGGCCTGGGCACCGAGCGCGTCGGCGGGCTGGGCGACGGCGGTCGCCGGCGTCGGTGGCCTGACCTCACCGCCCCCGCCCCGACCGGCCAGCGGCGCCAACCCGCCGCAGATCCCGGCCGCCTGGAACGTCCTGCCGCCGCGCACGTTCGTCCGGCGCTCGCCGACCGAGCAGAGGCCGGCCGTGCCTTCGTCGGCAACGGCGGACGCCGTGGGCACCCGCACCACCGGTGGCTCGCACACCGCATCCACCAGCACCACAGGCACCCCCGGCGGCCCCATGACCTTCGGAGCTCCCGCCGGAGCGCCGCACATCGTGCGGCGCTTCTTCGGGGACGGAGACGGAGAGCACGACATGAGCATCGACTTCGCCGCGTTCGACAACTCGCAGGTCGACAGGACCCAAGGCGTCGGTGAGCCGGTGACCGGAGGCGTCTCTGACGGCTACCTCGAGGACCTGAACTTCCGCGACGCGGTCCTGCGGATCGTCGAGGAACGGCTCGCAGGAAGAGACCGAGCGCCGCGCCTGGCGTCGCGGTTCGGAGGTGTTCTGATGGTGAACCCACCGGCCGCCCAGCCGGCCCCGCCGTCGAGCCAGAAGGCTTTCCTGGAGACCGAGGACGGCACGCGGGTGTCGTGCCTGTTCAACCCGGCCCAGCTCAAGATCAGCCGCAGCAACACGTGGGCGGGCGCCCCCTTGGCCGGGCGCGGCGTCACCAAGCTGCGCTACACCGGCGCGAACTCGGGCGTCCTGCGGGTGGACCTCTTCTTCGACACCACCGACACGGGCGTCGACGTCAGCACGCACACGGGCAAGATCGTCTCGCTGATGGACCTCGACCCGAGCCTGCCCGGCACGGACGAGTCCAAGCACAACGCCCGCCCGCCGTACGTGACGTTCCACTGGGGCGACCTGCACTCGTTCAAGGCGGTCATCGCCCAGCTCGAGCTCACCTACACGTACTTCTCGAGCACGGGCATGCCGCTGCGCGCGACGATGGCCCTGGTGCTGCGGCAGTACGAGGAGTCGCAGGCGTTCGGTCGGCAGAACCCGACGTCGGGCACGCCCGCGCCCGCACCGCGTGCACCGGGTGCAGCCCGGCGAGACCCTCGACCGGATCTCCGCGCAGTACTACGGCGACTCGACGCGGTGGCGCATGCTCGCGACCGCCAACGCGATCGCCGACCCGCTGGCGCTGCGGCCCGGCTCGATGCTCACGATCCCGAAGCTCGACGCATGAGCCCCGCCGCCAGCCCCCTGCTCGCCTCGGACTCCCCGGTCCGGATCGAGATCACGGCCGAACGGGCAGGCCCTGCCCGAGACCTTCCAGATCCTCAGCGTCCGGGTGCAGCGCGGACTGCGCTCGATCGGGCGGTGCACGCTGCGGTTCGTCGACGACGGCTTCGTGTCGCTCGCGTCCGGGCTGCTGAACATCGGCACACAGGTGTCCTTCGCCGCCGGTTACGGCGACCTCACGGACCCCGCCTTCGACGGGCAGGTCACCTCGGTCGCCACCGAGCTCGGCCGAGGTGGCGGACTGCTCCTGACGGTCACCGTGCAGGACGGCGGGTACGACCTGCTGCGCAACACCGACGTCGAGTCGTTCACCAACGTCTCCCTGCGGGACATCGTGACCCGGCTGGTCTCCGCGGCCGGGCTCGAGGTCGGGGCGATCGACCTGCCGACCACGCCGGTGAAGTACGCGCTGCGCAACGACACCGCCCTGGGCATGATCGACGAGATCTCCGAGCGCACCGGCCGCGACTGGTCGATCCTCGGCAAGAAGTTCTCGATGTGGTCGGCCGCGACCGGGAGCGCTCCGGGCGCCCAGGCGATCTCGAACACGATCGGCATGGACGTCATCTCGTTCGTCGCCAAGCAGACCGGCGACGGATCGACGAGCGTCACCGTGCGCGGCTGGGACCCCGTCGCGCAGTCCCCCGTCGTCGGCACGGCGGCCACGCCGACCTCCCGCGCGGGTTTCGACGCCACGGGCGCCGGCGGCGGCCCGACGTACACCCGGGTCGACGCCCGCGCGGCCACCCGCTCCCAGACCGACGCCAAGGCCGCCGCCGAAGGGATCGCGGTCCGCACCGGTCGGGTCACGGCGACCGGCGAGTGCCAGTACACGGCGCTCCTGGTGCCCGGCGGCCGCGTGGAGATGCACGGCGCGGGACCGGCGAACGGGAACTACTACATCCGGGAGGTCGAGAACACCTGGATCGGCGGCAACGCCACCAGCCGCTGGGTCGGCGGCGACCGCGACCCCGTCCAGCTCTCCGACCCGTGGGAGACCTCCGCGCCCGTGTCGAGCTTCCGGCGCAGCGGGCTGGCCGTCGGCATCGTCGACAACATCAAGGACCCCGACAAGCTCGGCCGCGTCAGCGTCTCGCTGAGCACCGCCTCGGACCAGCTCTCGAGCGCCTGGGCCCGCGTGCTCGCCATCGGCGCGGGCGCCAACCGCGGCCAGGTCATGCTGCCCGAGGTGGGCGACGAGGTGCTGATCGGCTTCGAGGACGACGACGTCACGCGCCCCGTCGTGCTCGGCGGGCTGTTCGGCAACAAGTCGACCACGCCCACCGCCGGCGCGGTCGACGAGAACGGCGCCGTGGTGACCCGGGCGATGACCTCCCGGCTCGGCCACTCGCTGACGCTGAGCGACGGCACGACTCCGGCGACCCAGCACGTCGAGCTCGCGCTGGCCGGGCTCGCGGCCTCCCTGCGGATCGGCAAGGACCGGGCCGACCTCAAGGTGCCCGACGGGGTCCCGCTGAAGCTCTCGTCCGGCTCCGCGTTCATCGAGTTCGACGGCAAGGGCGGCATCACGATCGACGCGACGACCATCTCGATCAAGGCGAAGACGAAGGTCCAGGTCACCGCGGTCGACGTCGAGGCGACGGCCAACGCCGGGCTCAAGCTGCAGGGCACCCAGGCGTCGCTCAAGGGCACGGCCATGGGCGTCGTCGAGGCCGGCGGCATCCTCGAGGTCAAGGGAGCGATGGTGAAGATCAATTGAGCGAGCTCGCACCGACCTCCGACTTCGTCGGTCGCGGCTTCGCCTGGCCCATGGGCGTCGACCACACGGGCTCGATCGCGCTGACGGCGCAGGGCGGCGACCTCGAGGACTCGATCCGCATGGTCCTGCTCACCGCACCGGGCGAACGGCTCATGCGGCCGCAGTTCGGCTGCCGCATCTGGGACCTGCTGTTCGAGCCGATCAACGCCAACCTGATCGGCCTGATCAGCCAGGCCGTCCGTGACGCGCTCGCCCAGTGGGAGCCGCGGATCGAGGTCGACGAGGTCACGCCGGTGCAGGACGACGCGAACTCGGGCATGGTCCGGATCGCGATCGCCTACCGGGTCCGCGCGACCAACGACCGGCGCAACCTGGTCTACCCCTTCTACGTGATCCCCCGCGAGGACGTCTGATGCCGCTCGACCCGCCGAACCTCGACGACCGCACCTTCCAGGACATCGTCGACGAGACCAAGCGCCTGATCCCGCGGTTCACCCCCGAGTGGACCAACCACAACGTCTCCGACCCCGGCGTCGCGCTCATCGAGCTCTTCGCCTGGGTCAGCGAGATGGTGCTGTACCGCGTCAACCAGGTGCCCGAGAAGATGTACATCGAGTTCCTCAACCTGGTCGGCATCGAACCCTTCCCGCCGTCCGTCGCGCACACCGACCTGACGTTCTGGCTGTCCGCACCCGCCGAGCGGATCGTGCGCGTGCCGTCCGGGACCGAGGTGTCCACCGCGCTCGGCGACGCCGAGGCGATCGTGTTCAGCACCTCGGCCGAGGGCGTCGTCGGCCCTCCGAAGCTCGTCGCGGCGTACACGTCGACCGCGGACCTCGTCGCGACGAACGACGTCTGGGAGGACCTGACCCTGCCCGGGCAGTCCGCCGTGTGCTTCCCGTCCGACCCGCTCGAGGAGGGCGATGCCCTCTACCTGGGCACGCGCGAGTCGCTCGCCGGCTACGCGGTGCGCCTCGACCTGGCGGCGCGGGCGGAGGGCATCGGCGTCGACCCGCTCAACCCGCCGCTCGCCTGGGAGGCCTGGAACGGCGAGGCGTGGATCCGCACGATCGTCGAGTCCGACGGCACCGGCGGCCTGAACAAGCCCGGCTCGGTCGTCCTGCTGGTGCCCGAGCGGCACGAGCCCCTGATGCTCAGCGGCACGCTCGCGCACTGGCTGCGGGTCAAGCTGCTGCGACCGCAGCCCGGCCAGCCGACGTACCAGGCGTCGCCGAAGATCGCCTCGATCGCCCTGCACGCCATCGGCATCACCGTGCCCGCGGAGCACGCCCGGGCGGAACCCGCCGAGCTGCTGGGCCGGTCGACCGGCGTGGCCGGGCAGGTGTTCCAGGTCTCCGTGGCGCCGGTCGCCGAGCGTCGCGGCGAGGAGCACGTGATCGTGACCGACCGTCGCGGCACGCACGTGTGGACCGAGGTGGCGGACTTCTCCGCGTCCGACGAGAACGACCTGCACGTCGTGTGGGACTCGAACACGGGCGAGGTGCGCTTCGGACCGACCATCCGGCACCCCTCCGGCCGCCAGCACCAGCACGGCGCGATCCCGCGTGACGGGGCCGAGATCCGGGTCAGCGGGTATCGCTCCGGCGGCGGCAACCTCGGCAACGTAGGCGTCCGCACGCTCTCCGCGCTGCGCACCGCGCTGCCGTTCATCGGCTCGGTCACCAACCTGCTGCCGGCCAAGGGCGGTGTCGACGCCGAGACGCCGGCCGAGGCCAAGGTCCGCGGACCCCTGACGCTGCGCACCGGTCAGCGCGCCGTGACCGCGTCCGACTTCGAGGCGATCGCCCGGCAGGCCTCCGTCGAGGTCGCCCGTGCCCGCTGCCTGCCCGCGACGCACACCGGATCCTCGGTGGTCCGCGTCCTCGTCGTGCCGCAGCTGCACTCCGACCCGCGGCTGCACAAGATCGACGACTTCGCCCTCCAGCCCGAGCTGTACGCGGCCGTCGCGGAGTCGTTGAACGCGCGCCGGATGGTGGGCGTCCCGCTCGAGCTGGGCACGCCGTACTACCAGGGCATCAGCGTCGCCGCGCTGATCCGGGCGCTGCCGAACCGGCCCGCCACGATGGTCCGGCAGCGCGTGATCGACCAGCTCACCCGCTTCGTGCACCCGCTGACCGGCGGGTTCGACGGGACGGGCTGGCCGTTCGACGCGCCCCTGACGGCCACTGCCGTGACCCAGGTGATCGAGGCCGTCGAGGGTGTCCTGGCCGTCGACGAGCTCCAGCTGTTCGAGTACGACCTGCGCAGCGGGCGCCGCGTCGGCGGCGGGCGCGAGTCCATCCCGCTCGCCGAGCACGCCCTGTTCCTGTCGGCGGACCACCGGGTGGTCGTGCGATGAGGAACGGCTGATGGGCCGGCACGACGACTGGCTGCTCACCCAGCTCCCCGCCGGGATGCTCTCGGAGGACTTCTTCGTGCGCTTCGTGCGCATCTTCCAGGAGCAGGCCGGCACCCTGCTCGCACACGCCGACAACCTGCCCTACCTGGCCGACCGGGACATCACGCCGCCCGTCATGGTCCGCTGGATGGCGCAGTGGCTGGGCCTGGACCCGATCGACCCCGGGTTCACCGAACCGGTGCAGCGCAAGATCCTCGAGACGGCCGGCGCCACCCTGCAGTGGCGCGGGACGACCACCGGCCTGCGCAGGCTGCTCGAGCTCTACTCGGGCGGCACGGTGATGATCAGCGAGGGCGGTGGCGTGTTCGCGCCGGGCACCGCACCGGTGGGCCCGGCGTGGGTGGTCATGGAGGTACAGTCCACCGGGCTGCTCGCCGAGTCCGACTTCCTGCAGCTCGTGCTGGACGAGGTGCCCGCCCACGTGCACGCTGAGATCTGGATCGGGGAACGCCGCGCGTGGCCGCGCCCCGAACGACTGGCCCCGGAAGGAGTGGCGTCGTGACCGATGTCCTCGGAACACCGTCCGGGCCGCCGACCGTCCCGCTCGCCGGCCTGCCGCTGCCTGCCGATCTCGGCGTGCCCGTCGTGCCCACGGACCCGGCGCCGATCGACTCGATCGTGATCGCGTGCCCCGAGTGCGGCACCGTCTCGACGGTCCACGCCGACCGCCGTCTGGCCACGGACTTCTGCCCGACGTGCGACTACCCGCTCTTCTGGGCCCGCCCGTCCGCGAGCGCGGTCGATGACGCGCGCTCGTCCGACGCCCTGCGCCGCGCACCGGGCGCCTCGGGGAACGCCACGACCGAGACCCTCGGCTGTCCGTCGTGCGGTGAGCTCAACAAGGTCACGGCGGTCACGTGCGTCCGGTGCGGCTCCCCGATGGACCCGCCGCCCCCGCCGCCACCCCCACCGCTGCCCGAGCCGGCACCCGCGCCGGTCATCATCTACCAGACGGCCCCCGCGGAGCCCTGCGGCCACCCGCGCACCTGGCTCGTGGTCCTGTGCACCGCTCTCGCGACCGTCGCCCTGACCCTCCTGGTCGTCTGGCTCGTCTGACCTGAGCTCGTCCAGCGTGTGCGTGCGGATCCAGCCGACCTAGCGGCACTTGGGACACGAGTGCGCTCCCCGGTCGCACGAGGTACCTCACCGGCCCCACCGGTCACTCCCGTCCCCAGTGCCGCAGGGTCGGCGGAACGGACGCGGGCAGAACGGTCGCGGGGCGCGGAGCGCGGGCGCGGTCACCCGCGCGCGTCGGAATCGAGCGGCGTGGCGACGCGTCAGCCCGGACCCGACAGCGTCACGGGACGACGACGCTGACGTTCGGGCTGGTCGAGTCGGCGTAGACGCCCGAGCCGTTCAGGGTGGCGTGGACCGAGGTGGTGGACGGCGAGGCGGGGGTCCACGAGCAGGTGGCCGTGCCGGCCGAGACGGCGACGCTCCCGCAGCCCGGGATCGCCGTGTTCGTGCCGGTGAAGAATCTCACGGTTCCGGTCGCGGTGGCCGGGGTGAGCGTGGCAGTGAGGGTGCCCGGTGCCGTGAACGCGACGGTGGTGGTGGTGGCGGTCTGCAGCGTCACGGTGAAGGTCGCACTGGTCGACGGTCCCCAGACCCCGCCGCCGGAGTAGGTCACACGCAGGGTGACCGCGCCCGTGCCCCAACCGGCGTCGGTGGTCGCGGTGAGCGTCTGGGCGGCGCCGGTCGCGGTGACGTCGTTGCCGACGGGGAGCCCAGGTGGTCGGGCCGGTCTGCCGCTCCAGCTGGAGCTGCCCGCCGCTCACGGTCCCGCCGCCGGCCGAGGGCTGCACCCGGGACGTGGCCGAGACGTCTGCCCCGGTGACCACGGTGGCCGTCACCGCGGAGGCGGTGGTCGTGGTGCCCCGGCCCGCGACGTCCATCGTGACCAGCTGGTAGGTGGCGTTGGCCGCGACCGACCCGCCGGTCACGGTGACCGAGAAGCCGCCCGTCGTGGCTCCCGTGACGGTGGCACCCGTGGCCGGCAGGTAGACGGTGGTGTCGCCACCGCCGACGAACACGGACACGTTGGTGCCGACGCCAGCCTGGGTGACGGTCGCCGTCACCGTGCTCGGCGCACCGGTGGCCGACGACGTCGCGCGCAGGGCCAGCTGCGTCTCGGTGACCGTCACGGCCCCCTGGACGGCGCCGGTCCCGGTCGCGGGGACGTTCACCGAGCCGGAGCTCGACCCCAGGTGCCCGGACGGCCCGGAGACCGTGATCGTCCACGGGGTCGCGCTCGCGGCCACCTGGTTGAACGTGGTGCGGTAGGTGTTGGCGCCCGCCGCCGTGCGGACGACCGGTTGGGCCGCGGGCGGCGTCGGACCGCCGGTCAGGGCCACGAGGGCGCCGGACAGGTCGGTGTTGTTCGCGGAGGTCACGGTGACCACGACCTGCCGGGTGATGTCCTGCAGGACGAGGTCGACGACGAGCCCCTGCCCGGCCAGGACGGTCACGGTGCGGGACGCCGCCAGACCGCTGTCGCTCGTCGTCAGGGTGTAGCTGCCGGGGGTGACGGTGGGGAACTTGTACTGACCGTTGCCGTCGGACACGCGTGGTGGAGGCGGCGCCCGTCTGGGGCGTCAGCGTCACGGTCGCGCCGACCACCGGCGTGGAGCCGCCGCCGGTCACCTGGTGCTGGACGACGCCCTGGATCGAGCCGGCGGGCGTGGTGATCGGGACGCTGAGCGGCGTCGTCGTGCCCGGCGCGACCGTCACCGGGAGCGTCAGCGGGGAGTAGTTCCCGCCGGAGATGCTCAGGGTGTACGCCAGCGGCAGGACGGCGTTGAAGTCGTAGTGCCCCGCGGCGCCCGTGCACGGAGCGGTCGTGTCGCTCGGGGTGCAGCTGGGCGCGATCGAGACGGGGTCGCCGACCTCGTTGATGTAGGAGATCCGCATGGTGAGCGGCTCGGTGACCGCGACGGTGCCGTTCATCGCGAAGACGTGCAGGTTCCCCTTCTGCGCGATCATCCGGATGGGGTTCGCCGTGACGTTGAGCTCGCTCGGGGGCCGCAGGGCCGGCTGCGTCGGGATGTCGGCGCTCCCCGACCCGTCCCCGTGCCCCGTCGCGGTGGTGGCGATGGTCCAGGTCCCGGAGTCGAGCCCGTCCTGCACGGTCGTGCCGGTGACGGTGTACCGGCCGTCGCTGCCCGTGATGGTGGAGAACTGCCGGCCGCCGGCGTCGGTCACGGTCACCTGGGCGTTGGGCAGCGCCTGGAACCAGGTCGAGGAGAGCTGCGACTGCACGAGACCCGTGATGGTCCCGAGCTTGACCAGCTGGACCACCTCCGCCTGCGCGGCCGTCTGACCCGCGACGACGTTCACGGTCGTGGTCAGGGCCTGATGACCGGGAGCGCGCACGGTGATCGGGTAGGCCCCGGTCGCCAGGTCACCGAAGTCGACGAACGCGTCGCCGGGGTGCGCCTCGATCCGCTGGGTGACGCCGCCCGGCAGGGACAGCGTCATGATCGCGCCGGTCACGCCGGCACCGCCCTGCACCGCGACGGCCGAGACCCGCAGGAAGCCGAACTTGTTGAGCGTGAAGACCTCGGGCGTCATCGCCTGGCCCGGGTTCAGGGTGAAGGTCACCGGCGCGGTGTCGTACCCGGGCAGGGACGCGCTCAGCCGGTAGGCGCCGGGGCGGATGTTCCGCGCGCCCGCGATGTTCGGGTCGAGCCCCTGCGCCGAGTCGGTCCAGATCACCGTGGGGACCCCGTTGACCAGCTTCGCGGACATCGACAGGTCGCCGACGCCGGGCGGTGCGCTCAGGACGTCGAACCGGATCTTGTCCAGGGCCGCGGCGGTTCCCGCCCCGAGGTCCGGGTTGAACGCCACGGTGGCCCGGAACGACGTGCCGAGCGGCGTGAGGGTGAGCGTCTGCAGGGCGCTGGTGGCGACGTCGGTGGCCGAGTAGGGCACGTAGCCGTCCGCGGTGACCCGCACGTCGACGCGCTGCTCCACGAGCGGCAGGTTGGTGGCCGAACCGTCGGTGGGGCAGCCCACCGACGTGGTGCACACCGTGAAGGCGCCCAGCGCGGCCGTCGTCGTCGCCTGCGGGGTGCTCACGCCGCGGACCGGGTTGAGGCCGTTGAACCCCGTGGTGCCCGTGACCTCGACCTTCGCCCCACCGACCGGGGTCGAGGCGCCGGACGACAGCTGGCTCACCACCCGACCCGGCACGTTGGCCACCGGCGAGGTGAGCACGACCTGGAAGCTGACCTCCTGGTTGAGTCCGACGACGATGCCGGGGATGGCCTTGTCCGGGCCCAGGAGCGGGTTCACGTTGACCGTGTAGGTGCCCTGCGCGAGCCCCGTCATCATCGCGAGGCCGTTCGCGTCGGTGGTCACGTCGAGCGCGGGCGGAACCTGCGGCGCCGGCGAGGTCGTGATGATCGCCCCCTGCTCGGGCACGACCTGCGACGAGCCGTCGGAACGCATCACCGTCACGTTCAGCACGCCGAGGCGGTCGAGGATCGCGTCGAAGCGTCGCGACGACCCGGGGACCAGCGAGACCGTCCCCTTGGCCGGGGCGATGTACTGGCTGCCCGTCGGCGGGACCACCCAGACGTCGTAGTTGCCCGAGCGCAGCCGGTTGATGCTGTACGAGCCGTTCACGCCGATGAACGAGCACGCCCCGCCGGCGATGGCGCACCGCTCGTCGACGCCCGTCCCGGTCAGCCCGCAGGGGCCGCCGGGGAGCGCCGCACCGGCGTCGACCGCGATGACGCAGGTGTCGGTCGGCACCGTGCCGATGTGCGCCTGGACGGTGCCGATGATCGACGGCGACTGCTCGAGCGCGACGGTCGTCGCCTCGACCTCCTGCCCCATGGGCACGGTGACGTTGACGTGCCCGGGCTCGTAGCCCGGGGCCTCGATCGTCAGGCGGTACAGACCCGGCAGCAGGCCGCTGACGGTGTTGTCCGGCCAGCGGTAGTCGTTGTCCGGGTCGGGGTTGACCACGACGTGGGTGGTCGTCACGCCAGCCGCGTCGGTGATCTTCCCGGTGACCGTGACGTCGCAGGTCTCGGTGGTGAGCTTGTAGGGGCAGGTGATCTGCCCGCCGGTGCTGGCGTCGCGCACGCCGCCGCGGATGTGCGACGTCGCGGTCAGGCCGCCGCCGGGAGTCGGGGTGAGCACGAGGTCGGCGGTCGCCGAGCCCCCGCTGGTGACCGTGACCTGCGTGGAGGCGGGGTCGTGCGCGAACACGACGGCGGTGAGCACGTACTGCCCCGGCGCGATGCCGCTGAACCGGAACGTGCCGGTCGCATCGGAGGCGGACATCGTCTTGTACGTGCCGGCCGGGCCGTCGAGCACCAGGCCGGCGGCCGCGATCCCCGTGCCGTCGGGTTCCGTCACGGTCCCCTGGACCGAGCCGCCCGAGCTGGTCATGGTGATGTCGAGCGGCGAGAGCCCGGCCGACGTCAGGTCGATCTGGCGCGTCTGGGTGGCGTACCCCGCTCCCGAGAGCGTCAGCGTGTACGACGCGGGCACGGGCAGGTCCGGCAGCACGAACGTGCCGGCGCGGTCGCCCGTGGTGGTGGTCGCGGTGCGCGTGGTCTCGCCCGCGGTCGCCGTGATGGTCAGACCGCCGAGACCACCGAACCCGCCGAGCGAGTCGGTTCCGCGCACGGTGCCGGACAGGGTGGCCACGCCGGGGCTGAGCGCCAGGTTGACCGTCCGGGTCGCGGCGGCGCCCAGGCTGACCAGCGCCGACTGGGCGCCGAGCTTGTCCGCGGTCGCGCTGACCAGGTAGGTGCTCGGCGTCGAGAGCCCGTCGACCTCCCAGTAGCCGACCCGGCCGCTCGTCGCGCTGCGGGTGGTGACCGTCGTGAGGCCGTCGGACAGCGTCACCTCGACGCCGCCCGCGGCACCGGACGGGCCGCTGATCTGCCCGGACATGGTGCCCTTGCCCGGGACCATCTCCAGCTTCAGGGGTGTGGCCGCCGCCTGCGCGCCGGTGACCAGGAACCGCTGCGTCTGGTAGCCGGGCTTGGCGAGCACGATCAGGTAGCGGGCGGTCGGGGACAGATCGGCGAACGCCCAGGTGCCGTCGGTCTCGGTGACGGTGCTGCGACGCTGCGACGTCTCGTCCGTGCGCTCGACCGGCAGGGTCGTCGCGAGCACCTTGCCGGGCCCGGAGGACTTCTCCGTCCGGACGGAGGTCAGGCCGTTCGCGATCGCCGTCACCAGGGCGTGGTTGGGGTCGAGAAGGGTGGAGACGGCCTTCTCCAGACCGGCCGCGTTCGGGGCGGGGGTGGCCGATGCGTCGGTGGGCGTCGCGAGCGCCGAGGCCGGCTGGACCGAGACGGCGACGCCGTCGGGCGACGAGCCGGTGACCACGCCGGAGACGCGGACACCGGGTGCGGCGCCGGACCCGTCCGTGCCGTCCGCCCCAGGCGTGCCCGCGGAGCCCCCGTCGGATCCCGTGCCCGTGCCGGCATCGGTCCCGCCCTCCGTGCCCGGGGTCGTCGCCGGGGTCTGAGCCGTGACGGTCGTGTCGTCCTTGCTGGAGAACTGCTGCGACACCCACGGCAGCACCGTGAGGATGCCGACCACCCAGAGCACGGCGACCATCGCGATCGCGACGAAGCGCAGCACCGCGGGCGGGAACACCGCCCGCAGCGACACGGTCCCGTCGAACCGCTGCGGAGCACGAGCGCCGGTCGCGGTGACGTGGAAGGCTGCGCGCCGCGCGCGCCCGACGATGCGCGGCCGCAGGGCACCGACCTGACCCGGGATCCGGACGGTCTGGTGCGGGCCGACGTCGAGGTCGCCGTCGTCGAGCTCGACCCGCAGGCCGGGGTCCGCCGACGCGACATCGAGCCGGACGCGGACCGGTCGGTCGCCCGTGTTGGCCAGGACGACGTGGACCTTGCGGCGACGCAGGGCCTGGGAGTCGGCGGGCTCGACGGTCAGCACGAGGTCGCTGACGCCGTCGACGCGCAGGGCGCCGTCGGCCAGCGTCGTCGCGGGCGCGGCCCCCTCCGAGCTGCGCGCCTCGACGGTGACGACGAACGGGTAGTCGCCGGGGGCAGCACCGACGGGCGGCGTGAGCGTCAGCTCGACGGTCGCGGTCGCATCGGCGGGAACGCCCGGGACGGCCACCGGCATCGGCAGCCACGAGCCCTCCAGCCCGACGGCGGAGACGGTGACGTCCTGCGGCTGACCGGAGACGTTGCGCGCGTGGACGCGCAGGACGGCGGCCTGCCCTGCGGACGCGTGGGAGCCGGGCTCGACCAGCACGCTGGGCGAGCCCTGCGCGGTGCGTTGCGGGGCGACGGCCACGGGTCGTCCTCTCAGGAGCTCTCAGTCATTGTCGGTTCGGCTGGAGCCGACAATGAGTCCGGATGTCAGTTCGTGACCTGTGAATGTCACGGGGCGTTGGTGTTCAGATCGACCTGCAGCTGCTGGCTCGCCGAGAGCGTCAACGGGTTGGAGGTCACCAGGACCGCTCCGCCCGGCGAGCTGCGCACCTCGAGGATGTAGTTCTCGGGGGCGTTGACGTCGTCGAGCACATACGTGCCGTCCGCCGCCGTGGTCGTCGTCGCGACCGGCGGAGCCGCCGTGCCGTACTGCGACGCGAGGTAGAGGGCGACGGTGCGGTTCGCCGCGGGCGCCGACCCGGTCGAGATGGTGCCGTAGATCCGGGCCGGTGCGACCAGCACCGGGCTGAGGATCTTCTTCTGCGCGGCCGCAAGGACCACGATCGTCGACGTCGGCCGCGTGCCCGCCCGCGAGAACGTGACCGTGTACGTCCCGGGCGGCAGCTGTTCGACGAGGTACTGGCCCACCTGCGACGCGGGCGTCGAGGCCGTCGTGACCGTGCGCTGCGTGATGCCGGAGCTCACGGTCACCGTCACGTTGCCCACGGGCACGGCCGCGCCGGTGGTGCCGGCCTGGCTGACCACGCCGGAGATGCTCGCGTCGGCGGCACGCATGGTCGCGTTCACCTGGCTCGCGCTCGGCGCACCCGAGGTGACGTTGCCGAACCCGTCGATGCCGACCGACAGCACCTGCGACTCGAGGTCGGGGCGCGAGAAGGTGACCGTGTAGGTGCTGGGGACACGCAGCCCCGTCACCTCCCAGTGCCCGGCCGGCGACGTGGACTGCGTCACCGTCTGCGCGGTCACCGCGCCGTCGGTCACCGTCACCGTGACGCCGGCGGGATCGCCACCAGGCACGGTGACCTGGCCGGCGAGCGTCGACTGGTCCCGGCCGAGCACCACCGAGACCCCGGTGAGCTGCTGCGCGGCCGTCAGCGTGAGGTTGAGGGTCGCCGGGGCGTACGTGTCGGCCGACACGACGACCGTGTACGTCCCGGGCGTCGGCAGCCCGCGCAGGACGAACGACCCCACCTGGTCCTGGGTCAGCGACACGGTCTCGACGGTGATCTGGCCCGTGGTCGCGACGACGGTCGCGCCGCCCACCGGGCCGTCGAACCCCGACACGGTCCCGGTGATCGAGCCGTCGCCGGTGAGCAGTGAGAGCTCCACGCCCGTGCGGTCCTCGCCGGCGGCGACGTCGACGCGCTGCACGGTGCTGGCGAACCCGGCCTTGGAGACGACCAGGTCGTAGATCGCGGGCGAGGGCAGGCCCTCGACGTCGAACGTGCCGTCCGCGCCGATCGGGACGGTCCGCACGACGGCGCCCGAGCCGACCGGCGGCGCCGCCTCACCGGGCTCGGGCCCCACCTGACCGGCGAGCGGCGGGGTGTCGAGCGGCATCTCGACCGTCAGCAGCGCACCCGCGACGTCGTCCCCGCGCACGGTCCCCGAGATGGTGGCCGGCACCCCGCCGACGACGACCGTGATGCCCGAGGCCGTCTGGCCGGGGGTCACGGTGATCGCGGTGGCGTCCGCCTGGGTGGCCGACGCGGCGTACCAGACCTCCGTCAGGTTGGCCCCGGAGACGCTCAACGTGTACTCGCCGGCGGGCAGCCGACTGAACCCGAACGTCCCCTCGGCTCCGCTGACGGTGGTGACCAGCGGGTCGGAGGGGTCGTCGGTCCCGAAGATCGCGACGTTGGTGTTGGCCACCGGCGCGCCCGTCGACAGGTCGATCACCGTGCCGGTGATCGCGCTGGTCCCCGTCTGCGCGGCCGCCTGCCGGGCCTGGGCCACCTGGAGCGCCAGGTCGCGGTCCGCGGCGGACCGGCCGACCACCGAGCTCAGGGCGAGCGTGATGATCACGGCGAACACCGAGATCGCCAGGAGCAGCCCGAGCAGGCCGAGCAGGCCCCGCGACAGCCGGGACTTCTGCACGAAGACGCCGGCGGCGGCCGGCGGCGCGTCGGGGACGACCGGCGTGACCGTGCTGTCGACGCGCAGCTCGAACGGCCGCAGGATCGGGTCCCCCACCCAGGGGCGCTTGGCCGTCGCCTGCAGCGCGACCGAGGCGCTCTCCCCCGGCGACAGGCTGAACGTGGGCGGGGTGAACGCGTAGGTGGTCTTGGCCTCGGCGTCGCTGGCCACCAGGCGGCCGTGCTGGATCGTGTTCCCCTCGTTCTGCACCAGCACCGTGAACGCCGCGGCCTTGCCCGCCGTGACGGTGGTCGGCTCGAGCGCCACCGCCGTGCGCGGCAGCGCGGGGACCTCGAGCGTGACGTCCTCGATCGCGATCGCGGCCTCGTCGGTCACGTCGCGCACCTGGATGGCCACGCGTCGCTCGCCGGCCGGGACACCGACCGGCAGCGTGATCAGGACGGCGACCGACACCGACTCGCCCGGGAACAGCCGTGGTGACGGGTCCTGGATCTCGACCCACGAGGGGTCCGCGCCGAGCACGCGCAGCACGTAGCCCGCGATGACGTCCGACGCGTTGGCCACCACCACGCCCACGAGGGTCGGGACGCCCGGGGTCGCGGTCGCGCGCTGGGGGTCGACAGTCAGACGCATGGGTCAGGGACCGCCGATCGGCAGGTCCTGCGTGGTGACGGCGCCGGGGCGCACGGTCACGACGGCCGTCGCCAGGACGGCACCGCCGTTCGTCACCGACACCGTGTACGAACCCGCGGGCAGGTCGGGGAGCAGGTACGTCCCGCCGCCGAGCGGTCCGGACGCGGTCGACGTGGTGCTGCGCACGATCACGCCGTCGGTCGCCTGGACCGTGGCGCCGGCCACGCCCGCTCCGGCCTGGGTGACCCGTCCGGTCAGAGACCCGAGCGCGGAGCTCATCGTCACGGTGACGGGCGCGGTCGGGCCCGAGTCGGTGAGCGTGACCGGCACGCTGGCGGGCGTGTAGCCGGGCTTGGTGAACGTCAGCGTGAGCGACCCCGGGGTGAGACCGGTCAACGTGAACGTGCCGACCGCACCCGACGTCAGGGTCGTGGTGGTGAGGGTCGTCGCGGATCCCCCTGCGGTCACCGTGACGCCGCCCAGGCCGGCACCCGACGAGTCGAGCACCGTGCCGGTCACCACGCCCGCTCCCCCGGACATGACCACGTTCAGGTCGGCGCGTATCTCGCCGGCGCGCAGGTCGACGACGACGGTGCGCGTGCTGAACCCCTGCTTGGTGAACGTCAGCACGTAGGTGGCCGGGGTCGGCAGGTTCGGGAGCACGAACGCGCCGACCTGGCCGACGGTCGGGGTGCCCACGACGAGCGCCTTCCCGCCGGACGTCGTGCTCACCTGCACGCCCCCGAGCGGCGCGGACCCGTCGGTGACCAGGCCGGAGATCTGCCCGGTGCCCGAGCCCAGCCGCACGTCGAGCGCGAACCGCTGCTGCCCGCCGAGCACGCGCTCGGTGAGCGTCGTCGGCTGGTACCCCTCGGCCACGAAGCTCAGCTCGTAGGTCCCGGGCGCAGGCAGGCCGGCGAACGAGTACGCGCCCGCGCCGTCGGCGGTCGTGACATAGCTCGTGGCGGGGTCGGCGCCGTCCCACGCGGGCTTGGCCGTCACCGTGACGGCGACCGTGCCCGGCGCCTCGCCGGTGTCGACGTTCCCGCTGATCGACGCCGGCAGGCCGGTGATCGGCATGTTCACACCGGCCTTGACCTGCTGCGCGGCCGCGCCGACCAGGGTCGAGGCCTGCAGGGTGGCCGAGCTCGGGTAGTACGCGGTCTCGTAGCCGTCGGCGCTGACCCGGATGTAGTAGCTCCCGGGGAACAGGCCCGCGATCGAGTACGTGCCGTCGGCCTGGGTGGCCGCCGACGACACGACGATCGGGCCCTGCGTCGGGGACACGCGCATGGCGTCGACGGTGATCCGTCCGACGCCCTGCCCGTCTGAGGCGCCGGTGATCACGCCCGTCACCGTCGCGCCGACGCCCGCAGGCACCGGCCCGTCCTTGGACAGGGCACCCGCCGGCGGCGGGTTCGGGTTCTCGTCGGTGCCGGTCAGCCCGTCCTCGCTGACCGAGGCCGCGTAGAACGACGGCGGCGCCACCTTGGCGTACGGGTCCGCGCCGAGCACCTGCTGCATGCCGAGCAGGAACGCGAGCGCCCAGGCCGCGACGATCGCGAGCAGGATCAGCGCGGTGAGCAGGCCGCGGCTGATCGTCGACCGCTGCCGCAGCACGAGCTCGACCTCGGCCTGGGTGTCCGTGGCCTGCGCGGCGACCTTCAGCGGCCGGTCGCGGTCCGAGCCGAGCAGCTGGCGCGGACCCTTGACCAGGACCGTGCTGCTGGTGACGGCGCCGGGAACCACCGACAGGGTGGAGGGCGTCAGCGTCGTGCGCAGGGTGCGGTCGGTGTCGATGGCACGCAGCGCGATGTCGAGGGGCACGTTGCCGTCGTTGCTGACCTCGACGGTGAAGGCGGCACGTCCGCGGGTGCGCACCCGGGACGGGGTCGCGGTGAGCGCGAGGTGGGGGTGCGGGGGCACGACGAGGTCGAGGTCGTGGAACGCGTCGGTCGCGCCGGGTGCGCTGCCGGTGACCACGAGCGTGACGGGGTACGTGCCTGCCGGGAACGCGGCGGGCAGCGCGAGCGTCATGGTCAGCGCGCCCGAGGCCTCCGGGAACAGCGCGAGCGCCGTCGGCTCCGAGCGGAACAGGTCATCGGGCAGGCCGATCACGCGGACCGACAGCGACTCGATCACGGCCGAGGTGTTGATGACCTCGAGCGGCACGATGCCACTGCCGCCGGGCGGCACGTCGAGCCGCTCGACCGTGCTGCTGACCCTCACGGACGGGTGCCCGCCGGCATGGGGACGGCCGAGCCCACGACGGAGGTGACCTGCGGCGCCTCGGCCTCCCAGTCGTAGGCGTCCGCAGCGACGGTGACCAGCAAGGTGAAGGACGCCTTGAGCGTGCCGCCGAGGCCGCCCCACACGTCACGCGGCCGGACCTTCTCGTCCTCGGCGAGCGACAGCTGGACCGACGACGACAGCGGCTGCGCCAGGTGCTCGGCGGGCAGGATCTGGTGCGCGAGCAGCCGCGTCAGCGCGTCTCCCAGCAGCAGGTGCTCGTCGCGGGTGGAGCCCGCCCATGCGCTCACCATGTACGACAGCTCGACCATGGGCAGGGCATGGCGACGCTCGATGCCACCGGACGGCGCTCGTCCGCAGGCCGGGACCACGGTGGGGCTGGCCGCTGCGCGAGACGCCGTACAGGAACAGGTTCACGGTCAGCCGGTTGACCTGCGCGGACCAGGTGGTGCTGGGCGAGTCGAACGAGATGTCGCCCTGCTCGACCGGCAAGGGGAGCGTGCTGCGCAGGAGCTTCTCCAGCCCGTCCTCGACCGCAGGGATCAGCACGTGCACTGCCTCCTCAAGCGATCGCGGGTGTCAGCCGCGCGGCGGCGTCGCGCGGTCGCGCGCGCGAGCTGTGACGTGACACCGGCAGGACATCCGCAGGCTATGCAGGGCCGCGCGGGAGGAGCATCGGTAATCGCTACCGATGTTGGCCGGGCTCAGCCCTCGAGGGTCTTGACCGCACCCGGATTGAGGATCTGGATCACCCCGCCGAACGCGCACGTGCACATCGCGCCCATGGTCAGCGCGGGTTTCCCACCGATCAGCGTCTGGGCCGCGGGCGGGGACCACGGCGCGACGACGGTGGGCACGCACGGCATCGGCGTCAGCACCCCGAGCGCGGCCGCGGTCGCCGCCGCCACGGTCGGGTTGGCCAGGCTGGTGCACATGCCGAAGGGCGGGATGTTGGCCCCGGGCAGGATGTCGGTGATCGTTCCGGCCGGCTTGCCCTCGATGAGGACGCGACTGATCGGGATGACGTTCAGCGTGGACGGTGCCAGCCCGAAGCTGCACTGCAACATCGCGGTCGCGACCGCGGCAGGCTTACCCATCAGTTCCCCACTCTCTACATCTTCGAGCCGGCGACGGACTCGGTGAGCGTCTGCCCGGTCGTCGTGACGAAGCAGATCACCGTGCGGTCCTCGTCCTGCTCCCAGCTGCGCGCCGACGGCACGAGATACGTGAAGAACAGGCTCGAGTCCCGGTAGTCGACGCCGACGTAGCCCTCGAACTCCTGCGCGCAGGTGCCGTCGGCGAAGGACTTCAGTGCGGCATCGCCGGGGAACGTGGTCGGGGCCTTGTCGGTGCCCGGATCGACGTAGGTGGGCAGCGCGTACGACTCCTGCTGGTGCGGGTCGTCGCACGCGACCCGGGGCAGGTCCGTGAGGTTCTCGGTGATGTCCTTGGCGGGCAGCGCCAGGAAGCAGTCACCGATCTTGACGTCGAAGACGGAGGTCGAGTGGCTCTTCTGCGTGTCCCCGCGGCCGAACCACGAGCACCCCGAGACCGCGAGCGCCACGACGACGACGAGCGCACCGAGACCCGCCCAGCGCCTCACGACCGTCACCACGCACGAACCTCCACCGACGCGCGGCCAGGGTCGACCGCGGGTGCAGCCTAACCAGCGGACCCCGGCCGATTCCTCCGTAGTCGCTGCGTAACTTCGGCCGCGCGACGCGCTGCGTGGCAGGATCGCGGGATGACGACGGAGGCCCAGGGGGCACCTGATGTGACCAGCAACGCCGACGAGACCCTGCTCTGGGTCGAGCGCACCGGCGTACGCCAGTACACGGGCCGCAACTCGCGCGGCGCGCAGGTGCAGATCGGGAGCGTGGGCGACGAGTCCGCATTCAGCCCCGGCGAGCTGCTCAAGATCGCGCTGGCCGGCTGCAGCGGGCTCTCGTCGGACTCCGCGCTGCGGCACCGGCTGGGAGACGACGTCGCCGTGCGGATCAACGTGTCCGGCATGGGCGACGACGAGCAGGACCGTTACCCCGCGTTCCTCGAGGAGCTCGTGGTGGATCTCAGCGCGCTCGACACCGCCGCCCGCGAGCGCCTGCTCACCGTGGTGCACCGCGCGGTCGAGCAGCACTGCACGGTCGGGCGCACGCTCGAGGCGGGGGCGACCGTCCAGCTGACCGTCACCGGCGAGCGCTGAGCACCGTGGCGAACCTCGTCGATGCCGCCCTGGCCAAGGCCGTCACCATCCCGTCCTCGACCATCCACGCCCACGTCGACTCGCTGCGCCGCCGCAACCCCGAGGCGGACCCCGAGCAGATCATCCGGTTGCTCGAGAAGGAGTACCTGCGGGTGGTGCAGGGCACGGGTGGCGCCGTGGGCGCGGTCGCGGCGGCCCCGGCGGTCGGCACCGGCGTCGCGCTGGCACTGACCGCGAGCGACATCGCCACGTTCTTCGGGGCGTCCGCCGCGTTCGCGCTCGCGGTGGCCTCGGTGCACGGCATCGAGGTCGAGGACGCCGACCGGCGCACCGCGCTGCTGCTGGCCACGATCCTCGGCGAGAACAAGGCCACGATCGTCGTCGACGGCGCAGAGCTCACCGGCGTCAGCGTCGCGCGCGCCCTGCTCACGCGCATGCCGATGGCGACAGTGCGCAAGGTGAACACCACGATGACCCGGCGGTTCGTGCGCACGCAGGTGGGCAAGCAGACGGGCCTGGCGATCGGACGCATCATCCCGTTCGGCATCGGCATGGTCATCGGCGTCGCCGGCGCGCGCTCGCTCGGGCGCACCGTGATCGACGGCGCCCGCAAGGCGTTCGGAGCCCCGCCGCTGTCGTTCGCTCGCGTGTTCGAGATCGCGGGCGCCGACGACACGCCGGTGCTCCTGCCCGTCCCGCCGCGCCGGCTGCGCGGTCGCAAAGCCCGACGCGAGCTGTCCGCCGTGCCGGACCAGGCACCGTCCCCGACCGCCGAGGACCTCTAGGTCACCAGCGCGCGTGCACCAGCGGCCGGATCCGGCCGTCGTAGATGCCGCGCAGGCCGTCGAGCGTCTCCTCGTCGACCGGCGGCTGTGATGCGGCCGCGGCGTTGGCCCTCGCCTGCTCCGGGCTGCGCGCGCCGGGGATCACCGTCGTGACGCCTGGCTGGTCGATGAGCCACCGCAGGGCGAGCTGAGCGGTCGTGGAGCCGGCCGGCGTCAGTGACGCGACCTCGCGGGCGGCCGCGACGCCCACCTCGAACGGGACGCCCGCGAACGTCTCGCCGACGTCGAACGCGTCGCCGTTGCGGTTGTAGGACCGGTGGTCGTCGTCGGCGAACTGCGTGTGCTCGTCGTACTTGCCGCTCAGCAGGCCGCTGGCCAACGGGACGCGCGCGATGATGCCGACGCCGTGCTCGATCGCCGTCGGAAGCACCTCCTCGAGCGGCTTGCGGCGGAACACGTTGAGGATGATCTGCACGGTGGCGACGTGCGGCCGGATGATCGCGTCGAGCGCCTCGTCGACGGTCTCCACCGAGACCCCGTAGGCGGCGATCCGCCCTTCCTGCACCAGGGTGTCCAGCGCGTCGTAGGTGGACTCGCGGCGGAACACCTCGCTCGGCGGGCAGTGCAGCTGGACCAGGTCGAGGGTGTCGACGCCGAGGTTCTCCCGCGACCGGTCCGTCCACGCCCGGAAGTTGTCGAGGGCGTAGGCGTCGGCCGTGTGCGGGTCGGCGCGGCGGCCCATCTTCGTCGCGACCGTCACCTCCGCGCCGCTCTGCGCGAGGAACCGGCCGATGAGCTTCTCCGAACGTCCGTCGCCGTACACGTCGGCGGTGTCCAGGAACGTCACACCCGCGTCGACCGCGGCCGCGAGCACGCCCAGGGCGACGTCGTCGTCGACCGACCCCCAGTCCGCACCGAGCTGCCAGCACCCCAGTCCGACGACGCTGACCGACCGACCCGTACGTCCCAGCACTCTGCTCTCCATGCCATCGACGCTACCGGGGTCCACCATGGGTGCATGACCACAGATGCCGTCGTGCGCGCGTTTCCCGTCGACGCCGCGACGGCGTGGGCGCTCGTGGCCGATCCGCGCAACCACGGGCGGTGGATCCCGCTGACCCGGGTCGGCCTCGACACCAGCGAACCCGACGTCGGCTCGGTGTTCACCGCGGTGTCCGGCCCGTTCGCGAAGCGGGGCGCGCCGGGGTTGGCCGACGTCATGCGGATCGACCGCTACGACCCGCCCACCGACACCCGCACCGGTGTCGCCGCGTTCACCAAGATCGGGCACGTGCTCAAGGGGACGGCGAGCATCGTCGTGGTGCCCTCCGGCCCGTCGTCGTGCCGGGTGCTGTGGACCGAGCACGTCTGGCTGGCGGGACCCGTGCCACGCCGACTCACCGAGCTCGCGATGCGTCCGTTCCTCGGCGGGATGGTCCGGTACGCGCTCCTGCGTGCCGCGAGGAGAACTGCGCGCAACAGATCACCACTGAGGCCTCGCGCAACGCAACGGATCGCGCCTCGGTGCGCAATCTGAGTTGCACCTGATCGACCGTACCGACTCGTACGCTCGTGGGAACGACACGCCACGAGGAGCCTCATGACCCCGACCGCCCCCGGACGTACCGACCGCCACTACCTGATGTGCGAGCCCGTGCACTACACGGTCTCCTACGAGATCAACCCGTGGATGGACAAGACCAAGCCCACCGACGCCGGTCTTGCGGTCCAGCAGTGGCGCCGCCTGCGCGACACCTACCTCGACCTCGGCCACACCGTCGAGACGATCGAGCCGCTGGTCGGCCTGCCCGACATGGTCTACGCCGCGAACGGCGCCACCGTCGTCGACGGCGTCGTCTACTCCGCCCGCTTCCGCTACGCCGAGCGCGCCGCCGAGGGCCCCGCCTACCAGAAGTGGTTCGCGGACCGCGGCTACGTCACGCACACGGCCGCCGAGATCAACGAGGGCGAGGGCGACCTGCTCGTCGTCGGCGACCTCGTCCTGGCCGGCACCGGGTTCCGGACCGACCGCTCCGCGCACGCCGAGGCCCAGGAGCTGTTCGGCCGCCCGGTCGTCTCGCTCGAGCTGGTCGACCCGCACTACTACCACCTGGACACCGCGCTGGCCGTGCTCTCCAGCGTCGCCGACGACCCCCAGATCGCCTACTACCCCCCGGCGTTCTCGGCGGGTTCGCGTGCCGTCCTGGAGCAGCTCTTCCCCGACGCCGTCATCGCGACGTCGGCCGATGCGGTCGCCCTCGGGCTGAACGCGGTGTCCGACGGTCTGAACGTCGTCGTGGCACCGGGTGCCGTGGACCTCGCCGCGGCCCTGTCCGAGCGCGGCTTCAACCCGCTGCCCGTCGACACCAGCGAGCTGCTCAAGGGCGGCGGCGGCGCCAAGTGCTGCACGCTCGAGATCCGCGCACCGCGATGACGATCGTCTCGCCGGTGGCTTCGTCGGAGACCTCGGACGTCCTCGCGCACAACTACCACCCGCTGCCCGTCACGCTCGTCGACGGGCTCGGATCCTGGGTGAGCGACACCGACGGTCGGCGCTACCTCGACCTGCTCTCCGGGTACTCGGCGCTGAACTTCGGCCACCGGCACCCTGCGCTGACGGCCGCGGCACACGCGCAGATCGACCGGCTCACCCTGACGTCCCGCGCCTTCGACCACGACCTGCTCGTGCCGTTCGCGGAGGCGCTCGCGGGTCTCGTCGGGCCGCTGGTGGCCGGTCCGCCGATGGTCCTGCCGATGAACACGGGCGCCGAGGCCGTCGAGACCGCGCTGAAGGCCGCCCGCAAGTGGGGCTACGAGGTCAAGGGCGTGCCGGACGGGCAGGCGACGATCATCGTCGCCGACGGCAACTTCCACGGCCGCACCACCACGATCGTGTCGTTCTCGACGGACGAGGACGCCCGCCGGCACTTCGGCCCGTACACGCCCGGCTTCCGCGTCGTGCCCTACGGCGACGCCGCGGCGCTGGCCGCCGCGATCGACGAGACGACCGTCGCGGTGCTGATCGAGCCGATCCAGGGCGAGCAGGGCGTCGTGATCCCCCCGGCGTCCTACCTGCCCGCCGTCCGCGCCGCGTGCACCGCGGCCGACGTCCTGCTCATCTGCGACGAGATCCAGTCCGGCCTCGGCCGCACCGGCACCACGCTCGCATCCGAGCTGTGGGGCGTCCGACCGGACCTGGTGACGCTCGGCAAGGCCCTCGGCGGCGGCGTCCTGCCCGTGTCGGCCGTGGTCGGGCGGTCCGACGTGCTCGGCGTCCTCACCGCAGGCACCCACGGCTCGACGTTCGGCGGCAACCCGCTCGCGTGCGCCGTCGGGATCGCGGTCATCGACCTGCTCTCCGACGGCTCGCTGCAGGCATCGGCGGCCGCACTGGGCGACGCGTGGGGCGTGCGGCTCGACGCCCTGGTGGCGGACGGCCTGCTCGCCTCCGTGCGTCGCGCCGGCCTGTGGGCGGGCCTCGACGTCGTGCCCGGCCGCGCGTCAGGCCCTGCGGACGGTCGCGACCTCTGCGAACGGCTGCTCGCCCTCGGCGTGCTGGCCAAGGACACGCACGGGTCGACGATCCGGCTGGCTCCCCCGCTGACCATCACGGCCGCGGACCTCGACCTGGCCACCGACCGCCTCGAGCTCGCCCTGCGCTGACGCGCCCTCAGTCGTCCGCGCCCGTGCGGTGCCCCTGACCCGCACGGGCGCGGACCCCCACCCCTGCCGACCTCGCGACGTCCGGGTGGGTCAGTTGAACTTGACGGCCCCGAAGAGCCAGCCACCCAGGGTCGCCCCGCCGACGCTCATGCTGGAGACGTCGGTGCGGCGCATCTGTGCGTCATGACCGGGCGAGCGGGACCAGGCGCCGACCAGCGCGGAGGCCGAGCCGTTGCTGACGCAGCCGACGATGTTGTCGCTGCCGCTGTGCCAGATGCCCCCCGCGTTGGCCATGTTGACCGCGTGCGAGGTCAGGCCACCGCTGACCCCGACCGACAGCGCCGGCAGCCCGAGGGTGCCGCGGTAGGCGTTGATCGCGGAACCGATCGCGCCGGCGCTGGACGCCGACGCACCCGAACCGCCGGATCCCGAGCAGACCTTCCCGCCGGCGGGGATTCCGGACGGCGCGGCGGCGGGCGCCGGGGCAGCGGCGCCGCCGGCGCTGCTTCGGGACGTGGTCGTGCGCGGTGCGCGCGCGCTCTTGGGCGCTCGCGTGGCGGCCGCGGCGGCGGCTGCGGCCTGAGCCGCGGCCGCCTGCTCAGCGGCGACACGTGCGGTCTCGGCGGCCTGCCACGCCGTCTGAGCGTCGATCGCGGCCTTCTGCGGGGCCGCGACACCGGCGGCGACCTTGCGCAGCGACGACGGGCTCACCGCTGGGGCGACGACGGACGCGGAGACGGCGCCCACCGCGGTGCTGAGGGCGGCGCGGGGTGCGTCACCGGCGTTCGGGCGTCGCGGCGAGGGTGGCGTTGGCCTGGTCGATCACGGCCTTGGCCTGCGCCTCGGTCCGTGCGCGGCCGCTCAGATACGCGGCATTCGCGACGGCGAGCTCCGCACCCTGGTCGAGGGCGACGTCTCTTGAGGCGGCGAGCACCGACTGGTCCACCCGGCTCTGTGCGGCGAGCGCAGCGTCCTGGGCCTCCAGGGCGCTCTCCTGGGATGCGTAGACGGCGCTGCCTGCGGCCAGGGCGACCACGAGCGCGGCGGCAGAGCCGACCCACACGGCGCGTCGGACACGGCGCCGCGGTGCGACAGGCGCGGGTGCGGTCGAGACGAGCGGGGAAGTCGCGGTCGGCTGGGTGGGGACCTCGACCTCGGAGGGCGCCGGCCGGAAGGCGGCCGGGCCGCGTCGCGGTTTCGGCACCTCGGTGGTGGTGGCCGCGCTCGGTGGTCAGCGTCGCGGTCGGCGCGTGCTCCGCCACCGTCGTCGCACCCACCGTGGCCGCGACCGCGGCGCCGGATCCGACCGCCACCAGCTCGACGTCCGACGCGCCGAGGGCGTCCGGGTCCGGCACCGACGCGCGCGGCGTCGGTACGGTGTCGATGCGCTTCTTGGTGTCTCGTGCCACGGTGCCTCCATCGCCCAGCCGGTCGCCCCGGAAGGGCGTCCTTCTGTGCTGTCGGCACACTGGGTGTCCGGCTTGAGCGCAGATGTGGCTTTGGCATTTGGGTGAATTGCCCGGTGACCTGCTCCCCGTGCTCAGTCATGATGGGCAGATGACCGAAGAATCCGGGTTGGACCCCCTGGACTCGGCGATCCTGCGCGCGCTGGGCCAGGACGCCCGGGCGACGTTCGCGCAGGTAGGGCGAGAAGGTGTCGCTGTCCGCGCCGGCGGTGAAGCGCCGCGTGGACCGCCTCCGCGAACGCGGCGTGATCCGCGGTTTCACGGTCCGGCTCGACCCCGCGGCGATGGGGTGGCAGACCGAGGCGTTCGTGGAGCTCTACTGCAACGGCTCGACGAGTCCCGCCACGATGCAGGCGGCCGTCGAGCACTACCCGGAGGTCGTCGCTGCGAGCACGGTCACCGGGGACGTCGACCTGATGGTCCAGGTGCGCGCCCGCGACATGCGGCACCTCGAGCGCGTGGTGGAGCGCCTGGCGTCGGAGCCCTTCGTGTCGCGCACCCGCTCGACCGTGGTCCTGTCGGCGCTGATCCGGCGGCCCGACGTCCCGCCCGGGCCGGAGGGCTAGCTCGCCGCAGCCTCGTCGGTCGCGCAGCGGTTCGTGACCACCATGACCGGGCAGTCGGCGTGGTGCAGGACGGCCTGGCTGGTGGACCCGAGCAGCAGCCCGGCGAACCCGCCGCGGCCGCGGGAGCCGACGACGAGCAGATCGGTCGCGACCGAGAACTCCGTGAGCAGCTCGGCGCCGGTGCCGTCGAGTGCGTGCCGCTTGACGGTGACGCCAGGATGGTCGACGAGCGCCCGGTCGACGACGACGTTCAGCCCCTCGGTGACGTCCCGGAGCACCTGCTCGTGGTCCACCGCCGCCGGCAGCCAGGACAGCACGCCGGTCATCGAGCCGACCGGCACGCCCGCGACGGCCGTGAGCTCCGCATCCCACGCCTCGGCCTCGGCGATCGCGTACCGCAGTGCGTACTCCGCGGCGGGCGACCCGTCCACGCCGACGACGATGCGACGCAGCGGTCGTACCGGGGGGATCGGCGCATCGTCGGGAAGCGGCTTGCCGCCCTGGCGCAACGGGACGACGACGGTCGGGCAGTACGCGTGGGCCGGCAGCGCCGAGGAGACCGTGCCGAGGAGCCGGTCGGCGAACCCTCCTCGCCCGCGGGTGCCGACGACCACGGCGCGCACCGTGTGCGACATCTCGACCAGGACGCCCGTGGCATCGCCGGTGACCACGCTCGCGGCGACGGGCACCCCTCGTCCGGCCACGCGTGCGGTCGCCTCCGAGAGCACAGCGCGCGCGCCCTGCGCGATCGTGGTGTCGTCGAGCGCGGCGTACCCGCCGTCCAGCGAGGCCGCTGTGAACGAGGGCAGCGAGTAGCTGCACACGACGCGCACCCCCCAGCCGTGCGCCTGCGCCTGTGCCGCGGCCCAGTCCAACGCGTGCAGGCTGGCCGACGACCCGTCGACCCCCACGAGGACCACGTCGTCTCTCGTCATGAGGGCATCCCTTCGATCCTGTCAGTCCGCCGTCACGCGACGACGTACTGCGACCACAGCGGCTCCGTGCGAACCGACGTGGTCCCGAAGGCTACCGACCACCGCGGCGCCCTGGGCACGAACCCGAGCTCCCAGCCGATCTCGTGCAGGAACCGGTCGGCCTTGCGATGGTTGCACCGGACGCAGGCGGCCACCACGTTGGTCCACTCGTGCCGGCCCCCACGCGACCGCGGGTGGACGTGGTCCACCGTGTCCGCGCCGCCGCCGCAGTACGCGCACCGGTGGTTGTCGCGCTGGAGCACGGTGCGCCGCGTCGGCGGCACGGGCCGACGCACCGGCACGTGCACGTACCGCGTCAGGCACAGGACGACCGGCAGCGGCACCGCGACGTGCTCGGCGTGCAGGAGCCGCCCGTCCGACTCCAGGACCGTGGCCTTGCCGGTCATCACGAGCGCCACGGCCCGCCGCAGGCTCACGATGCACAGCGGTTCCATGCTCGCGTTCAGGAGCAGCGTCCGGGCAGCGGAGCCCGCCAGGGGCGAGGGGCTCTCGGCTCCGCCGGTCCTCTCGGCGGTCAGCGTGGGGGCGTTCACGAGCACGGCGTTCTCCCGACCTCGGGCGGTCGAACCGGCTGGCTGCCGGCCCGGCGAAGCGAAGCAACAGCGTGGTGCACGCACAGACTACGCGCCGACGTCGGTCGGTCCGGGAGCGCTAGGGACGGGCGCGCCCCCGGACATGGCGAAGCCCCGACGACGGCGTTGTCGTCGGGGCTCCGTCGTGCGAGTGCGGCTGGGTCAGCCGATCCGGATGAAGACGGGCGAGCTCTGCCAGATGGCACGGAACTGGATCGTCTTGCCCGGGCGGGGTGCGTCGATCTGGGAGTTCCCGCCGGCGTACAGGGCCACGTGACCGGGGCTCCAGATGATGTCTCCCGGCTGGGCCTGGTCGCGGGAGATGATCTGGCCCGCTCCCTTGATGCCACCCGAGGTGCGCGGCAGGCTGATGCCGAGCTGCGCGGTAGACGTAGGAGACGAAGCCGGAGCAGTCGAAGCCTGCGGGCGTCGAGCCGCCGGAGACATACGGCACCCCGACGTACTGGGCCGCGATCTCGAGGACCGCGTTGCCGGCGACCGACTGCGGGACAGCGGCCGCGGCGGGCGCGGCAGACACTGCTGCTGCGCGGGCCGCGCTGCGCGAGGCCGCCTTGACCTTCGCCTTCACGGGCGGGGGCGGCGGCGGCGGGGTCTCGGCCGTGACGGTCGGGATGTCGACCGTCCAGGTGGCGTCGACCGGAGAGGTCACGATCGGCGCGGTGTCAAGCACGGCGCGGGCGGAAGCGGTCAGTGCTGCGGTGTCGACGGCAGGCAGTGCGCCTGCGTCACCAGCAGCTGCCGAGGCGGGCGAGCTGAGCATCGAGACGACGAGTCCCGACGACGCTGCCACGACGGCCGTTCGACGGCCTACGGTGCCGATCTGGCCAGTGGCTGCCGCAGCTAGCCCGGTCAGTGGCGTCGAGGGACGCCGCGCCGCACGGTGGCGGGCGCGAGTAGTGCTCACGGTCACGCTGTGCCTCTCCTGAGGCCTACGAGGTCAGCTGTCGGGTTCGGATGGGAGAACACCCGGCCACGTCCCCGGTCGAGACCGGTTCAGCGACTTCACCCCAAGGACACCGAACTTCCGGTGCCCGCAATTGGGTCCCCCGCCCCTGCCGGCGGTTTGAACGAACCTCGAAACAGCGGCAGGGTTAGGCGTTCTGCTCGAGGGCTTCCTCAGAGGAGGGTTCTGGAGAAGCAGGACGAACGTACATGACGCCTGTAGCGATTGTCACGTTCAGGTCACGAGAAACTTGACTTGTGTTGGACGGTCGTCCTGTTGCCCCGGGGCGCTCCACCGACCTGATCTGCGAACCTGCAGGTCGGATCGTTGACGACGGGTCGCGGCGGGCGAAAATCGCGAGCCCGCTGAAGATCACGGACGTATCGGACGAACCTCTTCGTGACCCACGTCACACCGGCCGCGTGTCCCGTCGCCGAGCCAGTGCGCGAACGTTCAGCGCACTCCCACAAAGATGTGCCGGGCGACGTCCTCGGGCAGATCCAGCAGGATCTGTGACCCGGGGGCGGAGACCGTGACCACCCCGTCGGCACGCTCGATCGCGATCTCCTGGTGCGGCAGGACGCCGGCCTCGGCCAATCGGGTCAGCAGCTCGACGTCCACCTGCAACGGCTCGGCGATGCGCGCGACGACGGCCCGCTCGAGCCCATCCGAACCGATCTCGCCGCGGAAGCCGACCAACGACCTGACGCCGTCGAGGAACCCCTCGCCCGTCGTCTCCTCGCCGATCTCCCCAAGACCCGGGATCGGGTTGCCGTACGGGTCGAAGTGCGGGTGGTCGAGCAGCGCGGCGAGGCGCTTCTCGACGCGCTCGCTCATCACGTGCTCCCAGCGGCAGGCCTCCTCGTGCACGTACGGCCACTCCAGGCCGATGACGTCCGTCAGGAGCCGCTCGGCGAGGCGGTGCTTACGCATCACGCGCACGGCCTTGCCCTCGCCCACCGCGGTCAGCTCGAGGTGCCGGTCGCCGCTGACGACGACGAGGCCGTCACGCTCCATGCGGGCGACGGTCTGCGAGACCGTGGGGCCCGAGTGCCCCAGTCGCTCGGCGATCCGGGCGCGCAGCGGGGTGATGCCTTCCTCGGTGAGCTCGTAGATCGTCTTGAGGTACATCTCCGTCGTGTCGATCAGGTCGCTCACTGCTGCAGCCTCCAACGTCGTGTCACCGTGCTGCTGCACAGGTTAGTTGGTCTGGCCGACACGGTGGGGCCGCGACCGCCTATCCTCGGCGTCGTGCCCGAGACTCCCCCAGCCCTCACGATCCCCGCGCGCCTGCTGCCTCGCGACGGTCGGTTCGGCTCCGGCCCGTCGAAGGTCCGCACCGCCCAGCTCGAGGCTCTCGCCGGGCCGTCCGCGTCGCTCATGGGGACGTCGCACCGGCAGGCCCCCGTCCGCGCGCTCGTCGGACGGGTCCGCGCCGGGCTCTCGGCTCTCCTCGGGCTTCCGGATGACTACGAGATCGTGCTCGGCAACGGCGGCTCGACGGCGTTCTGGGATCTCGCGACGCTCTGCCTGGTCGACGACGTCGCCGCGTTCGGCACCTTCGGGGAGTTCGGCGCGAAGTTCGCGGCCGCGGCCGGTCGCGCACCGTTCCTCGGGTCTCCCGTCGTCAGCACGGTCGCGCCCGGGGAGGTGTCCGTGCCGACGTTCGTCGACGGCGCCGACGCCTACGCGTGGCCGCACAACGAGACCTCGACCGGCGTCATGGCTCCGGTGCAGACGTGTTGCCGGCTCACGGGAGCAGGGCGCGCTCGTCCTCGTCGACGGCACGTCGGGCGCGGGTGGCCTGCTCGGTCGACGTGAGCCAGACGGACGTCTACTACTTCGCCCCGCAGAAGTCGTTCGCCTCGGACGGGGGGCTCTGGCTCGCCGCGGCCTCACCTGCCGCGATCGAGCGGGCGGCCCGGATCGAGGCCGGCGACCGCTGGGTGCCCGAGTTCTTGTCCTTCAGCGCGGCGGTCACCAACTCACGTCTCGACCAGACGCTCAACACCCCGGCCATCGCGACCCTCGTGCTCCTCGGCGGAGCAGATCGACTGGATCCTCGGCCACGGGGGGATGTCATGGGCTGCCGAACGCACGGCGACGTCGGCCGGGCACCTGTACAGCTGGGCCGACAGCCGCGACTGGGCGACGCCCTTCGTCGCCGACCCCGCCCTGCGGTCGAACGTCGTCGGCACCATCGACCTGGCACCCTCGATCGAGGCGGCCACGATCGCGAAGGTGCTGCGTCGGCACGGTGTGGTCGACGTCGAGCCGTACCGCAAGCTCGGCCGCAACCAGCTGCGGGTCGCCATGTACCCGGCGGTCGACCCCGAGGACGTCCTGGCGCTCACCGCCTGCATCGACCACGTGGTCGACCAGCTCCTCTGACCGGCGCCCCCACCGACCACGACGACGCCCGCCCCCGTGGTCAGCGCGGGGGCGGGCGTCGTGTTCTCGGTCGAGCTGTCGGTCAGGCGTCCTGACGGCGGCGACGCGAGATGGTGACGAACGTGACCGCAGCGCCACCGATGACCACGAGCGCGATCGCGGTGATCAGCAGGGGGGCGTCGTTGCTGCCGGTCTCCGACAGGACGGCCGAGGTCGTCGTGGTCGTCACGTTGGCGACGGTGCGTCGGGTCACCCTCGGCCAGCACCTCGCTGTCCGGAGGGTTGGCGCACATCGACGTGGCCGGCGGGTACGCGGCCGCGGCGTCAGCGCCCGGGTTGACCTCGAAGTTCATCTCGACGCCCGGCCGCGCCCAGCTGAACTCGTCGCCGGCCGTCCAGCTGCCGTCGGCCTGCTTCGTCCAGCCGGGCCAGTCCGCAGCCTCGCCGTCGGGTCCGACGACCGCACCGGGCCACAGGATCGTGCCGCTCAGCGGCAGGTTCGCGTAGACGACGTCCTTGCCGCCGGGGTTCTTGAACGTGATGGTGACGAGCTTCTTGTCCGAGCCCTCCGCGACGACGTTGTAGCTCAGCTCGGGGACGTCACCGTCGCAGACCGGCGTGACCTTCACGTGCAGGAGGCAGACCGCCTGCGCGGGGTAGGCGTCGACGTCGGCGCAGCCGTACGTCGTGGCGCTCACCTGAGGGCGCCGGGCTCTCTGCGGCGCTGGAAGGGAGCGCGGCGGCAAACAGCCCGAGGAAGGCCACCGCCAGCGCGACGATCGCGCCGCGAAGTGTTCTGACCATGATGACATCGCCCTTGCTCGAAGAATCGGACATTTCAGACTCCCATCATCACCCGCGAAGTCCTTGATCCGAGAGGGCAGATCGGGTGAACCAGGAGGAACCGGACACATTCACCCACACCTCACTCCAAGGAGTGAACATGTGTCCAACTCGCGGACGGAGCGAGCGAACGCCCAGGTCAAGCGGTGGCTGGCCGGTCAGGGGCAGGTGGCTGCCGCGAACCCCGGGTCGGTCAGCGTGGGGGTGGTCCACACGCTGACGGCGCCGTCCGTGACGGGGACGGTGATCCGGTACGTCTGGTGACCGCCAGGAGCCATCGTGGACGTCACCAGCTCGACGTCGCGGCCCGGAGGCGGTGCCGTGCTTGCCGCCGACGAAACCGTCGTCGAGGCCCACCGGGCCGACCGAGCCACCGACGGCCGAGTAGAAGCTGATGTTCGTCGCGAGGCTGCCGCGCGGGAGCCCGTCGCGGCCGGGCCCGGTCACATAGGTCGGCAGCTGCGCGACCTCCGCCGGTGGCGCGTAGGACAGGTCGAGGCGCACCGTCGCGGTCGGGTCCGGACCGACGCACTGGAGGTCCTCGACCGTGACCTTGGTCGTCAGGTAGTAGTCGAGCTTGCCGGCCGTGCCGTCGTTGAGGAACACGCCCGTCGCGTTCGCGGAGTCGGCCCCGGACAGGAACGCTCCGCCGATCGTCGTGGCCGCGAGCGCCTTCTGCTCGTCCGGGGACGCCGACCAGATCCGGACCCGACCCTCGGACCCAGCCTTCGCCAGGGCCGTGACCAGCCCGTGCGTGTCGCCCTGTCCCGCGCCGACCGCCGAGAAGATCGACGCCGCGACGTCCGCGTAGAAGGCGTCGACGGCGGCCGGGTCCGAGATGTTGTGGTACGCGTCGTGCAGCAGCACCCGGACGACGTCGGAGGACGTCACCGTCGTGCCGTCCTTGGCGGTCACGGGACCGGTGGCGCTCAGCAGGTAGCGCGCTCCGACCGGGTCAGCGGCGACGACGCCGTCGACGTGCTGGCCGGTGTCCTGCTCCCACCGGGCCGCGAGCAGCTGGGCCGTGCGCGGGAAGTCGGGCGTGAGCACGGAGTCCTGCACCCACCGGCCGAGGCGGTCGGTGTCGAGGTTCAGCTCCTCGTCGGTCAGCGGCAGGATCGGCTCGGCGATGGCCGACAGGTCGATGGTCGAGCGCTGGTCGCCGATCGAGACCGCGCCGTCCTCGGCGTGCAGGACGGCGAAGGCGCCGACGATCCCGCCTGCGCTGCGCAGCTCGGCCGAGTTCAGGGACACCATGAGGTAGGTGCGCGGACCGTCCGAGCCGAGCATCGGGGGCAGGAGCGTGGCCACCTGCGCGCCGGCGTCGAGGGCGCCGGTGACCGTGTCCGAGTGCGCCGTTCACCTTGTCGACCGGGCCGGCCAGCTGGGAGACCAGGGTGCCGGTGTCGATGGCGGCGACCGCGTCCTGCGCCTCGTGCGCGCTCGCCGCGGCCGCGATGATCTGCGGTCCGGCATCGACCAGAGGCGCGAGATCGACCCGACCGTCCTCGCCGCGCGCGCCCTCGATGTCGAGCACCGCGTTGAGCTTGCTCACCGCCGGCAGCGCGGTCGTCGTCATGTCGTCCAGGGAGGTCGACACGATCCGCACGGCCTCGAGGTTCGGGCCGAGGACCGGCAGGTGCTCCGCCAGGCGCCACACCGGGTCGTTCGAGGCGCTCACGGCGGTCTCGAGGTCCGCCTGGACCCCCGGCAGCTGCTGCTCGATCTTGTCGGTACCGCCGTCGTCGAGGTCCTTCTGCATCGCGACGAAGCCGTCCTGCGCCGAGTAGAGGGCGGTCGACGCCTGGGCGGCGCGGTACGCGAGCCACGCACCGAGCAGGACGACGACGAGGAGCACCGCCAGGATCGACCAGACGATCACCCGGGTCCGGCGCGAACGGCGCGTGGGCGGGGCTGGGTCGGCGTCCGGGAGCGCGTCGAAGAGATCGCCCTGCCCCGGGCTGCCTTCGACGGTGGCACTCACGGACAGATCGTCACATGCCGGACATCCCACGGGACACGCTGATCGTCGCTCTTCACCCGGCGCGTACGTCACACGGGTGAGCGTCAGGCCGCCGTCTGGCGGTCCGCCGCCTCTTGCGCGCCGAGGCGCACCGCGGTGTCCTCGCGCAGGTCGCGGGCGCTCACGAGCTCGAGATGCGGACGGGCGTGGACGTTGTAGCGCACGTGCACGTCCCACTTGGACCGGGCCCACAGCGCGGCACCGGTCGCGACGAGCAGCGCGGTGATCGAGCCGATCCCGATGGCCCAGCGCGGCCCGTACGTCTGCCCGATCCAGCCCACGATGGGTGAGCCGATCGGCGTGGCGCCGAGGAAGACCATCATGTACAACGCCATGACGCGCCCGCGTACGGCGGGGTCCGTGGTCATCTGGATCGTCGAGTTGGCCGCCGTCATCATCGTCAGGCTCGCGAGCCCCACAGGGATGCACGCGATCACGTACGACGGGTAGGTGGGCATGAGAGCCATGACGCCCGTGGCGATACCGAAGCCGAACGCCGAGCCGATCACCAGTCGGACCCGCGGGCGTTCGCGGCGGGCCGCGAGCAGCGCACCGGTCAGAGAGCCGATCGCGAGGACGGAACCGAGGACCCCGTACTCCCCCGCACCCCGGCCGAACTCGGTCCGCGCCATCATCGCGCTGGTCAGCTGGAAGTTGAGCCCGAACGTCGAGACGACCCCCACCACGACCATGATGACGAGGATGTCGCTGCGACCCCGGACGTAGGCCACGCCCTCGCGGAGCTGGCCCTTCGCGCGCACCACCGTCGGCATCGGGCGCAGCTCGGAGGTCCGCATCTGCGTCAGCGCGAGGATCGTCGCGGCGAACGTGGCGGCGTTGATGAGGAACACCCAGCCGGTGCCCACAGCGGCGATGAGCAGGCCGGCGACTCCAGGCCCGATCAGCCGGGCGGCGTTGAACGACGCACTGTTCAGGCCGACCGCGTTGGACAGCTTGGCGGCGGGCACGAGCTCGGCGACGAACGTCTGACGCACGGGGCCGTCGATCGCGGTGACGCAGCCGAGCGCCAGGGCGAACAGGTAGACCTGCCACAGCTGCGCGCTCCCGGACAGGACCAGCACGCCCAGCCCGGCGGCGAGGATGCCCTGCGCGACCTGCGTGGCGATCAGGAGCTTGCGACGGTCGACGCGGTCGGCGAGCAGGCCCGCCCACGGCGAGAGCAGCAGCACCGGCGCGAACTGCAGCGCGGTCGTGATCCCGACGGCCACGCCGGACTCGTCGGTGAGCTGCGTGAGCACGAGCCAGTCCTGCGCGACCCGCTGCATCCAGGTACCGATGTTCGCTACCAGCGCCCCGGCGAACCAGAGACGGTAGTTGCGGAACTGCAGCGAGGAGAACGTGGGGCTCATGCCTGGGCGATCCTCCGGAGGAGCTCGGTGGCGTCGGTCAGGACCTGGCGCTCGTCTCGGTCATGGCGTCCAGCTGGTCGGCCAGCCACGTGTTGCGGCGGCGGCGGGTCTCCTCGACCTCGGCCGCGCCCAGCTCGGTGAGGGACACGACGACCTGCCGGCCGTCCGTCGGGTGCGGGGCCTTGTCGACGAGCCCGAGGTCCACCAGGCAGTTCACCGTGCGCGTCATCGAGGGCGGCTGGATGCGTTCCAGCTCGGCGAGCTGCCCGGGCGTCAACGGGCCGCGCTTGTTCAGCCAGAGGAGCACCGTGTACTGCGGGTCGGCCAGGCCGGCGCCACCACGTTCCGCACGGATGCGTCGCGACGCCTGGCCGATGGCGATGCGGAGGTCGCCGGTCGGGTCGGGTGTGGTGGGCATGGTCGTTAGTCTACGTCATTACCTTACGTAATGATAATCCTGGCGCCGCACGGGCCGTCGTCGCGGCCCTCGTCGCGAAAGCAGACCGTCAGGGGCGACCCAGCGCCCGGTACGTCCAGCCCGCCGCGCGCCAGCGGGCCGGCTCCAGGACGTTGCGCCCGTCGAGCATCCGGCTTGTGGGCCACCACGTCGCCCAGCGCGTCGGGGTCGAGCTCGCGGTACTCCGCCCACTCGGTCGCCAGCAGCACCACGTCGGCGCCCGTCGCCGCCTCGATCGCGGTGTCGGCGAAGTGCAGGTCCGGCCACTTGGCGCGGGCGTTCGGGATGGCCTGCGGATCCGTGACCGTCACGTGCGCGCCCTGCAGCTGCATCTGCGCGGCAACCGAGAGCGCCGGGGAGTCGCGCACGTCGTCGGAGTCCGGCTTGAACGCCGCACCGAGCACCGCGATGCGACGGCCGACGATCGAGCCGTGGCAGACCTCGCGGGCCAGGTCGACCATCCGCACGCGGCGGCGCATGTTGATCGAGTCCACCTCGCGCAGGAAGCCGAGCGCGTCGCTCACTCCGAGCTCGCCGGCGCGCGCCATGAACGCGCGGATGTCCTTGGGCAGGCAGCCGCCGCCGAAGCCCAGGCCGGCGTTGAGGAACCGACGACCGATGCGTGCGTCGTAGCCGATCGCGTCAGCCAGGCGCGTGACGTCTGCGCCGGTCGACTCGCACAGCTCCGCCATCGCGTTGATGAACGAGATCTTCGTGGCCAGGAACGAGTTGGCGGCGACCTTGACCAGCTGGGCCGTGGCGTAGTCGGTCACGACGAGCGGGGTGTCGTCCGACAGCGGCGTCGCGTACACCTCGTCGAGCACGGCCTGCGCCTTGCGGCCCTCCAGGGTCGGCTCGCCCTCGGCGTCCGTCGGCAGGCCGTACACCAGACGATCGGGGTGCAGCGTGTCCTGGACGGCGAAGCCCTCCCGCAGGAACTCCGGGTTCCAGACGAGCACCGCACCCGTGCCGACGAGCACCTCGGCGATCGCCTCGGCGGTGCCCACCGGGACGGTCGACTTGCCTGCGACGACGTCGCCCGGGCGAAGGTGCGGATGCAACGCCTCCACCGCCGAGTTCACGTAGGTGAGGTCCGCGCGGAACTCGCCGTGCACCTGCGGAGTGCCGACACAGATGAAGTGGACGTCGGCGCCGGCCGCGTCGGCGATGTCCGTGCTGAACGACAGGCGACCTGTCGCGCCGGCCTCGGTGAGCAGCTCAGGCAGCCCCGGCTCGTAGAACGGTGCGCGGCCCTCCCGCAGCGCATCGATCTTGCGCTCGTCGACGTCGATGCCGATGACGTCGTGGCCCAGCTGGGCCATGCTCGCCGCGTGCACGGCGCCGAGGTAGCCGCAGCCGATGACAGAAAGTCGCACGAATTGCCCCTTTGTGGTGGTTTCCAGCGAATCTACCTGGACATCCGAGACGCCCGGCGGGTGATCCTCGCCTGCCGCCGCCGGACGGGTGAACCCCCGTCCACTAGCCTGCGTGACGTGCTGGTGCCTCCCGTCCGCCGCGCTCTGGTCGTCGCACTGGTGGTCTACCTGGCGCTCGTCGCACGGCTGACCCTGTGGCCCGCGCCCGCACCGTCCAGCACGTTCGACCTGGTCCGCGCAGCTTCTCGACTGGTTGTCCGGCGTCGGCGTCCCGCTGACCTACGCGGGCCTCGAGGCGGGCGCGAACGTGCTCATGTTCGTGCCGTTCGGGGTGCTGGTCGGGCTGCTGGTCTCGCGGGCATGGCTCGTCGTCGCGCTCGCGTTCTGCCTGTCGACGAGCATCGAGCTGGCCCAGCTCGCGTTCCTGCCGACCCGCGTCGCGACCCTCCAGGATGTCGTCCTGAACACCCTCGGCGCCGCGGTGGGTCTCCTGTGCCTGCGCCTCGTTCGACGGGCCCGAGCTCGTCGTCGATCTCTGGCCGCCCGCACCACGTCCGGCTGATCTTTGTGCGCCGATCAGGTGCGAACGTCACGTACCACCGCCCCTGGCCTGCGAACATGGCCGGATGCCTCCCTCCGATGCGGCCCAGCCCTTCCGCGTCCTCGTGGTGTGCACGGGCAACATCTGTCGCTCCCCCGCCGTCGAGCGGCTGCTGTCCGCGCGTCTCGGTGCGGCGTTCCAGGGTCGCGCCACCGGCGGACTGCTGGTGCCTGCGATCGAGATCGGCTCCGCCGGGACCGGGGCTCTGGTCGGGCACCCCATGACCGACCCGATGGCCGCAGCTGGTCGAGCAGCACGGCGGGGACCCGGACGGCTTCACGAGTCGCCAGCTCGAGGCGTCGATGATCCGGTCGGCCGATCTCGTCCTCGCCCTCACCCGCCGGCACCGCACCGCGATCGTCGAGCTGGTGCCCGCCGCGGTCCGTCGCACGTTCACCCTGCGCGAGCTCGGTCGGCTCGCCGCCGACGTCGACCCGGCCGCCCTGCCCGGCGCCAACGCGACCACCGCCGACCGCTTGCGCGCCCTGGTCCCGCTGGCCGGCCGCCGCCGCGGCCTCATCTCGTACCGCCCCACCGACGACGACGTCATCGACCCCTACCGCGGCGACGCAGCGCTCTACCGGCGCTCGTTCGGCCAGCTCCTCCCCCCGATCGAGACCCTGACCGCTCTGACCCGCCGCTGACGGGCCGCGCGGCGACCCGGCCCTACCGTCGTGCCCCTTCTTGGCGCGAGCCCAGCCCTGCGGCACTTGTGACGCTCGAGACGGGTGGGGTGTGTGAGGCGCCACTCCTGTCAACTCGAGTCCCGTGGGCCCCAAGTGCCGCTAGCGCGGTCACGGCGAAGCGCGCCGGCGGGGCGCGGCGAGGGCGGCCCGAACCGTCGCGACGACGCGGTCGCAGTCGTGGAGCACGTCGCGCGCGGTGAACCTGAGGACCGTGTAGCCCTGCAGCGCGAGCTCTCGATCGCGGCGCCGGTCCTCGTCGAACTCGCGCCGGCCGGAGTGGTAGGCGAATCCGTCGAGCTCGACCACGACCCGGCCCTCGACGATCAGATCGACCTCACCCACCATCGGCACCATGACCCCGGGTTCGACCCGAAGGCCGGCGGCGCGCAACGCGAGGCGGGCGACGGTCTCGAGGGGTGAGCGGCTGCGACCGTCGACGAGGTTCAGAGCCAGCCGACACCGCGCGTCGGCCGTCTGCGGGAGAAGGGCAGCAATCGTCTCGACGGTAGTGAGCCGTCTGTGCAGCGCACTGTCGATCGCGACGACGGCGTCCTGGACCGGGCAGCACACGACCATGCGCGCCAGCGCTCGGCCGATCGGCGCGACAGTCCGGCGCTGACGTGCCGGACACCCACGACTCGTGGTGCAGCACGACGGGGAATGCGTCGCGTAGAGCGACTGCCATCCGCCCCCTGTTCCGGGGCACGACGAGGTGGGGCGTCGTCGGTGCCGTCAAGACGGCGAGGCCCGCGAGAGCCGCCGCCGAGACGCAGCCGATGACTCCGCGGTGAACCGCCGCTGCGGCCGCCGGCGCCGAGTGACCCGGGAGCCCGTAGACACCGCGCGCGACGCGCACGACCGTGCGATCGGCGAGTGCCGCGTCGAGACGTCCTCGCCCGCCGGGTCCCGTGGACGAGCACGTCTCTGCGGGCCACGCCGCCCAGGCCGGTCAGCTGCTGAACGATCGTCTGCATGCCCGAATCTGACGATCCCTCGGGACCTCCCGGGTCACCCCGACGAGATCGGTCGTCGGGGCTCGAGATTCGGGGGCTGTGGACGCGTCACCGAGTGCGCCCGACGACGCTCGGCGGCAGCCGCCGAGCGTCCCCACCGACGGGCCCCCCGACGGACCTTGCGGCACTTGGGACACGTGGTGCGGGCGTGGCGCACGAGGTGCCTCAGAGATCACCTGGCGGCTCGTGCGTCCCAAGAGCCGCAGGGTTGGCGGAGCTGCGCACGGCAGCGCGCCGCAGCTAGATGTTCAGCCAGGTCTTGATCGGGCCGAGGAGGAAGTAGACGACGAACAGGGCGCTCGTGACCCACATGAACGGGTGGACCTCGCGGGCCTTGCCGACGGCCAGCTTCAGCACCACGAACATGATCACGCCCGCGCCGATGCCGACGGTGATCGAGTAGGTGAACGGCATCAGGACGATGGTGAGGAACGCCGGGATGGCCACCTCGTAGTTGCGCCAGTTGATGCCGCTGATCTGGGTCACCATCAGGAAGCCGACGACGACGAGCGCCGGGGTCGCGGCCTCGAAGGGGACCAGCTGGACCAGGGGCGCCAGGAACGTGGCCAGCAGGAACGCGAGGCCGGTCACGATGGAGGCGAACCCGGTGCGGGCGCCGTCGCCGACGCCGGACGCGGACTCGATGTAGGCGGTGTTCGACGAGACGCTGCCGGCACCACCCGCGGCCGCGGCGAGCGAGTCGACGACGAGGATGCGGGTGGTGTTCGGCGGGTTGCCGTCCTTGTCGAGCAGGCCGGCCTCGCCGCCGACGGCGACCATGGTGCCCATCGTGTCGAAGAAGTCGGCGAGCAGCAGCGAGAAGACGAACAGGACCACGGCGACGACGCCGATGGACTTCACGGAGCCGAAGAGCGAGAACTGGCCGATCAGCGAGAAGTCGGGCGTCGCGACGATCCCGCCGGACGGCCAGTGCGGGACCGCGAGGGACCAGCCGGTCGGGTTGTCGGCGGACTTGGCGCCCAGGTCGCCGACGAGCTCGACGAGGAACGCGAGGACGGTCGCGGAGACGATCGCGATGAGGATGGCGCCCTTGACCTTGCGGACCATGAGGATCACGGCGATGAACAGGCCCACGACGAACACGAGCAGCGGCCAGCTGCCGAGGGACCCGGCGATGCCGAGCTCGACGGGCGTCGCCATGCTGGCCGGGATGCGCACGAACCCGGAGTCGACCAGGCCGATGAACGCGATGAACAGGCCGATCCCGACGCTGATGGCCGTCTTGAGCTCGATCGGGACGGCGCGGAACACGGCGGCGCGGAACCCGGTGAGGACGAGGACGAGGATGACCAGCCCCTCCAGGACGACGATGCCCATGGCGTCCTGCCACGACATCCCCGGGAGCACGGCGATCGAGTAGGCGACGACGGCGTTGAGCCCCAGGCCCGCGGCCAGCGCGAGCGGGAAGTTGGCGACGACGCCCATCACGATCGACATCACGCCGGCGACCAGCGCGGTCGCGGCGGCGACGGCGGCGAGGTTCGGGACGTCACCACCGCCGAGGAACTTGCCGTTCCCGGCCTTCACCGTCCCGATGATCAGCGGGTTCAGCACGATGATGTAGCTCATCGTGAAGAACGTGACGAGGCCGCCGCGGACCTCGGTGCCGAAGGTGGAGCCGCGCTCCGAGATCTTGAAGTAGCGGTCGATCGCGTTGGTCGGGCTCTGGGAAGTCGTCACCATGCGCGCAGTCAACCAGCACGGAGCTCGCTCCACGACCAGAACGGCGGTCGACATTCAGACGGCCCGTGCGGGCTACCCTCGTCGGGTGCCGTCGTCCCGCTCCTCGATGCTGAATCCTCGCCGCACCCCGCCGCCTCCGGTCCCCGTGAACTTCGGCCGCGTCATGCGCGTCGGCACGCTCGTGTGGGTGGCTGCGCTCGTGGTCACGGTGGTGCTCGCGGCGACCGGTTCGATCGCCTGGGACGCCGTCTGGGTGTGCGGCGTCGGGATCGTGCTCGGTCTGCTGGGCATCCGCTGGGCGGGCCGGCACCCCGCGCCCGGCACCGACTAGGGGACGTCGAGCACCGCGTCCAGGGCGAGCTCGGCGGCGCGCTCGGGCGCGACCAGGACCGCCTCGACCGCGCTGCGCGCCCACCACCGGCCGGCCGCCTGCGCGAGCCCGGCGGCCAGACCGGCGACGTGCACGGTCCGCACGACCGCCGTCGGACCCGTGCCGCTCACCCACCAGTCCACGGGCGACCCGTCGACCGAGAGCTCCTCGTGCTCGATCCACGTCGTGGGCGCGCCGGGCAGCACCACCGCCACCTCGGCCGGCACCGGCGTCACGACGCCGTCCTGCTCCCGGTCGACGACCCCCGCGGCGAGCTCGGAGACGACCGGGACGTCGAGCAGCCGCGCGAGTGCCTCCGCGCGGGCCGGAGGTCGACGGCACCAGCGCGGCGACGTCGGTGCGCTGCCACCACATCGGATCGGTCGCCACGGCCGCGTCGTCGGCATGCACCATCGCCACCCGTCCGGGCGCGACGATGGCCGGGACGCGCTCCGGCGGATCCCCCGGGCCGCTTCGTGCCGGGACGCGGTGGCCGAGATCCCCCGCCACAACGCGATCGCGGTCGCCGCGTCGACCGGGGTGCCCGCGGGGCCGAGCGCATCGAGCACGCGCACCCAGACCTCGGGCCCGAGGTCGTCGAGAGGCCCGATTCCGCCGAGCGCCACCTGGACTGACGCGTCGAGCCCCCGCAGGACGTCGGGTGCTGCGGGCAGGAGCGCCGCGGACGTCGTGCCCTCGACCGCGAAGACACCGCCCAGCTCCGCGGGCCCCCGCGACCGCAACCACCACGCCGTGTACGACGGCGCGGTCTGCCCGCGTTCGCCGCGCGCGGGCTCCAGGAGCGCACGACGCAGGTCCGGCTCGCCGGCTAACCGCGCCAGCACGTCGCGCCACCGGTCGGGGTCCACCGCGTCGAGGTCGGCCACCGCCACCGCGTCACCGACGTACTCACCGGCCCCGAGGGTCACCGAGAGCGACTCGAGGTACTCGGTCCACCCGTCGAGGGACTGCGCGGCGAGGCTCGCGTCGTCGGTGCCGTCGGGGTCGACCAGCGCGGGCTCGGCGACCACGTCGGTGAGCCGCACCACGGCCAGGTCGTCGCGGACGCCGGCCGCGACGAGCGTCGTCCGGACCCCAGCGTTCCAGCACGTCGGGCGCGACCGGAGCGAGCACCCGCGAGTCGAGCAGCACCGCGGCGGGCCCGCCGGGCAGCACCAGGCCGTGTGCCGGGGTCGGCTCCCCGTCGGCGGCCGGCAGCGTGAGCAGGCCCAGCCACGGGGCGCCGCGCAGGTCTCCCTCGCCGACGACCGCCCGCAGCACGGCCAGGACGGTCTCCGTGACCTCGGCGGCGAGGTCGAGATCGTCGTCGTCGGCCTGCGCGAGCACCGCGGACCGCAGCGCGGGGTGCAGCAGGAGGCCGCGGGCGTCCGGTGCGTCGGCACCGAGCCGGGCCAGCAGCGGGTGGGCGGCCTCCGGGTCGACGACGCGTAGACCCCAGCGCCCAAGGTCACGGAGGGCGTCGGGCCCCACCACCTCAGCGAGTTCGGCGTCCAGGACCACGAGCCCGCGCGCCCCACGGACGATCCGACCGTCGGCGAGCGGGACGGGCAGCGCGCCGAGCGCCTCGCGGTCGCGGGCGTCGTCGGCGAGAGGCGCCAGCGCGTCGTACAGCTCCGCCCAGCCGCCGTCGTCGACCGCGGGCAGCTCCTCGACCACGTCGGCCAGGGGCCGCACCTCGACGCCGAGCAGCCGCGCCTGCGCCTCGCGCCCGGGGGGCACCACGACCAGCCCCCCGATGTGCCGACCCAACGCGGCGACCGCGCGCACCTGCTGACCGGCCGGTCCGTCGAGCATGACGGCACGGTCCGCCGCGACGAGCGTCGGGTGCGAGGCGGAGGCGGGCACGAGCAACGGGGTGCGCGACAGCCGGTCCAGGATCCGTCGCGCGCAGCGCACCGTCGAGGGCGCCTGCGGCCAGGCCCGTCGGCACGAGCGCAAGGGCCTCGTCGGACCGGCCCGCCAGCGCTCGCCCGTGCGCGAGGCGGGCGTAGGCGTCGGCGGCGTGCTCGAGCACGGCGTCCGTCAACGGTCCCGCGGCGACGTGCCGACGGGTCGGGTCGAGCGGCAGGGTCGCGACGAGCAACGCGGGGACGCTGCACGGCTCGTCGGTCTGCGTCGGGGCGTGGATCACACGGGGCCAGACGGCGGACGGCCCCGTCGGCACGGCCCAGGTGACGCGCCAGGTCCGGGCGCTGCGCTCCTCGACCGGCCGGTCCGCGAGCAGCTCGAGCGGCAGCTCCCCCTGCGCAGACTCGACCGTCCAGCGCTCGTGGACGTTCGCGATCCGACGGGCCGGGCCGTCCAGGGTGCTGTCCTCGACCAGGATCTCGACGAGTCCCGGCAGCGCCAGCAGGAGCGGGTCGCCGACGTCGCGCAGCAGCCCGCGGACCTCGTCGGCGGCCACCTCGTCGCGCAGCTCCAGGACGACCGCGCTGTCGTACCCCGCCGGCGGCCGACCCTCCGCGGGGAAGGGCAGGCGCAGCGCGGGCAGGGAGCCGTCCCGGCGGCGGACCTCGTCGTCGAGCGCGGGGTTGCCCTCCGAGGCCAGCAGCGCGGCCGTGTCACGGACCGAGTAGCGCACGCCGCCGGTCGTCGACAGCAGCGAGATCTCGTCGGACACCGCGCGGACCGCGGCGAAGCCGACCCCGAACCGACCGACCACGGCCGCGCCGTCACCACGTTTCGCCGACGCCCGCATCGACGACAGCGACGCGACGCCGGCCGCGTCGAGCGGGTCCCCGGTGTTCGCGGCGACCAGGACGAGCGTGCCGTCGGCGGAACGATCGAGTCGTAGCAGCAGGCGCCCGGGCACCTCGGCGCGGGTGGCGGCGTCGGCCGCGTTCTGCGCCAGCTCGACGACGACGCGGTCGCGGTAGTACCCGCGGGCGTGGTCCTCCTCGGTGTTGGCGTCCTCCCGCAGCCGTGCGGGTGAGGCGCGCCACGCCCCCAGGACGGCAGCGCGTAGGGCTGCCGTGCCGAAGGCGTCGACGGTCACGACTCGGGTGAGGTCGACTCGTCCTGCTCGTCGGAGGGCTGGTCGGTGACCTCGAGAGGCACCGAGACGTCCGGCTCGTCGGAGGGCTGGTCGGTGACCTCGAGCCGGCACCGATGACGTCCGGCTCGTCGGCGATCCCGGCCGCTGGGCGCTCGGCAACGGGCTCGGCACGAGCCGTCGGCGGGACCAGCTCGAGCTTGAGCTCGTCGATCAGCGGGTCGGGCGCGGGCCACTCCGTCGGCGGCGCCTCGGCATTCGTCTCCGAGTGCGCACCGCACCCGTGGTCGAGGCTCACCACGGCGCCGTCGTCGGGCGACCACTCGTTGGCGCAGACGCCGAACACGGTGCCCAGGGACCCCTGCAGCGGGACCAGGAAACCGCAGCTGTGGCACGCGGCCGCGGACGCGACCGCGCCGGCGCTCGTCGGACCGTGCGGGCCGCGGTACCAGCGCTCCGCCGCCTCGTCGCGACCCTCGGGCGAGAGCACCCGGACGCGCGCGAGGGCGAGCTCGTCGATGGCGACCGAGTCGAGCTCGGGATCACCGGACGGGGTCCAGCCGGGCTCGAGACGAGGGTCGTCGGCACGGAACGGCAGCACGTCCCCCGGGCCGATGTCGCCCGGACGGATGCGCTCCGACCACGGCAGCCAGACCTGGCCGAGCACCGCGTCGGGACCGGGCAGCAGCTCGGCCTCGCACACGGTGGCGGTCCGTCCGCGCGGCACGCGGGCGACGGTGACCGTCCACTCCCAGCCGCGGTAGCCGCGGGCGGCCGACGCGAAGCGGTGCGAGACCAGGCGCTCACCCTCGACGACCAGGCCGAGGTACTCGCCGACGTCGGAGGGGTCCTCGGCGAGCTCGATCGCGACCTCACGGGCCAGCTCGACCGCCGAGCCGAGAACGGCGTCCTTGGTTGCAGCAGCCATGCTCAGGCCTCGATGTCGTCGGCGACGGCGCGCAGCAGGGTGGCGTACTGGACGCCGCGGGCCTTCTCGGGGTAGCGGCCGCGACGCAGGTCGTTGCCGACCTTGTCCAGCACCTTGATGAGGTCCTCGATGATGACGGCCATGTCGTCGACCGGCTTGCGTGAGGCCTTGGCGACGGACGGGACCGGGTCGAGCAGCTTGACCGAGAGCGCCTGGGGGCCGCGTCGTCCGTCGGCCACGCCGAAGTCGACCTTGGCGCCCGGCTTCGGTGCCGTGACACCCTCGGGGAGCGCGGAGGCGTGCAGGAAGACCTCGCCGCCGTCGTCGCTGGCGATGAAACCGAAGCCACGCTCGGTGTCGAACCACTTGACCTTGCCGGTAGGCACGGTGAAACCCCTGTCCTGTGTAAGAGACGTACCGACCTAGGCTACCGGCCCGCGCACGCCGAAGCCGCCTCGACCAGGTTCCGACGAGAGGAGCGACCCCATGAGTGACGAACCGTCGGTCGCCGCACGCCTCGCGGAGCTCCGCACGGCCGCCCGCGCTCGGCTCGCCGCGCTGCAGGACGACCACCGCGCGGTCGTCGACGCCTCACGCGACAGCAACGCCGACGACGAGCACGACCCCGAGGGCGCGACGATCGCCTTCGAGCGTGCACAGGTCGACGCACTGACCCAGGACACGTTCGCGCGGCTCGACGCCGTCGACGCGGCGCTCGAGCGGCTCGCGGCCGGCACCTACGGCCTCTGCCTGGTGTGCGGTCGGCCGATCCCGCAGGGTCGGCTCGAGGCGCTGCCCACCGCGACGACGTGCGTGGCGTGCGTGTCGAGGTCGAGAAATCCGGTTACCGGCGGGTAACCAGATGGGGTCAGCCCGCGTGGACCTCCGCGGACCCACGTATCGTTGTCCGGATGTCCTCCTTCACCGGCTACCTGCGCGAACGCAGCGACGACGAGCTCGTCGCACTCCTGCGCAGCCGGCCGGACCTGGCCTCGCCCTCGCCCGCCACGCTGTCCTCGCTCGCCGTGCGCGCGACGAGCCGGTCGAGCCTGGAGCGGGCACTGGCATCCGCGGACGCGAGCGTGCTGCAGGTGCTCGAGGCGGTGACCGCGCTGAACGACGGCGGCACCGTCCGCGGGACCGATCTCCCCGCCGCCGTCGGCGCGACGGAGCCGGCCCAGGTGGCGGTCGTGGAGCGCGCTCTGCGGTTCGCCCAGGTCGCAGCGCTGATCTACTCCGACGACGACACGGACGCCACCGCGCTGCTCCCCTCGCCCGGACTCGCCGAGATCCTCGGCCCGTACCCGGCCGGTCTCGCGAGCACCGATGCAGGCAACCGGCGCGCGGCGGCCGCCCCGATGGAACAGCCGACCGCACGCGAGATCCCGGGCCTGCTCGAGGCCGCGCCCACCGGTGCGCGGCCGGTGCTGGACGCGCTCCTGTGGGGCCCGCCGATCGGCCTGGCCCCCTCCAACAACACCGCGGCGGCCGCGGCCGTCGACTGGCTCCTGCGCCGACGGCTGCTCGCCCCCGGCGATGCGAGGCACGTGGTCCTGCCGCGCACGGTCGCCCTCGCGCTGCGCGGCAACCGGACGCACATGGCCCCTGCCATGCCGCCGTCGGCGTCCGTCATCGCACCGCACCGCCCCGCCGCGCTCGTCGCGGCCGAGTCGGCCTCCGCCGGCGAGCGCGCAGTCCTGCTCGTCGCGCGGCTCATCCGGCTGTGGGAGGAGAACCCACCCAGCGTGCTGCGCGGAGGTGGACTCGGGGTGCGCGAGCTGCGCCGCGCCGCGCAGCTTCTCGAGGTCGACGAGGCGGAGGCCGCCTTCGTCATCGAGCTCACCGGCGCCGCGGGATTCCTGGCCGACGACGGCGAGGACGCCCCGTCGTTCGCCCCGACGGTCGCCGTCGACGAGTGGTCGACCCGCGACGTGCCGGACCGCTGGGCGACGCTGGCGCGCACCTGGACCGTGATGCTGCGCACCCCCTGGCTGGTCGGCGGTCGCGACGAGCGCGGCGGGGTTCGCGCGGCCCTCGACCCCGAGCTGCAGCGCACATGGGCCCCGCAGGCTCCGGCGGTCCGTGCTCGACGCGCTCGCCGACGCCGATCCGGGCACGGCCCTCGACGCCTCGACCGTGCTCGCGGTGCTGCGCTGGCGCACCCCGCGCTCGGTCCCCCCGCTCGCGGCGGTCGCCGCCGTGCTGCTCGAGGCCGGGCGGCTCGGCATCCTCGGCGCGGGTGCCCTGTCCGACGCCGGACGCGCGCTCCTGGCCGAGTCGGCACCGCTCGTGGGTCCGGCCGCGGGAACGCCGGACCCGGCGGACGCGCTCGCCGCCGCCCTGCCTCCCGCGGTCGACGAGATCCTTCTGCAGGGCGACCTCACGGGCGTCGTGCCGGGACGCCCGAGCGCCGAGCTCGAAGACCTGCTGGACCGCAGCACGCACGTCGAGTCGCGCGGCGGCGCGCTCACGGTCCGGTTCACGCCCGAGTCCGTCCGCCGCGCCCTGGACGCCGGCGCGACCGCCGACGGGCTCCTGACCGAGCTCGCCGCTCACTCGCGCGGCCCGGTGCCGCAGCCGCTCGAGTACCTGGTCCGCGACGCCGCCCGCCGCCACGGACGCCTGCGCGCGGGGACCGCGTCGAGCTACGTCCGCGCCGACGACCCGTCGCTGCTGGCCGGGCTCGCGGAGGACAACAGGCTGTCCTCGCTCGGGCTGGTCCGGCTCGCGCCCACCGTGCTGGCGTCGCAGGCCCCGGTGCGCGAGCTGGTCGACGCGCTGCGGGCGCACGGCCTCGCGCCCGTGGTCGAGAGCCCGGACGGGCAGGTGCTGCACGTCACCGCCTCGGTTCGGCGGGTCGGACGCCGGGGCGCCGTGGCCGCTCGTCGGCGCGAGACGGCACCGGCGCGCGAACAGCTCAGCGAGGAGCGGCTGCTCGCGCTGGTGCCGCAGCTGCGGCGGGCCGAGGAGGAGCGTCGCGTCGACGAGTCGGAGCGTCTGCCCGGGGGACTGCTGTCCGCCCGGAGCCGCCCGCCCGTCGTCGAGGAGCCGGCCGCACCGTCTCCTGCGGTCAGTGCGGCGGCGCAGGAGACCGCCGACCAGCCCCACACGGGAACAGCCGACCCCGTCGACGCGTTGGTGCTGCTGCGCGAGGCCGCGGCCGCCAAGGAGGCGGTGTGGGTCGAGCTCGTCGGATCGCACGGCGTCCCGGACCGCCGGCTGTTGCGGCCCCTGCGCGTCGAGGGCGGACGGCTCCGCGCGATCGACGCGGCGCGCGAGTCCGAGCTCACCGTCGCCGTGCACCGCATCGCCTCGGTGACCCGCGACACCCCGACCCCCGCCCTGGAGGAGACCACGTGACCGACGGCCCGCTGATCGTGCAGAGCGACAAGACGCTCCTGCTCGAGGTCGACCACGACCAGGCGGAGGCCTGCCGCCGCGCGATCGCGCCGTTCGCGGAGCTCGAGCGCGCCCCGGAGCACGTGCACACCTACCGCCTGACCCCGCTCGGTCTGTGGAACGCGCGCGCCGCGGGCCACGACGCCGAGCAGGTGGTCGACGTCCTGCTCGAGTACAGCCGCTACCCCGTCCCGCACGCGCTGCTGGTCGACGTCGCCGACACGATGTCGCGCTACGGCCGCCTGCAGCTGATCCAGGACCCCGTGCACGGCCTGATCCTGCACGCGCTGGATCCCGCGGTGCTCGTCGAGGTGGTCCGATCCAAGCGGACCGCCGGCCTGCTGGGCGCGCGCATCGACGCGACCGACGTGATCGTGCACCCCTCCGAGCGCGGCCACCTCAAGCAGGTGCTGCTCAAGCTGGGCTGGCCGGCGGAGGACCTCGCGGGCTACGTCAACGGCGAGGCGCACCAGATCGACCTCCTCGAGGACGACTGGCAGCTGCGGCCGTACCAGAAGCAGGCCGTCGACGGCTTCTTCCACGGTGGCTCCGGCGTCGTCGTGCTGCCCTGTGGCGCGGGCAAGACGCTCGTCGGCGCGGGCGCGATGGCACGCTCCTCGACGACGACCCTGATCCTGGTGACCAACACCGTCTCCGCCCGGCAGTGGCGCGACGAGCTGATCAAGCGCACGTCGCTGACCGAGGACGAGATCGGCGAGTACTCGGGCGCCCGCAAGGAGATCCGCCCGGTCACCATCGCTACCTACCAGGTGCTGACGACCAAGCGGAAGGGCGTCTACACGCACCTCGAGCTGCTCGACGCGCGCGACTGGGGCCTCGTGGTCTACGACGAGGTCCACCTGCTGCCGGCCCCGATCTTCCGGATGACCGCCGACCTGCAGGCGCGGCGCCGGCTCGGCCTGACCGCCACCCTGGTGCGCGAGGACGGCCGCGAGGACGAGGTGTTCAGCCTCATCGGGCCCAAGCGGTTCGACGCGCCCTGGAAGGACATCGAGGCGCAGGGCTACATCGCCCCGGCCGACTGCGTGGAGGTGCGCCTGACGCTTCCCGACGCCGAGCGCATGGCCTACGCGACCGCGGAGCCGGAGGAGAAGTACCGCCTCGCGGCGACCGCCAAGGGCAAGAACCGCGTGGTCGAGCAGCTCGTCGCCAAGCACGAGGGCGAGCCGACGCTGGTCATCGGCCAGTACCTCGACCAGCTGCACGCCCTGGCCGAGCACCTGGACGCGGACCTGATCACCGGCGAGACCCGCGTCAGCGAGCGGCAGCGGCTGTTCGACGCCTTCCGGTCGGGCGAGATCACCAAGCTGGTGGTCAGCAAGGTGGCGAACTTCTCGATCGACCTGCCCGAGGCGGCCGTCGCCATCCAGGTGTCCGGCTCGTTCGGCTCCCGCCAGGAGGAGGCGCAGCGGCTCGGCCGGATCATGCGCCCCAAGGCCGACGGCCGCACCGCCCACTTCTACACGGTCGTCGCGCGGGACACGGTCGACCAGGACTTCGCGGCGCACCGCCAGCGCTTCCTGGCCGAGCAGGGCTACGCGTACTCGATCGTCGACGCCGAGGACCTGGGCCTGGACCCGGCCGAGCGCGACTGACCCCCCGGCGCCGACCCGCGGACACCGGAGCGCCCGACGGCGCCCGCACCGCGCGACGGCGCCAGGTACACGGGGAGCCGTGCCGACGGCGGGGCGCCGTCGGCGGAGCCACCACCCCGGACCGTCAGACGCTGGCGGGCTCTTGGGTGGTCGCGCGCACGTGCGAGGCGAACGACTCCGCGAGCGCACGGCCGGCCGCGCGGACCTCGTCGGCGCGCGCGGCGTAGGCAGCCAGGACCGCGTCGGTGTCGACGTCGTCGTGACTGTCCGCCCAGCCGCGCAGCGTCTCGGGACCGGCCTCGGGGTGGAACTGCACACCCCACGCCGAACCGATCCGGAACGCCTGGTACGGGTACATCGGCGACGCGGCGAGCCACACGGCGCCGCGGGGCAGGTCGACCACCGCGTCCGCGTGCATGCTCGGCTGCGGCGTCCGGTGCCGGTCGTCCGCCAGCGCCGCGACCGCACCGACGATGGAGTCGCCGGCCGCCTCGGGGCGCCAGCGCACGTCGGCCAGACCGGCCTCGCGTCCGGGAGGCGCAGCCACCTGGACCCGTCCGCCGCGCGCGACCGCGAGCAGCTGGGCACCGAGGCAGATGCCGAGCGTCGGGACGCCGCGGGTGCTGGCGTCAGCCAGCAGCGCGCGGACCTCGGGCAGCCAGGGGGCGTCACCGTCGGCATGGGCCGACATGTGTCCGCCGAGCACGACGAGCCCGTCGCCGACCTCGTCGGCCAGGGGGACGGCTTCGCCGGTGAATGCCGCGATGACGCGGACGTGGAGGTCGCCGAGCCAGTCGGCGAAGAGGTCGAGATGGACGTCCGGAGAGTTCTGGATGACCGTGACGACCGGGCGAGGGGCACCGAGTGGAGGGGGATGTCACGCGCAGACGGTACCGCCTCGCGGGCGTGCAGAGGCAAGGCCCGGGGCCGATCGCGTCCGGTACGTGGACGATCGTCCACGTACGTCCCCGCCTCGACGACATTCGGCCGACATCCAGCCAACTCCCAGCGTTCCGCGCCAGACTCGAGGTATGCGTGCTGACTCCACCCCGAACTCCTCGCCGGACCGGGCGCAGGCCACGCCCGAGGCCCGCTTGCTCGTCGTCGACGACGAGCCGAACATCCGCGAGCTGCTGGCGACGTCGCTGCGGTTCGCGGGCTTCGAGGTCTTCGCGGCCGCCGACGGCGGAAGCGCGCTGCGTCTCGCCCGCGAGGTGGAGCCCGACCTCGTCGTGCTCGACGTGATGCTCCCGGACATGGACGGCTTCACCGTCACACGGCGGCTGCGCGAGAAGGGCCAGCACGTCCCGGTCCTGTTCCTCACCGCGCGCGACGACACGGTCGACAAGGTGCAGGGCCTGACGGTCGGCGGCGACGACTACGTGACCAAGCCGTTCAGCCTGGAGGAGGTCGTCGCCCGCATCCGCGCGGTGCTGCGGCGCACCCGGCCGGGCCTGGACGACGACTCGAACGTCCTGCGGTACGCCGACCTCGAGCTGGACGAGGACTCCCACGAGGTGCTCCGGTCGGGCAACGCGATCGACCTGTCCCCCACCGAGTTCAAGCTGCTGCGCTACCTCATGCTCAACCCGGGCCGCGTGCTGTCGAAGTCGCAGATCCTCGACCACGTCTGGCAGTACGACTGGGGCGGCGACGCCAACATCGTCGAGTCCTACATCTCCTACCTGCGTCGCAAGATCGACCAGGTGGACGGGCCCGACGGCACCCGGCTGCCGCCGCTCATCCACACCAAGCGCGGCGTCGGGTACCTGCTGCGCGAGTCGTCGTGAGCGGGGTGGCGACGCCCGACGGTGACGGCCGGACCGACTCCGCGGCGCACGGCGCGGGCGCGCCCGTGCGTCGCGGGTGCGCACCTGGTGGGCGGGCACCACGGTCGCGCGGCTCGTCGCCATCGTGACCGTGCTGCTCGCGGTCGGGTCTGGTGCTGGCCGGTGCCACCAGCGCCGCCCTGCTCGAGGGCACCTGGTGGGCCAGGTGGACACGAAGCTGCGCAGCGAGGGTGCCCAGGTCGCGACGACGAAGCTCAGCCAGCTGAACATGAACGGCGACTCGTCCGGCTACGCCCCGAGCGACTACTACCTGCTCTACCGGTCGAGGGCCGGCAGGCCGACATCCTGTCGCCGACCACGCGTGCCCGGTACGGCACCCCGTCGATCCCGCGGGTGAGCATCCAGCGCGCCGTCGAGCACGAGGGAGAGACCTTCACCGTCCCCTCCTCCCGGGACGGGTCGCAGTGGCGCGCCGTGGCATACCCGCTGAACGACTCGGCGGGATCGATCGTCGGGACCGCGGTGATCGCGCTCCCCCTGGCCGACGTCACCGCGCACCGTGCGGCACATGTCGACCGTCCTGCTGCTGAGCGGGCTCGGCATCGTGCTGCTCGGTGCCGCCGCCGGGGACCTGGGCCGTTCGGCGGTCGTTGCGGCCCCTGCGGGAGATCGAGGTCACCGCCGCCGCCATCGCGGCGGGCGACCTGTCGCAGCGCGTCCCGCAGGCGTCCGAGCACACCGAGGTCGGCCGCCTGAGCGCCGCGCTGAACGGGATGCTGACGCAGATCGAGCACGCGTTCGGCGTCCGGACCGCCTCGGAGGCGCGGATGCGCCGGTTCGTCGCGGACGCCTCGCACGAGCTGCGCACCCCGCTGGCCACGATCCGCGGGTACGGCGAGCTGTACCGCATGGGCGCCCTGACGACCGGCGACCAGGTCGACGACACCATGCGCCGGATCGAGTCGTCGGCGACCCGGATGGGTGCGCTGGTCGAGGACCTGCTGGCCCTCGCACGGATGGACGACGGTCGGCCGATGCGGCTCGGACCCGTCGACCTGACCGTGCTGGCCGCCGACGCCGTGAGCGACCTGCACGCCCTCGACCCGTCGCGACCCGTCCGCCTCGAGCCGCTGCGGGCCGGCGAGCCCGGTGCCGTCTGCGAGGTGCTCGGCGAGGAGTCGCGGCTGCGGCAGGTGCTCGCGAACCTCGTCGGCAACGCCGTGACGCACACCCCTCCGGGACGGCGGTCGAGATCGCGGTGGGACTCGCCGACGGGTCGGGCGTCCTCGAGGTGCGCGACCACGGCCCGGGCATCGACCCCGAGCACGCCGCGCGCGTGTTCGAGCGGTTCTACCGGGTCGACGCCTCGCGGGGCCGGGACTCCGGCGGGGCCGGGCTGGGCATGGCGATCGTCGCGGCGATCGTCGACGCCCACCACGGCTCGGTCGCCCTCGAGCCGACCCCCGGCGGTGGCACGACCGTGCGGATCACGCTGCCCGTCCCGCCCACCGGCGTCGGACCGATCTCCTGCGCCCAGGCGACGACTCGGACGTCGTCCACGCGGTCGGTCGGCCAGATGACTCGGCGGCGTCCGGGTCACCCGTCGGGGACCGGCCCGGCCGCGGTGCCCAGGTCTGAGGGCTACCATGACGGGTTCCTACCGTCGGCGTAAGGCTGAATTTCATGGGCGTCCATGACGCACCGCAGTGGTTGTTGTCCGCGTACGTACGCAGTGTCGTCGGGGTCGGCGCGACCGCCCCGCCGGAGCAGATCCGTGAGGCCGGGCAGAACCTCGTCGAGCGCTGGGGATCCCCCGGGCGGTCGTTCCACAACCTCAAGCACCTGGTCGACGTCCTGGTCAGGGTGGACGAGCTGGTCGAGGAGACCCACGAGCCCGACATCGTCCGGCTCGCCGCCTGGTACCACGGTGCGATCTTCGACTCCGCCGACCGCAAGGCGTACGCCAACCGCGGCGGCGAGGACGAGATCGCGTCCGCCGGCCTGGCGCGCACCGAGCTGCTCGCCCTGGGCGTCCCGGAGGCGCGCGCCGAGCGCGTGCACGACCTCGTGGTCGCCCTCGTCCGGCACGCGCCGAACCCGACGGACTTCGACTGCGCGGTGCTGTGCGACGCCGACCTCGCCGTGCTCGCCACCGAGCCGCAGAAGTACAAGTCCTACCTGCAGGACGTCCGCGCCGAGTACGCGCACCTGCCGATCGAGGACTACCTCCGGGCTCGCGTGCGGATCCTGCACAAGCTGCTCGCGCGGCCGTCCCTGTTCGTCAGCCCGCTCGGTACCGCGTGGGAGGAGCCTGCCCGCCAGAACCTCTCGGGCGAGCTGCAGCGGCTCGAGAAGGAGCTCCGGGGACTGGAATCGGCGGCTTCGGCCGACGCCTGAGCCGTCGGCCGCCGTCGCCCTCCTCGACCTGCCCGGGTCGCCGGCTCGACCACCGCGGGGTTGCTGACGCGACCTCAGCCCCGTCCGGTGGTGTCCCCGCCCCGGTCCGGGCGCCACGCCCCCAGCGCCGTCCAGACCTTCGTAGCGTCGTCGTGCATCAGGCCGCCTAGACCCGCCGATCCCGGTGGGGGCCGCGGCCCACGACGATGGAGGTCCCGTGACCAGGTTCGAGGTCGACAGCGCCCAGGTGTCCCAGGCGGCGGCAGGTGTGCAGTCGCGCGCGGCAACGATCCGGTCCGAGGTGGCCGCGATGCACCGTCAGCTGGCCGAGCTGCAAGGTTCCTGGCGCGGTGCCGCCGCCACGGCGTTCGCCGGGGTGCTGAGCGACTGGTCCACCACCGAGGCACGGTTGGAGACCTCGCTCGACCAGATCGTCGCGGCGATGCACACGGCGGCCCGGGCCTACGCCGACGCCGAGACCCAGGCGAGCCGACTGTTCACCGCGTGAAGCCGAGAGCGCGACGACCGCGCTTACGCTCGGGTCCATGACCGTGCTCGTGGACCCGCCGATGTGGCCCAACCACGGCATGCTCTGGGGCCACCTGGTGAGCGACGCGTCGCTCGACGAGCTGCACGCGTTCGCCCAGCGGGCCGGGATCCCGCCGCGGGGGTTCGATCTCGACCACTACGACGTGCCCGACCAGCGGATCGACGAGCTCGTCGCCCTGGGCGCTCAGCTGGTGAGCGCCAAGGAGCTGATCCGGCGCCTGCGTGCCTCGGGCCTTCGGGTCCCGGCGAGGGACCGCGTACCGCACGAGCACGGGTGAGCCCGGTCCGTGGTCCCGCGAACCGAGCGTGTCAGGGGAGCAGCGCCGAGGACATGACGGTATCCACAAGGCCACGTCCGCACGAGTGGCCCTCGGGACGACCGGCCACCCGGTCTACGCTCGGCCCATGCCGCACCTGCGACCCCTCGACCAGTCGTCGAAGCTGAAGAACGTCCTGTACGAGATCCGCGGGTCGGCCCTCGACGAGGCCGCCCGGCTCGAGTCCGAGGGCTACACCGTCCTCAAGCTCAACACCGGCAACCCCGCCGCGTTCGGCTTCGAGGCGCCGCACCAGATCGTCCGCGACATGATCGCCGCGATCCCCCACGCCCACGGGTACACGGACTCCCGCGGCATCATCAGCGCCCGCCGGGCAGTCGTCACCCGCTACGAGACCGAGCCCGGGTTCCCGCTCATCGACGTGGACGACGTCTACCTCGGCAACGGCGTGTCCGAGCTCATCACGATGGTGATGCAGGCGCTTCTGGACGAAGGCGACGAGGTGCTCATCCCGTCACCGGACTACCCGCTGTGGACCGCGATGACGTCGCTGGCCGACGGGAAGCCGGTGCACTACCGGTGCGACGAGGACTCCGGCTGGGAGCCCGACCTGGAGCACATCGAGTCGAAGGTCTCGCCGCGGACCAAGGCGATCGTCGTCATCAACCCGAACAACCCCACGGGCGCGGTCTACTCGCGCGAGGTCCTCGACGGCATCGCTGCGATCGCTCGCGGCACAGCCTGCTCGTGCTCGCCGACGAGATCTACGACCGCATCCTGTTCGACGGCGCGCAGCACATCCCGATGGCCACGGTCGCACCCGACCTGCTCTGCCTGACGTTCAACGGCCTGTCCAAGACGTATCGCGTGGCCGGCTACCGCTCGGGCTGGATGGTGGTGACCGGACCGCGGGACCATGCCAAGGGTTTCCTCGAGGGCATCACGCTGCTCGCGTCCACACGGCTGTGCCCGAACGTGCCGGCCCAGTACGCGGTGCAGGCCGCGCTCGGCGGGGTGCAGTGGATCGACGCCCTGATCGCCCCCGGCGGCCGGCTGCACGAGCAGCGCGAGGTGGCCCACGCGGGCCTGACCTCGATCCCGGGCGTCACCTGCGTCCGCCCCGACGGCGCGCTCTACCTGTTCCCTCGCCTCGATCCGGACGTGCACGAGATCCGCGACGACGCCTTGCTCGTCTACGACCTGCTGGTCAGCGAGCACATCCTGCTGGTGCCCGGGCACGGGCTTCAACCTGGCGACCCCGGACCACCTGCGCATCGTCACGCTGCCGGAGGCGCGCGTCCTGGCCGAGGCCGTCGAGCGCATGGGCAACTTCCTGTCGAGCTACCGCCAGTAGCGCGGTCGGTGTGGACCGACAGACGCCGAACGGGCCGGCCACCCGAAGGTGACCGGCCCGTTCTGGTTGGTGCAGGTGACTCAGCTGCGGATCAGAACCCGCCGCCGAAGTCGTCCCCGCCGCCGCCACCGGCCGGTGCGGGGTTGCGCTCCGGCTTGTCGGCCACGACGGCCTCGGTGGTGAGGAAGAGCGCGGCGATCGAGGCCGCGTTCTGCAGGGCCGAGCGCGTGACCTTCACCGGGTCGTTGACGCCCGCGGCCAGCAGGTCCTCGTACGTGTTCGTCGCGGCGTTGAGGCCGTGACCCACGGGGAGGTTGCGGACGCGCTCGACGACGACGCCACCCTCGAGACCGGCGTTGATCGCGATCTGCTTGAGCGGAGCCTCGATGGCGAGCTTCACGATCGCGGCACCGGTCGCCTCGTCGCCCTCGAGCTTGAGGCCCTCGAACGCCGTCTTGCCGGCCTGGATCAGCGCGACGCCACCACCGGCGACGATGCCCTCCTCGACGGCCGCCTTCGCGTTGCGCACGGCGTCCTCGATGCGGTGCTTGCGCTCCTTGAGCTCGACCTCGGTGGCCGCGCCCGCCTTGATGACGGCGACGCCACCGGCCAGCTTGGCCAGGCGCTCCTGGAGCTTCTCGCGGTCGTAGTCCGAGTCCGAGTTCTCGATCTCGGCGCGGATCTGCGTGACGCGGCCCGTGATCTGAGCAGCGTCGCCGCCACCCTCGACCACCGTGGTCTCGTCCTTGGTGACGACGATCTTGCGCGCCGTACCGAGGACCTCGAGGCCCACCGTGTCGAGCTTGAGACCGACGGTCTCCGAGACGACCTGACCACCCGTGAGGATGGCGATGTCCTGGAGGATCGCCTTGCGGCGGTCGCCGAAGCCGGGGGCCTTGACGGCGACCGACTTGAACGTGCCACGGATCTTGTTGACGACGAGCGTGGCCAGGGCCTCGCCCTCGACGTCCTCGGCGACGATGAACAGCGGCTTGCCGGCCTGGATGACCTTCTCCAGCAGGGGCAGCAGGTCCTTGACGTTCGAGATCTTGCCCTCGACGAGCAGGACGTAGCCATCCTCGAGGACGGCCTCCTGGCGCTCGGGGTCGGTCACGAAGTACGCCGACAGGAAGCCCTTGTCGAAGCGCATGCCCTCGGTCAGCTCCAGCTCAAGGCCCAGCGCGCTGGACTCCTCGACGGTGATGACGCCTTCCTTGCCGACCTTGTCCAGAGCCTCGGCGATCAGGTCGCCGATCGCCTGGTCACCGGCGGAGATCGCGGCGGTCGCGGCGATCTGCTCCTTGGTCTCGACATCCTTCGCCTGCGCGAGCAGGGCGGCGATGACGGCCTCGACGGCCTTCTCGATGCCCTTCTTCAGGGCGATCGGGTTGGCGCCGGCCGCGACGTTGCGCAGGCCCTCGCGCACGAGCGCCTGGGCCAGGACGGTGGCGGTGGTGGTGCCGTCGCCCGCGACGTCGTCCGTCTTCTTGGCGACCTCCTTGACGAGCTCGGCACCGATCTTCTCGAACGGGTCGTCGAGGTCGATCTCCTTGGCGATGCTGACGCCGTCGTTGGTGATCGTGGGTGCGCCCCACTTCTTGTCCAGGACGACGTTGCGGCCCTTCGGGCCGAGGGTGACCTTGACGGTGTCGGCGAGGATGTTGAGTCCCCGCTCGATGCCGCGACGGGCCTCCTCGTTGAAGGCAATGATCTTGGCCATGGGGCTGTGATCCTTCACTGGGTTCGGTTCGGCCGTTGGTGCCCGCGACGGACGAGCACGTCACCCGCGGTCTTGTCCCGCGTGCGACGGCCCTCACCGGACGGCCGTGGTGATTCTGTCACTCTCCACCGGAAGTGCTAACTCCAATGGTTAGCACTCGACCCCCGAGAGTGCAAGCAGCGTTCGCCCAGAGCGGTGCGCGCGGGTGTCCTCACCGCCCCGGCGCGAGCGACGGCTCGGTGCGGATCCCGAATCCCTGCCGCAGCGCTCGTCGGGCGGCGTACCAGCCGGAGAGCCCGTGCACGCCCGGTCCCGGCGGCGTCGACGACGAGCACAACCACGCCCCCGGTGCGCCCGCGTCCGGTGCGACGAGCACGTAGGGGTCCCAGGCGAGCCGCGGCCGCGCGACCATCCGGTACATCGAGACGGCGCCGCCGGAGATGTCGCCGCCGACGAGGTTGGCGTCGTGCTCGGCCAGCCGGCCGGCCGGGATGCAGGCCGAGGCGACGACCAGGTCCCGGAACCCCGGCGCGAACCGCTCGATCTGGGCGATCACGGCCTCGGTGACGTCGGCCTGCGACCCGGCGGGGACGTGCGCGTAGGCCCACAGCGGCCGCAGCCCCGCCGCGGAGATCCTCGAGTCGTCGACGACGGCCGGGTCGCTGACCAGCACCATCGGCCGCTCGGCGTGCCGTCCCGAGGCCACGGCCGCCTCCGCCGCGGCCACCTGCACCCGGCTGCCGCCCAGGTGGACCGTTCCCGCACGCCCGACCTCCGGGTGCGCCCACGGGACGGGTCCGGACAGGACGAGGTCGACCTTCGCCGCCGCCCCGCGGCTGCGCGGGAACGCGACGAGGCCACGGACCACCCGGGCGGGCACCCGCGGACCGAGCACCCGCACCGCGGTGCGGGGGGAGGTGTCGAACAGGTAGGCGCGCGCGCTCGGCAGATCCCCGAGCCGCTCGACGCGCTTCCCGGTGACCACGGTGCCGCCGTGCGCGATCAGGTCCGCGAGCAGCGCCCCGACGATCGCCTCACCACCCCCACGCGGCACCGGCCAGCCACCCGTATGGGCCAGGGGCGCAAGCAGCAGGGCCGTGCCGGCGGCGCTCAGCGACGGCAGGCGCGTCATCGCGTGCGCGCCGACGCCGGTCAGCAGGGCGGCAGCCTCCTCGTCGCGAAACCGGGTCCCCCAGGCGGGCGTGCCCTGCTCCAGGAGCCGTGCCGCGAACGCCGCCGCGGTGCCGAGCTGCCTCGGGATGCGGCGGTGGTCGCCGAGCGCGAGGGCCAGGGTGCCGTCGGGGTCGTCGGCGAGCGGCCCGAGCAGCGACCGCCACGCAGGTCCGTCGACGCCGAGCCCGGCAGCCGTGCGATCCAGGGAGCGGTACGCGAGCGCGGCCCGGCCGCCGTCGAGCGGGTGCGCGTAGGCGACCTCGGGCTGCAGCAGCTCGACGCCGCGGGCCGCCAGGTCGAACGCGCGGAAGAAGGGCGAGGCGACCGCCATCGGGTGCACGGCCGAGCAGATGTCGTGCACCACGCCGTCCGCGAGGCCGAGGTCGAGGGTGCGGGCGCCGCCGCCGGCCACGTGCTGCGCCTCGACCACGTGCACCGACAGGCCCGCCCGGGCGAGAGTGACCGCCGCGGCGAGGCCGTTGGGCCCGGAGCCGACGACGACCGCGTCGACGTCGGTCATGGTGCTCCTCGACGCGGCTCGGCGAACAGGGCGTCCCGCCCGTGCCCGGAGCCTAGTCGCGTCGACGTCCGGGGCCGCGTGCCGTGGGCTACGGAGCGGTGGCCAGGACGACCGAGATCCCGGTCCCGGCGTTCTCTGCCGAGAGGGTCACGGTCGTGATGCCCAGGGTCGATGCGGCCAGCTGCGCGGTCGGTGCGAGGTCCTCGGAGGCGTAGTACACCACCGAGTCGGCGGGCTTGGTGCCCGTGAAGTTGCCGGTGGTCACCGCGGTGAAGCCGGCGCTCGTCAGCTTCGCGGCCTCGGCGGCGGCGAGACCAGAGATCTTCGCCGCGTTCAGCACCTCGACGGGCGCGGCCAGGTTGACCGCCGGCGCCGCGTCGTCTGCCGGCGGGGTGTCCGCCGTCCCGTCGCCCGTGGCCGCGTCGTCCGCCGGGGCGGTAGCACCGTCGCTGGCCGCGGGGCTGGCGCCCGGGGAGGCCTGGTTGGTCGGCAGGTCGTCGTTCTGGGCGAGCAGCGTCACCACCCCGTACGCGATGACCGGAGCAATGATCAGGACGGCCAGGAACGGCCACCACCGGCTCCATGCCGATCGCGGCGCACGGTGCACGCCGCGGGCAGCATCGGGGTTGGGGACGTCGAACTCGTCCTCGGGATAGTGGGTCTCCGCCTTGCTCACGCCGGACAGGCTAACGGCAACGACCGTGCGCGAGACGCCAACCCGCGCGTGTCACCCGCAGGCGCGACGTCAGGCCTCGCCGAGGCGACGTGCGGAGGTGCGGGCCCGCTGCCGGGACGAGCGCATGCGGCGCAGCCGCTTGATGAGCATCGGGTCGTGCGCGAGGGCAGCGGGGTCGTCGATCAGCGCGTTGAGTACCTGGTAGTACCGGGTGGCCGACATGTCGAAGAGCTCGCGGATCGCCTGTTCCTTGGCTCCGGCGTACTTCCACCACTGCCGCTCGAAGGCGAGGACCTGCTCGTCGCGCTCCGAGAGCGTGGAGACGGCAGGGGACGACGAGGCGGGCGTGTCGATCGAGATCGTCGCGGCGTCCATGCGTCCTCCGGTCCGGTGCGAGCGCCGGCTATGCCGACGCCGTCATCGTAGGACGGAATGACAGCCGTGTCATTCCACCCCGCGCGTCCCGGACGACACGCGGGCAGTGTCACCCGGACGGCCCGGGCCTATCCTCGCCGACGTGAGCGCAGCACCCCTGGACCAGCTCGTCGCGCCCGACTGGGCGGTCGCGCTGGCGCCCGTCGAGCCGCAGATCCGCGCCGCGGGGCGGTTCCTGCGGGAGGAGTCGGCCGCCGGGCGCGGCTACCTGCCCGCGGGCGACGCCGTGCTGCGGGCGTTCCAGCGACCGATGGCGCAGGTCCGGGTGCTCGTCGTCGGTCAGGATCCGTACCCGACACCCGGCCACGCGATGGGGTTGTCGTTCTCCGTCCAGGCCGACGTGCGACCGGTGCCGCGTTCGCTGGCCAACATCTTCACCGAGCTGGTCGCCGACGTCGGCGTCGCGACGCCGGTCAACGGCGACCTGAGCCCGTGGGCCGACCAGGGCGTGATGCTCCTGAACCGGGTCCTGACCGTGCGACCGGGCGAGCCGGCCTCCCACCGCAGGCACGGCTGGGAGCAGGCGACGGACCGGGCGATCGAGGCGCTGGTCGAGCGCGGCGGTCCGCTGGTCGCGCTGCTCTGGGGGCGCGACGCCCAGTCGCTGAAGCCCGCGCTGGGCACCGTCCCGACGGTCGAGAGCGCGCACCCCAGCCCCCTGTCGGCCAGCCGCGGATTCTTCGGGTCGCGGCCGTTCTCCCGCGTGAACGCCTTGCTCGTCGCACAGGGAGCCGACCCGGTCGACTGGTCCCTGTCCTGATAGTTGCCCCGGGCCTGCGGACCGGAGGCAGACTGGTCCCGTGACTGAGCCCATCCCCGCACCGCGCTGGTCCCGCTACGTCGCCGTCGGCGACTCGTTCACCGAGGGCCTCTGGGACGACCCCGACGGCAGGGACGCACCGCAACGCGGCTGGGCAGACCTGCTGGCTTCCCACCTCTCCGAGCGGCGCAAGGCGGCCGGCGAGTCCGCGCTGGAGTACGCGAACCTGGCGATCCGCGGCAAGGTCCTGCGGGCGATCCTGGTCGAGCAGGTGCCGGTGGCGATGGCCATGGCGCCCGACCTGGTGAGCCTGGTCGGCGGCGGCAACGACATCCTGCGACCGACGTCGGACATCGACCGGATGGCCCGCAACCTCGAGGCGCGCGTGGTCCGGCTGCGCGAGGCCGGCATCGACGTGCTGCTGGGCACGGGGTACGACGCGTACGGCAGCCCGCTCGTGAGCGCGACGCGCAGCCGCGTGGGGATCTACAACTCGCTGATCTGGTCGATGGCCCGACGGCACGGTGCGTACGTGCTCGACGCCTGGGGCATGCGCTCGCTGCGCGACTGGCGCATGTGGTCCGAGGACCGCATCCACCTCACGAGCGAGGGGCACGCCCGCGTCGCCCAGGCCGCACTGGTCGGCCTCGGCCTGGCACCGGACGACGACGCCTGGGACGACCCGCTGACGCCGCTGCCTCCGACGCCGCGGCTGGCCCGCGCACGCCAGGACGCCGAGTGGGTCCGCGTGCACGTCTACCCGTGGGCGACCCGTCGGCTGCGCGGTCGGTCCAGCGGCGACCTGCGCGTGCCGAAACGCCCGATCCTGACGTCGCTCGACTGACGACGTCAGCCCGCGGTCACGGCACCGCGCACAGCGGCGTCCCGGCCGAGCGGTTGTCGGCGAACTCGATGTAGATGTTGGGGTGGCGCCGAGGTTCGCGCCCTCGCGTCCGGACAGGGTCGGGAGTGCCGAGCAGCTCGAGGTCACCGGCCGCCGTTGTTGATCAGGGTGACGGAGCCATTGGTCCACGACCACCACGAGGGCTTGCCCGCGCTCGGGATGGTGAGCGTGAACTCGACGTGCTGCGTGAAACCGATATCCGGTGCGCTGAACTGCGCCTGCATCCAGCCCTGGCCCGCTCCCGCCGACCCCCAGTAGCTCACCGTGACGGCGCCGACGGTGCACGGCTTGGTAGCATCGAGGGTCCCGTTGAAGTTGCGAACCTCGCACGAGTTCGCGGGCGGCGGGACCGTCCAGGTCGCCGTCGTCGCCTGCGCCGAGCCCATCGCGGGATCCGTCCATGCAGCCGCGGTCGCTTGGGCCGCCCCACCCCAGGACGCAGACCAGGGCGGCGACCAGCACGGGACGTGCGTGACCGCCATCCGCGCTGCGCGTCGGTGGGGGGCCACGGGTTCGGCCTTTCGTGTGCGGTTCTGTGGGGGCATTCCTGGCGCGAGCTAGTACGCGACCTGTCCGGCCGTGATCGCATCGAGCGTCCAGATGATGTTGCGGGTCGTCAGCGTGCAGTTGCTGACGGTGAGGACGTCGCCGTTCGCGCCGCCGCCTGTCCCGGCGATCCCGAGGCACCGCTGACCGTTGGCGTTCGCCCCTCCGGACAGCTTCGAGACGATCCAGAAGGTGGTCGTGGTCACGTACACGACCGACCACTGCTGGCTGGCCGACCCCGCACAGGCCCCGATGACCACGGCCGCACCGTCCGCGGTCGACGCGTTCTTGACGGTCAGGCAGCTCGGCGTCACGGGGTCGGTGCTGTTCCACTGGCCGTAGGCCTTGTAGACCTGCACGGAGTAGTCGGTGCCGAACGTCCAGATCTGCGCGGGCGTCTTGTTGCAGTCGTAGACCTGCTGCTGGACGCCGAGCGTGTTCAACCGCGAGGGGTCGTCGACGCACTTGCCGGGCGTGCCGGAGTTGGACAGGCGCATCTGGCCCGTGAACGGCAGAGGGAACCACTTCGTGCTCGTGGCAGCGGCCTTGAAGAACGCAGCGTTGGTCCAGGCGGCGCTCGTCATGCCGACGACCGCGACCGCTCCGGCTACGGCCAGCACCGTCACGGCGACGATCCAGCCTCGCACCCGCGGGCGCCTCAGCACGTGGCCACGACCTCGTCCTCGTCGGCACCGCGCCGGCGGCGCGCCACGACGAGGAGGAGCAGGCCGACAGACATCAGGGCGACCGAGACGGCGAGCAGAGGCCAGACGAAGGCACCCGTCGCCGCGAGGTCGCCGCCGGTCTGCTCGAGCCAGACGCGTCCCTGCAGGGTGCGGGACTGGCCGAGCCCCAGGGAGACGTTGGTCGCCGACACGGTGATCTCATAGGTGCCCGGGACGACGGCGACGCCCGCGCTCTGCGACGTCAGCGGAACGCACCGTCCGACGCCCGGTCCGCACATGCTCGTCTGCCAGACGATCGTCCCGTCGGGCTGGGGCTCGTCCAGCGCGACACGCGTGATCTGCGAGTCGACGGGCACCGTGAACGGCAGCCGACCTGTCTGGGTCTGCCCGGGAGCAGGTTGTCGAACGCGAACGTCACGGGAACGGACTGCGGCACCGCCGATGCGCTCGACGCGCCGACACCGAGGACGACCGAGGCCAGGGCGACCAGCGCCGCCAGTCCGAGGGTCCAGACCGGTGCTGCGCGGTGGCGCAGGCTCATGTCAGCTCCCTTCGGTCTCTTCTTCGGTGTCGCGGACCTCGACCTCGTCCTCGTCCGTCGAGATCAGGGTCAGGCCCAGCAACGCGACGAGGGCGACGAGGGTCGGGATCGCCACGGCTGGCTTGGTCAGGGCCACCACGACGCGACCGCCGCCGGGAATCGTGAGGACGGGCTGCCAGATCGTGCTGTCGACGACGTACGGTTCGGCGTCCTCGACCTTGTTGGCATCGCCCTTCATGGTGATCTGCCACGACGAGTCGTTGATCTGCTCGATGGACTGGATCCGGTGCGTGATCGTCTTGCCCGTGACCGCGCTGTGCAAGGACGCGACCTGGCCTGCGACGACGTCCGCCGTGTCGTGCGGTCGCGCGATCACCAGGTCACCGGTCATGATCGTCGGCTCCATCGAACCGGAGACGACGACCAGCGGCTTGATCAGCCCCAGCTCGGTGGCGCCCCAGACGAGCAGGCTGACCACGCCGAGGACAGCGACGATCCACAGGACGACGTTGCCGAACGTGCGAAGGATGCGCATGGTGACATCAGACCCCTATCCGGCCGAGGCGTCATTCAGGCGCCCCGGCCGGACAGCCGGATCAGGACGACGAACCGGTGAACTGCAGGGTGATCGAGCCGGTCGCGTTCTGGTAGGCGAGCGAGCCGTTCCACGCCTGCGGGGGCGTCACGCGTGACGGTGACCGTCGCCGTGCCGGTGAGCGCCGTCGAGCGGTGCCGGGTGCGGCGATCGCCGTGACGACGGCCGGGTTGTGCACCCGCGAAGATCGTGCCCGACGTCGTGACGGTCGGGAGCCGCGACGATGAGCGGGACCGTGCTGATGTTCTTCAGGCTGATCTGCACGGAGCGCGCGACGCCCGGCTCGAGGTTCTGGAAGGCCGAGCGCGGGGATGACCACTGCCGTGGCCGACGTGTCGGCGTTGGTCCAGGTGGTCGGCGCCGCGCCGTTGCCACCCTGGAGCTGGATCGTCGGGGTGGTTGCTGCTGCACTGAACCAGGCGTCGTCGGTCCAGGCGGCGGAGGTCGCCGCGGCGCCGATGCCCAGCAGGGCTGCGCCGGCGAAGCGAGAACTTGATGATGGCGGCGCGCTTGCGCTTCTTGCGCTCGGGCTCCGTGGCGGGGGTGGCGGTGGTGCGGGCCATGAGGTTCTCCTGGGGGGAAGGGTGCCGGGTTTCGGTACCTCACCGAGACCCGCTCACGGACTCGCCGAGGTGGCGGTCATCCGCGAACGTAAAGGTCATCGGCACGTTCACCCGTTCAGCCCTAGGTGTCTGCACCCAGCGTGTCCGGGATGCCGCTTTCTTTCACCCTGGGCAGACCCGACGTACCCGACAAGCCTGACGTCGCTGGTCAGCGTTCCCGGGCGTGGAGCGGCAGCCAGGCGTCCAGGCGGGCCCCCATATCACTTCCTGGGTGCAACTCAAGATGGCCGCCCACCAACGACAGCCGGGTGTCGAGGCGCGCGATGCCGGACCTATGCCCGCAGTCGCTGGGTCTTGCAAACCGCCGTCGTCCTCACTCGACGGGCAGCCGCCCGTCGGCGGCATCCAGGAACACCCCCACCGATCCGGCCGGTCCGCGCTCGAGGGAAGCCGCGACCCCCGCCTCGCCGACCTGGACCGCGAGGAGCCGTTCGTTCATCGTCAAAGACCCGCTCCTTCCTGGATCGTCCAGCAGCCGGACGGCGTCGCTGACGACGAGCTGGGTGGCGATGCTCGCCGGGATCCTGCCGAGCAGGGCACTTAGCGCGGGGACCAGGCCGAGCCCCAGACGGCTTCGGGGGACAGGAGCCGGCTCATCTCCCGGATGCTCGGTTTTCTCCCGCCTCGTCGAGCTCGGCGTGGATCCACTTCGATCCGTCGATCGGCTTCTTCCTGGTCCTTAGTGTCCGGGGCCGCCTGCTGGTCGAGCAATGATGCGAGGCGCGTGTCCACCAGGACGGAGCTCGGACGGCAGGGTGCGATGCAGGCCCTCGGCCACCGCCCCGCGCACGCGGACCTCCTCTTGTTCGAGCGCCTTGACGGTGATCTCGACGGCGGCATGGTGTCGCGGGCTCTCGAATGTCCACCCGGGTGCGCATCGTGCGTCGCGAACACGATGCCCGACTTACCAACCAGGCCGGAGATCGCCGCCATCAGGAAGTCGCTGACCAGCCCGACGGCTCCGCACCTTGTCGTCCGGGTGGTCGGTTAACGCCGAGCAGGACCTGGGCGGCTGCAGCTCAACGCCGCGGCGATGATCCGCCGCGAGAGATCGACCGAGGCGAGTATCGACAGGAACTGGCGCGCGCGATCGGCGTGGATGGCCGAGAGAACACCCACCAGCGCCACGACCCCGACGATGTTCGCTCCGAACCGGACCACACAGGAGCGATGGCCGAGTTGGTGACGTAGACGGAGAACACGTAGGTGGCCTGCAGCGCCGCGCGAGCCGTACCAAGAGCGATGCCCGCCGTTCCCCTCAGGAGGGTGAGCGGTCTCGATGCCCGTCCCGAGGGGCGCACCGCAGGGCAGCGCCGAGCTCGGGGACGTAGTCGTCATCGCACGCTCCTTCGTCGGGCGATCGCGCCGTCGCGAGCCCTCGCCGCCCATTCGTCCGGCGCGGCCGGCGCGTAAACGACGGCAGGGGCCTGTCGCAGACGATACTGGTGTCGATGAGCCACCCACCCAGGAACCGATCCGCGTCGCTGTCGTCGAAGACGAGCCGTTGTTCCGCTCGATGCTCGAGCAGACCCTCGCGTCGACGCTCGGTCTGGACGTCGTCGTCGCGGCGGGCACCGCGACCGAGGCGTCCAGGATGATCCGACCCGGGCTCGTCGACGTCGCGATCCTGGACATCGACCTCCCGGACGGCAACGGCATCGCGCTCGGGGTCACGCTGCGGCGCCGCATGCCCGGCCTGGGCATCCTGCTGCTCTCCGCGCACGACGCCATGGACCTGCTCCTCGACCTGCCGCCCGACGTCGCCGCCGGCTGGTGCTACCTGTCCAAGAACTCCTCGACCAGCGAAGCCGTGCTGGTCGGCGCGGTCCGGGCGGCCGCCATCGGCGAGACGGTGCTCGACCCCGCCCTGCTCGCGCGGATGACGCCGCGCGCCGGGTCCGCGGTCGCCCGCCTGACGGACCGCCAGTACGAGGTGCTGCGGCTGCTCGCGGCGGGCCTGTCGAATGGGATCGGCGACCGGTTGGGCATCACGGAGAAGTCTGTACAGAACCATGTCAACGGGATGTACGCAACCCTGGGCATCGATAGCGACCCCAAGCGGAACCCCCGGGTCACGGCAGCACTCCGCCTGCTCGAGCAGACGGTCCTGCCGATCTGAGTCGTCGTAGGCCATGATCGCGCATGGCCGAACGCCCGGCGGCGAGCCCGCTCCCCTGACCACCAGCACGGTCCGCGGCGAGGACTGGTACGCCCGCGACCTCTCGGGGAGGACGTTCTCGCGCGTCGAGTTCGTCGACCTCGACCTGACCGAGGCGTTCGGCGTAGGCGCGGTCTTCGAGGAGTGCACGTTCCGCCACGCCAAGTTCAACGCGTCGGTGCACACCGACGCCGCGTTCCTCAACTGCACGTTCGCGCGGTCGAACTTCTTCGACGCACGGTTCGAGCGGTGCAAGATGATCGGCTGAAGTTCGACGGGTGCACGTTCGACATCACGAAGGTCGAGGCGGCAACTGGTCGTTCGTCGGGCTGCAGGGCGCCGACCTGCACTCGGCGACGTTCACCGGCGTCCGCTTCGCGAGGCCGACCTGACGAAGGTGCGGGCGCCGGGCGGCACGTGCGCGACTGCGACCTGACGTCCGCGTGGCTGCACGGGGCGGACCTGTCGGGCTGCGACCTGCGCGGCAGCCAGCTGACGGCATCGAGCCCGGCCGGTGAACCTCGAGCGCGCGATCATCACGCTGGAGCAGGCGGTCGTGATCGTCGAGGCGATGGGCCTGGACCTGCGCACGGAGTGAGGACAGACATTCCCACCGGGCGCGTGCGCCGCTAGCGTCGAGCGGCCGACGAACGGGGACCGCCATGGGGCTGCTCACCCACCTGCACCACGTCCCGACGCCGTCGCACCGCCGCCCGACCGCGGCCCGTCGGTGCTGGAGCTGCGCATCCACGGCATCTCCAACACTCCGCCCGCCGGGATGCTCGGGCTCAACCCGGGCCAGGTCGAGCAGGTGGACGGCGACGACCTGGGCAGCTTCTGGGCGCCCACCGCCGCCGCCGCGAGCACGATCGCCCAGCTGCCCGAGAACGACTACCGGCGGGTGCCGCCGAACGTGCGCCGGGAGGCGTACTCCTGGGGTGCCATGGCCCGACTGGCGAGCGTGCCCGGGTTGGGGGCGGTCAGCGGGACCATCGCCGGCGTGATCCGTGCGTTGTGGGTCCTATCATCCCGTTCGGGTTCGCCAACGTCGCGTACTGGTCGGTCGACGTCGAGGAGCGGCGGGGACCTCGCGGGTCGGCCGCCGGGGCGCTGGTCCGGCTGTTCGGTCTGGCGCTCACCCTGCTGTGGGTCGCCACCGCGGCGACGGTCACGCTCTGGACGATCGCGGCCCAGTGCTACGGGCCGGTGACCGCTGTCCCGTCCCGCACGTCCAGGTGTGCCCGCGCTGCCGAGCTTCCTCGACTCGTGGGCGCGCTGGGAAGCCGGCCCGCGGACGGCCGCGCTGGCCCTCGTCGCCGCGCTCGCCATCCTGGCGCTGGGCGCGGTCGGTTCGACCGGGAACGTCAAGTACGAGAGCCGACGCTCCGTGACCCGGGCCATGGGCGGCACCAACGACCTCACCGAGAAGGCGAACGCAGGTCGCTGGCCGGTCCTGGCGCGGCACGGGTTCTGGTCGCACGCCAAACGGTCGAGCGTGCTCTGGGCTGAGCCACCTGACGGCCGCGTTCGCCCTGCTGACGCTCGTGCTCGGGTGGCACTACCTCTACTACGCCACGCCGAGTGCTGGTTCGGTCCTGACTTCGGGGCGAACGGCTGCCTCGAGCCGAGCACCTGGCAGACCGGCGCCGACGCGACCCGGTGGGCCGTCCTGGTGGTCGCGGCGGTCCTCCTCCTGGTCGGGTCGGCGGTGCGGGTCGCGCTGCTGCGGATCGACCCGGCCGGGCTCGACGCCGGCACGACGCACTCGGAGCCGCCGCCGTGCGACGCGGGCCGGACGTGATCGGCCTGCTCGTCGCGGTCGCAGCCTTCGCCGCGTGCGAGCTGTTCGTCGCGGGGACCGGCGACCAAGCCCTCCAGCCCGACCTCCCGCAGCCCGGCTACCTGCCGGAGGTGCCGTGCCCATCGTCGGCCTCGATGCCGTCCCGACCGTCCTGGTCGGCATCCTCGTCCTGCTCTGCCTGTGCGCGATCGGCCTGCGCGGACACCTGCCTGCCGTCGTCGTGGGGCACGCTCACGCGCTCGCGGGATCGGCGCCGTGGTCGCCGTCTGGTGGGAGGGCACGACGACGGCGACCCTGATGTGGTCGATGGCGGGCGCGGCCGCTGGCGCGTGGTCGTCGCCTCTCTCGTGGCCAATGCGCGCCAGCCGACGCGCCGGCTCCAGGGGTGGCGGGGGCACGCGCCGTTCGTGTTCCTCAGCATCGCGCGGGGACGGCGATGGTGCTCAGCGCGGCAACGGTCGCCGGCGTCACCGCCTGGCTGAGCGACCGCGGAGCGCCCGAGAACGTCGCGCTGGCGACGTCGGACGTCCAGCGGCCCTCGACGCCGCCGACACGCTGCGGCGGCCGGTCCAGATCACCCTGACCGACGCCACCCACCTGACCCCGTCGACGGCCTACCGGGACTTCGCGATCGTGAGCGTCCTCGGCCTGCTCGCCCTCGCGTGTTCGTCGTCGTCCTGCTGCTGCGCTTCGCCTACCTGCGCGACGCCGGTCCGGACGTGCCGGGCGGGCGCAGCACCGCGGGCCCCAGCTCCAGCCCAGCCGACACACGGCGGCCCTGGCCCAACGCGCCGAACGGGTGGTCGGCGCGGTCGGCACGATCTTCTTCTGTCGCGCTCCGGCCTCCCTGCCCCTGCGCGGCCTGCGCGAGACCCTCGACGCGAACGACGGCCCCGTCTGGCGGTTCATGACCGCGTGGGCCGGGCCCGCCATCGGGCTCGCCGCGGGTCTGCTCTTCGCGAGCGTCGTGCTGGCCGGGTCCAAGAAGTCGCTGACCCGACCGTGGGGCCTCCTGTGGGACCTGATGTGCTTCTTGCCCCGAGCCGCCCACCCGTTCGCGCCGCCCTGCTACGCCGAGCGCGCGGTCCCGAGCTGCGGTCCCGCATCGACAGCTGGCTCGGCGGTCTCGACGTGGACGAGAAGGACCGCGCCTCGCTGCCGCCACGCTCCGTCGATCCTGTCCGCGCACAGCCTCGGCGCCGTGCTCGCGGTCGGCGCGCTGCTGTCCCGGTGGGACGCCGCAGGACGGACCGGCCCGCGGATCCGCGCATCGCGCTGCTGACCTACGGCACCCAGCTGCGTGCGTTCTTCGGCCGGTTCTTCCCCGAGCTCTTCGGCCCCGGGGTGCTGGGCACGCAGGCCTCCCTGCCCGCCCGGCCGTGGGCGGCGGACCCGTGGACCCAGGCGCCCGCGACTCCCCCGCCGACCGGGATCACGGTGGTCGACGCCCTGACCTCGCCCGGTTCCGACGAGCCGCGCTGGCGGAGCCTGTGGCGACGGACCGACTTCATCGGCTTCCCCGTCGACGGATACGAGAGCTCCGCATCGACCGCCCCGCGCAGGAGGAGGACACCACGACATACCTGTTCTCGGTGGCCACCCACGGTAACTACCCGAGGGCACCGCAGTACCGACGGGAGCTGGACGCCCTGGTCGCGATGCTGACCAGAGTGGACCGACGAAGCTGAAAAAAAAAAAAAAAAAAAAAAAAAAAAAAAAAAAAAAAAAAAAAAAAAAAAAAAAAAAAAAAAAAAAAAAAAAAAAAAAAAAAAAAAAAAAAAAAAAAAAAAAAAAAAAAAAAAAAAAAAAAAAAAAAAAAAAAAAAAAAAAAAAAAAAAAAAAAAAAAAAAAAAAAAAAAAAAAAAAAAAAAAAAAAAAAAAAAAAAAAAAAAAAAAAAAAAAAAAAAAAAAAAAAAAAAAAAAAAAAAAAAAAAAAAAAAAAAAAAAAAAAAAAAAAAAAAAAAAAAAAAAAAAAAAAAAAAAAAAAAAAAAAAAAAAAAAAAAAAAAAAAAAAAAAAAAAAAAAAAAAAAAAAAAAAAAAAAAAAAAAAAAAAAAAAAAAAAAAAAAAAAAAAAAAAAAAAAAAAAAAAAAAAAAAAAAAAAAAAAAAAAAAAAAAAAAAAAAAAAAAAAAAAAAAAAAAAAAAAAAAAAAAAAAAAAAAAAAAAAAAAAAAAAAAAAAAAAAAAAAAAAAAAAAAAAAAAAAAAAAAAAAAAAAAAAAAAAAAAAAAAAAAAAAAAAAAAAAAAAAAAAAAAAAAAAAAAAAAAAAAAAAAAAAAAAAAAAAAAAAAAAAAAAAAAAAAAAAAAAAAAAAAAAAAAAAAAAAAAAAAAAAAAAAAAAAAAAAAAAAAAAAAAAAAAAAAAAAAAAAAAAAAAAAAAAAAAAAAAAAAAAAAAAAAAAAAAAAAAAAAAAAAAAAAAAAAAAAAAAAAAAAAAAAAAAAAAAAAAAAAAAAAAAAAAAAAAAAAAAAAAAAAAAAAAAAAAAAAAAAAAAAAAAAAAAAAAAAAAAAAAAAAAAAAAAAAAAAAAAAAAAAAAAAAAAAAAAAAAAAAAAAAAAAAAAAAAAAAAAAAAAAAAAAAAAAAAAAAAAAAAAAAAAAAAAAAAAAAAAAAAAAAAAAAAAAAAAAAAAAAAAAAAAAAAAAAAAAAAAAAAAAAAAAAAAAAAAAAAAAAAAAAAAAAAAAAAAAAAAAAAAAAAAAAAAAAAAAAAAAAAAAAAAAAAAAAAAAAAAAAAAAAAAAAAAAAAAAAAAAAAAAAAAAAAAAAAAAAAAAAAAAAAAAAAAAAAAAAAAAAAAAAAAAAAAAAAAAAAAAAAAAAAAAAAAAAAAAAAAAAAAAAAAAAAAAAAAAAAAAAAAAAAAAAAAAAAAAAAAAAAAAAAAAAAAAAAAAAAAAAAAAAAAAAAAAAAAAAAAAAAAAAAAAAAAAAAAAAAAAAAAAAAAAAAAAAAAAAAAAAAAAAAAAAAAAAAAAAAAAAAAAAAAAAAAAAAAAAAAAAAAAAAAAAAAAAAAAAAAAAAAAAAAAAAAAAAAAAAAAAAAAAAAAAAAAAAAAAAAAAAAAAAAAAAAAAAAAAAAAAAAAAAAAAAAAAAAAAAAAAAAAAAAAAAAAAAAAAAAAAAAAAAAAAAAAAAAAAAAAAAAAAAAAAAAAAAAAAAAAAAAAAAAAAAAAAAAAAAAAAAAAAAAAAAAAAAAAAAAAAAAAAAAAAAAAAAAAAAAAAAAAAAAAAAAAAAAAAAAAAAAAAAAAAAAAAAAAAAAAAAAAAAAAAAAAAAAAAAAAAAAAAAAAAAAAAAAAAAAAAAAAAAAAAAAAAAAAAAAAAAAAAAAAAAAAAAAAAAAAAAAAAAAAAAAAATTTTTTTTTTTTTTTTTTTTTTTTTTTTTTTTTTTTTTTTTTTTTTTTTTTTTTTTTTTTTTTTTTTTTTTTTTTTTTTTTTTTTTTTTTTTTTTTTTTTTTTTTTTTTTTTTTTTTTTTTTTTTTTTTTTTTTTTTTTTTTTTTTTTTTTTTTTTTTTTTTTTTTTTTTTTTTTTTTTTTTTTTTTTTTTTTTTTTTTTTTTTTTTTTTTTTTTTTTTTTTTTTTTTTTTTTTTTTTTTTTTTTTTTTTTTTTTTTTTTTTTTTTTTTTTTTTTTTTTTTTTTTTTTTTTTTTTTTTTTTTTTTTTTTTTTTTTTTTTTTTTTTTTTTTTTTTTTTTTTTTTTTTTTTTTTTTTTTTTTTTTTTTTTTTTTTTTTTTTTTTTTTTTTTTTTTTTTTTTTTTTTTTTTTTTTTTTTTTTTTTTTTTTTTTTTTTTTTTTTTTTTTTTTTTTTTTTTTTTTTTTTTTTTTTTTTTTTTTTTTTTTTTTTTTTTTTTTTTTTTTTTTTTTTTTTTTTTTTTTTTTTTTTTTTTTTTTTTTTTTTTTTTTTTTTTTTTTTTTTTTTTTTTTTTTTTTTTTGGAGCCTCCTATCGGATTCGAACCGATGACCCCCTGTTTACAAGACAGGTGCTCTGGCCAACTGAGCTAAGGAGGCGGGCGCGGACCAGGATACGAGATGCGCGGGCGCGCCCCCACCGGGGAGCGCGCCCGCGATCAGGTCCGATCAGGACTTGGCGGCGTTGACCGCAGCGAGCAGGGCTCCCGCCGTCTGCCAGTTCTCGAACTTCTTGCCGTCGATCAGGATCGTCGGCGTGGAGACCTGGAGGCCGTCGAGCGACATCTGGTTCGTCCCGGCCGCGACCCACGGCGAGAACGTCCGCCAGGTGCCGTCGTTGGACGTGGGGTTCTCCGCGGTACCGGTCTCGTACGTTCCGTCCACGGTGTCCGTGAAGGAGTTCGCGACGTCCTTCGGGACGCCGAGGTCCGTGGCGATCTTCGCGATCTCGTCGTCGGACTGCGGCCCGAGGAGCCCTCCGCGGGCTGGTCGACGTACATCTTGCTGACGAACTCGGCGAAGTGCTCCGGCGACTTGTCGGCCACGATCGCCGCGGCGTTGGCGGCCCGGGTCGAGTAGCTCGTACCGGAGGAGTTCCCGTCGAGGAACGAGATCGGGTGGTACTCGATCGTCGTGCCACCGTCGGCCAGGATGGTCTCGATGTCCGCGCTGTTGATCTTCTCGAAGTTCCCGCAGACCGGGCACATGAAGTCGAAGTAGATGGTCAGCACGGTGTCACCGTCGCCGACCTTGCCGACGGCGTCGGCGCCGTTGCCGCTGACCGGGATGCCGCCGTTGGCGCCGGCCGGCGCAGGTGAGCTGACGTCCTTGAGCGTGGGCGGTATGACGTTCGAAGAGCCGTCGCCGTAGACCACGTCGGAGTTGGCGGAGGCGTTCGACTTGCTCTCGGAGACGATCTTGTAGGCGACGAACCCGAGCGCGAGGACCGCCAGCACGAGGACGGAGATGCCGACGATGCGGTTCCGCTTGGCCTTGCGCTCCTGCTCCTTGCGCATCTGCGCGGCCTTGACACGGGCCTCGTCGCGCCGCACCGCCTTGGTGGGACGTGGGTCGTTCGTGGGCATGGGGTACTCCTGGGTCTGTGGGGTCGGCTGGTCGGGAGGGGCGTCAGGCGGCAGCGGGCGGGGGGCCGCGCCGCGCGATGCTTCCGACGAGCACCCGGGCGCGGGGCACCGCGGAGCGTCCAGCAGGCGCCGGCGCCGCGGTGGGCCTAGGCGTCGGACGTGGCGTCGGCGCGCAGCCGCGGCAGGACCGAGCGCAGCAGGACTCGCGCCTGGCGGGCGGCACGGACGACCAGCGCCGACAGGCCGACGCCGCAGGCCGCCAGGAGCGCGTACCCGACGAGCACCGGCAGGGCCACGCTGAGCAGCAGGACGGCGCCGCGAGAGACGGTACCCATCCCGTAGGAGCCCTCGGGGCAGTCCGCCGCGTCCTGCAGGACGGCCAGCCGCAGCGCCATCGCACCGAAGGGTCCGCCGGCGCTCACGCAGTCGTGCAGGACCACGCGGCCCTGGGCGACGACCCCGACGGTGACGAGCGTCAGGACGGACGCGGCGAGCAGAGGGACGACAGGCTTGCGGGCGCGCGCGAGCGCGTCGATCACCCGCCCTCGCGCCGTCATGCCGCACAGCGTAGAGGTACGACCTGTGGGGCGTCAGGGACGCCCTTGCCGGACCACCCCGACGTCGAACCCGAACGACTGCTTCCACTCGCGCGCGAGCCGGTGTCCCGCGTAGCGCACGACGCCGCGCAGCCACCACTCCTCGATGTCGATCCCGCGGTGGGCGTGCTCGACCAGGAGGGGCCGGAAGCGGGCGTCGAGCTCCGCGACGCGCGCCCGCAGCGCGGCCGTCTCGGGGAAGTCGGCGAGCGACGGCTCGCGCAGGACCGCCTCGAGGGTCGTCCGGGACATGACTTCGTTGGCGTAGGCGAACTCGTCGTCGCGGTAGCCGTGCTCGCACTCCTCGACGAAGCTCGACCACCGTTCGAGCACGGCCCCCGGGGTGTCGTCGCGCCACAACCCTCGCCCGCGCACGAAGGCCGTGAAAGCCGTCTCGAACGGGCCCGGCGGGGTGATCACTTGGCGACCTCGCGCAGGTAGACTCGTAGCCCTCGTCCGGCCGGAACCAGGCGATGATCACGTCGCCGCGGTGCACGCCGAGCGTCCCGGTGCGGTGGTCGAACCGGACCACGTCCCCGTTGCTCCGGCGCCGCTCCTCGACGTCGGGCCGGTCGCCGGCGTCGCCCGTGTGCTCGTCCCGCGCCACCCGCGCTCCCGTCCCTGAGGCCCCCGCCAGGGCTCACCCAAAGCGGTGGCCACCGCGCGACGCCAGTGTGGTCCCGCATGGCGAGACGCGGGCGCTCGAGTCCACGCTCAGAACCGGGCTCGCGTGAGGTTCCCGACACCCGGCAGGGCGGGTCAGGGCAGGGTGGGCTCGGGCAACGGGGCCCACGTGATGTCGGTGCCGGTGAGGATGAGCGTCACGAAGATCGCCGTCACACCGAGCAGGATGGCCGTCGCGAGGGCCGCACCCTTGCGTCCGGGCGCGACCACGGCGAGGACCCGACGAGCTCCGACCCTCGTCATCCGCGACAGCGGTCCCCACCAGACGATGCAGACGCCGATCATGAGGATGGCCGCCACGAGCAGCGACGCGGTGACGCCCCGCGGCTCCTGTCCGGACGGCGACCCGTCGATGGCCCAGTGGCCCTCGCCGATGAGCCACCACGCCACGCCGAGCAGGATCACGACGACGCTGCTGGCGACCAGGAGCGACGGCACGAGGCCGAGCAGCGACCGGACGAGGTGCCACGGACCGGTCGCGACGGCGCGCGCCGTGTCGGACCGACGGACCCCGGCCTTCTCGCGACGCGAGTGCATCGACTCCACGGTCGAGCCGATGGTGCGGATCGCGATGACGACGATCAGGAACGCGATCAGGGTGACGCCCGGGTAGATCGCGCCGGCGGAGCCGATCAGGGCGGCGAACGCGAGGAGCGTGCCCCAGCGGCGGCGGGCCGGCGGTCGCACGTAGTCGGAGCCCTCGCGACCGCCCGCCTCGGAGGCGTCGAGGTCGTCCTCGATCCAGTCGACGCCCTCGGGGTCCTCGTAGTCGTCGTCGAATCGTCGGGCTCGTCGTACATCGGCCAGCGGCGCGGCAGCAGCGCCCCGGTCGAACGGCCGGGTGAGCCCGTCGTTGACGGGCGGCGCAGTGGAGACGACGGCGCCGGCGGCCGAGGCACCGAGAACCGTCGTCCCGACCACGTCCCGTTGGCCGAATGCGACGGTCTCGGCCACACCATCGCCGGGTGCCGCAGCGATCCTGGTCAGGCGCCAGCTCGCCCTCGGCGACGACGAGCGTCAGGGCCGCCACGACGTCCCGCGGGGCGGTCCGCTGGGCGACGACCGGGTCCAGCGCCCGGCGCAGCGCCCCGGCGGTCAGCGTGCCGACCCCGGCGAGGTCGACCTCGCCGGAGCGCGCACGGGCGAGCACGGCCTCGAGCGGGCGCGTGCCGAACGGTGGACGCCCGGTGACCGCGAACGCGAGCACGGCGGCCCAGCCCCAGAAGTCGGAGGCCGCCGACGGTTCGGCGCCATCGAGGAGCTCTGGCGCCAGGTATCCGGGAGTCCCCACCACCAGCCCGACGGACGTCAACCGCGGGTCGTCGACGCCCTGCGCGATGCCGAAGTCGATGAGCACCGGGCCGTCGTCGGTGATCAGCACGTTCGACGGCTTGAGGTCGCGGTGGATGACGCCGGCGCCGTGCACGGCCTCGAGGGTGTCGCGCAGCCCCTCGGCGAGGTGGAGCAGGTCCTCGGCGCCCAGCGGACCGCGCTCGCGCACGTGCTCCTCGAGGTTGTCGCCCTGGATCAGCTCGGTCACGAGGAACGCCTCGGTCGAGTCGGCCTCGGCATCGAGGATCGCGGCGACGCCGGGGTGGCGGAGCTTCTGCAGCGCGCTGACCTCGCGCCGCAGGCGAGCGCGGGCCGCGGCGTCGGTGCCGATCTGTGCGTGCAGGAGCTTGAGCGCCACCGCGTCGCCGGCACCGTCGACCGCGCGATAGACGGTCCCCATGCCGCCCTCGCCGAGGGGCGCGACGACGGTGTATCCGCCGATCTCCGACCCCGGTGTCAGTCCGATCCGCTCCATCCGAGCACCGTACGGGGAGCGCGCCCCGGGGGCATGGCGGCGCGCGGCCGGTGCGGGCGGGACGCGCGGCACGAGCGACTCGTCCTGTTCGCCCGATGCTCATCCCCTCCTCACCCGGTGGCCAACTTCACCCGGTCGACTGCCAGGGGCGACACGCGGTCGCACCGAGCAGAACCACCTGAAGGAGACACACCATGGCGAGACGAGCACTACGCCCGCTGGGCGTGGCGGTGATCGGCAGCGCGCTGCTTCTGGCGTCGGCGGGCGCCTGGGCGGCGACCACGGACCTGACCGGCAACGGCGACGCCCGCCGGCTCAGCGGTGACCAGACGAACGCCGTGCGCAGCGAGGTGCGCGGCGGGTCGGCGAAGAACGTCATCCTGCTCATCGGCGACGGCATGGGCGACTCGGAGATCACCGTGGCCCGCAACTACGCGCTCGGCGCGGCCGGTCGCTTCGCGGGCATCGACGCCCTCCCCCTCACCGGCCAGTACACGACGTACGCGCTGGACAAGGCCGACGGCCTGCCGGACTACGTGACCGACTCCGCGGCGTCGGGCTCGGGCTGGGCCACCGGCACCAAGACGTACAACGGGGCGATCTCGGTCGACGTCGCCGGAGCGCCGCAGCGGACGCTGCTGGAGATCGCGCGCGCCAACGGGCTGCGCACGGGTGACGTGAGCACGGCCGAGATCCAGGACGCGACGCCCGCGGTGCAGGTGGCGCACGTGGTCGACCGCGGCTGCTACGCCCCGTCCTCGACGACCGCGAAGTGCCCGGCGAACGCGCTGCAGAACGGCGGCCTCGGCTCGATCACCGAGCAGCTGATCGGCAACCGGCCGGACGTCACGCTCGGCGGCGGCGCGACGTCGTTCAACGAGCCGGCAGCCGCCGGACCGTGGGCGGGCAAGACGCTGCTGCAGCAGGCGAAGGACCGCGGGTACCAGGTGGTCACGGACGCCGCCGGCCTGGCCGGTGTGACGCAGGCGAACCAGTCGTCGCCCGTGCTCGGCCTGTTCGCACCCGGCAACATGGCCACGCGTTGGGTCGGACCGCTGGCGACGCACACCGGCGGCACCGAGCCGGCCGCCACCTGCACGCCCAACCCGGCGTACACGTCGACGTCGCCGACGCTCGCCGCGATGACGACGAAGGCGATCGACCTGCTCAAGGGCGGCAAGAAGGGCTTCTTCCTGCAGGTCGAGGGCGCAAGCATCGACAAGCAGGACCACGCCGCCAACCCGTGCGGGCAGATCGGCGAGACGGTCGACCTGGACGAGGCCGTGCAGGCCGCGCTCGCGTTCGCGAAGGCGGACGGCAACACCCTCGTCGTCGTGACCGCCGACCACGGCCACTCGAGCCAGATCGTCTACCCCAACACGCTGACTCCCGGCCTCACGCGGACGCTGCTCACGGCGGACAACAAGCCGATGACCGTCGCCTACGGCACGGCCGACACGGGCGGTTCGCAGGACCACACCGGCACGCAGGTCCGTATCGCCGCCTACGGCCCGCGCGCCGCCAACGTGGTCGGGCTGACCGACCAGACCGACCTGTTCTTCACCATCCGGGACGCCCTGCGCCTCGACCCGGCCGCGCCCTCCCCGGCCGCGCCCGTGATCCAGAACGTCTCGGTGACCGACGGAGCCGTCCTGCGCGGACGCCAGACGGTCCGGGTGACCCTCGACACCGAGCCGCGCTACACCTACATCGAGCTCAACCAGGGCGGCACCTGGGTCACCGACAACACCAAGACGCCCGGCAGCACCCAGGCGGGCAAGCGCCCGACGCTCGTCCTGGACACCCGTGACTATCCCGACGGGTCGTACACGCTGAAGATCGACGCGGTCGGCATCGACGGTCAGACGACCGAGAAGCTCGTCCCGATCACCATCGCCAACCACTGACGATCCCCGACCGCACCCCCGGGGACCTGTCCCCGGGGGTGCGGTCGTGTGCCGGGACGACGGGAGGAATCGGCGCGGCACCGATAGGGTCGAGCGCGATCCCCGAGGAGTTGATCAGGTGCCCGACGTGCCCGGCTACGACTTCGTCGTCGTCGCCAACCGGCTTCCCGTCGACGTCGCGCTCGACGACTCCGGCGAACCGACCTGGACCCGCTCGCCGGGGGGCCTGGTGACGGCGCTCGCGCCCGTGATGGCCAGCACCTCGGGCGCGTGGGTGGGCTGGGGTGGTTCCCCCGATCTCGAGCTCGACCCGTTCGACGTGGACGGCACCGAGCTCATCCCGGTCACGCTCAGCGAGGACGACCTGGAGAAGTTCTACGAGGGCTTCTCGAACGACACCCTGTGGCCGCTCTACCACGACGTCATCGCGCCGCCCGCGTTCCACCGGCAGTGGTGGGACTCCTACCAGCGGGTCAACCGACGGTTCGCCCAGGCGGCCGCCGACCAGGCAGCGCACGGCGCCACCATCTGGGTGCACGACTACCAGCTGCAGCTGGTACCGCGGATGCTGCGCGAGCTGCGCCCGGACGTGCGGATCGGCTACTTCCACCACATCCCGTTCCCCCCGCTGGAGATCTTCGCCCAGCTGCCGTGGCGCAAGCAGGTGGTCGAGGGTCTGCTCGGGGCGGACCTCGTGGGCTTCCAGCGCAACGGGGACGCCGCGAACTTCGTGCGCGTCGTCCGGCGGTTCACCGACCTGACGACGCGCGGCCAGGTCATCACGCTCACCGACGAGGACGGGCGGGTGGACCGGCACGTGCGCGCGGCCGCCTTCCCCATCTCGATCGACTCGCACGCGTTCGACAAGCTCGCCCGCACGGACGAGGTCCAGGAACGCGCCCGGCAGATCCGCCACGAGCTCGGCGACCCAGAGTTCCTCCTGCTCGGCGTCGACCGGCTCGACTACACCAAGGGCATCCGGCACCGGATCAAGGCGTACGGCGAGCTGCTCGCCGAGGACCGGCTCTCCCCGCACGAGCACCACGCTCGTGCAGGTCGCGAGCCCGAGCCGCGAGAACGTGGGCGCCTACCAGCAGCTGCGCGACGACGTCGAGCTCCTGGTCGGACGGATCAACGGCGACTACGGGCAGGTCGGGCACGCACCTGTGCAGTACCTGCACCAGTCCTTCCCGATGGAGGAGATGGCGGCGCTGTACCTGGCGGCCGACGTCATGCTCGTCACCGCGCTGCGCGACGGCATGAACCTCGTCGCCAAGGAGTACGTCGCGGCCCGGTCCGACGACCGCGGTGCCCTCGTGCTCTCCGAGTTCACGGGTGCCGCCGACGAGCTCAGCGGTGCCGTGCTGGTCAACCCGCACGACATCGACGGGATGAAGGACGCCATCTGCGCCGCGGTGCACATGGACGTGCGGGACTCGCGCAAGCGGATGCGCAGCCTGCGCCGCCGCGTGCTGGGGCACGACGTGGTCGCGTGGTCGCAGGACTTCCTCGCCGCGCTCAACGCGGTGCCGATCGGAGGGCCGTCATGACACGTGTCCGAGGCGCTGGCCGCCCTCGCCACCGACGCATCGCTGCGGCCGGTGCTCGTCGCGCTCGACTTCGACGGCATGCTCGCCCCGCTGCAGGACGACCCGTCGGCGTCGCGGATCCTGCCCGCCGGGGTCGAGGCGCTGGCACGGCTGGCCGCCACGGACGGCATGCGCCTCGCACTGGTCTCCGGGCGGGCGATGAACGACCTCCACACGCTCGCCGAGGTCGCCTGCCGGGCACGTTCCTGATCGGCAGCCACGGCGCCGAGCGTGCGCGCGTCACGACGTTCGGGCTCGACCGCGACGTCGTGCGGCTCACCGACGAGCAGGCCGACCGCCTGGCGACCCTCGGCTCGCAGGCCCTGCGCATCGCCCGCGGCCGCGACGGGGTGTGGGTCGAGACCAAGCCGACGGCGGTCGTCCTGCACACCCGACTCGCCGAGGACGCGGTTGCCGGACCGGCGGAGGAGGAGGCGGTCGCGCTCGGCGAGCGCCTCGGCGCCGGGGTGCTGCACGGCAGGGACATCGTCGAGATGTCCGTGCTGCCGGCCAACAAGGGAGAGGCCCTGATCGCGCTGCGCGACGAGCTCGGCACCCCGGTCGTCCTGTACGCAGGCGACGACGTCACGGACGAGCATGCATTCGAGGTGCTCGGCCCGCAGGACCTGACCATCAAGGTCGGCCAGGGCGACTCGGCCGCGCGCTTCCGGGTCGACTCCCCGGAGGAGTCTCGTGGCGGCTCTCGCGGTACTCGCCGACGCCCTCTGAGGGGCGTACCGTCCGGGCCATGACCGACCGGATGCACCGGGTCGAGCTCATCGAGAGCAGCGACGGGCCGCCGTCGCGCGCCTCGGCCGACGAGCTCGGACCCGACGGCGTCCGCGCCCGGTCGTGGTTGCGCAGGAACGCCCGCTGGCTCGCCCCCACCGTATGCGTGGTGGTGCTCGCTGTCGTCGGCACCCAGGTGGTCCTGGACGGCCGCGAGCGCGCCCGGGTCGAGAAGCTCGCGGCGATCCCCGGGGTCGTGCCGCCGACGGGACCAGACATCGGCGTCCTGTGGCGGGCCGATCCGCGGCTGGGGACGGTGCTGCACGGCGCGGCGACGGTCGACGGCCTGCTGGTCGGGGGTACCAGCTCCGCGGACGGCACCCTGGCCCTGGTGGGGGTCGACCTGGGGACGGGTCGGGTGCGCTGGTCCACGCCGGTGGTCGACGCCGCGGCCCGGGCCGCCCAGTCCGGCATCCAGCCCTACAGCTGGGTCGGCTGCACGCCGATCCGTCCGGGTCGGGCAGCGCTCGTCGGCTGCCTGTCGCAGAGCTATCCCGACGAGACCGGCACCGTGCCGGACTCCTCGACGTGGGTGATCGACCCAGGGGCGGCGCGATCGTGTCCCACGACGTCCAGCACGCAGGGGCCGGCGTCGCGTTCACCGACGACGCCCTGGTGGTCGCCACTCCCGTCGCGACGGCTGCCGGGACGCCCGCCGGCTCGGCGCGCTGGCAGGTGTCCGCGACCGACGTCGTCACAGGTGCCGCCCGGTGGACGTACACGACCCCCGACACCGACGTGGGTCAGGAGGACGGGAACGACCCGGTGGGCAGCACCTACCTCTCGCGCGAGGGCGACCGGCTGGTCCTGACCGTCCGCCGCCACGCATGGATCCTGGGCCCGGACGGCTCTCTGGTGCGCGACGTCCCGCTCGACCGCGGGTCGTGGCTCGAGTCCGCGCGGTCCGGCGCCTTTCTCGTGAACTCCACGGGGTCGGCCCAGACCGCGGCCGGGACGCTGCTGCTCGCCGACGGCACCGAGGTCCCCATCGACGAGACCGCCGGGTGGCTGTCGGTCGATGACGGCTCGGCCCCCGACGTGGTCGTCACCGTCGGTCAGGGGCTCACCGGTGCGCACGGGATCAGCGGCCGCGATGCTTCGACCGGCCGGTCCCTGTGGCACCTGGACGAGCCGATCACCGCCGCACTGCTGCTCGAGGGCACCCTGTACCTCGCCTCCGACCGCCGCCTGCAGGCGATCGACGCGACGACGGGGCACGAGCACTGGTCGTCCGACCTCGACTTCCAGCCCCAGCAGCTCTCGACGGATGGCCGGTACCTGCTGGTGCCCGGCCCGGCCGTCACGTTGAACGCCTTGGCGATGTCCGACGGCGCCCCGCCTGGCACAAGGACCTGACGTCGACCGTCAAGGGCGACCGCTCCCCCGTCTACATCCAGGGCTTCGAGGCGGGCTGGCACGACCCGCGCCTGTACGTCTGGATGGACGACGGTGCCGTGGCGGTCCTCGGCTGACCCGACGCGCGGACCGCACGCGCTGGCCCGTGACAGGACCGAGGCGTACCGTCCGCCCCATGGCCGGGCGGATGCGCGAGGTCGAGCTCGTCGACGAGATCGACGAGCTCGTCACCGCTGCGCCCGCGCGACGAGCTCGAGAGGGGAGCCGTCGGCCGTTCGTGGTTTCGTCGGCACGCCCGCTGGCTCGTGCCGACCGCGGCACTCGTGGTCGTGGGCCTCGTCGGCACCCAGGCCGCGCTCGACGCCCGCGAACGCAGCCGGGTCGCCGCGCTCGGAGACGTGCCGGGCGTCGTGCCCCCGGCGGGATCGGACATCGGCGTGATCTGGCGGGCGCCCGCCGACCTCGGGACCGTGATGCAGGGCGGCGCCATGGTCGACGGGCTGATGGTCGGCGGAGCGACCGACGACGACACCGGGCAGATCCGGGTCGTCGCGCTGGACCCGGACACGGGCCTGACGCGGTGGAGCACGCCGGTCACGCTGCCGGCCGGGAACCCGCAGCCCGACGGCCAGCTGCCGGACTCCTGGGTGTCGTGCAGCGAGGCCGGGCACCGGGGCCGGCCCGTGGCCGTGTGCATGTCGCAGCAGTACGGCGAGAACATCGTCGGCCTGCCCGACTCCGACCTCTGGGTGCTCGACCCGGCGGACGGACGCGTGCTGTCCACGCGCACCATCCCTGGCACGTCGGGGATGACCGTGACCCAGGACGCGATCGTCGTCGCCTCGCGGGTCGACGACGACGGCGCCCCGGCGCGCACCGACGCCGGCTCCGTGCGATGGCACGTGACGGCCACGGACCCCGTGACGCAGGAGCCGCGGTGGGACTACACCACGCCGGTCGTCGACGTGCTCGGTCGGGAGGACGGCCCGGAGGCCGCGAACGCGACCGGGAGCGCGGGGTTGGCCACCGTCGGGGACCGCGTGATGCTCAGCGTCGACACGCACGCGTGGATCCTCGACGACCGTGGAGTGCTCGTGCGCGACGTCCCGCTGGAACCGGGCGACTGGGTCCAGGGCGCGCGGGGCGGCGTCTTCGTCAAGAGCTCGTACTCGTCGGGCGGCCAGTACACGGGGACGCTGCTGCTCGCCGACGGGCGGGACGTGCCGATGGACCAGTCCGCGGCGTGGCTGCCCGTGGACGACGGCTCCGCGCCCGACGTCGTGCTGACGGTCGGCGCCGGGCCGACCGGCGTCCTGGGACTGAGCGGTCGGGACGCCACGACCGGCGAGACGCTGTGGCACCGGCCCGACTCCGTCACGACGGCACTTGTTCTCGACGGCGTCGTCTATGTCGCCGCGTTCAGCGAGATCAGCGCGGTGGACGCGCACACGGGCGAGGTGCTCTGGACCACCAAGCTCGATCTCCAGCCGCAGCAGCTGTCGACCGACGGCCGCTACCTCCTGGTGCCGGGACGGGGCATCTCCCTGCAGGCCTACTCGCTCGCCGACGGCGTCCAGAGCCTGGGACGTCGACCTCGAGGATGCCGTCACCGGAGGCGACTCGACGCGTATCCCCCTCGGTTTCCAGTCGAGCGGCCGCGACCCGCGGCTCTTCGTCTGGATGAACGACGGCGCGGTCGCCGTCCTGGGCTGACGGTGACGCGATGAGCGAGGGCGCGCGCACCGGCCACCGGCAGATCCTGCCGCTGGAGGAGGTCGATCCTGTGGCGACGGCGGACGCGACGGCGGCGCGGCGAGCCTGGATCGGCCGGCGCGCGCCGTGGTTGATCGCGGTCGGGGTGCTGGCCGTCCTGGCCCTGCTCGGCGCGCAGTCGGTGCTCAACGCCCGTGAGCGCGACCGGCTCGCGTACCTGGCCGCCGTCCCCGGCGTCCTGCGTCCCGTGCCGGAGCACGTCGCGACGCTGTGGACCTGGACGTCGGCCGACGCGATGACGCTGGTCGCCGACGACACGGCGGGACGGTGGTCGATCGGTACCGCGGTACCGCCACGGCGACGTCGAGCTGCGCGGCACGGATCTGGCCACCGGGGCCGCGCGGTGGACCACCCCGTTCCCGATCGACGACGCCCTGCCTCCGGAGGCGCAGGGCACGTTCCCCTCGGTGTGGGTGCGGTGCACGACCGTGCCCGCCGGCACGCTCGCGGTCTGCGGTGCGGACCTTGCCGGAGCCGGGCAGGTCGTCGGGACGCCGCTGATGGTCGTCGACCCCAGCGACGGCACCGTCCTGTCGCGTCAGGTCCTGCCCGCCGGCACCTTGTGGGCCGTCGCCGCAGAGGACCTCGTCGTCGCCACCCCGGTCGCCGACGACGACAGCCACACCCACTGGGAGGTTCGCGCCACCGACCCGCGCGACCGGCGACCCACGCTGGCAGGACGCCACCCGCTCGTTCCCGGTCCGGACGATGGGGCGACGGCAACGCCACCCTGAGCAGCGACGCGCATCGCGTGCTGCTGACGGGTGACGGGCACGCCTGGCTCTGGTCGCCCGACGGCCACTCGCGTCCCGCCATCACGGTCGGCGACGACGGCTGGGCGGCGCTCGCGCCGGCCGGCACGCTCCTGTGGACCCCGTTCCAGAGCCTCGCCGCCACGGGCGGTGCGCTGGTCACCGACGACGGCGAGCAGGTAGCCGTCGACGGGACGCTGGCCGAGCTGACCGTCGACGACGGGAGCGCGCACGGGGTCGTCCTGCTGCGCACCGGCCCGGGCGGCGACACGGTCGTGGCCCACGACGCCGGGTCCGGCAAGGAGCTCTGGCAGGCCTCGGGAACGGTCGGACCCCTCCTGGTGCTCGACGGTGCCGTCGTCTCCGCGGGCTCGTCGTCAGTGACCGCCCGGGACGCCCGGACGGGGGACCTGCGCTGGCGCACCACGCTGGGTGCGGCGCCGGTCTACCTGGGCGCCGACCCGCTGCACGTCGTGGTCCTGACCGACGACCGGGCGCTGCGCACGCTGGACCTGGGCGACGGACGGGTCGCGGTCACCGACCATGTCGGCTCGGCGTTCGGCGCGGCCACCGCAGACCTCGACAGCGCCCAGGAGTACGGCGGCCGCCTGCTCGTCACGTTCCGCGACGGGTCGGTCTCGGCGCTGGGTTGACCAGCAGGTGAGGGCGTCGAACCGTGTGGTGAACGTCACGACCCGATGTGGAGCATCCGCCCGGCTGTGGCAAGATGACCCAGGGCCGTCGGCGTACAACCTGCGTCTCGTCCCGTGTCATCGAGGACACTCTTGACACTCTTCACAACGGATCGTCCGGCACGTACCTGCCGGTGAAGGGATTGATCAGTCATGGCAACGGTCACTTTCGACAAGGCCACCCGGGTGTACCCGGGAACCGAACGCCCCGCGGTCGACGCGCTCGACCTGCACATCGAGGACGGCGAGTTCCTCGTCCTCGTCGGCCCCTCCGGCTGCGGCAAGTCCACCTCGCTGCGCATGCTCGCGGGCCTCGAGGACGTCAACGCCGGCCGCATCCTCATCGGCGACCGCGACGTCACGGACGTCCAGCCCAAGGACCGCGACATCGCGATGGTGTTCCAGAACTACGCGCTGTACCCGCACATGACGGTGGCGGACAACATGGGCTTCGCGCTCAAGATCGCCGGCACCCCGAAGGCGGAGATCCGCCAGCGCGTCGAGGAGGCTGCCAAGATCCTCGACCTGTCGCAGTACCTCGACCGCAAGCCGAAGGCGCTCTCCGGTGGCCAGCGTCAGCGCGTCGCCATGGGCCGCGCCATCGTGCGTTCGCCCCAGGTGTTCCTCATGGACGAGCCGCTGTCGAACCTCGACGCCAAGCTCCGCGTCCAGACCCGTACGCAGATCGCGTCGCTGCAGCGTCGTCTCGGTGTCACCACCGTCTACGTCACGCACGACCAGACCGAGGCGCTGACCATGGGTGACCGCATCGCGGTCCTCAAGGACGGCCTCCTGCAGCAGGTCGGCACGCCGCGCGACATGTACGACACCCCGAACAACGTGTTCGTCGCGGGCTTCATCGGCTCGCCGGCCATGAACATCGGGACGTTCCCGTTGCTCAACGGCGTCGCCAACCTCGGGCGCGCACAGGTCGCCGTCCCGCGTGACGCCGTCGGCCAGCTGACCGAGGACGACAAGAACCACATCACCGTCGGCTTCCGTCCCGAGTCCCTGGACGTCGTGCCGAAGGACACCCCGAACAGCATCCCGGTCATCGTCAACATCGTCGAGGAGCTCGGCTCGGACGCCTTCGTCTACGGCTCGCTGACCAACGAGTTCGGCCACGCGGCCGACGTCACCTCCGGTGCCGGCGACGCGCAGGTCATCGTGCGGGTCGACCCGCGCCAGGTGCCCGCCAAGGGCGAGACGATCTACATGAGGATCCGCGAGGGCGAGCAGCACCTGTTCCACGCGGGCTCGGGCGAGCGCATCGTCACCGCCTGACAGTCGTCACTGCCGAGGGGCGGTCCTGGCACTTCGCCGGGACCGCCCCTTCGCCTTGCTGGGAGGATGGGTGCCATGAACGCGCTGCAGATCACCGCGGCCTCGCCCGACCCGGCGTTGCTCGACCTCCCCTGGGACATCCCGCTCGAAGACTGGCCGGCCGAGACGCTCGCCGCCCTCCCCCGCGGCATCTCCCGGCACATCGTGCGGTTCGTCAAGCTGTCCGGGCGCGTCATCGCGGTCAAGGAGATCGGCGAGACCGTCGCCTACCGCGAGTACGAGCTGCTGCGGCAGCTGCGCCGGCTGGACGTGCCCGGCGTGGAGCCGGTCGGTGTGATCACCGGCCGGTCCGACGCGAACGGGGAACGCCTCGAGGCCGTGCTCATCACGCAGCACCTCTCGTTCTCGCTGCCGTACCGCGCGCTGTTCAGCCAGAGCCTGCAGCCCGACACCGCCACCCGCCTGATCGACGCCCTGGCCGTGCTCCTGGTCCGGGTGCACCTCGTGGGCTTCTACTGGGGTGACGTGTCGCTGTCCAACACGCTGTTCCGACGAGACGCCGAGACCTTCGCCGCCTACCTCGTCGACGCCGAGACGGGCGACCTGCACGACAAGCTGACCGACGGGCAGCGCGGGTACGACCTCGAGATCGCCCGCGTGAACATCATCGGCGAGCTCATGGACCTGCAGGCCGGCGAGTTCCTCGACCAGGACGTCGACGCGGTCGCGATCGGCGACGCCCTCGCCGAGCGGTACGGCGAGCTGTGGCGCGCCCTGACCGAGCCCGAGACCTTCGGCTACGGCGACCGCTGGCGCGTGCAGGCCCGCATCGACCGGCTGAACGACCTGGGCTTCGACGTGGGCGAGCTGGACATCACCACCGACGTCGACGGCACGCGCGTGGTCATCCAGCCGAAGGTCGTGGACGCCGGGCACCACTCCCGCCGGCTCATGCGACTGACCGGCCTGGACGTGGAGGAGAACCAGGCCCGGCGCCTCCTGAACGACCTCGACGAGTACCGCGCCGCCACCGACCGGCAGCGCGAGGACGAGTCGTTCGTGGCGCACGACTGGCTCACCGAGATCTTCGAGCCCGCGGTCCGCGCCGTCCCGCGCGAGCTGCGCGGCAAGCTCGAGCCCGCGCAGATCTACCACGAGCTGCTCGACCACCGGTGGTTCCTGTCCGAGCTGGCCGGCAACGACGTGTCGATGAAGAAGGCCGTCAAGAGCTACCTGCGCGACATCCTGCCCAAGCGACCCGACGAGCAGTCGATCCTTGGCGTGCAGACCGGCGAGATCCCGGAGACGGGAATGATCCCCGTGCTCTCGGCCGACGACCCGGACAACCCGCTCCTGGGCTGACCGGCGCGGCGACGGCCCCCACCGTTCGCGACGGCGCCACATCCTGGTGGCGCCGTCGCGGCTGTGAGGAGCCCTCGGCGCCCTGATCCGGGGGCTGTGGACGAGCGGCGTCGGGTCAGCGGGACCCTGCCAGGGTTGCGCCGTGGACGGGGACGACGAGCTGGACTGGTTGATCGGTCGTGGCCTGTTCACGTCGCACGAGGCCGTCTCCCTCGGCCTCAGCCCTGACCGGCTCGCGCGCGAGGTCGGTCGCGGCGTCCTGGTGCGGGTCCGACGAGGGTGCTATGTCGGCGCCGATGGCTGGCATGCGGCAACTCCCGCCGAGGAACATCTCCTCCGGGTCCGGGCAGCGGCGCGCGCCATGCCCGGGGCGGTGTTCTCGCACGCGTCGGCGGCGGCGGCCTGGGGCCTCCCGCGCATCGGTGCGTGGCCGTCGACGATCGAGATCGCCGCTCCACGACGCGGTGGCGGACGGTCGAAGCCCGGAGTCGTGCGACGCGGCTCGACGACCGCGGTGCGCGCCGTCGAGGTCGACGGGCTGCTGGTGACGAACCCGGCGAGGACCGTCGTCGACCTGGCACGGGAGACCTCGTTCGTCTCGGGGCTCGCCGCAGCCGACCACGCCCTGCATCGTCGGCTCACCACCCCATCCGAGCTCGCCGCGGCGCTCGACGAGCTCGGCGCCCGGCGCGGGGTGCGTGCGGCCCGACGGGTGGTCGAGCACGCGTCCGGGTTGGCCGAGTCCCCGGGTGAGTCGCTCAGTCGCGGGCGGATGATCGAGATCGGCGTCGTGCTCCCCGTCCTGCAGCAGCAGCTGAAGGACCACGAGGGCTTGATCGGTCGGGTGGACTTCTGGTGGCCACACCTGCGTCTGGTCGGGGAGTTCGACGGCCGGATCAAGTACCGGGTCGACGGGGTCGAGGACCGTCGAGGGCTCGAGGATCGGCTCTGGGCTGAGAAGGTCCGCGAGGATCGGCTGCGCGCCGGCGGCGCCAGGATGGTCCGCTGGACGTGGGCGACAGCACTCGACCGCACCCAGTTCGCGAACCACCTGCTCAGGGCTGGCCTGACGGCCCCCAGCTGACGCCGAGCGAGTTCGCCGACGGCGCCCGATGGCGTCGGCGGCGGCCCGTGCTGCTGGCGCCCTGGCGCACCTTGGGCGCCGTCGGCGGCCGCGATCGCAGCGTGCTGCGGGCTAGAGCGCGCGTTGGCGCGCGACCTCGTACAGGGCGATGCCGGCGGCGACGCCCGCGTTCAGCGACTCGACCGACGACGTGATCGGGATCGAGGCGATGGCGTCGCACTGCTCGCGGACCAGGCGCGACAGGCCCTTGCCCTCCGAGCCGACGACGAGCACCAGCGGGTCGGTCGCGAACGGCAGCTCGGTGATCGTGGTGTCGCCGCCACCGTCGAGGCCGACGACGAACACCCCGGCCTGCTTGAGCCCCTGCAGCGTGCGGACCAGGTTGGTCACGCGGGCCACCGGCACGCGCGCCGCCGCGCCCGCCGACACCTTCCACGCGGAGGCCGTGACGCCGGCCGCGCGCCGCTCGGGCACGAGCACGCCGTGGGCGCCGAAGGCACCCGCGGAACGCAGGACCGCCCCGAGGTTGCGCGGGTCCGTCACCCCGTCGAGCGCCACGATCAGCGCCGGGCGGTCCGTCTCCGCGGCGGCGTCGAGCAGGTCGTCGTCGTCCACGTACTCGTACGGCGGGACCTGGATGGCGACGCCCTGGTGCACCGAGCCGTCGGTGAGCCGGTCGAGCTCGCTGCGGCTGACCTCGAGCAGCGGGTAGTTCGAGTTGCCGGCCGCGGAGATGATCTCGCGCGTCCGGTCGTCGGCCTCGAGACGCGACGCGATGTACACCGTCGACACCGGGATGCCCGCCCGCAGGGCCTCGACCACGCTGTTGCGGCCGGAGACGATCTCGTGCGTCGAGCTCTTGCGCCCGCCCTTGGAGCCCGACGCGCTGCGCGAGGCCCCGGCGGCCTGCCGCCCCGACGTGCCGCGGGTTCCCGCCACCGCGCGCCGCTCGGCCGCGACCTTCGCCTTGTACGCGGGGTGGTAGTCGCGGTCCTCCGCCTTGGGCGTCGGGCCGCGGCCCTCCAGGCTCCGGCGGTTCTTGCCACCGGTGCCCGCGGACGCGACCTTCTTGGACCCGGCCTTGCGGGTGGCCCCGCGCCGAGAGGAGTTGCCAGCCATCTCTTAGTTCTCCAGTTCGTCTGGGCGCGCGGCCAGTGTCCAGCGCGCACCCGTTGCTGAGTCCTCGACGACGACGCCGGCCGCTGCGAGGCGGTCCCGGATCGCGTCGGACGTGGTGAAGTCGCGCGCCGCACGAGCCTGCGCGCGCGCCTCGAGCTCGGAGGCGACGACCGACTCCAGGGCTCGTGCGTAGCGCTCGTCGCCGCCCGTGGCACGCCAGTGCGGCCCGGCGGGGTCGAGCCCGAGCACGTCGAGCATCGCGCGCAGCACGACCATCGACGAGCGCGCCCCGGCGCCGTCCCCCGACGCCAGCGCGGAGTTGCCGGTGCGCAGGTGCTCGTGCACGACCGCGAGCGCGGCGGGCACGTTGAGGTCGTCGTTCATCGCGGCGACGAAGTCGACGGGAAGCTCCACGGAGGCCACCTCGGCGTCGTCGACCGCGCCCACCTGCTCGGTCGCCCGCTCCACGAACCCCGCGAGCCGGTCCCAGGTGGCCTCGGCCTCGCGCAGGGTGTCGTCGGACCACTCGAGCATCGAGCGGTACTGGACGGCGGTCATCGCGTACCGCAGCACCGCGGGCCGCTCCTTGGCGAGGACCGCGGTGACGCAGCAGCCCGTTGCCGAGCGACTTGCTCATCTTGGCGCCGCCCTGCGTGACCCAGCCGTTGTGCAGCCAGTACTGCGCGAACCCGTACCCGGCGGCGCGCGACTGCGCCTGCTCGTTCTCGTGGTGCGGGAAGCGCAGGTCCAGTCCGCCGCCGTGGATGTCGAACGTGTCGCCGAGGTAGCGCTGCGCCATGGCGGAGCACTCCAGGTGCCAGCCCGGCCGGCCGCGCCCGAACGGGGTGTCCCAGCTCGCCGTCGCCGGCTCCCCGGGCTTGGCGGCCTTCCACAGGGCGAAGTCGCGCGGGTCCCGCTTCGCATCGTCGTCGACCGTGCCGTCCGGCGCCGGGATCATGTCCTCGACCCGCTGGTTGGTCAGCGCCCCGTACTCGTCGTAGCTGCGCACGTCGAACCACACGTCCCCGGGGCTCGTCACGTACGCGTGGCCCTTCTCGACCAGGCGCGTCATCAGCTCGATCATCGCCGGCACGTGACCGGTGGCCCGCGGCTCGTAGCTGGGCGGCAGGACGCCGAGGGCGTCGTACGCGTCGCTGAACGCGCGCTCGTTGGCCATCGCCCACGCCCACCACTGCTCGCCCGCGTCCCGCGCCTTGGCGAGGATCTTGTCGTCGATGTCCGTCACGTTGCGGATCATGGTGACCTTGTCGCCCGTGCGACGAAGCCAGCGGACCAGCACGTCGAACGCGACGGCCGAGCGCAGGTGACCGATGTGCGGCGGCGACTGCACCGTCGCGCCGCACAGGTACACGCCGACCTCGCCGGGAACGAGCGGCACGAAGTCACGTACCGTCCGGGTCGCGGAGTCGAAGAGGCGCAGGGTCACGCGGGCAAGGCTACCGGCGCGGCACCCACCCCGTTGCCCGCGCCCCGTCGCGCGACGTCCGCCCTCGTGGGTCCCCTGGGCCCGACGAACGCGGACGCACCGCCCGCCAAGACACCGGACGTCCGCACTCGCGAGGGTCATAGCCCCCTCGAGTGCGGACGCTGCGGGTTGGTGGTGGGGCCGTCAGCCGAAGGTGTGGGACTCGCCGCGGTACGTGGGGACGGTCGCCTCGATGGCGGTGTCGCGGACCAGGTGCACCTGCTCGAAGCGCTCCATGACCTCGCCGGACTTCGCGTGCCGGAACCAGACCCGGTCGCCGACGCGCAGGTCCGTGCCGCCCGACAACCGCAGGGGCGTCTGCACCTCGCCGGCGCCCTCGCGCGGGGTCAGCGCCAGCCCGCCGGGCCACACCGGACGCGGCTGGCGGGACTTCGTCGCCGGGCCGGAGGCGATGTAGCCACCGCCGAACACCGTCGCGAAGCCCGGGGCGGGGATGCGGACCACGTCGAGCCCGAAGAACGCGGCGGGCCGCGGGGTGAACGAGCGGTAGGCGTCGAACAGGGTGGGCACGAACAGACCCGACCCGGCGGTGACCTCGGTGACGACGGGGTCGGACGCGCTGGACGCGATCGAGCCGGAGCCGCCGGAGTTCACGATCGACAGCGGGTGCCCGACGGCGTCCACGACCGCGGCGACGACGGCGCCGCGGCGCGTGGCGAGGTCCGCGATCGAGAACCTCTTGACCGCGCGCACGGCGGGGCTGGCGTCGGGCAGGCCTGCCACCTGGGCCTCGTAGAACATGACGCCGACCACGTCGACGCCGGTGCGCGACGCGATCGCGGTGGCGAGCCGGCCGGCGTCGGCGGCGGTGTGCACCGGCGAGCGCCGCACGCCGAGGTGCGCGGACAGGGGGCCGATCTTCACGCGCAACGACGCGTCGATGTCCAGGCACAGCCGCACGGTCACGCCCTGCGCGGCGGCGGCCCGCGCGGCGAGCTCCACCTGCGCGACGTCGTCGACCATGAGCGTCACGGCGGCCACCGCAGCCGGGTCCGCCGCCAGCGCCGCGAGCGCGCCCGTGTCGACCGTCGGGTAGCCCATCAGCACGTCGTCGACGCCGTGGGAGACCAGCCAGAGCGCCTCACGCAGCGAGTACGCCATCACCCCCGAGAAGCCGTCGCGCGCGAGCACGCGCTCGAGCACCGCCCGCACGCGCACCGACTTGCTGGCCACGCGGATCGGGGTGCCCGTCGCCCGCCGGACCAGGTCGGTCGCGTTCGCGTCGAGCGCGTCGAGGTCGACGACCGCCAGGGGCGCGGCGAGTCCTTGCGTCGCCTGGTCCAGGCGCGCACCGATCGTGGAGGTCATGCATCGGCTCCTGCCGAGAGGGGGACGTTCTCGTGCTTGACGACGCCGAACCGGCCCGCCAGCACGGCGACCGCGAGGACGAGGACCACCGGGACGAGGAAGCCCCAGCGGAGGCTGGACGCGTTGCCGATGAGTCCGACGAACACACCGCCGAGCACGGCGCCGAGGTAGTTGAAGCCGTTGAGCCGAGCGATGACCGCGTCGGCGTGGCCGGGGGCGAGCAGGCCCGCCGACGAGAAGCACAGCGGCGCGATCAGGCCGAGGCCCGCGCCCGCGACGGCGAACCCGAGGATGGCCTGCTCCGGTCCGCCCGCGGTGAGCACGAGCACGGTGCCCGCGGCGCCGACCAGCGACGCGACGCGCACGACCCGGACGCGACCCCAGCGACGGACGCACGGGTCGCCTGCCAGCCGCGACACCAGCGTCATCGACAGGTAGGCCGCGTAGCCGAGCTTGGTCAGCGTGCCGGTCTCGCCCAGCACCTCGTGCATGAAGATCGGGCTCCAGGTCGAGATCGCCTGGTCGTTGACGTAGTAGGCGACGAGCCCGAGCCCGAGGATCAGGAGCGGACCCCACGGGATCACGGGCTTGACCGACGGCCCGACGGCCGCATCGGCCTCGACGGGCGCCGCGACGGCCGGCTCCCGCCAGGCGGCCCGGCGCACCACGAGCGAGGCGCACAGGGCCACCACGGTGCCGACGAGGAGCGTCCACCCGATCGGCTCGATCGACACGCGCCCGGTGGCCACGGCGACGAGCACGGTGCCCAGGATCCCGCCGGCGGACCAGGAGGCGTAGAACCCGGTCAGCAGCGAGCGCCCGTAGGCGCGCTGGATGGACACGGCCTGCATGTTGGTGCCGGAGTCGACCATGCCGAGCCCGAGGCCGTACACGGCGATCCCCACGGCCAGGATCGCGAACGACGGCGACATCGAGACGATGGCCACGGCGATCGAGACAATGACGAGCCCGCGGACGAGGACCGCGCGGCTCCCACCGGGCGAGCGGGCGACGCGGTCGGCCAGGAACGTGCCGACGCCGGCCATGATGCACACGCCGAGAATGACGAACGCGATGGTCCCGTCGTCGATCCCGTACCGCTGCTTGAACACGTCCAGGCTGGTCAGGATCATCGCGAAGACGAATCCCTGCGCTCCGAACCCGAGGGACACGGCGACCCGCGCCCGACGTGCGGGCGCCGCCAGGACGGCGTCGCTCACGCGGGCAGAGCCTCGTCCCCACCGGCCGCCAGCAGCTCGGCGGCGAGGTCGTCCGAGGAACCGGGCGCGGTCGCGGAGAGCAGGTACCGGCCGAAGGCGTGCAGGCCCGTCCGGGCACGCTCGCTGTCGCCGTCGACGAGCCAGGCCAGGGAGTAGCCGTCGACGACCGCCACGACCGTGCGGGCCAGGGTGTCCACGGGCACCGTGAACGTGACGCCGGCGCCCTGCTCGATGCCGCGCAGCACCTGCTCGGCCGCGGCCCACTGGCCGCGGTACTGCTCGATCGCGACCTGGTTGAGCTCGGGGTGCCGCAGCGACGACGTCGTCAGCTCGTAGCTGAGCAGCTGCGAGCCGCGGGACGCCTCGATGCCGTCCCAGAGCGAGTCGATCGTCCCGTCGATGACCTGCTCGGCCGTCAGGTCGGCGGGCAGCTCGCCCATGCTGCGCTCGAGGTTCGCGGACGTGATGGCGTGCGCCATCGCGCGCAGCAGCTCGTCCTTGTCCTGGAAGCAGTAGTGCACGACACCGAGCGAGACACCGGCCTCGGCCGCGACAGCGCGCACGGTGGCAGCGTCGATCCCGTCCCGGCTCGCGACGGCGAGCGCAGCCTCGATGAGCTGCTCGCGGCGCTCGGCAACTGGCAGTCGATTCACGAAGGTCCCCTCCCTCGAACGGCGGCCCCACCCGCCCCGGCCTATGACCGGTTGGTGAGGCTCACGCCTCTCCAGTACACAGTTCAATGTCCATCATGACGATAGTCAAGGTCTTGGCGCACTTGACTTGGACGATTGACCAGTACGACCCTGTATCCCATGGGGCACCCCTCTACCGCTGCGCCGTGGCGCAACTGGTCGCGCACCGCGTCCGCGACGCCGCAGCGTGTGGTGCACCCCGCTGACCAGGACGAACTGGCCGAAACCGTGCGCAAGGGCGTCGACGACGGGCTGCAGGTCCGGGCGGTCGGGGCCGGGCACTCTTTCACCCCCGTGGCCGCATCCGACGGCGTCCATCTCCACCTCGATCGGCTGAACGCGTTCGAGCGTGTCGAGCCCCAGAGCGACGGCACCACACACGTCACGGTCGGCGCAGGCATCCGGCTCGCCGCACTGAACGCCGAGCTGGCCGCCCTCGGGCTGGGCATGCGCAACCTGGGGGACATCGACAAGCAGTCGATCGCCGGGGCCATCTCGACCGGCACGCACGGCACCGGCGCCCGTCTCGGCGGCCTTGCCACGCAGATCGTCGGAGCCCGGATCGTGACGGCCAAGGGCGAGGTCGTCGAGACCTGCCCCGAGACGAACCCCGAGGTGTTCGAGCTGGCCCGGCTCGGCCTGGGCAGCGTCGGCGTGCTGTCCGCCGTGACGGTCGAGACCGTCCCCGCGTTCCGGCTGGAGGCCGTCGAGGAGCCCTGGCACCTGGACCGCGTCCTCGAACGGCTCGAGGGACCCGACGGGCTCATCGAGGGCAACGACCACTTCGAGTTCTACTGGTTCCCGCACACGCGGCGCGCCCTGACCAAGCGGAACAACAGGGTTCCCGACGACGTCGAGCGGCCGCTCAACCGGGTGCGCGGCTGGATCGACGACGAGCTGCTCTCCAACGCCCTGTTCGCCGCGACCAACACGGTGGCGACGCATCGCCCCGCGGACGACGGCCGGGATCAACAACCTGGCGGCCCGCGCGCTCAGCTCGCGCCGGTTCGTCGCGCCCGCCCCCGACGTCTTCGTGTCGCCGCGTCGTGTGCGCTTCCGCGAGATGGAGTACGCCGTCCCGCGCGACCAGCTCGTGCCCGGTGCTCGCGGAGATCGACCGCTGGCTCGAGGCGTCCGGCGAGCGCGTGCCCTTCCCGGTCGAGGTGCGCTTCGCCGCCGCGGACGACCTGTGGCTGTCGACCGCGCACGGTCGGGACACGGCCTACATCGCCGTGCACCAGTACATCCGACTGCCGTTCGACAGGCTACTTCCGGGCGGTCGAGCGAATCGTCGCGGACGTCGGCGGGCGACCGCACTGGGGCAAGATGCACTGGCTCGAGGCCGCACGTCTGGGCGAGCTGTATCCGCGGTTCGCTGATGCCCAGCGCGTGCGCCGGCAGGCCGACCCGGACGGCGTGTTCAGCAACCCGTACCTCGCCAAGCTCTTCGGCTCGTAGCGCCCGCACAGGGCACCACCCTTTCCATCGACCCCGCGCGGGTGCAGTCTGTGGCCGTGGCACTCAGCAGCAGAGCCGTCGTCGCGATCGCCTACGGCGGACCCGAGGTACTCCGGGTGGTCGAGGTCGACACCCCTGAGCCGGGACCGGGCAACGTCGTGATCGACGTCCGGGCGGCCGCCGTCAACCCGATCGACTGGAAGCGGTACTCGGGCGGCGGGACCGCCGACCCCGCCCGCTTGCCGATGCGGCTCGGGTACGAGGTGTCGGGCGTGGTGAGCGCCGTCGGGCCCTCGGTCCGCTGGCTCTCCGCCGGTGACGAGGTGATCGCGTGGCGGGTCAGCGGCGGTTACGCCAGCCGGATCGTCGCCTCGGAGCAGGTGACCGTCCGCCGACCGCCGAACCTCGAGTGGCCCGCCGCGTCGGGCCTCCTGCTCGTCGGTTCGACCGCCGTGCACACCCTGTCCGCCACGGGCACGCATGACGGCGACGTGGTGCTGGTGCACGGCGGATCGGGCGGGGTCGGTCGCATGGTCGTCCAGCTGGCGGTGCTGCGCGGCGCGACCGTGATCGCCACTGCGTCGGCGCGCAACCACGACGACCTGCGCAACCTCGGCGCGATCCCGGTCGCCTACGGCGACGGTCTGCTCGACCGCCTGCGCGACACCGTCCGCGGCATCGGCGCGATCACCGTCGCCATCGACACCGTCGGTACCGACGAGGCCCTCGACACCTCGGTCGCCGTCGTCGCGCGACCGGCAGCGCATCGCCACGATCGCCGGCTTCCGACGAGCAGGCGAGCTCGGCATCCGCGCACTGGGCGGAGGTCCGGGCGCGGACCCCGGCACGCTCGTGCGGGAGGCCGCCCGTGCCCAGCTCGCCGAGCTCGCGTCCGACGGCAGCCTGGACGTGCGCGTCGCGCAGACCTACGCGCTCGAGGACGCCGCCAAGGCGCACGCCGACGGCCTTGCCGGCCACGCCGACGGCAAGCTGGTCCTGCTGCCCTGACGGGCCGTCCGTCGCGAGTTCGCCGTTGCGCACGCCACGCGGTCGACTCGGCTGCGTAGGTGCGAGCTCGCGAGCCGCGCCGGATCAGGTGGCGGGACCGATGGAGGCCGCGAGCGTCTGGAGCTCGTGCAGGACGCTGCGCACCACGAGGCGCTCCGCATGGTCGCGCCGCAGGAGTGCGTCGATGCGCCGGCCCGCCCGCACGCCCTCCAGCGGCACCAGGCGGATGCGTCCGCTGCCACCGAACGTGTAGCGCGGTAGGAGCGCGATGCCGTGACCGGCGCCGACGAGGGCCTCGGTCACGTGGAAGTCGTTGACCCGGTGCACGATGCGCGGTGCGGTGCCGGAACGCGCGGCCACGTCGACCACCAGCGAGGCGATCGGGAAGCCCTCGCGCACCGAGATCCACGACGCGTCCGCGAGGTCCGACGGCTTCACCGACGACCGCCCGGCGAGCGGGTGGTCCAGCGGCACCGCGACGTCGAGGGGTTCGCGCAGGAGCGGCACCGCGCGCACCCCCGACCATGGCGGAGCGTCCTCGGGCCGGTGGGCCACGACGATGTCGATGCGGTCCGTGAGCGCGGCGAAGTCCTCCTGCGCGACGTCCTCGTCGGTGCACACGAGCGTGACGCCGTCGAGCACACCGACCCGGGCCAGCAGACCCGGCAGGAGAAGCTCTGCACCGCTCTGGAACGCCGAGACCCGCACGACGCCCTCCGGACGCTCCAGGAAGGCGTCACAGGCCGCCTGAGCGCGTTCCAGGGCCACTGCGACGTCCGCCGCCGCGGCCGCCAGCGCCTCGCCGGCCGGGGTGAGCCGCAAGCCCGCGCCCGACGCGCTCGGTCAGCCGGACCCCGACCTCGCGCTGCAGGACGGCGAGCTGCTGCGAGACGGCCGACGGCGTCAGGTGCAGGACGGCCGCGGCCGCGGTCACACCGCCCTGCGAGCCGACCGTCCGCAGCGTCTCGAGCGTCCGAGAATCCATGCAGCAAAGCTACATCGTCATGTCACGATCTTTCGATAGTGCTTTACGACGACGCCCCGCAGCACTCGACGCATGACCACCCGCGATCGCCTCCTCGCCGCGTTGGTCGCCGTCCTGTGGGGCCTGAACTTCACCGCCATCCACCTCTCGCTCGCACAGTTCCCACCGTTCTTCCTCGTCGCCCTCCGGTTCGCCCTGATCGCCGTGCCCACGCTGCTGCTCGTCCCGCGCCCGTCCGCGCCCTGGCGCTGGATCCTGCTCTACGGGCTCGGGTTCGGCGTCCTGCAGTTCGTGTTCCTCTACCTGGCGATGGCGAACGGGATGCCCACCGGGCTGGCCTCGCTCGTCCTGCAGTCGTCGGCACCGTTCACGGTCGTGCTCGCGGCGGTGTTCCTGCGCGAACGCCTGACCGCTCGCCAGGGTCTCGGCATCCTGGTCGCCGTCGCGGGCCTGGGGGGCATCGCCGCGCACCGCGCCGGGCTGAACGGTGGCGCGACGCTGGTGCCGGTGCTGCTGACGCTCGCCGGAGGTCTCGGTTGGGCGATCGGGAACCTGGGCAGCCGGCGCGCGATGCAGGCGAGCCCCCACGAGCCGGTCCGGCTGCTGCTCTGGATGTCGGTCGTGCCGCCGATCCCGATGCTGGCGCTCTCGCTCGTCGTCGAGGGGCCGGAGCAGATCGCCGACTCGTTCGCCGGCCTGACCAGCCCGCAGGGCCTGCTGGCGCTCGCGGGGCTGGCCTACACCGTGCTCGTCGCGACCCTGGGCGGCGGCGTGCTCTGGACCGGGCTGATGGGTCGCAACCCGTCCAGCACGGTCGCGCCGTTCTCGATGCTCGTGCCGGTGGCCGGCATCGGCGCCTCCTGGTTCCTGCTCCACGAGCGCACGAGCGCGACCGAGCTCGCGTGGGGTGCGCTCGTGCTCGGCGGCGTGCTGCTGGGCAGCACGCGTGCGCGCGGGGGGCCGACGAGACCGACGCCTCAGTCCGTCGCGACGACGAGCGCCGTGGCGATCGCCGCGACACCCTCCCCACGGCCCGTCAGCCCGAGCCCGTCGGTGGTCGTCGCCGAGACGCTCACGGGTGCGCCGACCGCGGCGGACAGCGCAGCCTCGGCCTCGGCGCGGCGCTGACCGACCTTCGGCCGGTTCCCGATCACCTGGACCGCCACGTTCCCGACGACGAAGCCCGCCGCCCGGACCCGACGCGCGGCCTCGGCCAGCAGGGTCGCACCCGCGGCACCGGCCCACTGCGGTTCTGCGGTACCGAAGTTCGACCCCAGGTCCCCCAGGCCCGCCGCGGACAGGAGCGCGTCGGCGCAGGCGTGCGCGGCCACGTCGGCGTCGGAGTGGCCCTCCAGCGGCCGCTCCCCGGGCCACGCCAGACCGGCGAGGTGCAGGACGTCGTCGGGACCGGGGTCGGCGGCGTAGGCGTGCACGTCGATCCCCATCCCGGTGCGGGGCAGGTGGCCGCCGGGCGCGTCGGTCATCGGTCCTCCAGGAGCAGCGTCGCGACCGCGAGATCGCGCGTCGTGGTGATCTTCGCCGCGCGCTCGTCGCCGGCGACCACCCAGACGGGCTGCCCGAGCCGCTCGACGAGTCCTGCGTCGTCGGACGCGGCGGTCGACTCGTCGTCGGCGCTCGAGGCGAACGTCGCGTGCGCGCGCTCGCAGGAGGTCGAGGGTGAAGCCCTGCGGCGTCTGCACCGCCCGCAGGTCGCCGCGCGGGACGGTGGCCAGCACCCGCTCGACGGCGCCGCCGGGCGCGACCTGCTTCACGGTGTCGGTGACGGGCATGCCGGGCACGACCGCGGCATGACCGTCCAGCACCGCGTCGATCACGCGCGCGATCAGCGACGGCGGCGCGAGCGGACGCGCAGCATCGTGCACGAGGACGACATGGGGCTCGTCGGATGACAGGTCCGACAGCATCGCCAGACCCTGCGGCGACCGAGGCCTGCCGGGTCGATCCACCGGCCACCACCCGCAGATCCACGTCCAGGTCTCCGAGCGCCTCTCGCACGGCCACCACGTGCTCTGCGGGTGCGGTGACCACCAGCACCTGGACATGCTGATCGCCCGCCGCGCGTGCCGCCAGCAGGTTCCTGGCGGCGTGCACGACGAGCGACTGACCTCCCAGCGGCACCAGTGCCTTCGGGAGGGGATGACCCAACCTGCTACCGCTCCCGGCGGCAGTCAGGACAGCAAGTACGGTCACCTGACGTCAGGACGCCAGGACCTCGTCGAGGATCGCTTCGGCCTTCTCCTCTTCGGTGTGCTCGGCGAGTGCGAGCTCCGAGACGAGGATCTGACGGGCCTTGGAGAGCATGCGCTTCTCGCCCGCGGACAGGCCACGGTCGGCGTCACGGCGGGACAGGTCGCGGACGACCTCGGCCACCTTGATGACGTCACCCGATGCGAGCTTCTCGAGGTTTGCCTTGTAGCGGCGGGACCAGTTGGTCGGCTCCTCGGTGTACGGGGCGCGGAGCACCTCGAACACGCGGTCCAGACCTTCCTGCCCGACGACGTCACGCACGCCCACCAGGTCGACGTTCTCAGCGGGTACCTCGATGGTGAGGTCCCCCTGAGCAACCTTGAGCTTGAGGTAGAGCTTGTCCTCTCCGCGGATGGTCCTGGTCTTGATCTCTTCGATCAATGCCGCACCGTGGTGCGGGTAGACAACGGTCTCCCCAACAGTGAAAGTCATCTGCAGGTGTCCCCTTTCGCAGAGGGGTATCTTATCACGGTAAAAATGGCCCTCGGCCGGGCCGAATGACCCGTCCCTGCAGGTCACGTGCACGTCAAGGAGCCGTCGGCCGCCTCGCTCACAGGGCGGGACCAGGACACGCGCAGCGGCGCTCGCGGGCTACGCTTGCGCCACCACCGCCTTCCGTTCCGGGCGGAACCGATGGCGCTGCACCACGCAGTCCCGACGCCCCGAGGAGTCATCGTGACCTCGCCCCGCCCTCGTCCCCGCCGGTTCGGCGCCGCGACCGCTCTGGCCGTCGCGGGGATCGTGGCCGCCCTGACGCTGACGGGCTGCTCGGCCACCAACCAGATCACCACCGAGAAGGAGTACGACTCCTCCGACGGCGTCGGCGCCCACCTCGGCGACATCAAGGCGATCAACCTGCTCCTCGTCTCCGAGGCCAAGGGCGAGCCCGGCGCGCTGCTCGGCGCGCTCGAGAACAAGGGGTCCGACGACCAGTCGGTGAAGATCGCCCTCGGCGGCGACGACGTGACGGTACAGGTCCCCGGCGGGCAGACCGTGCTGCTCGGCGCCCCGGTGGGAACCAGGACGCGGACAAGACGATCGTCTTCGCGTCCGTCGACGAGCCGCCGGGTGCGGTGGTCTCCATGACGCTCTCGACGAAGGAGGCCGGCAGCGTCGTGCTCGACGTCCCGGTGCTCGACGGCACGCTGCCCGAGTACGCCAGCTCGGTGCCGTCCCCATCGCCGTCGAGCTGAGCTGAGCACGACAGAAGGGCCGGTCGACGGACCGGCCCTTCTGTCGTTCGTGCGTGCGCTGTGCGGCCTGACTCAGCCGAAGCGGCCCGAGATGTAGTCCTCGGTGGCCTGCTCGCGCGGCGAGGAGAACATGGTCGACGTCTCGTCGATCTCGACCAGACGACCCGGCTGACCGGTCGCCTTGAGGTTGAAGAACGCGGTGCGGTCCGAGACGCGCGCCGCCTGCTGCATGTTGTGCGTGACGATCACGATCGTGTAGTCGTGCTTGAGCTCCGAGATCAGGTCCTCGATGGCGAGGGTCGAGATCGGGTCGAGCGCCGAGCACGGCTCGTCCATCAGCAGCACCTGCGGCTTGACCGCGATGGCGCGCGCGATGCACAGGCGCTGCTGCTGACCGCCGGAGAGGCCGGAGCCCGGCCGGTTGAGGCGGTCCTTGACCTCGTTCCAGAGGTTGGCCTTCTTGAGCGAGCCCTCGACGACGTCCGCCGCGTCGCTCTTGGAGATCCGCTTGTTGTTCAGGCGGATGCCGGCCAGCACGTTGTCCGCGATCGACATCGTCGGGAACGGGTTGGGGCGCTGGAACACCATGCCGACGTTGCGGCGGACGGCGACCGGGTCGACGTCCGACCCGTACAGGTCGATGCCGTCCATCGCCACGGAGCCCTGCACGTGCGCGCCCGGGATGACCTCGTGCATGCGGTTCAGCGTGCGCAGGAACGTGGACTTCCCGCAGCCCGACGGGCCGATGAACGCGGTCACGGAGCGGGGCTCCACCGACATCTCCACGCCGGCCACGGCGAGGAAGTCGCTGTAGTAGATGTTGAGGTCCTTGACGTCAATTCGCTGTGCCATGGTCGATCTCCTAGTAGGGGCTCAGGCCCGGGTCTTGGGGGCGAACCAACGGCTCACACCGCGCGCCACGAGGTTCAGCAGCATGACGAGCAGGATCAGCACGAGTGCTGCGCTCCATGCCCGGTCGTAGTTGATCGTCGCGATGCAATCTTGCGCACCCGGTGCACAGGGCACAAGACCCGCGGCGTACTGCCGGTAGACGTACACCGGCAGCGTCATCATGTTGCCGTGGAAGACGTCCCGGTTGATCGAGTCGGTCGCACCGACGGTGATGAGCAGCGGGGCGGTCTCGCCGATCACGCGGGCGATCGCGATCATCACGCCCGTCGTGATGCCCGCCACGGCCGTCCGCAGCACGATCCGGATGATCGTGAGCCACTTCGGGACGCCCAGGGCGTAGGACGCCTCGCGCAGCTCGTTGGGGACGAGCCGGAGCATCTCCTCCGTCGAGCGGATGACGACGGGGATCATGAGCACGGACAGGGCGGCGGCCCCGACGACTCCGCTCCTGGCTTGCGGCCCGACGATCAGATAGAAGAGCGAGAACGCGAACAGACCGGCGACGATCGACGGGATGCCGGTCATGACGTCGACGAAGAACGTGACGCCCCGGGCCAGGTGCCCGGACCCGTACTCGACGAGGTAGATGGCCGTGAGGATGCCGATCGGCACCGAGATGATCGCCGTGAGCAGCGTGATGAGGATCGTCCCGAGCAGGGCGTGGTAGACGCCGCCCGCGTCCATCCCGCCGTAGACGTTGCGCATCGAGTGCGTGAGGAAGTACAGGTCGAACCGTCCCAGGCCGTTCGACAGCACGCTCCACACGAGCGAGATGAGCGGGATCAGCGCGAGCGCGAACGCTCCGTAGATGAGCCACTGCATGAAGCGGTCTTTGCGCTTGCGCCCCGGGTTGACCTGCGAGAGCGATCGTCGCAGCGCGACGGACTCGGGCGACGTCGAAGAGTCGATGGTCGTCACGTCAGTTCGCTCCCGAGAATTCCTTGCGCCGCGCGATGATCGCGCGGGCGGCCAGATTGACGAGCAGCGTGATCAGGAACAGCGCCAGGCCGGTCGCGATGAGTGTCGAGCGGCCGATGTCGTTGGCGTCGTTGAACCGTGCGGCGATGTTTCCCGCGATCGTCTGCTGCTGGCTCGCGACGAGAAGCTTGAACGAGTAGAGCAGTCCGGGCGACAGGATCATCAGGACCGCCATGGTCTCGCCCAGCGCGCGGCCCAGGCCGAGCATGGCGGCAGACGTGACTCCGGACCGTCCGAACGGGAGGACGGCCATCCGCACGAGCTCCCAGCGGGTCGCGCCCAGGGCGAGGGCCGCCTCCTCGTGCAGGCGCGGCGTCTGCAGGAAGACCTCGCGGCTGACCGCGGTGATGATCGGCAGGATCATCACGGCGAGCACGATCGCGGTGGTCATCAGGACACGGGGCGGGTTCGACGCGTTGCCGTTGGCGTCGCCGGCGAACAGGGGGATCCAGCCGAAGTAGTCCACGAGGAACTGCCAGACCGGCTGCACCTTGGGCGCCAGCACGAGCACGCCCCACAAGCCGTAGACCACGGACGGGATCGCCGCGAGCAGGTCCACCACGTAGCCGAGGACCGACGCCATCCGGCGCGGTGCGTAGTGCGAGATGAAGAGGGCGATCCCGATGGCCACGGGGACCGCGAGGACCAGCGAGACGACCGCCGCCAGGATCGTGCCGAAGATCAGCGGACCGACGACCGACCAGAGGTTTCCCCCGGCCGGGATCCAGGGGACCTCGGCGGCGAGGTTCGGATCCTTCAGCGCCGGCCACGCCTCGATGAGCAAGAAGATCGCCACCGACGCGAGGACTGCCAGGATGAGGATCCCGGCCCACTGGGCAAGGTACCGAAACCCGCGGTCGAGGCCATGGTCGGTCGGTCGCGAGCGGCGCTTTCGTTCAGGTGCCGGCGCGACCGGCGGCGGGACCATCGCTGTCGTGGGCGAAGCCAACGGAGCTCTCCTGTCAGGGGAGTTGTAGTGCGGCATCGTCCGGCGGCCGCTGGTGCGGCCGCCGGACGATGTCGGCTGGAGCTGACTACTTCGTGGTGATCGCGTCGATCGAGGCCATCACGTCCGTGCGGAGCGTGTCCGAGATGGGCGCCGAACCGGCGGCCGTTGCGGCGCTCGACTGACCGTCAGCGCTCGCGGCGTAGGTCGCGTAGCCCTTGATCAGGTCGACCTTGTCCTGCGAGTCGTACGTGTTGCAGACGACCAGGTACGACACCAGGATCGCCGGGTAGGCGCCCGAGGCGGTCGTCGTGCGGTCCACTGCGATGACGATGTCGCCGTCGGTGGTCGTGTCCGCGCGGGGGGAGGCGTCCACGGTCGCCGCGGCGCCCTCAGCGGTCGGGGCGTTGAACTCGCTGCCGACGCCGAGCGAGACCTTGCCCAGGTCGCCGACGGCCGACGCGTCCGCGTAGCCGATGGTTCCGGTAGCGGCCTGAATCGTCTGGACGACACCCGAGGTGCCGTTCGCGCCCTGGCCGACCTGGACCGGCCACGTGTTGGAGACCTCGTAGGTCCACACGTCGGGAGCCGTCTTCGACAGGTAGTCCTGGAAGTTCTTGGACGTACCCGAGTCGTCGGAACGGTGCACCACCGTGATCGGGCCGGACAGCTTCGCGTCCGGGTTCAGCGCCGTGATGGCCGCGTCGTCCCAGGTCGTGATCGTGCCGTTGAAGATCTTGGCGACGACGTCCGGGGACATGTCGAGCGAGTCGACGCCGTCGATGTTGAACGCGACGGCGATCGGGGAGATGTAGACCGGCAGGTCGATGCCCGAGCCGCCGAAGCAGCGAGCCGACGACGCGGCGACCTCGTCGGCGCTCAGGGCGCTGTCCGAGCCCGCGTACTCGAGGGAGCCGTCGAGGAAGCCCTTACGGCCCGCGCCGGAGTCGGTGGTCGTGTAGTTGACGGTGACGCTGGGGTTCGCGGTCTGGAACCCGGCGACCCAGGCCTGCTGCGCCTTCTCCTGCGCGCTGGACCCACCGCCGTTCAGGGTTCCGCTGAGGGTGGAGGCGGGGGCCTCGGAAGAGCCGGTGCCGGCGGAGCCGGTGTCCGTCGGGTCGTCCGATCCGCAGGCCGACAGCGCGAGGGCCAGGGTGCCGACGAGGGCAACCGCCCCGATGCGGCCGAGGAGGGGAAGCTTCACTGTGGTCCGTCCTGTCGATCTCGAGCGCACCGTTGTGTGCGCAGCGAGGCTGACGGTAGGAAGCCGACGTGACCGGCTGGACCGGTTCGGGTGAACCGGAGGTGAACGGTGGCCGACGATACGACTCGGTCCGCCGGTGGGGCCTATTCGTCGATGTCGTCGGCGAACTTGTAGCCGAGGCCGCGGACGGTCAGGACGAGCGCTGGGTTGCCCGGGTCGACCTCGATGCGGGCGCGGATCCGCTTGACGTGCACGTCGAGCGTCTTGGTGTCGCCCACGTAGTCGGAGCCCCAGATGCGGTCGATGAGCTGGCCGCGCGTGAGCACCCGGCCCGCGTTGCGCAGCAGCATCTCGAGCAGCTCGAACTCCTTGAGGGGGAACGCGACCAGATCGCCTCGGACACGGACCGTGTGCCGCTCGACATCCATCCGCACGGGCCGGCCACGAGCAGCTCGTCGTCCTCGACGTCCGACAGCGGCGCCGGGCCGCCCGCCGGGACGACCGCGGTCTCGCGACGACGCAGCACGGCCCGCACCCGCGCGAGCAGCTCGCGCGAGGAGTACGGCTTGGTGACGTAGTCGTCGGCACCCAGCTCGAGACCGACGACCTTGTCGATCTCGTCGTCCTTGGCGGTGAGCATGATGACCGGGACGTCGCTGACCAGCCGCAGCTGCCGGCACACCTCGGTCCCGGGCAGCCCGGGCAGCATCAGGTCGAGCAGGACCAGGTCCGCGCCGAACTCGTCGAACCGCGCGAGGGCCTCGGTGCCGGTCGCAGCGGTGATGACCTCGAACCCCTCGCGCTCGAGCTGGTAGGTCAGCGGGTCTCGGTAGGACTCCTCGTCCTCGACGAGCAGGATGCGGGTCATGAGGCGCTCCGGCGCACAGGTGCTCCTTCGGGGCTTTCGGGTTGTTCAGGGAACGGGGTGACGGTCGAGGCGGCCGGTGCGCTCTGCGCGCTCGGCAGGCGGAGCGTGAACGTCGAGCCTCGACCGGGCTGCGACCACACGGTCACGTCGCCGCCGTGGTCGGCCGCGACGTGCTTGACGATCGAGAGGCCGAGGCCGGTGCCGCCGGTGTCGCGCGAGCGGGCCGGGTCGACGCGGTAGAACCGCTCGAACACGCGCTCCTGCTCGGCCGGGCTGATGCCGATGCCCTCGTCGACCACGGCGATCTCCACCAGGTCGTCGACGACTCGGACGCCGACGCCGACGTGCGAGGCCTCCCCCGAGTACGCGACCGCGTTGTCCAGGAGGTTGCGCACGGCGGTGACCAGCAGGTCGTGCTGGCCGAGCACCCGCGTGCCGCGCACGCCGCCGATGTCGAGCCGGACGTGCTTGGCCTCCGCGGCGGTCCGCGCGCGGTCACGGGCCTCGGAGAGCACCGTGTCCAGGTCGACGAGGCCGACCTGCCCGAGCGCGCCGGCCACCTGCAGGCGGGACAGCTCGATGATCTCGTGCACCAGCGCCGACAGCCGGGTGGCCTCGGTCTGCATGCGGCCGGCGAAGCGGCGCACGGCCTCGGGGTCGTCCGCGGCGTCCTGCACGGTCTCCGCCAGCAGCGAGAGCGCGCCGACGGGGGTCTTGAGCTCGTGCGAGATGTTGACGACGAAGTCGCGGCGGATCGCCTCGAGCCGGCGCGCCTGGGTGAGGTCCTCGACCAGGACCACGAGGTGCTCGGCGCTCACCTGCGCCACGCGCACCTGCACCAGCAGGATGCCCGGGCCGACCGGACCGCGCGGGACCTCGAGCTCCTCGTCGCGGATCACGCCGTCGCGCCGCACGTCCGCGATGAGGTCCCGGATCGCCGCCGGAGCGATCCGACCGTCCCGCACGATGCCCAGCGCGTGTGCCGGGGCGCTCGCTCGGACGACGCGGTCGCCCTCGTCCAGCACGACGGCCGCGGACCGCAGCACGGCGAGCGTGCGCACCAGGCCGTCGTCGAGCTCCGGACCGGAGGACGCCGAGGGCGTCCCCTTCTGGGCGCGTTCGCTGTACCGGAACGCCAGGGTCGCCACCACGCCCACCAGCAGGCCAAGCCCGCCGGCGAGGAGCAATGCCAACCCGTCGTACCCGCTCATACGCACAACCCTAGGGCGGCGTGCGGGGTGCAGCCGTCCGCGGACGCGCCCGAAGGTCCAGCCGCCGTCGAGCGTTCACCGGGCATTCACGTGGCGAGCGTGCGCATCGCCGCAGGTCAGCCGAAGGTCTCCATGAGGACCGAGCGCTCGGCGTCCGTCAGGTTCGTCGCGACGAGCGTCCAGTGCTCGCCGTGGAACCGCTCGCCGAGCCGGTCCAGGTCACCGTTCTCCGTCACCACGCAGAGCATCGACGTGCCCGGCGTGACCTGGTCGCGGATCGCGGCGAGCTGCTTGTCGTCGAGCCCGACCGCAGCCATCGCCTTCGAGATCCCACCGGCCGCGGCACCGACCGCAGCACCGATCAGCGGGATGAAGAACAGGGCTCCGAAGAGGATCCCCCAGAACGCGCCCCAGCCCGTGCCGCGCCACTTGTCGTCGTGCGAGTGGTGCATGTCCGGCTTGGACGCACCTTCCTCCCAGGTGATCACGGCGTGGTCGACGATCTTGACCAGGTGCTCGGCTGCCGCGCTCTGCAAGACGTCGGACGCCCTCTTGGCGCCGTCGACGGTCTCGAACTTCCAGGCGGTGAACGTCGTCATCGCGTGTCCTGCCTCTCTGTGGTGAACCTGCTCGTCGTGGTCCGCACCCCGGCGTCGTTGCTCGAGGCTCCGTGCTCAGTCGTCATGGCGTCGTGAGGCCGTCGCCCACGTATGGCCTGCCCCGACGCTAGCCGGTTTCTCATCCCGCCCGTGCGATGCGCCCCGACGACGGGCGCGCGAGCATGGGATGTCGCCCACGTCCGGGGAGTTCCGTGCTCTACCACATCCGCATCGCCGGGCCCTGCGCACTCGTCGAGAACCACGACGAGCTCCTGGGGTCCTACGACATCGTCACGGCGAGCGTCGGCGCGGAGACCGTGCTGTCCTGTCGTCTGCCGGACACCGGGGCGCTCACGTCGCTGGTCGCCCTGCTGCACGACCTCGACCTGCCCGTCTCGGAGATGGCCATGGTCCCGGACATCGAGGGCGCGCCCTGAGCTCTCGGGCTGCTCCGTTTCGCGGCATCCTCGGCCAACGGCCGCTGTCCGTTCACCTGGCCGGAGCCGTTCGTTCACCTACCGATGACAATCTTGCCGACGCGGGCGGCACGTGCCGTCGCAGCACGAGAGGGAGCACATGCGGGACATCTTCGACGCCGAGCTGCACCAGCTGGGCGAGGACCTGGCGGCCATGAGCGGCAAGGTCGAGCACGCCATCACGAACGCGGGCATCGCGCTCCTCACGGCAGACCTCGCGCTGGCCGAGACGGTGATCGCCGACGACCTCGACATCGACGCCATGGAGCGCGACCTCGACGAGCGCTGCGTGCTGCTCCTGGCGCAGCAGCAGCCCGTCGCCACCGACCTGCGGATCGTGGTGTCCGCCCTGCGCATGAGCGCCTCGCTCGAGCGCATGGGCGACCTGGCCCGCCACGTCGCGCAGGTCGCGCGCGGGCGGTATCCCCGCCACGCCGTGCCGCAGGCCCTGTCCGGCACGTTCGCGGAGATGCACGACGCCGCCGTCCGTGTGGCTCGTCGCACCACGACCTTGCTCACCAACCGCGAGGTCCTCCTGGCCGAGAGCATCGAGCAGGACGACGACCTCCTCGACGAGCTGCACGAGGACACGTTCGCGGCGCTGCTGGGCGGCTCGTGGGCCGGCACCACGCAGGAGACCATCGACATCACGCTGCTCGGCCGGTACTACGAGCGCTTCGGCGACCACGGCGTGTCCGTCGCCCGCCGCGTCACCTACCTGGTGACGGGTGTGGGTCGCCAGGAGCTGGACCGCACCGGCAGCTAAGACCTCGGGTCGGTCCGCGCGGGGCGCGCCGGCCGACCGGTTGCTGTACCGGTTCCGCACGCTCTGAGGGGGGCGGGCGCGGGTCCGACCGGCCGCGAGAACGGCAGTCCGTGACGAGAACGGCAGTTCCAACTGCCGTTCTCGTCACAGACTGCCGTTCTCGTCGTCTCGGGGCGGGGCGCAGAGGGCTCAGCGGCCCTGGTTGGCTACCGCCTTGATGGCTTCGGCCGCCGCTTCCGGGTCGAGGTACGTGCCGCCCGGGTTGGTGGGCTTCAGCGTCGTCTCGTCGAGCGTGTAGAGCAGCGGGATGCCGGTGGGGATGTTGATCCCGGCGATCGTGCCGCTGTCGACGTCGTCCAGGTGCTTGACCAGGGCGCGGATCGAGTTGCCGTGTGCTGCCACGAGGACCGTCTTGCCGGCCTGCAGGTCCGGGACGATGGCCGACTCCCAGTACGGCAGGGCGCGGACGAGCACCTGCTCGAGGGCCTCGGCGCGCGGGATCGGCTCGCCGGCGTAGCGCGGGTCGGCATCCTGCGAGAACTCCGAGCCCAGCTCGATGTCCGGCGGTGGGAAGTCGTAGGAGCGGCGCCAGAGCATGAACTGCTCCTCGCCGTACTCCTCGAGGGTCTGCTTCTTGTCCTTGCCCTGCAACGCGCCGTAGTGGCGCTCGTTCAGGCGCCAGGAGCGCTTGACCGGGATCCAGTGACGGTCGGCGGCGTCGAGGGCCAGGTTGGCTGTCGTGATGGCCCGGCGCAGCAGCGACGTGTGCACGACGTCGGGCAGCACGCCCGCGTCCGTGAGCAGCGTCCCGCCGCGCGTGGCCTCGGCGACGCCCTTCTCGGACAGGGGCACGTCGACCCAGCCCGTGAACAGGTTCTTCGCATTCCACTCGCTCTCGCCGTGGCGGAGCAGCACGAGGGTGTAGGTCATACCTGCCATCTTGCCGCAGAGAGCTCGGACGTGAGCAGGGCACTCAGACCCTGGACGCCCGGACCTCGCCCGCGACCGAGTAGACCTTGAGCATCTGGTCGGCCGTCGTCGACCAGCCGAAGCGCTCGGCGACGCGGCGCGCACCCACCGCGTAGGTCGAGCGCAGCGACTCGGACGCGAGGACCTCGCGATCACGTCCGCCCAGACGGCCGGGTCGTGGCCTGCGCACGAGCCGACCGGACACGTCGTGGTCGACGATCGTGCGCAGCCCGCCGACGCACGCCGCGATCACCGGGATGCCGCTGGCCTGCGCCTCCGCGGCGACCAGACCGAAGGACTCGCTGCGCGACGGCATCGCGACCACGTCGGCCGCGTGGTACCAGCGGGCGAGGGCGTCGCGATCGGCGGGCGGGCGCACGATCACGTCGTCGGCGACGCCGGTCATCGACGCGAGCGCGAGCAGCTCCCGGACGGCGGTCGTGCGACCCGACGGGCCGCCGAGCACGACGAGCAGCGGAACGGGCCGACCGGTCGCCTTGAGCACGCCGAGGGCGCTGACCAGCACGTCCGGGGCCTTCAACGCCTGCACCCGGCCGGCGAAGAGCACGATCTGCCGGTCCTGCGCGAGGCCGAGCTCGGCGCGAGCGGCGCGTCGGTCCCCCGGGACGAACCGGTCCAGGTCCACTCCCGGCTCGACGACGTGCACCCGCGCGGGATCGGCGCCGTAGAGCTCGACGAGCTCCTCCGCCTCGACCGGCGTGCTGGCCACGAGCGCGTGCGCGTCGGCGACCACCTGCTCCTCGCCGATGATCCGGACGTTCGGCTCGGGCTCGTCGCCCGGCGCGAGCGACGCGTTCTTCACGCGCGCGAGCGTGTGCGCGGTGTGCACGAGCGGGACCTCCCAGCGGTCCGCGGCGATGGCGCCCACCTGCCCGGAGAGCCAGTAGTGCGAGTGCACCACGTCGTACCAGCCGGGACGGTGCGCGGCCTCGGAGCGCAGGACGCCCGCCGCCATCCCGCACAGCACGCCGGGCAGGTCGTTCTTGTCGAGCCGCTCGAACGGACCCGCCGGGACGTGGTGCACCAGGATCGGCGGGACCACACCCGCCTCGACCTCGTCGGCAAGCAGGACGTCGCGGCCCGCGGCGTCCGACAGCGGCCGGCCGTGGGCGTCGGCACCCGGAAGGGACACGGTCTCGGCCTGGTCCGACGACGTGGCGCGCGTGAAGATCTCGACGCGGGCGCCACGCGCGGCCAGGGCGCGCGAGAGCTCGAGGACGTAGACGTTCATTCCGCCGGCGTCGCCCGTGCCGGGCTGCTCGAGCGGCGACGTGTGCACCGAGAGCATGGCGACGCGCGGGGAGAGGGGCACGCCCCCATTCTTGCCGACAGTTGCCCGTGTCACCGCACGAGGCGCGAACGGGGTCGAGCCGTCACGGGACGGTCATGCCCGCACCGGAAGGACGCAGGCCGGCGACGGCAGCGGCCACGAGCCTTCGGCGGACCCGTCGGGTGCCAGCACCGCGAGGTCGCCGGAGACCTGCTCGGCGACGACGGTCCAGCCGTCCACGACCTCGAAGTGCCGCGGCCAGGCGCCGGGCAGCGGGTGGTCGGCCACGTGCTCCAGCAGGCCGTCGTCGGCAATGGCGAACTCCGCCAGCACGTCGGCGGTCCGCGTCCCGACGAGCAGCCGGCTCCCGTCGCGCAGCACGTGCGCGGGCAGCGCTCCGTCGACGCTGCGCCTGATCGCGGGCACCGTCTGGACGAGGCTCCCGGTGCCGGACTCGGCATCCCAGGACAGCACGCGCACCGTGACGTCGAGCTCGCCGACGACGTACGCGAACCGCCCGTCCGCGCCGAACGCGAGGTGTCGCGGGCCGGTGCCCGGGGCGAACGTGACCGCGATGCCGTCGTCGTGCAGCCCGTCCGGTCCGCGGCGGTAGCGCCGGATCTCGTCGGTACCCAGGTCGACGACGAGCACCCAGCCGCCGGGCGCGTGCGCGACGAAGTGCGCGTGCGGCCCCTCCTGGCGTTCGGGGTGCGGGCCGTCGCCCACGTGCCCGAGCACCTGCACGTCGCCGTCGAAGCCGCCGGCCTCGTCGAGACGCAGGACCGCCAGGGAGCCGCTGCTGTAGTTGGCGACGAGCAACGCGCGTCCGTCGGTGTCGAGGAGCAGGTGGCACGGGTCCTCGCCGCCGCTGGGCACCGTGGCGCGCAGGACCAAGGCGTCGCCGACGACGTCGAACGCGCTGACGGTGCCGTCGGTCTGCTCGTTCGCGGCGTACAGGACCGTGCCGCTCGGGTGCAGGGCGAGGAACGACGGCGACGGCGACTCGACCACCTGGCGGGCATCACGCAGGGAGCCGTCGACCAGGTCGACGCGCCAGATCCCCTCCCCCTGGCCGACCGGGGTGCCGGCGCCGGCGACGGGATAGGTACCGATCCAGAGACTGGTCACGAGCGAGGAGCCTACGTGCCGGTCGCGCGGCTCCGCAGCCAGGACGCCGGGTCGGCCAGCACGGTCCCGAGGACCGCGAGCGCGGCCCCCGTCATGGCCGGGTAGGCGCCGGCGCGGGCCTGCGAGACGGTCAGCGGTGCCCACGGGGCGAAGACCACCGAGGCGTCGAGCTGCGCCTGGACCTCGTCGCGCACGTAGTCGTACAGGAGCCCGAACGTCCCGCCGAGCACCACCTCGCCGACGTCGACGACATTGACCGCCGCCGCGAGTGCCACGCCGAGCGCCCGACCCGCCTGGGTGACCGAGGCCAACGCCCGGGCGTCGCCCGCGTCCAGCGCCGCGACGAGCGCCTCGAGCCGCGCCCCCGGGTCGAGCCCCGCGTTGCGCAGCATGGCGTCCTGACCGGCCTGCTCCTCGAGCCCGACCCCGTCCACCAGGATGTGGCCGATCTCCCCGCTCCAGCCACGCCGGCCGGGGAACAGCCGGCCGTCGAGCACGAGGGCGCCGCCGATGCCGATCTCACCGGACACGTAGACGAACGAGCCGCCTCCCCGCGCGTGCGACTCGGCCCGCGCCGCCAGGTTGCCCTCGTTGGCGAGGCGCGTCCCCGGACCCTCGTCCCCCAGGAGCGCCAGCACGTCCACGTCCCGCCAGCCCAGTCGCGGCGCGACCCGCAGCGGCCCGGTGACGCGGTCGACGAGCCCCGGCAGCGCGAGCGCGGCGCCCCCCAGCGGAACGCCGTCGAGCGAGGCGACGACCTCGCGGCCATCTGCTGGAGGCGCCCGAGGGTGACGCCCGGGTCCGATCGCGCGCAGGTCGTCGAACTCGACGTGCTCGGCCAGCGACGTCCCCGGACAGGTCGAGCGCGAGGACGCCGAGGTAGTCGACGTTGATCTCCATGCCGAGCCCCGCGACGGCGCCCGCGTCGCACGCCGAGCGGCACCGCGGGGCGGCCCGCACGCTGCGTGAGGGTCGGGTCGAGCTCGCGCACCAGACCCGCCTCGACGAGCTGGTCGACCAGGCCGGTCACGGTGGCCCGCGCGAGGCCGGCGTGCGCGGCCACCTGGGCGCGGGACATGGGCGCGATCGCGTCGACGATGGTCCGCAGCGTGACCGCGAGATTCTGGTCTCGCATCTGCTCCTGGCGGGCCATGGCTTGACCATAGTGCGTCCAGGGGATAAATTCATCGCGTAAACCAATCTCGATGAGGAGACATTCTGATGGCAGCGACGCCCACCCCTGAGGACAAGTTCTCGTTCGGCCTCTGGACGGTCGGCTGGAACGCGCAGGACCAGTTCGGCAGCAACTCCCGCCCCTGGCTCGACCCCGTGGAATCCGTGCACCGGCTTGCCGAGCTCGGCGCCGCGCACGTGACGTTCCACGACGACGACGTGGTCCCCTTCGGCTCGTCCGAGGCCGACCGCGACAAGATCCTCGACCGGTTCCGTGCGGCCCTGGCCGAGACCGGGATCACGGTCGAGATGGTCACCACCAACACCTTCAGCCACCCGATCTTCAAGGACGGCGCGTTCACCTCCAACGACCGCCGCGTGCGCCGCTACGGCCTGCGCAAGGTGGTCCGCAACGTCGACCTCGCCGCCTCGCTGGGCGCCGACACGTTCGTGATGTGGGGCGGCCGCGAGGGCGCCGAGTACGACTCGGCCAAGGACCTCAACGCCGCGCACGACCGCTACGCCGAGGGCATCGACACCGTCGCGGCGTACATCAAGGAGAAGGGCTACGCGCTGCGGATCGCCATCGAGCCCAAGCCCAACGAGCCCCGCGGCGACATCCTGCTCCCGACGATCGGCCACGCGCTGGCGCTCATCGCCAAGCTCGAGCACGGCGACATCGTCGGCCTGAACCCGGAGACCGGGCACGAGCAGATGGCCGGCCTCAACTACACGCAGGGCATCGCGCAGGCGCTGTGGGCGGGCAAGCTGTTCCACATCGACCTGAACGGCCAGAAGTCGATCAAGTACGACCAGGACCTGGTGTTCGGGCACGGCGACCTGTTCTCGGCGTTCGGCACGGTCGACCTCATCGAGAACGGCTTCCCGTCCGGCGGCCCCCGCTACGACGGCCCGCGACACTTCGACTACAAGCCGTCGCGCACCGAGGACATGAAGGGCGTGTGGGACTCCGCCGCCGCGAACATGTCCACGTACCTGCTGCTCAAGGAGCGGGCCCTCGCGTTCCGCGCCGACCCCGAGGTGCAGGCCGCGCTCGAGGAGTCCGGGTGTGCTCGAGCTCTCCCAGCCGACCCTTGCTCCGGGAGAGACGCTCTCCGACCTCCTCGCGGACAAGTCCGCCTACGAGGAGCTCGACGTCGATGCCGTCGCCGCCCACGGCTTCGGCTTCGTCCGCCTGAACCAGCTCGCGCTCGAGCACGCCCTCGGCGCTCGCTGATCGACCTGACGGCGGCGCCCGGGAAACCGGGCGCCGCCGCCTGTCTACGTCCGCCCTCCCGAGGCCTCTGGCCCGCACGAGTGCGGACGCTGCATCGCCCCCGGGCGCGCTCGGGGCTCCTGCTGTTCGGACGTGGTGTGAAGGGATCGTCATGACGCTCGTGGCCGGGGTGGACTCCTCGACGCAGGCCTGCAAGATCGTGATTCGCGACGTGGACACCGGCGAGCTGGTGCGCAGCGGGCGCGCGAAGCACCCCGACGGCACGTCCGTCGACCCCCGGCACTGGTGGGACGCCCTGCAGTCGGCGATCGCCCAGGCCGGCGGCCTCGACGACGTCGCCGCCCTGTCCGTCGGCGGCCAGCAGCACGGGCTCGTGGCGCTGGACTCGTCCGGGGCCGTGATCCGCGACGCGCTGCTCTGGAACGACACGCGATCGGCGCAAGCCGCCGCAGACCTGACCGAAGAGCTCGGCGCCGAGCAGTGGGCGTCGGCCGTCGGATCCGTCCCCGTGGCCTCCCTGACGGTCAGCAAGCTGCGCTGGCTGCGCGACGCCGAACCGGAGAACGCCGCACGCGTCGCGGCCGTCGCGCTCCCCCACGACTGGCTGACGTGGCAGCTCTCCGGCGCGCTGGGGCTCGACACGCTCGTCACGGACCGGTCCGACGCCTCCGGCACGGGGTACTGGTCCCCGTCGACCGGTACGTACCGGCACGACCTCCTGGAGCTCGGCCTCGGTCACGACGCGCGGCTCCCCCGGGTGCTGGGGCCGTCAGAGGCAGGCTTCCGGGCGCTCGGCGGGCAGACCCTCGGCCCGGGGGCCGGAGACAACGCGGCTGCGGCCCTGGCGCTCGACCTGGCACCGGGCGACGTCGCCGTCTCGATCGGCACGTCCGGCGTCGTCTCGGCCATCTCCAGCGCGCCCACCGCAGACGCGTCCGGCCTGGTGAACGGCTTCGCCGACGCCACCGGCGCCTTCCTGCCGCTCGCCTGCACCCTGAACGCGTCCCGGGTGCTCGACGCCGCGGCCCGCCTGCTCGGCGTCGACCATGCCGGACTGTCGGAGCTGGCACTGAGCGCCCCCGCCGGCGCCGACGGACTCGTCCTGATCCCGTACCTCGAGGGCGAGCGCACGCCCAACCGGCCCGACGCCACCGGCGCCCTGCACGGCATCCGGTTGGCCAACACCACGCCGGCGCACCTGGCGCGTGCTTCGGTCGAAGGGATGCTCTGCGGGCTGGCCGACGGCATCGACGCGCTGCGCGCGCAGGGCGTCCCGGTGGAGCGGCTGTTCCTGGTCGGCGGCGGCGCGCAGTCCGCCGCGGTGCGCGCGCTGGCACCGACCGTGCTCGGGCTCGACGTCCATGTCCCGACGCCGGGCGAGTACGTCGCCGACGGCGCGGCGCGGCAGGCCGCCTGGGTGCTCACGGGGAACGCCCCGGCGTGGAGCTCGGCCAGCGAGGCTGCCGTGCACAGCTCCGACTTCGAGCCGCGCGTCCGCGCGCAGTACGCCGCGGTGCGGGAGCTGACCGGCACGTTCTGAGTCGTGTTCCGCACAGCACGAGAGCCCGGCACGGGGGTGCCGGGCTCTCGTGGACGGCCCCCGGGGGAACCGTGGACGGTGCTGTGCGTCAGTTCGACGCGTCGTACGCGGCCTTGACCTCGGCCGAGATGCGGCCACGCTCGGACACCTGGTGCCCGTGCGTCTTGGCCCATTCACGGATGGCCTGCGCATCGCCCGACGACGACCGACGGCCGCGGGGGGCGGCCGTCTTGCTCGACGTGCGACCACCGAGCTTGCGCGCGTGCCCGACCCACTGGGCCAGGGCGTCGCGCAGCTCGGTCGCGTGCGCGGCGGTCAGGTCGATCTCGTAGGTGACGCCGTCAAGCCCGAACGTCACCGTTTCCTCGGCCGACCCACCATCGATGTCGTCGACCAGGAGAACCTGGACCTTCTGTGCCATTGTTTCGCTCCGTATGACTGGACTTGCGTGCTGACGCCGTCACTATCGCATCGGTCGATTAGTCCGTCAAACGCTGGAGGGCGTTTCGCCATTTGTGTTTCGGGCAACCTTCGCCGCTTCTGCAACGCGTTCCTCGGCATCCATTTTGGCCAATGCCTGCCGTTCCGTGCGATCCGCATTGACCAGCGCACGGATCGCCAGCCAGAACAGCACGCCGACCCCGATGGACGGCAGGAGTGCCGCCAAGGCTGCGACCAGGGGATTCATCTCACACCTGTGGTTTCACGAGGGGGAAGAGGATGGTGTCGCGTATGCCGAGGCCGGTGAGGGTCATGAGGAGCCGGTCGATCCCCAGGCCGATTCCGCCGGTGGGCGGCAGGGCGTACTCCACCGCGGTGAGGAAATCTTCGTCGACGCGCATCGCCTCGTCGTCTCCCGCGGCGCCGAGCAACGCCTGCGCCTCGAACCGCTGACGCTGGATCACCGGGATCGACGAGCTCGGAATAGCCCGTCGCCAGCTCGACGCCGTGCACATACAGGTCCCACTTCTCGACGACTCCGGGAATCGATCGGTGCTGCCGGACCAACGGGCTCGTCTCGACCGGGAAATCACGCACGAATGTCGGGTCCGACAAGTGGTCACCGACCCTGTGCTCCCACAACAGCTCGACGAGCTTGCCGCGATTGACCTTCGCCGGGTCGACCTCGATGTCGAACCTCTGCGCGAGCAGGGTGAGCTCCTCGAGGGACGTCTCGGGCGTGATCGCGATACCCAGCGACTCGGCGAGGGACTCGTACATCGAGACCTGGGCCCACTCGCCGCCCAGCTCGAACTCCGAACCGTCCGGGAGCGTGACCGTCGTCGAGCCGAGGACGTCGAGCGCGGCCGTCTGGACCAGATTGCGGGTCAGCTCCGCCATCGTGTCGTAGTCGCCGTAGGCCTCGTACGCCTCGAGCATCACGAACTCCGGGGCGTGCGTGGAGTCGGCTCCTTCGTTGCGGAAGTTGCGGTTGATCTCGAAGACGCGCTCGATCCCGCCCACCAGCGCCCTCTTGAGGAAGAGCTCCGGGGCGATGCGCAGGAACAGGTCGATGTCGAAGGCGTTCATGTGCGTGACGAACGGCCGGGCCGCGGCCCCGCCGGGCTGCGTCTGCAGCATCGGCGTCTCGACCTCGACGTAGTCGCGCGCGTGGAAGTTGTCGCGCAGCGAGCGCACGACCGCCGGACGCAGGCGGGCCGTCCGGCGGGCAGCGGGGCTGACGATCAGGTCGACGTAGCGCTGCCGGACCCGGGCCTCCTCGGACAGCTCGACGCCCTCGTACAGGTTGGGCAGCGGGCGCAGCGACTTCGCGGCGATCTGCCACGCGTCCGCGAGCACCGACAGCTCGCCTCGTCGCGACGAGATCACGCGACCGTGGACGAACAGATGGTCGCCCAGGTCGACGTCGGTCTTGAATGCGGCAAGGCGCTCCTCGCCGACCGCGTCGAGGCTGAACATGGCCTGCAGCCGGTTGCCCTCGCCGTCCTGCAGCGTCGCGAAGCAGAGCTTGCCACCCACCCGGATGAACACGACGCGACCGGCCACGCCGACCTCGTCGGCGGTCTCCGCGCCCGTCTCCAGGTCCGGGTAGGCGGCGCGCACCTGCGCGATGGTGTGCGTGCGGGGGACGCCGACCGGGTAGGCCTCCTGGCCGGTCGCGAGCAGTCGCTCGCGCTTCTCCCGGCGGACACGGAGCTGCTCGGGGACGTCGTCGGAGGGGGTGTCGGTCACGGCCTCAGGGTACCGGCGCGCCCTGTGAGCTCGGGGGCGCCGGTTCGGAGGTCGAGCGCCAGGTCGAGGATCGGCGACGAGTGCGTCAGCCCGCCCACGGACAGGTAGTCGACCCCCGTCTCGGCGACCTCGCGGGCGCGGTCGAGGGTCAGGTTTCCCGTGGCCTCGAGCTCGACACTCTCGTCGCGCGCGCGCACCGCCCGGACCACCCCCCGCAGGACGGACGTCGGCATGTTGTCGAGCAGCAGGAACCGCGCGCCCGCACCGATCGCCTCCAGGGCCTGGTCCAGGGTGTCGGCCTCGACCTGGATGAGGACGTCGGGGAACCTGCTGCGCACCGCGTCGATCGCCTGGGAGACCGAGCCCGCGGCGACCACGTGGTTGTCCTTGATCATCGCGACGTCGTACAGGCCCATGCGCTTGTTCGTCCCGCCGCCGGCGCGCACCGCGTACTTGTCGAGCGCCCGCAGGCCGGGTGTCGTCTTGCGGGTGTCCAGCACCTGCGCGCCCGTCCCCTCGAGGGCGTCGGCCCAGCGACGCGTGTGGGTGGCCACGCCCGACGCCCGGCTCGCCAGGTTGAGCAGCGTGCGCTCCGCGACGAGCAGCACCTGGACCCGGCCCGTCAGCACCGCAAGAACCTCGCCGCGGGTGACGCGTGAGCCGTCCGGGACGCGCTGGTCGACGGTCGGCACCGGGAGCCCGAGGCGCTGCGCCACCTGCGCCAGCACCTCCGGAACGAGCACCAGACCCGCGACGACCCCCTGCTCCCGCGCGACCAGGTCCGCCGAGCCGGTCGCGTCCGGGGAGATCGTCGACTGCGTCGTGACGTCCCTGCCGGGCGCCGCCCCGAGGTCCTCGTCGAGTGCGATGGCGACGGTGCGGGCAACCCACGACGGGTCGAGTCCAGGGGAGATCACGCCGCCACGGTAGCGCCGGTGGCCGCGCTGGGTCGCCGCGAAGCCCGCAACCCAAGACGACCCGCTCGCGCTCGAGAACGGCAGTTCGGCACGAGACCGTCAGTTCGGAGTGCCGTTCTGGTGATGGACTGCCGTTCTCGGCGTCAGTTGGGTGCGGCGCTCAGGTGAGGGGGACGCGGCTGGTCGTGAGGGTGCCGTCCGGGGCCAGGGCGGCCTCCAGCCGCAGGCGCCAGGCCTCGACCTGCGTCGGGAAGTCGCTACGGGCGTGGCCGCCGCGGCTCTCCTCGCGCTCCAGGGCGGTCGCGGTCAGCACCGTGGCCACCTGGTGCACGTTGGTGGTCTCCCACTCGGCCACCTGCGGCGCGGCCAGGCGGCGCCCCTCGTCGGTGCGCAGGTGCGCGTCGGTGGGGACCGCGGCCAGGGCCGCGGTGGCGTGGCGCAAGCCCTCACCGGAGCGCAGGACGCCCGGCCCGTCCGACGCGATGCGCTGGATGCGTGCACGGGACGCGGCCGTGACCAGGGCCGCCGGCCCGGACCGCTCCACCGGCTCCAGCTGGGCCGACGGCTCCGCGCGACGCGATGTGCTGCGCGGCGCGCGTCGCGAAGACGAGGCCCTCGAGCAGCGAGTTCGACGCGAGCCGGTTGGCGCCGTGCACCCCTGTACAAGCCACCTCCCCCACGGCGTACAACCCGCGCACGCTCGTGCGGCCGACCAGGTCGGTGACCACCCCGCCCGAGTGGTAGTGCTGCGCCGGGGCGACCGGGACGAGGTCGGTGGTCAGGTCGATCCCGTGCTCGAGCAGCCGGTCGTAGATCGTCGGGAAACGGCGACGCAGAAACTCCGCACCCAGGTGGCGGGCGTCCAGCCACACGTGGTCGGCGCCCGTCTCGGCCATCCGGCGCACGATCGCGTGCGCCACGATGTCGCGCGGCGCGAGCTCGGCCATCGGGTGCACGTCAGGCATGAACCGCACGCCATCGGTGTCGAGCAGCAGAGCGCCCTCGCCGCGGACGGCCTCGGACACCAGTGTGAGCTGGCCCTTCACGCCGGCGCCGAGCCACAGCACCGTCGGGTGGAACTGCACGAACTCGACGTCGCCGAGCACCGCGCCGGCCCGCAGCGCGGCGGCGATGCCGTCGCCGGTCGCCTGCGACGGGTTGGTCGAGGACCGGAACACCTGGCCGATGCCGCCCGTGGCGAGCACGACCGCGTTCGCCAGGGCCGCGCCGACGCCGTCGCGCTGGCCCTCGCCGATCACGTGCAGCGTCACGCCGCACACGCGGCCCGGGCGACCGTCGGCGGTGGGCGGTCCGGTCAGCACGTCGAGCACGAGCGCGTGCTCGAGGACCTCGATCCCCGGGTCGTCGCGCACCGCCTCGATCTGCGCGACCAGCGCGCGGGAGATCTCCGCACCGGTGGCGTCGCCCCCTGCGTGCGCGATGCGGTCCGCGTGGTGGCCACCCTCCCGAGTCAGGGAGAGGGTGCCATCGGGCGCACGGTCGAACACGGCTCCCCGCTGCACGAGCTCGCGCACCCGCGCCGGACCCTCGGTGACCAGCACCTCGACGGCACGCGGGTCGCAGAGGCCGGCGCCTGCCACCAGCGTGTCCTGCAGGTGCGCCTCGGGCGAGTCCGACGGGTCCAGCGCGGCGGCGATGCCGCCCTGGGCCCACACCGTCGAGCCGGACGCGAGGATGTCCTTGGTGACCAGCAGCACCCGCGGCACTCTCGTGCGCAGCTCGAGCGCGGCGGTCAGGCCCGCGATCCCCGAGCCGACGACCACCGCGTCCGCGTGCACGGTCCACCCCGGCGCGGGCGCGGTGAGTCGTGTGGCGAGGCGGGTGGCGGACGTGCGGGCAGGATCGCCGACGAGCGCCGTCACGCAGGGACCCCGATCACGACGGTGTCGTTGTCGATCAGCCGCGTCGTGCCCACCTGGGCGGCCAGCAGCAGGATCGCCTCGCCGCGGTACGCGGACGGGACCTCGTCGAACGTGTCGGGGTCGACGAGGGCGACGTAGTCGACCTGGTCGAGGCCCGCGGCGTGCAGCGTCTCGAGCGCGGTGGCTCGGACAGCGTCGGCGGACTCCTCCTGGGCGGCCAGCCGCAGCGCCTGGGACAGACCGAGAGCGCGGCGCCGGTCGTCGGCGGACAGGTAGGCGTTGCGGCTGGACAGGGCCAGGCCGTCGTCGTCGCGAATCAACGGAGCCCCGTGCACGACCACCGGGACGTCGAGGTCGCGGACCATGCGCCTGACCGCGGCGAGCTGCTGGGCGTCCTTGCGACCGAACAGGGCGACGTCGGGGCGGGTCAGGTGCAGGAGCTTCAGGACGACCGTGAGCACGCCGTCGAGGTGTCCGGGTCGGGCCGCTCCCTCGAGCACGTCGCCGAGCGCACCGGCACTGACTCGCACGAGCGGGTCGCCGTCGGGGTACATGACGTCCTGGTCCGGCGCGAAGACGATGTCGTCGGGACCCAGCAGTCCCGGGCCGGACAGCAGCGCGACGTCGCCGCCCAGGTCCCGCGGGTACCGGGACAGGTCCTCGCCCGCACCGAACTGCAGCGGGTTGACGAAGATCGTCACCACGACGGCGTCCGCGAGCTCTCTGGCCTTCGCGACGAGGGACAGGTGACCCGCGTGCAGCGCGCCCATGGTCATCACGACCGCGCGCCGGTGCGGCCGGGCCGTGTGCGCCGCGCGTCCCTCGGTGCGCGGGACCGCCTGCACGTCCTGCACCGCCAGCGCCGCGGCCAGCTCGCCGCGCGTGTGCACGAGGGCCGGGGTCGTGGTCTGCGTGGTCATCCTGCGTCCTCCTCGGTGCCCGCTCGTGGGCCGTCCTCACCGTGCAACGTCGGCGAACCCGCATTGATGCCGTCCAGCACGTCCTGCGCCGCCGACGCCGAGATGAGCCCGGCCGCGAGCGCCCGCCCGGCCGCCGATCGGGCGAGAGCACGGTACCCCTCGACCACGTCGACCGCCCCCGTGCGGGCCGCGAACTGGGCCAGGGCGGCCCCGTGCTCGCGCACCGTGCCCGCGTCGCCGCGACGTACGGGACCCGTGAGCGCGCTGATGGCGCCCGGTCCGCGCGTGCCGGTCGACGGGTCGGTCGGCGACTCCGCCCGAAGCGCACCGTCGAGCGCGGCATCCAGCAGCGGGCCGAGCATCCGACCCGGGTCCGTGACGCCGGCGTCGGCGAGCGCCTGCGCTGCCTGCGCGACGAGCACCACCAGGTGGTTCGCCCCGTGCGCGAGCGCCGCGTGGTAGAGCCCTCGCGCGTCCTCGTCGAGCACCACCGGTTCGCCGCCGATCTCGACGACGAGCGCCTGCCCGATCGGCAGGACCGGGCCAGGGGCCGTGACCGCGAACGAGCAGCCGACCAGACGGGACAGGTCGAGCGACGTCCCCGTGAACGTCATCGCGGGGTGCAGCGCCAACGGGATCGCACCGGCCGCGCGCGCCGGTCCGAGCACGCCGACACCGAACCGGCCCGACGTGTGCACGACGATCTGGCCCGCCTGCCAGGCGCCGACGTCCGCCAGCCCCTTGACCAGGCCGGCGAGCGCGTCGTCGGGGACGGCGAGGACGACCAGCTCGGCGCGACGGACCACCTCGGGGATGTCGAGCACGGGCACGCCCGGCAGCAGCGCCGCCGCGCGTTCGCGGGAGGCCTCGCTGATCGCGGAGACCGCGACGACGGGATGGCCCGCGGAACGTAGCGCACTGCCGAGGACCGCGCCGACCCGGCCCGCCCCGACGATGCCCACGCCCAGCCGCCCGGGACGCGAGGCAGGGTCGCTCACGCCGAGTCTCCGGGGACGGGGGGCGCGGGCCGCGCATCTATCGGCGGTGCGTCGAGCGGCGCGCGGGCATCCGGCGTCGGGACGCCGACCGCGCGCATCCACTGCTCCGGGGAGGCGGTCGCGCGAGCCGTCCGCGCACGCGCAGCCTGCTCGTCGATCAGCTCGGCCGCCACCGCCGCGCTCAGGTGGTCGACCCGCGGCGCCACCGGTCCGGGCGTCGAGTGCAGGACGAACGACGCCAGACCGAGCCTGCGCTGGATGGGTCCCTGGGCGATGCCGAGGGACTGGGTGCGCTCGTGCGGCACCACGTCGACCTGCCGCCAGAACCGGCCGGCGCGGGTGACCAGGGCGCGGTCGGTGACGCGGAAGCCGTGCCGACGCCAGCCGACCGGGTCGACCCAGCGCGCGCTGCGCGGAGCGCCCGTGAAGCCGGCGTCGTCCCCTGAGCTGTCGAGCGCCGCGTCGACCAGGGCCACCGGGTCCTCGACCCCGAGGTCCGGCAGGACGAGCCACAGCGCGGTCATCGCCTCGGCGCGCGTCGCGACCGGATGCAGCACCGTGTCGCGCTGCTGGTCGCTGCCCTGGCCGTACCCGGCGACATTGATCTCGACACGCCACCAGTCCTTGCCCCGCCAGAACGGTCCCTGCGTCAGCCGGATCGCCTGGACGCGACCCGGCGGCACCGTCTGCGCGCGGTTCTCCGTCAGGCCGTGCCGCAGCCGGATGCCGTCGGGAGAGATGGCCGCCCGGAAGTTGGCGCCCTGGTTGATGCGGTTCCATACGAACGCGGCGCCGCCGAACAGGGCCGGCAGCATGAAGAAGATGGTGCCGAAGTCTCCCGACAGGATCCCGGCGGTGACGATGCCGGCCGCCACGAGGACGAGCGTCGGCAGGGCGCCGGACCGCAGGGTCGCGGCGATGAGCCGGTCCATCGGCAGCTCGTACACCTCGCGCTCGGGAGCTGCGTCGAACGGGAGGCGAGGGGCGGCTGCCGCGTTCGGGACCGGGCCGCGTCCGGCGCGCCGGGCACGGTCGTCTGCGCAGGTCCGGGCCCACCGGTCGGGCGCTTCAGCCCCGCGGCCAGGGCGAGGAGCTCGGCGCGCAGGACCTCCGCGTCCGCCTCGCGCAGGAAGGCCAGCGAGACGCCGGACCCATCACCGCCGGCCACCTCGATCTTCAGCTCCGAGAGCCCGACGAGGCGGGCGAGCAGCGGTTGCACCACGTCGACCGCCTGCAGCCGGTCGAGGCGTGCCTGCCGCTGCTGACGGAAGAGCACGCCCGTGCGCAGGTGCACCGCCTCGTCGGTGACGGCGAAGCGGGTGACCCGCCAGGCCAGGGACGAATAGGCGAAGCCGAGGAGCGCGACCACCGCTATCCCCGCCAGGATCACGAGCCACGCCGTCCCGTGCCGCAGGTCGACGGCCTCGCGCAGCTGCTCCGACTGGACCACGACGATGCCGACGACGACCGCCAGGATCCGCCAGCCCTTGAGCGCCGGCGTGATCGGGTGCATGCGGCGCCAGCCGACGATCGCGTCGGGGCCCTCGACGGGCTCGTGCTCGACCACCGGGGCGCCCCCGCCCGGTCCGGCGATCCCGGGGAGCTGCTCGGTCACAAGCCCGCCAGCCGGGCCTCGCCCCGGGAGGCCATCCGGTCACGCAGGCGCGCGGCCTCGTGCGGCGGGAGGCCGTCGATCGCCGCGCTCGTCGCGGGAGCGGCTGTGTGCAGCTGGACCGTCGCGATGCCGAACCTGCGAGCCAGCGGGCCGGCGTTGACGTCCACGTACTGCATGCGCCCGTACGGCACCACGACCATCGACCGGAACATGATCCCGTGCCGGACCAGCAGGTCGTCCGCGCGCTCCGCGTACGCCATCGCCCCGACCTGGCGGGGCACCAGCCACGCGATCCAGAGACCGAGCAGCACCACGAGAGCCGGGAACACCCAGGCCCAAGCCTGTCCCACGGCGATCGCGACGACGACGAGGCCGACGAGCAGCGGCACGAGGAAGCATGCGGCGACCGTCAGCCGCGCGCCGATCAGCTTGCGGGACACCGGCGTCCAAGCGACATCGGTCGGGTCGAAGGGCTCCCGGTTCGTCGAGGGTGCGTCGGTGGTCATAGGTCCATCCTGTCATCGCGGCGACGGCGGGCCGTCCGCGCGTCGGGACGTCCCGTCATGGTGTGGTCGGGTCCGGCGATCGGTCGCGAGCCGCGTCGGCACCGGCGTCGGGCGGCGGGATGCGACAGAACCGCTCGACGACGAGCCCGACGACCGCGAGCACCACACCGCCCGCCATGGCGACCGCCGCCGACACCGCACGGGCCCCGTTGCCCGGCTCGTCGGTCCCGGTGAGCAGCGCGAGCACGTGCCCGCCGTACCAGCCCGCCAGCAGGGCGCCGGTGTAGCAGGACGCCTTCGCGAGCACGACGGTGCGGGCGGCCCGCAGCGCGTCGAGGTTCGGGCGCTTGCCCTGCAGGTACTGGCGCACGTGCCACCCGAGCACGAAGACGACGAGCGCGATGGCGAGCTCGACGACGACCACGAGCGGGGGCACGTTCGGTGGCAGGGCACCGCGCGACGCCAGCGTGCGCAGGACGATCCACGTGCCGACCGCGACGGCCGCCGCGACCAGGAGCAGGGTCTGCCAGCGGGTGCTGTGGATCACGTCTGCGGTTCCTCCCCGCGGTCGTCGTCCGCGGACGCTCCTGTAGGGGCCCAGTGCGAGCTCGTCTTGGCGGTCGGGCCGTCCACGAACTCGTCGTCATGCCGGTCGTCCTGACCTGCATCGACGTTCTTCGCGGCGCCGGCGCCCGGCGCGGGCGCGGACAGCCAGTCGAGCGCGAGCCACCGGATGCCGTCCCGGTCCGGCGCCGTCGCCGCGAGCGCCGCGACCGGTCCGCCGCCGAGGCCGGGGAGCACCGCGCGCGGATCCACCTGCGCCCACGGCTCCAGGACGAAGGCCCGTTCGTGCGCGCGGGGGTGCGGGAGCTCGAGGTCGTCCGTCACGGCCTGGACCGAGCCGAACACGATGATGTCGATGTCGAGCGTGCGCGGACCCCAGTGCTCCTCGCGGACCCGCCCGTTGGCGGCCTCGATCCGCTGCGTCACGCGCAGCAGCTCGCGCGGCGAGAGCATCGTGCGGGCCAGCACGATCGCGTTGAGGTAGTCGGGCTGCTGGTCCGGGCCACCCACGGCGGCGGTCCGGGCGAGCGGCGAGACCTGGACGACCTCGAGCCCCGTCGTGTGCGAGAGCGTGTCGACCGCCGCCTTCAGCGTCTCCTGGGCGGCACCCAGGTTCGCACCGAGCGCCAGGACGACGTCGACGACGGACGACGGTGTCAGGTCCAGCGCGTCGGTCTCGATCTCGCCGTCGACCGCGCCCGTGCTGACCTCGATCAGCTCGGTACCGGCGGCATGGGTGGCGGTCGGTCCGCCCGCCTCGAGGTCCGGGTCCGGCTCAGCAGGGGTCACGGGCGCGGGCTCCGGTGCGGGCGGGGTCAGACCCGTCGGCGTGAACCGGGTAGCGACGACGGGTGCGGACGGGCCGTCGGGGCCTTGGCTCGAGAGCGCACCCGGAGCAGCCGGAAGTCCGCTCGACTGGCCCATCGACTGGCCGATCGGCGGCACGATCTCCGACCACGGAACCGTCGGCGGGACGGCCGCCGCGACCGCTGGTCGACGGGCGCGACGAACGGCTCGACGACGGGCGGGCGCTCGACCGGTGCCGCATCGGCCTGCTCATCCTCGACGCGACGACAGGTTGACCGGCGCCGTCGCGTCGGCTGCGACGGCGGCCGCCGCGACCCCCGCCAGGACCGGTGCGCCGGGCGCAGGGGTCACCGGGAACGACGCGGTCGGGTTCGGCTCGGGCCGCACCGCCGCTCGTTTGTCCGCCTCCGACCGCGGCAGGTACGGCTCGGCCGCGGGAAGCTTGGCGCGGTCGCGCCGGATCCGCACGACAACGTCCCCGAACGGCACCTCGATCGGCGCCTGCGGCTTGTGCACGCTCACGTCCACGGCCTGCACGATCGCGTGCGCGAGGACGGTGGCGGCGATGCGCTCGGCGACGGTCTCGATGAGGTCGACGGGGTCGCCCGACAGCACCGCGGACACCTGCTCGGCGAGCTCGCCGTAGTGCAGGGTGTGTGCCAGCTCGTCCCGCGCGGCGGCCCGGCGGGTGTCGAGGTGCACGACGACGTCGGCGATGAACGTCTGGCCCTCGCGGCGCTCGAACTCGAACACGCCGTGATAGCCGACGGCCGTGATGCCCGTCAGCCGGATCTGGTCCAGCTGCCTGCCGGCGCCGTCCAGGACGCCGCCGTCCCGCTGCTCGTCGGTGGTCACCGGGAGCTCCTTCCTGCTCGTGCGTCCTCGTCGACTGCCATCTCGTCCTCGTCGATCCCGCCCGAACCGGCGCCGGCCCGCCACGCGGCTGCCACCCGGACCGCATCGGCCGAGCCTGCCACCTCGTGCACGCGCACGCACCAGGCTCCCGACGCCGCGGCCAGCGCCGATACCGCCGCCGTGGCTCCGTCGCGGGCGAGCGGGGGTGCCGGCTCGCCGTCCGACGCCGCCAGCAGATGGCCGAGGAAGCGTTTGCGGCTCGCGCCGACGAGAACGGGGAAACCGTCCGCGACCAGCTCGGGCAGGCGCGCCAGCAGCGGCCAGTTGCTCGCCCCGGCCTTGGCGAACCCGAGGCCGGGGTCGAGCACGATCTGGTCGTCGCGCACGCCGGCCGCACGCAGCCCGGCCACGCGCATCGCGAGCTCGCGGCGCACGTCCGTGACGACGTCGTCGTAGTCGTCGAGGTCGTCCATCACGTCGGCGTGGCCGCGCCAGTGCATCGCGACGTAGGCCGCTCCAGAGGCGGCGATCACCGGGTACATGTCCTCGTCGGCCAGGCCGCCGGAGACGTCGTTGACCAGGCGCGCTCCGCGGGCGACCGCCTCGCGGGCGACCACCGCGCGGGTCGTGTCCACGCTGACGACCGCGCCGCGAGCGACCAGGCCGTCGATCACCGGCAGCACGCGGTCCAGCTCGTCCTGGACGGGCACGCGGCGCGCGCCGGGGCGGGTGGACTCGCCGCCGACGTCGAGCAGGTCGGCGCCCTGAGCCAACAGCTCGAGCCCGTGCGCGACCGCCGCGGACGGGGTGAACCAGCGGCCGCCGTCGGAGAAGGAGTCGGGCGTCACGTTGACCACACCCATCACGAGTGTGCGGCCGACGTCGGCGAGACCGATCACGCTGCCGAGCCTAGACGCGTCGCTCACGGCGGGCGGCCGAACGCGTCGGGGTCAGCGACCGAGCACGAGGCTCATGGCCTCGGCCCGCGTCGCGACGTCACGCATCTGCCCACGCACCGCGGACGTGACGGTGCGCGAGCCGGGCTTGCGCACGCCGCGCATCGACATGCACAGGTGCTCGCACTCCACGACGACGAGCACGCCGCGCGGCTGGAGCTCGGCGACCATGGCGTCGGCGATCTGGGCCGTGAGGCGCTCCTGCACCTGCGGGCGCCGGGCGAACACCTCGACCAGCCGCGCGAGCTTGCTCAGGCCGGTGATCCGACCGTCGACGCCGGGGATGTAGCCCACGTGGGCGACCCCGTGGAACGGGACCAGGTGGTGCTCGCAGGTCGAGTACACCTCGATGTCCTTGACCAGCACCATCTCCTCGTGACCGAGGTCGAACGTGGTGGTCAGGACGTCGGACGGCTCCTGGAACAGGCCGGCGAAGATCTCCCGGTAGGACCGGGCCACACGCGCCGGCGTCTCGCGCAGGCCTTCGCGGTCCGGGTCCTCCCCCACCGCGATCAGCAGCTCGCGGATCGCCGCCTCGACCCGGTCCGCGTCGTACTCGCCGATCGCGGTGCCCTTGTGCGTCGTGGCCGGACCGATGGCGCTCATGCTCAGCTGCCCGCGTCCGGCGTCTGCCCCGGGGGGAGCTGGACGATCTGCTCGCCGGGGAACCCGAAGGCCTCGGCGGCCTCGTCCTCGGGGATGATCGGCTTGCCGTTCAGAGCGGCGAGCTCCAGCGCGGTCATGACCGGCGGCCGGTCCGAGACCGCGCGCTGGTCGCTGGAGAGCCAGACCTGGCGCGGCGGCCGCTTGGTGATCGGCGCGAAGATCGTGGCCAGCTGCTCCTGGTTGAGCGTCTCCTTGTCGAGCAGCTCGAGCACGAGGGCGTCCAGGACGTCGCGGTACTCGACCAGGATCTCCCAGGCCTCGTCGTGCGCGCGCTCGATCAGGGAGCGCACCTCGAGGTCGATCGACGCGGCGATGTCCTCGGAGTACTCCCGCCCATGGCCCATGTCGCGACCCATGAACACCTCGCCGGACGCCTGGCCCAGCTGGATCGCACCGAGCCGGGAGCTCATGCCGAACTGGGTGACCATCTTGCGGGCTGTGGACGACGCCTTCTCGATGTCGTTGCTGGCGCCGGTCGTCGGGTCGTGGAAGACGAGCTCCTCGGCGACGCGGCCGCCCATCGCGTAGGCCAGCGTGTCCAGCAGCTCGTTGCGGGTGGTCGAGTACTTGTCCTCGGTCGGCATGACCATCGTGTACCCGAGGGCGCGACCGCGCGGCAGGATCGTCACCTTGGTGACGGGATCGGTGTACCGCAGCGCGGTGGCCACCAGGGCGTGACCGCCCTCGTGGTACGCCGTGATCTTGATCTCCTTGGGGTTCATCACCCGGGTGCGCTTCTGCGGGCCGGCGATCACGCGGTCGATGGCCTCGTCGAGCGTGACGTCGGTGATGCTCTGCTGACCGGTGCGCGCCGTGAGCAGGGCCGCCTCGTTGAGCACGTTGGCCAGGTCCGCACCGGTGAACCCGGGCGTGCGGCGGGCCACCAGGTTCAGGTCGACGTGCGGCGCCATGGGCTTGCCCTGCGAGTGCACGGTGAGGATCCGCTCGCGGCCCTTGAGGTCGGGCGGGTCCACGGCGACCTGACGGTCGAACCGGCCCGGGCGCAGGAGGGCAGGGTCGAGGATGTCGGGACGGTTGGTCGCGGCGATCAGGATGACGTTCGCGTTGGCGTCGAAGCCGTCCATCTCGACGAGCATCTGGTTGAGCGTCTGCTCGCGCTCGTCGTGGCCGCCGCCCATGCCGGCGCCGCGGTGACGTCCGACGGCGTCGATCTCGTCGATGAAGATGATCGCCGGGGCGTTCTCCTTGGCCTGGTTGAACAGGTCACGCACACGGCTGGCGCCGACGCCGACGAACATCTCGACGAAGTCCGAGCCGGAGATGGCGTAGAACGGCACGCCCGCCTCGCCGGCGACGGCGCGCGCGAGGAGGGTCTTGCCGGTGCCGGGCGGCCCGTACAGGAGCACACCCTTGGGGATCTTCGCGCCGACCGCCTGGAACTTGGCGGGCTCGGCGAGGAACTCCTTGATCTCCTGCAGCTCCTCGACGGCCTCGTCGACACCCGCGACGTCGCCGAACGTGACCTGCGGGGACTCCTTGCTGACCAGCTTGGCGCGCGACTTGCCGAAGCTCATCACCTTCGAGCCGCCGCCCTGCATCTGCGAGGTGATGAACAGGAAGACGCCGACGATGAGGACGAGCGGGATGAGGAACGTCAGGAGGCTGACCCACCACGGGCTCTGCGGGACCTCGGACGTGTAGCCGTCCTTCGGGTCCGCCTTGGCGATCGCGTCCACCACCGACTCGCCCTGCGGGACGACGTAGTTGAACTGCACGAGCTTGCCGTAGTTCTTGTCGTCCTTGACGAAGTCCTCGGCCAGCGTGAGGTTGACCCGCTGCACACCCTCGGTGACCTTGGCCTGCTCGACCTTGCCGTCGGCGATCAGCGACATGCCGTCGGACGTGTCGATGCTGCTGACCTTGGGCTGGCTGATCGAGCTGAAGCCGAAGACCGCCAGGACGATCGCGAGGGCGATCCACAGGATGAGGCTACGAGAAAGGCGCTTGACGTTCATGGGGTGATCGGGGCCGGGCCCCTCGTCCTCCGCTCGCGGGTGTGGTGGACCGAAGTTACCCGATGAACCTGGCCTTCCCCGACGTGTTCACCGAGGGCGCACACGGGCCACTCGACGTCCACCCGCTGCTCAGGCCCCGTAGACCCGCGGCGCCAGCGTCCCGACGAACGGCAGGTTGCGGTACTTCTCGGCGTAGTCCAAGCCATAGCCGACGACGAACTCGTTCGGGATGTTGAACCCGACGTAGCGCACGTCGACGTCGACCTTGGACGCCTCGGGCTTGCGCAGCATCGTCGCCACCTCGACCGTCGCCGGCCCGCGCGAGCGCAGGTTGGACAGCAACCAGGACAGGGTCAGGCCCGAGTCGATGATGTCCTCGACGATCAGGACGTGCCGGCCCGTGAGGTCCGCGTCGAGGTCCTTGAGGATGCGCACGACCCCCGACGACTTGGTGCCCGAGCCGTAGGAGGAGACGGCCATCCAGTCCATCTGGACCGGCGAGTGCAGGCGACGCGCGAGGTCGGCCATGACCATCACGGCACCCTTGAGCACGCCCACCAGGAGCAGGTCCTTGCCCGCGTAGTCGGCGTCGACCTGCGCCGCGATCTCATCGAGCCGAGCATGCAGCTGCTCTTCCGTGAGGAGCACCCGCTCGAGGTCGTCCCCCATGTCCGCCGGGTCCACCGAAGTCGCTCCTCGTCGTCGAGCTGGCTGTTCGTGTCTCTCAGGAGCCGGCGTGCGCCGGGCCGAGTGCAAGCCTGCCATACGCCCGCCGCGCCGCGACCCCGCCCGGGAGCGCCACCGGACCCTGCCCGTGCCAGTCGACGACGAGCGCATCGACGGCCAGGACGTGTGCCCGGCTCAGCGCTCCCGCGGGACTGCCTGCCGAGATCATCGCGGCTCGCAGGGCGCGTCGGCGGACCGCGTCGGGAGCGTTCTTCAGGACCTCGACGTCCAGATCGACGGCGTTCGTCAGAAGTTCATCCGCGAGCGCGTCGAGCACGTCGGCGTCCTCGCGCAGCTGCGCGGCGGTGCGAGCCAGCGCCTCGGCGACGCCCGGGCCAAGGACGCGCTCGAGCGCGGGGAGCGCCTCGGACCGGACCCTGCTGCGTAGCGCGGCATCGGGGTGGGAGCCGTCGTTCGTCGGGTCCTGCCACGGGGTCAGCCCGAGCGCGTCGCACGCGTCGAGCGTGTCGCGACGGCGCAGCTCGAGCAGCGGGCGACGGAACCGGCCGCGCACCGCCGGCATGCCCGCGAGCGCACGCGCACCCGATCCGCGGGCCAGGCCGAGCAGCACCGTCTCGGCCTGGTCGTCGAGCGTGTGCCCGAGCAGGATCGCCGCGGCGTCCTGGTCGTCGAGCGCGCCGTAGCGGGCCGCGCGCGCCGCGGCCTCCGGACCGCCGGGGCCGCTCGCGTCGACCCGCACCACGCGGACGGGGTCCAGCCCGAGCTCTGGCACGCCCGCGCGGCCTCGTCGGCAACCAGTTCCGAGCCCGGCTGGAGCCCGTGGTCGACGATGACCGCACCGACCCGCCAGCCGTTCTTCGTCCCGACGAACGCCGCACCGGCTGCCAGCGCGAGCGAGTCCGGCCCGCCCGAGCACGCCACCAGGACCAGCTCGCCCGGCCCGACGTCGGCCAGGCTCGCCGCGACCGCCGACCGCACCGCGGCGACCGCGCGCGGGGGTCCGCTCATCCGTGGACCCGACGCACCCACGCCGCCGGGTCGGCGATCTCGCGCGGCTCCGGCAGGTTCTCCGGGGCGGCGAGGACCGCGTTGAAGCCCTCGGTGCCGACCGAGCGCCGCACGGTCCGGACGAACTTGGCGCCGTCGCGGTACTGGGCCAGCTTCGCGTCGAGGCCGAGCACGCGGCGCAGCACCTGGTCGAGGCCCTTGCCCTGGGACGCCTGGTCGCGTCGCACCTCGAAGGCCTTGCGGATGGTCCTGACCGTGGGCACGACCGTCGGACCGACCTCGTCCATGGTCACGTCCGCGTGACCCTCGAGCACGGACATGACCGCGCCCACCTCCTCGAACACGGCGCGCTGCCGCGGCGTCAGGGCCTCGAGGATGCCGCCGCCCTCATCGCCGTCGCCGCTGATCGCCCGCGTGAGCGAGCCCAGCAGGTTGGCCTTGCCGCCCTCGCTCGTCAGGTCGGTGAGCAGCTCGGCGGCCCGGGTGCGCAGGTGGTCCGCGAGCCAGGGCGCCGCGGCGAACTGCATCGCGTGCGTCTGCTCGTGCAGCGCGACCCAGAGCCGGAAGTCGCTCGGGTCCACCTTCAGCTTGCGCTCGTGGTGCAGCACGTTCGGCGCGACGAGCAGCAGGCGCCCGACGAAGCCGTCCTGCGGGGTGAACGGGTCGAACTGGCCGAGCACCTTGCTGGACAGCAGGGCCAGGACCCCGCCCACCTGGACCGCGCCGGTCGCACGCGCGCCCTTGCCTGCGGGCACGACGACGCCGCCGGTCATCACGCCGAACATCTCGGCGTTCGCCTGCGCCCACCGCGCGCGGTCCACCACCCGCACGTTCGAGACGCGGCTCGGGTCGGTGCCGTCGGCGGCCGTCAGCCGGGTGATCTCGGCGACGTGCGTGGCCGCCCGGCCCGCCGCGTCGCGCAGCTCGTCCACAAGGCCCTGCAGCTGTTCCCGCTCGGCCGCCGGACCCGGGGTCGCGAGACGGCCGGCGATCGCCGCCGCGCGCCGCCAGTCGACCAGGCCGTGCTGGGGCTGCTCGGAGTTCTCGGGGGGCTCCACGCGTTCACCGTAACCGGCGCGCTCGGGCAGGCGGCGCACGTTCTGCCGTCGGCGCAAGATCCGCCGACGGAGGGTCGCGACGCACGCGGACCGCGCTACCCGACGGTCCGCGTGCGTGCCGACGGTCCGTCGGCGCGCTCGTGCACACCGCACCGGTCAGCGGCAGCCGCAGCCGGCGAGGTCGGCGACGAACTCGTCGATCGCCGCGCGCGGACCCCACTGCCCACCGTCGGGCGTGGCATCGGCAAGGACCGCGAACACCAGCTGGCGCGACTCGGCGTCGAGAACCGTGCCCGACAGCGCGGTGACGTGCGGGAGGCTGCCGGTCTTGGCGCGGACCATCCCCCGCGCGGGCGACTTCGTGTAGCGGTCGGAGAGGGTGCCGGTCAGGCCGCCGATCGGCATCCCCGTCGCGACGTCGCGCAGGTTCGGGTGGGCGGGGTCGGTCGACAGCCGGACGAGGCCGGTGAGCAGGCTCGGCGGGAGCACCGAACCGGCGCCGAGGCCGGACGCGTCGACGAGATGGGCACCCGCGGTGTCGACGCCCGCGACCTGGACGACGTGCAGGACCGCCGCCGACCCGCCGTCGAAGCTGGCCGGCAGGCCCTGATCGATCGCGACGAGCCGGGAGACGACCTCGGTGATGGTGTTGTCGGAGGTGTCGAGGAAGTGGTGCACGATCTTGTCGAGCGTCGCCGACTCGACCCGACCGATCTCGCGACCGCCCGACGGCTTGTCCGCGCGGTACGGCGCGCCGCTGACGGTGATGCCGTTCTCCGCGAGCCGGGCCGCGAACGTCGTGGCCGCAGCGATCGACGGGTCGGCGTAGCGGGGCGGGTACTCGCCCGGCTTGATCTTGGCGGTGTCCACCGCGAGCGCGGTCACCGGCGCGACGTAGCCCGCCGCGATGTCCGCCGGGTCCCAGGTCGGGCTCAGCCGAGGACCGGTGAACAAGGTGTCGTCGACGCCCAGCTCCACGGTCGTGGCGCCTTCGAGCTGCAGCACCTTGGCGGTCTGCGCGGCGAGGTCCGCCAGACCGGCGTGGCCCTCGGTCGCGGCCGGGTCGCCCGCGCCGGCCGCGAGCATCATGTCGCCCCCGCCGACGATCACGATCCGGTTCCCCTCGCCCTTGACGACCGTCGTCGGCAGGGTCGTGTCGGGGTCCAGGGCGCTCAGGCTCGCGATCGCGGTGACGAGCTTGGCGGTCGAGGCGGGCGTGCGGCCCTCGTCGGGAAGATGGCTGGCCAACGTCTGCCCGGTGAGCTGGTCCTGGACCAGGACGCCGACGCTGGCGCCCATGCGCGGGATCGGCAACGAGTCCGTCGACGAGTGCCTGGAGCTGCGCGTCGCCCGGGACGGGGACCTGAGGGTCGAGGGCGGTCAGCGCAGGGCTGAAGGCCGCGGGCTCGACGGCGCCGGGCGCGGTCGGGAAGGGTGCCGGCGGGTCGGGCTCGGGTGCGAGGGTGACGAGCCCGGGGACCACGTCGTAGGCGTCGGCGGTCACGTATGCGCCACCCGCGAGGGCCACGACGAGCAGGCTCGTGCCCACCACTCGCCACGCTGTGGCCATGATCACCCCGCCCCGCTCGTTCTCAGCCGTTCGGTGCGACAGACTACTGTCCGAGACAAAGGCGCCCCTGACACCCGGCGCGCCGCACGACGAGTGTCGCTGCGACCGCCGGCCCGGGAATCCCCAGGCGCGGACGCACGGGCGGAGGAGAGCTGTGGAGTTCGACGTCACGATCGAGATCCCGAAGGGTCAGCGCAACAAGTACGAGGTGGACCACGCAACGGGGCGTATCCGGCTCGACAGGATGCTGTTCACCTCGACGCGGTACCCCGACGACTACGGCTTCATCGAGGGCACCCTCGGTGAGGACGGAGACCCGTTGGACGCCCTGGTGCTGCTCGAGGAGCCCACGTTCCCGGGCTGCCTGATCCGCTGCCGGGCGTTGGGCATGTTCCGCATGCGCGACGAGGCCGGCGGCGACGACAAGGTCCTGTGCGTCCCGACCGGTGACCAGCGCGCCGCGTGGCGCCAGGACATCGACGACGTCTCCGACTTCCACCGGCTCGAGATCCAGCACTTCTTCGAGGTGTACAAGGACCTGGAGCCGGGCAAGTCCGTCGAGGGCGCCCACTGGACCGACCGCGCCGAGGCGGAGGCCGAGATCGAGCGCAGCCGCCAGCGCGCCATCGACACCAACTACTACGGCGGCCACTGACCGCCTGCCTTCTCCGCAGCGTCCGCACTCGTCGGGGCCCATCGGCTCACGAGTGCGGACGTTGTGCATTCACGCCCCGTCGGGACTGTGGGCGTCCCGAGTGCGGATGGTGAGCGTCTACGGGCGGCCGGCGTAGGGCATCGTGTTGGCCCAGCGCATCTTGATCATGCGCAGCGGCGCGAGGGGCTGGGGGGCCTCCATGATCTGGCCGTTCCCCGCCCAGATGGCCACGTGGTAGACGGCGTCCGGGCTGTTCGGGTCGGTGGACCAGAAGATGAGGTCGCCCGGGCGCATGTCGTCGTAGCTGATCTTGAGGACCTGCTTGTACTGGTCGCGCGACGTGCGGTTCAGGTTGACGCCGACCGACTGGTACGCGCGCATCGTCAGGCCCGAGCAGTCGAAGGTGTTCGGGCCGGCAGCGCCCCAGGTGTAGGGCAGCCCGATCTTCGTCTGCGCCCACGCGAGCGCGGCAGCGGCCGTGCCTGCCGAGCTGCGCGACGTGCCCGTACCGAGGCCGTACTTGCCGACGGGCGGAGCCGTCACCGGGGGCGTCGTCACCGGCGGGGCGGTCACCGGGGGCGCGGTGACGGGCGGGGTCGTGGTGGCCGGCGGGGTGGTGGTGGCCGGGGGCGTCGTCGTCGCGGGCGGCGTGGTGACCGGGGCGGCGGTGGTCCCTCCGGTCGACGGCCTGGTCGTCACGGTCGTGGCGGCGGCGGGCGGGGGCTTGAGGGCCGCGGCCTGGGCGGCGGCGTCCTCCCGGTCGCGACGCTGCTGGTCGAGGAAGTCCTGGCGGGCACCCTCGACCTGGGCGCTCGTCTGCCGGGCAGCGGCCAGCTGGCCGATGAGGGTGTCGCGCTCGGCGGAGGCCGCGGCCTGCGCGGTGACAGCGTCGTCCTGGGCCTGCTGCGCGGCGGCGAGGGCGTCGGCGGCGGCGGTCTTGGCGTCGGCCGCCTTGGTCGCGGCGGTGGCGGCCCGCTTGGCGAGCAGCCCGGACATCAGCTGGGACGCCCGGTACTTCTGGACGACCTCGTCGGTCTTGCCGCTGATGCGCTCGAGCGACGCGCTCCGGTTGGCGACGTCCTGGAAGCCGTCGGCGGACAGGACCGCCTGCAGCATGTCGGTCGAGCCGCCGGAGCGGGCGACCTCGCGGGCGATGGCGACGAGCTGGCGGCGTGCGGTCTCGGCCTCGGCGTCCGCGGCCTTGGATGCGGCGGCGGCGTCGCGGGAGGCCTGCTGCGCGGCGTCGGCGTCGACGAGCGCCCGCGTGTAGGCCTCGCCGAGCTGCTGGACCTTGAGGTTCGCGGCGTCGGTCGTCGCGCTCAGCTGCGCGAGGCGGACCTCCATGCCGGCGACGGACCGGGACGCCGAGGCCACCGCGCCCTTGGCGTTCTGGACGTCCTGCGCGGACGGCGGCGTGGGGGCGGGGGCCGCCGTGGCACCCGCCGCGGAACCGGCGAGCAGGAGCGCAGCAGTGACCAGCACCGACGGCAGTCGGTACCGGGATGCGGCGCGCGTGCTCACGTTCCTCCAGCCGGACGGCGGTCGAGCCGTCCTGGGTTCACAGGGCGACCACAGCGACCGCCTCCGGGGACGCTACCTGCGAAAACCTCATAAGTGAACACCTGTCACACCAGTCCCACGAGTCACACGAGTGTGGTTTGGGACGAAGTGGACAGGATCCGGAGGGGATCACCCGTATGGCTCGTATATCGGCAGAACGAGCCCGGGTCAGGAGGCGGTAGGAACGATCAGGAGGAGACGAGGGTGACCGTGAGCGTGGACGTATACGAGCCGGCCGGAGTGGTCGACGGCGCGACGAGATCCAGCGCTGCGGTGAGCGTCGTCGTTCCTCGGCCAGGTACGAGCGCCCGCGCGAGCAGTCGACTGCTGCCCAGACCTTCGCTGCTCGAGTCGGCGTACGCCGACTCCACCGCCGGACCCGCCTCCACAGCCAGCAGGCTGCCGTTCCGGGCACGAGCGCTGGCAAAGCCGGCCGCCACCCGAGGTAGCGGGCGTCGACGACGCCGGGACTTCCTGTGAAGGCCGTGGCCTGGACATTCACCTGCCATGTGCCCAACGAGCCGTCGTCGCGGGTGTCCTCGACAGAGAGGGCAGACAGGTCAGCAGTTGCGTGCACCGACGACACGTCACGGGCCGCGACTAGCGCGAGCGACCTGGGGCCGTGCAGGACGAGGCCCCCGAGCCCGTCGCTCGGGACCTTGAGCGCCAGCGCGAGATCTCCTGGAGGGGAGATAGGCGACCCGCACGGACCAGCGCCCAGCGCATCGCATGAGGCAGGTTGGGGCGCGATCTCGGCGAGGTAGTTGCGGGAAGGATCCCCCGCCAGGAAGGTCGGGTTGTCGCATGTGGTCGCGTCCCGCCCGACGATGTTCACGCCTGGGTCGGCCGCGCCCAGCTTGGCCACCTGGTCGAACCCCGCCTGGACGAGGTTGAGCGGCAGGGGCGAGTACCCGTACGCGCCCGCCTTCCCCTGCCCCTCGCACAGGGAGTAGGAGAGGAAGTCGACGAGGGTCTGCCGCTTGTTCGTCGTCATCCGGGTGTCGTTCGCGCCGGTCGGGATGATCATGGAGGAGTACGACGACAACGGGTACGCCCGGGGGTCGGGATTGGTGTAGACGCCGTCGAGGATCTGCGTCAGGTAGTTCTGGGAGGCCGTGTCCGTGTTGATCTGCGCCGTGCGTCAGTGCGACGGCGACGTTGTACTGCGTCGGCTCGACGAAGTAGCCCGCACTGTTCAGGACCTTGGCCACCGGGAAGCCCTTGTTCACCGGGTAGGAGTTCTCGACGTACCCGATGGTCCCGTTGCTCGAGGCCGCAGCGACGACATTCATCACCTGGTCCGAGCTGGACGCGCCGATCGCCCCGATGATCGTGTTCCCCGGGTAGTACGAGGTCGTCCCGGCGTGGCCGAGGAAGGGGCGCCAGATGCTCGGATACTGGTGGTCGAGCCAGGCGGTCACCTGAGCGGTCGTACCGGATCCGTCGGATCGGTACACCGGGTAGATCGTCGCGTCGGGGAAGGTGCGTCCATTGTTGTCGGCCGCGATCAGGGGGTCGTTCCAGCGGGTGATCCCTCCGGTGAAGATCCTGGCGAGGGTCTCCCCCGACAGCCGGATGTCCTTCACCAGCTTGCCGCCGACCTCCAGGTGATAGGTGAACGCCGTGCCACCGGCCACGATCGGCACGTAGGCAAACTCACGGCCACCCGAGCTGTCCGCGTTGCCATACTCGTCGACGCCTTGGTACGGGATGTCGGAGATGGCGAAGTCCGTCGACGCCTGCGCGAAGTCCTTGCGGCCCTTCGACGACCCGCCACCGGTGTAGACCACCTGCATCCCGTTGGCGGCCACGTCCGCGACCCACTCGCCGACGATCGCCTGGCTCGCCGTGGAACCGGTGCCCTCGATCTGCGTGTGGGTAGCCGAGGCCTGGGTCGCTGCGGCGACGAGAAGTCCCAGAGCGAGCGGGACGGCGACGAAGCTTCCTCACCCGAAACGCCCGTTCACGTAGGCCTCGGTCCGTTCGTCCTGCGGCGACTCGAACAGCGCCCGGGTGTCGCCGTGCTCCACGATGACGCCCGGCGTGCCCTGCGAGGCGAGGAAGAAGGCGCACTCCTGCGAGACGCGGGCGGCCTGCTGCATGTTGTGCGTGACGATGACGATGGTCACCTCGTGCTGCAGCGACATCATCGTCTCCTCGATCACACGGGTCGAGGTCGGGTCGAGCGCGGAACAGGGCTCGTCCATCAGCAGGACGCGGGGCTGTACGGCCAACGAGCGCGCGATGCACAGCCGCTGCTGCTGCCCACCGGAGAGTCCGCCTCCCGGCGCCGAGAGGCGATCTTGCACCTCGCGCCACAGTCCGGCCTTCGAAAGACAGCTCTCGACCAGGTTGTCCTTGTCGCTCGCGGGAGACTTTGACGCCGGTGAGGCGCAGACCGGCGACCACGTTGTCGTAGATCGACATCGCGGGGAACGGGTTGGGCTTCTGGAAAACCATGCCGATCTGGCGACGGGCGTCCACGAGTCGGCGCTCGGGATCGTAGATGTCCTGGCCATCCAGCAGCACCTTGCCCGCCATCGACGCCGACGGGACCAGCTCGTGCATCCGGTTGAGGATTCGCAAGAACGTGGACTTGCCACAGCCGGACGGCCCGATGAGCGCGGTGATCGCACCGGCCCGCATGGTCAGGGACACCCCGTCGAGCACGAGGTGGTCGCCGAACCAGGCCGAGATCTCCTGCCCGCGGAGATCGGCGAGACCCCGCGGCTCGATCGTCCGCGGCGTCGTGTCGGTCAGCGCAGGGCCGGCACCCGGCACCCGGACGTCCCGCCGACGAGTCGTGTCCTGCGGACCGCCTGACGTGTCGACGTCCGGTGCCGCCCAGGATCCCGGGGTGATGGACGGGAGGACGACCGTCTGAGTCGCGGCGGAGTGCGCGGATGCCGCCGCCTGCTCGCCAGCGTCCGGGTACGACGTCACAGGACTGCACCCGCCGCGGCCCGGGCGCGCAGCGAACGGGCCCTCAGGGCGAACCCTCCCGCTGTCGCGGCGCCGATCGCCGCGAGCGCGACGAGCAACCATTGCACAGACGTCAGGTGGCGAGACTCGCGCCAGACGATGTCGGGCGACGAGGCAAGGGCGGTCGCGCTCGGCGCGCTCGTCGGTGCGGTCACGGCGTCGCCCGACGTCTCCGTATCTGCGGGGCCGGATGCGGAGCCGTCGATGCCGGCACCGCCGTAGCCGGAGTAGCTCGAGCCGGAGCCGGTGCTCGTCCCGGCCCCTGAGCCCGTCGAGCCGCCACTGCCGGACTGCACGGGAGGAGCCTTCGGGACCTGGAGGGTCACGGCGCCGCCCGTGTCGGAGCTGTCGAGGTGCACGCTGGCGCCCAACCCCGTCGCCGGCGCCAGGAAGACGAGCGCGACGGCGAGCAGAATGGCGTGGGTCGTGGCGGCCGGCGGCGCGCCGACGGGCGCCCCCTGGCGGCCCGACTCCGCGACCATCTCCGCCCAGAGGCGTTCACCCTGCGCGCGCCTCGCGCTGCGGATCCGTACGACGACCACGACGCTGACTCCGATGAGCAGCAGGACGACCAGGCCGGTCCACGGGACGTCGGCAAAGCTCGACGACGCGGTGCTGCTGGTGAGCGGGACCTCGGTCTGCGGACCAGGAGCGGCGGCCATCGCGACGTCGACGGTCGCCGTCATCACGACGAACGGTGGCACGTCCGGCATGGTCGTCTTGACCACGAACGACTGTCCCGGCAGCACCTCGGTGGTGTTCCCCGGTGCCACCTCGACCCGTCCGACGCCGAACGGACCCGAGACGCGGACGCGGGGCGTCCCGATGATCTTCACGTTCCCCGTGTTGACCAGGTCGTAGCTCACGACGGCGGCACTCGACCCGAACGGGACGAGACTCCCACCCGCGGAGGCGGACACGTTGCGCACCTCGAGGGCGGGGGCCAGCTCGCCCGAGACGCGGACCGACATCCGCACCGCGACCCGCGAGTCGACGATCACCCCGCTGTCACCCGCCTGCGCGGTCTGCGTCGAGACGACGATGCCGCCGGAGTGGTCACCGGGCGCGGCTCCTGCCGGAACCGTGACGTCGAACCCGACCACCGCGGTCGCCAGGGCGGGGATGGTCACCGTCGGAGCGGACATCGTGACCCAGGTGCCGACGTCTGTCGACGGCGTCGCGGCTGGCAGGAGGTCGTACCCGCCGTCGGCGGTGTTGAAGGCATCGGCCGCGTACACCGTGAACGTCTGCTCGGCGGTCGAGGCGTTGGCCACGAGCACCTGGTCGTGAGTCGTCGCTCCCGGGTCGAGCTGGACGTCGATGCGCGTCCGCGCGTCCGGAGTGCCGTCGGCCGCCACCGGGGTCACCGACCAGGCGGCCGTGCCGTCCTCGGCCGCGGCCGAGCCGGCCATCGGGCCGACGGCGAGCGCGGCGAGCACGACCAGCAGAGGGGCCAGAGCACGGCGTGAGTGTCGAGTGGCCAGGGACATGCGGTACTCCTCAGGGCGCGGGCGGTCAGCGGGCGAGACGGTGGTGGGGCGCAGGACGACGCGCCCCACCACCGGCCGTGCTCAGTTGCTGACGAGCGTCACGGTGACCGTCGAGGCGTAGGAGCCCTCGGCGGTCGTGGCGGGGATCGCCAGGTTGAGCGCCGTCGACAGGGTGGTCGCACCGCGGCCGTTGGTCGTGGTCTGCGCGAGCGTCTTGCTCGACGCCAGACCCGTGCTGGCGGTGTCGTCGAGCGCCGACTTCACCTCGGTGCCCGCCTGGACCAGGAGCGGAGCGGTCGCCGCCTCCTTCGTGATGCTCGGCGCGGCAGGCTTCCACCCGAGGTACTTGGCGCCGACCGTGCCGGCCGTGCCGGTGAAGTCGGACGCCTGCACGTTGACCTTCCACCCCTGGAGCAGGCCGTCCCGGCGGGTGTCGGTCACCGTGACGCCGGCCAGCTGGGCCGTGGCGGTGATCCGCGTGTTCCCGGTGTCCCGCGCACCGGTCAGCGCAACTGGGGCCGTGGGGACCGCGAAGGTGAGCGCGCCGTCCGCGACGGGCGCGGCCGGCACGGTCAAGGTCACGGTGATCTGGCCGTTCGGGCCGACCACCACCGTGTAGGTCTGCGAACCCGACGAGGGGCCGTAGGCGGCGGGGTCGGTCGGGACGAACGACGCCGTGTAGCTGTGGTCGCCGGCCGTCGGGGCCGTGACCGTGTACGTGGCCACGCCGTTGGTCACGGCGCCGGTGCCGAGCGTGGTGCCGCCCTCGGCGAAGGTCACCGTTCCGGCCGCGGTGGCCGGCGCGACCGTTGCGGTGAGCGCAAGGTCGGCGCCCGACGCGGCCGCGGTCAGCGCGGTCGTCGTGGCAGTGACGGTGGTACCGCCACCAGCCGGCGTGAAGCTCGACTTGGGGATGGAGTAGGTCATCGCCGCGTCGGCTGTGCCTGTGACGGTCAACGACAGAGGCGTGGAGAAGTACCCGATGTTGGTGGCGCCGGCGCCCTGGCAGACGACGATATAAGGCATCGTCTTTCCGGGGTTGGCTGTGGCGTAGGCGTGGATCTGCGGCTTGCTCATCGGGTCCGCAACCCGGTCACCCGAAAGGTAGAACCGGCCCTGCGCGTCCACCGTGACGTCGGACCCGGCCATGGAGACGGCGTCCCAGTCGACCGAGGATCCGGGAGCGGGGATGTGCACGTATGGCTGGATCGTCTGTGTGCCCGCGGGGCACTTCGCGGACAGGGCGAGAGTCTTCCAGGGCCGCGCGCCCGCGTTCGGTTGCAACGAACCGTCGACCTGGCTCGCCGCCGTCAGGGCCGGGTCGAGCAGGCCGGTCGATGTCGTGTTGAACCACAGGATGTCGCCAGTCAGCGCCGGGCCGAAGTCCACGGCCGAGGCCGAGCTCGCGAGAGCAACGCCGCCGACCCCGGCCAGCAACGCGCCGGCGACAGCGGTCGCCAGCACCTTCGTGATCTTCATCGAGAGTCCTTCGTCTCAGGGCCGGCGCTAGGTGAGCGCGCGGTCTCGGTCAGAGCCTGCTCATGGCAGGTGAACGGTCGGTCGCCGCCAGACGTCCGGGGGACGACCGGGCGTCAGCGCACCGTCGCCCGGTCGGGCACCGCCGTCGGGGGCACCGGTGCGGGAGCGTGCCGTCGTGCACGGCGAGAGTCCGCCGACGGAGGTGCAGCTGCCGTGCCGCGCCGCCGACGCCGGCGCACGATCCGCCAGGCGACGAGACCGAGCAGGAGAGCGACCAGACCGAGGAGCAACCAGGGCCAGGCCCACACCGACGCGCTCGCACTCACCGGGGCGAGGCGAGGGTCGCTGCCGCCGACCGACGCGGCCGCGGCCACGGCCACGGTCGCCGTCAGCCGCCCGAGGGGCCAGACGTTCGGGACGGTCACGCTCTGGGGAACCTTCCCGCCCGGCAGGAGCTCCTCGATGCGCGTGCCCGGCGCCGTGCGTGGCAAGAGGCCGAACGGCCCGGTGACCGTGACGCTGGGCGAGACCGCCATGCGGACGTTGCCGGTGTTCTCCAGGACGTAGCCCACCTGCACGTTACCGGCCGTCGCCAGGCCCGCGCCCGCGTAGGACACCCCGAGATCGGTGATCACCAGGCCGGGCGACAGCGCGCCGTCGACCGTGATGTACAACCGGGCCGCGACCCGCTGCTCGAGGTTGAGGGCCGGCGTGTTGGTCCCGCTCTCCCCTTGCGTCGTCAGGGCGGCGACGACGACTGCGACGTGGTCGCCCGGTTCCGCGTTGGTCGGGACGGTGACGGTGAATGGCACCACCGTGAAGCCCACCCCGTCCTGGGACTGCCCCGCCACCTGGATGTGGGTGACGTCCGTGGTCACCCAGCTGCCCGCGCCCGTAGCCGCGACCTCCCGCGCAGGGACCTCGAGGCCTCCGTTGGCGCCGGGCGCGACGTCCGAGGGGTAGACGTCGAGCTCGAGCGGCGCACCCGCCTGGTTGAGCACCGCGACGTGGTCCCGGATGACCGAGCCCGGAGCCACCGTGTACTTCAGGAAGGGCCGATCGTCCGGCTTCGCTGGCCCCGCCGGTGCCACACCGAAGGTCACCAGGCTGTCCGGGGACGCCGCAGCAGAACCCGGCTCGGATCCGGCAGGGGTGGGCGCGGGCGCGTCGGCCGCCATCGCGGGCAGCGTCGGCAGGGCGAACCCGACCGTCAGGAGGACGGCCGCGGCGAGCGCTGCGGACAGCAGCCGGCGGGCGGAGTGCAGCATGAGAGCGTCCCGTTGAGTCGTCGAGCTGTGGTGATCGGGTGACACCGCGTCACCCGCCCGAACGATCACGCACCTGGGGGACGCCGACACACCCTGCGTGCGAACGGGCGGTGAAGCCCAGCACACCGCAGGACGACGCGAGGGGCGGAACGCTCTCGCGTCCCGCCCCTCTCCGCCGTCGGCCGAAGCCGGGACGGTTGTCGATCAACGACCGATCACCTGCGGATCGGTTGCCCGATCACCGGTCAGATCGCGGTGAACGTGATGGTCGCCGCGTACGTGCCGGCCGGGACCGACGAGGGCACCTGGTCGACACCGAACGTGCCATCCAGCTTCACGGAGCCGGTCTTGGGGCCGTCCGTACCGCCGGTGTAGCTGGCGAACGTCTTCGCGACTCCGAGCCCAGCGTTCGGACCGACCGGGTTCGTGGCCGGCGCGGGGTTCTGCGTCGGGACGACGTCGGACGCCTGGAGGGCGTTACCGACGACCTGGTGCGCCGCGACGTTCCACAGGCCGGCGTACTGGCCGCCGAACGAGTTCGCGCCGTTGGTGAAGGCACCCGAGACGACCTTGGCGGTGAAGCCGGTGGTCGCCGAGCGGGTGTCCGTGATGACGATGTTCTCGAACGGCGCCGACGCCGAGTACGTGGAGTCGCTCTGGTCGAGAACGGCCGTGCCGAGGTGCAACGTCGTGGCCGGGACGGCGGGGGTGGTGCCGGTGGCCGGGATCGCCGGGTGGTAGGGCGTGGTGATGGTGATGGCACCGACGGGGATGACGACGTCGACGCTCTGCGGGTCGACGGCCCCGACGAGGGCGTAGGTGGCGGAGACGGCGTTGGACGTCGAGTTGCTGTACGGGGCCGTGCCCACGAACTGGGCGGTCAGCGACTGCGCGCCGGCGCCGAGCAGGTTGCTCGTGTAGGCCGGGACGATGCCGTTGGTGCAGGGCACCGAGCCGATGAACGTGGTGCCGGTGTAGAAGGACACCGTGCCGTTCGGCAGGCCGGTGGCCGCGGTGACGGTCGTGGTGAACGTGACGTTCTGGTACGCGTCGCCCGTGACCGGCGACACGGCCAGGGTGGTGGTGGTGGCACGCGCCGCGACGGCGGTGACCACGACGGAGGACGGGGCGGACGTCGACGGGTCGACGCCGGCGCCGCCGGCGTAGACAGCCGTGACCGCATTGGTTCCGACCGGGATGGCCGACGTCGCCTTGATAGCCACTCCACCGGCCGCCACCGGGGAGGTGCCGAGGGAGGTGGTGCCCGCAAAGAACTCGACCGAGCCGGAGGCCGGGGCCGGGGCCACGGTCGCCGTCAGGGTCACGGTGTCACCGGCCTCGACCGGACCTGCCGGGGAGACAGCCAGGGTCGTGCTACTGGCGACGCCGGGGAGCGAGGCCTTGGGGATCGAGTAGGTCATGGCCGAGTCGGCCGCACCGGTCACCGTCAAGGACAGCGGGGTGGTGAAGTACCCGAGGTTGTCGCCGCCCGCGCTCTGGCAGACCACGACGTAGGGCATCGGCAGACCGGGGTGGGCGGTGGCGTAAGCGTGGATCTGGGGCTTGCTCATCGCGTCCGCGGCACTGTTGCCCGTGAGGTAGAACCGTCCCTGCGCGTCCACCAGGGAGTCGGACGCGCCCATGGACACCGCGTCCCAGTCCACCGACGAGCCCGGGGCGGGGATGTGCACGAACGGCTGGATCTGCGCCGTGCCGGCCGGGCAGTTCGCAGACAGTGCGAGCGTCTTCCACGGGCGGGCCGATGCGTTGGGCTGCAAGGAGCCGTCGATCTGTGCGGTGGCGTTGAGGTTCGCGTCGCCGAGGCCCGTGGTGGTCACCGCGTTGAACCACAGGATGTTGCCGGTCAGAGCCGGGCCGAAGTCGACGGCGGAGGCCGAGGTCGCAAGGGCCACGCCCCCGATCCCGGTGACCATGGCGGCGGCCAGGGCCGCGGAGAGAATTCTCTTGGTGCGCATGAGGCGATGTCCTTTCGGGACGTCAGAAGATGACTGCGTTCGATGCTGTGTTGCGCTACGTGAATCACTGCCGCCCTCGTGGTCGCGGTGCGTGACAGCTCACCGGCACCACGAGCGTCGGATCAGGAGATGGCGAGGCCTGCCCCGGTCACCGCTGCCTGGGTGGGCACGCCGCAAGCCCCGCCGTCGACCTCGGCGAGAAGCTGCTGGAAGCCAGCCTTGGCAATGAGCGCCTTGCCTGCGCCCGAGCAGACGAACCCGTTCGGACCGAAGATGTTGTTGAACCAGGCCGCGCTCAGGTCCGCCTGGCGAACGACGTTGTAGAGCGCGCGCTGGAAGCTGTAGGAGCCGGTCCCGTTCACCAGCGCCACGGTCGGCTCGCTCGCCGCACGGCCGGTGGAGAACGGCGCGATGGCGTTGGGGTTGGGGGCGATGAGTGCCGGGTCGTGCTCCTGGACCGTGACGACGCTGGAGGTCAGCACGACCGCGCTGCCGCCGTTCAGGGTCGTGAGCTGACCGATGAAGGTGCTCAGCGTGCCCGAGCCGGCCTGGGGCAGCATCGGGACGATGACGCCGCTCTTGCCCTGCGTGATGCCGGCCGGGAGCTGGTTCCAGTTCGTGTAGGTGCCGTTGTAGATCTTGACCAGGTCGGCGCCCGTGACGATGGTCGGGGCGTTGGTGCTTGCGGCACTGACGACCATCTTGATGCCGTCGACGGCGAACGGCACCTGGTACAGGCCGGCGCTCACCTCGGCCGGGCTCAGGGTGCTGGACGAGCGCGCGAAGTTGACGAGCGGGTTGTTGGTCGTCGTCCCCGAGGTGTAGAGCAAGGCCTTCCCCGCGCCGGATCCGTTCGGGCGGTTGATCAACGGTGCGCCCGTCTTCAGGCTGATCTTCGTGATCGTCCCTGCGGGCACGCCGTCGGGGAGCGCGTCGTAGGAGACGATGCGCGAGTTGGACGCAGCGTTGAACCCTGCCTTGGCGGACGCCCCGACGAGGACGCCGTCGGCGAGATAGTTCACCGCGTACTGGGTGGTGTCAGAACCGACACCCACGACGTCGCGCGTCTGCGCGGTGGACTCGGCGGAAGCGCTGGAGGCCGCAGCCAGACCCAGGACGCCGATGAGAGCAGTGGCCACCATGGCCGAAATCGTCGAACGCTTCACTGGAGAAGCACCCTTCGTGAGAGCGACTGTCGGGCCGGCGACGCCGGTCCGTGGTCAAACCTCGCGAGGTGGGGCGAACGGTCTGTGCTTGTTCTGTGAACAAGGGACTGCCGGGATGTCGCCGAGGGACGACCGGCGTGCCTAGAGAAGGTTCGGCAGGAGCCGGGACGAGACGTCGGCGACGATCCAACCCGCGGCGGCCACGACGGGGACCGCGAGCACCCAGACGGCCCGGCCAGGAAGCCTGCGAGCCAGCAGCGCGGTCCCGACGACCACGAGCAGCAGGAGCTGCAATGCCAGCACGACGCTCGGCCACACCGATGTGTCGACCGCCATCGCCTTCTCGGTGTCCGGGATCGACGCCGCACGGCCCGGCGGGGCGACGGCCGCGTCGCCGACCAGCGTGGCGTCGACGTAGGCCAGCCTCTGCGGCAGGAACGTCCCGGCCGAGCCGCCAGGGCCGACCGCGGTGACCAGCGTCAGCCGGGACCCACCGACAGCCGGCGCGCCCGGCAGAGGGTCCCCCGCCTGGCGGACCCCGTCCACGCGGTACGTGAAGACGCCCTGGCCGGTCGTGACCAGGATGCCGTCCCCCGTCTGCAGCGTCGGGACGGCCTTGAACGGACCCCCGTACGCGCCGGACCTGCCGTAGACGAGGGAGACTCCCTGCTGGCCCGGCAGCGCCGTGTCGCGGCGGTGCCCCGGGCCGGCCATCAGGTCCGCGGCGGCCGTTCCCTCGACCACCACCTGACGCAGCCCGAGGGTAGGGACCTCCAGCAGGGCCACGGGCGTGCCCGGTTCGATCGGGCCGCCGAGCGGCGCCGTTCCCGCGGCGAGCGAGGTGCGCAGCTGGGAGCCGAGCTCACGTTGCGAGCGCGCCTCCTGCAGCGGCGTCAGGACACCGAGGTAGGCGACCAGGCCCAGCGAGAGCACGACCACCGTGATGAGCGAGAGCACCAGTGCCATGGCGCCGTCGGTCAACGGCGGCCGCGCGCGCCGCGGTTCGCGCAACCGAACGCCCTTCGGCGGCTTCCACCCGGGGGGCGGTCCGGTCTGGACGGTTCCCTCGACGGGCGGCGCGTAGGGGTTCTCGATCGTGAGTGTCACAGCGCGCCCCGCCGGGATCCGAGCCAGAGGGCCAACGGGAGCATCAGAGCACCCCACAGTCCGATACCGGCGGCCACCGGCACGGCCAGACCCGCCACGGGCATCGGCGTCGCCGCCGTCACGACACCCGACGAGGTCGACGAGGACGACGACGCCGCCGGAGCCGGCAGCCCGTCCACGGTGACCGATTCGGCCCCGCTCGAGTCGACGATCCCGGTCGCCGGCGGACCGGAGCTGCCGGTCGAGACGACCGACCCGTCGGATGTGTCCGTCGTGCTCGTCCCCGACGTGGCGGATGCGGGTGCGCTCGCAGGGGTCCCCTGCTGCGCCACGATGATCGCCCCCGCGGCCTGCGCGCCCGCGTACAGCTGCGCCGTCGCACCGGTGGGCAGGATCGGGAGGAAGCCGTCGGGCAGCTCGCCGTTGGCCGAGCCGGGCACCTGACCCTCGGTGGTGGCGGTCGCGATGAACTGCCCGATGGAGGCAGCATCGCTCGTCGAGAGCCCAGACGTCGGTGCGGCAGTGTGCACGATCATGGTGCCGGGGTAGGCGTCGCTCGGCATCGTCGCCGAGTCGAGCGTGAAGGCCTGTGCGAGCCCGGCGCTCGTGGCCGTGGCCACGGCCTTCGCCATCGTGGCGGAGCTGGGGTCGACGAACGTCGCGTCAGCGCCGGTGCCGGTCGTCCGCAACGACGCGACCCGAAGGCCGTACCGGTCGGCGTCTCCGAGCGAGACGATGCCGAGCATGAACCGGGTGCCGTAGTTCTGGCGGTCGACCCGGCCCACCTTGTATCCGGCGGTCGGGTTGCCCTCGCACCGGGTCTGCACGTTGGGCCACGCGTCGATCAACGCGGTGGCCACCTTGCGCAGGGTGTTGACGGGCGCGGCCACCAGCGCGAAGTAGGGCGTCGAGATGTTCTCGGTCCAGCAGACGTCGCTCGGCTTCGGCAGCTTCCACGTGTCGAGCAGGGGCCAGCTGTCGGTCGGCAGCTGCACGCCGGCACCGCTCAAGGACTGGAAGTCCGGGTTGACCACCATGCCCCACGGGTCCGGGGTGCCCTTGAGGAACGCCGTCGCCTCGGCGTCCGACGCGATGTACGCGGTCAGTGCTCGCATCGTGTCAGCACCCTCGGACAGCGAGAGCACCGTTGCCGCGGCCTCGCGCATGACGTCGTCGAGGCCGGGGTTGAGCGCTGTGAACTCCGGATCGAGGTTGATGCTCACCGGGTTCTTCGCCATCCCGGGGTGGCCCTTGCCGTTGTTGCTCGCCACATACGACTGACTGAGCAGCTTCGCCAGCAGACGCGGGGTGAGCCTGAGCTGAGTCTGTTCACCGGCGTTGTTCGGTCTGTCGATCACGAACGCGATCCCGAATCCCGTCACTGCGGTCGGGGCATAGGCCAGCTGCTTGGTGGTCGTCGCGGGATCGGAGACGAACGCGGCCACGGCCCCGCCCGAGTCGACCAACCGCAGCGCCGCGGAGTCGGTCATCCGGTTGTGTCGGAACTTGAACCGGTCCTGTCGCAGGCAGTAGGCGGGCGCCCACTGGAGCGATGCCTGGGCGAGCAGCTCCGATCCGTAGAAGTCGACGGGGGCGCGTGAGTCGAGCACGTCGCACGCGTCGGCGGGGAGACCGAACGTCAGTGGGACGGCGAACCGGCCCCTCCAGTTGGACGCCGACCACCACAGCTCGGGCTGCACGGACAGGTCCACGCCGAGCTCGTCGTTGTACCGCGACCCCGGCGCGGCCCGCCCCGCTGCACGGCACATGACGTTCGTCCCGTCGCAGCTGATCCCCATGATCGGGATGACCACGAGCGAGCACGGCACGTCGGAGGAGCAGCCCAAGGACTCGTTCTCCTGATCGGAGCGCACCTCGAACTGCCAGCTGCCGGTGCCGTTCGTCGCGGTGTAGGCCGACACCTCCGCCGCCGGCAGCGCGCCGTCGAGGGCGGCCTCCGCCGGCATGGCCGCCTGGGTGCACGCCGGGTACGTCGTCCCATTCTTGGCGACGAAGGGCACGAGGTGCTGGGGAAAGCTCGCCGGGAGGAGCGGGCAGTCGGCCGGCCACGTCGGCAGCGTCTTCTGGTCGACCTTGTCACTCGCCGTCGCAAAGCGGTCGTACAGCCACGGCGCAGAGGCTGACGATGCGCTGTCGTCCTTGCGCTGGACATAGTCCGAGGTCCAGCACGTCGACGGACTGATCTGCTGGTTGGCCGGCAGGGAGGGATCATCGAGGCCGCGGCACTGCAGGATCACCACGGGGTACTCCTGCGTCATGCCGGCCTGGCCGTACGGGTTGGAGGTCCGGGAAGCCGACGGGTGCGCACCCGACCAGCTCACGCCGATCCGCTGTCGACCCCTCAGGTTGGTGGTCGTATCGACGTCCACGGTCACGGCCCGCGAGTCCACGACGTCGTCGGTGCCGTCAGCCTGGACGTGCGTTCGCGTGAGCGTCTGCGTCCGGCTGTACTCGGCCGTCGCGGCCGGACTCGCGTCCGCGGCGTGCACCGGCGTGCCGGTCACGCCCGCCAGCAGGACGCCGAGCCCGAGTGCGGGGATCGCGGCGAGCACGGCGGCCCGGACCAGGGTTGACGGCCCAGATCGAGGCCGCGGCCCGCGCGTCACAGCACACCGCCGGCCCGCTTGCGGCGGGCTCGGACGACGAAGAACGCGGGGAGGAGCACGAGGGCGAGCAGCTCGACTGCCGACAGCGCGCCGAACAAGATGCTGCTGCCGACCGGCTGGGGTGGGAGCGCGGTAGCGACGGACGCGCTCGCCGTGGTCGAGGTCCCGTTCCCGTCCGAGGTGGGCAACCCGGTCTCCGGGTCGACCGTGCCTGCGAAGGCGCTGGTGTCGGTGCCGTCGGTCGCTCCGTTCGCATCCGTCGTGCCGGCGCCCCCGGTCGTCCCGGTCGTCGTCTTCCCGCCCGTGCCACCGGCCGCGCCGGCCCCGCCCGCCGCGGCTCCACCCGCGGAGCTGGTCTGGCCCGCGGTGAGGCACGGTCCGGCACCGGACTTGTCGCACGCGGCGGGTGCCGGCGCCACCTCCGCGAGCTTGTTCCGGTTCAGGTCGCCCGCTACGAAGGTCGGGTTGTTGCACTTGGTCGCGTCACGGCCCGAGACGTTCACGGCGGAGTCCGCGGTTCCGAGCTTGGCCACCTGGTCGAACCCCGCCTGGACCAGGTTGAGGGGAAGCGGCGAGTAGCCGTACGCACCGGCCTTGCCCTGCCCCTCGCACAGTGAGTAGAAGAGGAAGTCCACGAGGGTCTGCCGCTTGTTCGTCGTCATCCGGGTGTCATTCGCTCCGGTGGGGATGAGCATGTACGAATAGGACGACAGCGGATACGCCCGGGGATCGGGATTGGTGTAGACGCCGTCGAGGATCTGCGTCAGGTAGTTCTGCGACGCCGTGTCGGTGTTGATCTGCGCCTTCGTCAGCGCGACGGCGACGTTGTACTGCGTCGGCTCGACGAAGAACCCGGCGCTGTTCAGGACCTTGACCACCGGGAAGCCCTTGTTCACCGGGTAGGAGTACTCGACGTACCCGATCGTCCCGTTGCCCGAGGCGGCCGAGATGCTGTTCATCACCTGGTCGGAGCTCGACGCACCGATGGCTCCCTTGACCTTGTTCCCGGGGTAGTAGGACGTCAGTCCGCCCTTGGCGAAGATGGATCGCCAGATGCTCGGGTACTGCTTGTCCAGCCACGTGGTGAACTGCGCCGTCGTGCCCGAACCGTCGGACCGATACACCGGGTAGATCGTGGTGTCGGGGAAGGTGCGCCCGTTGTTGTCGGCCGAGATCTGCGGGTCGTTCCATTTCTTGATGGCCCCGGTGAAGATCTTGGCGAGGGTCTCCCCCGAGAGCCGGATGTCCTTGACGAGCTTGCCGCCGGCCTCCAGGTGGTAGGTGAAGGCGGTACCGCCCGCGACGATCGGCAGGTAGGCGAACCCGCGCCCCCCCGCGTTGTCCGCATTCCCGTACTCGTCGCTCCCCTGGTACGGGATCTCCGAGATGGCGAAGTCCACCGAGGACTGCGCGAAGTCCTTGCGACCCTTGGACGACCCACCGCCCGTGTAGACGACCTGCATCCCGTTGGCGGCCACGTCCGCGACCCACTGGTCGACGATCACCTGGCTCCACGTGGAGCCCGTGCCCTCGATCTGCCCGTAGGCCGCGGACGCGGGGGACGCCGCGAGCATCGTCAGGACCGCGACCAGAGCAGCGGCGAGGCCCGCGAACGCGGCGCGCTGGGATCGACGGGCCCGCCGGGCGAGGAGGTGGCGGCGGGAACCGGGGGTGGGGGGCATCGAGGCTCCGGGCGGATCAGCGCCCGCGCCGCTGGCGCGCGAGCAGGCGGGTGACGACGAAGAGTGCGAGGACGAGGATCAGGAGGATCGAGGCAGCCGCGAAGCCGCGCTGGACGTACAGCGACTCCCCGGTGCGCACCGTGCTGAAGACGAACAGCGGCAGGGAGTTCATCACCCCGTCGAACGGGTTGAGGACGTAGAAGCTCGCGGCGCCCGACGTGAGCAGGACCGGCGACGTCTCGCCGATCCCGCGCGCCACACCGAGGATCAGGGCGGTGGCCAGGCCGGGGCGCGCCGTCGGCAGGACCACGTGCCAGACGGTGCGCCACCGGGAAGCGCCGAGGGCGAGGCTGGCCTCGCGCAGGCCGGACGGCACCACCCGCAGGACGACGTCGGCCGCGCGGGCGATGATCGGCAGCATCATCACCGAGAGCGCCATCGCCGCCGCGAAGCCGGAGCGTGGGAAACCGACGATCAGGATGAGCACGGTATAGACGAACAGGCCCGCCACGATCGACGGCAGCGCCGTCATCGCCTCGACGACCGTGCGCACCACCTTGGCGAACTTCCCGCCGACCTCGGTCATGTACACCGCAGTCCCCAGCGCGAGAGGGACCGTGACGGCGACGGCGATCGAGATCTCGATGATCGTGCCCAGGATGGCGTGCCCGACCCCACCCTTCGTCAGCGGGTCGCGGGGACCCACCCCCGCCATGTCGTCGACCCACATGTTGGGGTGGATCAGGGCGGGTGCACCGCGGACGAACGTGAACACCACGGTGCTGACCAGGGCGATGCCGACGACGATCGCTCCCCCGGTGATCACGGCGGTGGCCAGACGGTCGACGACCGCCGGGCCCGGCGTGACCACGTGCGTCACCGCCGTCACGATCGCGACGTAGACGGCGAACGCCGTGAGCGCGAAGGGGAGCGGCGATCCCCACGGCAGCAGGCGGAAGCACAGCACCCAGGCAAGCGCGAGCGCCGAGACGATGCTCGCCGCAGCTGCCAGCCGATCCGTCGCGGTGGTGGACCCGATGCGACGCCGGGCCGGCTGTCCGGAGCCTCGCTGCGGATCTCGCTGAGCGACGACGAACGTGCGAGGCGAGGCTACCGAGCCGGCGGGCGCGTCCACGGCTTGAGTGAGGTCCAGGTCGGTCGACATCAGATGTCCGTCCCTGCGCCGGACCGCGACCGACCCACCACGACGGCGGCGAGCGTGTTGATCACGAGCGTGAGGCAGAACAGGACGAAGCCGGCCGTCAGGAGAGCGGAGAGCTGCGCGGCGGACGCCTCACCGAACCGGCCGGCGATCAGCGCCGACACCGTGTTCGTGCCGATCTCCAGGGGCCGGAACTTCAGGTCGAACGCCGGAGAGATGATGAGGAGTACGGCGATCGTCTCGCCCAGAGCGCGCCCGAGGCCCAGCATCGTGCCGCCGATGATCCCACCCCGGCCGAAGGGCAGGACGACCGACCGGATCACCCCCCAGCGGGTGGCGCCGAGGGCGATCGCCCCCTCGCGCTCCCCCATGGGTGCCGAGGAGAACACCTCCCGCATCACCGCGGACGCCATCGGCATGACCATCATGGCCACCGCCAACCCGGCGACGAACGCGGAGCCGGTGTAGCGCGTCTGCTCCCACTGCGCCGCGTGCGGATCCGCGTCGACGTGGAAGACCGGGATCCAGCCGAAGTACGTCTGCAGGAATCGGGCGATCGCGCTCGCATGAGGCTGGAGGAGGAAGAAGCCCCAGAGCCCGTAGATGATGCTCGGCACGGCGGCCATCAGGTCGACCATCGAGATGAGCGTGCTCCGCAGCCGGACCGGCGCGTACTCGCTGATGTACAGGGCGGTGGTGAGCGAGAGCGGGAATGCGACGCTCATCGCGACGAGGGCCACGGTGAAGGTCCCGACCAGGACGGACGCGATGCCGATGGTGTCGGTCTCGGGCGACCACTGGGTCTCGGTGAAGAAGCTCAACCCGTAGTGCTTCAGCGTCGGCACGGCCTGGATCGCCAGGAAGAGGCCGATCCCGCCGGTGATGAGGAGCACGGTCGTCGCGACGGTGCGCGTACCGAGGACGAAGACCGCGTCGGAGCCTGTGGCCTTGCCCGAGAGCGGCCGGGGCCGAGCCGGCTCTGCCTGGTGCGTCTCTTCGCGCACGACCGTGCTCACGTGGATGTGCCCCTTTCGCGCGTCGGCCGGACAGGACGGACCAGCGGTCGCCGATCGCGACGCGACGTCAGTAGAACGAAGGTCAGCGACCGATGGACTGCCGGCGAGTGAACGCGGGACGGCAGGCCGACGACTCGGCGCCGCTCGAGCGCCGTCACGGCGTCACCGCCGAGGGGCTCGGTGTGGGCCCGGTGGCCGTCGGGCTCGGCGTCGGCAGCTCGGTCGGCGTCGCCGCGAGCGCGAGGACCAGCGTGACGGGCGTACCGAGCTCGACGCGCGACCCGACAGCCGGAAGGGTCCGCAGGACGGTCCCCGGCGAGGCCGCCTGGCTCGGGTCGGTGATCTCGGTCCTGTCACGGGTGAGCCCGGCGGCCGTCAGCGCGGCTCCGGCGGACTCGGGGAGCTCGCCGATGACGGTCGGCACGAACGTGAACCCGCTGGCCACCGTGAGCCGGACGACCGCGCCTGCGGGAACCGTCGAACCCTCGGCGGGTGCGACACCGAGCACCGTGGCGGCCACCGCGGCCGAGTCGGTCTCGGCCACGACCTGGCCGAGGAGCCCGTCGGCCAGGAGGGCGGCCTGGGCCGCGGCACGGTCGAGGCCGACCAGCGTCGGCACGACGACGTCGCGTGCCGCGGCGGTCAGCGGCAGCACCGTGGCCGGCGAGCTCGGGGCAGAAGGCGGCGCGCTGGGCGCGTCGGCTGTCGCGCTCGGCATCGCGGACTCCGGGGCGCCCTGCGCCTGGTCCACCGCGGGGCGGAGCAGCGCGACCCCGGCGACGATCGCGCTGGCGACCAGGACCGAAGCGAGGATCGGCGCCCGGCTGCGCCGGCGGGCCAGCGGCCCTGCAGGGCCCACTCGGACTACTGGGAGTGGCTTGGTGGTCACCCGAGGAGCAACGCCAGGGCTCCCGTCGGGTACCACCCGTGCGGTCTGCTCGGGCACGCGGTCGCGAGCGAGGTCGACGGCCACGCGCATCGCCCGTGCCGACGGGTAGCGCGCAGCGGGGTCCTTGGCGAGGGCTCGCGCGACGATCCGGTCGACCGCGGGCGGCACGGTCGACACCCGGTCGGAGGGTCGCGGAGCCGACTGGTCCACCTGCGCCCGCAGCACCTCGACCGGGTCGGACTGCTCGAAGAGCGGATGCCCCGTGAGCAGCAAGAACAGGAGCGCGCCCACCGAGTACACGTCCGAGCGCTCGTCCGCCGCCGTCGCCGTGGCGATCTCCGGGGCCGCGTAGTCCGGGCTCACCGTCACGGACCTGTCCCCCGGTGCCGGTGCGCGGCTCCCGGCGAGGTCGAGCACGACCGTCTCGGACGGTCGGAGCCCGCCGTCCACCACGGCCACCATCACGTTCGAGGGCGACACGTCCAGGTGCAGCACGCCGTGCTCGTGCGCGTAGGCCAGCGCGTCGAGGACGGCACCGACGATGGTCAGCGCGTCGTGCGTGCTCGGCGCACCCGATAGGCCGAGCAGGGCGTCGAGGGTGATCCCGTCGACGAGGTCGAGCACGACGAACGGTCGGCCGTCCGGTGTCCGGCCGGCATCGAGCGTGGCAACGATCCGCGGGTGGCGCAGCCGCGCGGCGGCACGCACGCCGGCCATGGGGTCGGGGGTGTCCGTGGACGTCGCGCGCACGATCTTGACCGCGACGGCGCGTTCGAGCAGCTCGTCGACGGCGGCGTACACGTCCGCCGATCCGCCACGACCGATGAGGAGACCCAGGCGGTAGCGCCCGGCGACGAGCTGGCCCGTCACGACTGCCCGGCGAAGCCGTTGGCCGTCGCGAGCACCAGCGCCACGTACGCCTCGTCGTGGTTGTAGGACACGACCGCGGCGTGCCAGCCGGTGCCGGTCGTGAGGTCTGCGCCCGACGCGCACAGGTAGCGGCCCGCAGCGAGGGCAGCGTCGTCGAGGTCGTTCGGGTCGGACGTGCCGTCGCCGTCGCCGTCCGAGGACCACGTGCGCCAGGTCGACGGGAGGAACTGCATGGGGCCGACCGCGTGCGCCCAGACCTGGTCGCCATGCCACGCCGCGTCGTCGTCACCCGCACTGATGGCCGCCGTCCCGTGCGTACCGTTCAGCGCGGGCCCGATCACGGGGATGCTGGGGTGGCCGTCCTCGAGCAGGGTGCCTCCGCCGTGCGTGCCCTGCCCGGACTCGACGGCACCGATGGCCGCGAGCGTCGACCAGCCGAGCCCGCAGGCCGGTCGGTCGCGGGCCAGGGTCAGGGTCGCCGCGCCGTAGGCACGGATCGCGACCGCGGAGACCCCCGTCGCGCCGGACACGCGCTCGATCCAGTCGGGTGCGGCCCGCAACGGTGCCGGGCCGAGGTTGGCGGCGAGCTGCGGCGGGCCGATCGGTTCCGGCGGCTCGGTCGAGGACGTTGCCGACGACGGGACAGTCCCGGCCTCCGCCACGGTCCACGCCTGTGGCGCCGGGCCCGAGCCGAGCGCGAGCAGGGCAGCGATCACGACGGCGTTCGCGGCGACGGCACCCCCGACGAGCACCCACGCACCCTTCACGTCGCGGTGCGCCGCGCGGACACGGGTGGGGCGTAGCTCCGTCTGAAGGTGGCCACTGTCGGGTCCAGGGCGGCGTCCGGGGCCAGCAGGACGAATCCGCGGCACGCGTGTGCGCACCGCACTCGTCGGTCCTGGTCGCCGATGCCCTGCACGACAGGTGCTCCGTCCGCGGTCAGCACCCACTGCCAGCGATACGTCTGCGTCAGTCGCAGCACCGGCACGAGGTCCATGACCGACGCGCGGACCGCGTCGAGCGAGGCGCGCGCGGCAGCGGGGCTCGGGAGCGCGACCGTGCTGCGGGCGATGCCCCGGCCATTGGGGCTGACCAGTCGCCACCACACGACGTCGTCGTCGGCGAACCGGTAGATCTGGAACACGGGCGCCACCGTCCGCATCCCGTCCTTTCATGGGGGCGCCACGGTGCGCGGCGCATTCGATGCAGTTGAACTCATGTCCGGCTCCTGTGAGCGGCCTGTGCGGGACCGCAGGACGAACAACCGGAGTCGTGGGGGCGACGATCCGAGGAGCCTTCACGCCCTCGGGTGAACGTGTCTCGAAATATGAGATCACAGTTCCATCCACCGGACAGCCTGGCTTACAGTCCCTTCATGACCTGTCGAATGTGTCGCTGACCAGCGCACGCTCGGCTGTGCCCGCGGGCAGGTCGTCGATGATCGACGAACCCTGAGACCCCGCCCGAGCCATGGCTCGAACCGTGCGCCCCACCTCCCACCCATCGCGGGACGGATGTCGGCTGCCCGAGACCTCCTGCGGATCCACGGACCACCCCTGATCAGGAGACCGACCATGAGCAACGAGAGCTGGAACTTCGAGACCCGCCAGATCCACGCCGGCCAGGAGCCCGACCCGGCCACGGGCGCCCGCGCGCTGCCGATCTACCAGACGACGTCGTTCGTCTTCCCCGACGCCAAGGTCGCCGCCGCGCGGTTCGCCCTGCAGGACCTCGGCCCCATCTACACGCGCATCGGCAACCCCACGCAGGAGGTCGTCGAGAACCGCATCGCGTCCCTCGAGGGCGGCGTCGGCGCGCTGCTGGTGTCCTCCGGCCAGGCCGCCGAGACGCTCGCGATCCTGAACATCGCCGAGGCCGGCGACCACATCGTCGCCAGCCCGTCGCTCTACGGCGGCACGTACAACCTGCTGCACTACACGCTGCCGAAGCTCGGCATCACGACGACGTTCGTCACCGACCCGCACGACGCGCAGGCATGGAAGGACGCGATCCAGCCGAACACCAAGCTGTTCTTCGCGGAGACGATCCCGAACCCGAAGGCCGACATCCTCGACATCGAGCTCGTCGCCGGCGTCGCGCACGAGTACGGCGTGCCGCTGATCGTCGACAACACGGTCGCGACGCCGTACCTGATCAACCCGCTGAAGTGGGGCGCCGACGTCGTCGTGCACTCCGCGACCAAGTACCTCGGCGGCCACGGCTCGGCGATCGGCGGCGTGATCGTCGACGGCGGCTCGTTCGACTTCGCGCAGCACCCGGAGCGGTTCCCCAACTACAACACCCCCGACCCGTCGTACAACGGCCTCGTCTTCGGCCGGGACCTCGGCGTGGGTGGCCTGTTCGGGATCAACCTCTCGTTCATCCTCAAGGCGCGCGTGCAGCTGCTGCGCGACCTCGGCTCGGCGCTCTCGCCGTTCAACGCGTTCCTCATCGCGCAGGGCATCGAGACCCTCTCGCTGCGCGTGGAGCGGCACGTCGAGAACGCGGCCAAGGTCGCGGCCTGGCTCGAGGCCCGCGAGGACGTGCTCGCGGTGCACTACGCCGGCCTGGAGTCGAGCCCGTGGCACGCGGCCCAGCTCAAGTACGCCCCCCGTGGCGCGGGCGCGGTCATCGCGTTCGAGCTGGACGGCGGCACCGAGGCGGGTCAGGCGTTCGTGTCGGCCCTCGAGCTGCACTCGAACGTCGCCAACATCGGTGACGTGCGCTCGCTGGTCATCCACCCGGCCTCGACGACGCACAGCCAGCTGAAGCCGGAGGAGCAGCTGCTCTCCGGCGTCACCCCCGGCCTGGTGCGTCTGTCTGTCGGGATCGAGCACATCGATGACATCCTTGCTGACCTGGACGCGGGTTTCCGCGCCGCCAAGGGAGCCTGATCACCGCATGAGTCGTCGCACGCCGCCGCAGCCGTCCGGGTCGATCACCGACCCGGACGGCTCGGCGGCGCGCTTGCCGCGCGCCCGGCCCTCCACGCTCGCCTCCCGGCCCGCCGAGAGCGGCCGGCCCGCCGTGCCCGCGAGCGCCGCCTGGCGTGACGGGGACCCGGTGGGTCGTCGCCAGTTCGCCGACCTCGGACCCTTCGCGCTGGAGTCCGGCGGCCGGCTGCCGGCCGTGCGGCTCGCGTACGAGACCTGGGGGTCGCTGAACGAGGACGGCAGCAACGCGGTCCTCGTCCTGCACGCGCTGACCGGCGACTCGCACGTCACCGGCCCCGCCGGCGACGGGCACCCGACGGCCGGCTGGTGGCAGTCGATGATCGGGCCCGGCGCACCGATCGACACCGACCGCTGGTTCGTCGTCGCCCCCAACGTCCTGGGCGGTTGCCAGGGCTCCACGGGACCGGCCTCGACCGCGCCCGACGGCCGGCCCTGGGGCAGTCGCTTCCCGCTGCTGTCCGTGCGCGACCAGGTCGCCGCCGAGATCCGCCTGGCCGACCTGCTCGGCATCGACTCGTGGGCGCTGGTCATCGGCGCCTCGCTGGGTGGCCTGCGGGTGCTCGAGTGGGCCGCGAGCGCCCCCGAGCGGGTCGACGCGATCGCCGCCATCGCCACGGCCGCGCAGACCTCCGGCGACCAGATCGCCGGGTTCCACACGCAGATCGCCGCCATCCGCGCCGACCCGCACTACCGCGACGGCGACTACTACGACGCGGCCGACGGCGACGGACCCCACGTCGGGCTCGGCCTCGCCCGGCAGATCGCCCACCAGACCTACCGTTCCGCGGTGGAGCTCGACCAGCGGTTCGGGCGCATCCCGCAGGGCGCCGAGGACCCGCTCGAGGGCGGCCGGTTCGCGGTGCAGTCCTACCTGGACCACCACGGCGACAAGCTGGCGAGGCGCTTCGACGCCAACACCTACGTCCTCCTCACGCGCACGATGATCACCCACGACCTCGGCCGCGACCGGGGCGGCGTGCGCGAGGCGCTCGCGAACATCACCGCCCGCGCCCTGGTGATCGCCGTCGACAGCGACCGGCTCTTCCCGCCCGCGCAGTCGCAGCGCATCGCGGCCGGGATCCCCGGCGCGGTCCTGCGCACCGTGCACTCCGACTACGGCCACGACGGCTTCCTCATCGAGGAGGAGCTCGTCGGGTCGCTGGTGAACGAGTTCCTGGAGTCGGCCCGGCGGTAGAGAGACGTCCTCGTCGCCGACCTTGCGGCACCTGGTACGGGCGTCGTCTCCCGTGTCTGCTGAGGTACCTCACCGGTCCCGCCTGCCACTGCAGTCCCAGGTGCCGCAGGGTCGGCACGGTCACGAGGTCGACGCGCCGGGTGCGTGACCGCAAGGATGGGCGCCATGTCTGCCTCGTCCGGTGAGCTCGCCGACGCGACCACCGCGCTGCACGACCAGTGGGAGCGGCTGCGCCGCTGGGTCGGTGAGGTCGTGGACGACCAGGTCGCCGACGAACCGTCGGTGCTGGAGGGCTGGACCGTCGCGGAGCTCGTCGCGCACCTCGGCCGCGCGATGGAGGCGCTCGCCGTCTGCGTCCCGCTGCCCGACGGCACGGTCCCGTTGACCCTCGGCGAGTACGTCGGCACGTACGCGGAACGCGCGGCGGGGATCGCGCAGGTGACGCGCGAGCTGGCGATCCAGATCGCCGACGACCCGCTGGCCGCCGTCGACCAGCGCGCGCGGGCCGCGTTCGAGCGGCTCGAGTCGCTGGGCCCGCAGGATCGTGTCGTGCAAGCGCGCCGCGGCCCCGTGCTGCTGAGCACGATGGCGGTCTCGCGCGTCCTGGAGCTCGTCGTGCACGCCGACGACCTGGCGCGGTCGGTGCCGCGCGGGGTCGACCCGGTCGAGCCCGGCGCGCTGCGGCTCGTCGCGGATGCGCTGCTGCGGATCGTCGTCGCACGCGGCGGCTGGGACCTCGAGGTCAACGACGCCCGCCGCTGGGTCCGCCTGGCCGCGGGTCGGCAGCCGTACGACGTCGACGAGCTCGCGATCGCCCTGCGCCCGCGCTACACCAGCGACGCGGTCCCCGACCTGGGCCGGATGCTGCCGCTCCTCTAGATCTAGGCCAGCTCGACCTTCACCAGCAGCTGCCGGCTCACCAGGCCGACCGACCTGGCGAGGGTCTCGCGGACGGCGCGCTCGAGGAAGCTGATGTCCCGCAGGTGCCAGAGCGTCAACGCGCTCACCCAGGCGGCGTCGCGGGCCTTGTCGATCGAGAAGTTGCTGACCAGGTCGGCGAGCGGCGCGGCTCCGGCGCCGTACTGGACGATCGCCTGGTCGAGGAAGGAGTCGCGGATCGGTCGCACCACCTCGGCGAGCACCGCGTTGACCTTCTCGAAGTCGTCGCGGATCGAGCCGTCGTCGGGCGCGACGTGTCGCGCCTCGCAGGTCGCGACGACGGCGAGCGCCAGGTCGTGGTTGATGTGCGCGTTCATGCCGGCGAGCGCGAACTGGATCGGCAGGATCCCGCGCACCGCGCGCCGCTCGACCAGCGGCGCCCAGGCCTTGGACACCGTGCGCTTCGCGGCGAGGTCTTCCGGGACGTCGAGGAACAGGTCCGCGAACCGTACGTCGAGGTCCTCGGTGAACGCCGAGTCCCGGAACGTGCCGTCGGTGACCCGCTGGCCGACGAGCTGCGTGACGCGTCGGTAGACGTCGAGGAACACCCCGATCCCGTCCGTGCGGGACAACCCCGCCCGGACCTGGTCCATCTGGGCGACGACGTGCGCGATCTTCGCTGAGCCTGAGGTCACCGGCCCAGGATCACAGGTCGGGCGCCGCGGGGGAACCTCCGGATACGTTGGGGCGGTGATCGCCGCGTACGCCGCCCGCTTCGACCCCGCCGAGCCGTTGAACGCACTGGTGGTGGGCGAACGCCCGGCGCCGACCGCACGGGACGGCTGGACGGTGGTCGACGTGCGCGCGGCGGCCCTCAACCACCACGACCTGTGGTCCCTGCGCGGCGTCGGCCTGCGCGCCGAGCAGCTGCCGATGATCCTGGGCACCGATGCCGCGGGGGTCACCGCGGACGGGCGGGAGGTCGTGGTGCACGGCGTGATCGGCGGTCGTGCCGACGACGACGAGCCCCGCTCGCTGCTCTCCGAGAAGTACGACGGCACGCTGGCCGAGCAGGTCGCCGTGCCCACCCGGAACCTCGTCGAGAAGCCGGAGTCGTTGTCGTTCGTCGAGGCCGCGTGCCTGCCGACGGCCTGGCTGACGGCCTACCGGATGCTCTTCGTGACCGGGCGGGCGACGGCCGGGCAGCGGGTGCTGGTGCAGGGCTCCGGCGGCGGGCTCGCCACCGCGGCGATCCTGCTCGGCGCGGCGGCCGGGGTCGAGATGATCGTCACGGGTCGCGACGAGGAACGTCGCGCGCGGGCCCTGGCGCTGGGCGCAGCCGCCGCGGTGGAGCCCGGTGCGCGCGTGCCGCGGGTCGACCTGGTGCTGGAGTCGGTCGGCAAGGCGACCTGGTCGCACTCGGTGCGGTCCGTGAAGCCGGGCGGCATGATCGTCGTCGCGGGCGCGACCAGCGGCGACGCCTCCCCCGCCGAGCTGACCCGGATCTTCTTCCAGGAGATCACCGTCGCCGGCACGACGATGGGCTCCCGCGACGACCTGACCGCCCTGGTCGCTTTCCTCGCCCGGACAGGCGTGCGCCCGCTCGTGGACTCGACGTACCCCCTCGCGCAGGCGCGCGCAGCACTCGGGCGCCTGGCTGACGGCGCGCAGACCGGCAAGGTCGTGCTCGAGGTCGACGCGTGACCTGGGGGCCCGACGTCCTGGGCCCGGGCTACCTCGCGCAGACGCTCGAGCTGCGGCCCGACGACGAGGGCGACGTCGTGGCCACCCTGGTGAAGTACGCGCCGGCCACGCCCCAGCCGCTGCGTCCGTCCCGCGCCATCCTGTACCTGCACGGTTGGTCGGACTACTTCTTCCAGACGGGACTCGCCGAGTTCTGGCACGCCCAGGGCGTCGCGTTCTACGCGCTCGACCTGCGCAAGTACGGCAGGAGCCTGCGTCCGCACCAGACCCCCGGCTACATCGACAACCTGGACGTGTACGACGAGGAGCTCGAGGCGTCGCTCCACGTCATCCGCACCGAGCTCGGCGCCTACGCGCGGCTCATGGTCATGGGCCACTCCACCGGCGGGCTGATCGCCGCGCTGTGGGCGGACCGCCATCCCGGTGAGCTCGGCGGGTCGTGCTCGACAGCCCGTGGCTGGAGCTGCAGGGCTCGTCGGTGCTCCGCCACCTGTCCGGACCGGCCGTCGCGCGGCTGGCCCGGTTCCAGCCCAAGGCGCCGCTGCCGAACATCGACCCGGGGTACTACCGCGCACCCTCGACGCGGCCGCCGGCGGCGAGTGGACGTACAACACGACCTGGCGACCGACACCCTCGTTCCCGGTCCGCGCCGCGTGGCTGCGCGC
>CAVWCB010000009.1:0-180163 GCA_963753425.1 uncultured Actinomycetota bacterium
AACACCGCCGCGCGGAACGTGCCCAACATCTTGGTGCGTCCGCGCGTGGCGAGGCCGCGGACGACCTCCTCGTGGATCGCCTCGTCGGCGGCCATGGCCGGCGTCGCGTCGTCGTCGACGTTGTAGACGGACCGGGCCTCGGCCCGCTGGGCGAGGGCGAGCACGAACACCGACCCGAACCGGCGCGCCAGGAATCCGAGGACCCGGGTGCGGGTGTCGCCGCGACGGGGGTGACCGACCTCGGGGCCGAGCAGGTCGAGCCAGTGCTGCTCGTGACGGCCTTCGGCGTCCGCGAGCGCCAGCAGGATCTCCCGTTCCTCGCCCGACCGGCGAGACGCGATGTCGCGGTAGACGGCCGCCTCCGCCCGTTCGTCGGCGAGGTACTGCCGCCAGCGTCTGACCTGGGTACGCGTGGGTTTTGTCTCCGTCACGAGGTCAATCGTCGCAGCCGTGCCCACCCGAAAGGGGCTGAAGTGGCATGTTCGAGTTGCCGAATCAACAGATGTGAACAACCGTGGTCCCAGCCAACGAGGCACCGAACGGGAGACCACCGTGGAGCGCGAGGGGAGACGGTTGCCGATGTATGCAGAGACAGCGGTCGATCCCGCGCTCTCGGCGATCGCGCCCGCGCGCCACTGGGCCCGTGCCCGACTCACCGAGGCCGGGGTCTGCGACGGTCGCCTGGACACGGCGATCCTGCTGGTCAGCGAGCTGGTGACCAACGCGGTCTCGCATGCGCGCCCGCCGCTCGTCCTCCGTCTCGACGTCGACGACGAGCGCACCCGCGTCGAGATGACCGACGGCGCCCTCAAGGCGATGCCGATCGCCCTCGATCCCCCGCCGACCGCGGTCGGCGGACGGGGCGTCATGTTCGTCGACCGGTTCGCCACACGGTGGGGAACGATCCGCAAGCAGGAGTCGAAGGCTGTCTGGTTCGAGCTCCAGCACGACGAAACCCTGGTCGACTGAGTTCGTTCGTGTCCGTTTAGCCCGTTACGACCAGGCCTGCGCGTCGACCTCCACCGGAACCCCCGTGCGGGCGGCCTCCTCGATCGCGAGGCCCAGCAGGTGGTCCTGGCAGCCCTCGGCCAGCGGGTAGGGCGGCTCGGCGTCGCCGCGGAGCCACGCCCCCATCGCGTCGAGCAGGCCGGCGACGGCGATGTCCTCGTCCGAGAAGCGTGCCCCGTGGTACGCGTTCCGGAACAGCACGCGACCGTCGAGGCTCAGGTGCTCCAGGTCGAATCCGTCCAGATTCTGCTCGATCCCGGCGACGCGACGCTCGATGGTCGACGTGAGGATCGTCCGGTCGCCCGCCCAGCGCGTGAACGTCTGGTCGACCAGCTCGCCGTGCGAGCCGCGGACGACGATCCGGTTGGTGCGCAGCGGGTTGTGCCACTGGTTGTCGGTGAAGTCGTAGGTGGCCATGCGCCCGCCGCCGAAGTCGAGGGTCGCGAGGATCGTGGACGCGGGCGTCGGCTCGGTGGCGTCCGTCCACCCGTCGCGGGCCTGGGGGTCGAGCAGGGGCGCGACGAACGAGGCGGCCCGGACGGTGACCGGGCCGCGGCCGGCGTCGAGGAACCGGCGCATGAGCGCGACCGCGTGGTACAGGTGCGTCGAGGAGATCTGGACGCTCGTCGGCCGGCCGAGGAGGTCGAGGGCCGCCAGCCGAGCCGCGTGCACCGGCAGGAACGGGCTGTGCTCGGCCACCTGGACCAGGCCGGTCGAGCCCACGTCGTCCCACAGCGACCGCAGGCCTTCGGCGTCCGGCGCGGGTGGCGTCTCGGCGAGCACCGGGACACCGAGCGCCACGACCTCGCGGATGGCCACGGGAGTCACCGGCCACGGGACCGAGACCACGAGGAACTCCGGCCGGTCGGGTGAGACCCCGGCACCGGGGACCGCGCCGGTGACCAGCTCCTCGATCGTCCGCACGGTCGGGACGCCCCACTCCGCCTCGACCTGCGCGCCGCTCTCCGCTGACCGGGTCACCACGCCGATGCACTCGAAGTGCTCGGGCAGCAGGCGGGCCACGCGCACGAAGAACTCCGAGCGCCAGCCACTGCCGACGACGCCGAACCGCGTGGTCATGACGTCACCGCGTCGGCGGGTATCACGAACACGGACAGTGACAGGACGATCGTGCGCACGGGCGAACCTCTTCAGTCGGCGGTGACCTCGGTGACGTGGCCATTGTCCACGTCCCAGCGGCGGGTGAGGCGGACGGTCTCCAGCATGCGCCGGTCGTGGGTCACCAGCAGGATCGTGCCGTCGAACGAGTCGAGCGCGGACTCCAGCTGCTCGATCGCCGGCAGGTCGAGGTGGTTGGTCGGCTCGTCGAGCACCAGCAGGTTGACGCCACGGGCCTGAGCAGCGCGAGGGCGGCGCGGGTGCGCTCGCCCGGCGACTGCGAGCGCCGCGGGCCGGTCGACGTGGTGGGCGCCGAGCCCGAACTTGGCCAGCAGGGTGCGGACGTCGGCGGTGGTCCAGTCGGGCACCTCGCGGGCGAAGGCGGTGACCAGCGACTCGTCGCCCTCGAACGCCGCCCGGGCCTGGTCGATCTCGCCGACCAGCACGCCCGAGCCGAGGTCGACGGCACCGCTGGTGGGCTCGAGCCGGCCGAGCAGCAACGCCAGCAGCGTCGACTTGCCCGAGCCGTTCGGACCGGTCACCGCCACGCGGTCGAGCCAGGCCAGCTGCAGGGTCGACCGGTCCGAGCGTGAAGTCGCCTCGCGTGACCACCGCCTGCCGGGCCGACGCGACCACCGCGCCCGAACGCCCGGCCGACGCGATCGTCATCTGCAGCTGCCACTCCTTGCGCGGCTCCTCGACGACCTCCAGGCGCGCGATCATCTTGTCCGTCTGCCGGGCCTTCGCGGCCTGCTTCTCGGACGTCTCGCCGCGGAAGTGCTTGATGTGCTTGTCGTTGTCGGTGGCCTTGCGCCGGGCGTTGCGCACGCCCTTCTCCATCCAGGCCCGCTGCATCCGCGCCCGCTGGTTGAGCGCGTCGCGCCGGGCCGAGTAGCCCTCGAACGCCTCGCGCGCCTGGCGCCGCGCGACCGAGCGCTCCTCCAGGTAGGAGTCGTAGCGACCCGCCGTAGAGGCTGACCTTCTGCAGGCTGCGGTCGATCTCCACGACGGCGGTCACGGTCCGGCTGAGGAACTCGCGGTCGTGGCTCACGACGACGATCGGCGCCTCCGACGCGCGCGACGAACTCCTCCAGCAGGTCGAGCCCGTCGGCGTCGAGGTCGTTGGTCGGCTCGTCGAGAAGGTAGAGGTCGTAGCGGGACAGGAGCAGCGCGGCGAGGCCCACCCGGGCCGCCTGGCCACCGGACAGCGACGCCATCGTCTGGTCGAGGTCGACGGTCAGGCCGAGGTCGTCGGCCACCGTGCCGAGCCGCGCGTCGAGGTCGGCGCCGCCGAGCGCGAGCCAGGCCTCGAGGGCGTCCGAGTACGCGTCGTCGGAACCCGGCTCGCCGGCAGCGAGCGCATCCGCCGCCGCGTCCATGGCGGCCAGTGCGGGCGCGACGCCGGTGCGGCGCTCGAGGTGCGCCTGCACCGACTCGCCCGGCAGCCGCTCGATCTCCTGCGCCAGATAGCCGAGCTGCGCGTGCGGCGGCGAGACCGACACCGTGCCCTGGTCGGGCGCGCGACGCCCGCCGAGGATCCGCAGCAGCGTCGACTTGCCTGCGCCGTTCGGGCCGACGAGACCGAGCACGTCCCCCGGTGCGACGACGAGATCGACCCCGTGGAACAGCTCACGATCCCCGAACCCGGCGCCCACGCCCTTCGCCTGCACCGTCGCACTCATGCCCGCATCCTCCCCTGCGAGCACTGACTCCCACAAAGCCTCCGAGATTCAGAGGATTCGCCGACAAAACGGCGGGGAATCCTCTGAATCTCGGCTCAGGCGGAGGTCAGACAGCGGTTGTGAGCGCGCGCAGGCCGTCGAGCAGGGGCGTGCTCGGGCGGCCGATCAGCGTGCGCAGGTCGGTCGTGGCGTCGCCGAGGACGCCTGCGCGGATGTCGGCATCCAGCTGCACGACGAACCCGATGGTCCCGGCGTCGAGGCCCGCACCGGTGAGGATCGCGGACTGCTCGTCACCCGTCACGTGTGCGGCCACCACGGGACGACCGAGCACCTGCGAGGCGGCCGCCGCGAACTCGTCGAACGTCCACGCCACGTCACCGGTGAGCTCGTACACGCGCCCGTCGTGCCCGTCGCTGGTCAGGACGGCAGCCGCGGCCGCGGCGAAGTCGGCGCGCGACGCCGAGGCGACCCGACCGTCACCGGCGCTGGTCAGCACGGTGCCAGTCTGGGCGGCCTGCTCGAGCGTGGAGCCGTAGTTCTCGTGGTACCAGTTGTTGCGCAGGATGGTCCAGGTCAGACCGGACGCGCGCAGGACGTCCTCGGTGGCCGCGTGCTCGGGCGACATGGTCCACGGGGTTCCCGACGCCTTCGGGGCGCTCGTGTAGACGACGCGGCGGACACCGGCCGCGCGGGCGGCCTCGATGGCGCGGGTGTGCTGCGCGATACGCGCCCCGGGCGTGCTCCCGGAGACCAGCAGGACGGTGTCAGCGCCGGCGAACGCGGCCTCGAGGGTCGACGGCTCGTCGTAGTCGGCGACCACCGCCCGCACGCCCAGGTCGGCGATCCGCCCGGTGCTGCGTCCGGTGGCGACGATCTCACCGGCGGGGACGCCTGAGGCGAGGAGGTCCTCGACGACGAGACGGCCGAGGTGACCGGTAGCTCCGGTGATGACGACAGACATGGTGGTTCCTCCGTGGGTCCTGCGGTGGTGCGATCGCTCGATGCAACACGCCACCGACCGCTCACCTTCCCGGTGTGCCGTGGGATCTCGCAGGCTGTGACAGACCCGACACACCCGGGACTGAACTCTGGGCCCGGACATGCCGATGTTCGTGGGGTAGACGCCGTCGAGGGCGCCTCCGACCAGACGGACCGAGGTTCCCGTGACGAGCCCGAGTGATGCGCTGTACGCCGCACTCAGTGCGCGCGCGCCGCAGACCACCCGCGAGCTGACGCGCGGACTGGCGCGCCTCGGCCAGAAGCTGCTCCTGTCCTCGGACGTCGAACGCCTGCTGCACGCGGACCCGCGGCTCCGCAGCGACGGCGGCCGCCCGCTGCGCTGGCGAGCGCTGCCCATCGGACAGGCACCACCGCTGAGCGGACCCCCGACACCCAAGAAGTCGCCCCCCGCGGTGCTCCCCCAGCGTGCGCACGACAGCCGGTCTCTGCAGGTCCTCGACCAGGCGTCCCGCATCTCTCCCGTCGCCGCGTTCTGGGGCAGGACGGTGTCTGTCCGCCCCGACGCCGTCGCGCAGCGCCCGGTGCTCCTCGCCGACGCGACCGCGCTCGTCACCGGACGCCGGCCGCTCCCGCCCGGCAGCGCGCCGCGGTACGTCGGGCCCCGGCTGCGGCAGTGGCAGGCGGACGTCCTCGACGGCTGGCTCGCGCACAAGCGCCGCGGCATCGTGCAGTCCGTCGCGGCGGTGGGTCGCTCAGGCGTCGGGGTGCTGGCCGCCTGGGACGCCGTCACGCGCGGCGAGAAGGTCCTCGTCCTGGTCCCGACGACAGATCTGCAGGAACAGTGGCTGCACACCCTCGAGCTCCAGCTGCCCGGGCTCTCGCTGGGGCGCCGCGACGCCGGGTACAGCCACTCCTTCGACGACTGCGACGTCCTCGTCTCGCTCGCCGCCACCGCCACGGACGACCTGCTGCCCGACGGCGCCGACGGCCTGCTGATCGCCGACGAGGTGCACCGCTTCGGCTCCAGCGTCCTGGCTGCGACGCTCGCCGACCCGTTCCGCGCCCGGCTCGGCCTGTCCGTGGCGCTCGAGGGCACCGACGAGGCGCTGCTGCCCTACTTCGACGCGGTCCTGGACGGCTGCGACCTGCGCCGCGGCCGCACCGACTCCGAGATCGCCCGGTACCGCGTGGGGCTCCTGCCGGTCGAGCTGCTCCCCGACGAGCGCGACGAGTACCGCGAGCTGAGCCTGCGGATCGACCATCTCGCCGCACACCTCGTCGCGACCCACGGCTGTGCGCCGGAGACGTTCCTCGACGACATCGCCCGCCTGCAGGCCGGCTGGTCCGAGCGCCCCGAGGCGGCCACCGACGCGAGCGCCTACCTGCGCGCCGTCAGCGAGCGCCGGCTGGTCGTCGCGACGTCCGCCGCCAAGCTCGAGGCACTCCCCCGCGTCGCCCAGACGCTCGCCCGGCACTCGCGCAGCCTCGTGTTCACGCACACCGCCGCCGACGCCGAGCTGGCCGCGACGATCCTGCAGGACAACGGCGTCGACACCGACCGGTTCCCGCACGGTCGGCCGCTGGACGCACGCCTCGCCGCGGTCCGGGACCTGCGGTCGGGCGAGGTGCGCGCGCTGACCGCCCACCGGCCGCTGTCCACCGGCGCGGAGCTGCCGGGGGTCTCGACGGTCGTCCTGCTGTCCGGCACGCGGACCGGCCGCCAGCTGGTCGAACGAGCCGACCCGGCGTTGCGCCCCAACCGCTCGGACACGATCAGCACCGTGCTCGTCGTCTATGCCCGCGGGACCGTCGAGGACCCCGGCCACGGGCAGCTGACGGACCTGCTCGACGCCGCCACCGAGGTCCGCGCGTTCGGGATCGACACCGACGGCGCCACCGTCGCCGCCTGGTCCGTCGGCCTCTGAACCCCTCGGCGCGCGGTGTTGCGCCGCCTCCGGTAGAACCGAGCCCGTGAGGATTCATGACACCGGAGACCTGTGGTGGAAGAACGCCGTCATCTACTGCCTCGACGTCGAGACGTACATGGACTGGAACGACGACGGCGTCGGCGACCTGCCCGGGACTGGTGCAACGGATCGACCACCTCGCGGACCTCGGCGTCACCTGCCTGTGGCTGATGCCGTTCTACCCGACGCAGGACTACGACGACGGCTACGACATCTCCGACTTCCTCGGGGTCGACCCGCGCCTGGGTGATGTCGGTGACCTGGTCGAGGTCATCCGCACGGCGAAGGACCGCGGGATCCGGGTGATCGCCGACCTCGTCGTCAACCACACGTCGTGGAAGCACCCCTGGTTCCAGGAGGCGCGCAAGAGCGTCGACAACCCGTACCGCGACTTCTACGTGTGGCGTTCCGACAAGCCGCCGTCGACCAAGGACAAGGTCGTCTTCCCCGACAAGGAGACGGGCATCTGGACCAAGGACGACGCGACCGGCGAGTGGTACCGGCACACGTTCTACCACCAGCAGCCGGACCTGAACTCGGCGAACCCGCAGGTCAGGGACGCGATCGCGAAGGTCATCGGGTACTGGGCGGAGCTCGGGCTGAGCGGCTTCCGGGTCGACGCCGTGCCGTTCATGCTGGCCGACGCCGCGAAGACGCCCGGCGACGACGTGGTGCACAAGCACGACTTCCTCAAGGAGCTGCGCTCGTTCCTCACCCGCCGGGTCGGCGACGCGATCCTCATGGGCGAGGTCAACCTGCCCTACGCCGAGCAGCGGAAGTACTTCGGTGGCGAGATCGCGGACTCCGACGAGCTGACGCTCCAGTTCGACTTCATCGGCATGCAGAACCTCTACCTCGCCCTCGCCCGGCACGACGCCGGCCCCATCGCCGACGCCCTCGCGCAGCGACCCGAGATCCCGCACGACGCGCAGTGGGCCACGTTCGTGCGCAACCACGACGAGCTGACGCTGGACAAGCTGTCCGACGCCGAACGCCAGGAGGTGTTCGACGCCTTCGGCCCCGACAAGGACATGCAGCTGTACGGCCGCGGCCTCCGCAGACGCCTGCCGACGATGCTCGGCGGCGACCCACGAAAGATCCGGATGGTCTACTCGCTGCTGTTCTCGCTGCCCGGCACGCCCGTGCTGTTCTACGGCGAGGAGATCGGCATGGGCGAGAACCTCGCGGCCGAGGGCCGGATGGCGGTGCGGACGCCGATGCAGTGGACGTCCGGCAAGAACGGCGGCTTCTCGCGCGCGACCGCCTCGAAGCTGCCCGGCCCGGTGCCGACCGGCGGCTACGCGCCCGAGCACGTCAACGTCGCCGACCAGCGCGCCGACCCCGACTCGCTGCTCAACTTCGTCCAGCTGCTCGTCCGTCGCTATCGGGAGAGCCCCGAGCTGGGCTGGTCGTCGAACCCCGAGATCCTCGCGCAGCCGCACGCGTCGGTGCTCGCGCACCGGAGCACCTGGGGCGACGGGTCGACGATCTCGCTGCACAACCTCGGCGACGAGGCCGTCGTCGTGCCCCTGCGGTTCGACGACTACGACGACACCGTCCGGCTCGTCGACCTCCTGCAGGACGGCACCTGCTCGATCGATGCCCGGGGCCACACGGAGGTCGACCTCGACGCGTACGGCTACCGCTGGCTGCGGGTGGTGCGCGCCGACGATCGACGTCTGCTCTGACGACACGGCTCAGCGGGCTCCCAGGCACGTCCAGTAGCGTCTTCGCCGTCCTCGCCGACCCGGGCGAGCCATCGAAGCGACGGAGATCGCCGTGCGACGCACGACCACCACCCGCCGCGGCCTCGCCGCTGCCGCCCTCGCCCTGGCCCTCGGCCTGACCCTCGCCGCCTGCTCCGGGGACTCGTCCGACGACGTCCAGCCCGAGCTCGACGCCGTCCGCCACGAGCGATCCCGCGGCCGATGCCGACGCGGCCGCCGTCGCGAAGATCGTCGTCACCGGCGAGCCCGGCATCGAGCCGGCCGTGACGCTGCCCAGCACGCCGTTCGACGTGACGACGCGCGTGGTCAAGGTGCTCGAGCCCGGCACCGGCGCGACCATCGAGGACGGCCAGCTGCTGACCATCCGGTCGCTCATCATCTCCGGCACAGACGGTTCGGTCACGCAGTCGACCTACGCCTCAGCACCCGGACACGATCATCCTGAACTCCGACCTGGGCGAGCTGCAGGGGGCCCTCGTCGGCCAGCAGGTCGGGGTGCGCTTCGTGATCGCCGTCCCGCCCTCGTCGGCCGACGACACGACGACCAACCTCACGATCGCCGAGATCGTCGACGCCCAGACGATCCCCACCCGCGCCTCGGGCACCGCCGTCACGCCGCCCGCCGGCCTGCCGACCGTGACGCTCGACGCCGACGGCAAGCCGACGATCACCCCCGCGAGCGGCGCCGCGCCCACGACGCTCGTCACGCAGCCGCTGATCACGGGGACCGGCGCGCCCGTCACGGCCGACCAGACGCTCATCGTCAACTACAGCCTCGCCCTCTGGGACGGCACCGAGGTGACGTCGACCTGGGATGCGGGCAAGACGTCGCAGTTCTCGCTGAGCAGCGTCATCCCCGGCTGGCAGGAGGGCCTCGTCGGCCAGCCCGTCGGCAGCCAGGTGCTCCTGGTGGTCCCGCCGGACAAGGGTTACGGCGCCAAGGCCTCGGACACGATCCCGGCCAACTCGACCCTGGTGTACGTGGTCGACATCCTCGCGGCTTACTGACTGTCGACCATGACCTGGGTGACGCGACGGCGTCCCGGACCGTCACCCAGGTCATGTTCGGCGCGGGGTTCGTCGCCTCGCTAGGGTGACGGAAACACCGGGAGACGCCGATGGCAACGATGCCGAGGATCCGCACGGTGGCGCTGGTCGGCGCCGCCGGGTCCGGCAAGACGACCCTGACCGAAGCCCTCCTGCACCGCGCCGGGGTGCTGACCCGCACCGGTCGCGTCGAGGACGGCTCCACGGTGACCGACCACGAGCCCGAGGAGATCGCGCGCGGGCAGTCGCTCGCGCTGGGCGTCGCACCGTTCACCTGGACCTCCGGCACCGGCTCGTTCGACGTCACGCTGCTCGACGCCCCCGGCTCCGCGGACTTCGCGGGGGCGATGGATGCCGCACTGTCCGCGGCGGATCTGGCGCTCATCGTCGTGAGCGCGGTCGACGGGGTGCAGGCCGGCACCCACGCCGCCTGGCGGGCCGCGGCCGACGCAGGACTGCCGCGGATCCTCGTCGTGACCAAGGAGGACAAGACACGGGCCGACTTCCGGCACGTGCTGGCGGACCTCAGGAGCGCGTTCGGCGACGGACTCGTCGCGCTCGAGCTGCCGCTCGGCGAGGAGGCGGCGTTCACGGGCGTCGCCGACGTGCTCACCGAGGAGGGTCTGACCTACGACCCCGACGGCCAGCACCACGTCGAGCCGCTCACCGGTGCGCTTGTCGACGAGGAACATCGCCTGCACGACGAGGTCACCGAGGAGATCGTCGCGCACGACGACGACCAGCTCGAGCGCTACCTGTCGGGCGACGTCCCGACGGCCGACGAGCAGCTGGTGACGCTCGCGCACGAGGTGGGCCTGCAGACCGCGTTCCCGGTGCTCGTCGTCTCGGGTGTGACCGGGGTGGGCGTCGACCGGCTCGCTGACCTGCTGTGCGACCTCGGACCCGACCCGAGCGACGGGTCGGTGCTGCTCGGCTCGCGGGCGATCCCCGTGCGGCCCGACCCGGCCGGCCCGACGCTCGTGCACTGCTTCCGCACGCTCGCCGACCCGTTCGTCGGCCAGATCACCCTGATCCGCGTGCTCAGCGGCACGGTCCGCCCGGGCGACCGGCTGGTCAACACGACCACGCACACCGAGGAGCGCGTCCCGGGCCTGTTCCGCCTGCGGGGCAAGGAGCACCTGCCGCTCGACTCGGTTCCCGCCGGACAGATCGGCGCGGTCGCGAAGCTGACCGGGACACCGTCCGGATCGTTGCTCGCCGAGCGGACCGGGCCGGGCGCCGCCATGTCCGCAGTCCCGCCGCGGCACCGCGAGCCGGTCTTCGGGCTGTCCCTCGAGCCCGTCAGCCAGTCCGACGACGACCACCTGTCCGCCGCCCTGACCCGCCTGACTGCCGAGGACCCGACGCTGCACGTCGAGCGTTCCGCCGACCACACCGTCCTGCGCGGGCTCGGCGACACGCACCTCGCGGTCGCGATCGAGCGGCTCGCCCGCGTGTTCGGGGTGCACGTCAGCACCTCGCCCGTGCCCGTCGGGTACCGCGAGACCATCCGCAGGCCGGTCGCCGCCGAGGGCCGGGTCAAGAAGCAGTCGGGCGGGCACGGGCAGTACGCCGTCGTCCAGCTGCGCGTCTCTGCGCTGCCGCGCGGGTCCGGGCTCGAGTTCGTCGACGCCGTCGTCGGCGGGGCCATCCCGCGCACCTACGTCCAGGCCGTGCACAAGGGTGTGGTCGAGGCCATGGCGGCCGGCGGGCCGCACGGGTACCCGGTCGTGGACCTGCGCGTCGAGGTCTACGACGGCGCGTCGCACTCGGTCGACTCCTCGGAGATGGCCTTTCGCACGGCGGCCGCGGCCGGGATCCGTGAGGCTCTGCACGACGCCGGCACGACCGTCCTCGAACCCGTCTGCCACGTCTCGGTGACCGTCCCCGCGACCGACCAAGGCGATGTGATGGGTGACCTGTCCGCCCGTCGCGGGCACATCAGCGCGACCACGTCGCTGGACGACGGCACGGTACTGATCGAGGCCTCGGTACCCGAGGCCGAGCTGGCCCGCTACGTGCTCGACCTGCGGTCGCTGACCGGCGGCCGGGGAGAGCTCTCGATCGCCCCCGAGCGGTTCGACGTCTGCCCGGACCACCTGGTTCCCGCGTAGATCTCCGGCGGAGATTCCGCGTAGATCCGGTCCACCGAACCGCTTCACTCAGCGCGCTCCCAGATATCTCGCGTAACGTTCCTGCGTTCCGCCGTACCGGGCGTGGACCCGAAACGACGGAGGAATCCCTGTGCGCCGACACCGCACCGCACGCCGCGGCATGGCCGCGGCAGCCCTCGCCCTGGCCGTGGGCCTCACCCTTGCCGCGTGCTCCGGCGAGGACAGCAGCTCCGCGAGCCCGTCGCCGAACTGCCAGCGCCTCGGACGACAGCGCCGCGTCAGCCGCCGACCAGGCCGCGCTTCGAGGGCGTCAAGGTCGACTTCCCCGACAGCGGGAAGCCCACCATCACCCTGGCGACCACCCCGTTCACCGTGACCACCCCGGTGATCGCGATCCGCCAGCCCGGCACCGGCGACCACGATCGAGGAGGGCCAGGTCCTGTCGCTCAACCTCGTGGGCGTCTCCGGCGCAGACGGCAAGGAGACTGCAGGAGACCTACTCGACCAAGCCGGAGACGGTCACCCTCTCGACCCGACTTCATCTTCCACGACCAGTTCGTCGGCCAGAAGGTCGGCGCGAGGTTCGTGTTCGCATTCCCGGCTCAGTCCGCCGACTCCGGCGTCTCGATCATCGCCGGCGAGATCGTCAGCGCGAAGATCGATCCCGACACGCGCCTCGGGCGAAGACGGTCACGCCGCCCGCGGGCCTGCCGACCGTCACGCTCGCCGACGACGGCACCCCGACCGTCACCCCGGTCGCCACGGCGGCGCCGACCACGCTCGTCGCCCAGACGCTCATCAAGGGCGACGGCGCGACGGTCGCCGCGACCGACACCCTGACCGTCCAGTACAGCCTGTACCTCTGGGACGGCACCGCGGTCGAGTCCTCCTGGGAGAGCGGCACGCCCGGCGACCTTCTCGCTCTGCCGGCGTGATCCCCGGCTGGACCGAGGGCCTCGCCGGCCAGACGGTCGGCAGCCAGGTGCTCCTGGTGGTCCCGCCGGACAAGGGCTACGGCGACAAGGCGTCGGACAAGATCCCCGCCAACTCGACGCTGATCTTCGTCGTGGACATCCTGGACGCCCAGCCGGGCGCCTGATCCTCGTCCGACCACGAACCCCCGGGTGCTCACGCCCCGGGGGTTCGTGCGTTCTGCGAGGGTGGACCCGTGGAACGAGAGATCGCCGAGCTGACGCGTCTGGTCCGGGAGTTCAGCACCGAACGGGACTGGCAACAGTTCCACGACCCGAAGTCGGTGATCCTGGCCCTCGTCGGCGAGGTCGGTGAGCTGGCGGAGCTGTTCCAGTGGGTGCCGTCCGACGAGGCGGTCGAGCGGTTCGCCGCCCCGGACCAGGCACTCCCGCGGCGCCGAGGAGATGGCCGACGTGCTCGTCTACCTCGTCTGCCTGGCCGACGTGCTCGGCGTGGACCTCGGTGCCGCGGCACGCGCAAAGCTGGCCGACTCGCACCGCCGGTTCGCCGCCGACGACGTCCGCGGCGTCGCTCCCGAGAAGGCGTGAGCCGCTCGCGCTACTAGTCTCGAGGGCATGGCGCGCTACTTCGACGTCCACCCCGAGAACCCGCAACCGCGCTCGATCGCGCAGGTGGTCGAGCTGTTGCGCCAGGACGCGCTGATCGCCTACCCCACCGACTCCTGCTACGCGCTCGGCTCGCGGATGGGCAACCACGACGGCGCCGACCGGATCCGACAGATCCGTCGGCTCGACGACAAGCACCACTTCACGCTCGTCTGCGCCGACTTCGCGCAGCTCGGCCAGCTGGTGCAGCTCGACAACAGCGCGTTCCGGGCGATCAAGGCCGCGACGCCGGGGCCCGTACACGTTCATCCTCCCGGCGACCCCCGAGGTGCCCAAGCGGCTCGCGCACGCGAAGAAGCGGTCCATCGGCGTGCGGATCCCGAACCACCCGGTCGCCATGGCGATCGTCCGCGAGCTCGGCGAACCGCTCCTGTCCAGCACCCTGCTGATGCCGGGCGCCGAGTGGCCGATGGTCGAGGGCTGGCAGATCAAGGAAGAGCTGGACCTCGTGCTCGATGCTGTCGTCGACGCCGGCGACTGCGGGATGGAGCCGACGACGGTCGTCGACTGGACGTCGGGCGCGCCCGAGGTGGTCCGCGTCGGCGCAGGCGACCCGTCCCGCTTCGAATAGGCACCCGATGCCGCCGGCCGCCGCAACCCCCGAACCCCCCGCGTCGGCCGCACCTCCCACGCTCGCCACGCTCCCCATCGCCGAGAACGGCAGTTCGGCACGAGAACGGCACTCTGAACTGCCGCTCTCGTCACAGAGTGCCGTTCTCGAGGGTGGGGTGGCCCGGCGCAGCCGCGGCGGCGTCACGACCGCTCGCGCGCGCTCGACCTCGTCGTGCCGACGTGTCGGGCATGCCCTCGGCTCGTCGAGTGGCGTGAGCTCGTGGGCGTCGAGAAGCGTGCGGCGTTCCGCGACGAGACCTATTGGGCCCGGCCCGTTCCGAGCTTCGGCGACGAGCACGCGCGGATCGTCGTCGTCGGCCTGGCCCCCGCCGCACACGGCGCCAACCGCACCGGCCGCATGTTCACCGGCGACCGCTCGGGCGACTTCCTGTTCGCGGCGATGCACCGGACGGGCTTCGCGTCGCAGGCGACCTCCACGTCACGCGACGACGGCCTGACGCTCACGGACGTCCGCGTCACGGCACCGGTGCGCTGCGCCCCGCCCGCGAACGACCCCACCCCCGAGGAGCGCCGGACCTGCGCCCCGTACCTCGCCCGCGAGCTCGAGCTGCTCCGGCCCCGGGTCGCGGTCGTGCTCGGTGCGTTCGGCTGGCAGGCGCTGCTCCGCACCCTCGACGAGCAGGGCTGGGTCGGTCCCACGACCCCGGCCGCGGTTCGCGCACGGCGCCGAGCTTGTCCTGACGCATGCGGAGATCGGCTCACTCACCCTGCTCGGGTGCTTCCACGTCAGCCAGCAGAACACGTTCACCGGGCGGTTGACCCCGGCGATGCTGGACGCGGTCCTCGAGCGTGCGCGGAAGCTCGTCGCGAGAGCCGCCGAACGGTCAGGAGGAGGCGAAGCCGATGAGCGCGAAGACGAGCAGCAGGCTGCCGATCAGCCCCGGTGACGATCGCGAAGATCGACCGCCCAGAGCCGTGACCGCCGGTGCGCGCCGCCCGCAGCCCGAGCACCCCGAGCCAGATCGCGACGGGTCCGAGCGGCCAGATCGAACAGCGAGACGAGCCCGACGTAGCCAGCCGTGATCGACTGCCAGGACCGGCCGACGGGGACGAGCCAGTGCGCGACCTCGCCGGGCCCGAGCAGGTCAGCGGACGGCCGGGGCGTCGGGAACCCGCCGTAGCTCATCGGTTGGCCGGGGTAGGCGTCGGTCGGCTGGCCGGCGTACGTGGGCGACTGACCGACGACGCCGGGTGCCGGGTAGGCGGGCGCGTACAGGACCGCACCGGGCACCGGCGCGGTGTGCTCGGTCCAGCCTCGACCGTCGAACCACCGCACCAGGTGCGGCGAGGCGTTGTCGGGGTACCAACCGGGAGCCGTCACCCCCGGTACATCGGCACGATCGGGATACACCTTCAGCCCGCCGTCAGGCCGTCGGAGGACCGGGTGTCGAACGTCAGGCACAGCGCGTGGCCGGTGCCGTCCGGGAGCGAGACCAGCGTGTCCTCGAGGTTCGGGCACTGCATGCCGTCGCCCACCAGCGCCGTCCCCACGTAGGTGTGCGGGGAGTCGCACGAGACCTGCCACACCGAACCGTTGGCATCGGCCCAGCACGAGCCCGCCGTCGCGGGCCCGAAGCCGCCCGACCCCGTCGAGGTGTAGGCGTGCACGATCGACGACCACCGCGACGAGCACCGCCGCGGAGCCGCCGACCACGGCGAGCGTGCTTCCCGACGAGCTCCACGGCTGACCGCCGTTCTCGAGCAACACCGTGTAGTTCTTGCGGGCCCGGTAGAACGACACCAGGCCCGAGACGATGCCGGCCGTCGTGATGTAGTGCCGACCGGGCGTGCCGTAGCCGCCGGACGCGTTCATCGCCGCCGAGACCCAGGTCGCGATGACGGCGCCGAGCAGCAGGAACCCGACGCCGAACCAGAACTCGCGGGCGACGCGCCGGCGCAGCTTGTCGAGCGCGCGCTGGTCCACGCTCGCGCCGACGAATCCCGGCGCGATGCCCCCGGCGAAGCCGACGGCGCCACCGAGCCCGACACCGCCGTACGGCTGCTGCCCGAAGCCCGTGGACGCGCCGCCGTACGCTCCACCGCCCACGAACCGGCCCACCCCGAAGTCCGCGGTCGGGGCGACCTGACCGGGCGCATGCGTCGGCACGGGGCTGTAGGCGGCGGGCTCAGAGGACACGGCGCGCGCGACCGGGCGCGTCTGCTCGGTCCAGGACGCGCCGTCGAACCAGCGCACCACGCCGGCCGTCGACCCGTCGTCGTACCACCCTGCCGCCACACCCTGCGCCCCCGTCACGCCCGGTAAGTCGACACGACGCGCCCCGACCTTGAACCGGATGTCGCCGGTGGACAGCAACGATCCGGACACGGAAGGGCGGCAGCGCTCAGGGCGCTGCCGCCGTCACCGTGCGAGCAGGTCCCGGTGGGTCGGGACGCGCGGCTCGTACCGCAGCCGCATGCCGGCCTCGGTCGGGGTCCGGTCGCGCTTGCGATGGTTGCAGTCCAGACAGGCCGCGACCGTGTTGAGCCATGAGCTCCCGCCACCGCGGCTACGCGGCACGACGTGGTCGACCGTGGCGGCGCCGCCCGTGCCGCAGTAGGCGCACAGGTGTCCGTCGCGCTCGAGCATCCCGCCGCGCGACCACGCGGGAATCCCCCGCCGGTTGCGCCAGCGCATCTGGACGTAGCGCACCAGGCGCAGGACGCGCGGCAGCGGATACGGCCCGAAGGTCCGCCCGTCGACGGCCTCCTCCACCACGGCGACCTGGCGGTGCAGCATGCGGACGGCATGCGCGAGGCTCACGCGCTGCAGGGGCTCGTACCCCGCGTTCAGGACCAGGACTCCCGCCATGGTCGTTCCCTTCTGTGCGGTGCCTCGCGCTGGATTTGAACCAGCGGCCTCCGGCTTCGTAGACCGGCGCTCTGTCCTGTTGAGCTAGCGAGGCGCGTGTGGTGGGACGGCGATGGGCCGCCCCCGAGATCGGAGACGGCCCATCGCTGCGCTGAGTGTGCTCAGGCAAAGTGGGGAGTCCTCGGAGGTCGGGTTCGGGACGCTGGCGTGGTCGCGTCGAGCTCCATGGCAGCGTCTCCTCCCGGTCGGGTAGTCAGGTCGATACGGGCCGCGGGTCGGCCGCGGTCGAGACCAGAGTGACTCACGACGACCGATATCACCAGCGTTTTGCGGGTGTGTGCACGCGAACGGAGGACGAACGGGAGGGTCCGACCCGGCTCAGCTCAGGTCGACGTGCAGCCCGACGCCCGCCGCGGAGGTCGCGATCGTGACGTCGAAGAGCCGGGCGGCGTCACCGGCGACGCGGTGCAGGTGGCCGAAGAGCTCCACCGAGATCGCGCCGATGAGCGAGGTGAACAGGGTCGCGGACCGGGCGGCGTTGCGGGCGACGTCGTCGGGGACGTCCGCCGGGTCGGTGTAGCCGACGAACGTGAAGACCTCGGGGGCGAGCCGGCCGGCGGGGTCGAAGTCGGGACCGGCCGGCGTCAGCAGACCCTGCGCCTCGGCGCGCATCACGAGGCCGACGATCACGCCCCAGATGCGGATCGCCGGTGCGATGGTGTCGTCCGGCGCGCGGTACCCACGCACGGGCGTGCCGTAGATCAGCTCGAACGAGTACCGCTGCTCGAGCGCCCAGCCGCGCACCGCGCGCGCGACGTCGAGCCAGACGGCCGCGGGATCCTCGTGGGTGGACTCGGCCGCTGCGGTCTCGGCCACCAGCCCGACGGCGTCATAGGCCTCGATGATCAGGAGCGTCAGCAACGCGTCGCGCGACTCGACGTACCGGTAGACCGCCGACGACGCCATCCCCAGGTCGCGGGCGACGGCGCGCAACGAGAGGTCCGCGGCGCCCTCGGTGATCAGCCGGGCACGCGCTGCGGCCAACAGCTCGGACATGACCTCGGCCCGGGCGCGTTCGCGAGCGGTCGTGGGTGCCATGCCCCCCATCCTGCCCTGCTCGACGACCACATGAGAGCAGCGATCACATCGGAGAGCACCGCTCTTGCGTTCGTCGCGCGCTTGTGTGCGAGCATCGCTCACAGATGCGAGCACTGCTCTCGCATTGCCGATGGCCGTCATCGAAGGTTCAAGGAGCTCGCCATGTCGCAGCACGTGATCGTCGGAAAGGGAGCCGTCGGCTCCACACTCGCCCTGGAGCTCGCCGGTCGGGGCCACGAGGTGCTGGTGCTCAGCCGCTCGGGTGGCACCGACGCCGACGGGATCCGCCACGCCGCTCTCGACGCGACCGACGTGACCGCACTGAGCGCCGCGGTCCAGGGCGCCGACGTCCTCTACAACTGCGCGAGCCCGGCCTACCACCGGTGGGCCACCGACTGGCCGCCGCTGCACGCCGCGCTCCTCGACACGGCAGCCCGCACGGGAGCGGTCCTGGTCACCGTCGGCAACCTGTACGGGTACGGCACGCACGGCACGGTGATGACCGAGGACACCCCGCTGCGGGCGACGGAGGCCAAGGGCGCGGTGCGCGCGCAGATGTGGCGGGATGCCGCGTCCCGTACCGACCTGCGCACGACCGAGGTTCGCGGCGCCGACTACTTCGGACCGCTCGCCGACGCCCAGGCCATGGCCGGTCCACGCTTCGTCGACCCGCTCCTCGCCGGCAAGGTCGCCCGCCCGATCGTCGCCGTCGACCAGCCCCACAGCTGGACCTACCTGCCCGACTTCGCTCGCGCCCTCGTCGCCGCCGGCACGACGCCCGACGCCTGGGGCCGCGCGTGGCACGTCCCGACCGCCGAGCCACTCACGTTCCGCGAGCTGGGTTCGCGGGTCGCTGCTGCCGCCGGTGCGCCGGCCGCGCGCGTGCGGCCCGTGCCCAGCGGCATCGTCCGCGCGCTCGGTCGGGTGTCGCCGCTGATCCGGGAAGTCGTCGCCGTGTCCGACCACTTCACCGAGCCGTTCGTCATGGACACGGCCGCGTCCTCGCGGATGCTCGGCGTGACGGCGACGCCGTGGGACCAGGCGATCGCCGAGACCCTCGGCCAGCCGGTCCGTGTCTGAACGGTGAACCCGCCCCGGGCGGGGGGTTGAGGGGGCCCCGGGGCGGGTCCCGGCGTCCGGGAACGTGGACGCCGTCCGTACTTCGACGCTAAGACCCAGGTCAGCGGCTGGCGACGGACCAAAGTCCCGGATCTGTGGGATGCCGGTCGCAAGATGGATACGACCACCTACCGAGGACCCGGCCCGCCGATCTGCCAGGACGTGCACACTGAACCCATAGAGGCGAAGGAGCACTCATGCTGGAATGCCCGGTCTGCAAGTCCGACGAACTTGAGCTCGTCGAACGACTGCCTGACGATCGCCGGAAGATTCGTTGCTCGTCGTGCCACCACACGTGGATGCGCGGCGAGGCCAAGCGCGTGACCGAGACCCCCGCGTCGTACGCGGGACTGCGCGACCGATTCCCGGATCGCGCCTCCGTCGACCCCGCGCGGATGGCCCTCGTCGAGGAGCACAAGACGGTGTTCCTGCTGGACCACCCGACGCCGGACCCCGAGGTGCTGGCCTACTGGGCGAAGTATCAGGAGGTGTTCAGCGCCGAGAACATCGTCGACGCCGAGCCCGAGGACCTGCGCGAGTTCGCCAACAGCACCGTGGGCGCGGCCCCCGGCAACATGTCGGTGTTCAACCGCGCGTGGAAGTCGATGGGTGACTACGAGGCCACCGCGCGGACCCGCAACACGATCCGCTACCTGCTGTACGGCCCCGCGACCGTGCCCCTGGCCGACCGGTTCACGCGCCTCGTGCACGAGCAGGGCGGGCTCGGGATGACCGGCTTCAAGGAGTCGCTGCTCACGCGCGTGCTCTGCGTGGTCGAGCCCGAGCGCTACCTGCCGATCCTCACGTACAGCTCCGCGGCGGGCGGCAAGCGTGAGATCGCCCAGGCCGTCTATGGTCTCGAGCTGCCCGAGGCGGCCCGCGTCCAGTGGACGATCGGACGGCTGATGATGTGGAGCAACGACCTGCTGGTCGATCTGGCCGGCGACGGGTTCACCACCCTGCAGCAGATGTCGCAGTTCTTCGGGGAGACCAAGTCTCGCGAGCTCGAGCTCGCCTGAGCGTCACTCCGTCGGCGGCGGCGCCCCGTGGCCCGAGGCGACCTTCTTGGGCAGCACGAACACCAGGAGGAAGGCGACGACGGCGAGGACGGTGCTCACGAGCATCGCCGAGGCCGCCGCGTCGGTGAACGCCTGGGGGACGCTCGCCGGGCTGGTGATCTTCAGCTGCCCGAACAGGACGCTGCCGATCACCGCGATGCCCACGGCGCTGCCGACCCGCTGCATCACGGAGATCACGCCGCTCGCCGCGCCGGCCTCGGAGCGGTCCACCGTCGCCACGATGAACTGCACGTTCGGCGCGATGAACAGGCCGCTGCCGATGCCGCCGAGGAGCAGCGGGACGAGCAGGTCCCAGTTGGTCAGGTCGGCCGCATCGACGTTCTTGAGCACCAGCCAGACCCACGTCAGGCTGATCGCGACCAGCAGCGTCCCGATCACGAGCACCGTCCGACCCAGCCGCTGCGCGAGCCGGTTGCTCTGCGACGCACCGACGATCGACCCGAGCGCGAACGGCACTCCGACCACGCCGGACTGCAGCGCAGTGTGCCCGAGGCCGGCCTGCCACAGCAGCGAGATGGTGAAGAAGATGCTGGTGAACGCGGCGAAGTAGACCATCGCGAGGATCGTGCCGCCCGTGAACTGGGGGTGGCTGAACAGGTGCGGCGGGACCATCGGGTTGGCGTCCTTGATCCGGACCTCCCACGCCCCGAAGGCCACGATCAGCAGCACTCCGAGCCCGAGCGTGATGAACGTCCAGGCCGGCCAGCCCTTGTCCTGTCCTTCGATCAGCGGCACCAGGATCGCGACGAGCCCGAGCGTCAGCAGCACGAGGCCGACCAGGTCCAGCCCCTTCTTCGCGACCGTCCCGAGCTTGCCCGCCGGCAGCAGCATCGCGGCGGCGACCAGCGCGACGACGCCGATCGGCAGGTTGACGAAGAACACGATCCGCCAGCCGTTCGCCTCACCGAACGCCTCGATGATCAGCCCACCGAGGATCGGGCCGAGCGCCGTCGAGACGCCGATGACCGACCCCATGATCGCGAACGCCTTGCCGCGCACCGCGCCCGGGAACAGCAGCTGGATGAACGCCGTGACGCCAGGCACGAACATGCCGCCCGCCAGGCCTTGGATCACCCGGGCCACGATCAGCTGCAGGCTCGTCTGCGCCAGCCCGCAGAGCAGGCTCGCCACCGTGAACAGCGCGAGACCCGTGAAGAACACCCACTTGTGCCCGACCCGGTCGCCCAGTCGCCCCGCGGGGATCAGCGCGATGCCGAACGCCAGCGCGTAGCCCGAGATGATCCAGCTCAGCGTCGACTCCGACGCGCTCAGGTCGTCGCGGATGGTCGGCAGCGCGACGTTCACGATCGTGGTGTCGAGGAGAGCCATGAACATGGCCGCCATCAGGACGATGAGCGCGTTCCACGCGCTCCGCGGGACCGCGGGCGGGGTCCACTTCTCGGCGGTTGCCTCAGTCATGGGTGCGGGTCCTCTCGTCGGCAACGATGGTGGGGAGCTCCTCCAGCAGCGCGCGGTGCCAGTCGATCTCGGCCCGGAGACGCTCGGCCTTGTGCCGCATCACGAACTTCTCACTGACCGTGAGGTACTGCTCGGCGAGCCGGTTGTGCGTCTCGGAGTCGTGCAGCATGGCGTCCAGCGTCCGCACCCGCGCGTCGATCATGGCGGGCAGATCGTCCAGGCGCGCGGGGTCGAGTCGGGTCATGGCCAGGTCGAACGGGTCGGGCTTCACGACGACGACGCGCAGGCCGTCGCTCTGGAGCCTCGCGAGGCTCTTCCTACCCGCCTCCGTGATCTCCCAGACCTGCCGCTCGGGGTAGGTGCCGACCTTCTCGGTCCGCGCCTCGTCGATGAGGCCCTCGGCGTGGAGCCGCTTGATCGCCCCGTACAGCGCACCCACCGTGATGTCCGTCCAGAGGGTGACGTGCTCCTGCTCGGCCAACAGCCGGAGCTGGTGCCCGTGCATGGGCCCGCGCTCCGCGAGGGAGCCGAGGACGTAGAGGCGGATGGAAGACACGCGACTACTCTCGCACGAGTACTCGTATGGGTCAACGCTCGTTCGAAGCGCCGAGCACGGGCTTGATGTCGAGGACCGGCGTGCCGTCGAGGGCCTCGAGGTCGCTGACCAGGAGCCGGAGGCCGTGCACCTCGAGCACCGTCACGCGGTGCAGCCCGATCGGGTTGGGGCGGTCGGGCGAGCGGGTGCTGAACACGCCGAGCGGTGCGCGCGTGACGTCGCCGCGCGGGTGGACCCTCTGGACGTCGCGCGCGGCGCGGTCGAGCCAGGTCAGCAGGATCAGGTGGTCGCCGACCGCGACGTCAGCGAGGGCATCGGCATACTCGGGAGCCACCACGACCCACGCGTCCGGCGCGCCCTCGTCGCCCTGCAGCGGCCCCTGGCCACGCTCGTAGAGGGGGGACTCGACACGACCGACCGATGTGAGCTCGACGTCCATGGCCCCACGATGGCCGTTGGGGCCGCGCCCGACAAGCCACAGGTCTGTCGTCGCGAAACAGGCCCGAAACTCGCCCGACGTACCGTCCGCAGGACGAGGCACCGACGCACGAGCGTGAGGGCGGTTGCGAATGTTCGAGCGAGTCGACCCGTTCATCGGGACCGAGGCCACGAGCCTGCCGCAGCAGCACGGCCTCGCGACGACGTGGTGGTGGCCGAAGCCGCAGGTCGGCAACACGCACCCCGGCGCGACGTACCCGCTCGGCATGGTCAGCGCGTGCTCCTACTCGGGCGGCTACCCGACCGGCTACGGCCGCTACGACCTCGGCACCGAGGGCCTCCCGAACCCGATCTACGACAACCCCGTCGCCAGCGGCTTCACGCACTTCCAGCAGTCGGGCACGGGCGCGATCCGCAAGTACTACAACTACTTCCGCGTCACCCCGATGCTCCAGCCGCTCGACGACCTGGGCCAGCTGTGGGACATCGTCGACGAGGACGCGGAGCCCGGCTACTACTCGGCGACACTCGAGTCGGGGATCCGCGCCGAGATCACCGTCGGGCCGAAGTCGGCCGTGCACCGCTACACGTTCCCCGCGCACCGCGACGCGCGGCTCGTCATCGACTTCTCGCTCGGCGGCCTGACCATCCCGCACGGCCGCACCGTCCCGCTGCGGGCGCACCTGGAGTCGATCGCGCCGGGCGTCGCGCAGGGCGAGATCGTCGTCGAGGGCACACCGCTCGCCGTGCACGTCGAGTGCGACGACCCGCACTGGCGGCAGATGCTCTGGTACGACCGGCGGCTGATGCCCGGCGGCACGCGCCTCGACTTCGACCACATCCGCCCGACCACGCTGCGCCCGTTCGGGCTCATGTGGGCGGGGCCGTCGGAACCCGGGCAGGTGGTCGAGCTGCGCTTCGGGTTCTCGCTGCGCGGCGTCGAGCAGGCCCGCGCGAACCTCGAGGCCGAGTGCGGTCCGGGGCCGTCGAGCTTTGCTTCCCGACGAGCCGAGACCGCCGCCGTCTGGGGCACGACGCTCGGCAAGATCCGCATCGATACCCCGTCGACGGAGAAGCAGACCGTCTTCTCGACCGCGCTCTACCACTCGCTGATCAAGCCCTGCCTGGCGCCGGCCGAGAGCCCGTTCTGGCCGACCGACGGGCCGTTCGCGTTCGACATCGCGACCATGTGGGACATCTACCGGACCCAGCTGCCGCTGCTCACCACGCTGCTGCCCGACAAGGCGGTGGAGCTCGCGCAGGCGCTCCTGTCCATCGCCGAGGAGGAGGGCAACCTCCCGATCGGGTACCGGATGGCGCGGGGCGCGGACCAGTTCAGCCGGCAGGCGTCGGCACTCGCGCACACCTTCCTGTCCGACCTGTGCCAGCTCGGGCTGCCCGGCATGGACTGGGACTGGGCGCTCGTGCACATGCACAACGACCTGCGTCGTACCTATGGCGAGGAGTTCCTGCTGAAGGGTGTCACCCACCCGATCAGCCACACGCTCGACCTCGCGTTCGGGTACTGGTGCACGTCGCAGATCGCGGCCCACGTGGGCGATCCCGACCTGGTCGAGCAGTTCGCGCCGCTCGCCGAGCAGTGGGTCAACGCGTACGACACGTCCACGGGCCTGCTGCAGGACTCGACGTACTACGAGGGCGGCCGCTGGAACTACTCGTTCCGGCTCATGCACGACATGGCGGCGCGGATCGAGCTGTCCGGGGGCGACGACGCGTTCGTCGAGCAGCTCGACCAGTTCTTCGGGTACGGAGCACCGGCCGTCGTCCAACCCGGTCTGCGGCCCGGCGTCGAGGAGATGGCGCTCGGTTACGCGCTCAACCGGTTCGAGGGCCTGAACAACGAGCCCGACATGGAGGCGCCCTGGTCGTACCAGTACGCCGGCCGGCCCGACCGCACCGCCGAGGTGGTCCAGGCGATCGTGCAGAACCAGTTCGCCGTCGGACGCGGGGGGATGCCGGGCAACGACGACTCCGGCGGTCTCTCGTCCTGGTACGTCTGGGCGTCGCTGGGCCTCTTCCCGGTGGCCGGCCAGAACCTCTTCCTCATCAACGCCCCCGCCTGGCGCGAGGCGAGCATCACGGTCGGCGACCGAGCGCTCAACATCGAGACGCACGGGTTCGTCGAGCCGACCCCCGACGGCCCGACGCAGTACGTCCAGACCGTCCACCTCGACGGCGAGGCGCTGGAGCGCACCTGGCTCACCGGCGCCGAGCTGCACCGCGGTGGCCGCCTCCTCATCACCCTCGGTCCGACGCCGTCGTCCTGGGGCACGACCGTTCGTCCGCCGTCCGTCAGCACCGCCGTCCCCACTGCACCTCGACACGAAGGAGAACCCCGATGAGCACACCGCGCCGCCGCCTTGTCATCGTCGTGCGGGCCGACCCGGTCATCTGCGGGCACTCCGGGGAGGCGCGCAACCTCGCGGAGGCCGCCCTCGATCGGGGTTTCGACGACGTCCGGATCGTCACCTGGACCATCGAGCGGCTCCTGCAGACCGGCCTCCCCCTCAAGCCCCTCGATGGCGTCCTGCCCTACCGGCCGGGCATCACGGTCGAGCGCCCAGAGCCCGTCGGCGACTACAAGGTGGTCGACGGACGCTGGTTGGCGGGCATCACGGGGCGCCTCGTCGAGCTGTTCACCGACGGTGTACCAACGGTGGCCATGTCGTTGTACTTGTCGCCGCACTCCCTCGCGATCGCCGACGCTGTGCGGGTCGCGCACCGCACCGGGCTGCCCGTCAACGTGGTCACGGTGGCCGAGGCGGTCGGCTCCGACGTCACCAACGTCGTGCGCGCCTGCGTCGAGAACGACCAGTTCGGCGCCGCCGCCCACGTGCTGTCCAGCTACCTCGAGCACGACATCTGCCTGGCCGTCTCCGACTACACGCGCGAGCTGATCATCAGCGAGGCCGCTGCGATCGACGCCAAGCACGGCACCACGTTCGCCGCCCAGTGCCGCGATCGCGTCACCGTCTCCTACCCGGCGATCGACGTGAACTCGTACCTGAACCTGCCCGTCGCGGAGACCGACCAGGTGCTGGCGTCGCGCGGGCTCACCCGCAACGGCTACGTCCTGTACCTGTCGCGACTCGCGCACGCCAAGGGTGTCGACGACCTCATCGCGGGATTCTCGGCCAGCGCGGCCGCCGAGTCGTTGAGGCTCGTCATCGCCGGCAACGGCCCCGATGCGACCCGGCTGCACGCCATGGCCTCGGCATCGGCGGCGGCTGATCGGATCGTGTTTTTTGACGACGTCGACGACGCGGAGAAGTCCCACCTCATGGCCGGCTCCGCCGCCTACGTCCTGCCCAGCAAGCCGCGCCCCGAGTTCGTCGAGACGTTCGGCATCGCCCTCGTCGAGAAGATGCTCGCCGGCGGCGGTCCCGTCATCACGACCGACACCGGCGGCATCGGCGAGGCGGTCGGCGACTGCGCACTCATCGTCCCCGTCGAGTCCCCCTCCGCGATCGCGGCGTCGCTGGACCGGGTGCTCGCGATGTCGCCCGACGAACGCGCGTCCTGGGAGCTGCGCGCCCGCGCGCACGCCCTGCAGTTCGACCGCGTCGCCGTGCTCGACGGCATCCTCGCGCAGGTGTCGACGGTCCAGATCCCGTGGGTCCCGACGCCGGTCGGCTGACTGTGGTTGTCCACCGATCGGGAGAACAGCCCCCACGACGCGCCCGATATCGGTAGGTTCGCGGCCATGTACACCAGCAGGGGGCTGCGGATGTCGACGATCCGACGACGGTTGCTAGCCGCGACCACACTCGCGCTCGTTCTTGTTCTTGGCGCTTGCACGAGCTCGGGCGGCGATCCCGACCCGACGACCTCCAAGTCCGTCACGGCGTCGACAACCCCGAGCCCGACGCCGACGCCGATCGCCGCGCCCGTTCGTCCCGAGGCCATGAACACCGCGAGCGTCGAGGGGGCAATCGCAGCGGCTAAGTACTTCATGGAGGTCTATACCTACGCCAGGCAGACGGGTGACCTGACGGAATGGAACGCGTTGTCGGCGGATGACTGCGAGTTCTGCAACGCGCGTGGCGGACATGGTGAACGCGCGATCGCGAACGGCATCACGTGTCGCTGGCTCCGAAATCGCCGTCACCGAGTCGACGGCACGGAGATACTCGCAGTCCGAGTCATACTCGGCCACGCTCCGAGTCGATGAAGCTGCGAATGACCGAGACTGACTCGAGCGGCGACGATTGTCGTCGCAGTCGGACGCCGAGCTCGCATGAGACCTGTTCTTCGCGCTCGACTGGAACGGCGGCTGGGTCGTGACGCGAGAGTCGACGCGACTCCTATCACCGACGCCCGACGCGCATGATGACGATCGCTCTCGCTCTGGCACTTTCGTTGCCGCTCGTACTGGTCCGCAGCCGCCACAACCTCCGCCGCCTCACAACTCGCTCAGCGACGTAGGCTAAAGTCGCGCGACGCAAGAGGCCGTCGACCTGACCGTGCGGACGGGAGTCGCGCTCAGAGCGCTGCGACTCGCCGGTGCCGGCTCGAATGCTCCCGCCGAGTATCGGACGAGCCAAGTCTGCGCTCGATGGAGCTCATCGCCACGACTCCACTGAACGGCCCTGTGCCGGATGGCCAGGTCGCAGAGGAAGCAGCCGGGTGCGACGGGGCGCACGCCCGTCGAACCTCTGTGGGTCCGGCGCCGCGCGACCGAGGCGACGCCCTGGGGACCGTGGACGTGGGTCGCTCCTGGGGGCTGCCCCGCGGACGTCATCCCATGTACTTCACAGCCGAGGACTTCCGCACGACTCCCCATCGCGCCGCCCGTGCTCAACGTGCAACCCGATCGCGGATGGGTGCTCGTCAACAAGGACACGATCGTGTCGACCGACAAGGCGCAGCAGACGTTCCGCACCGACCTGCTCGGCCGCGGGATCGACGTGGTCGCCACGCCCGACACGTTCACCTACGACTGGGGCGACGACACGGCGAACCTCGTCACCCACAGCCCCGGCCACGCCTACCCGAACCAGGACACCGTCCACGCCTACACCGAGCTCGGCTCACGCCAGATCACGCTCACCACGACGTGGACCGCGAAGTACCGCGTCGACGGCACCAACGAATGGCGCGACGTCGTCGGCACGGCGGCGACCTCGGCAACCAGCGCAGCCTTCACCGTCGAGGAACGCCGCTCCCACCTCGTCGCGGAACTCTGCTCAGCGACACCCACCCCACCCGACTGCAACGACGCCTGACCCGGGCACCTCAGGATCGCTCGCCGACGGCCGGCCGTCGCACCGGCGGGACCAGCGGGCGGTCCGGCACGACGATGCATCCCTCGGCGGCGTTCCCGAACACGCGCATCCCGGCGCGATCCGTCACCCAGAGCCAGGCCAGGTACGCGCAGAGGATCGCATCGAGCTCGTCCTCGATCCGCTCCAGGTCGACGTGCCGCTGCGCGGTCGCGACCCCGAGCCGCAGCGCGGCCCACCGCTGCGACGACGAGAGCCGGAGGACCGGGTCGCACACCGCCTCGAGGTGGCCAACCAGCTCCTCGAAGGCCGACCGACGCAGCGCCACGTCGCGGCCGGACTTCGCCTTGTACGGCAGGACGGAACCGAGCCCGAAGAGCGCGACCATCGCCGGGTGCGGGTAGACCTCGATCGCGACGGAACCCTCACCGGCGGGATCGAGCGACCAGCCGAACCGGTCGGCGAGCACCCCGCCGCGCGGCGGATTGAGCCAGGCGATCGACCGGTTGGCCGCGTGCGCGCCGGCGTTGTAGCGACGGAACACGGCACCGAGCTCGCGCTCGGCCGGTCGCTGCCCGGTCACGTTGGGCACGACGAGCGGCGCATCGATCGCCGCGACGACCCGGCCCGCGGAATGTGCGTCGACGAAGGCCGCGATCTCGTGGTCGGTCACCACGCACGACGAGGCAACGAGCCGGCCATCGCCGTCGAGCGCGGCGAGGCCCGTGCGAGCCGTCTGCCCCCACGCGAGGTCGATGCCGAGGAAGGAGGCCATGCAGTCACCGTTGCACGCCTGAGCCTGCGGTTCTCGCTCCCGACGCGGCACGACACCGCGGGCGAGATCGACCCTTTGGCGCGAGCTCGTCAGCGCGAACTGCCGAGCTCGCGCCAAAGGGTTGATCTCGGCGTCAGCGACCGGTGACGCGGGCCTTGCCCGTGGCCAGATCGAGCAGCTTCGGCAGGATCTCGTCGCCGGCCACCCGCAGGCCGTCGTGCAGGTACTGGTTGGTGATCCACACCTGCGAGTTCCCCAAGCGTCGTCGCCAGCGCGAGGTCCAGGTCCACGTAGGGGTCGTCGTAGTACTGGATCGCGGCGACGGGCACCTCGTTCGACGCCAGCCGATCCAGGTCGTAGAGCACGGGCCAGTCCCGTGGCGCCAGGAGCGCATCGACCGCCGCGCGGAACGGCTTCAACGCCCGGATCTGGTCGAACATCCACGGCAGGATCACCTCGCCGGTCAGCTGCAGCGGTCTCGCCGACGTCGCAAAGCCCGGTCGCGACGCCTGCTCGGCCGCCGCCGCCCAACCGCCGGGCACCGAGCCCTGGTGGTAGATCGCCTCGTGCAGCGCCGCGTAGAGCGGGTCGCCGTCGAACGCGGTCTGGGTGCCGACGACGGACAGGAAGCCGGCCGACAGCTCGCCGTCGGCGTCGAGGGCCGTGTCGAGCTGCCAGTGCAGCTGATCGGTCCCGGTGCTCATGCCGAACGGCATGCCGAGCATCTGCAGCCTTTCGACCGTGAACGGATCCCCGTCCGGGAGCGTCACCGATTCGGCGGCGAGCAGATCGGCGATCGAGCCGAGCGTCGCGACGTCGTCGGGAAACTGCCGGTCGAACTCGCGGTTGCGCGCGGCCTGCCGGTCGTAGGTGGCCGCGTAGATCTGCGCCGCGCTGGCCGTCGCAGGCGGCAGACCGCCGGTGACCAGGCACATCGTCAGGGCAGACGGGTAGTGCGAGAGATAGGTGAGTGTCAGGAAGCCTCCGTACGACTGCCCGAGCGTCGCCCATTGCCGACCCCCGAACACCGTGTTCCGCAGGTGCTCAGCGTCCGCGACGATCGCGTCCCCGCGGAAGCAGGCGAGGTAGTCGGCGGCCACCGAGGCATCGTCGAAACGCGAGATGACCCGCCCGTCGACGCGCGAGGACCGGCCCGTGCCCCGCTGATCGAGCAGGATCACGCGGAACTTCTCGAGCAGCTTCGCCACCCAGCCGCCGCCGAGCGGGCGGGGACCCTCGTGACCCGGACCGCCCTGCAGGTAGACCAGCAGCGGCAGATCCTCGGTCGCCTTGGTCGGGTCCACCAGCTCGCGCGCGAACACCTCGATCGACCCGAACCGGTCCGGCGCCGACCAGTCGACCGGCACCTGCAGTCGGTGGTCGCGGACGAGGAATCCGGTCATCGGGTACGCGGGCGTGTGGTCCGAGGGCATGCGACTCACACTAGGACGAGGTCCACGATCCGGTCGTTCGGAATGCTCGAGCGCAAGACGCGTTGTGGTCGACGACGAACGGAGCAGCCTCTTTTGACGAGCACGGCCACCGCAGCGGGAGTCGGATTCCGATCCGACCGCGGCCCCATCCTCATCGCGATCATGGTCACGACCGGCCTGGTCGCGATCGACGCGACGATCCTGGCGACGGCCGTCCCGACGATCGTCGGCGAGCTCGGCGGGTTCAGCAGCTTCCCGTGGCTGTTCTCGATCTACCTGCTGACGCAGGCCGTCGTCCGTGCCGATCTGGTCGAAGCTCGCGGACACCGTCGGCCGCAAACCCGTGGTCCTCGTCGGCATCGCGCTGTTCCTGCTCGGGTCCGTGCTCTGCGGGTTCGCGTGGAGCATGCCCGCGCTCATCGCTTTCCGGGCGCTGCAGGGGCTCGGCGCCGGCGCAGTGCAGCCGATGGCCATCACGATCGCCGGCGACATCTACACGCTGGCCGAGCGCGCGAAGGCGCAGGGGTACATCGCGAGCGTGTGGGCGATCTCCTCGGTGGTCGGTCCGACGCTCGGCGGGATCTTCTCCGAGTTCGTGAGCTGGCGGTGGATCTTCTTCGTGAACATCCCCTTGTGCATCGCCGCCGCGTGGCTGCTCGTGCGGTTCCTGCACGAGACCGTCGAGCGCACGAAGCACCGGATCGACTGGGCCGGCGGCGGGCTGCTGACCGTGTCGATGAGCCTGCTGATCCTCGGCCTGCTCGAGGGCGGCAACGCGTGGGCGTGGAACTCGCCGCAGAGTGTCGGCGCGTTCGTCGTCGGAACGCTCCTGCTCCTGCTGTTCGTCCGCGTCGAGCAGCGGGCGGCCGAACCCGTCCTGCCGCTGTGGGTGTTCTCCCGACGGCTCCTGGTCGCCGCGTCGCTGATCGCCGTGGCCGTCGGCGTGATCCTCATCGGGCTGACGTCGTACGTGCCGTCGTTCCTCGAGGCGCTGCTGCACGTGTCGCCGCTGGCCTCCGGGCTGGCGCTCGCGGCGCTGACCATCGGCTGGCCGATCACCGCCTCCCAGTCCGGCCGCCTGTACCTGCGCTTCGGCTTCCGGTTCACCGCGCTCGTCGGCTCGGCGGTCGCGGTCCTCGGCGTCGCCGCGCTCGTCTGGGTGTCCACCGACCCGACCCTCGTCGGCGTCGGACTGTCGTGCTTCGTCGTCGGCGCCGGCCTGGGCCTGACCTCGTCGCCCACCCTGATCGCCGCGCAGTCGAGCGTCGGGTGGGGCGACCGCGGCGTCGTGACCGGCGCGAACCTGTTCGCGCGGTCCATGGGCAGTGCGGTCGGCGTCGCGGTCCTCGGCGCGATCGTCAACGCGAAGATGCACGGTCAGACCCCCGCCGAGGCGCCGCAGCAGTTCGGGTCGGCGGTCACCACCGCGTTCCTCGTGGTCCTCGGCGTCGCCCTGGCCATGGTCTTCGCGGCCGCGGCCATGCCCCGCGCCACCGTCGAGCACGTCCCGACGGGCGCCGTCGCCGACCCGGGCGGACACTGAGTCGGTCAGTCGGATCGAGGTAGGGAGTACGACATGGGGATCGACGACCTGATGGGTCAGGCTCAAGACGCGCTGTCCGGGCACGAGGACCAGGCCAAGGCGGCGCTCGACAAGGCGGCCGATGCGATCAAGGCCAAGGTCGGCGACGACGCCGACGTGAAGGTCGACACCGTCGTCGACAAGGCCAAGGAGTTCCTGGACGACCAGAAGAAGTAGCGACCACGAAAGGCGGCGACCCCCCACGCCGGGGTCGCCGCTTCTTCGTCTTCCGATCTCGGCCCCGGGAATCCTTTCCCCACCTCCGCCGTTCGACAGGGCATGCCTCTCACCGGTGAATACGCCCCGAGCACGTCCGACTGGGCCCGCAAGCAGGCCGAGCTCTTCGAAGCGACCGACGGACGCGAGGGCAACACCTTGCACGGGAAGCCCGTCATCGTCCTGACCTCCGTCGGCGCCGCCAGCAAGAAGCTCCGCAAGACGGCCCTCATGCGTGTCGAGCACGAGGGAAGCTATGCCGTCGTCGCCTCCAAGGGTGGCGCGCCCGAGCACCCCGCCTGGTACCGCAACCTGGTCGAGCACGCGCAGGTCGAGCTGCAGGACGGCGCCGTGCGCAAGGACTACCTCGCGCACGAGGCATCCGGCGCCGAGCGCGACGAGTGGTGGGCCCGGGCGCTCGAGGTCTGGCCCGCCTACGCGGGCTACCAGACGAAGACCGATCGCCAGATCCCGGTCTTCGTCCTGACCCCGATCGACTGACGCGGCTGGGGTCGTCGCGGTCAACAGACGGCCCCACCGCGTCCGGGCAGGCCGGCGCCCCGCCTCGCTATCCCGATCTCTCCCGAGATCCGATGCCGCGAGATGAATGCGTCGACTGCGGCGGCCGCGGCGACTCCCACCCCGTAGGCCACGAGGTCCGGCGCATGGAACGTCGTCCCGAGCACGTAGCGAGCGGGCGGCACCACGTCGACGATCGCCGCCGGTAGCCCCGTCAGCTGAAGCAGCTCGATCGCCGCGCAGATCCCCCACGCCAAGGCCGCGGCCTTCATGGTCGCGATACGCGGCGCCACGCCCACGACGAGCACGAAGACCAGGACCGCGTAGAGCCCGTCGCCGACGAGGTTGCTCCCAACCAGCAGTCCCGCGACGACGACAAGGACCGCCGCGCCGGCGACGACTCGTCGGTCACGACGAGGCCGACGTGATCTGCACCCGTTCGGTCTCAGGACACCTTCGACTCGTAGAGATCGATCTTGCAGCTCGATCGCGTCCAGGTGGGCCGCGACCTCGCGCAGCTCCTCCCGGACGCGGTCTCGGTGCGCCCGGAGCAGCTCCAGACGTTCGGCCTCGTTCCCGTCACCCGCGCGCACCAGGTCCGCGTACTGGCGCACGTCGCGGATCGCCATCCCCGTCGACCGGAGCCGCGTGACCATCCGGATCCAGCCAACATCCTGCGCCGTGTACCGACGGTGCCCCGACGATGCCCGGTCGACCGACCCGAGCAACAGCCCATCCCGTTCGTAGTACCGCAGCGTGTGGGTAGTCAGACCGGTGGCCTCAGCGGCCTCTGCGATGCTCAAGGACTCTGCGAGCAAGCTCATGCCTCGATCATGCCTCAGGCGTCGGCCGGCGCATCTCCGCTGGGAGCAGAAGGTCCGTCGGCATCCTCCAGCCGGGTGGCGCGTTGGCGATGGCGCCTTCGGGGTTGCGGAACACGTACCGGGTGCCGGACACATAGATCGCCGAGACGCCCGCGGTCGTGGGTGTGCCTGTGGTGCCAGTGGACCTGGCTGTGCCGTCGGTCGACACGGGGGTGTCGGGCGTGGGGGTGAGGCGTTCGATGGTGAGGTTGGCGCGGTGGATTTCGCCGTGGTGATGTCGGCAGGTCAGGGCGGCGTGTTCGATGTCGGTGGGTCCGTTGTCGCGGTTCCACCACAGGACGTGGTGGACCTCGCAGCGGGCGGCGGGGGTCTCGCACCCGTTCCAGACACACCCCCGGTCCCGGGCGATCACCGCTTTGCGTTGCGCCGGGGTGTGCAGTCGTCGGGTTCGGCCGACGTCGAGGGGTTGGCTGTCGGCGGACATCACGATCCGGGTGATGTCCGCATCACACAGGCACCGCGCCAGCTCCGACATCGGCACCGGTGTCCCGTCCTCGAGGGTGGCGGGCTCCACGGGCGACCAGCCCGGGGCCACCGGGCGGCGCGACGTGCCCGAAGGTGGACCAGCAGCCTGGCGGGCTTGTTCGTGGGCGAGCAGCTCGCGCGAAGGTCTCGGCGGTCACGAGCAGCGAGATGTGCGGGCGACTCGCCGTCCCGGAGAGCCCGGTCGGCGCACCATCGGGCAACCCACCATCGGCCAGCACGCTGCGCGGACGTCGTCAGGCTCGCGGGCAGGTTCATCTGCCCGGAGCGGGTCAGGGCGGGGATCTGCTCGGGTTCCGAGCCCGGACGAGCCAGTCCCCGCGGAGCCGGCAGTGCCGGTCGTGCTGGTCGTGCCGGCCGTACTCGTCGGTCGTTCGGGTCGTGCTGGTCGTGCCGTGCTGTCGTGCTGGTGGTGCCGGCGCAGACGCGTTCGGCGAGCATGACCAGGGCGTCGGCGCAGGCTTGCCCGGGGGTGCGGGTCTGGTCGGGGTGTTGACCCATCGCGTCCAACGCGACCCGCAACGACTCGGCGGCGACCGGGTCGAGGCGGCCCTTGAGGAACACCCCATGGGATTGGACCGACATCGAGAAGAACCGTTCCCGGTAGCAGTCCTGATGGGTCGATCTCAAAGCTCGCCGGGTCCTTGGCGGCCACGAACCGGGCCAACGCCTTGGTGAAGTCCGGGACGCTGGCCGTGCGCGCCAACGCCACCACCTCAGCCTGCACCGCCGCCGAGCGCAGCACGGAGGCGACCTCCGGGGACGCACCCGCAGCCACCCTCGCCAGCACGTCCAGATGGGGCAAAGGTACGGACAGGTCCCGCACCCCGGCCGCGACCGCGGGCATCGAGACCAGTGCGTCGGCCTGGCGGACCTCCCGGGACGCCTCCCCCACCCCGGCGCGGGTGACCCGGGCACGGGTCGCCGCATAGGACCGGTCCCCCGGCAGCGCCGAGGAACCCTCCTCGCGGTCGGCGACCAGCAGATGCGCGCGCGCCTCCGCCAACGCCGCCGCCACCGTGTCCAGGGACGCCAACGCGGCCACCCGCGACGTGGACGGCCACCCCGCGCAGGAGCGGGCATCGGCGGCGACGTCCGAGGCGCACGCCACGAGCCGGGTCAGCCGTGTGGCCGATCCCGGTGACAGGGTCGCGATTCGCTTCGAACACGTGTTCGAGCCTACGTCAGGAGCGCGCCGAGAGTCAACCCCGAAACCGCGTCTGACCTGCACAAACATATCCACAGCCTGGCGCGACCCGACCACAACCCCCCACCCACGAGGCCACTGTGGACAACCACACGCCCACAGCCCACCCGAGCCAGAGGTGCACAGCGCACGGCCGACAACCCGCACCTCCCATGCGAGCGTCTCCGTATGAAGCGCATCTGGCCCTGGCTCGTCGTCCTCGCGGTGTGCGTCGCGGTCGGCGCCGGGATGCCCGCATGGACCGAGGCACGAGTCGCGGCGCGCTACCCGGTGACCGCTGCCGACCTGGCCGACGGGCGCAATCGGCTCGCGGCGATCCCTGTCGAGGCGGCGGCGCCGAGCACCGGCTACGCCCGGGAGAAGTACGGCCAGGCCTGGGCCGACGTCGACCACAACGGCTGCGACACGCGCAACGACGTGCTCGCTCGCGACCTCACCGCGACCCGGGCCGACGACGGGTGCACCGTCCTCGAGGGCGTGCTCGACGATCCGTACACGGGGGCTGTCGAGCCGTTCGCGCGCGGTCCTGACTCGGCGGACGTGCAGATCGACCACGTCGTCGCCCTCGCGAACGCGTGGGAGACGGGTGCGCAGACGTGGTCGAGCGCGAAGAGAGTGTCGTTCGCGAACGATCCGGCCAACCTGCTCGCCGTCGACGGTCCGGCGAACCAGGACAAGGGTGCCTCCGATGCCGCGACGTGGCTTCCGCCGAACAGCGGCTATCGGTGTGTCTACGCACTACGGCAGGTCCGCGTGAAGTCCGCCTACGGACTCTGGGTCACCGCCGCTGAGCATGACGCGCTGGAGCACGAGCTGACGCGATGCATCGTCGCAAAGTCGTGATCACGCCGCCGTGGATCACGGCCGGCACGATGCATCGTCGCAAAGCCGTGAGCGCGCGATCACCACGGCCGCGGCCCTCCAGCGCGCAGACGAGGGCCCGGCGCACGAGCGCCGGACCCTCGCCTGACCTCAGCTCTCCAGCCGCCAGAGGTGATCCGCCGTGCCGTTGTCCCCCCACTGCAGGACGGTGGCACCGGAGGAACCGCTCATGTTCGTCACGCCCAGCAGCAGACCACTGTTGACGTTGACGATCTTGTATTGGCCGTTGCCGGCGGACACGAAGCGCCACAGGTGGTCGCTGGTGCCGGTGTCCCACCAGATCAGCGCGGACTGACCTTGTGCCGTCGACGCGTCCTTGATGCCGAGCAGGAGCCCGCTGTTCGCGTTCCGGATCTTGTACTGGTCACCTCCCGCGGCGACGACCTGCCAGGTCTGGTTGTTGCTGGACGACGCCGTCGCCTGCACGGCGGTGGTCCCGCCGCTCGTGGCGCTGTTCTGGGTGTCCAGCCGCAAGCCGCTGTTGACGTTGGTGATGCGGTAGGTGCCGGCGACCGACGTGCCGCCGCCGGTACCCGTGCCCGGCGTGATCAGCACGCGGTAGGCCGTGGTGCTGGTGGTGTTGAGAGTGACGTTGATCGAGCCGTTGGTCACGGAGTAGTCGCTCTCGGCGACGGTCGACGGACCGGACGAGGCGCCGGTGCGACCGGTGCTGACCGTCTGCTCCACCTTCACGTGCACCTTGCCGCTTCCGGCGAGCGCCGAACCCAGACCGTTCACCTGGACGGCGCTGGAGCCGCTCGGCCCACCACCGACGATGACGGACAGCTGCTTGCCGTCAGAGGCGAGGGCCGCGGCGCCGTCGATGCTGGTCTGGGACGCAGGCGTCGTGACCACCATGTTCCCGCTCATGTCGGCGTACCAGCGGTACAGCCAGTAGGCACCGTTCGGGGAGCCTCCGCGCGCCGTGAGCAGGTCACCGAGCGTTCCCGACTGGTTCCAGAACGCCAGCTCGGCGTCACGTACTCCGTGGCGCTCGAACTTCGCGATGTAGCCCACGAGGGGCCCCGGGATGCCCACCTCGGGCGGCGCGGCGTACTCCTCGATGGCGATCGGCCGCGGCGTGATGCCGTGCTTCACCTCGAGCGCGACCACCTTGTCGATGTCGGACTTGATCAGGTTGGCTCCCGCCAGCTCGTGCCAGGCGATGATGTCCGGCACGGTGTTCGTCGCGACGGCGTTGGCCAGGAAGTTGTCCATGTCGGAGATGTTGTTCGACAAGCTCGGACCCTGGATCGGGGTGGTCGAGTCGATGGACCGGATCAGGCGATAGGTGTGGGTCCAGAAGTCCTCGAACGTGCCGTTCGCCGACTTCCAGGTGTTGTCCGACTCGTTCCACGGCTCGTACGCGGCCAGGTTGGGAACCGTCCTCCGGTTCACCTTCGCCATCTCGTTGCGGACCACGCTGTCCCAGTTCGACCAGCTGAACTGGTAGGGCCAGCCCGGGTAGTAGTCGGAGAGGCGGTCCACCACCTTGGCACCCAGTCGCTGGGACTTGGCGGCGGTGACGAGGATGTCCCCGGTGCCCTGCTGGCGGCCGCCGGACGGCATCTGGACGAACGTGTTGGGCTTGATCGCCGACGCCAGGGCATCGGTCGGGTTGGTGCCGTCCGCCAGGCCGTACAGGCTGCCGGAGGCAACGTGGGTCACGGGCCGCAAGGTCTGGGACGCGTTGACCACCACGGTGGTCGCCGACGTCGCGGCTTGTGCCCCGGCGGGCGCGAGGAGCGCGGCACCGGCGAGGGCGCACGCGGTCACCGCACCCACCGCGGCGGCGCGCCGCCGTCGGGATCGGATCGGGACTCTCATGAGGTCTCCGTTCGTCGTTGAACGTGCAAGGGGCCGGGCCGAGGCGGCGCCTCGTCCCTCCTCGCCCAGCAGGCGGGGGCCGTGCCGGGCGTGAGGTGAGCGCTGGCACGACGATCCGGAGTTTTCGCGCACGGACGGACGAAGTCAAACGAACCGGTTCGCTGAAACATTTAAGGGGTACCCGGACACAACAGATCCACGTCACTTCGCTGCTCAGGCGGTGCTTTCCCCCGAAGCAGGCCGCCGTTCCCGGGCCGCGTGCGACGGAGCTTTCACGCTCGTTCCGGACAGTTTGAGCGAACCGGTACGCCGACGTCTGCCCTCAGCCGAGCGGCGACGCCACCCGCGAGGCAGTCACCACCCGGTGCACGAACTCGAGCTTGCGCGCGACCGGTTCGACGATCCCGAACGGGTACAGATCACGCTTGCCCATCGAACGGTTGACCTGGTTGAAGAAGTCGGAGACGGGCACCCAGTCAGCCAGGAGCTCGCGCATCGTCGCGTCGGAGTAGTCGCCGCGCGGGGCCACTGGCCCGGAGGGAAGGTCCAGCTCGAGACTGCCTGCGGCGGCGGTGCTCAGGGTGTCGGTCATGTGCAGGTAGTGCGCCCAGCACTCGGCGAAGTCCTCCCACGGATGCATCGTCGCGTACTCGGAGATGTAGGAGGAGATCCAGCCGGCCGGTGCGCCCTGCGCATAGTGGCGGTCCATGGCGTCGCGGTAGGAGGTGCGCTCGTCTCCGAAGAGGTCCCGGCACTCGTCGAGGAACGCGGACCCGGGACGCTCCACGAGGACCCCCTGGTAGTAGTGGCCGACCTCGTGGCGAAAGTGACCGAGCATCGTCCGGTAGGGCTCGCCAAGTCGCACCCGAAGCTGCTCGCGGTGGACGTCCAGAGTCTCCGCCAGATCGATCGTGACGATGCCGTTGTCGTGACCGATCACGACCCGCTCGCCGTCTGAGCGAGAGGACAGCAGATCGAAGCCGAGTCCGCCCTCCCGCTCGTACCAGGCCGTCAACGGCAGCGCGAGCTCGGCGAGCTGGATGAGCAGGCGTCGCTTGTCGGCGGACGTCGTCGCGAGCTTCTCCAGCGCGAGCGTGTCGGACGTGTCAGGACGCCGCCGGGTGAGCCGGCACGACAAGCACTGCTCCCCGGCCTCGGCAGCGAGCCAGTTGCACTGCCAACCGCGGTTCGTGCACGGGTACCACGGGGTGCCGTCGACCTCGGTGCCGTGACTCGACGCAGGTCGCATGGTTCGGGTCGGGGGGTGCAGACCCATCTCGAGCCCGCACGCGCCACAGGACAGGGTCTCGAGGGAGGCTGCGCTCTGACATCGAGGACAGCGGAACAGGCGCACCGGGCGACGCTACCCGTTCGCACCGCGAGCCGCGCGCCTCGTCGAATCGATCCCGAAGGATCCTCGTCGAATGGATCGAAAAGAGCGGGGCAGGTCGTATCGGGATTGACGATGCATGCCGGGAAAACGAAGGTGGCGTCATGGACGGACCACCAGCCGAGGACTTCGCGCGGGCGTTCGACGACGCGTTCCAGCAGGCCTACCTGCGCTTCCACCGACGCGACGGCAAGCGCACGCAGATGTCCGGTGCGTCTCGCGCGGTCCTGCTCCACCTCGCGCACACCGGCCCGCTGACCGTCGGCGAGGCCGCGAAGCACCTCGACCGCGCCCAGTCGGTGGTCAGCGACATCGTCACGCAGCTCGAGTCCAAAGGCCTGCTCGAACGCGAGCCCGACCCGACGGACCGCCGCCGAACGCTCGTCTGGCTCACTCCGGCGGGCTTCACGGCGCTCGAGCGCGAACGCCAGGTCCTCTCGACCGAGCTTCTGGCGGCCGCGGGCGGGCGTCTCGACGAACACCAACGCGCCGCCCTCGTCGGCGGACTGCACGCCCTGATCCGGGCCAACGAAGAGGAGAGAAACCATGAGTGACCAGTACTGCGAGAGCTGCGGGATGCCCGTCGAGTCAGGCCGCTACTGCGTGCACTGCACGGACGCCGACGGCAACCTGCAGTCGTTCGAGGAGCGGTTCGACCGCATGGTCGCCTGGCAGGCTCGTCGCGACCCGGGTGCGAGCCGCGACCGGCTGGAGGCCGAGACGCTCGACCACATGTCGACGCTGCCGGCTTGGCGGGACCACCCGCGGGTGGTCAGCCGGGGCTAGACCTGCAGGTTGATCAACCACGCGGCACCGAGCGCCAGCGCCGCGACGCAGAACACGAACAGGATCCCGACCCACAGGCCGCCGGGCGTGTGGGTCAGGCGTCCGAGCAGGCCGGCGTCGGAGGTGTCGGTTCCCGTACGACGCCGTCGACGCTGGGCCTGCATCTCGATCACCGCGCGCGGCGCCCCGAGCAGGAGGAACCAGGTCACCAGGTACGCGAAGACGAGCTGGACCTGCACCGAGCCCCAGAACGTCACGGCCACCACCAGCCCACCCGTGACGAGCACGGACCAGAGCCCGTACCAGTTGCGGATCTGGACGAGCACCAGCACCAGCACCACGAGCAGGAGCCACAGCAGCGCGACCGCGTAGCCGCGGGACAGCAGGAACGCCGCGCCGACGCCGAGGATCGCGGGCCCGGTGTAGCCCGCGGCTGCGGTCGCGACCATGCCCGGTCCGCGCGGCTTGCCGGAGGAGACCGTCAGGCCGGACGTGTCGGAATGCACCTTGATCCCGGACAGGCGTCTGCCGACGAGAACGGCGACGCCGGCGTGGAACGCCTCGTGCACGATCGTCAGGCCGTGTCGCGCGATGTGCCACGCGACGGGAACGACCAAGAGGACGAGCACTCCGACCGCGGTGGCGATGACGACCGTCGTGGACGGCACAGGTTGCGGCGTGGTGATGTCGGACCACGCGTCGCCGATCCACGAGCTCATCGGGCGGCGATCACGGGGCCTCGGTCGGGATGACGACGTCGGTGCCGGTCGCGGTGATGCGGATCCCGTCGTCGACGACCTCCACCGAGGAGAGCGTCATCCCGTCGGGCAGGCCGGTCTCGACCGGGATCTCGATGTCCTTGAGCTTGTCGCCGATCGACTTCGGCAGCGAGCCGACGCTCACGCTGACGCCGCCGATCTCGATGTCCTGCACGTCGACCAGGATCTTGCCGTCCTCCGCGCGTGGCACCAGGTTCGCCGCAAGGGTCACGCCCAGCACCTTGCCCGTCGCCTTCATGCGCACCGTTGTCGACCGTCATCGTGATGTCGAAGTTCGTCTGCTCGGCGACGATGCTTGTTGACCGAGCCGGTCGGCAGGGTCGCCGAGATCTCCGCGGCGCCGGCCGTGTACGGCTCGCTGGTGGAGACGTCCGTCGCGTCGACCGTCACGTCCGTGGCGGCGATGCCCTCGATCGTCACGCCCTCGATCGTCGCGGAGACCTCGTTGAGCGAGCCCTTGAGCACCTGGGTGAGGAACGGGAACCCGCCGATGTCCACCGTCGGAGTTCCGACGACGTCGTCGAGGTTCTGCTCGATCGCCTGCTGGGCGCGGTTCTCTGCCGTCGACGCCACGACGCGATCCGCGACGAACGCCCCTCCACCAGCAGCACCACGGCCCCGATCACGACTCCGGCGATGATCGGTCCCTTGCTCATGCCTGCCGTCCGCTTCTGCTCACGGGATCACCGTAGGGGGTGCGACGCCGCGGGCACAGCCGCCCGGCTCGACCGGCGATGTCGGACCACGGCCGTTGCTCGCAGCCGATCCCGTCCTTGTCGCGATCGGGGTGCAACGCCTATCCGGGGTCGCCGACATGGACCACCGGCGGGGGTGGGACGCGGTCGGCGAGTCGTGGTCGGGGAGGGTCGCGTGCGGGCATCGGCATCCGAGCACCCTCGGGCGACCGGGCGACGCAGCTCACACCCCGTCCCACGGGGGTGGGTGATCCTGCGCGCCGGAGCGCGATACCTGTGGCGCAGGTCACATCTGGCGACATAACCTGTGCGGACGCACGCGATGAAGGACGCCCCATGAAGTTGGCGCTGTACTGCTTCCTCTTCGTCGTCCCGGCCCTGATCTTCCGGATCGCCTGGGGCGTCATCGCCACGCCCGACGAGGCACCGCGGTGGCAGCGGGCCGTGGCCCGACGGTTGGAGCACGTCGCCGCGCGCCTGCGCCACGAGCACCCGCCGGTCTACGACCCGTTCACGACCCTGCACGTGCAGTCACGGCTCGGGGTGGTCGCCGATCACATGCGCGCGCTCGAGCTCGACCCGCACACGTTCGCCCGCGCGGAGCGCCTCATCGCGTCGGGCCTGGCCTACGACCAGCTGCTCGCGGAGGCCTGCAAGCTCGCCGGTGTCGAGGTCGAGGACCACGCGCTCGGCGACGGCGCCGAACGGTTCCGCGAAGAGGTCGAGCTCGCCGCCCGCGGCTGGGCGTGGTGACGGTTCAGCTCGCGCGCACTGTGAGCGTGCTCGGTCCGTCCGCGCTCTGACGGATCTCGATGCGGTCCGGGATGGACTGCTTGAGCGTCTCGACGTGCGACACCACGCCGACCACTCGTCCGCCGGCGCGCAGCCGACCGAGCTCCGCGAGCACCTGGTCGAGCGTGTGGGCGTCGAGCGAACCGAAGCCTTCGTCGACGAACAGGGTGCCCAGGTCGATCCCGCCGGCCTCGGCGGTCACCACGTCGGCCATGCCGAGCGCCAGGCAGAGCGAGACGTAGAAGGTTTCACCGCCGGACAGCTGGCGCGGGTCCTGCGGGCGACCCGTGCGATGGTCGATGACCCGCAGCGCGAGGCCGGTGTTCCGGCGCGCGGACGTCTTCCTTCTCGTCGCTGCGCTCAAGCTCGAACCGCCCGTCGGAGACGACCAGCAACCGGTCGTTCGCCGCCGCGACGACGTCCTCGAACCGGCGCATCAGGACGAACGTGGCCAACGACAGGCTGCGCGCGTTGTCGCTGCCCCCGCCCGCGGCGAGGTCGGCTAGGCGCGATACCGGGCCGGCCTGCTCGATCCGCTCGGCGAGCGCACGGGAGGCCTCGACGACCACCGAGCCAGCAGCGCGCGCCGCGGCCGAGCGTTCGGCAGCCACCCGTGCGGCGCCGGCAGCCTGCTCGGACCCGGCGCGGGCCGCCGCCTCGGCGGCGCGTGACGCCTCGAGGTCGACCGTCAGGTCCTCCGCCAACGCGACGACGGCAGGCTCGGCCAGGCCCGCGGTGACGCGATCCAGCTCCCGCGCGTACTCGGTGACGGTCGTCTCGAGCTCGGCGAGCACGGCGGGCTCCACGAGGGCGTCCCGCGCGTCCTGGCTCGACTCGAAGTCCGTGCTCGGACAGCCCGTCGGCCAGCTCGACCTGCCGGCGTCGCGCCTCGTCGCGCGCGGTCGCACGCTCGGCGAGGGCGTCGAGCACCGTGTCCGCGGCCGCGGCGCGCTCGAGCAGCTCGGAGTGCCGTGCTGCGACGGTCGGGTGCCCGTCGCGGGCCCGCACCACGTCCGCTTCCGCCGTGTCGAGATCGTGCACCGTCACGTCCAGGGTCGCCGCGTCCGCGGCGAGCTGGGCGGCAGCCGCAGAGCGCCTGGCCTCGCGCGCCCGGGTCGCCTCGTCGAACCCCTCCAGCGCCGGCGCGAGGCGGGCGACGTCGACCTCCGCCGCCGCCGACTCAGCCAGCCCCGCGCGCGCGTCGGCGAGCGCCGACTCGGCGCCGGCGGCATCCAGGTCACCGACGCGGGCCAGCAGCCCCCCGACTCGTTCCGTCAGCCCACCGACGTGCGCGACCGCGGCCACGAGCACGCCCTCCGCGCGCTCGCGAGCGGCTTCGGCCTCCTCGACCTGGGCCGCCGACACGTGGTCGGAGTCGATCGATGCCTTGTCGGGGTGGTCCGCCGAGCCACATACCGGGCACGGGTCGCCGTCCACGAGGGCGGCAGCGAGCTCGCCGGCGAGGCCGGTGATCCGCGCGCGCCGCAGGGCGGACTCGTGCTCGTGTGCGGACATCGCCAGTGCCGCGGCCGCCGCCTGTGTCTCCACGCCAACCGCCAGCGCAGTCTGCGCGGATGCGAGCTCGGCATGTGCGGTGACGACGGCGGCCGCCGCCGTGACCGCCGCGGACCGGTCGCCGCGCTCGCGCGCCAGCTCCCGTGCGGCCCCCAGGGCGTTCAACAGCGACGCGCGGGCGGCGGGTCGGCCGCCGAGCCAGTCGTCGTCGAGCGCGTTCGCCGTCGCCAGATCGTCCAGGGCAGCACGCGCTGCGCGCAGAGCGCGTCGGCGCGCCGCCAACCCGGCCTCGACATCGACCAACCGGCCGAGGGCCGCAGCGGCATCGGCCGCGGCCCGCCCCACGGCGCGCACGTGCGTCCGCAACCGACCCTCCGGCGCCGCACCCAGGTCATCCGGCGCCGCATCGAGCGCCGCGAGCACGCCCTTCTCGGCGGCGTCCAGGGAGGTGAGGGCTCGGTCGAGGCCCAGGAGCAGCGGGCGCACGGCCTGCGCGGCGCGGGCGCGCGCGAGCCGCCCCACCGCCGCGGCGTTCAGATCGGCCGATGCCTCGAGCGCCTCCCGACGGACGCGGAGCCGGTCGCGGGTCGCGAGCAGGTCCGCGGTCACGCGCGCTTCGTCGAGCAGCCCGCGAGCATCCCGCCAGAGCACCTCGGCCGCGCCAGACGCCGCACAGCGTCGCGTCGGCCAGCGCGTCCAGGGCGACCGTCGTCGCCACCACCACCTCCGTCACCGACTCGTGCATGGCCGGAGAGGCCGTCGCGTCCTCGATGGCGGCCTGGACCGCGGCAGCCTCCTCGGGCGACAGGAGGGCGGCGCCGACCAGCTGGGCGGAAGCCGACCGCAGTGCGCACGCGGCCGCGTCGGTGCCGCGGTCGCTCTCGCGGCGCAGCTCCGCCAACCGCTTCTGCAACCGCTCGTACACCTCGGTGCCGAAGATCTTCTGCAGCAGGTCCTTGCGGTCCTCCGGCTTGGACTTCAGGAAGTGCGCGAACTCGCCCTGCGGCAGGACGATGGTCTGCACGAACTGCGCACGGTCGAGGCCGACCACGCGCTGGATCTCCGCGCCGATCTCGTCGAGCCGGTTGCCCAGCGGGATCCCCACGGCGTCCAGAGCGTCCGGTCCCGCCTCGACGTCGGCGTCGGCCGGCAGCCGCCACGCCTTCACCGACGCGTTCGCGAGCGTGGTCCCGGCGCCGCGCCGTTTGGCGCGCTGGTAGGCGGGCGTGCGCCGCACCCGGAACAGCCCGGACGGTACCTCGAACACGAGATCGACGACGCTCTCGACGTCGTCCGCCGCGTACGCCGAGCGCAGGCGGTCCTCGCTCGCCTCGGCGGAGGCGACCTTGCCGTAGAGCGCGAACACGATCGCGTCGATCACGGTCGACTTGCCCGACCCGGTCGGTCCCTCGAGCAGGAACAGCCCGCCCTGCGCGAGCGCACCGAAGTCGATCGTGTGCGAGCCCGCGAACGGGCCGATGGCCTGCAGGGTCAGGGAGCGCAGCTGCATCAGGCGCTCTTCTCGGCGTCGGCGATGTCCTCGTACGCGCGGCGGAGCACCGCGACCTCGGCCGGGCGTCGGGCCGTGGCCGGTGACGTGCGTGAGGAAGCCGGCGGTCACCTCGAGCGGGTCGTGCGCGGCCGTCACGACCGACGACCGGTGCGTCCCGGGCATGCCGGCGGGCACGTGCTGGACGACGAGCGCGTGCGGGTAGCGATTCCGGACGCGGCGGAAGAGGTCCTGCGGACGGAGCGCATCCGTCACGGTGACGCGGACCCAGTCGTCGAGGTGGCGGTCGGCCCCGAGCACCTCGTCGAGCGTCCCGGTCACGTCCGAGAGCCGGCGCGGGACCGGTGCGGCGATGAGCGTGGTCGATACCGAGGGGGCCGACAGGTCCACCAGGACGGTCGACTTGGCGTGGTTCTGCTCCGAGAACGAGTAGGCGAGCGGCGAGCCGGAGTACCGCAGCACCGTGCCGTCGGGGCCGGTCAGGTTCTGCGGCCCGTGCAGGTGCCCGAGCGCGACGTAGTCGACGCCGGCGAACACGCCCGCGGGCACGTGGTCCACGCCGCCGACGCGGATGTCTCGCTCGGACTCGGTCGGCTGCCCGCCCATCACGAACGCGTGCGCAGCGACCACGATGCGAGAGTGCGGGCGCGACGCCGCATCCGCACGGATCCGCCGCATGGCCGCGGCCGTCACGGCCTCGTGCGAGCGCGCCAGCACCTCACCGGGGACGTCAGCGAGCTCCGCGCGAGCGAAGTCGGGGTCGAGGTAGGGGATGCCGTAGACGAGCACCTCCTCGGACAGCCGGACGGGCGACGCCAGCCCGGCGATGCGCGTGCGCAGCCGGACGCTCTCCTTCATCAGGCCGGCGCCGAACCCGAGCCGCGTGGCCGAGTCGTGGTTTCCGGACGTCACGATCACGGTGGTGTGCTCGGCGAGCTGCGCGAGCGTCTCCGACAGGAGCGTCACGGCCTCGACCGGCGGGATCGCGCGGTCGTACACGTCGCCGGCGACCACCACGGCGTCGACCGACTCGGAGCGCACGACATCGACCAGGTGCGCGAGGTACGCCGCTTGGTGGTCGAGCAGATCGACCCCGTGCAGCGTCCGGCCCAGGTGCCAGTCCGACGTGTGCAACAACCGCATGCGGCGAACGTAAACCCGCCCACCGACAGTCGCGCCGACCCCGCGCCGAAGAGGGCTAGACCGCCTCCCCGTCGAGACCGATCCCGTCCAGCACGTCCAGCAGCACGCGGTGCGGGTCGCGCAACGACACGGTGATCCCGGCCTCGGACGCGGCCTGCGAGAGCTGCACCACGAACGCGAGCCCGGCGGCGTCGATGAACGTGACGCGCGTTGCGTCGACGACCACCGGCGATCCGGTGACCAGGGCCGCCGACATCGACGCGCTCGCCTCGTCGCGAAGCGCACCGTCGATCTCGCCGACCAGGACGATCACCGTGCGGTCGTCGTCGGCCTCGACGCGAATCGCGGACTGCTCGATCAGCTCCATTGCTCCCCGAGCCTCCTTAACCATTGCTGGTGGATCGTTTACCTTACCTTGACAACGCCGCCCGCCGCGGCAAGGTTCCCCGGCGGCCGCTACCGTCGTCGGATGCCCACCACCGAGCTCCCCGCCAGCCACGCCGACCTGCTCGAGCGGCCGACGTTCGCGCACCTGGCAACCGTCGCGCCCGACGGCTCACCGCACAGCAGCGTGATGTGGTTCGTCTGGGACGGCGAGGTCCTGCGGTTCACGCACACGACCAGCCGCCAGAAGTACACGAACATCGCCCACGAGCCCCGCATCGCGATCTCGATCGCCGACCCCGACGACCCGTACCGGTCGCTGGAGGTCCGGGGGATCGTCGAGAAGATCGAGCCGGACGACGAGGTCGCCAGCTTCTACCAGTCGCTGCAGAAGCGATACGGCGAGAGCTACCCGATCCACGACGCCGCCAAGCGCGTGATCCTCACGGTCCGCCCGACGGCGTACGTCACGAAGTAGCGCCCGCGGACCCTCGGAACGCACACGGAGTCTGCTCCGCGACGCTCCGTGTGCGTCTCGACGGTCCGTCGGTGCTCGCGAGAGCACGAAGTAGCGCCGCGCTACTCCGGGTCGGTCACGTCCGAGACCGTCGCGCTCAGCGCGTGCACCAGCTCGGTTCCGTCCACGTTCGCCGCGACGCCGTGCGCGCCACCGCCGATCGACACCGCGCGCAGCGGCACCCGCGAGTCCGCGACGACCGGCCACTCCACGAGCGACCCGAACGGCGTGATCGTCCCGCGCACGTAGCCCGTCACGTCACGAGCGGTCTCGGCGTCGGGCATCGACAACCGCGTCACGCCGAGCAGCGCGCGCAGCTTGGGCCAGGAGATCGTGCGGTCGCCCGGCACCAGGACGAACAGGAAGTCGTCGTCACCGCGGCGGACCACGATCGTCTTGATGATGCCGGCCGGGTCGATGCCGCGGGCCTCGGCGGCCTCCTGCAGCGACGACACCGGTCCGTGGCGCGTGATCTCGTAGGTGATTCCCGACGCCTCCAGGGCGGCCACCGCCCGACGCTCACCCTCGCTGACGCCGCTGTCGCTCATGGTGGTCACTGTAGGGCGGGGGGTCGGCCGACCGCATGCGGGCAATCACCGCGCGCCCAGACGCGCGCACCTGGGATGATCGACCGTCGTGAGCACGCCGTCCCCCGCCGCCGCAGGCCCGTCCGGGTCCGGTCGTCGGCGACCCCCGAGACGGCGGGGCGGCCCACGGAAGCCACAGCCTGCCGACGACGGCCGCGCCGCCGCCCGCCGAGCACGCGCCGCCGAGGTCCGCCGCGCGGTCGTCGTCCCGCCGATCACCTTCCCCGAACAGCTGCCCGTCAGTGCCCGTCGCGACGAGATCGCCGCAGCCATCCGCGACCACCAGGTCGTCGTGATCGCGGGCGAGACCGGCTCCGGCAAGACGACGCAGATCCCGAAGATCGCCCTGGAGCTGGGCCGCGGGCGCGAGGGTCAGATCGGGCACACGCAGCCCCGCCGGATCGCCGCCCGCAGCGTGGCGGAGCGGATCAACGAGGAGATCGCCGGTGACGCACCGCTCGGCGGGATCGTCGGTTATCAGGTGCGGTTCACGGACACGTCGTCCCAGGAGACGCTGGTCAAGGTGATGACCGACGGCATCCTGCTGGCCCAGATCCAGCGCGACCCGATGCTGCGCGCCTACGACACCCTGATCATCGACGAGGCCCACGAGCGGTCGCTGAACATCGACTTCATCCTCGGGTACCTCACCCGTCTGCTGCCGCAGCGACCGGACCTCAAGGTCGTCATCACGTCGGCGACGATCGACTCGGACCGGTTTGCGCGGCACTTCGCAAGAGACGGCGTCCCCGCGCCCGTCGTCGAGGTCACCGGACGCACGTTCCCGGTCGAGATCCGCTACCGGCCGCTGACGCCGGAGCCCGTCGAGGGTCGCAAGAAGCAGGAGGACCGCGACCCGATGACGGCGATCGCGGAGGCCGTCGACGAGCTCATGATGGAGGGGCCCGGCGACATCCTCGTGTTCCTGTCGGGCGAGCGGGAGATCCGCGACGCCGAGGACACGCTGCGCGGCTCGCTCGGTCCCCGAGCCACCGACCCGCGCCACCCGCAGGCCGTCGAGCTCCTGCCGCTCTACAGCCGGCTGTCCGCGGCGGAGCAGCACCGCGTGTTCGACCGGCACCAGAACCGCCGCGTGGTCCTGTCCACCAACGTCGCCGAGACGTCCCTGACCGTGCCGGGCATCCGCTACGTGATCGACCCGGGGACCGCGCGCATCAGCAGGTTCTCCAAGGCCACCAAGGTGCAGCGGCTGCCCATCGAACCGATCTCGCAGGCGTCGGCCAACCAGCGCTCGGGCCGCTGCGGGCGCGTCGCGGACGGCATCGCGATCCGGCTCTACTCGCAGGACGACTTCGAGTCGCGCCCGATGTACACCGAGCCCGAGATCCTCCGCACGAGCCTGGCGTCCGTGATCCTGCAGATGATCGCGGTCGGGGTCGCGGCGACGCCCGAGGAGATCGGCGAGTTCCCGTTCGTCGACCCGCCCGACACCCGCGCGGTGCGCGACGGCGTCCAGCTGCTCACCGAGCTCGGCGCGCTGGACGGCGCGCGCCTCACCGAGACCGGCAAGGCCCTGGCGCAGCTGCCCATGGATCCGCGGCTCGCGCGGATGATCGTCGAGGGCGGCCGGCGCAACGTCGCCCGCGAGGTCATGATCATCGCCGCCGCGCTGTCCATCCAGGACCCCCGCGAGCGCCCGGCCGAGGAGCGCGAGAAGGCCGACCTGTCGCACAGCCGGTTCGCCGACCCGACGAGCGACCTGCTCACCTACCTGAACCTCTGGCAGTACCTCAAGGACCAGCAGCGGGACCTGTCGGGGTCGGCGTTCCGACGCCAGGTGCGCTCGGAGTACCTCAACTACCTGCGCATCCGCGAGTGGCAGGACGTGGTCACGCAGCTGCGCGAGCTGGCCAAGCCGCTGGGGATCGTCGTCAACCCGCCCGGCACGCCGAAGGAGGAGGACGGCCTCAAGCTCACCTGGGACGGCGACCGCATCCATGTCGCGATCCTCGCCGGGCTGCTCAGCCAGATCGGCATGCAGGAGGCGACGGAGGTCGCCGCGCCGAAGAAGGGCGCGCGGCCCCCGAACAAGCGCCCGCGCAACGAGTACCTGGGCGCCCGCGGCGCGCGGTTCGCGATCTTCCCCGGCTCCGGCCTGGCGCGGAAGCCCCCGGCGTGGGTCATGGCCGCCGAGCTCGTCGAGACGAGCCGCCTGTGGGGTCGCGACGTCGCGCGCATCCAGCCGGAGTGGGCGGAGGAGGTCGGCGCGCACCTGGTCAAGCGCACGTACTCCGACCCGGCGTGGTCCAGCAAGCAGGGCGCCGCGACCGCGCTCGAGCGGGTCCTGCTCTACGGCGTCCCGATCGTCACCAACCGGCGCGTGCTGTACGCCAAGGTCGATCCCGAGCACGCCCGCGAGCTGTTCGTCCGGCACGCGCTCGTGCAGGGCGAGTGGACCACGCACCACCAGTTCTTCCACGAGAACCGCCGTCTGCTCGCCGAGGCGGAGGGCCTGGAGGCCCGGGCCCGACGGCGGGACCTGGTGGTCGACGACGACACGCTCTTCGCGTTCTACGACGAGCGTGTGCCGTCCGACGTCGTCTCCGCCCGGCACTTCGACCAGTGGTGGAAGGTCGCGCGTCGCGACGATCCCGACCTCCTGTCCTTCACGCGCGAGCTGCTCGTCGGGTCGGCGGACGCGATCGACGAGTCGTCGTTCCCGTCCCGCTGGCCCCAGGGCGACCTGCGGCTCCCGCTGACCTACCAGTTCGAGCCCGGTACCGAGGCCGACGGCGTCACCGTGCACATCCCGCTGACCACGCTCGCGCGGCTGCAGGCCGACGGGTTCGGCTGGATGGTCCCGGGCCTGCGCGAGGAGCTGATCACCGCGACGATCCGCGCGCTGCCGAAGCCGGTCCGCGTCCAGCTGGTCCCCGCGCCCGACGTCGCGCGCGCGATCGACACCTGGATCACGCAGAACACGGCGGACTGGGAGGACACGGTCCGCGCCGGGGACGCCGCGCCGTCGTTCCGGGACGTGTTCCGACGAGCCGTGCGCGACCTGCGCGACGTCGACGTGCCCGACGACGCGTTCGACGACGACCGCCTCCCTCCGCACCTGCGCATGACGTTCCGCGTGGTCGGTGACCGCGGGGGAGTGGTCGACGAAGGCAAGGACCTGCAGCTCCTGCAGCGCCGGCTCGCGCAGCAGACGCAGTCCGCGGTGGACGACGCCGTGCGCACGGCCGTCCGCGCGGCGATGGAGGAGGCGCGCGCGTCGGGCGCGGCCCCGGTGCCCACCCCCACCGCGGTCGCCGGAACTCCGGCCAGCGCACCGACCGTCGTCGCCAAGCCGCTCGTCGCCCTCGACCGCACCGGCCTGCGCACGTGGCCGGCGGACCTGCCCGAGCTGCCCGAGGTCCTCGAGGCCGGCACCGTCCGCGCCTACCCGACCCTCGTCGAGGAGAAGGGCGCGGTCGCGGTCCGGTCGCTCGCCGACGAGACCAAGCGTCCCGGCTACGGCGCACCGCGGGCTGCGCCGACTCCTGCTGCTGGACGTCGGGCTCGCGACCGCCCGGATCACGAGCCGCTGGACCGGCACGCAGGCGCTCACGCTCGCGTCGAGTCCGTACAGGACGACCGACGCGCTGGTCACCGACGTGCAGCTCGCGGCGATCGACCGCCTGATCGGGCCGACGAGAGAGGTCCGCGACGCCGCCACCTACGCCGCGCTGCGCACCACGGTCCGCGACGGACTCGAGGACACAGTCCACGCGATCGTCGGCGACCTCGTCACCGTGCTCACCGCCGAGCGCGAGCTCGACGCCGAGATCCGCGGCCGCTCCAGCCTCGCGCTGCTCGCGACGGCGCAGGACATCCGCTCCCAGGTGCTGCGGCTGGTCCACGACGGGTTCGTCAGCGAGGTCGGCGCCGACCGGCTCCCCCACCTGACCCGGTACCTGCGCGCCGCGAGGCACCGGCTGGTCAAGGCCGCCGAGAACCCGCAGCGCGACGCCGACCTCGCGTGGCAGGTGCAGGACGTCGAGGCCGACTACGACGACGCGGTCGAGAAGGGTCTGCCGGTCGACGACGTCCGCTGGATGCTCGAGGAGCTGCGCGTCAGCCTCTTCGCGCAGCAGCTCGGCACGCCGGCACCGGTCTCGACCACCCGCATCAAGAAGGCGCTCACTGCGGCTCGATAGGCCCCTGCGCCGCGTCGCCGGCCACCAGGTCACCGCACGAGACCTCCTGCGCGGTCGTCACCACCGGATCGGTCGACGCGGCCCCGGTCGCCACCTGCTCGGGTGTGCCGTTGGTCGCGTGCCGCCCGTCGGCGTCGAGCTTCACGAACGTCCGCGTGACCGTGTACGTGCCGTCGGGGGCGGCGACCGCGTTCAGTCCCGCGAGCTCGAGCGACGAACCCGTGCAGCCGACGCCGGTGCCTTGTCCCGCGAACCCGAGGTCGAACGTGTACGGCTGGCCCTGGGCGTTGGCGATCGGCTTCACCTCGCACTGCGCGAGCGAGTAGACGAGCGCCTCCCGGCCCAGGTCCACCAGCGCGACCGGGATCTTGTCCGACTGCACCAGGTTCACGATCGCGGACGCGGGCACCGGGCTGGCCGAGCTGATCGCGATCGAGAACGTGGCCCCGGAGGCGGTCGTGATACCGAACGTCCGGTCCGCGCCGCCCGTGAGCCAGGCGGTGTCGGGCTTTCCGTCGCCGTCGACATCGACCGACCGGACCTCGTTGGCCCCCGCCGGAGTCGTGGTCGCTGGTGGGCGCGCAACCGGCGGCGACCGGCGTGCTCGGGCTGTCCTGGGTCGGCTCCGGCTGCGGTGACCACCGGGGCCGACGCCGTCTCCGTCTCGGACGCCGTGGCCGCCGGCTCGCCGTCGGAGGCGTTCCGCTGCACGAGCAGGACCACGAGCACGACGATCGCGATCACGACGAACACAGCCAGCGCGATCAGCAGACCGCGCCGCGATGATGAGGGCGGCGGGGCTCCGGCGACGCGTTCGGGGACGGGCGGGAACAGCGGCGGACCGTCGGGAGGCGTCGTCATCCGTCGTGTCTATCGCCCCCGGCTCGTCCTCGCCACCGCCACGATTCTGTCGATCCGCGCGGGTGGACCGGGCGGATCGACCGACTCCTCGTCGCGAGATCAGCGCGACCGGCGAAACAGCAGGCCCGCCGCGACCCGGCCCACCACGAAGATCCCGAGACACCAGAGCACGGCCGCGGGCCACGACGTACCCGACCGGCAGGCCCAGCAGGAGTCCGCGCAGCGTGTCCGACAGCGGCGTGATCGGGTTGTAGGTCGCGATGGCCTCCAACGCCGACGGCATCGAGTCCGGCGGCACGAACGCGGACGACACGTACGGGATGAACAAGATGATGAACGTGAACCCGCTGGCCGCCTCCGGCCCGGACGCGACGACCCCGATGGCCACCGCGATCCACGTGAGCGCCAGCACGAACAGCGCGATCAGGCCGAGCGCGGCGACCCAGTCGAGCGCCGACGCCGACGGGCTGGAACCCGATGACGAACGCGATCCCGATCACGAGCGCCGTCGAGACCGCGTTGCGCACCATCGAGGCCACCACGTGCCCGGTCAGCACGCCCGTCGCGCGGATGGGCAGGGACCGGAACCGGTCGATGATCCCGCCGGTCATGTCGCTGGCCACGTCGACCGCGGTGTTGGCGGAGCCGTACCCCGCGGTCAGCAGGATGATGCCCGGCACGACGAAGTCGACGTAGTCCATGCTGACCTGCAGGGCCCCGCCGAACACGTAGACGAACATCAGCAGGAGCATCACGGGCAGCAGGACGGCCAGCAGGATCGTGTCGAGCTGGCGCACGGAGCGCCGGACCGAACGCCAGATCAGGGACGACGTGTCGTGCACGGCCCAGCCGACCGCCGGGGCCGAGGGACGCTCGAGGGTGGGGGTGCTCATCGGGACTCCTTGCTCGTCGCCGAGCGGCAGGGCGAGGTCGGGCTCGCCGGCTGTCCGGCTCGGTCGGACGGCCGGTCAGGGTGAGGAAGACGTCGTCGAGCGTGGGGGAGCGCACCTCCCACGACTCGACGGCGACGCCGCGGCGCTCGACGTCGGCGAGGATCCGGCGGACATCGGGCACGGACCCGTCGGTGGCGACGCGCTCGTGCGCCCCGTCCGCGAGCGCGAACGACACGTGGGCGGACCCGACCTGCGCCTTCAGCTCCGGCGCCGTCCCGTTCGCGATGACGCGACCGTGGTCGATGACCGCGATCCGGTCGGCCAGCTGGTCGGCCTCCTCCAGGTACTGCGTGGTGAGCAGCACCGTCGTGCCGTGCGCGACGACGTCCCGGATGACGTCCCACAGCGCGTTCCGGCTCCGGGGATCGAGCCCGGTGGTCGGTTCGTCGAGGAACACGACCCGCGGCCTGGCCAGCAGCCCGACGGCCAGGTCGAGCCGACGTCGCATGCCTCCGGAGTAGGTCTTGACCACGCGGCCGGCCGGCGTCGGTGAGGTCGAAGAGCTCGAGCAGCTCGTCGCTGCGGGTCCGCACCTCGCGGCGGCCGAGGTGCGCCAGGCGCGCCATGAGGCGCAGGTTCTCGACGCCGGTGAGCAGCTCGTCGACGGCCGCGAACTGCCCCGTGAGGCTGATCGCGGCGCGGACGTCGGCTGCCTGCGTCACGACGTTCTTCCCCGCGACGTACGCGGTGCCGCCGTCGGGCCGGAGCAGCGTGGCCAGGATGCGGACGGTCGTGGTCTTGCCGGCTCCGTTCGGGCCGAGGAGGGCGAGGACCTCGCCCGACGCGACGTCGAGGTCGACGCCGTCCAGCACCGTGAGGTCGCCGTAGGACTTGCGCAACCCTCGGGCGACGACGACGGGCGCAGCGGTGACAGTCATCGGTTCGCCTTTCTGTGTATGGCGTAAACTGTGTGTGTACTTCATACACACTTGTAGGATCACGGGTCAAGGAGGTGGCGTGGACGACATCGAGGAAGCGGAGGCCCGTCGCGGGGCCGAGGCGCTGCGACGCGACCGCGAGAAGGCCGAGCGCGCCGAGGCCAAGGAGGCGGAGCGCTCGCGCCGTGACCTGGAGAAGGTCGAGCGCGACGCGGCCCGGGATGCCGAGCGTCGGGAGCGCGACCGGACGAGGGCCGCGGCGGAGGTCGAGAAGCGCGAGCGCGACGAGATCAACCGCAGGGCGCGCGAGGCGCGGGACGCTGCTCGCGAGGCCGCGCGCCAGCTCCGGGAGGCCGAACGCGCCGAGCGCACGGCCTCGCTCGCGCAGCAGCGCGCCGCGCGGGACGCCGAGAAGGCCCGTCGACAGGCCGTCCGCGTCGCCGCCTCCACCGCGACCGACGACGACCTCCCGGACCTGCCCCCCGACCTCCCGCCGGGCATCGCCGTGCTCTGGCGCGCGCCCGCGGTCGGGCGTCCCGGACCCCGGCCGGGGCTCTCGCTCGAGCAGATCGCCGACGCCGGGATCGCGCTGGCCGACGCCGAAGGCCTGGATGCCGTCTCGATGGCCCGGCTGGCCGAGTCGCTCGGCTTCACGACGATGTCCCTCTACCGGTACGTGTCCTCCAAGGACGAGGTGCTGAGCCTCATGTCGGACCGGGCCGCGGGCGCGCCGCCGGTCACGGGACCCGAGCTGGGCGACTGGCGGGAGCGTCTCGAGCTGATCCTCGCGATCCAGCAGCCCGTCCTGCGCGCGCACCCATGGCTCGCCCGCACCACGACCGTCCTGCACGCCGTCGGACCGGGGCGCCTCGCCTGGATGGAAGGGATGCTCGCCGCGCTGGAGGACACGCCGCTGACCGAGGCGCAGAAGGTGGGCGCCATCGGCGTCCTCGCCACGCACGCGCTCGACCAGCTCCGGGTCGGCGAGGAGCTCTCGTCGCACGCTCGTGCGGCCGCCGTCGGCCCGGTCGAGGGCGAGGCGCCCGACCTGGGCGCCTTGATCGGCATGCTCGCGACGCGGGAGTCGCACCCCGCCCTGCTGCGCGCCGCGGCGTCGGGAGCCTTCTCGTGGGATCCGGCCGACGAGAACGTCCTCGACTTCGGCACCCTGCTGATCCTCGACGGCATCGAGCGGCTCATCTCCGTCGCGCCGAGCCGACCACAGCCCCCGGGCCTGGCGACGAGCCCCGCCGGCGCGCCCTCGGTGTCGGACGCGGACGAGAGACTCGGCACATGACGCTTCCCGACGACCCGCCCGCCCTCGCCGGCCGCTGCTTCGGCGACGGCAACCCGCTCTACGAGCAGTACCACGACGAGGAGTGGGGCAAGCCGGTGCACGGCGAGCACGCGCTCTTCGAACGATTCGCGCTGGAGGGGTTCCAGTCCGGCCTCGCGTGGATCACCGTGCTGCGCAAGCGGCCCGCGTTCCGGGAGGCGTTCGCCGACTTCGACGCCGAGGTCGTGGCCGAGTTCGGCGACGACGACGTCGCGCGGCTCATGGCCGACGCCGGGATCGTGCGCAACCGGGCCAAGATCGAGGCGACGATCGCGAACGGCCGGGCACTGCGCGCGCTGCACGCGGACGGTCGGTCGCTCGACGCGATCCTGTGGTCGCACGCACCCGACCGGAGCGACTGGGTCCGCCCCGCCACCTGGACCGACGTGCCGGCGATCACCCCGGAGTCGAAGGCATTCGCCACGGAGCTCAAGTCGCTCGGGTTCCGGTTCGTCGGACCCACGACCGCATACGCCGCGATGCAGGCCTGCGGCGTCGTCGACGACCACCTGGCGACCTGCCCCTCGGTGCTGGGCGCCCGCACGGCCGCCTGAACCAGGTCCGAACGGGTGAGAGACGGCAGATCTGACGCCTGACCAGGGCTAACGCACTGGTACGCCCGGGTGAAGGACTGGACGACGGGCCGTCGGGCGTGCTGGGAGGGCGGGTGAGATCAGTACTCCTGCCGGGTGACAGGACCGATGCCATCTCGGCAGCCGAGATTCTGCCGACTATCGTGCGGCAGATGGCAGACGTATTCGACTCCGACAGGCGGCACGACGACGTGCGCGCCGCGGCCGACGCGTTGGCCGGCACCCCTGAGCCCGACGTCGAGATCCTCGCCGCCGTCCACGACGGCCTCCAGCTGGTCTCGGCAGGGTCACCGACCTCGTGGTTCGACGTCCCGTCGCAGCGCCGCGGGCGCGACGACACGATGCTCGGCGGCCGACGGGGGAACTGAGCGTTCCCGGACGGCGTCGTCTCACCCGTCGAACATGGTTGCTCACCATGTGGTCGGCGGATTACCATCGCGGCTACCATCCAGAGCGGCCGAGAGACCTGGCTCCACGACGCCGCAGCAACCCCCCTCTGACGAGGGTGTGGGTGCTTCCGCCAGGGACGATGGAGTGAACCCGATGTCCCCGACCTACCGCTGTGTCAGACGGACACCGTGCTGGCGCCCCATGACTGCCGCGACCGTGGAACCTCGCACGCCCGGGCTGCACGTCGCCACTGCTGCGCGCCCGTCGGCGGCCAACAACCGCCCGACGATCTCGTTCGAGCTGTTCCCCCCGCGCAACCCCGACGCGGCCCCGCGCCTGTGGGCGACGGTCCAGGCGCTCGAGTCGGTGCACCCGGACTTCGTCTCGGTCACCTACGGCGCCTCAGGCAAGACGCGCGTCACCACGCGGCAGATGGTCAGCCGCCTGCTGCGCGAGACCACGCTCAACCCGATCGCCCACCTGACCTGCGTCGGGACCTCGCGCGAGGACATCACGGCGATCGTCGAGGAGTTCCTCGACGAGGGCGTCCGCTCGTTCCTCGCGCTGCGCGGAGACCCGCCCGTGGACCAGGACGGCTGGGCTGCGCACCCCGAGGGGCTGCAGACCGCGGGCGAGCTGGTCGAGCTCCTGCGCGAGATCGAGGCGCAGCGCTGCGCGGACAGCCCCTCCCAGGCTGTGCGCGCGCGGGTGCGGCCGCTCTCCGTGGCGGTCGCGGCGTTCCCGCGGGGTAACCACGCCACCGGCGGCACCCGAGCGCAGGACGTCGCCTCACTGCTCTCGAAGCAGGAGGCCGGCGCGGACTTCGCGATCACCCAGGTGTTCTTCGAGGCCGACGACTATCTCGGGATCGTCGCCGAGGCACGCGACGCCGGGGTCACCATCCCGATCATCCCGGGCATCATCCCGACCACCGACCCCGCCCGCCTCCTGCGCGTGCAGGAGCTCACCGGGGTCCCGGTTCCTGAGAGACTGTTCGACCTGCTCGGATCCGCCGACGACGAGCTCGACCGCCACCGCCGGGGAATCCGCGCGAGCGTCGACCTGGTCAACGGCGTCCTGGACGGCGGGGCTCCCGGCGTCCACCTGTACACGTTCAACCAGCACCACGCCGCACTTGACCTGCTCGAGGGTGCACACCTCGACGGGGGAGCTCGGACAGCTCCCGACCTGGCCAGCGGGCCGCAGGTCAACGCAACCGCCCGACCCTGAGGGACTGACACACCATGACCAAGACCCCGTTCCCCGCCGGCTCCGTGCTCGGCTACCCGCGCATCGGCCCGCGACGCGAGCTCAAGAAGTCCATCGAGTCCTTCTGGGCCGGCAGGTCGACCGCCGAGGAGGTCGAGGCCGTCGCCGCCGACCTGCGCCGCCGGACCCGCAACCGCCTGGTCGAGCTGGGTCTGCCCAAGGACGTCCCGGCCATCCCCAGCGCGTTCTCCTTCTACGACCAGGTGCTCGACGCGACGGCCGTCGTGGGCGCCGTACCGGCCCGCTTCGCGGACGTCGTCGGTGCCGACGGCTCGCTCGACCTGGCCGGCTACTCCACCGTGGCCCGCGGCCGCGGCGACGACCTGCCCGCTCGAGATGACCAAGTGGTTCGACACCAACTACCACTACCTCGTCCCGGAGATCGGCCCCGAGACGACGTTCCGCTACGCGAGCGACCGTCCCGTGCGGGAGTTCGCGGAGGCGCTCGCGGACGGCGTCCTCACTCGCCCCGTGATCGTCGGTCCCGGTCACCTACCTCGCGCTGGCCAAGGCCACCGAGGGCGCCCCGGCCGACTTCGCGCCGATCGACCGCCTCGAGGACCTGCTGCCCGTCTACGCCGAGCTCCTGCAGGAGCTCGCCGCCGCCGGCGCCACCTGGGTCCAGCTGGAGGAGCCCGCGCTGGTCTCCGACTCGATCGAGGTCCCCGCCGAGCAGCTGCTCGCCGCGGTCATCGAGGCGTACCGCGCCCTGGCCACCGACCTGACGGACCGCCCGGCCATCCTCGTCGCCGCCCCGTACGGCGACCTGGGTGCCGCCTTCCCGGTGCTCGCCGCCACGGACGTCGAGGCCATCGGCATCGACCTGGTCCGCGGCAACGTGCCGACCGAGACGGTCGCCGGCCTGGAGACCAAGACGCTGGTCGCCGGCGTGATCGACGGGCACAACATCTGGCGCGCGGACCTGGACGCCAAGCTGGCGATCCTGGAGCAGCTGGAGGGCCTCGGCGCCGCTGCGGTCACCGTCGGCACCTCGACGTCGCTGTTCCACGTGCCGCACACGACGACCGACGAGCCCGCCCTCGACGACACGCTGAAGAGCTGGCTCGCCTTCGCCGACGAGAAGGTCGCCGAGGTCGTCACGCTCGCCGAGGGTCTGACCGAGGGCCGCGAGGCCGTCCACGAGCAGCTGCTCGCGGCCACGGACGCCGTGAACTCGCGTCGCACCGCGCCCGGCGTGGTCGTCCCCGCGGTCCGCGAGCGCGCCGCCGCCCTGACGGAGGACGAGTTCACCCGCGGACCCTTCGCCGAGCGCAAGACCGCCCAGGCCGCCCGGCTCAACCTGCCGCCGCTGCCGACGACGACCATCGGCTCCTTCCCGCAGACCGGCGAGATCCGCAAGGCGCGCGCCGCGTTCGGCAAGGGCGAGCTGACCGAGGCGCAGTACGACGACGAGATGAAGGCGGAGATCCGCCGCGTCGTCGAGCTGCAGGAGCAGATCGGGTTCGACGTGCTCGTGCACGGCGAGCCCGAGCGCAACGACATGGTGCAGTACTTCGCGGAGAACCTCGACGGGTTCGCGGTGACGCAGAACGGCTGGGTGCAGTCCTACGGCTCGCGCTGCACGCGTCCGTCGATCCTGTGGGGCGACGTCTCGCGGCCGAAGCCGATCACGGTGGACTGGACGTCCTACACGCAGTCGCTGACCACCAAGCCGGTCAAGGGCATGCTCACCGGCCCGGTCACGATCCTGGCGTGGTCGTTCGTGCGCGACGACCAGCCGCTCGGCGACACCGCCAACCAGGTCGGCCTCGCGCTGCGCGACGAGATCGCCGACCTCGAGGCCGCCGGCATCGCCGTGATCCAGGTGGACGAGCCCGCCCTGCGCGAGCTGCTGCCCCTGCGCATCGAGGACCACCCCGCCTACCTCGACTGGTCGGTGCGCTCGTTCCGCCTGTCGACCGCTGGCGTCCGCGCCGACACGCAGATCCACACGCACCTGTGCTACTCGGAGTTCGGCCAGATCATGGGCGCGATCGACGGTCTCGACGCCGACGTGACGTCCATCGAGGCGGCCCGCTCGAAGATGGAGATCCTGGCGGACATCGCGTCGGCCGGCTACCCGCGTGCGGTCGGCCCGGGCGTCTACGACATCCACTCCCCGCGCGTGCCCAGCGAGGCCGAGGTCGAGGAGCTGCTCACCGAGGCCGTCAAGGTCATCGCGGTGGACCAGCTCTGGGTCAACCCGGACTGCGGCCTGAAGACGCGTCGCTACGAGGAGGTCGCCCCGTCGTTGGAGCACATCCTCGCGGCGACGCGGGCCGTGCGCGCGACGCTCTGAGGTCCTGACGAGAACGGCCCCCTCGATGTCTCGAGGGGGCCGTTCCCGTTCGCGGGAGTCGCAGGGTCACCAGTCGCGGATCCAGGTCAGCGGCGCACCGGACTCGGGCCGCCAGTCGAGCGGCGGGTCCTCACCGACGCGCCCGTCGACCGCCTCACGCAGCAGGTCCGCGTGCCCGGTGTGCCGGCCGTACTCCTCGATCAGGTCGAACAGCAGCCGGCGCAGGTTCGCGTGGTTGCCGTCGACTCGTCACCGTCGGCTGACCGGCCGGTCCAGCCCCCCGTCGGCGAGCGCCGTTGCGAGGCGCTCCTTGGACCGCTCGACTGCGCCGTCCCACGCCGCGTAGAGCTCCTCGGGCGTGTCGTCGACCGCGGACAGGATCTCGGTGTCGTTCTCGCCCCAGGTCTCGGGGTGCCAGATCCCCTCTCCGGGGTGCTGTCCGGCCAGCTTCCACGAGAACGTGGTGTCCTCGACCGCGGCCAGGTGTTTGAGCAGCCCACCGATCGTCAGGGCCGAGACACCGAGGTGCTGGTCGAGCCCGGCGCTGTCGAGCCCGTCGGCCTTCCAGCGGAAGGTCGTGCGCAGTCGATCGAGGGCGCCGACGAGGTGGTCGAGCTCGTTGCTCGCGAGGGGTGGTTCCCAGGGTGCGTTCTTCGTCATGCGCCGACGATAGGGCCGGTTGCGGACGATCGGCGTCCGGAACCTCAGGCGCGGTCGTGGAGGGTGATCTGATAGCCGTCGGGATCGGCGAAGGTGAACGTCCGACCGAACGGTCCGTCGATCGGCGCGGAGACGATGGTGTGCCCGTCGGCGACGAGCGCGTCGTGGATCTCCTGCACGTCGGTCGCGTGGAGCCAGATCGCGGCACCGATGCCGGGCTGGGCGACGGAGTCCAGGTCGGTGCCGGGAACGATGCCGCGCAGGGCGAACGCGATGGGCGTCGTGGTGAAGACGACGGCGTGCGGCGGGCCGGCCGGGGAGCGGACGAGGCCGAGGTAGTGCTCGTAGAACGCCTGCGACGCGTCGAGGTCGCGCGCCTGCAGCGAGATGAAGTCCGGGCCGGTGACCGGCATGGTGATGCTCCTTGCGTTGGGTGTCAGTTTTCTGACATGAGCAACCTATGTCAGAATCCTGACATGAGTCAAGACGGGGTGGACCTGGACACGTCCCTGGGCTACCTGCTGAAGGAGGCGTCGAGCGCCCTGCGCGCGGCCATGGAGGCCGTGCTGCGCCCGCTCGGGATGAGCGTGACGCACTACTCGTGCCTCGAGCTGCTGGCGCAGCGACCGGGTCTGTCCAGCTCCGAGCTCGCCCGGGGTGCGTTCGTGACGCGGCAGTCGATGAACGTGCCTGCTGCAGACCCTGGAGCGCGACGGCTACGTGACGCGTCCGGCGGCGGCACCCGTCGGGAAGGTCCTGCCCGCTCGGCTCACACCGAGCGGTCGACGCAGCCTCGCGAAGGCGACGGTCGCGGTGCGCTCCGTCGAGGTCGCGATGCTCGCCGGCTTGACGAGGGCCGAGCAGGCGGACGCGTTCAGGATCCTGCAGCAGATGATCGATTCCCTGCGCGAGGGTGCGTCTACGGTCGGATCGTGAGCACCATCTTCGACACCCTGACCGAGGCACAGCTGCGCACGCGCACCAGCGAGAAGTGGCGGCACTATCCCGCCGACGTGCTGCCGCTTGTTCGTCGCCGAGATGGACGTACCGCAGGCCGAGCCGGTGCTCCGGGCCGTGCAGACGCCATGGCGCGCGGGGACACGGGCTACCCGTCCGGGTGCCCGCCTCGCCGAGGCCATGGCCGGGTTCGCCGATCGCAGGTGGGGCTGGGACGTCCCCGTCGGCGCGCACCCGGATGGCCGCCGACGTCATGGTCGCCGTCACGGAGGCGGTCCGGCTGCTCACCGACCCCGGCGACGCCGTCGTCATCAGCCCGCCGGTCTACCCGCCGTTCACGGCGTTCCTCACGCACGCCGACCGAACCATCGTGCACGCCCCCCTGGCGCACGGGCGGCTCGACCTGGAGGCGCTCGACTACGCGTTCGGTCGCGCGAACGCGCATGGTCGTCGCGCCGCGTACCTGCTGTGCAACCCGCACAACCCGACCGGCACGCTGCACACCGCCGACGAGCTCACGGCCCTCGGTGAGCTGAGCCGGGCGCACGGGGTCCGGGTGGTCGCCGACGAGATCCACGCTCCGCTCGTCCCGACGCCCGAGGCCCACTTCGTCCCGACGACGACGGTCATCCCGGACGCGATCGCCGTGCACTCCGCCTCGAAGGCGTTCAACCTGGCCGCACTGCGCGCCGCGCTGATGGTCCCCGGACCGGAGGCCACCGAGCTGTCGGGCCTGGTCAAGCCGGTCACGGACGGCGTCATGCACCTGGGTGTCCTCGCCCAGAGCGCCGCCTACGCAGAAGGAGACGCTTTTCTCGCCGACGTCCTGACGGGCCTGGAGCACAACGGGCGGCTCCTGAGCGGGCTGCTCGCGCCGCTGGTGTCCTGGGAGCCGCCCGGACGCCACCTACTTCGCCTGGCTGGACCTGAGCAGCGTTCGCCGACGACCCGTCCCGGGTGCTCCTGGACCGCGGTCGGCTCGCGGTGAACCCGGGCCGGACGTTCGGCGCGGAGGGCGCCGGACACGTCCGCCTGAACTTCGCGACGTCGACGACGATCCTCACGGACGCCGCCGCGCGCCTGAGGGCAGCCCTCAGCGGTGCGCCGCTCGACTGAGCTCGTCGCGCAGCGCGTCGACGATGCGGACGTCGGCGTCCAACCACGGGACGTCGTGCCACTGGCTCATCGGGAGCCAGCGCAGCTCGTCGTGCTCGACCAACGGCTCCGGTGTGCCCTCGACCACCTCGGCCAGCCAGAGCCGCATCACGTATTGGTCGGAGAGACGCCACACGCCGTCGTCGGGGCCGACGAGCTCGGGGCCGAGACCGATCCGTGCGCCCAGTTCTTCACGGATCTCGCGGTGCAGCGCTGCCTCGGGCGACTCGTCGCCGTCCACCTTGCCGCCGGGGAACTCCCAGCGGCCTGCCAAGCGGGCCGGGACTGCACGTCGCGCGGCCAGCAGCTCACGCGGATCGTCGAGGTCGTCCACGATGGCGGCGGCAACGACGAGTACGGGTGAGGTCATGCGGGTGAGTCTGCCAGGCCCCTGTGTCCCAGGGGCGGCATTGGCGCGACGGTCCGGGAGGCCCGGTCGGCGCGCGGAAGGGTTCAGCGGATGCCGTGCGCCACGGCCCAGGCGACAGCCTCGGCACGCGTGGAGACGCCGATCTTGCGGTACACGCTGCGCACCTGCGACTTGACGGTGTTGCGCGTGACGAAGAGGCGCGTCGCGATCTCCTCCAGCGTCACGTCCTCGGCCAGCTCGGCCAGCACGACACGCTCCCGGCGTGTCAATGCCTCGTTCGAGACTCCGACGGTCCTGCTCGTCTCCACCATGCTCATGATGTCCTCCGGTGTGCTGCGTGGCCCGGGAGATCCGGGTCGCGCTCTGGGCTGCGTACCGGATGAGAGAGCGCAGTTCGTGAGCCATGACGCCACTTCTGCCAACTCTTCGTGTGGAGGTTTCACCCCCGACACGCCGATCTCGCTAACCACTCACAATGAACGTCGCATCGGCACCCTGATACGCCGTACGTGTGGCCAGTTTCCAGGGTTCACCCGAATCGGTGGACCATATTGCCCACCAAAAGGGATCACCCGGTTACCTGGCGGTTTCGACCGGGAGTCAGCTCGCGCTCTGCGCGGCGTACTCGGCGGACGTCAGGAGCGGACCGGTCGACGAGACGTCGACCTTCAGGAGCCAGCCCGCACCATAAGGGTCGGAGTTGACGACGGAGGGGTCGTCGACGGCCGACTGGTTGATCTCCACGACGGTTCCGGAGACCGGGGAGTACAGCTCCGAGACAGACTTGGTCGACTCGATCTCGCCCACCACGGCGCCCGCCACGAGATCCGCGCCGACGGCGGGCAGCTCGAGGTAGACGATGTCGCCCAGGGCGTCCGCGGCGACCGCCGTGATGCCGATGGTCGACGGCGAACCGTCCTGCACCCACTCGTGCTCCACGGTGTAGTGCAGGTCGGTGGGAAGATCCGTGCTCATGGGTTCTCCTGTCAGGGTGGACGGCCCTAGTGCTGGTTTACCGGGCGCGGCGGTAGAAGGGAAGAGGAACGACCCGAACTGGTTCGAGGCGTCCTCGCACGTCAACGGCCAGATCGGTGCCCGGGGCGCTCAGTTCCGGGGTGACGTACGCCATCGCGACCGGGTGGCCGAGCGTGGGGGACGGCGCGCCGGACGTCACGACGCCCACGGGCTGGCCGTCCGGGGTGGTCACGGGGTACCCGTGGCGAGCGGCGCGGCGGCCCAGCCCTTCGAGTCCGACGAGCGTCCGGGTGGCGGTCGCGGCGTCCCGCGCCTCGAGGGCCGCGCGGCCGACGAAGGGGAGCGGCTCGCCGTCAGCGGTCGTCTTGTCGAGCTTCACGACGCGGCCCAGACCGGCGTCGTGCGGCGTCGTCGTGCGGTCCAGCTCGTTGCCGTACAGCGGCATGCCGGCCTCGAGGCGCAGGCTGTCGCGCGCCGAGAGGCCCGCCGGGACCAGACCGAAGTCGGCGCCCGCCGCCAGGAACGCCCGCCACAGAGCCGGTGCGCGCTCGGCGTCCAGGAAGAACTCGAAGCCGTCCTCGCCCGTGTACCCGGTGCGGGCGACCAGGACGGGTTCGCCCTCGAACGTGGCGGGCAGGCAGGCGTAGTACTTCGAGTCGCCGATGTCGCCACCGGTCTCGTCGAGGCCGGCGGTCGCCCGCAGGATCTCGAGCGCGCGCGGGCCCTGGACCGCGATCAGGGCCGTCTGCGGGGAACGGTCCTCGACCGTGGCGTCGAAGCCGTCGGTCCGCTCTGTCAGCGCGGCAAGGACGACCTCGTGGTTCGAGGCGTTCGCGACGACGAGGTAGGCGTCCTCGAGGTCGCGGTACACGATCAGGTCGTCGACGACCCCGCCGTCCTCGGCGCAGATCATCGTGTAGCGCGCGCCCTGGAAGCGCAGCGCGCTCAGGTTGCCGACGAGGGCGTAGTCGAGGAGCGCCGCGGCATCGGGGCCGCTGATCCGGATCTCGCCCATGTGCGACAGGTCGAACAGCCCCGCCGCCGTCCGTACCGCGACGTGCTCCGCGATGTCGGAGGTGTAGCGCAGCGGCATCTGCCAGCCGGCGAAGCTGGTGAGCGCGGCGCCGAGGGCGACGTGCTCTGCGTGCAGAGGGCTGTTCGATGTCGCACGGTGTCCTCGTTCATTCGGCGTAAGCCTCGATGGGCGGGCAGCTGCACACCAGGTTGCGGTCACCGTGCGCACCGTCGATCCGGCGGACCGGCGGCCAGTACTTGCCCTCGCGGAGCGCGGCCACCGGGAAGGCGGCGAGCTCGCGGGGGTAGGCGTGGGTCCACTCGTCGGCCGTCAGGCTCGCGGCCGTGTGCGGGGCGTTGCGCAGCGGCGACTCGGCGACCGTCCAGCGACCCGCGGCGACCGCGTCGATCTCGCCACGGATGGCGACGAGGGCCTCGACGAACCGGTCGATCTCCGCCAGGTCCTCGCTCTCGGTCGGCTCGACCATGAGCGTGCCGGCCACCGGGAAGGAGAGGGTCGGCGCGTGGAACCCGTAGTCCATGAGCCGCTTGGCCACGTCCTCGGCGGTCACGCCGGTCTCCTTGGTGATGTCGCGCAGGTCGAGGATGCACTCGTGCGCGACCAGCCCGTTGGGGCCGGTGTAGAGCACGGGGTAGTGCCCCGACAGGCGCGTGGCCAGGTAGTTCGCGGCGAGGACCGCCGTCTCGGTGGCCTCCTTGAGCCCGTCGGGACCCATCAGCGCGACGTACGCCCAGCTGATCGGGAGGATGCCGGCGGAGCCCCAGGGAGCCGCGCTGACCGGTGCGGTGCCGTCGGTCTGCTTCGAGGGCGTCGGGTCGCCGGGCAGGAACGGCGCGAGGTGCGCCGCGACCGCGACCGGTCCGACGCCGGGGCCGCCGCCGCCGTGCGGGATGCAGAACGTCTTGTGCAGATTGAGGTGCGAGACGTCGCCGCCCATCTCGCCCGGCCGCGCCAGGCCGACGAGCGCGTTGAGGTTGGCGCCGTCGATGTAGACCTGGCCGCCCGCCGCGTGCACCAGGTCGCAGACCGTGCGCACGCCCTCTTCGTAGACCCCGTGCGTCGAGGGGTAGGTGATCATGATCGCGGCCACGCTCGGGCCGTGCTGGTCGAGCTTCGCGCGCAGGTCGTCGAGGTCGATCGACCCGTCGCCGGCCGTCGCGACCACGACGACGCGCATCCCCGCGAGCGCCGCCGACGCCGCGTTGGTGCCGTGCGCGGAGGCCGGGATCAGGCAGACGTCGCGCGCGTCGCCGCGGGACGCGTGGTAGCCGTGGATGGCCAGGAGCCCGGCCAGCTCGCCCTGCGAGCCCGCGTTCGGCTGCACCGACACGGCGGCGTACCCGGTGATCTCGGCCAGCCAGTCCTGCAGCTGCGTGACGAGCTCGGCGTAACCGGTGGTCTGGTCGGTCGGGGCGTACGGGTGGATGTTCGCGAACTCCGGCCAGCTGATCGGCTCCATCTCGGCCGTCGCGTTCAGCTTCATCGTGCACGAGCCCAGCGGGATCATCGTGCGGTCCAGCGCCAGGTCCTTGTCCGAGAGGCGGCGCAGGTAGCGCAGCATCGCGGTCTCGGAGCGGTGCAGGTGGAAGACGGGGTGGGTGAGGTAGGCGTCGGTGCGGCGAAGGTCTGCGGGCAGCGCCGCGGGCTCGACGACGTGGCCCGTCGGGTGACCGAACCGGTGAACCCGAAGGACGAACGTGCCGTCCTCGTCGGACTCGAGCGTCGTCGTGCCGGCCGCCGACGAACGCCAGCACGACCCGCATGGAGGTCGATCGCGATTGGTGCGCTCGTCGCAGGCGATCTGCACGTGATCGTCGTCGGGCGCCCAGAGGTTGACCCCGCGGCCGCGCGCCTGGGCCACGACCTCGCGCGCCTTCCCCGGGACCACGGTACGGATCGTGTCGAAGTAGGTGTCGTGCTCGACGGTCACGCCGAGGCCCGTCAGCAGCTCGGCCAGTCCAGTCGGCGTGCGCGTGCACGCGCTCGCGCGATCCGGCGCAGGCCGTCGGGACCGTGGTAGACCGCGTACATCGACGCCGTGATGGCCAGCAGGGCCTGCGCGGTGCAGATGTTGCTCGTCGCCTTCTCGCGACGGATGTGCTGCTCGCGCGTCTGCAGGGCGAGCCGGTAGGCGCGGGCGCCGTCGGCGTCGATCGACACCCCGACGAGCCTTCCCGGGAGCGAGCGCTCGAGTCCGGTGCGCACCGCCATGAACGCCGCGTGCGGTCCGCCGCCGAACAGCGGGACGCCGAAGCGCTGCGCCGAGCCGACCGAGACGTCCGCGCCGAGCGTGCCCGGGCTCACCAGGAGCGTCAGGGCGAGCAGGTCGGCGGCGACGGTGACCAGCCCGCCGCGCTCCTTGGTCTGCGCGATGACGCGGCGCAGGTCTCTGACCTGGCCCGATGCGCCCACCTGCTGCAGCACGACGCCGATGAGGTCGCCCTCGATCTCGGGCAGACCGTCGGTCAGGTCGGCGACGACGACCGGCAGGCCGATCGCCTCGGCCCGCCCGATCGTGACGGCGAGCGACTGGGAGAACAGGTCCGCGTCCAGGACGACCGTGCCGGCCTTGCCGCGGGCGCCGCGCCACATGAGCGCGACGGCCTCCGCCACCGCTGTCGCCTCGTCGAGAAGCGAGGCGTTCGCGATGTCCAGGCCGGTGAGGTCGGTGACCATCGTCTGGAAGTTCAGGAGTGCCTCGAGCCGGCCCTGCGCGATCTCGGGCTGGTACGGCGTGTAGGCGGTGTACCAGGCGGGCGCCTCGAGCACGTTGCGGCGGATGACCGCCGGCGTGATCGTGTCCGAGTACCCCTGCCCGATCATCGGCGTGAGCACCTGGTTGCGGCCCGCGATGGCCTTGAGGGCCGCCAGCACGTCCTCCTCGGAGCGCGCCTCCGGCAGGTCGAGCGGCCGGTCCGTGCGGATGCTCGCGGGGACGGCGGCGTCGATCAGCGCGTCGAGCGACTCGTAGCCGACGACCGAGAGCATGTGCGCCGTCTCGGAGCCGCGCGGGCCGATGTGCCGGTCGGCGAAGTTCTCGGCTGCGGGTGTGTGCTCGACGCGCGTCGAGGCGACGACGTCGCCGGACTGGTCGAGGTGCAAGACGGGGCCATCGAGGACCGCGGTGTGGAGGCTGTTCAAGACGCTGTCGGTCACGGGCTGCTCCGCAAGGTCGTCCGGTTCGGGCACCGGGACGGTGGGTGGGCTCCCCGCTCTGTCATCCGCGCATCGCACGCGACCTGAGAGTTTTGCCTGCCCGAGGACAGACTTGCACCGTCGGTGGGACCTGTGCCGGTCCGCTTTCCAGAGTTGCCTCGCCTCGGCGGTACAGGGGCCTGAGAGATTCCCGGGGAGGATTGCTCCTTCGGCGCCCCGCACGATCGCGTTCGATCTGCGGGAGCTCTCCCGCCGCGGTTCGAGCAGCGTGTGAAGTTGTGCGCCCAGCGTACCCGCCTGAACGTTGCGCGTGACGGACCGTCCCACGCCTGGTCGCGAGCCGCCGAGCGCGGGTGTCGACGAACAACCGGTCGGTGGAACGTGGCTCGGGTTGTTCTCGAGCTGTCATCTGGCGGGGCGGTCTCCCGCAGACGCGGTCGTTAGGCTGGGTTGGTGACCTTGGCGACGACCGACAGCGTGCGTGCCGCCGTCGTCGTGGCGTCCGATCGGTCGGCGTCCGGCGAGCGGCCCGATCGCTCGGGGCCCGTCGCCGTCGAGCGGTTGCGGGCCGCCGGATTCGTCGTCGACGCAGCGGTCGTCGTGCCCGACGGGGCGGCGTCCGTCGAGGCGGCCCTGCGGGCGGCAGTCGCGTCCGGGGCTCGGCTCGTGATCACGTCCGGTGGGACCGGGGTCGGGCCGCACGACCGGACGCCCGAGGGCACCCGGCCCCTGCTGGCGCGAGAGCTACCCGGCATCCCGGAGCTGCTACGGCGCTCGGGTGCGGTCACCGTTCCGACGGCCGTCCTGTCGCGCGGGCTCGCCGGTGTCACCGAGGAGGGCGTCCTCGTCGTGAACCTGCCCGGATCGACCGGTGGGGTGTCCGACGGGCTCGACGTCCTGCTGCCGCTGCTCCCGCACCTGCTCGACCAGCTGAGCGGCGGTGACCACGGATGATCGCGCGCGTCGTCGACGAACCCCTTGACCTGCTGTTTCACGTGGAACACGTCAGCGGCCCGCGCGCCGGGGCGGTCGCGACGTTCGTCGGACTCGTCCGGGACCACGACCCGTCCGTGGACGGACGCGTCGTCGGACTCGACTACTCGGCCCACCCGGACGCACCTGAGGTCATCGAGCGGATCGCGTCGTCCTTCCTGTCGGACGACGTCCTCGGCATCGCGGTCAGCCATCGCATCGGGCACCTGACGGTCGGGGAGGCCGCGATCGTCGCGGCCGTCGCCACGTCGCACCGAGCCGAGGCGTTCGACGTCTGCCGTGCGCTCGTCGAGAAGGTGAAGGCCGAGCTGCCCGTCTGGAAACGTGAGGTACTGGAGGACGGGTCACACGTCTGGGTGGGGATGACATGACGGAACAGCTGGTCGACAGGTTCGGGCGCGTGCACCGCGACCTGCGCATCTCCCTGACGGATCGCTGCTCGCTGCGCTGCACCTACTGCATGCCCGCCGACGGCGTCCCGTGGCTCGCGCGCTCGACGATGCTCAGCACCGAGGAGATCGTGCACGTCGCCCGCGTGGGCGTCTCGTTGGGGATCACCGAGATCCGGTTGACCGGGGGCGAGCCGCTGCTGCGCGTCGACATCGTGGACGTGGTGCGTCGGCTCACCGCCCTGCACGGACCGTCGGGAAGCCCCGAGGTCTCCCTCACCACCAACGCGCTGCGCCTGCCCGGACTCGCCTCGCAGCTCAAGGACGCCGGCCTGTCCCGCGTGAACATCAGCCTGGACACCCTCGACCGGCAGAAGTTCCTGCAGCTGACCCGCCGCGACAAGCTCGTCGAGACCCTCGCGGGGATCGCCGCAGCGGACGCCGCGGGCCTGCATCCCGTCAAGATCAACGCGGTCGCGATGCGCGGGGTCAACGACGACGAGGTGGTCGCACTGACCCGGTTCGCCGTGGACCGCGGCTACCAGATGCGGTTCATCGAGCAGATGCCGCTGGACGCCGGGCACACCTGGGACCGCCACGAGATGGTGACGCAGACGGAGATCCTGGAACGAGCTGACGGCCGAGTTCGCGCTCACGGAGGTGCCTGGACGCGGCGCCGCACCCGCCGAGCTCTGGTACGTCGACGGCGGACCGGCGACCGTCGGCGTGATCGCCTCGGTCACCGCACCGTTCTGCGGCGCCTGCGACCGACTGCGTCTGACCGCCGACGGCCAGCTGCGCGCCTGCCTGTTCTCGCAGACCGAGACGGATACGCGCGAGCTGCTGCGCGGGAGCATCCCCGCGCCCGAGCAGATCGGTGTCGGGCCGGCGCAGGCGCTGCGCATCGGGACCACGGCCGCGCCCCGGCCCGCGCCCGTGCCGGCCGATGTCGACGAGGCGCTCGCGGCCGCCTACCGGCGCTGCCTGGCGGGCAAGAAGCCCGGGCACGACATCGACAACCCGGACTTCCTGCAGCCCGACCGGCCGATGAGCGCGATCGGCGGCTAGCCCCCCGCGAAGGGCGGCAGCACGTCGAGGGTCACGCCGGCGTCGACGGGGTCGTTTCCCGCGACGCGGCGACCGGCGGCCAGCAGCGCGCACCGGCCGAGCACGGCCGCGAGCGCAGGGTGGGCACCGGTCATGGCCGCGCGCACCTCGTCGGCCGTGCCGGAGCTCAGCTGTTCGGTGTCGATGCCCGCCGCCTCGGCCGCGGCCGCGAAGTAGCGGACGGTGATCACTCCCACGTGCCGGCCCGCTCCTGGATCGCCGTCAGCAGACGGTCGACGGACGCCGGGTCCGTGCCCGCCGCGGCCAGGCCGGCGACGAACAGGCTGACCGGGACCGCCGGACGGGCGACCTGGTGCGCGACGCTGCTGGCCACCTCGAGGATCCGGTCGATGTCCACCAGCGACCGGTCCACGCCCAGCGCCCCGCACAGCTGGTCGATCCACTCGGGCAGGTCGGCACCGGGGGCGCGGCGCGGGTCGTCGGTCATGGGTCGATCCTCTCAGCGGAGCTGCGCCCTTCGCGTTCCATCACGGCGTCCAGACGCTCCACGTCCGGCCAGGTGTCGGCGTCGGCCGCGGCGTCGTCGGTGTCCGGCACCTCGACGAGCACCAGGCCCGCGAGCAGGGCGCGCATCGAGGCGCCGTGCGGGGTGCCGAGCCGTGCGAAGGCCTGGTCCAGGGACGGTCGGCGGTAGACCGCGAGGAGGTGGTGGGCGAACCCGTCGGCGCCCAGCAACCGCGCTCCGTCGACGCCGTCCGTGGAGGCGGCGGCGAGCAGGGCGGGCAGCGCGCGGCCCGCGCGCGGGATGTCGCAGGCGAGGACGACGACGAGGTCGGCGTCCGCCGGGAGCGCCGCCAGCCCCGCGGCCAGGCCCGCGACGGGGCCGCCGTCGCGGCGGGTCCTCGAGGACCGTCGGGATCCCGGGGCGCGCGACGCTCGGAGGGCCGACGACGACCACGCGCCTCGCGTCGGCGACCGCCGCGAGCGCATGGTCGAGCAACGCCAGACCGCCGACGATCACCTCGGGTTTGACCGGCCCGCCGAGCCGCACGCCGCGCCCGCCGGCGAGCACGACGGCGTCGAACCTCGGCCCGCTGCCCGGCGCCTCGTCGGGTCGCGACGCGTCGACGTCAGTCATCGTCCGAGCGCAGCCAGTCGCCCGACTTCCCGCCCGACTTCGCCTCCAGGCGCACGTCCGCGATCCGCACCGACTTGTCGAGGCCCTTGACCATGTCGACGACCGCGAGCGCGGCGACGGACACGGCGGTGAGCGCCTCCATCTCGACGCCCGTGCGGTCGGCGGTGCGCACGGTCGCGGTGATGTCGACGCCGTCGTCGGTGACCTCCAGATCGACGACCACCCCGTGCACGCCGATCACGTGGGCGAGCGGCAGCAGCTCGGCGGTGCGCTTCGCCGCCGAGATCCCCGCGATCCGCGCGACCGCGAGCACGTCGCCCTTGGGCACACCGCCCGACCGCAGGGCGTCGACGACGGCTGCAGGGCAGACCACCCGGCCCGACGCGGTCGCGGACCGAATCGTCGGCTGCTTGGCCGTGACGTCGACCATCCGGGCGTGGCCCGCGCTGTCGAGGTGTGTGAAGGGGTTGCTCATGGCTGCACTCTCATGACTCGGATGCGGTCGCCGACCGCGACGGACTCGACCTCCGCGGGGACCACGGCAAGGCCCTCGGCCAACGCGAGGCGCGCGACGAGGTGCGACCCGGAGCCGCGTCCCGTGGCGCGCACGACGTGCGGGTGCCCGCCGTCGTCGGAGACGTACCGCACCGGCATGATCTGGGCGCGGTCCGGCGGGGTGGTCCAGGCGTCGTCGCTGATCGCGGTCACGGTCGGGCGTTCGACGTCGGCGTGCCCGGCCATGCGTCGGATGGCGGGCCGCACGAACAGCTCGAACGACGCGAACGAGCTGACCGGGTTGCCGGGCAGGGTGAGGATCGGGGTGCCGTTCGGCAGCCTTCCCAGGCCCTGGGGCTTGCCCGGCTGGACCGCGACCTTCACGAACTCGACGTCGGGCTCGTCGGCGAGGGCGGCCTTGACCACGTCGTACGCGCCCATGCTCACCCCGCCGGACGTGACGATCAGGTCGACGTCGTCCAGGCCGACCAGCAACGCGTGCAGGGCGACGGGGTCGTCGCCGAACCGGACCGATCCGCACGGCCTCAGCGCCGGCCTCGCGGACCGCGGCCGCGAGCAGCCACGAGTTCGAGTCGGGCAGCTGGCCGCGCAGCAGGGGAGTGCCGGGTGCGACGAGCTCGTCGCCGGTCGAGACGACCGCGACCCGCGGCCGCCGGTGCACGAGCACGGACGCGCGCCCGACCGAGGCGATCGCCGCGATGTGCGCCGGACCGAGCAGCGCGCCCGCCGCCACGACGAGATCCCCGGGGACGGCGTCCTCGCCGGCCCGTCGGATGTGCACGCCGGGCTCGGGGACCGCCGTGATCGTGACGGTCTCGGTGCCGCCGTCGGTGTCCTCGACCGGGACGATGGCGTCGGCACCGACCGGCATCGGCGCGCCGGTCATGATGCGCGCCGCCGTGCCGGTCTCGACCGACGGCTCGTCGGCAGACCCGGCCGCGAGCTCCGCGACCACCCGCAGCGTGACGCCGGGCGACAGGTCGGCGAGCCGCACCGCGTACCCGTCCATCGCCGAGTTGTCCCAGCGCGGCAGATACTCGTCGCTGCGGACGTCCTGCGCCAGGACCATCCCGTCGAGCTCGCCGAGACCGCACTCGACCGCGTCCAACGGCGCGGCCAGCGCCAGGGCGGCCGCGCGGTGCTCGTCGAGTGATCGCACGGTCAGCTGGCGGCGTACCAGGCGAGGATGCCGCCCTCGAGGTTGCTCGCGTCGTAGCCCAGCCCGCGCAGCACCCGGGCTGCGGCCAGCGATCGGCCGCCGACCTGGCACTGCACGACGATCTCCTGGTCGCGCGGCAGCCCGTCCAGAGCCGACCCGTCGAGCACCGTCCCGAGCGGCACGAGCACCGCGCCCGGGATCGCGCCCGCCTCGAACTCCTCGGGCTCGCGCACGTCGATGAGCAGGAAGTCGTCGGTGCCGGCCTCGCGGGCGGCGAGGCGGCCGACCAGCTCGGGTGCGGTGGTGACGGGGACCTCGGACATGGGCTTCACCTCGGGGGGTGTTGTGGGAACGGGTCGGGATTGACGACGAGCAACGAGGGGCACCTCGGACCAGCGCGCACGCAGCGCGTCGATCACGAGCACCCGGCCGAGCAACGATTCTCCCGTCCCGGTGACCAGCTTGACCACCTCGGTGGCCATCACCGACCCCACCTGCCCGCACAGCGCGCCGAGCACGCCGGCCTCGGCGCAGGACGGGAACCTCGTCGTCGCCGGGAGGCTCGGGGAACAGGTCCCGCAGCTGGGGACCGTGGGCTCCCCAGAACACCGTCGTCTGCGCGTCGAACCGCAGCACGGACCCCCAGACCTCCGGGAGCCCGAGCCGCACGCACGCGTCGTTGACCAGGTAACGGGTCGGGAAGTTGTCGGTGCCGTCGACGACGAGGTCGTACTCGGCCAGGATCGCGTCGACGTTCTCGCTGGTCAGGCGCTCGTGGTGCCTGTTCACGACGATGTCCGGGTCGAGCGCGCTGATCGCGTCGGCGGCACTGTCGACCTTCGCCCGGCCCACGTCCGCCGTCCCGTGGATGACCTGGCGCTGCAGGTTGGACACGTCCACGACGTCGTCGTCGACGATCCCGATCGTCCCCACGCCCGCCGCCGCCAGGTACTGCAGCACCGGCGCCCCGAGCCCACCGGCGCCGATCACGCACACGCGCGCATTCCGCAGCCGCTGCTGGCCGACCACCCCGATCTCCGCCAGCAGCAGGTGCCGCGACCCGCGCGCGAGCTGCTCACTGGTCAGCGGCGGCCCGGGCGGGACCAGTGGAGGAAGCGGCACGACCACAAACCTACGTCGTCACGGCCCCGAGCGGTCGCGAGCGGCGCCCGGCGCTGGGAGCCTGCGGGGATGAAGCCGTTCGTGCTGCTCGCGACGCGCGCCGAAGACGGCGCGGCCGACGCCGAGTACGCGGCGTTCCTGCGGTTCGGCGGGCTGGCGCCGCACGAGCTGCGCCGGGTGCGTCTCGAGGCCGAGCCCATGCCGGACCTCGATCTCGACGACCTGTCCGGCGTCCTCGTCGGGGGCAGCCCGTTCGACGCGAGTGCGTGCCACAAGTCCGAGACACAGATCCGGGTCGAGGCCGAGATGTCGGCGCTCCTCGACGACTTGGTCGAGCGTGACCTCCCGTTCCTCGGCGCCTGCTACGGCGTCGGCACGCTGGGCGTGCACCAGGGCGGCGATCATCGACACGACCTACGGCGAACCGATCGGCGCCGTGTCCATCACGCTCACGGCCGACGGGTCGGCCGACCCGCTGCTCGCCGGCCTGCCGCCGGTGTTCGATGCGTTCGTCGGGCACAAGGAGGCGTGCCGGGTGCTTCCCGACACCGCGACGCTGCTCGCGTCCTCGCCAGCCTGCCCGGTCCAGATGTTCCGGGTGCGTCGCAACCTCTACGCCACCCAGTTCCACCCCGAGCTCGACGTCGACGGCATCGTCGGGCGCATCCGCACGTACTCGAGCTACGGCTACTTCCCGCCGGCGGAGCTCGACGAGGTCGTCGCGCGGGTCAGAGCGACGGACGTCTCGGTGCCGCCTCGCATCCTGGCGGCGTTCGTCCGGCGCTACGCCCGAGAGTGAGGGCCTGATTCATCGGGGAGATCTGGTCTCCGCCTGCCAGGCGACCATCCGGTCGATCGCCTCGCGCACCACCTCGACCGACGACGCGAACGACAACCGCACCCACCGGCGCCCGTCGACCGGGTCGAAGTCGGTGCCGGGCGTGAGCGCGACGCCGGCCTCGTCGAGCAGCCGCGCGCACCAGGTGATCGAGTCCAGGCCGCTGGCGGAGATGTCGGCGTACAGGTAGAACGCGCCGTCGGCCGGGGCGATGCGGGTCCAGCCCAGCTCCGGCAGGCGGTCGAGGAGCAGCGCCCGAGACTCGGCGTAGGCGACGACGTTCGCACGGGCGGCGGCGTATCCGGCCGGGCTGAACGCCGCGACGCCCGCGTGCTGGGCGAGCGCGGGCGGGCAGAGGGCGACGTTGCCGGCGAGCGCGCCGACGGCCGTGACCAGGTCGTCGGGGAGAACGAGCCAGCCGAGCCGCCAGCCGGTCATCGCCCAGTACTTGGAGAACGAGTTCACCACGATGGCGCCCTGCGACAGGTAGGACGCGGCGGTCGGGGGTGTCGAGGAGTCGTAGGTGATGCCGTGGTAGATCTCGTCGCTGACCAGTCGGACCCCGTGCGCACCGCACCAGTCCGCGAGCGCGGCCAGCTCGGCCGGCGCGATCATCGTGCCGGTCGGGTTGGCGGGCGACGCGACGACGAGGCCGTCAATCGGCTCGGGCAGGGCCTCCAGCTGCGCGACCGTCGGCTGGTACCGCGTCTCCGGACCGCAGGGCAGGGTCACCACCGAGCAGCCGAGCGCCGCCAGGATGTTCGCGTAGGCCGGGTATCCGGGGACGCCGAGGGCCACACGGTCGCCCACGTCGAACGCAGCGAGGAACGCCAGCAGGAAGCCGCCCGACGAGCCGGTGGTGACGGCGATCCTGCCCGGGTCGACGTCCACCGCGTACCAGTCCCGGTAGTGCTGGGCGATGGCCGCGCGCATGCTCGGCGCGCCGAGCGCCTCGGTGTAGCCCAGGTCGCCGGTCGTCAGCAGGTCGATCGCGCGCTGCCGCACCACCTCCGACGCACCGGTCGACGGCTCGCCCGCGCAGAGGTTGAGGATGTTCTCGCCGGCGGCCTTGCGGGCGTTCGCGGCGGCCAGGATCTCCATCACGGCGAACGGCGGGACGTGCGCGCGGGCAGCAACCTTCATGCGCCCATGGTCGCGCACGGCAACGAAGATCGGGCGCGCCGGAAACACATGCGGCGCCCACCTGTTACGCGCAGGCATGAGAGCCATCACCTACTCCCGCTACGGCGACGCCAGCGTCCTCGAGCTCACCGAGCTCCCTACCCCCAAGGTCGGCCCGGACAGCGTCCTGGTTCGTGTGCGCGCCGCCTCGGTCAACCCGGTCGACTGGAAGATGCGGGCCGGCTACCTGGACGGGCTCATGGACGTCGACTTCCCGGTGGTACCGGGGTGGGACGTCGCCGGCGTGGTCGAACGCGTCGGACTGGACACCCCCGAGTTCCAGGTGGGCGACGAGGTCTACGGCTACGTCCGGCGGGACTGGGTCCAGGGCGGCACGTTCGCCGAGCTGGTCGCGGCGCCGGTGCGGACGTTGTCCGCGCAAGCCGGCCACGCTGTCCTTCGAGGAGGCGGCGGCGGTGCCGCTCGCCGGTCTGACGGCCTACCAGGCGGTCCGGCGCTCCGGGGTCCGGTCCGGGCAGACCGTGCTGGTGCAGGCCGCGGCCGGCGGGGTGGGCGCCTTCGCCGTCCAGATCGCCCGGTCGCTCGGAGCGCGGGTCATCGGCACCGCGTCTGAGGGCAACCACGAGTACCTGCGTGCGCTCGGGCGCCGAGCCGGTGACCTACGGCGACGGCCTCGTCGACAGGGTGCGGGCGCTCGCACCCGACGGCATCGACGTGCTGCTCGACTTCGGAGGTAGCGATCTCGTGGCGACGTCCCGGGGAGTGCTCGCGGACGACGGCGTCGTCACCTCGGTGGCCGACGCGGCGGCTCGCGACGAGCTGGGCGGACACTACGTCTGGGCCCGACCCGGACCGCGACGACCTGGGCGCACTGGCGGAACTCATCGACGCGGGCACCGTCCGCGTCGAGGTGGCCCAGGTGTTCGAGCTCGCGGACGCCGCCGAGGCACACCGCGCCAACGAGACCGGCCACGTGCGCGGAAAGATCGTCGTCCGCGTCGGCTGACCAACCGGCCGGGCAGCTCGGTGCAGAGCCGCCCGGCCGACCGTCAGCTGTTGTCGACCGTGTCGGCTCCGGCCGCGTCCGCCTTGATCCGGTCGATGGCGCCCTGAGCGGACGCCTTCGCCTTGTAGCCCTCGCTGCCGGCGAGGACGTTGCCGTTCGTCGCGACGATGCGGAACCGGAACTCGCCGGCCTTGTCCTTGTAGATCTCGAACTTCACGACTGCCTCCGTTGGGAGCCGTCGGCGTCCTTGTCGACGGTTGCGACCAGTCTGGCGCGGGTCCCGGCGAAATGCACGAGGAGGCTTAGCGTCGGTGCCGTGATCGTGGACTGCGCCCTGTACGCCGGAGGCCGACGCCTGCACCGCATCGACGACCTCGCTGTCGCGGTGCGCGAGGCGGAGAAGGAGGACGGCTTCGTCTGGATCGGGCTGCACGACCCCACGGCCGACGAGTTCGACGACCTCGCGGACGCGTTCGACCTCCCCGACCTGGCCATCGAGGACGCGATCGCGTCCCACCAGCGGCCCAAGCTGGACCGCTACGGGCCGATCACGTTCGCGGTCGTCAAGCCGGTGTTCTACGTCGACCACGTCGAGGTCGTCGAGATCAGCGAGCTGGCGATCTTCATCGGCGACCGGTTCGTCATCGTCGTCCGGCACGGCGTCACGACGATCCCGGCGCAGGTGCGCTCGGACCTCGAGGCCGACTCCGAGCTGCTCCACCACGGTCCCGTGGCGGTGCTGCACGGGATCATGGACAAAGCCGTCGACCAGTACCTCGACGTGACCGCTGCCATCGAGATGGACATCGACGAGATCGAGGACCAGGTGTTCGGCGAGAGCCCCGGCAACGACCACGCCGAGCGCATCTACAAGCTCAAGCGCGAGGTCCAGCAGTTCCGACGAGCCGTCGTGCCGCTCGTCGGGCCGCTGACCCGCCTCGCCGAGGAGAGCGTCCCGCACGTCCCGGAAGAGACCCGCCCGTACTTCCGCGACGTCCAGGACCACGCACTGCACGCGGCGGAGCTCGTCGAGGCGGCCGACGCCCTGCTCACCAACGTCATGCAGGCGGATCTGGCGCAGGTGTCCGTCGAGCAGAACCGCGTGAGCGTCCAGCAGAACTCCGACATGCGCAAGATCTCGTCCTGGGCGGCGATCGCGCTGGTCCCGACCGCCGTCGCGGGCATCTACGGCATGAACTTCGACGTGATCCCCGGGCTGCACGACAGGTTCGGCTTCTACGTCGTCATCGCCGCGACCGGCGTGCTCTGCGTCGCGCTCTACTCGGCGTTCCGCCGGAACCGCTGGCTCTAGGAGACCGGCAGCGCCGCCTCGATCAGGCTGACGATCTCGGGTGCATCCGGCTCGGTCCGCGGCGAGAAGCGGTGCACGGTCCCGTCCGGCGCGATGACGAACTTCTCGAAGTTCCACGTGATCCGGCCGGTCTTGCCGGATGCGTCGGGCGTCTGGGTGAGCTCGGCGTAGAGCGGGTGCTGGTGGCGACCGTTGACCTTGGTCTTCGCGAACATCGGGAAGGTCACGCCCCACGTCGTCGAGCAGTACTCCTCGATCGCGTCGTCGGACCCCAGCTCCTGCAGGAACTGGTTGCTCGGGAAGCCCAGGACGGTGAAGCCGCGCTCGCCGTACGTCCGCTGGAGCTGCTCGAGCTTCTCGTACTGAGGGCGCCAGGCCGCATCGCGAGGCGACGTTGACGACGAGCTTGACCTGGTCGGCGTACTCACCGAACGTCGTGGTGTCGCCCTTGAGCGTGGTCAGAGGAATCTCGTCGAGTCGCATGCCTCGGTCAACCGCCCCGTCGGGCGGGCCTATTCCCGTGCGCGGCGGACGTGCGCGACGATCCCGTCGGCCGCCGCCTCGATCTGCGCCAGGCACGCCTCGAAGTCCGCGGCGCCCCCGTACCAGGGGTCGTCGACGTCCAGCGCGTGCTCGGCCCGGCCGACGGGCGCGTGCGGGGTCGAACGACCGGTACATGACCGGGTTCCCGCCGAGCCGTCGCAGCGCGTCGGCGTGCGCGGACGTCATCGCCAGCACGAGGTCGCGCTCACGCAGGTCCGCGGCCCGGACCCGGCGCGCCCGGTGCTCCGCGGCCTCCGGATAGCCGTGCGCGACGAGCACCTCGCGCGCCCGGCGGTCGATCGGGTTGCCGTGCTCTTCGTCGCTGACCCCGGTCGAGTCCACGACGACGACGTCCGCCAGGCCGGCTTCCTCGAACCGCTGACGCAGCACGACCTCCGCCATCGGGGACCGACAGATGTTGCCGGTGCAGACGACCATCACCGTGTAGGGCTGAGGCACGCCCGATCGTCGCACGTACTTGCCGCGGATACCCCGGACACGCTTCGATCAGAGCATCCAGAGCGGGATGACCTGCGCGTCTGGGGCACACAGCCATCCCGATCGAGGAAGAAGTCCCATGCCGAACGAGACCGACCCCACCGAGGGCACCCCCGACCTGCCGACCGAAGCCCTCCCGGTCGCCGGCCCACCGACCGAGCCGCTGCCGCCGGTGCCCGTCGCCGGCGACGGCCCAGCGGGCACCGGCGGGCCGACCGCCTCGCCCGAGGAGGGTCGGCGTTGGCTGGTGCCCACCGCGATCGGCGCGGCCGCACTCGTGGTAGGCCTCGTGGTCGGCGGGCTGATCGGCAGCTCGAGCAGCTCGTCGGCGTCCGACGCGGACGGCGTGGCGGGCACGACCGAGACCGTGTCCCACACCGTGCCCGGCGAGACGGTCACGCACACCCACGTGGCCACCGAGACCGCGACGCACACGCTGCCGCCCGATGCCGACGCGCAGGCCGCGCTGGACCAGCAGGCCGCCGACCTCGCGACGCTGCAGAAGGAGCTCGACGCGCGCGAGGCCGACCTGGACGCGCGGGAGGCGGCCCTCGCCGACAAGGAGAAGCCGGAGGAGCACACGACCATCCCCGGCAGCGGCACGTACTTCGTCGGCATCGACATCCTTGCGGGCACCTGGACCACCAAGGGCGGGGACGGCTGCGAGTGGGAGCGGCTCTCCGCGCTCGACGGCGACCCGGACAGCGTGATCGCGAGCGGTGACGGGTCCGACGGCGCCAGCGTCGACGTCGAGGAGACGGACCTCGCGTTCACGACGGTCGACTGCGACGACTGGACACTCCAGAAGTAACCGGACGTCCGAGCAGGCGGTCCGTCACGTCTGCTCGGACGCTCCGTCGAGAGGTTGAAACGCGACATACACGCGATATACTCTGAGTCGAACATTCGGATTCGGACGATACGCGTGGGAGGGGGTCGCGGTGGCCGCACGGTCGCGCAGCAACCCCCTGGCCCTCGCCGTGCTCGCGCTGCTCTGGGAGCGGCCGATGCACCCGTACGAGATGTCGATGACCCTGCGCGAGCGCCGCAAGGACGAGTCGGTGAAGCTCAACTTCGGCTCGCTCTACTCGGTCGTCGACTCGCTGGTGAAGCACGGCCTGATCGAGGCCGCGTCCACCGAGCGCGACGGCAATCGGCCCACGCGAACCGTCTACCGGCTCACCGACGCCGGGGCCACCGAGGCCATCGACTGGCTCACCGACCTGGTGCGCACCCCGGCCAAGGAGTTCCCCCAGTTCGAGGCGGCGCTCTCGTTCCTGCCGTTGCTCGGTCCCGACGACGTCGTCCGGCTCCTCCGGCTGCGGCAGGCGACGCTCGAGCGGAACCTCGGCGCGCTGCGTGCCGGCGTGGACGGGTCGGCGGCCATGGGCCTGCCGGCGATCTTCCGCTCGAGAGCGCCTACGAGATCGCGGTCGCTCGACCGCCGAGCTCGGGTTCGTCGTCGGACTGGCGACGAGCATCGCGGACGGGTCGTTCGACGGCGTGCACCTGTGGCGCGAGCTGCACGAGCGCGCGCATGGCGGGTGGTCGTCTGGACCCGGAGGAGCTGGCCGAGGCGCTGGCGCAGTACGTGCCGCCCCCGTAGATCTCGCGCTCGTCACGAGCGTGAACAAGGTCGGCCCAGGTGCTGGAACACCCGGGCCGACCACCACGAACCGACCGAGACCCGCAAGGGCACCTGTGCGATCCGCTGCAGACGTCAGCATAGGTGGCACCTCGGTCGTCCACCCCGCCGTCCTTCGACGGCTCGACCGAAGGCAGTCCCATGCCCACTCCATCCGCACCAGCCGTCGAGGCTCTCGACCTGGTCAAGACCTATCCCGGCGGCCGCGGCCGACCGGAGGTCCGCGCCCTCGACGGTCTCACGCTCACCATCCCGGCCGGCACCGTGCACGGTCTGCTCGGGCCCAACGGCGCCGGCAAGTCCACCACCACCAAGGTGCTCACGACCCTCGCGCGGGCGACGTCCGGCACCGCCCGCGTGGCGGGCAACGACGTCGTCGACGCGGCCGCCGCCGTCCGGCGGGCCATCGGCTACGTCTCCCAGGGCACCGGCGCCGACCCGCTGCTCACCCCGCGGGAGAACCTCGTGATGGCCGCCCGCCTGCGGGGGGCCTCCCGGTCCGCGTCCGCCGACCGCGCCGCCGCACTGGTGGACCGCTTCGGGCTCGGCGAGTCTGCCGACCGCGGCGCCGGCAAGCTCTCCGGCGGCACGCGTCGCAAGCTCGACGTCGCCCTCGGGCTCGTCGGGACCCCGTCCGTGCTCTTCCTCGACGAGCCGACCACCGGCCTCGACCCCGAGGCGCGCGCGTCGATGTGGGCCGAGATCCGCCGGCTCGCCGGCGAGGACGCGCTGACCGTCGTGCTCACCACGCACTACCTGGAGGAGGCAGACCGGCTGGCCGACGGGCTGACGATCGTCGACCGAGGGCGCGTCGTCGCCGCCGGGGCGCCCGAGGAGCTCAAGGCGACCCTGTCGGGCGACACCCTGTCGGTCGACCTGGTCGAGCCCGACGCCGCGCTCGTCCGCAGCGTCGCGTCGTCGGTCGCGCTCCTGCGGGAGGTCTCCGTGCACGTCGAGGGGCCGACCGGGCGCCTCGTCGCGCGCACCTCCGACGGGCCCGCCGCCGTGGGCGCCGTCATCGCCGCCCTGCAGGCTGCGGGCATCCGGCACGGCGCCGTCGGCGTCTCCCGACCCACCCTCGACGACGTCTACCTGGCCCACGCGGGCCGGTCGTGGACCTCCGCACCGGACAAGGAGCTGGCCCGATGAGCACGACCACCGCATCCTGGACCACCCAGACCGCTCAGGTCACGCGCCGCTGGACCATCGACGGCATCCGTCAGCCGTGGGGACTCGGCGTCGCGATCATGCAGCCCGTGGTCTGGCTGCTGCTGTTCGGCAACGTCTTCTCGTCGGTGGCCACGGTCCCCGGCTTCGGTCCCGACGACTACATGACCTTCCTCGTACCCGGCATCCTCATGATGACCGTCCTCTACTCCGGCGCCTGGGCCGGCACGGGGTTCATCGACGACATCGCGAGCGGGGTCATGGACCGGATGCTCACCTCGCCCGTGCACCGCTCGTCCCTGGTGGCCGGGCAGCTGGTCCAGCAGCTCGGCATCTGCTTCGTCCAGGGGCTGTGCGTGCTGGGGATCGGCGCGCTGGCGGGCGCGTCCTACGCCGGGGGCATCCTCGGCATGCTCGTCGCGCTCGGAGCCTCGCTGCTGCTCGCGGCGGCGTTCTGCTCGCTGTCCGCGGCGGTCGCGCTGCTGGCCCGGGACCAGACCGCCCTCATCGGCATCTCGACCATGATCGTGCTCCCGGCCACGTTCCTGTCGACCGCCCTGATGCCGGCCTCGCTGCTGCCGTCGTGGGTCCAGACGGTCGCGCAGTTCAACCCGCTGACGTGGGCCGTCGAGATCGCCCGGACCGCGATGTCGACAGACGTCGACTGGTCCGTCGTCGCCACCCGATCCCTGTGGCTGGTGGTGCTGGCGGCAGTGGTCGCGTGGTGGTCGGTCCGCGCGATGCGCTCGTACCAGAACTCCCTCTGACGCCGACGTCCGCACTCGTCGGGGCCGGGGCCCTCGCGAGTGCGGACGCGGCGGGGTCAGTGCGAGGTGGTGCGGCCGAAGTGGAAGCGGGCCGTCGCCGGGGAGCTGGGCCAGCGGCTGGTGACCACCTTGTTGCGCGTGTAGAAGCGGACCGCCTCGGGGCCGTAGATGTGGCTCTCCCCGAACAGCGAGTCCTTCCAGCCGCCGAACGAGTGCCAGCCGACCGGCACCGGGATCGGCACGTTGATGCCGATCATGCCGACATGCACGGCTCGCTGGAACGTGCGGGCCGCGTCGCCGGAGGACGTGAACAGCGCCGTCCCGTTGCCGTAGGGGTTGGCGTTGACCAGGGCGATCGCCTCCTGCAGGTCCGCTACCCGCAGCACGACGAGCACCGGCCCGAAGATCTCCTCGGCGTACGCGCGCATGTCCGTGGTGACGCGGTCGAGCACCGTCGGGCCGACGAAGAAGCCGCCCTCGAACCCGTCGACCGTGTGCCCGCGTCCGTCGACGAGCGCGCGGGCGCCGCCGTCGACAGCGGACGTCACGATCTCCTCGATCCGCAGCTGCGCGGCCTTGGTGATGACCGGACCCATGTCGCTGTTCGGGTCGTTCCCGGGCGCGACGCGCACCTTCTCCGCGGCCGACTTGAGCCGCTCGAGCAGGGCATCGGCCACCTCGTCGACCACCAACGTCACGGAGATCGCCATGCACCGCTCGCCGGCCGCGCCGAACGCGGCCCCGGTCAGGTGCGTCGCGGCGAGGTCCAGGTCGGCGTCGGCGAGGACGACCGCGTGGTTCTTCGCGCCGCCGAGGGCCTGGACGCGCTTGCCGTGCGCCGTCGCGGTCGCGTGGACGTGCTTCGCGATCGGCGTCGACCCGACGAACGACACCGCCGCGACGTCGGGGTGCGTCAGCAAACCGTCGACGGCCACGCGGTCGCCCTGCAGCACCGAGAAGACCCCGTCGGGAAGCCCGGCGTTCTTCCACAGCTCGCCAGGAGCAGCGACGACGACGGGTCCCGCTCGGACGGCTTGAGCACGAACGCGTTGCCGGTCGAGATCGCCATGGGGGCCATCCAGAGCGGGACCATCGCGGGGAAGTTGAACGGCGTGATGCCGGCGACCACACCGAGCGGCTCGCGGAACGAGAACACGTCGACGCCGGTCGCGGCCTGGTCGGTGTACTCGCCCTTGAGCAGCTGCGGGATGCCGCAGGCGTACTCGACGACCTCCAGCCCGCGCGCGACCTCGCCGAGCGAGTCGGCGGTGACCTTGCCGTGCTCCGCGGTGATCGTCGCGGCGAGCTCGTCGGTGTGCTGGACCAGCTGCTCGCGGAACGCGAACAGCACGCCCGCGCGACGCCCGATCGGCTCCTGCGCCCACGCCGCCGCAGCCTCGACGGCGCCCGCGACGACGGCGTCGACCTCCGCCTGGTCGGCCAGCAGCACCCGGCCGGAGACCTGACCCGTCGCGGGGTTGCGGACGTCCTGCGTGCGGGACCCGTCGGGAGTCGTCACCTGCCCACTGACGACGTGACCGATGAGCGGTGCCTGATCGACGGCAACAGTTTCGACGAGCGCGGACATCAGAGCCCTCTTTCGGAGCCGGTGGCGACGGGTACGCCAGACCGACCCAATCTAACCCCGGCCGCACTCGTGACGGTGAGGTCCCCACGGCTGCGGGGTCAGTCGCGGGCGGTGAGGATCAGGGGGCCGTCGGGGGTGATCGCGATGGTGTGCTCGGCGTGGGCGGCGACCGAGCCGTCGGCCGTGCGGATGGTCCAGCCGTCCGGGTCGATCGTGTAGTCGTCGCCACCCGCCATGAACCACGGCTCGATCGCGATGACCAGGCCGGCCTTGAGCTTCAGACCCGTGCCCGCGCGCCCGAGGTTGGCCACGTGCGGGTCCTCGTGCATGGTGCGCCCGACGCCGTGGCCGCCGAAGTCGCCGTTGATCCCGTACCCGCCCGCGCGCCCGATGGTCCCGATCGCCGACGAGATGTCGCCCATCCGCCCCCCGGGCACGGCCGCCGCGATGCCTGCCGCGAGGGCTCGGTCGGTGGTCTCGATCAGCGCGGTGACCTCCGGCGTCTGGGTGCCGATCTGGAACGTCAGCGCGGAGTCGGCCACCCAACCCTGCAGCTGCGCGGCGAAGTCGATGGACAGCACGTCGCCGTCGACGAGCACGTGGTCCGAGGGAAGGCCGTGCAGCGCGGCGTCGTTGACGGAGGTGCACAGCACGCCCGGGTAGGGCATCGCGCCGAACGACGGGTGGTAGCCGAGGTAGACCGAGTGCGCGCCGGCGGCGTCGATCATCTGGTGCGCGTGGGTGTCGAGCTGCTTGAGGGTCATCCCCTCACGGGCGACGTCGCGCAGGGAGGACAGGACACCGGCGACGAAACGACCGGCCGGTCGCATCGCCTCGATCTGAGCGGGATTCTTGAGGGCCACGACCCCAGTCTATTTGGCCGCGCCGTCCGTCAGCCGAGGCGAGCGGGCGACCGGGCCGACCGGCACCCCGACGGTGAACACCGAGAGCGCGATGTCGGCGCGGCCGAGCAGCAGCCGACGCCGTAGCACCGCGTGCGCCGTCGGCGAGTCGATGGTCTCGGAGTGCGGCGCCACGGCCGCCCCCTGGACGTGCGCGTGCAACCACAGCCGGTGCAGCACGCGTCCCGCGGTGAACACCTGCGGCTCTGGGACGCCGATCAGGCTGTCCATCATCTCGGTGCGGCTCAGGACGGAATCGGCACCGGCGTTCGCGACGAGCACGTGGTGGGTGACCCCCGCCTCGCTCGTGCGCGCGACCGGCAGCGGCTTGTCGGTGCCGAACGCCTCGCTGACCCGGGCGACCGCACCGACCACGGCCAGCGCGGGATCGTGCAGGGCGCGCCGACGGGTCAGCGGAGCCACGGAACGCGCGACGACCTTCGGCACCGCGAGCATCCGGTCGGTCATCCCGTCGAGCTCGTACCGCGGGTGCTCGGGGGAGAGGCGCAACCAGCCGACGAGCTCGTCGGCGATGCTGCGACGCGAGAACGTGTAGGACGTCCCGAGCCGGACGAGGTGCTGCATGGCCCGGCCGTCGAGCGGGCGCAGCGAGAGCCACGGCGGCAGGTCGAGGCTGGACAGGTCGTCGTACAGGCCGGGCGCCGGGTCGAGCCGGCCGCGGTGCATGTGCCGCTCCCGGACGTCGTCCGGCGTGAACGGGGTCGTCGGCGGATCGTCGGTGAGCCGGATCCGGAACACGGGGGCCGACGGGTCGGCCGGACCCGCGACCGGCAGCTGGTCCAGGTCCGAGATCCCGGGGAGCAGCTCGACGTCGATGCCGTGACCGTGGGCGGCAGCCCCGATCGCGACCGCCTCGGCCCAGCCCCCGAGCGCGAGAAGCAGGTCGCGGAAGGTCGGATCCCCGGCCGGCAGCGTGCGGCCGGGCACGACGGCGACCTCGATCGCGTCGCCCACCACCCGCGGGCTCCACGGCTGCGTGTTGTGCGCGGACGGGGAGCGGGAGGCGAGGACCACCAGGGTGTCGAGCAGGCTCATGGACTCAGGCTCCGATCGGTCGGCGGTAGTACGTGGCGCCGTGCAGCGGGCGGCCGCCGTAACGGGCGAACTGACGGGCGGACCCGGGGTTGTCGCGGCCGACGACCGTCGAACGCAGCCGCCGGTACCCGCCCGCGGCGAGGTTCGCCTGCAGCTGGTCGCTGAGCAGCCGCAGGAGGCCGCGGCCCTGTCGGTCAGGTCGCGTCCCCTGGATCACCAGGATCGCCTCGGAGCGGTACCGGCCGCGGGTGGCAAGCAGCTGGAGCTGGCGCAGCGGAGCTCAGCCGGCCGCCCACCTTCTGCACGAACGCCGTGATGTCCGGCACGACGAGCACGAACGCGACCATCTCGTCGACCCTCGCGGGCCATGAGGAGCAGCGACTCGTCGAGCAGGAAGGCCAGCCCATCGGTCGCCGCCGCCATCTCGGCCGCGGTGATCGGCGTGTAGTACGGAAGCGACGCGAACGACGCGTTCAGCACCTCGAGCAGCTCGGGGACCAGGGTCGCGATGCGACGGCGCGACCCCTGCTCGAGCCGGACCCCGGCCGCGGCCCACGCCTGCGCGGTCGGCGGCTCGGCACGGCCGAGACGTCGACGAGCCAGGTGTCGGCCTCCCCCCAGCGCTCGAACCCCGCATCCTCGTAGGCCTTCGGCACCCACGACGGGTTCCACGGCGAGTCGACGAAACCGCGCTGGTCGAACCCGGAGGTGATCACGCCACCGGTCTGGTTGGGCAGAAGTGCGGTCGGGCCGAACAGCTGGCTCGCGACCGGCCCCTGCGTCCGACAGGTGCGCGAACAGCGCGTCCGCCGCCTCCGGCGAGGCCAGCTCGGTCGCCCCGAACAACAGCGAGCGGGCGCCGAGCTTCTGGTCGAGCCGCGCGTCGGTGTGCACGGTGCAGCGACCCACCACGGTGCCGTCGTCGTCGCGCACCAGCACCAGCTCGATCGGCTCTGGGTGCGGGCTGCGTCCGTCGTGCCACGACCGGATCGTCGACTCGAACAGGGGCACGGCCAGCTCGCGAGGGTGCAACCGCAGCGGCAGATCGACGAACGCCCGCAGGTCCGCCGACGAGACGACGGGCTCCACCCTCACGCGTCGTCCTGCGGCGCCGCGTACAACCGGATGAAGCCGGCCGTCGCGTTCCTCGTCCCGTCGGTGACCCACTGCATGAGCTGCCGGTGCGCGGGGATCCGGGCCATGACGAGCAGGTCGTCGCGCGACGTGAAGAGGGCGATCGTGCCGAGCGAGAAGGGCGGCATCCAGTAGATCGCGTGCCAGACGAACCCGTCCTGCGCCTTCATCCGGGCGACCAGCGCGATCCACCAGCGCGGCATGGAGAGCATCGAGCGGATCCCTCGGTAGCGCGTCGCGCCCAGGAACATGGCACCGGTCGCGCTGAGCGGCTGCGACGGGCCGGACCGCGGCCGTCCGTGCGAACGCGCCTGCGCGGGGTCGACCGGGACGCTGGTCAGCGGCGGCTCGTGGGCCCGGGCGACCTCGTGGCTGGTCGCCACGAACCGGTCGATGAGGGCCATGGCCGTGCCCTCGGCCCGCCAGATGCCGTTCGTGTACCCGAGCGCGTCGGCCCGCAGCAGGACGCAGTGCTCGTCGGCGACCGCCTCGGCGTCGGCCACCGTGCGGAAGAAGGCCACGCACCCGCCCGCCCGGACGCGACGGGAGAAGACGCTGGCCGCGCGCACCGCCCGCACGTCCGGACCCCACGCCACGAGCGCCGCCTCGGTCCGCGCCTGGTCCGGAGCCATCGAGAAGTCGTCGGTGTGCATCAGCCGCGGTCGCTCTCGTCGACGAGGTAGACGTTCTTGATCTTCTTCGGGCCGCCCGCGAACACGCCCGGTGCCGTAGTCGTGCACCTCGACCCGCACGTCGGCCGCGGTCGGGTCCTCCTCGAGCGACTGCGCGATGTCGCGGGAGACCGCGGACAGGTGCTTCAGAACGCCCGCGGCCGACGCGGCGACGCAGCGTCGTCGCGGCCTCCTCGGACGAGCCGCGCCCGGGCGCAGCTGCAGGTGGATGACCGGCCGCTGCTCGAGGACGCCGATGTCGAGCAGGCTGAGCGCGAACGACTCGATCACGCGCGGCGTGCGGGTTGTCGAGGTAGAGGCCGTTCTCGACGTCGAGCGGGTAGATGTTGGCGCCCATGTAGGAGATCGTCGAGTCCTTGCGGCCGAAGAGCAGCACGAACGGAAGCCGTCATGCGCTGCTCGGACCAGGCCGCGGTCGCAAGCCGAACTCGAGCCGCGGGTACCGGCTCGATGCATCAGCCTCGACCTCGCGGGAACGTCAGCGATCATCGCCTCGTCGCCGATGTTGTAGCGCAGCCTTCGGGCTCATGATCGGCGGTCGAGTTGAGCGTGACGAGCAGCTCGCCGTCGTCCGTGGTCTCGAGGTAGGTCTCGAGCGGGTTGTACTGGAAGACCATCGGGATGCGCGTTGCTCGTCGGGACCCAGGACGTCGCGCGCGCAGCGCTCGGTGTGCGCCGCGAGGGTGCGCCGCAGCCACACCGACAGGTCGCTCTCGCCGGCCATGCCGATGGTCAGGTCGGACGCGCCGTACCCGGAGTAGACCCGCGTGAACCGCTCCTCGAGGTAGTCGCGCAGGCCCTCGGTGAGGGCCTCGCCGCCGACGAACCCGTGGAGATCGTAGCGGTCCCACGCGAAGCCGTCGGCGTCGAGCCGGTCGCGCAGGTGCTTGAGGAACGGCGGGTAGGCGCTGATCAGGTAGACGAAGCGCGGACCGAAGTGACGCAGGGTGTCGACGATCTTGTCGATCTCGGGGCCGGTGTTCTTCACCATCGCGATCTTCGACATCGCCAACCCGGTGTTGGTCCCCGTAGCCCAGGCGCCCATCGAGAACGCGTTGATCGCGAACAGGCGACGTCGAGCCGAACTGGAGCGTGATGAAACCGGCGACGTTCCGGTGCACCGTGTCGCAGCTCAGCCTTGGAGCGCAACCAGTTGTAGGGCGTCCCGCTCGAGCCGCTCGACTCGTCGACCACCGTGCCGACGGTGATGATCTCGCCCGTGCCAGCACCGGTCGTCCTCGGGGTAGGCGTTCGACGTACTCCTTCTTGGACGTCGGCCGGTACGTCGTCGAGCTGCCCACCAGCGGAACCGGAAGTCGTGCTGCATCCTGGTAGTCCTGGTACGCCGGGACATCGAGGTACGCGCTGCTGGCAGATCATCCAGGCGTTGAGCCGCGCGAACCCGTCCATGGACGGGCGGTAGTTGCGGGCCGTCAAGCGCCAGACCAGCGGGTGCACGCGGTAGACGCGGTACGCGGCTGTCAGCAGCACGGTCGTCAGCCGGAGTACGGCCTGACGCATGGCCTGCATGGGCGTTCGACGCACCTGGTCCCCCTGTCACCCGGCACGGCGTCCGGGTCGGGCGAGCGTAGCGGGCGGGTGCGTCACGCGGGAGGAGGTTCGCCTGTGTGCGGGCAGGCAACAGCCCGTGGGCCGGACCCTCTGGAGGGCCCTGCCGCGAGGGACGAACTCGCGGCTCCCACGGGCTGCGGTGACTGCCATGGATTCGCTCGCCGACCGGGTGGTCCGCGGGCGGAGACAATCCGTCCGGGTTACGGGCGACTAGCGGACAGTCACCTCACGCGTCCAAAGAGAAAACATGTCTTGAACCACCTCCTTCCCGTGTGCCCCGAACGTACGTCCGGATCCGCGCGGCTGCCAACGCATTTCTCCGCTGGCGAACGAGTGGGCCGGCCACGACGCTGTTCGGATGGACACCCCACCGACCGCACCGTGGAACGAGCACGCCGGCCGCCGGTTCTCGCTCTCGGCGACCGTCCTGGAGTCGCGGGACGCCAACGCGCTCGCGGACTTCTACCAGCGGCTCCTCGGCTGGCCCGTGATCGCCGACGAGACGGGTTGGGTCATGCTGCGTCCGCCCGGCGGTGGCAGCGGACTGTCGTTCAGCTCGGACCCACTCTTCGTCGAACCGGTCTGGCCCGCGACGAGCGACCACAACCAGATGCAGCTCCACCTGGACATCCGGGTCGACTCGTTGGCGGAGGCCGTGAAGCACGCGCTCGCGACGGGTGCCCGGCTCGCCGCGGTCCAGCCCCAGGACGACGTCCGCGTCCTGCTGGACCCGGCCGGCCACCCGTTCTGCTTCTTCGAGAGCTGAGGGCTCAGGCCGAGCCGCGGACCCACTGCGCGAACGTGATCCGGCCCGTCGCGTGCTCCGGCGCCAGGTGGCCGCCGGCCCGGAAAGGGGCGAGGGGTCCGACGCTCGGGAACGTCCAGACACGGGCGCGGCGACCCTTTGCAGCGAGGTAGGTGCGCATGAGCTCGTCGACGGTCAGCACCTCCGGTCCGCCCATGTCGTCCACCCGGCCGGACGGTCCGGCCGTCACGGACGCCGCCAGCCGGGCGGCCACCTCACGCACGTCGACAGGCTGGTCGGAGATCCCGCGGGGCACGAGAGCGATCGGCCCCTTCGCCAAGGCCCCGAGCATGACCGCCACGAACTCGTGGAACTGGGTGGCGCGCAGGATGGTCCACGGGATCTCGCTGTCCTCGACGATCTCCTCGACGCGCAGCTTGGCCCGGTAGTAGCCGAGGGGCACGACGTCGACCCCGACGATCGAGATGTAGACGAGGTGCGGGACCCGTGCGGCTCGGCCGGCGAGCGTCAGCTGCACGGCGGCATCGAGGTCCTCACCCGGCCTGCGCGGGTTGCTCGCGCAGTGCACCACCGCGGCGACGCCCTCGAGCGCCGTGAGGATGCCCTCGCCGGTCAGCAGGTCACCGACCACCCATTCGACCTGGGACGGCACCGCCGGCGTCCGGTCGCGACGGCTGAGCACCCGGACGGCGCGGCCCTCGTCGAGAAGCGTGTGCACCAGGGCGCGTCCGAGGGTGCCGGTCCCGCCGGTGACCAGAACGGGTCGATCATCGTCAGCCATGGCCTCGATCATGGCCTGTGTTCGATCACCCGGGCGCGTCAGACGGTGGGACGGGCCGCCAGGATGTCGGCCGCGAGCGCCGGCACCTTGGGCCCCTTCACCAGGACGGCAACCTCTTGGTCCGCACCCTTGGCGAGCGTGATCCGCAGACCCGTGACGGTGCGCTTCTGCCAGGTCCGGATGTCGTCGGCCGACACCACGCCCGTGACCTTGGACCACGGCGCGGCGAACACCTTGAGATCGGACGCCTTGCCCGACCAGATCTCGATGCCGCCCGGCCCGTAGGCGAGGGTCGCGGCGGCGCCCGAGGTCGTCTTCTCGCCGGCGGCCTTCAGGGTGGCCTCCTGGGTCGGGCCCGTGACACAGGCGACGAACGACCAGCCGGGGTGCGTCGCCTCGAGGGCGGCGGCGCGCTTGCGGTTGGCGCGCTCGATGCCTCGGCTCGTCATGACGAGCACCGTCGGGCCGACCACGAACGCCACGATCAGCAGGGCGGCCGCGGTGAAGTTCTCGTTCGGCACGGTCAGGGCGAGCCCGACGGCGAGCAGGACGAGGTCGAACGCGATCAGGACTATCCACCGACGCTTGGTCACAGGCGGGACGGTACCGGAGTCGATCGCGTCCTTCGGAAACATGCCAGCAGGGGCCGCCTCGTCGACGACCGCCGTCCTACCTCGCGCGCAGGTCCTTGCGCAGGATCTTGCCGGACGTCGACTTCGGGATCGCGTCGATGAACTCGACCTGCCGGATCTTCTTGTGCGGTGCGACGCGCTCGGCCACCCAGGCCATGAGCGTCGTCGGGGTCGACCGGCGAGCTCGTCACGACGAACGCCTTCGGCGTCTCCTGGCCGTCGGCGTCGGCGACCCCGATCACCGCCGCGTCCTGCACGTCCGGGTGAGTGAGCAGCAGCGCCTCGAGCTCGGCCGGCGGGACCTGGTAGCCGTGGTACTTGATCAGCTCCTTGAGCCGGTCGACCACGTAGAAGGCACCGCTGGAGTCCACCGTGACGATGTCGCCGGTGTGCAGGAAGCCGTCCGCGTCGAGCGTCTCGGCGGTCGCCGCGTCGTCGCCGAGGTACCCGACCATCACGTTCGGACCCTGGCACCACAGCTCGCCCGGCTCGCTCACCCCGTCCGACGGGATGCCGATCTCGTGCCCGTCCCCGGGGTCGACCACCCGGCACACCATGTTGGGGATGAGCACCCCGATGGACCCGCGCGGCAGGTCGTCGCGATCGGCCGGGACCGCATGCGACACCGGGCTCATCTCGGTCATGCCGTAGCCCTGGATGACCCTGCAGCCCAGACGCTCGGCGACGGCGTCCGCGAGCGCGCCGTCCAGCGGGGCCGCACCGGAAAGGATCGTGTGCACGCTCGACAGGTCGTGCTCCGCGACGAGCGGGTGCCGCGCCAGCGCGAGCGCGATCGGCGGCGCGACGAACAGGTACGTGCACCGGCGGTCCTGGACCGCGCCCAGGAACTGCGCCAGGTCGAACCGCGGGAAGGTGACCAACCGGGCCCGCTGCCGCAGCGACAGGTTGAGCAGGACGGTCATCCCGTAGATGTGGAAGAAGGGCAGCACGGCCGCGACGACGTCGTCGGGCGTCAGCCGGATCAGCCGCCGCGACTGCGCGACGTTCGCGACGAGGTTCCGGTGCGTGAGCATGACGCCCTTGCCGAGACCGGTGGTCCCCGACGAGTAGGGCAGGACCGCGAGGTGGGTCGCGGGGTCGATCGCGAGGTCGGGAGCGGGTCGCGCCTCGGCGAGCAGGTCGGCGAACGAGGCGAACCCGTCGGCGCCGTCCGCCACGACGACGCGGTCGTCGGTCAGCCCGACCGCGTGCGCGGCGGCGAGCATGGGAGCGCTGAGCATGGAGACCGTCACGACGAACATCGCGTGCGAGTCGGTCAGCTGCCGCTCGATGTCGTCGGCGGTGTACAGGGAGTTCACCGAGGTGACCGTCGCACCGGCGCGCAGGATCCCGTGGAAGAGCGCGACGAAGGCCGCCGAGTTCGGTGCGTGCAGCGCGACGACGTCGCCCGGTCCGACCCCGCGGGCGGCGAGGGCGCCGGCCACCCGCAGCACCTGCTCCACCAGCTCGCCGTAGGTGACCGTGCGGTCCCCGTCGACCACCGCCACCCGGACCAGCTCGCCGGGGCTCAGGCTGCCGAGCATGTAGTCGAAGACGGACTCGTCGGGGATGACGACATCGGGGTACGGACTGACGATGGGCACGCACAGCTCCTCGCGCTGGGGCGCGCACGCCGGTGTGCGCAACCGCGCTTGCGACGCTAGCCGCGCACGGATCAGGTGGCGAGCCAGGTCGGGGTGGTTTACGTCGTCCGCGCCAGGACCGTCGGGGTGCCGCACGCGCCGCAGACCAGGTCGTCCTGCGCCAGGTGGAAGCGCGGGCAGCCTTCGGTCATGCAGGTGTGCGTCTCGACGCCCGCCTTCTTCGCGCCCGCCCTCGGCGGGGTGACCCACGGGCTGACGAGGACGGGGCCGCCCCGCTGCACCGCCCACGACGTCGGCTCGCCGCAGACCGCGCACACCGTGCCCGTCTGGATCTGGCCTCTCGCCGTGCACTCCGCGTTCGTGCAGGTCAGGGTCGTGTAGGCCATCGCGTCCTCCTCTGTCAGACGGCTCGCCGACGAGCGCGCACGATCAACGGTATGCCGACCGCGAGGCCGACCACCAGGAACCCGAGGACCCACCAGACCCACGCCGCGACGCCGCTCGACTCGGCCTCGGTCGTGTCGTCGGCCGTCGCGCTCGGAGAAGGCGTCGGGGTCACGACCTCCTCGGGCGTCGGCGTGGGGGTCGGAGTCGGTGTCGGTGTCGCTTCGGGCGTCGTCGGCACAGGCTCGGGAGCGACGGCGGTCTCCGTCGGCGGCGGCGCTGGCTCCTCCGTCGGCACCGGCTCCTCCGTCGGGACAGGAGGCTCGGGTGCCGACTCGGTCGGGACCGGGAGTGGCGGGATCGTCGGTGTCGGGCGGGCCGGGACCGTGATCGTCGGGGTGGGCCGCTCCGGCAGCGTGAACGTCGGCGTCGGGAGCGGGCGGGTGGGCGAGACGTCGGGGATGTTGACCCCGTCGCACGACGCCACGAGCAGCACGGTCGCCAGCACGGCGACGATCCGACCGACGACCTTCAGCGATGCGGTCACGACTCACCCTTCCGGAATGCACCTCAGACGTTCCGGACGCCCAGGGACCGAGAGCCGGGAACCCGGGACGGCGTGTACGACCGTAGCGAGTGCTCCGGCCACTGAAAAGGCTCCATCCGGGTCAGACGACCGGCTGTCGCAGGATCGTGCGCTGCCTCTCGGGTGCGGTCCGGCGAGCGTCGGTCAGGTAGATCTCGTGATGCCTGCCGGCCAGGCGCAGCCCTCGGCCCGGGATGATCTCGTCGTGCATCTGCGCCAGCACGGCTGCCTCGTCGTCGAACGAGCCCACGTGCAGCGTCTGGACGCAGCGCCCTTCCGACAGGACCTCCACGCGCAGGTCGGCCAGCCGCGCCGGCGCCTTCGTCATACCGACCTTCTCGATCGCCGCGGTGACGAGCGCGGGCTCGAGCTCGTCCGGGACCAGGAGCATCACCGTCCAGTCCCACCGGGACTTGTCCCGCGCGCCGGTGAACGCCTCCATGTCCGCGGCCCACCACAGGCCCTCCAGGGGTGGGACGACGTAGTCGAGACCGAGGTCGCGCTTGCTGGCGAACTTCAGTGTGTACGCGACCGGGTAGAGGGTCTGGAGGGCCTCGGTGAAGGCCGGCGCCGTGTTGGGGTCGCCGTGCCCGTCGATCATCAGGTACCGCTGGTCGGGCACGTCGAGCACGCGGAACTCGCCTCGTCGTGCCTGGTAGGAGTCGAGGGTCTTGCGGACGTCGATCTTGTCGGCCATGGGTACCTGTGCCCGAACGCGGATGGGGGCGCCGACGGTTCGTCGGCACCCCCATCCTGTCGTTCTGTCAGGCCGTGCAGGTGGCGCTGGGCGTCGTCGTGTTCCCGTTCGAGTAGAAGGTCACGCCGAAGCTGTTGCCCGACCCGTTGGGCTTGACGGTGCGGGTGGACCCGCTGCCGCTGACGGACGCGTTCCAGCTGTTCTGGACGCTCTGGTTCCCGTTGAGACGCAGCGTCACGGTCCACGCGTTGCTGCCGCTCACGGAGTACGTCACGTTGAACCGGTCGGACCACGACTCGGCGCGGGTGACGGTGACCGTGCAGGAACCGCCCGTCGCAGGAGGCGTCGTGGTGCCACCGCCCGTGCTGCTCCCGGACGGGGCCACCGCGCGGCCGGTGTCCGGCGAGATCGTTCCCGGGCACAGGTTGCGCGACTTGAGGTCCTGCAGGATGCCGGGCAGCGCGGCGATCGTGTTGGCCGGCCAGTCGTGCATGAGGATGATCTGGCCGTTCTGCAGCTGGCTGGCCGCCTGGCGGATCGCCGACGAGCTCGCGTTGTTCCAGTCCTGCGAGTCGACGTCCCAGATGATCTCGCGCAGGCCGAGCGACGCCTCGACGCTCTTCAGCGTCGCGTTGGTCTCGCCGTACGGCGGCCGGAACAGGCGCGGTGCCGTGCCGACCGTCTGCTGGATGACCTGCTGCGTGCGGGACAGCTGCGACTGGATGTCCGACTGGCTCATGTTCACCAGGTGCGGGTGGTCCCAGCTGTGGTTGCCGATGGTGAGGCCGGCGTTCTTGTAGACCTGGAGCAGGTCGGGATGCGCCTGGACGTACTGCCCCTCCGGGAAGACCGTCGCGGTCGCGCCGTTGCTGGTCAGCGTGTTGACCAGGTTGTTCGTGTTGCCGACGGTCGGTCCGTCGTCGAACGTGAGGCCGACGTAGCCGGCCGAGCAGCTGCCGCTCCAACCGCCGCTCGCGGGTGGTGGCGTCGTCGTCGTGCCCCCGCCGCCGCCCGCGGCCGCGCAGGTTGCCGACGGCGTCGTCGTGCTCCCGTTCTTGTAGACGGTGACCCCGAACGTGTTGCCGTTGCCGTTCGGGGTGACGGTCCGCGTCGAACCGCTGCCGGAGACGGTGCCGTTCCAGCTGCTCTGGATGCTCTGGCTCCCGTTGAGGCCGAGGGTGACGGTCCATGCGCTGCTGCCGCTGACCGCGTACGAGACGTTGAAGCGGTCGCCGTACTCGTCACCGCGCGTCGCCGTGACGGTGCAGCCGTTGTTGCTTCCGCCGCCGGTCGGGGGAGGCGTGGTCGTACCCCCACCACCGCCACCGCCGCTGCCTTCGCTGACGGTGATGTTGGAGTTTCCGCTCGACTGGTAGCCCTCGGTCGCCATGATCATGTAGTTCTGGGTGCCGAGGTTCATGCCCTTCGAGGCCCACGCGTCGAAGAAGTTGCCGGTCGTGATCGTGCCGCCGGTCCGCTTCGACTGACGCACCGCCCAGTACTGGTAGAACGTCGAGCTGTCGCCCTCGATCGAGGGCTGGTTGACGCGCTGGGTGCGGTAGATGTCGTACGTCCCACCGTCACTGGTGACCGTGCCCATCGGGGTGCCGGTCGGGCCGGTAGGTGCCCCAGCTGTCGACGATGTAGTACTCGACGAGCGGGCTCCGTGGTCCAGCCGTAGAGCGACAGGTAGGCGTTGCCGGACGGGTTGAAGCTGCCGGAGTAGTTGACGGTCTTGCGGCCGCCGGTGCTCCAGCCCTTGCCCGCGACGAAGTTGCCCGTGTTGCTCCATTGGGTCGAGTACTGGCCCGCCGACCCCATGTCCATGGAGACGGTTCCCGGGCTGTCGGTCCAGAACGAGTAGTAGAAGCCGTTGTTGGTGCCGGTCCCGTTCGAGGTCGTCGCCGCCGTGGCGGGGCTGGCCAGGACCAGACCGGCGGCGACGAGAGCGCCGGCGGCGAGGAAGGCGACGAGGGCCTTCACGGGTCGTGGGCGGGCCGGTGCGCCACGCGTCTGCGCGAAACTATCGGACATCTTGCACTCCTTTGTGCCGTCTCTTGGGTTCGATCCACTGGGTGTTCTCGTCGGCCCGCGCGCAGCGGCACGACGGTCTCCAGACGGCTGCGATGTGCGTATCGACGCCGTTTTCGCCCAGTGTGCCGCGCCGGAACGCGTCAGGGAACACCACCGAAACGGCCCGAATCGTTTAGGTCGACACACAGTTCCGACCCCGCCAGGGCGTACTTCCGTTCCGAAAGTCAGCGCATCGGCGAACGAAAGTCTGTCGACCGGATCACGCCGCGAGCTCTCCGGACTCCGTCGCTGCCGCTGTCCGGGCGGGACGGTCCGCGCGCCAGTCCTCGCGCGCTCGCGCGAGGGACCAGCAGGATTACCCGCGGACGGTCGCACAATGCGCGCTCCCACATTCTCAGAATGAACATCCGTCCAGTTCATATTTGACCCCGTGCGACGAACACTCACGCGTCCCGTGTATCTCGCAGCAATTCTCAACATCCGGACAAGCAGATGCATTCGGCAGATTTGGCTGCAAGACTCTGGCCCTGCCCCCCTCACCCTTCCGGGGCTTGCGTGCGCCGCCACACCGCCGTCATCCGCGGGGCGGTGGTCCTACCGCTCGGAGCCGACCGGCTCCTCGACGAATCGACGGCGATGTTCGCCATACTTCTTGGCCTCACCTCTGCCGTCGCCTATGGCGTGAGCGACTTCGTCGGCGGGGTCGCATCCCGGCGAGTGCAAGCTCTTCGGGTCGTCCTCATCTCCTATCCGGTATCTGCCCTGGTGATCGGCGTGCTCGCACCGTTCGTGGGTGGTACGGCCACGCGTTCCTCGCTCGTCTGGGGGGCGGCGTCGGGCGTCGTCATGGCACTCGCGATGTGGTGGTTCTACATCGCACTCTCCGAGGGCCCGATGAGCGTCGTCTCCCCGGTCACCGCGGTGATCGTGGCCGGCCTCCCGGTCGTCGTGGGCATCGCGCTCGGCGAGCGGCCCGCCGGTCTCGCGTACGCAGGAATCGCGATCGCCATTGTCGCGATCCTGCTTGTTTCCAAAGATTCATCGTCTGGACAGACGCGCGACCGTGCATTTACGCCGCGCGTCGCCTGGTTCACCTTCGGTGCGGGGACCTGTTTCGCACTGAGCTTCGTGTTCACCCACCAGATCTCCGCCGGCACCGGATTGTGGCCTCTTCTTGTTGCGCGGGGAATAGCGTCGCTCGTGGTGGTCGCGGTCGCTCTGGTCGTGCGGCAGGCGGTCCCGCCCAGCGGCTCCACCCTGCGGCTCGCCGTGCTCGTCGGGCTGCTGGACGTGATCGCGAACGTGACCATGCTCTACGCGTTCCACGACGGACTGCTGTCGGTGGTGAGCGTCGTGATCGCGCTCTACCCCGCCGTCACCGTGGCGTTCGCCGTGGTGTTCCTCAAAGAGCGGATCGTCCGGCTCCAGATCGCTGGGCTGTTCCTCTCCCTCGTCGCGATCGTGGCCGTGGCCGCGTCCAGCTGACCGGGTCCCACCGGACCACCGCTCCACCCCACCTACGAACGAGGAGACCCGTGATGCCTGCGCCCACAACCTCGCCGAAGGCCCAGAAGTTCGTCGTCGAACCTCGACACCTGACCCCCACCGAGGCTGGACGTGTCATCGACGAGATCCGCTCGTCGGCGACGATCACGGGGTACAGCTTCGACGAGTGGACCCGCACCCGCGAGACGCTCGTCGTGACCGATGCTGACGACGGTGAGCTCGTGGCGGTCGCCCTCGCGCACCACCTCGTCGGCGGATGGACCGAGCTCGCGGTGCTGTACGTGCTCGACGGGCACCGCGGCCGCGGCGTCGGCACGGTGCTCCTGGACGAGAGCGTGCGGCACCTCCGGGCATCGCGTCGTCGGATCCTCATGTTCTTCTGCGACGACCAGATGCAGCACCTCGCCCAGCGCGCGGGGTTCGTCGTGCACGCGGACGAGGCTGCCTTCGCGCGCGGTTCGCTGCTGCGCTTCCTGTTCATCCGCTCCTTCTACAAGCCGCAGTGGCTCGCGGACGCGTACCGACGACGCGAGCTGCGCCGCAAGCGCGACGAGCTGAGCTGCACGTTCACGTTCCGCATCGCGAACATCGGCTGATGGCCCCGCCCTCCGAAAGGCAGACCGCATGAGCACCGCCACGTCCACCAGCACTCCCGCCAACCCGCTCTGGGGCGGCCGATTCAGCGAGGGTGCGAGCTCACTGCTGACCGAGATCAACTCGTCGATCCACTTCGACCACCGGCTCGCCGAGCACGACGTGGCCGGGTCGATCGCGCACGTGACCATGCTGGGCGCGCAGGGCATCGTGTCCGAGCAGGACGCGGCGACCATCCGGGCGGGGCTCGAGACGATCCGCGGGGAGATCGAGCGTGGCGAGCTCGTGTTCGACCCCGACCTCGAGGACGTCCACATGAACGTCGAGGCGCGCCTGCGCGAGCTCGTCGGTGACGTCGCCGGACGCCTGCACACCGCCCGGTCGCGCAACGACCAGGTCGCGGTCGACTCGAAGCTCTGGGTGCGCGATGCGGTGGACCGGCTGGACGCGCTGCTGACCCGGCTCGTCGAGGTCACGGTCCAGCGCGCCGAGACCCACGCCGCCGACCCGATGCCCGGGTTCACGCACCTGCAGTGCGCGCAGCCGGTCACCATCGGGCACCACCTGCTCGCGTACGGCGAGATGTTCTACCGCGACCGCGACCGGTTCCTGGAGGTGCGACGCCGGCTCAACGAGTCGCCGCTCGGCGCCGCCGCCCTGGCGGGAACGAGCCACCCGATCGACCCCGAGCAGACGGCGCGAGCGCTCGGCTTCGACGGCGTCGCGCGCAACTCGTTGGACGCCGTGTCCGACCGCGACTTCATGCTCGACTTCATGGCGGCCGGCAGCACGCTGGCGGTGCACATGTCCCGGCTGTCCGAGGAGCTGGTCATCTGGAGCACCCCGCAGTTCGGCTACGTCGCGCTCCCCGAGAACCTCACGGCCGGGTCGTCGATCATGCCGCAGAAGCGCAACCCGGACGCCGCCGAGCTGGTGCGGGCCAAGACGGGTCGCGTCGTCGGTGACCTGGTCGCCCTGCTGATGGTGATGAAGGCTCTGCCGCTGGCCTACAGCCGGGACATGCAGGAGGACAAGGAGAGTCTCTTCGACGCGGCCGACACGATCGACGTCTCGGTCCGGACGGTGCTCGCCATGCTCGAGGGGTCGACGTTCTTCCCCGAGCGCACGCGCGTCGACGCGGTGCGCGGCAACACCCTCGCCACGGACGTCGCCGACTGGCTCGTGACCGGTCGGAACGTCCCGTTCCGGACCGCCCACGGCATCGTCGGCAACGTGGTCAAGATCCTCGACCAGCAGGGCCGAGAGCTTGCGGACGTCTCCGTCGACGAGCTCGCCGAGCTGGCCCCGCAGCTCGCCGGCCTGCCGCCCGAGGTGCTGACCGTCGAGCACGCCGTGTCCCGGCGGACCTCGCTGGGCGGCGCCGCCCCCGTCCGCGTGCGCGCCGCAGCCGCGGAGCTGGGCACGTTGAACCGCTCCCTGCGGGCGCGGATGCTCGCGCGCGCGACCGACATCCAGCCATGAACCGCCGACCGATCACCAGGAGAACCATGAGCTCGCCCGACCGCGTCGTCCTCGCCTACTCGGGCGGCGTCGACACCACAGCCTGCATCCCGTACCTGCGCGAGAAGCTCGGGTGCGACTACATCGTCGCCATGGCGGCCGACCTCGGTCAGGGCGACGAGCTCGGGCCCATCCGCGAGAAGGCGCTCCTCGCCGGGGCGGACGAGGCCATCGTGGTCGACGTCAAGGACCGGTTCGTCGAGGAGTTCGGCTTCGCCGCCCTGCGCGCCAACGCCCTGTACGACGGCCGCTATCCGCTCTCGTCGGCGCTCGGTCGTCCGCTGATCGGCGACCTGCTCGTCGACACCGCCGAGCGGTTCGACTGCGGAGCGATCGCTCACGGCGCCACGGGCAAGGGCAACGACCAGGTCCGCATGGAGCTGGCCGTCGCCCTGCGCAACCCGGACCTGCGGGTCCTCGCGCCGGCCCGCGTGTGGGACTTCACGCGCGCCGAGGCGATCGCGTACTCCTCGTCGCACGGCATCGCGCCGCACGTGTCGCAGGAGAAGCCCTGGGCCATCGACCTGAACGTGCTGGGCCGCAACATCGAGGCCGGCTCCATCGAGGACCTGTCCTGGGAGCCCACCGAGGAGGTCTGGGCCATGACCGTCGCGCCGGAGGCCGCCCCGGACGTCGCCGACTACGTCGACATCGACTTCGAGGCCGGGACCCCGGTGGCGCTGGACTCGGTCCGGCTGTCGCCGCTCGAGCTCGTCTCCTCGCTGAACGCCCGGGCCGGTGCGCACGGTGTCGGCCGGATCGACATGATCGAGAACCGCGTGGTCGGCGTGAAGTCGCGCGAGCTGTACGAGGCGCCGGCCGTCTCGGTCCTCATCCAGGCGCACCAGGACCTCGAGGGCCTCGTGCTCACCGCCGACGTCCTGGCGCTCAAGCACCAGGTCGACGTCGCCTACGCCAAGGCCGTGTACGACGGCCTCTGGTTCGGGCCGCTGCGGCGCGCGCTCGACGGGTTCGTCGACGTGACGCAGGAGCGGGTGACGGGCCGGATCCGCGTCAAGCTCTACAAGGGCGCCTCGACGGTCGTCGCCCGGGAGGCGGCTTCGTCCCTCTACCGGCACGGGCTGGTGACCTACGGCGTGGGCTCCACGTTCGACCAGGCGAGCGCCGAGGGGTTCATCGACATCTTCAGCCTGCCGAGCCGGATCTGGAACGACCGCGCGGTCGTCACCGTCTGACCACCGGACGCCACCTCGTTCGCGGACCCGCTTGAACGCCAACAGGCCGGACCCTGAGGGTCCGGCCTGTTTGCCGATGTCCTACGACATCGCACGTGTGCGCGAGGGGGGATTTGAACCCCCACGCCCTTTCGGACACTGGCACCTGAAGCCAGCGCGTCTGCCGTTCCGCCACTCGCGCGCGCCGGAGAACATTAGCACGGTGACGCGGGCCTCCCGCACGGGACGACCGCCCCCGCCGCACCGTGCACAGCGCCCCCACGGACCGTCGAAACGCCCGCGGATGGCCGGGTCCCACGGTCCGGACGCGGTCCGACGGTCCGTCGGTGCTCGTGCGCGCGGTGGGCCCGGAGCTCGCGCGCGCGAGACATAGGGGGTGAACGCCGCGCGGGCGGGGCGACATCCGGGTCCGCGCGCGCGCCGCCCGGATACCATCAAGGCAGTTCAGTCGGGCCAACGGACGAAGGAGGTGGGCGTGGGCATCCTCGACAGGTTCGAGAACGGCGTGGAGCGGGTGGTCAACAACGCGTTCGCCAAGGCCTTCAAGAGCGAGCTCAAGCCGCTCGACCTCTCCAGCGCGCTGCGCCGCGAGGTGGACGACCGGGCGGCCGTCGTCGGGCGCGATCGCACGGTCGTGCCCAACGAGTTCACGATCGAGCTGGCGACCGCGGACTACGACCAGGTCGAGTCGTGGGGCGCCGAGGCTCTCGCCGACGAGTTCGCGGCGAACGTCACGGACTACGCCGCCGGCCAGCGTTTCGCGTTCGTGGGGCCGGTCACCGTGCGGTTCAGCGAGGACGTCGAGCTCGAGCCGGCGCGATTCCGGGTGGTCAGCGCGACGGTGCGCGGAGCTGTGGCACCCGCGGCGGCGAACGCGACGCCGAGCGCGCGGCACCCGCTGGTCGACATCGACGGGCAGCGGTACATCCTCACGGGGCCGGTCACGGTCATCGGGCGCGGCTCGGAGGCGGACATCATCGTCGACGACCCCGGCGTCTCACGGCGGCACCTGGAGATCAAGGTGACGCCGGACGGTGTGATCGCGAGCGACATGGGCTCGACCAACGGGCTCTTCGTCGAGGGCCACCAGGTCCCGGCTGCGACGCTGCTGGACGGCAACACGCTGACCATCGGGCGCACCCGGATCCTGTTCTGGACAGGCGGCGAGCCGGACCCTGACGAGTGACGTCGGCGCATGAGTGAGCTGACCGTCACCCTGCTACGGCTGGGTTACCTGGCCCTGCTGTGGGTCCTCGTGCTGGCCTCGATCGGCGTGCTGCGACGCGACCTGTACGGCACGCGGATCACCGACCGTCGTCGCAAGATCCGGGTCCCGCAGCCCGCCGGCGTCACCGCCCAGCCGACCCCAGCCCCACCGCGGCAGACCAAGGCGACAGGTCCGAGCCGGTTGGTGGTCACCGAGGGCCCGTTGCGTGGCACGATCATCCCGCTCGGGTCGTCGGCGGTCCTGCTCGGTCGCGCTCCCAGCTGCACGCTCGTGCTCGACGACGACTACTCGTCGTCGCGGCACGCACGGATCTATCCGCAAGGTGGCCAGTGGTTCGTCGAGGACCTCGGATCGACGAACGGGACATACGTTGCGGACCAGCGCGTCGAGGGCCCGACCCCGCTGCCGACCGGTACACCAGTCCGCGTGGGACAGAGCGTGCTCGAGCTGCAGAGGTAACCGGTGACCGTCGCACTCAGATATGCGGCACGGTCCGACGTCGGGCTCGTGCGCTCCAACAACCAGGACTCGGCCTACGCCGGTCCGCACCTGCTCATGGTCGCGGACGGGATGGGCGGGCACGCGGGCGGTGACGTCGCGTCGTCCGTCGCGGTCGCCGCGTTCGCGCCGCTCGACGGGGAGTCGCACGGTTCCGACGACGCCCTGGACCAGCTCGAGGCGGCGCTGGCCGAGGCGCGCGAGGAGATCATCCAGCGCAGCGAGGTCGAGCCGGACCTCGCCGGCATGGGCACGACCGTGATCGCGATCCTGCGCGCGGGCAACAAGCTCGCCATGGTCCACCTGGGCGACTCGCGCGGGTACCTCATGCGGGACAAGGTCCTCACGCAGGTCACCACCGACCACACCTTCGTGCAGCACCTGGTCGACATCGGCCGGATCACGCCCGAGGAGGCCGAGGTGCACCCGCAGCGCTCGGTCGTCATGCGGGTGCTCGGCGACTTCGACCCGGACGTCGCGCCGGACCTGTCGGTGCGCGAGGCGCGGCCCGGCGACCGCTGGCTGCTCTGCTCGGACGGCCTCTCGGGGTTCGTCAGCGCCGACACCATCGAGGAGACGATGGCGGAGCTCGACGACGTCGACGCGTGCGCCGACCGGCTGGTCCAGCTCGCGCTGCGCGCGGGCGGCGGCGACAACATCACGGTGGTCCTCGCGGACGTCATCGAGCTGGACGACGTCTCGGACGGCGTCCGGTCCGACGACGAACGCGACGATCGTCGGTGCCGCCGCGATCAGCCGGAACGACCCGACGGCCGCCGACGACGGACCGGCAGCGCGCGCCGCCAACCTGACCAAGCCGCGCGAGGAGGAGACCGAGCCGGAGCAGGACGAGACCGACGACGACGAACCCGGGCCGCACAAGCGACGCTGGGGCGTCCTGGTCGCCTGGATCGCGGGTGCGGTCCTCGTGCTCGGCGCCGCCGGTCTCGCCTTCGCGTGGCTCAACACCCAGTACTACGTCGGCGTCGACGGGACCGAGATCACCATCTTCCGGGGGGTGCCGCAGAGCCTCGGGCCGATCGAGCTGTCCTCGCCCATCGAGCACTCGGGAACCGACGTCGACGACCTGCAGTCCGCCTACCTGCGTGAGCGCGTGCTCCAGACGATCGAGGCCGACACGCTCGACGACGCGCGCCAGCAGGTCGTCATGCTCCAGGACGACGCGGACTCGTGAGCACCCCCGTGAGCGGCGACTGATGGCCACCGTCCAGCCGCACCGCGTCCGCGTGGGCCGCGGCGTCGAGCTCGGGCTCCTGGTGCTCGCGCTCGTCATCGGCGTGGCGTCGTACGCGCTGGTCGGCATCGGCACCCAGGACAAGGTGCCGACCGACGTGATCGAGTACGGCATAGGCATGGCGGTGCTCGGACTCGGCATCCACTTCGTGCTGCGTTGGCGCGCGCCGCACGCGGACCCGGTGATCCTGCCGATCGCGGTCGCGCTCAACGGCATCGGCCTGGCCATGATCTACCGCATCGACTTCGCCTACGAGGCGCGCGGCCGCACCAGCGGGTTCGCCGACCGGCAGCTCGCGTGGACGGCGATCTCGGTCGTGCTCGCGGCCGTCGTCCTGATCGTGCTGCGCGATCACCGGACGTTGCGTCGGTACACCTACACCGCGGGCGTCGTCGGCCTCGCCCTCATCCTGCTGCCCCTCGTGCCCGGGGTCGGCGTGCTCATCAACGGCGCACGCATCTGGGTGCGCGTCGGCGGCATCGGGTTCCAACCCGCCGAGTTCGCCAAGATCGCGTTCGCCGTGTTCTTCGCCGGCTACCTCGTCAACAACCGGGACGCCCTCGCCCTGGCCGGACCCAAGATCCTCGGCCTGCAGCTGCCCCGGCCGCGCGACCTCGGCCCGATCCTCATCGTCTGGGGCGCCTCGGTCGCCGTCCTCGTGCTCGAGCGTGACCTGGGGACCTCCCTGCTGTTCTTCGGCCTCTTCGTCGCGATGCTCTACCTGGCCACCGAACGGCTGTCCTGGGTGATCATCGGGCTCGGGCTGTTCGTCGTCGGCGCGGCCTTGGCCGCGAGCGCGTTCGCGCACGTCGGCGCGCGGTTCGACGCCTGGCTGCACGCGTTCGAGCCCGCAGTGTTCGACAAGACGTACGGCGGCTCCGGCCAGCTGGTCCGCGGCCTGTTCGGCATGGCCAGCGGAGGGCTGTTCGGCACCGGCTGGGGTGAGGGCCGCCCGGACCTCGTGCCCTTTGCGGAGTCCGACTTCATCGTGGCGTCGCTCGGCGAGGAGCTCGGGCTGACCGGCCTGATCGCGATCCTGCTCTGCTACCTGATCCTCGCCCAGCGCGGCTTCCGCACGGCGATCGGGGTCCGCGACGGCTTCGGCAAGCTGCTGGCCGGCGGCCTCGCGTTCATCGTCGCGCTGCAGACCTTCGTCGTGGTCGGCGGGGTCACCCGCGTGATCCCGGTGACCGGGCTCGTGACCCCGTTCATCGCGTACGGAGGCTCGTCGCTGGTGGCCAACTGGGTCATCGTCGCGCTCCTGCTCCGCATCTCCGACGAGGCCCGCCGACCCGCCCCGAACGTCCGCGTGCCCACCCCGGTGGCCGGTGTCCCGGTGGTCACCGGCGGCGGTGCGGTCGGCGGCGACCAACCCACCGAGGTCATCGGCAGGCAGCAGCCGTGAACACTCCTCTGCGCCGGCTCGCCTCGGTCGTCATGCTCATGTTCCTGGTCCTCATGGGCAGCGCGTCGTGGATCCAGTACGTCAAGGCGGACTCCCTCAACAACGACACCCGGAACGTGCGCGGCCTGTATCGCGAGTACGGGAACGCGCGCGGGCCGATCGTGGTCGGCGGCGAGGCGATCGCGTTCTCGACCCCGATCGACGACGCCTACGGCTACCAGCGCGTGTACACGGGCGGCGACACCTACTCGGCGGTGACGGGCTTCTACTCGATCGTCAACGGCAAGTCGGAGCTGGAGAACGCGGCGAACGACGAGCTCACCGGCAAGGGCGACCAGCTGTTCTTCAGCCGCATCCGGGACCTCATCACGGGGCAACAGCCGCAAGGTGCTGCGGTCGAGACGACGATCAACGCCGCCGCGCAAGCCGCCGCCGTCGCAGGACTGGGCGACCAGCAGGGCGCGGTCGTGGCGATCGAGCCCTCGACGGGCAAGATCCTCGCCCTCGTCTCGACCCCCGGGTTCGACCCCAACACCCTGGCGACCCACGACACCACCGCCGCGAGCGCGTCGTACCAGGCCCTGGCCGCCGCACCTGGCAACCCGCTGCGCAGCAACGCGACCAAGGAGCGGTACGCGCCTGGGTCGACGTTCAAGCTGGTCACCGCCGCGGCCGCGCTCGAGAGCGGCCAGTACACGACCGGCTCCACGCTGCCCGCACCCAACGAGCTGACGCTCCCGCAGACGTCCGCCACGATCGGCAACTTCGGCGGTGGGGGGTGCGGCTCGGACCCCATCACGCTCGCGGACGCGCTGCGCGTCTCGTGCAACACCGCGTTCGGGCAGCTGGGCCTGGACCTGGGCGATGCCGCGATCCGCGCGCAGGCCGAGAAGTTCGGGTTCAACGACCCCGGGCTGACGATCCCGATGACCGTCGTGAAGAGCGTCTTCCCCGCGGAGCTGAATGCGCCGGAGACCGCCCAGTCGGCGATCGGTCAGCGTGACGTCCAGGCGACGCCGATGCAGATGGCGATGGTCGCCGCCGCGATCGCCAACGGCGGCAAGCTGATGACGCCGTACGTCGTGGACGCGGTGCGCTCCGCGGACCTGACGACCGTCCACGTGACCAAGCCGACGCTGTACTCCACGGCCGTCTCGCCAGCTACGGCGACGGCGCTGACCCAGATGATGGTCGGCGTGGTGCAGTCCGGGTCGGGTACGGCGGCGCAGATCCCGGGTGTCCAGGTGGCGGGCAAGACGGGCACCGCGCAGACCGGCACCGACCAGGCGCCGCACGCCTGGTTCACCTCGTTCGCGCCCGCCGACAACCCCCAGGTCGCGGTCGCGGTCCTCGTCGAGCACGGGGGGTCGCTCGGCAACGAGGCCACCGGCGGACGCATCGCCGCGCCGATCGCCAAGGCGGTCATGGAGGCGGTGCTGAACTCATGAAGACCGCAGCGGGTGTGGCCCTCGGCGAGCGGTACCGGCTGGTCCGGCAGATCGCGGTCGGAGGCATGGGTGAGGTGTGGGAGGCGCACGACGACGCGCTCGCACGCCCGGTCGCGGTCAAGGTGCTGCGCTCGGAGTTCGCGGGTGACCGCGGGTTCCTCGAGCGGTTCCGCACGGAGGCGCGCAACTCGGCGTCGCTGTCGCACCCGAACATCGCCCAGCTCTTCGACTACGGCGAGCAGGACGGGTCCGGGTTCCTCGTCATGGAGCTCGTCGTGGGCGAGCCCCTGTCCGACCTGCTCGAGCGCGAGCCGGTGCTGCCGACCAGGAGGCTGCTCCCGATCCTCGCGCAGACGGCCCGCGGGCTGCACGCCGCCCACATCGCCGGCGTCGTGCACCGCGACGTCAAGCCCGGCAACATCCTGCTCGGTCGGGGTGGCCGCGTGAAGATCACCGACTTCGGCGTCTCGCTCGCCCGCGACCAGGTGAACATGACGGCGACCGGCATGGTGATGGGGACCGCCCAGTACCTGTCGCCCGAGCAGGCCGTCGGGCACCCCGCGACGCCGCTGTCGGACCTGTACTCGCTCGGCATCATCGCCTACGAAGCCCTCGTCGGGCATCGACCCTTCACCGGGCCCACGGCCGTCGACATCGCGGTCGCGCACGTGAACAACCCCGTGCCTCCGCTGCCGGCGAGCGTCGACAAGCCGCTCGCCGACCTCGTGCTCAGCCTGCTGTCCAAGGAGCCCAGCCAGCGGCCGCAGTCGGGCGAACAGCTCGCGACGATGCTGGACACGCTCGTCCCGCGCACCCCGCCGAGCGGCGTGCCGATGCTCGTGGAGCAGCCGACCCGAACGCCCGACGCGTATGCGACGGCGGCCACCTCGACCGCCCCCTCCGTGCCGCCCCCGTCGTACCCACCGCGCCGCACGCGCCGCCTCGAGGAGCCGGCGACGCCGCGCCGGTCCCACGTGGCGCCCCCGCCTCCGGTCGACCGCCGCTGGTCCCGGCCGCTGCTCCTCGTGATCCTGCTGCTCGTCGCCCTGCTCGGGGCCTTCGTCGCGCGCCAGGTCGTGCGGGCCGACGGACCCAGCGACGCGGGACGACCGTGCTGGTGGCGGGCGCGTCGTCCGGGCGAAACCGACCACGCGCCCACGTCTCCGGATACCCTGCTGACGACGGGTGGGGATGCGATGATCGGCCAGAACAGCCGCGCCCAGGACGACTGTGCGCCGCACGACCGTGCCGCGACAACCCATCCCGGACCGGCACCAACGGAAGCAGAGGACGCCTAGTGGTGGACGACGGATCGCGGACCCTCGCCGGTCGGTACGAGGTCGGTGAGCTCATCGGGCGTGGTGGCATGGCCGAGGTGCACATCGGCCACGACAACCGCCTCGGCCGTACGGTCGCGATCAAGATCCTGCGCTCCGACCTGGCCCGCGACCCGAGCTTCCAGAACCGGTTCCGCCGCGAGGCCCAGTCGGCGGCGTCCCTGAACCACCCCGCGATCGTGTCGGTCTACGACACCGGCGAGGACGTGTTCACGGAGCCCACCGGCGTCGTCGCGCACGTGCCGTTCATCGTCATGGAGTACGTCGAGGGCCACACCGTCCGCGACATCATCCGTGAGGGGCACGCGGTGCCCATCGAGGAGGCCGTCGAGATCACGGCCGGCGTGCTGTCCGCCCTCGAGTACTCCCACCACGCGGGCATCGTGCACCGCGACATCAAGCCCGCCAACGTCATGCTCACGCCGACCGGCGCCGTCAAGGTCATGGACTTCGGGATCGCCCGCGCGATGGCCGACTCCGCCGCGACGATGACGCAGACGCAGGCCGTCATCGGCACCGCGCAGTACCTGTCGCCCGAGCAGGCGCGCGGCGAGACCGTCGACGCCCGCTCCGACCTGTACTCGACCGGCTGCCTGCTGTTCGAGCTGCTGACCGGACGCCCGCCGTTCACCGGCGACTCCCCGGTTGCGGTGGCGTACCAGCACGTCCGCGAGGCCGCGCCCAAGCCCAGCTCGTTCGCGTCCGACGTGCCCGACTCGCTCGACCGGATCACGCTCAAGGCCCTCGCCAAGGAGCGCGACGCCCGCTACTCGTCGGCGGCGGAGTTCCGCGCCGACCTGGAGGCCGCCGTCCGTGGCGGCACCGTGCTGGCGCCGGCGGTCGGTGCGGCCGCGGCTGCCGCGGTCGTCGCCGCGTCCGCGGGCGAGACGACGCAGATCATGTCCCCGCCCCCGCCGCCCACCCAGACGCTCCCCGCGGCCGTGACGCCGTGGCAGTCGACGGGCACCGTGACGACGACGGACGAGGACGAGGAGTCGCGCAGCAGCAAGGTCTGGCTGTGGGTCCTCATCGGTCTCGCGCTGCTGGCCGTCGCGGGCATCCTGTACCTGCTGCTCAACGACAACACCAAGACGCCCGACCAGGTCGCCGTGCCGGACGTGACCAACCAGCAAGCCGCGGCCGCGCAGGCCGCGATCGAGGACAAGAACCTGGTCTGGGGCTCACCCGTCGAGGCCGCCGACCCCACCGTCCCGAAGGGCGCCGTGATCAGCACGAAGCCCGCGGCCAACGAGATGGCCGACGTCGGCTCGACGGTCGTCGCGACGATCTCGTCCGGACCGGGCACGGTGCCCGTTCCCGACGTCTCCGGGAAGACCGAGCAAGAGGCGACCAACGCCCTGACCGCGGCGGGCTTGACCGTCAACCCGACACGCCAACCTGAGGATTCCGCGGCATTCCCGCAGGGTCAGGTCACCAAGACCGATCCCCCGGCCGCCACCGTGGTGGAGGAGGGCGCGCAGGTCACGCTCTTCGTCTCCAGCGGCAACGTCGCGGTGCCGGACGTCATGGGCAAGACGAAGCAGGAGGCGCTCGACCTGCTGAACGCCCAGAAGCTGTCCGGCAACACCAACGAGGTCGAGTCGACCCAACCGGTCGGCACGGTCATCGCGCAGGACCCCGCGGCGGGCACCCCGGTCAAGCAGGGGCGGACCGTCAACCTGCAGATCGCCATCGCGCCGACCACGACGACCGTACCCGCCAACCTGGTCGGGATGACCTATGACCAGGCGGTCGCGGCCCTCAGCGCGGCTGGTCTGACCAACGTCACCAAGGTCCAGGACACCTCGGACAAGCCGGCCGACGAGGTGCTGCGGACCGACCCGACGGCGGGCACCACCGTGCCTTCTCCCAGACGATCGCCATCCACGTCTCCAAGGGCCCGACGACGCCGACCGGCGCTGCCGGCGGCGGAGGCGGCGGCGGACAACCCGTAGCACGCTCGACGAAGGGGGCCGTCCGTCGGACGGCCCCTTTCGTCATGTCGTGGGCGTCAGAGCCTGACGAGCGGGTGCAGCCCGGCGGACCGGGCGACCGCCTGGTCGTCTCCGCAGATCTCGAGCCAGTTGGCGAGCAGCCGGTGACCGCCCTCGGTGAGCACGGACTCGGGATGGAACTGCACGCCGTACAGGGGGAGCGACCTGTGCTGCAGCCCCATGATGATCCTGCTGCCCTCAGAGGCAACGACCGCCGTGACCTCCAGCTCGTCCGACACCGTGTCGTTCACGACCGCCAGCGAGTGGTACCGCGTCGCGGTGAACGGGTCCGGCAGCCCCGCCAGCACGCCCTCGCCCTTGTGCTCGATCTGGCTCGTCTTGCCGTGCATGAGCTCGGGCGCGTGCGTGACCACCCCGCCGAACACCTCACCGAGCGCCTGGTGGCCCAGGCACACGCCGAGCATGGGGGTGCCCGACGCCTCGCAGTCGCGGATGACGTCCATGCTGGCGCCGGCGTCGGCCGGGGTGCCCGGGCCGGGCGAGACCAGGACGCCGTCGAACCCGGTGCGCTCGGCGACCGGCGGCACGGCGTCGTTGCGCACCACGACCGTCTCGGCGCCCAGCTGGTTGAGGTAGCCGACGATCGTGTAGACGAACGAGTCGTAGTTGTCGATCACCAGGATGCGCGTCAGTCAGGTCCCTACAGTCGTGTCGTTGAACGGCATGTGCGGCGAGAGCGCGGGGAACACCCACACGAAGCAGACCGCCAGGACGACGAACGCGGCGATCGCGAGGATCAGCACGCGCACGGCCCACGGTCCCGGCAGGTGTCGCCAGAGCCATCCGTACATCATCGGCCTCCGCTCATGATGCGCCACCTACGAGCTCCGCGGGGATCCCGTCCGACGCCGGCGCCCAGTAGTCCAGCACGCCGTGCACGATGAACCGCTGCCGCGCCGAGAACATCGGGTGGCACGTGGTCAGGGTGATCATCCGTTCGGTCGGCGTCGCGCCGGGGTCGTCCGGCACGGGGGCGATCACCTGGACGTCCGACGGGTTGACGATCTCGGTGGACGTGACGCGGTAGACGTACCAGATGTTGTCCGTCGTCCGCACGACCAGCGGGTCGCCCACCTGCAGCTCGGCGATCCGGTTGAACGGCTTGGCGTAGGTGGTGCGGTGCCCGGCGATCGCGAAGTTGCCGACGCCGCCGGGCATCGCGGTGCCCTCGTAGTGCCCGATGCCGAGCACGTCGAGCACGGTCGCGCGGTCGGTGCCCTGGCTGATCGGTCGCTCGGGCTCGCCGTCCCAGCGCGGCACCTGGATCGTCGCGAAGGTCGTCGCGTGGGGTGGCTCGGCCATCACCGGCGGCTCGTCGCGCCGCGGCGGGGCGATCACCGGCCCCGCGGGCGCCCCCGCGGTCGGCGTCGGGGTGGGCTCGAACGGCAGCTCGGAGACGATCTGGGCCTGGGCCCGGTTCCCGATGACGTCGGTCCACCAGAGCTGCCAGACGAGGAAGGCGAAGAGCAGGACACCGAGGGTGATCAGGATCTCGCCGATCACGCCGATCGTGCCGAACACCGCGTTGCGCGTGCGGCTCACGGGATGTCGCTCTGTTCCTGCGCGACCCGAGCACGGGCACGGCTCGAGCGCTCGAGCTCGCGCGCCAGTGCGTCGTCGAGCCCCGGCAGGATCTCCGTGCCCGGCGGCACGACGGCGTCGTTCAGGTCTGTGGCGCCCGAGTACGCGGGCAGCTCGAGGGGATCCGACGCGCTGGAGTCCGACAGCGACCAGCCGAGGCCGACGTCGCCGGCGTCGCGGACGTAGGACTGGACGGCGGGCGACGCACTCAGCGCGCGCCGCAAGCGGTCCGGGTCGCCGATCGCGCGGATGTCGTAGGGCGGGGAGTAGATCCGGCCGTGCAGCCGCAGCACGTTCCCGACGCACCGGATGGAGCTCGTCGAGATCACCCGCTGGTCCATGACCTCCATCGCCTCCGCTCCGCCGGCCCACAGCGCGTTCATGACGGCCTGGATGTCCTGCTGGTGCACCACGAGGACGTCCGGGCTCACGTCGTCCCGACGAGGCGAGTCGGCCGGCGCGTCATTCAGCCGCACGGTCAGGCCCGGTCCCTCGACGGCGACCAGTCCGCCCTCGACGAGGTAGCCCAGGCTCGGCTCGCCGACGTCGGCGCCGGTCTGCGAGTTCTCCTCGGTCGTGAGCGTCTCGACATCGGAGTGCAGCGCATCGACCTGCGAGGAGAGCCGTTCGACGCGCCCCTCCTCGACCGTCGTCAGCTCCGCCAGATCCTGGGGGTGACGGTCGCCCGAGCCGTGCGCGAACTTCGCGTTCGCCGCGAACAACGCACCCGACAGGGCCAGCACGAGCGCCACCGACAGGGTCCCGCGCGCGAGGAAGCGCCGGGCCCGGTGCGGATGATCGTTCACGCGTTCTGCTCCTGAGACGGCGATGATGCGGTGCCACGCGGAGTGCGGAGGTGCTGGCGACCACTACGCTAGGTCACGATGTGCCGGCTCCGTGACGATGCGGGGCTGACACCCCCATGATCGCCCGCCCGCCGACCGGGACATCACCCGCCCCGGTCTCCCGTGGTCTGAACGCCACGCACCTGTTGGACAGGAGTACCCGACATGCCCGAGTCGAGCTCACGCAAGAAGGCCGCGTACATCCCGCCGCCCGCGAAGTCGTCCGGCCCGAAGGTCAACCCGCCGTGGTTCCTCCCGGTCATGCTCACCCTGATGCTCCTCGGGCTGGCGTGGATCGTCGTCACGTACCTGACGCAGTCCGCAGTACCCGATCCCGGGCATCAACCAGTGGAACCTGCTGATCGGCTTCGCCTTCATCATCGTCGGCTTCGGCATGACGACCCGCTGGCGCTGACTCCACCGGCCTGTTCCGACAGGCGCCGTCCCGTGGGTACGGCGCCTTCGTCGTCCCCAGGGGTGCACAAGTCTGTGGATAACTACAGCCGTGTAACTTGCCCGTCGGATACGGCGAAGGGTCAGAAGAAGACGCCGAACGAGGCGTACTTCGCCATCGACGCCCCGAAGAGCACGAGGGCGAGCAGCGCGGGCGCGGCGAACGCAACCACCCCGCGCCGGTCCTTCGGCGCGTAGGCGTAGGCAGCCGCGAGCAGCGCGCCGGTGAGGAGGCCGCCGAGGTGGGCCTGCCACGCGATCCCGGTCGCGAAGAACCCGATCGCGAAGTTGATGCCGATCAGACCCAGGATCCCGCGGTAGTCGCCGCCGAGCTTGTGGGTCACCACCAACGCGGCCCCGAACAACCCGAACACGGCACCGGACGCGCCGACGCTGAACTGCTGCATCGCGGGAAGGTTCATGGCCAGCAGCACCGAACCGACCGAACCGCCGATCGCGCTGAGCAGGTAGAGCGTGAGGTATCGCGCACGTCCGAGGGTCTGCTCCAGCATGGGCCCGACGAACCACAGCGCGACCATGTTGAACACGATGTGCAGGTAGTTGGTGGTGGAGTGCAGGAACGCGACGGACAGGAACCGCCACGGCTCGAAGTACCCGGCCACCGGGGAGAAGATCCAGCGGTTGGTCCAGCTCGGCACCACCAGCTGCAGCACGAAGCTGGCCACGCACAGCCCGATGAGCGTCAGGGTGACCACGGGTCGACCCGGACGCACCACCCCGCCGAAGACCGTGCGCTTCGCCGGTATCGCGCGGGCCGCCTCGGCGACGCAGTCGACGCACTGGACGCCGACCGCCGCCTGCACCTGGCAGTCGGGGCAGGTGGGTCGGCCGCACCGCTGGCACCGCACGTACGCGACCCGGTCGGGGTGGCGCGGGCAGACCGGCGGTGCGGCCTGCGCACCGTAGGGGGACGACTCGCTGATGGTGGTCTCAGTCCTCGATGTCGACCGAGGTGAGCACGACGTCCTCGACGGGACGGTCGCCCCGACCGACGCGCGTCGTGCCGATGGCGTCCACGACCGCGCGGCTGGCGTCGTCGGCAACCTTGCCGAAGATCGTGTGCTTGCCGTTGAGGTGCGGCGTGGTGGTCGTGGTGATGAAGAACTGCGAGCCGTTGGTGCCGCCCACCTTGCCGGTGGCCCGGTCCATGCGCTTGCCGGCGTTGGCCATGGCGAGCAGGTACGGCTCGTTGAAGACGAGCTCGGGGTGGATCTCGTCGTCGAAGTTGTAGCCGGGGCCGCCGGTACCGGTGCCCAGGGGGTCACCGCCCTGGATCATGAACCCGTCGATCACGCGGTGGAAGACGACGTCCTTGTAGAGCGGTCCGCTGCCCGGCGCGCCGGTGGTCGGGTCCGTCCACGGCTGCGTGCCCGTGGCGAGGCCGACGAAGTTGGCCACCGTCTTCGGGGCGTGGTTGGGGTAGAGCTCGATCCGGATGTCTCCGGCGGTCGTGTGCAAGGTCGCAAACATGGTCCCAGTCTGGCACGCGACATCCCCTCGGTCGGCTGTGAACCACAAATGCGCAGGCCAGCGATCCTGCGCTGGCGCTCACGGGGTGGCAGAGTGGGAGGTCAGTACAGCCGACGAGCCGGGAGCCAGACATGCCGTTCACGAAGAGCCGCCCGAACATCGACGTCGACACGGAGAAGATCAAGGACCAGGCCGCCGACCTGGGCGCCGCGATCGCCGATGCGGCGAGCCACGCCAAGGGGACCGCGAGCATGGCCGCCGGCAAGGCGGGCGACGCGGCCGTCTACGCGAAGGACTGGACCACCCCGAAGGTCGAGGCGTTCATCGAGTGGCTCGTGCCGCGCGTCGAGCACGCGTACAAGGAGTCGCTGAAGGCCGCGGCGCCGAAGGTCGAGGCCGCCGCGGACGCCGCTGGACCCGCGATCGACAACGCCGCGCGAGAAGATCGTCGACGAGGTCTGCCCAAGGTCGTCGAGGCACTCCACCGGCGGCCAACAAGGCCGGTGAGTTCGCCGAGAAGGCTGCCGAGATGGCCGCCGACAAGGCGGGTGCCGCTGCCGCCGCCGTCGCGGCAGCAGCAGCGGAGCAGACCAAGAAGAAGCACACCGGTGCCAAGGTGTTCTGGCTCGTCGCTGCGTTCCTCGCGATCGGTGCCGGCGTCGTCGCCTGGAGCCGGTCCCGCTCGACGGTCGACCCGTGGGCCGAGCCGTGGGAGCCCGTCGAGTCCACGTCCGACGTCCAGGGTCGGGTCGCTGACGCCGCCGACTCGCTCGGCGAGGCTGCAGGCTCGGCGGTCGCCGGGGCGCGCAAGGCCGCCACCAAGGTCAGCGACGCCGCCGGCTCGCTCACCGAGAAGGTCGCCGACGCCACCGAGGACCTGACCGAGAAGGTGGCCGACGCCACGAAGAAGGTCACGCGCCGCACCACCAAGCCGAAGGACGACGAGCCCAAGGCCGACGAGCCCACCGAGGCAACGCCCGAGGCCTGACGCGCACGCACGGAACGACCCCCGGGCTCCGTCGGACCGGGGGTCGTTCTGTGTCTGGATGCTGTCGGGCGCCGACGAGCCCTAGGCGCTGTGCACCGGCCGGACGCGCTCTCCCAGCGCGCCCAGCTGCTCCTTCATCTCCTCGACGGTCAGGTTGTGCTCGACCCGCGGCGAGTAGAGCATCGAGCTGACGATGGCTCCGGTGGCACCGATCGCGAACGCGTCGCTCACGTGGCTGATCTGCCCCGCACCCCCCGACGCGATGACAGGCAGCGACACCGCCTCGGTGATCAGCCCGGTGATCTCCAGGTCGTACCCGGAGCCCGTGCCGTCGCGGTCGATGCTGTTCACGACGATCTCGCCGGCCCCGAGCTCCTGTCCTCGGCGGGCCCACTCGACCGCGTCCATACCGGTGAAGGTGCGAGCGCCGTCGATCGCGATCTCGTAGCCGCTGGGGATCGCCGCGGACTTCTGGACGTGCTTGACCTGCATGCTCAGCACGATGCACTGCCGCCCGAACTCCTTGGAGCCCTGCGTGATGATCTCGGGCTTGCGCACGGCCATCGAGTCGATGCTGATCTTCTCGGCGCCGGCCCGTAGCACCAGGTGCATGTCCTCGAGCGAGCGGATGCCACCGCCCACGGTCAGCGGGACGAACGTGCGATGCGCGATCCGGCGGACCATCTCGAGGTCGATCTGCCGCTTCTGTGCGCTCGCCATGATGTCGTAGGTGACGATCTCGTCGACGTCGTCCCGGTACAGCCGGTCCGCCAGCTCGGCGGGATCGCCGACGTCGATGTTGTCCTGGAACTGCTGCGCCTTGGTGACGCGACCGTCCTTGACGTCGAAGCACGCGATGAGCCGGTTAGCGAGCAACGGACACCTCCAGGTCGCAGAAGGCCTTGAGCACCTGCAGGCCGGCCCGCGCGCTCTTCTCGGTGTGGAACTGCGTCGCCATGATGTTGCCCTGCGCGACCGCCGCGGCGAACGGCTGCCCGTAGGTGGTCACGCCGACGAGCGCGGCGTCATCGGTCGGCACCGCGTAGTACGAGTTGACGAAGTAGTAGTACCCGCCGGGCGTGAACGAGCGGGCGAACGGGTGCTCGCCGCGGACGTCGACCGTGTTCCATCCCATGTGCGGGACGCGCACCTCGGTGTTGTCGAACTCGCGGACCGTGCCCTTGATCCAGCCGAGGCACTCCTGGTCGTCCTCGGCGCTGTGCTCGAACAGCACCTGCAGCCCGACGCAGACGCCGAGGAACCCGACGCCCTCGCCGACCACCTGCTCCGAGAGGTGCTCGACCCACCCCTCGGCGGCCAAGGACTCCATCGTCACACCGGCCGACCCGACGCCCGGGAGCACGTACTTGTCGACGTCGGCGCACTCCGAGGGCTTCGTGACGAGCGTGTGCGGCACACCGAGATGTCCCAGCGCGTACGACGACGCTCTGCGAGTTCCCGGTGCGGTAGTCGATGATCCCGATCACCGCTCGATCCTAACGGCGGGGCTCCGGCGCGCGGGCGGCGGTCCAGCGCCGGAGCGGGTCCGGGATTCCGGTTGCGCGTGGTCGGCGGACCGCGCGGGCACGCTGCGTCCATGACGACACTGGCGGACCTGTGGCCCGTCGCGGGGCTGCGCGTCACCTGCGGTGACCTCACGTTGCAGTTTCTCGACGACGACCTCCTGCTCGCCCTCGCCGTGCTCGCCGGTGAGGGGATCCACGGTGAGGTGCCTGCCGTTCAACACCCCGTGGTCGATCGGCACGCCGACCGAGGTCGGGCGCAAGCTGATCGCGTACCAGTGGGGTGCCCGGGCCAAGGTCGAGCCGGCCGACTGGCAGATCGAGCTCGCGACTGGTTCGCGGCGGGCGAGGTGCTCGGCGTGCAAGGCGCCTTCGGGACGGACTTCCCCGTCACGCGGACTGTGGAGACCGGTTCGTGGCTCGGACGTCGACACCAGGGCCAGGGCTCGGCACCACGATGCGGCTGATGATGCTGCACCTGGTGTTCGAGGGCTTCGACGCCGAGGTGGCGACCACCGCCGCGTTCGCGGACAACCCCGCGTCGCAGGGCGTGACCCGCCGGATCGGCTACTCGCCGAACGGCCTCGACCGGGTGTCGCGCGAGGGAGTGCTGGTGCAGAGCCCCCGGTTCGCGCTCACGCGCGCGGACTGGTCTGCCCGCGACCGTCCGGCCATCACGTTGGAGGGGGTCGAGCCCGGTCCGCGAGCTCCTCGGCCTCTGAGAGCGCCGGGCGCACCCGCGCATCGACGAACACCCGTGTCGGCCTCGGTCAGGACGTGTTCTTCGGGGCGTCGGCCAGCGCCTCGCGCGCCGTCGTCCGGGACGTAGCCCTCGACGTGGCGCTCGTCGGGGCCGACGTACTCCGAGAGCGGGCGGATGAGCGCGTTCGAGGCGGCCTGCTCGAGGATGTGCGCGGTCCAGCCGGTGACCCGCGCCGCGACGAAGATCGGCGTGAACGTGGCGGTGTCGAACCCGATGAGGTTGTAGGCGGGGCCGGACGGGAAGTCCAGGTTCGGGTAGATGCCCTTGCGTGCCACGAAGTCGTCCTCGAGCGCGACGTACAGGTCCAGCACGTCCGGCCGGTCGTAGTGCTCGACGAGGCTCTCGAGGGCCGCCTTCATCGTCGGGACCCGGGAGTCGCCACGCTTGTAGACGCGGTGCCCGAAGCCCATGATCTTGCGCTTCTCGGCCAGCGCCGTGTCGAGCCAGGCGGACACGTTCTCGGCGTCCCCGATCTCCTCGAGCACGTGCATGACGGCCTCGTTCGCACCGCCGTGCAGCGGACCCTTCAACGCACCGATAGCGGCGACGACCGCGGAGTACAGGTCGCTCAGCGTGGACGTGACGACCCGGGCGGTGAACGTCGAGGCGTTGAACGAGTGCTCCGCGTACAGGATCATCGACCGGTTGAAGGCGTCGACGACCGCGTCGTCGGCCTCCTCGCCGAACGTCATCCACAGGAAGTTGGCGGCATAGTTCAGGTCGTCGCGCGGGGCGACGGCATCGAGCCCACGCCGACGCCGCTGGCCGTAGGCGACGATCGCGGGCAGCGCCGCAAACAGCTGCAGGCTGCGGCGCAGGTTGTCCTCGACGTTCCCGCTCGCGTCCAGCACCGAACCGGATCCGGCCAGGTCGACGGCACCGAGGAGGCTCACGGCCGTGCGCAGGTCGTCCATGGGGTGCGCGTCGAACGGCAGCAGGTCCAGGACCGTCGCGCACGTCGGGGTCCAGCGCCCGCAACGGACGCTCCGCCGCCCGCAACGACGCCAGCGCGTCGGCGTCGGGAAGGTCGCCGTGCCACAGCAGGTACGCGACGGCCTCGAACGACTGCGTGGACGCGAGCTCCTGCACGGGATAGCCGCGGTAGAGCAGAGAGTTCGTCTCCGGGTTGACCTTCGAGACCGCCGTGACATCGGCGACGACGCCGGCCAGCCCCTTCTTGACCTCACTCATGCGCCACCCCGGTTGTTGTCCAGGTCGAACGTGTAGATCCCGGTGTCGAAGGCGGAGTAGCCCTCGTAGTCGAGCAGCTCGTACAGCCGCGCCCGGGTCTGCATCTCGGGGACCTTCGAGGTCAGCGATCCCTCGGCGAGTATCGTCTCGAGCCCGCGCTCCGCCGCGCCCATGGCGAGGCGCAGCAGCGAGACAGGGAAGATCACGATGTTCACGCCGACGTCCGCGAGCTGCGCGGTGCTGAACAGCTCGCTCTTGCCGAACTCGGTCATGTTGGCCAGGATCGGCACGCTCACCGCCGCGCGGATCGCGGCGAACTCCTCCAGCGACGCCATCGCCTCCGGGAAGATCGCGTCGGCGCCCGCGTCCTGCAGCGCCTTGGCCCGGTCGACCGCGGCGGCCATGCCCTGGACGCCACGGATGTCCGTGCGCGCCATGATCAGGAAGTCCGGGTCCCGGCGCCCCTCGACCGCGGCCCGGATCCGCTTCAGCGCCGTCGTCTCGTCGACGACCTCCTTGCCGTCCAGGTGCCCGCAGCGCTTGGGGTTCACCTGGTCCTCGAGGTGCATCCCGGAGATGCCCGCGTCCTCGAGCACCTGGACCGTGCGGGCGACGTTCATCGGCTCACCGAAGCCGGTGTCCGCGTCGATCAGCGTCGGCAGGTCGGTGACTCGCGCGATCTGGCCCCCGCGCGCCGCGACCTCCGTCAACGTCGTCAGCCCGATGTCCGGCAGCCCCAGGTCCGCCGACAGCACCGCGCCCGAGATGTAGACGCCCTCGAAGCCCTTGTCCTGGATGAGCATCGCGCTCAGCGGGTTGAACGCGCCCGGCATCCGGATCAGGTCACCGCGGCCGAGTCGAGCACGGAACGCCGCGCGCTTGGCGGCGGCCGGCACGGTGGAGTGGAGCATCAGAACAGTCCCTTCGGGGACACGGGCAGGTCGTCGACCAGCACGTTGAGGTCGCCCACCTCGGCGGCGGTCAGGCTCGGCAGCCGCTCGGCGAGCGCGAGGAACGCGTCGATCTGCTCGGCGGCGAGCGTGGGCGCCGCGAGCGTGCGGAACTTGCGCACGTAGTCCGGCCGCGTGAACGGCCTCGCTCCGAGCGGGTGGGCATCGGCCAACGCGATCTCGTCGACGATCCGGGTGCCGTCGACCAGGTCGATCTCGACGCGGCCGCCGAAGGCCTTCTGCGTCAGGTCGTTCGAGTGGTAGCGCCGGGTCCACTCGGCGTCCTCGACCGTGCTGACCTTGTGCCAGAGCGCGACGGTGTCGGGACGGCCTGCGCGCGAAGGTGCGTACGAGGCGTCGTGGTCCCAGGCCCCGTCCTGCAGCGCGACGGTGAAGATGTACGAGATCGAGTGGTCGAGCGTCTCGCGGCTCGCGGTCGGGTCGTACTTCTGCGGGTCGTTCGCACCCGTGCCGATCACGTAGTGCGTGTGGTGGCTGGTGGCCAGCACGATCCGCTCGACGTTCGCCGGGTCGCGCAGCTCGGGGTGCCGTGCGCCCAGGGCGCGGGCGAGATCGATCCAGGCCTGCGCCTGATACTCGGCCGAGTGCTCCTTCGTGTAGGTGTCCAGGATCGCGCGCTTGGGCTCGCCCGGCGCCGGCAGCGGCACCTCGTAGCGTCCGGACGGTCCGTCGAGCAGCCAGGCGATGACCCCGTCCTCGCCCTCCCAGATCGGCGACGGGCTGGTCTGGCCGCGCATCGCCCGGTCGATCGCCTCGATCGCCGCCTTCCCGGCGAACGCCGGGTGCGGAGGCCTTCCATGTCGAGATCTCGCCCTTGCGGGACTGCCGCGTGGCGGTCGTCGTGTGCAGCGCCTGGCCGATCGCCTGGTAGATCGTCTCGACCGGCAGGCCGAGCAGCGTCCCGATGCCCGCGGCCGCGCTCGGACCGAGATGGGCGACGTGGTCGATCTTGTGCGCGTGCAACGAGATCGACTTCACCAGGTCGACCTGGATCTCGTAACCGGTCGCGATGCCCCGTACCAGCGCCGCGCCGTCCGCGCCCACGTGCTGCGCCACGGCGAGGATCGGCGGGATGTTGTCTCCCGGGTGGGAGTACTCCGCCGACAGGAACGTGTCGTGATAGTCGAGCTCGCGCACCGCGACGCCGTTCGCGTACGCCGCCCACTCGGGCTCGTAGCGACCCGCGACGCCGAACACCGTGGCGCCGGAACCGGCGGAGGCCGGCCCGATCACGTGGGCCTGCGCCTGGCCGCGGGCTGCGACGATCGGTGCCCGCTTCAACGAGGCGACGGCGACCGACGCGTTGTCGATGAACCGGTTCACGATCATGTCCGCGACGTCCGCGTCGACGGCGACGGGGTCTGCGGCAACCTGGGCGATCTTCCACGCCAGCTGCTCTGCTCGCGGCAACGGCTCCGAGCTCTTGTAGGTCCGTACTTCGTGGAGCAACACGTCACGCCTTCCTGGGCTCGGCCGCGCCGGCGGGCGTGGACCGTCTCACCGCACCTTCGCACATCCGAGCAGTACTAGCAGGAACGACGAACGCGGGACATCGCACGATGTCCCGCGTCCTGGGTGTGGTGGAGCCAAGGGGACTCGAACCCCTAACCCCCTGCTTGCAAAGCAGGTGCGCTACCAATTGCGCCATGGCCCCGTCCGACCGGAGCGGTGCCCCGGAAACGGTGTGGCCGGATCACTCGAACGTGTCGGTGACCTCTGCCCACAGGTCTCGCTCGTCGCGATCCTGCGTGTACTTCTGCCAGACGACGAACGCTGCGGCGGCGACCGCCACGAGGAGCAGGAGCTTCTTCATCGGGTTCCCCCACGGGTCGGGAGTGGGCCTAACAGGACTTGAACCTGTGACCTCTTCCTTATCAGGGAAGCGCTCTAACCGTCTGAGCTATAGGCCCGTGCAATGCCGGATGAGACTACCCCAGGGCCGGGGTCCGGCCCAAACCGGTTGTCGGGCCGCTCAGTCGTCGGTCATGGTCACGTGCACGCCGCCCACCAGGGCGGCAACGATGTTGTACAAGAACGCACCGATCGTGGCCAGCGCCGTGAGGATGAAGACGTCCACCACCGCGATGAGCATGGAACCCGAGACGATCCGGCGGAACTCCACGTACTCCTGGACGTTGATCGTGCTCTCCTGGCCGGTGATCTGCGTGACCAGGTCGTCGATCTGTGCGAACACGTGCATCTTGTCGAGCGTCAGCCACACGACCACCACGGCGACGACGAACATGATGCCGATGGCGACCGACACGAGCAGCGACAGCTTCATGACGGACCACGGGTCGATCCGCGAGATGGCGAGCCGGACGCGGCGGGGTCCACCGTGCGCGGAGACGGTCGGGATCCGGCCGGTCGACGGGCGCGGGTTCTCGGTCGGGATCGCCGACGGGCGCGGTTGGGCCGTGGTGGCCGCCGAGGCCGTGGCCGGGGTCGCTGTCATGGTCGGTTCCTCGGAACGGGGGCGGGTCAACGTCGCAAACGCTGCAGTGGTCGCCACGCCGGCCTTCTTGAACCACGCCGTGGTCGCGTCCACTGCGACCATCATCGGGGACGGACCGTCATCCTCGGGCTCATCAGCGGGTGATTCGCGTTCCTTCTCCGCAAGGAGCGCAGCATCTTCACCGGGTCGGGTCGCCGTCTTGACGGGGGCCCGGACGTCGAGGAGTCGGCGGGCGCCGCTGCCGACGACGAGATCGGCGCCGTCGACCCGGAGCTGCCCGCGCTGCGGCCGCTCGACGTCGACGTCGCGCGCCGGGAGGCGCGGTGGTCGGCGGAAGGACGGCCGCGGACGAGCCGTTCATGCTCGAGACCTGGCCGGAGTCGTCTGAACCGCTCCACGCACCGTTCGCCCCGGTGCGCACAGGGGTAGACGTCGTCTGCCGGCCTGGTCGGGGCAGGTGAGGTCGGTCGGGTGCGCGGGGGGATCGACGGGGGCGTGGATTCGGTCATGCGTCCTCCGGTGACGGGTCGGCCCCGATCTCGTCGGTCTCCGTCGTCGCATCTGCGTCGCCGGGTTCGTCCGAAACCTGGGCATTCTCGCCACCCACGGTACCTGCATCGTCGGCCAGGTGTCGCTCAGTGTTGCGTGCCACAGCGATGATCCGGTCCCCGTTGTCGGGCTTCGCGAAGATGACTCCCTGCGTGGTGCGGCCCGTCGCGTTCACCTCGGCTGTGGCGGATCTCACGATCTTTCCGCGCTCCATGATGACCAGAACCTCGTCCTCCGCGTCCGCGACGAGCGCTCCGACCAGGTCGCCGTTGGCCTCGGGCAGGTTGGCCACCTTGATACCCAGGCCGCCACGACCCTGCTGCCGGTAGTTCTCCACCGTCAGCGCGGTGCGCTTGGCGATGCCGCCCTCGGTCACGGTGAACAGGAACGCGTCCTCGCGCACGACGTCCATGGACAGCAGCTCGTCGTCATCGCGGAACTTCATACCGGTGACACCCGACGTGGCCCGACCCATCGGACGCAGGGACTCGTCGGACGCGGTGAAGCGGACCGACTGACCCTTGCGCGACACCAGGATGAGGTCCTGGTCCGAGTCGACGAGACGCGCCGAGACCAGCTCGTCCGGCCGGCCCTCCTCGTCCTCGCGCAGGTTGATCGCGATGACGCCGCCCGAGCGGTTGGAGTCGTACTCGGTCAGGCGCGTCTTCTTGACCAGGCCGCGCTGGGTGGCGAGCACGAGGTACTCGACGTTCGTGTAGTCGCGGATGTCGAGCACCTGCGCGATCTTCTCGCCGGGCTGGAACGCCAGCAGGTTGGCGACGTGCTGACCCTTGGCGTCGCGACCACCCTCGGGCAGCTCGTAGGCCTTGGCGCGGTAGACCCGGCCGAGGTTGGTGAAGAACAGCAGCCAGTGGTGCGTCGTCGTGACGAAGAAGTGGTCGACCAGGTCGTCCTCGCGCAGCTGCGCGCCGCGGACGCCCTTGCCACCGCGGCGCTGCGCACGGTAGTTGTCCGACCGGGTCCGCTTGGCGTACCCGCCGCGGGTGATGGTGACGACCATCTCCTCCTCGGCGATGAGGTCCTCGATGCTGACCTCGCCGTCGAACGGCATGATCGTGGTCCGCCGCTCGTCGCCGAACTTCGTGACGATCTCCGCGAGCTCCTCGGAGACGATGTCGCGCTGCCGCTGCTCGCTGTCGAGGATCGCCTGGTACTCGACGATCTCGGCCTCGAGCCGGGCGTAGTTGTCCAGGATCTCCTGGCGCTGCAGGGCTGCGAGCCGGCGCAGCTGCAGGTTGAGGATCGCGTTGGCCTGCAGCTCGTCGATCTCGAGCAGGTCGATCAGGGCGGTACGCGCCTGGTCGGCGTCAGGGGAGCGACGGATGAGCGCGATGACCTCGTCGAGCGCGTCGAGCGCCTTGAGGTACCCGCGGTAGATGTGGATGGCCGCCTCGGCCTCGCGCAGCTTGAACTTCGTGCGCCGCACGACCACGTCGAGCTGGTGGGTGACCCAGTGCCGGACGAACGCGTCGATGCTCAGGGTGCGCGGCACGGCGTCGACGAGCGCGAGCATGTTGGCGCCGAACGTGTCCTGCAGCTGGGTGTGCTTGTAGAGGTTGTTCAGCACGACCTTGGCGACGGCATCGCGCTTGAGCACGATCACGAGGCGCTGGCCGGCTCGGCCGCTGGTCTCGTCGCGGATGTCCGCGATGCCGGTGACCTTGTTCTCGCGCACGAGGTCCGCGATCTTCTTGGCCAGCGTGTCGGGGTTCACCTGGTACGGCAGCTCGGTGACGACGAGGCAGATCCGGTTCTGGATCTCCTCGACCTGGACGATCGCACGCATCGTGATCGAGCCACGGCCCGTGCGGTACGCGTCCTCGATGCCCCGGTGGCCGAGGATCGTCGCGCCGGTCGGGAAGTCCGGGCCCTTGATGCGCGCCAGGAGCGCGTCGAGCAGCTCCTCGGTCGACGCCTCGGGGTGCGCCAGGTACCACTGGACCCCGTCGGCCACCTCGCGCAGGTTGTGCGGCGGGATGTTGGTCGCCATGCCGACCGCGATGCCGGCCGAGCCGTTGACCAGCAGGTTCGGGAACCGCGACGGCAGGACCGTGGGCTCCTGGGTGCGGCCGTCGTAGTTGTCCTGGAAGTCGACGGTGTCCTTGTCGATGTCCCGGACCATCTCCATGGACAGCGGGGCCATCTTGCACTCGGTGTACCGGGGGGCGGCCGCGGGGTCGTCGCCGGGTGAGCCGAAGTTGCCCTGCCCGGAGATCAGCGGGTATCGCATCGACCAGTCCTGGACGAGGCGGACCAGGGCGTCGTAGATCGGCGAGTCGCCGTGCGGGTGGAACTTGCCCATGACGTCGCCGACGACGCGGCTGCACTTGGAGAACTGGCGGTCCGGGCGGTAGCCACCGTCGTACATCGCGTAGAGCACGCGCCGGTGCACCGGCTTCAACCCGTCACGGACGTCCGGCAGGGCGCGCCCGACGATGACCGCCATGGCGTAGTCGAGGTAGGAGCGCTGCATCTCGAGCTGCAGATCGATCTGCTCGATCCGGCCGTGCTCGATCTCGTTCCCGGTGGTCTCGCTCAACGATCTTCCTTACGTTCGGCCGTACGCGCCTGATGCCTGCGAATCTGCTCTGTGTCGATGTCGTGCGGGGCTGTCTCGCTCACTCCTCAGATATCGAGGAAACGCACGTCCTTCGCGTTGCGTTGGATGAACGACCGTCGCGACTCCACGTCCTCGCCCATGAGGATCGAGAAGATCTCGTCGGCCGCGGCGGCCTCGTCGAGCGTGACCTGCAGGAGCGTGCGGTGCTCGGGCGACATCGTGGTCTCCCAGAGCTCCTGGTAGTCCATCTCGCCCAGACCCTTGTACCGCTGGATCGCGTTCTCCTTCGGCAGCCGCTTGGTTCCGGCGAGGCCGTCCTTCACGACGGCATCCCGCTCACGGTCCGAGTACACGTAGTCGTGGTCCGCGTTGCTCCACTTGACCCGGTACAGCGGCGGCTGCGCCATGTAGACGTGCCCGTGCGTGATGAGCTCCGGCATGTACCGGAACAGCAGGGTCAGCAGCAGGGTGCGGATGTGCTGGCCGTCGACGTCGGCGTCGGCCATCAGGATGATCTTGTGGTACCGCAGCTTGCTGAGGTCGAAGTCCTCGCCGATCCCCGTCCCGAAGGCGGTGATCAGCGCCTGGACCTCCTGGTTGCCCAGCGCGCGGTCCAGCCGGGCGCGCTCGACGTTCAGGATCTTCCCGCGGATCGGCAGGATCGCCTGCGTACGGGGGTTGCGACCACGGACCGCCGAACCGCCGGCCGAGTCCCCCTCGACGATGAACACCTCGCACTCGTCGGGGTGGTTCGACTGGCAGTCGCGCAGCTTGCCGGGCATGCCGCCGGACTCGAGCAGACCCTTGCGGCGCGTGGCCTCGCGCGCCTTGCGGGCCGCCATCCGAGCGGCGGAGGCCTGGATGGACTTGCGGATCACGTCGCGCGCCTCGTTGGGGTGCGAGTCGAGCCAGTCGCCGAGCTGGTCGTTGACCACCTTCTGCACGAACGTCTTGGCCTCGGTGTTGCCCAGCTTGGTCTTCGTCTGGCCCTCGAACTGCGGCTCGCCCAGCTTGATCGAGATGACGGCCGTGAGGCCCTCGCGGATGTCGTCGCCGGTGAGGTTCTCGTCCTTGTCCTTCAGGATCCCCTTGTCACGCGCGTAGCGGTTGATCAGCGACGTCATCGCGGCGCGGAAACCTTCTTCGTGCGTGCCGCCCTCGGTGGTCGAGATCGTGTTCGCGTACGTGTGCACCGACTCGGAGTACGCGTTGGTCCACTGCAGGGCGATCTCGAGCGACAGCCGGCGCTCGGTGTCCTCGGACTCGAAGTCGATGATGTCCGGGTGGACGACCTCGACCTTCTTGGCGCTGTTCAGGTGCCGGACGTAGTCGACCAGACCCTGGTCGTACTTGTAGACGACCTCCCGGGACGGAGCCGCCTCGCCCTGCGCCTGCTCGTCGGCCGAGCCCGCGACCTCGTCGCCGGTGCCCAGGTGGGCCGGGCGCTCGTCCGTCAGGGAGATCCGCAGCCCCTTGTTGAGGAACGCGTACTGCTGCAGGCGTGACCGCAGCGTCTCGAAGTCGTAGTCGACCGTCTCGAAGATCGACGAGTCCGCCCAGAACGTCTGCTGGGTACCGGTCTCGTCGGTCGCCTCGCCCTTCTGCAGCTCGCCCAGCGGCTTGCCCCCGTCGGAGAAGTCCTGCTGCCAGCGGAAACCGTCGCGCTTGACGACGGTCTCGACGCGCGTCGACAGCGCATTCACCACGGAGATGCCGACACCGTGCAGACCGCCGGAGACCGCGTAGCCCGCGCCGCCGAACTTGCCGCCGGCGTGCAGGATCGTCATGACGACCTCGACCGTCGGGCGTCCCTCGGTCGGGTGGATCGCGACCGGGATCCCGCGGCCGTTGTCGATGACGCGCACGCCGCCGTCGGCCAGGAGCGTCACCTGGATCGTGTCGCAGTACCCCGCGAGCGCCTCGTCGACCGAGTTGTCCACGACCTCGTAGACCAGGTGGTGCAGGCCGCGCTCGCCGGTCGAACCGATGTACATGCCCGGGCGCTTGCGGACCGCCTCGAGCCCCTCGAGGACCGTGATCGCGGAGGCGTCGTACCCGCCGTTGCCACTCTTGAGCGTGCTGGACGGGGGCGTGCTCTGCTCGGCCACGGGCGGTAGTACTCCTCAAGCTCTCACACGCGAGGGAGCGCCCGCCGCAGTTCTTCGGGGCGGATCACTCCAAGACGCTGGAGTTCCGGGCACAGACGCGCCGGGGATGACCTCCACAGTCTACCTGGTGGAAGGGCTCGGACCCTCTTTTACACACCCTCGCGGGCACGTGGATTCGCCCGTCAGCGGAACGTGTCGCGCTCACCCCGTCCGGGTACGCGCTTGGGACCCGTCTTGAACCGGGGACCGCCCGGGTTGAGCACCGTGATCTCGACGACGACGCCGTCTCCGAGGTCTGCGGCGAACCGCCCCAGCATGGAGGGCACCAGGAACCGGAGCTGGGTGGCCCACGAGGTCGAGCTCGCCCGGACGGTCAGGGTTCCGCCGTAGAACGACACGTACTCGCAGTGCTCAGCGGTCTGCGGCCCGACGAGGTCCACCCACTTGTGCTTCAGGACGCCCGCGATCTGGTCGGACGTCCCGCCCAGCTGGTCGAGCAGCCCACTGACCGTCGACCCGATGAGCAACGGGTCGCGCACGCCCGGGTCCGGCCGACCCCGTCGTGTCGACCAGCGGCCGCCGGCGCGCCGGATCGCCCGGTCGATAGCCGCGCTGTGCGGCCGCCTTCTTCGCGCGCGCGAGCGCTCCGGCCACGACCTGACGGGGTGGCGTCAGCTCGACCAGGTCTCGCAGCGGCCGGTCAGAGGACACGCGTGACCTCTCCGGCCATCACGTCGACGCGCGCCCCGCGAGCGGCTCGGGCACGTCGCCCGGGACCGCTGCGGTGATCAGCACCTGACGTGCGGGCGCGACGAGCTCGGCCAGACGCTCGCGGCGCCGGAAGTCCAGCTCGGCGAACACGTCGTCGAGGATGAGGACGGGCTCCCCGTCGGGACCCCAGTCGCCCGCGTCGTCGTAGCCGTGGGTCAAGAGCTCATACGACGCCAGCCGCAGCGCGAGCGCGAACGACCACGACTCGCCATGGCTCGCGTACCCCTTCGCGGGCAGTCCGCCCAGCGTCAGGACCAGGTCGTCCCGGTGCGGACCGACCAGGCTCACTCCGCGTTCGATCTCCTTGCTGCGCATGCGGCCGACCGCTTCGAGCAGCTGGGCCTCGACGAGCTCGACGCTCGCCACCTCGTCGACCTGCGTCTCCAGCGCGGCCTCCAGAGACGCCTTGTAGGTGAGGACCGCCTCGCCCTGCCCGGAGCTGACCTGCGCATACGCCTTGTCGACGTGCGGAGCCAGACGCCCGGACCAGCGCCCGTCGCGCGACCATGATCTGCGCACCGGTCTGGGCCAGCTTCGCGTCCCACACGTCCAGGGTCCGCAGATCTGCGCCGGTCCGGCCACCGCGCATCGCCGCGCCCGCCGACTTCAGCAACGCGGAGCGCTGACGCAGCACCCGGTCGTAGTCCGCGACCACCCCGGAGATGCGAGGTGTGAGCTGCACCAGCAGGTCGTCGAGAAAACGTCGACGACCGTCGGGATCGCCCTTGACCAGCGACAGGTCCTCGGGTGCGAACAGGACGGTCCGCAGGATGCCGAGGATCTCGCGCGCCCGCGTCGGGGACCCACCGTTGACCCGCGCCCGGTTGGCCTTGCCGGGCGTCACCTCGACCTCGACGAGCGTCGGTCTCGGGTTGCCGGCATCCCGCTCGCGGATGACCCGCGCCCGGACGACCGCCCGCGTGGCTCCCCGCGCGCACGAGTGCCGCGTCCGTCGGGACCCGGTGGCTGCCCAGGGTCGCGATGTAGCCGAGCGCCTCGACCAGGTTGGTCTTGCCCTGCCCGTTGGGCCCGACGAGCGCGGTGATGCCGGGCTCCAACGGCAGCTCGACCTGTGCGTACGAGCGGAAGTCGGTCAGGGAGAGGTGCGCGACGTACATACGTCTCCGGTCAGGAGCCCGCGGGCTTCACCGCGTGCCCACCGAACTGCTGACGCAGCGCGGCGACGGCCTTCATTGCCGGCGACTCACCCTGGCGCGACGCGAACCGCGCGAACAGCGCCGCCGAGATCACGGGCGCCGGGACGGCCAGGTCGATCGCCTCGTCGACGGTCCAGCGACCCTCGCCCGAGTCCTCGACCCAGTCGTCGATCGCGGCGAGACCCGGGTCCTGCTCGAGGGCCTGGACCAGCAGCTCGAGCAGCCAGGACCGCACGACCGTGCCGCGCTGCCAGGCCTTCATCGTCCCGTGCACGTCCTTGACCAGGTCCTTCGCGGCGAGCAGCTCGTAACCTTCCGCGTAGGCCTGCATCACGCCGTACTCGATCCCGTTGTGGACCATCTTCGCGAAGTGGCCCGCGCCGACCGGACCGGCGTGCACGAACCCCTCCGCGCGCGGTCCCTCCGGGCGCAGCGCGTCGAACACGGGCATCACCTTGGCGACGACCTCATCCTCGCCACCGACCATGAGCCCGTAGCCGACAGTCAGACCCCAGACACCGCCGGAGACGCCGGCGTCGACGAACCCGACGCCGTGCTCGGCCAGCAGCTTCGCGTGCGGGACGTCGTCCTGGTAGTACGAGTTCCCGCCGTCGATGAGCACGTCACCCTCGGTGAGCAGCCCGGCCAGCTCGGAGATCACGGCATCCGTGATCGCGCCCGAGGGCACCATGACCCACACCACGCGCTCGCCGGCCGGCATGGCCTCGACCATCGCCGCGAGCGACGGGACGTCGGTGACGTCCGGGTTCCGGTCGTACCCGGTGACCTCGATGCCCGCGGCGCGGATGCGCTGCCGCATGTTCGCGCCCATCTTGCCCAGACCCACCAGACCGATGTGCATGCGTGCGACCTCTCTGAAAGGAACTTCGTGCGCTCTGTCCGTGCGCCCTCACCCCACTCTGCCGCAGCCCCGCGGCGAAGGTGAGGTCAGCTGGCGAAACGGATGGGGACGAGCAGGTAGCGGTACTCCTGCTTGTCCTCACCATCCACGGTCTCCTGACCGGTGAACTCGACGGGCTTGTTCGGGTGCGTGAACGACATCCGCACGAACGGGGTGCTCAGAGCGCCCAGACCATCCAGCAGGAACTGCGGGTTGAACGCCACGGAGATGTCGTCGCCGACGAGCGTCGACTCGATCGCCTCCGACGCCTGGGCGTCGTCGCCCTGGCCGGCGTCGAGCACCACCTGACCCTCGGTGAAGGACAGCCGGATCGGGGTGTTGCGCTCGGCGACCAGGCTCACGCGCTTCGCGGCGTCGGCGAGCGCGTGCGTCCCGACGACGGCGTGGATCGGGGTCTCGTCGGGGAACAGCCGACGGACCGCGGGATAGTCACCGTCCACCAGGAGGCTCGTGGTCTGCCGACCGGCGGCCTCGAACCCGATCATGTCGACGCCCGTGCCCGTGGCCAGCGCGACGGTGACGGTGCCGGCGCTGCCGAGCGACTTCGCTGCGTCCAGCAGCGTCCGGGCCCGGACGAGCGCGACCGTCGAGACGTCTGGGCTCGACGGCTTCCACGTCAGCTCGCGCAGCGCGAGCCGGTAGCGGTCGGTGGCCAGGAGAGTGACCTTCTCGCCCTCGATCTCGACCCGCACGCCCGTGAGCAGCGGCAACGTGTCGTCCCGGCTGGCCGCGACCGACACCTGGGCCACCGCGTGGGTGAGCTCGTCGCCGTCGACGGTGCCCGTGGTCGGGGGCATCACCGGCAGGTTCGGATAGTCCTCGACGGGCATGGTGAGCAACGTGAACCGGCTCGCGCCGCAGGTCACGAGCACCTTCGTGCCCTCGAGCACCACGTCCACAGGCTTGTCCGGCAGGGCGCGGGAGATCTCCGCCAGGAGACGCCCGCTGACCAGGACGGATCCCGGCTCGCTGACGTCCGCGGGGATCTGCGACCGGGCCGAGACCTCGTAGTCGAAGCTCGAGAGCTGCACCGTGCCCGTGGTGTCGGCCTCGAGCCGCACTCCGGCCAGGACGGGGACCGGCGGCCTGGTGGGCAGGCTGCGTGCCGTCCACGTGACGGCGTCCGCAAGAACATCGCGGTCGACCCGGAACCTCATGCCTCAACCTCTCGTCGTGCGGGCGTGCCGGCTCCCGTCACAGAAATGTGAGCAGGCATCGGCGATCGCATCGAGCGAACACTACGCGGTCGGTCCGACGCGCGGTGCGCGGTACGACACGGTTGTTCTTCGGTATGGGGTTGCTCGAGGCCGGCTCGTGCTTCGTGAATGGCTCGGAACCTTCTGGCGGTGTGTGGATCCATCACAGAGAGAGTTGTCGTCATCGTCATCGGGGCTGTGCATCGTGTGGATGACGCTCGTCCCTGCAGGTCAGGTGTCGAATGCCATGTGGACCCGGCTTGTGCGTCAGATCGGACATCGTGTGGACGACGGTGCAGAGCTGTCGAGGACGTCCCGCGCGTCCACCGGCGGACCCCGGGCTCGTCCACACGCCACGGGGGGTCGTCCACCATTGTCCACAGGTGTACGCACAGGTGTGGAGATTCGTCCCATGGCTCTTTCACCACGAGGATGAAGGTTGGCGTCAAGGGGCCCGAAGCGTTTCAGTCGTCCGTCCAGGTTCATCAAATTTGCTCGATCTGGCCGCGCTGTGACTGTCGTCGTGGTCCGATTTCGACCGATTGACGGTGTTTTCGCAGGTCAGCGACGCGTGTTGGTCCCCCGTCGCGACACTTGGGCCGATCAGGTGAATCCCGTCACAAGCATCCCCAGGCTCCTGTGGACGCCTGTGGATAACTACGTCTTCGCCGGGGATGGTGTGAGCCCGCCAAGTTCCGCCGTGGGGGTCGGCGACCGCTCTGCTCGTCGTTCGTTTTCACCCGGTCCGGGGCGTGCCCGGGCGGTCAGCCGCGGTTCTGCTGCTTGATCCGGTTGGTGAGCTCGGTGACCTGGTTGTAGATCGAGCGGCGCTCGGCCATGAGCTCACGGATCTTCCGGTTCGCGTGCATGACGGTCGTGTGGTCGCGCCCGCCGAACGCCTGTCCGATCTTCGGCAGGGACAGGTCGGTCAGCTCACGGCACAGGTACATCGCGATCTGCCGAGCGGTGACCAGCACGCGCGAACGGCTCGAGCCACACAGGTCGTCGATGCTCAGCGCGAAGTAGGCCGCGGTCTGGCCGATGATCTGCGTGGCGGTGATCTCGGTCGCCTGGTCGTCGGTGATGAGGTCCTTGAGCACGATCTCCGCGAGTGAGACGTCGACCTGCTGCCGGTTGAGGTTGGCGAAGGCCGTCACGCGGATCAGCGCGCCCTCGAGCTCGCGGATGTTGGTCGAGATCTTGCTCGCGATGTATTCCAGGACGTCCGGCGGTGCTTGGAGTCGCTCGCTGCCGGCCTTCTTGCGCAGGATGGCGATGCGCGTCTCGAGGTCGGGCGGTTGGACGTCGGTGATCAGGCCCCACTCGAACCTCGACCGCATGCGGTCCTCGAAGCCGTTCAGCTGCTTGGGCGGTAGGTCGGACGTGATCACGACCTGCTTGTTCGCGTTGTGCAGGGTGTTGAACGTATGGAAGAACTCCTCCATCGTCTGTTCCTTGCCCTGCAGGAACTGGATGTCGTCGATGAGGAGCACGTCGACCTCGCGATATCGGCGCTGGAAAGCGCCGGCCTTGCCCTCGGAGATCGAGTTGATGAAGTCGTTGGTGAACTCCTCGGAGTTCACGTACCGCACCCGCACGCTCGGGTAGAGGTTCTGCGCGTAGTGACCGATGGCGTGCAACAGGTGGGTCTTGCCCAGGCCGGAGTCGCCGTAGATGAACAGCGGGTTGTAGGCCTTGGCCGGCGCTTCGGCGACAGCGACGGCCGCCGCGTGGGCAAAGCGGTTGGAGGTGCCGATGACGAACGTCTCGAACAGGTACTTCTGGTTCAGACGAGCGGGCTCCGCCGGCTGCTGCGGTCGCCCTGCCGGTCGTCGTTCCGGCCCGGGAACGGACGTCGGTTGTGGTGGTGTCCCGATGCGACGACTGCGGAGCGTCCTCGCCGTCCTGCACCAGGGACAGGTCGGCGCGTGATGTCGCTGCGCGCGTCGCGACTCACGCTCGTAGCCCGTGTCGTAGCGGGCATGACCGTCGTTGCGCGACTGGTCGGTGCGCTGCTCGTCGTACCGCTGATCGGTGCCCACCACCCGCAGGGCCGGCGGGGCGTCCTCGGCCAGGTCGGGGTCGACGGTGATGGCGAACCTCGCGTCGCGGTCCAGTGCCGCGTCAACGCGTCGGTGACCTCGCTGCGGACCCGGGACTCGAGGTAGTCCTTGGTGAGGTCGTTGCCGACGGCGAGCAGCAACGTGCCGTCCAGGAGACCGAGCGGACGAGCCAGCCGGACGAACGCGATCTGCCGCGGTGTGATGTCGGGGCTCTGCTCGAGGGTCGACACGACGTGGCCCCAGACCCGTGCGAACCTTCGTCCTGTGACACGGGCTACCTCGGTTGTTCGTTCGCGTAAGTGGTCGAGCTCGCACGGCGGCGCGTTGTCCACACAGTTGTCCACACCTGTGAGTGGTCGTCGTCGTCGGTTCCGACCGCCGTTTCGGGCCACGAGGACGGGTTTCCGTCGAGGTCGTGCGCGTCGTTGCCGGCACCCGTTCCCAGGCCCCAGCGTCCGCGTGGTCCACAGGCCCTGCCCCGGCGACGAACCCCGAGCGTAGTGGGCCGTGCCGTGGTCCGGCAGGCTCGATCGGGTGACGTCCGTTTCGTCCGGTTGTGGCGTCCCCTCGCTGGGCGGCCCTCGGTCGTCGAAGGTCGAGTCGAATGCCGGCGCCGTGAGATGCTCGGGATGGCGACTCGCGCGATTTGACCCGCGATCACGGCGCGTAGTACGGCATGCAGCCTATCGATGGCCTCCTGCTGGCGCGCCCAGACGCCGCACGCGTGATCTCGTTGTACTGCGTGTTCGAGGAGCGGTCGGTTTCGAGCAGCCCGAACCTGGTCGCGCGGTACATGCGAGGCCCACCCGATGTAGTTGGAGACTCTCGTGACCAAGCGCACCTTCCAGCCGAACAACCGGCGCCGCGCCAAGACCCATGGCTTCCGTCTGCGCATGCGTACCCGCGCGGGCCGGGCGATCCTCGCGGGCCGTCGCCGCAAGGGCCGCGCGGAGCTCTGGCCTGACATCAGCGTCGGTGCTGCCCACTGCGCACCGGATGCGCCGGGCTGCTGACTTCGAGCAGGCGGTGCGCCGGGCGCGCGCGGCGGACGGGACACCCTCGTGGTGCATCTGACGACCAGGACCGACCACTCCCCTTCGGGCCAGTGGTCGGTCTCGTCGTGTCCAAGGCCGTCGGAACGGCGGTGACACGCAACCGGGTCAAACGCCGGCTGCGAGAGCTCGTCCGGGCGAGGCTCTCGGACCTTCCCGCCGACGCAGGCGTCGTGGTTCGTGCTCTTCCGCCCGCGGCGACCAGCAGTTTCGCCCAGCTGGGGGTCGACCTCGACTCGGCGCTCGCGACGGCGGCACGCCGGTCAGCTCGCCGGACGGGGGTAGTCATCCCATGAGTCTTCGGTCGGTGGTGCACTTCGTTGCGCGGATCCCGGTGCGGCTCCTGCTGCTGGCGGTTCGTCGGTATCAGCTCTACATCTCGCCGATGACTCCGCCCACCTGCCGCTACTACCCGTCGTGCTCGCAGTACGCGGTCGTCGCCCTGCAGCGGCACGGGGCGATCCGCGGCACGTACCTCGCCGTCCGGCGCCTCCTGAGGTGCAACCCCTGGAGCCGCGGTGGCGTCGACGACGTCCCCGCCGCGCACTCGTCTCACCGTCATCTCGACGCGGCAACGTCCGCGCACTGATTCACCACCGAGGAGTTCTTCCGCATGAGTTGGTTTGACGGTCTGCTCCACCCGATCATGCTGGTCGTCAGCTGGATCATGGTCGAGTTCCACGCGCTGTTCACGGCGGTGGGTCTCGACCCGAAGGGTGGTGCCGCCTGGGCACTGTCGATCGTCGGTCTCGTGATCATGATCCGGACCGTGCTGATCCCGCTGTTCGTCCGGCAGATCAGGCGCCGCGTGGCCTGCAGCTGATCTCCCCGAGCTGCAGGCGATCCAGAAGAAGTACAAGGGCAAGAGCGACCCGGCCTCACGTGAGGCGATGAGCCGGGAGACGATGGAGCTGTACCGGAAGCACGGTACGAACCCGTTCTCCTCGTGCTTGCCGATCCTGCTCCAGTCCCCGATCTTCTTCGCGCTGTTCCGGGTGCTGTACCCGTTGCCCCAGATCGCCGCCGGCAACAACCCCCCGGCCACTCGGTCCGATGACCGAGCGAGATCGACCAGGCTCGAGACGCGACGATCTTCGGCGCTCCGATCTCCGCGTCGTTCATGAAGGCCGACGGACAACTGCGACATGCGGATCGTGTCCGTCGTGCTGATCGTGCTGATGTCGGTCACGACTTTCACCACGCAGCGCCAGCTGACGCAGAAGAACATGCCGGCCTCGGCGATGCAGGGCCCGATGGCGCAGCAGCAGAAGATGCTGCTGTACGCGCTGCCGCTGATCTTCGCGTTCTCTGGCGTGAACTTCCCGATCGGTGTCCTGATCTACTGGACCACGACGAACATCTGGTCGATGGGTCAGCAGTTCTACTCATCCGACGCAACCCGACCCCGGGTCGGAGGCTGAACGCCGTGAAGGAGCGTCAGGCGCGCAAGGCCGCCGCCAAGGGCATCATCCTGAGGCGCCCGCCCGCGATCGAGGAGAAGCCGCGAGGGCAGCGTGAGCAGCCCAAGCGCAAGGATCGCGTCAAGCCGCCCGTGAAGGCCGGCGAGGCGGCCGCGAGCAAGCCCGGGATCGAAGAGGATGCCGCTCCGACAGACTCCGCCCCGGCCAAGACGCCTGCCAAGCCGCGAACCAAGCCCGCAGTCAGCACGTCGAAGAAGCCTGGGATCGAAGAGGACTCCGGACCTTCGGACGCGTTCCCGGCCAAGACGCCCACCAAGCCGCCCACCAAGCCCAAGAAGTAGACGTTGATCGGAGTACGACTTCATGACCTCAACAGAGCCTGAAGCCCCCGTCGAGGCGACGAGCACCAAGCGTCTCGAAGAAGAGGGCGAGATTGCCGCCGACTACCTCGAGGAGCTCCTCGACATCGCGGACCTCGACGGTGACATCGACATCGACGTCGACCACGGTCGTGCCGCGGTCGACATCGTCTCCGAAGACCCGTCCGACCGGTCGCTCCGTCGTTTGGCCGGTTCCGACGGTGAGGTTCTCGACGCGCTGCAGGAGCTGACTCGACTCGCCGTGCAAGCGAAGACCGGGGAGCGCAGCCGGCTGATGCTCGACGTGGCCGGGTACAGGGCTGCTCGCCGCGCCGAGCTGGTGGCGGTGGCGATCGAGGCGATCGCCAAGGCGCAGGAGTCTGGTGCCGCCGTGTCGCTCGCTGCGATGAACCCGTTCGAGCGCAAGGTCGTCCACGACGCCGTAGCCGCTGCCGGGTTGTCGAGCGACTCCGAGGGGGTCGAGCCCGAGCGGCACGTGGTGATCCGACCGGCGTGAAATGACTGCGCTTGGCATAGGCGCGCTGAGGGACGGGCTACGCGGCCCGTCCCTCAGTCGTTGTTTCACGTGAAACCGGCTCTGGGTTCCGAGTGCTCATAGTGGTCGGGTTGTCGGGATTGTTGCGCCGCCCAGGCCAGTCTGCGCTGGCGGCGCCAGCGATCGGCGGGGTGTTTCACGTGAAACGAGACTGCAGGACGTGGTGGCCGCGCCTGGGGATATCGCGGGTGAGTTCTGACGTGATCGACTGACGTGTTTCACGTGAAACAAGGTCTACGCCCTCAGGCGACCGCGAACCGGCCGGGCATGAGGACGAGTGAAACCAGCTCGACACAGAGGTCGGGATGATGGTCGCCGAGACTTGCTCGGTCACGCGTCGGAGGGTGCCGGCACTGTCGCTCCACCGCGTGGCCGGCGCACCGGCCGACCGTGCCGGACGCGGTGGGACCGAGGTACCGGTGACGGCCTCACCGGTCGGCCCCCGGACCGCCTGACCGGCAAGCCACTGGACGGCTTCACCGAATCGCCCATCGGACTTCGCCCTCGCGTCCGTTCTCGCGATCACCACACGTGGTCGGCTGGATGGCCGCCTGACCGAACTGCCCACCAAACCCGCCATCGGGCCGCCTCTCCGAACCGCCCAGCGGACCGCCCGCCGGATCGCCTGACGAACCGCTCAGCGGACCGCCTCACCGGATCGCCGAGAGCGGGACGTCTCGCTGGCCCCCCGGCCGGACCGCGTCACCGAACTGCCCGCCGGACCGCCCGCCGGATCCGCCTCACCGAACCGCCCAGCGGACGCCTGACCGCACCGACCAGCGGACGGTCTCACCGAACCGCCTCGCCAGACCGCCTCACCGGACGGTCTCACCGGACCGCCCGCCGGCCCGGGGTGCCCACGGAGCGCCTGACGTATTGACGTGCTGACGATGTCCTCGGCCCTCCCGCTCACGCCGCCCCTGGCAGGAGGCGTCTGGCGGTGCTGCCCTCAAGCCGACGCCATGACTCTCTGCATCTGTTTCACGTGAAACACGTTGGCCCACTGGATGGGCGTCCCAGCTAGGAGCACGCCGCGTCGAGGCGCTCCCTCGTGGGTTGCCACGGCCCGTCAAAGGCATCGACGTCGTCTATAACGAATACGAAGCGCCGGTCGGAACGCGACCTGGCTGATCCGCTGAGGCTACCGGCAGAGGAGCTCTATGGTCTTCGAGGTGAGGTGAGGGAGAGCCTGTCAAGGGGAGGTGTGCCGGCGCATGCTCATCGCCAGCATTCTCTTGTTTCACGTGAAACCGTCAACCCGTCTCGCCTCGCCTCACCGCTTCGGCGCGGCTGACGACGCGTATGCGCCTGGCAACTCACGCCATGACGTCCGTGGCCGATGCCAACGTCCGCGAGGTCGACATGCCTCACTTTCCACTGCTCCGGGGCGTCTGTTTCACGTGAAACACGGAGTCGTCGGTACTTCTCTCACGGCCCAGGACTATGCCGGTGGAACGCAGGCCGCGGGCACAGTGCGAGAGCGGTTCTGCACGAGCGAGACTCGGGCAATATTCAGATCTCGGTGTGCGCGCTGCCGCCTGCTCCATCCGCAGCACGGGCTCGGACCTGCCGATCCGAAGAGTCGTGGTGGTGATGTGGAAACGAGAGCCCGCGGCGGTCGTGGTCGTGGTCGCAGGTCGTGTGATTCCGCCCAGAGAGCAGAGTCCCGGCGCAGGTCTGAAAGTCGGCGCTGTACTCACGCCCTTCGTCCGGGTCTATCCCGGCGTGGCAGACGTGTATGCGTCGATCGCGCTCGAACGGTCATCCGACCGTCCCGGTCCCTGCGCCTCAATGACCGACGTGGTCTCCGCTGGCTAGGGCCGCAGCCCAAGGTTGCGCGATCTCCCGCTCGAGCAGGAGGGACGACTGAGTCTGAGACACGGACGAGCGACACGAACCGACGAGACTAGATCACGCGGCCATGAACGTCAGATCGCACTGCGGCCCCGTGGCTAGCCCTTCAGCTCGTGCCTCCGCGAGCAAGCCGAGGCAAGGGTCCAGATGCCAGCCCCCTCAATATCTGACTCGCGTGCAGGGACGCACGTACGCGGCCAGCAGCGTGTGGGACGTCGGCCGTCTAGAAGATGGCTCGGCGTCAACGAGCCGGCTCAGGGCCGGGCTCCCGCACTAGTCGAGCGGGCCATGGGTCGGTACCGAGTCCACGGCGCCAGCCTCCTACGCGCTCCGCCGGTCCCGCCGCTCTGCGTGGGCCGATCTGCGCGTCCCAGGTGTCGGAGAGGGGGTGTGGATGGCGGGACAGGAGGACTGTGCGCGGTACCGTTGGCGTCGCGCTAGCGCGCTGCGCCAAGATGGAGGGTCGGAATCTGTGGGTCCGATCCCCGAGGTACTTGTTTCACGTGAAACCGAGGGGGACTCGGCTGTGACGGACGCTCGGTCGACGGACGTCGACGGAGCCGACCCGTTGCAGGGTGATCCACGGGTCGAGGACTACTTCGGAGACTCGTGGCCCGCCGCGGGCTGTTTCCACGACATGCTGGTCAGCGAGGGCGAGCTGCGCGGCCTGGTCGGGCCTCGAGAGCTTCCTCGTTTGTGGGAACGGCATCTGCTGAATTCGGCGGCGGTCGTTCCGTTCCTGCCGACGTCGGGACGGATCATCGACATGGGGAGTGGAGCCGGTCTGCCGGGCATCGTGGTTGCCGCGATGATTCCCGGGGCGGAGGTAGTCCTGCTCGAACCGATGGAGCGGCGGACCGACTGGTTGTCAGAGGTCGCGGAGACACTGGGCCTGCCCAACGTCACCGTTCGACGGGGCCGCGCCCAGGACGTGCACGGGGACCTGGTCGGGGACGCTGTGACCGTTCGAGCGGTGGCTGCACTGGACAAGCTCTACTGCTGGGCCTTGCCGCTGCTTCGCGCCGGCGGCACTCTCGTCGCCCTGAAGGGCGGCCGGGCCGAGGACGAGGTCGAGGCGGCACGGCACGTCGGGCGCAAGCTCGGCGCTGCGCATGCTGAGATCGTGGACGCACCAACCATCGAGGGAGTCGACGTGACGAGGGTTGTGCGAGTGGTGCGGGAGGCTGTGCCAGGTGTTCGGTAGGAGAAGAACCGACCGGACGATGAGGATCCCGCGCAGGTCGATGAGGGCAAGACGAGCCAGCCGTTCGTAGGGTCTACCCCGTTTGGTGGGGGACCGGCCGCGGTGACGCCTCCTAGCGCTCCGTACCCGGCTGCCCCACCGGCGAACCCGGCGCCCAGCAAGCCGATCGTCGGGGGCCTGGACGAGACGGCATCGTCCGCCCTCGCTCCCTCGGCGAGCCCTCGCATGACGACCGATGGCGCCAGTACACCGAACGCCACCCCGGGCGTCCCGGCGGCATCGTCGACACCCGCCGGGGCATGGGCCAGCCAGGTCCGTTCCCTCGCGATCGAGTACGACGCGACCGGCTCGGGACGTGAGACGGCTGGCGCAAACGAGTGGGAACGCGGTGGAGAAGCGGAGCCCGCAGTGCAGGCCGAGACGACCGAACGACCAGCGGAATCCGAGCCCACGGGAGGGCCCCTGGTGGACCAGGCGGTTGTTTCACGTGAAACAGCTGGCCCGTCGGTGCAGGTCAGGGCCGTGCACGGCGGCGAATCACGACAGGAGCCGCCCGGGAACGGGTCACGGGACGATCGAGCCGCGATCGAGACGATCCCCGGCCCGACCGACGCGAGTGTCGACGTCGGGCGCCCCACTGTGGACCTTGATCCCGAGGAGACTCGCCGGGCCGCGCTGGTCAAGAGCCTGCCGGAGGCCACCGATGAGACGCCGCTGATGGCCGAGCTCAAGCAGGACGCGCGCCGCCGGATCGAGCTGCCCGGCCGTCGCTTCCCGCGCCCGCCCAGCACACGCGTCGTCACGGTCGCGAACCAGAAGGGCGGCGTCGGCAAGACGACGACCACGGTCAACCTCGCCGCGGCGCTCGCGCAGGCCGGCCTCAACGTCCTCGTGCTCGACAACGACCCGCAGGGGAACGCGTCGACGGCGCTCGGGGTCGACCACCACCGGGACGCCGTCGATCTACGAGGTGCTGGTCGAGGGGGCGCCGATCGCCGAGACGTCCAGGAGAGCCCGGACGTCCCGAACCTGTGGTGCCTGCCGGCGACCATCGACCTCGTCCGGCGCCGAGATCGAGCTCGTCTCGCTCGTCGCCCGCGAGACCCGGCTGCGGAACGCGCTCGACGCGTACCTGGCCAGCGCGGCGAGCGGGCGAGGAGCGGATCGACTACGTCTTCGTCGACTGCCCGCCGAGCCTCGGCCTGCTCACCGTCAACGCCTTCGTCGGCGGCCCGTGAGGTGCTCATCCCGATCCAGTGCGAGTACTACGCGCTCGAGGGGCTGAGCCAGCTCCTCAAGACGTCCAGCTCATCCAGGCCCACCTGAACCCGGGCTGCACGTGTCGACGATCCTGCTGACGATGTACGACGCGCGGACCAACCTGGCGCGCCAGGTGGCCGACGAGGTGCGGAGCACTTCCCCGCGCAGACGCTGCCCACCACGATCCCGCGGTCGGTCCGGATCTCCGAGGCGCCGAGCTACGGGCAGACCGTGATGACGTACGACCCCGGCTCGAGCGGCGCGCTCTCGTACCTCGAGGCGGCTCGTGAGATCGCCGAGCGTGGCGCGCTGGATCAGGGGACGACCCCGCCGACGACGAATGTTCGTACCGAGTACGGCGACGTGCGACCAGGCTTCAGAGCACCCCTCCTCATGACCACCGAGCGCGAGCCCCCAAGGAGGACTGTGAGCGAGAAGCGCCGCGGTCTGGGCCGGGGGCTCGGGGCCCTGATCCCGACAGGTCTGGACGGCCAGCGCTGACCGGCGCGACCGTCCGGTCGACGTGTTCTTCCCCGGCCGCAGCGCGAAGCGGCAGCGCTCGCTACAACGAGCCGGAGCGAGCGCCGCAGTCGCGTCGCGACCGACGGCGAACCGCCACCAGCACCTGCGACCGCCGAGGCCCGACGGCGACGCGAGTAGCTACAGCGTGCTCGGCGGCCGAAGGTCGACACTGGCAGCGTCGTCGCAGCGGCGACATTAAGAGGCTCGATGGAAACGGCGGCATCGGAACGGCAGCGCGGAAATGCGACGTCTTCGGTGCTGACACCAGGTCGGCGAATGCCGCCGAACGCGCATCACTCAGAACGTAGCAGCCGGGACGGCTCGAGCGCGGACGCTGCCGGCTCGGTCGAAGGCACGAGGCACGCGGCCTGACTGGACGCCGATCGGTCCTGCCGGTGCCCGGCGCGCGGTTCGCCGAGCTCCCGGTGGCGTCGATCCGGCCGAACCCGCGGCAGCCGCGCACCGTGTTCGACGAGGAGGCCCTCGAGGAGCTCGTCGCGCTCGATCGCGGAGATCGGCGTCCTGCAGCCGATCGTCGTGCGACCGACGGACGGCGACGGCTACGAGCTCATCATGGGCGAGCGGCGCTGGCGCGCGACCCAGGCGGCCGGCCTCGACGACGATTCCGGCGATCATCCGGGAGACCGAGGACGGGGACCTGCTGCGCGACGCGCTGCTGGAGAACCTCCACCGCTTCGCAGCTGAACCCGCTCGAGGAGGCGGCCGCGTACCAGCAGCTCCTCGACGACTTCGGGTGCACGCACGAGGAGCTCGCGGCCCGCATCCCCCGGTCCCGCCCGCAGATCTCGAACACCTGCGGCTGCTGCGGCTCCCGCCGCTCGTTCAGCGCGCGTCGCGGCCGGGGTGCTGTCCGCCGGGCACGCCCGCGCGCTGCTCGGCCTGCGCGACGCGCGGCGATGGAGCGGCTCGCCCAGCGGATCGTCGCCGAGGGCCTGTCGGTCCGCGCGACCGAGGAGATCGTCGCGCTCGGTGGCGACGCCGAGCCGACCGCCCGGCGGACCGCGCCGCGCGCGGGCCCCGGAACGCGGCGCTCGACGAGCTCGCGGCACGGCTGTCCGACCGGTTCGACACGCGCGTCAAGATCGCCTCGGGCAAGCCGCGCGGCGGCTGACGTCGAGTTCGCGCTCGGTCCAGGACCTCAACCGCATCCTGGACGGCATCGCACCCGAAGACCCGGGCCTGCTCGAGGCAGAGCCTCCACCGTCCAGCCGCCCCTCGGAAAACCGCCAGATGCACTTTCCGCCGGTCAGCGGGCGACGCGACGCTCGACCAGTCTCCCGGTAGAGTCGCTGAGCGACGGCCCGCGGCCTCGGTCGCCTGGGGCAGGAGAGACGTCTCGGTCATCCCGGGCGCCACGTTGACCTCCAGGAAATGGGCGCCGTCGGCGTCGAGGATCAGGTCGCTGCGGGACAAGCCCGCAGCCCCAGGGCCCGGTGCGCGGCGAGGCGCGCCGACGACAGCGCCGACGTCGTCGGGCAGCCGCGCCGGGGCGAAGAACTCGGTGCGGCCCGGGTTGTATCGGGCGTCGTAGTCGTAGTGCCCTCGGTGACGATCTCGACGGCCGGCAGCGTGACGGGCCGTCGCCGGTTCCACGACGCTCACGGCGACCTCGGTCCCGCGACGCCTTCTCGAGAGCGCGGCGTCGCCGTAGGCGAAGCAGTCGACCATCGCCTTGGGCAGTCGTCGGGGCTCGTCACGGGGGTGACACCGAGCGCGGAGCCGCCGCGGAGGCTTGACGACCAGGGGCAGCCCGAGCCGGCCGACGACGGCATCCATGACGTGCTCCGCCCCGAGCTCGCGGAAGAGGCTCTGCGGCAGGGTCACGTAGTCGGGTGTGCGAAGCCGGCGCGGTGGACAATGGTCTTGGCGATCGGCTTGGACCAGGCCACGCGGCCCGGGCGTCCCGTGCCCACGTACCGGACGCCGAGGAGCTCGAGGACGTCGTGGAGGGAGCCGTCCTCGCCGCTCGCCCCGTGGAGGAGCGGCCAGACCAGGTCGGCTGTAGCTGGGCGAGCGCGGGAACAAGGCGCGTCGACGTCGTGACGTCGACCTTCACGCCGGCGTAGCGCAGCGCCTCGGCCACGCGTCGACCGGAACGGATGGACACGTCACGTTCGTGCGAGAGGCCCCCCGCGAGGACGACTACCCGAGGAGGCGGTGTGGTGGTCATGGGCGATCGGCTCCGAAAACTAGGAGGGCGGGTCGAGAGGGGAAGGACGACGGGTCATGGGACGTCCGGCCGGGCTCTGCACGTCGTCGGGACCGCCGCCCGTGGTGCCGAAAGCTCGACGAGCTCGCGCTCCCCGGCGACGACTCCGGCGAGCCGGCGGACGCCCTCGCGGATCCGCTCGGGGGTCGGGTAGCAGTACGACAGGCGCATGTGGTCCGCGCCCTGCCGTCGGCGTAGAAGGCGGTGCCGGGCACGTAGGCGACGCGCGCGGTGACCGCGCGGGGCAGCATCGCACTTGGCGTCGAGCCCGTAGGGCAGCTTGACCCAGGTGTAGAAGCCGCCGTCGGGCACCGTCCAGGTGGCCTCGGGGATGTGCTCGGTGAGAGCCTCGATCATGGCGTCGCGGCGCTCGCGGTACAGCTCGCGGAAGGCCTTGATCTGCCCGCGCCAGTCGTGTTCGCCAGGTAGCTCGAGATGGCCATCTGGGAGGCGTTGGACGGGCACAGGATCGCCGACTCGGTGGCCAGGACGAGCTTCTCCCGGACCGCGTGCGGCGCGACGGCCCAGCCCACCCGGTAGCCCGGGGCGAACGTCTTGGAGAAGGAGCCCGAGGTAGAGGACGCCCTCGTCGTCGATCGAGCGCATGGCGGGCAGCGGCTCGCCCTCGAAGCCGAGCAGGCCGTAGGGGTTGTCCTCGACGACCAGGACGCCGTGGCGGCTGGCGATCTCCAGGATCCGCGGCCGGCGCTCGAGCGAGAGCGTCACGCCGGCCGGGTTGTGGAAGTTCGGCACGGTGTAGAGGAACTTGACGCGGCGGCCCTGTCGAGACAAGGCCGTCAACGTCTCCTCGAGCGCCTCGGGGATCAGGCCGTGCTCGTCGATCGGCACGTGGACCACGTCCGCCTGGTAGGCGCGGAACACCCCGAGCGCGCCGACGTAGGACGGGGCCTCGGCGACGACCACGTCGCCGGGGTCGATGAAGATCCGGGTCACCAGGTCGAGCGCCTGTTGCGAGCCCGTGGTGACCACGACGTCGTCGGGGTGGGCGTCGATGCCCTCGAGCTCCATCACCTCGAGGATCTGCTCGCGCAGCGTCTCGTCGCCCTGGCCCGAGCCGTACTGGAGCGCCTGCAGCCGCGGGTAGCAACGACGCGCTGCGCGTCTCGGCGAGCGCCTCGAGCGGGAGACCCTCGAGGTAGGGCATGCCGCCGGCGAGCGAGACGACCTCGGGGCGGTTGGCGACGGCGAACAGCGCGCGGATCTCGGAGGCCCGCATGCCGTGGGTGCGCTCGGCGTAGGAGTCGAGCCAGGGGTCGAGGCGGGTGCCGGTACCGGCGGCGGCGGCCGTGGGAGGGCCCACGTCTCGTCGGCGGGCTCAGGAACGGCGGTCATGACCCGAGTGTCGCACGGGCGAACGCGGGAGCCGTGCAGCCGGAAGCGCCCAGGCGGTCTGGTCGACGCGACGCGAGGACGGCCTCGATGCTCGGCGGTCAGCGACTTCGGGCGCGCGCCGACCATCGACTTGACGAGCTCGCCGCCGTTGTAGATGTTCAGCGTCGGGATCGACGTGATGCCGTAGGCGGCCGTGACCTGCGGGTTCTCGTCGGCGTTGAGCTTGGCGATCTTGATCCGGCCCCGTAGGGTCGAGAGCTCCTCGAGGATCGGCGCCACCGCGCGGCACGGGCCGCACCAGGTCGCCCAGAAGTCGACGAGCACGGGGACGTCGGAGTCGAGGACCTCGGCCTGGAAGGTGGCGTCGGTGACGGGGGACGTGCTCAAGGATCTCCTGGACGTAGGCCTCGATCGGCGACGGGCGCGACCAGATCCCCTACGGCAAGGTAGTGCTGGGCGTCGAGGGCCGCGGCGCAGCCCGTACCGGCCGCGGTGATCGCCTGGCGGTAGGTGTGGTCGACGAGGTCGCCGCAGGCGAAGACGCCGTCGACGTTGGTCGCGGTCGCGCGGCCGACGACCTGGACGTAGCCCGCGTCGTCGAGGTCGACCTGGCCGACGAGCAGCTCGGTGCGCGGCACGTGCCCGATCGCGACGAAGACGCCGGTGGCGGCGAGCTCGCGGGTCTCGCCGGTGACGGTGTCGCGCAGCCGCACGCCGGTGACCTTGGTGTCGCCCTGGATGCCCACGACCTCGGTGTTCCAGGCGAACTCGATCTTGGGGTCGGCCTCGGCGCGGTCGGCCATGATCTTCGAGGCGCGCAGCTCGTCGCGGCGGTGCACCAGGGTCACCTTGCCGAACCGGGTGAGGAACGTGGCCTCCTCGACGGCCGAGTCGCCGCCGCCGACGACGACGATCTCCTGGTCGCGGAAGAAGAAGCCGTCGCAGGTGGCGCACCACGAGACGCCGTGGCCGGACAGCCGCTTCTCGTCCTCCAGACCCAGCTCGCGGTAGGCGGAGCCGGTGGCCAGGATGACGGCGCGGGCGTGGAACGTCTCGCCGCCGAGCGTCACGATGGTCTTGACCGGGCCGATCAGCTCGAGCGACGAGGCGTCGTCGAAGAGGACCTCGGCGCCGAACCGCTCGGCCTGCTTCTGCAGCGTCTCCATGAGCTCGGGGCCCATGACCCCGTCGAGGAAGCCGGGGAAGTTCTCGACCTCGGTGGTGTTCATCAGCGCGCCGCCGGCGGTCACCGACCCGGCGATGACCAGGGGGGCGAGGCCCGCGCGGGCGGCGTAGATGGCTGCGGTGTACCCGGCGGGACCGGAACCGACGATGACGAGCTCGCGCACGGAGTCGGGCGCTGTGGTGGTCTGGTCGGTCACGATGTGGGTCCTTGCGGGTCGGGTGCTGGTGCTTTGGCGTCAACCGATCCTAGGCGCCAGATGCTCCGCTGCCATCACCCGCTCAGGACAGCGCGACCTCGGTGAGCTCGAGCCGGAACGCGCCGTCGGGGGCCGTCGGGAGCTCGGTGATCCACAGGACAAGCGACTGGGTGTCCGGCGGGGGGACGAGCGGGAAGATTCCTTCCGGGCCGAACGACCCGGACGCGAGTACGGGGCCGTCGGTGGGGTGGCGGCGTCGGTCGCACCGATCTCGACGTGGCCTCCCATGCTGTTGGAGCGGAGCGTCACCGTGTTCACGGTCGTCTTCGTCGTCAAGGTGATGGCGTACCCGACGGCGTCCTTGAACCCGGCGAAGTCGGCCCGCTTGTAGGTCTGCGTGTACCAGAACGTCGACGGGTCGCCGTCGAAAGCCCTGCCAGCCGCTTCCTCGTGCTCTCCGTCGGTGTCCGAGGGGTCGATGGTGGTGGCCGACGCGATGACGGGCGGTCCGCCGGCGGCGTCGGCGGGCGGTGCAGGGGCCGCCGGGTCCGCGACGGCGGGCGCCGATGCCGACACGCTCGGCGAGGGTGCGGGCTCGTCGGCTCCGGCGGGAGAGCGCGGGTCGAGGCCCCCGAACAAGGTGCGGATCGCGAAGATCACGCCGATGGCGACCCCGACGACGACGATGATGAGAACCAGTGCGGTCGGGTCGAAGCGGCGCGCCACGATGGGAACCTCCTTGTGTCCGACTCCCATGACCTCGTCGAAGTCCGCCGCGGCGGTAGCCCGCGCGACGGGTCGTCGAGAGACTGTGGGCGAAGGGTGAGGTGCGTCTGGTCCGACGACGGCCACCGGGACGGCCGGCGTCGGTTCCGCGACGGGGACAGGGCTGGTGCCGACGGTGCTGCCCTTGGGCGGGATCGCCGGCGGGGGCGTGCCGGGCCGGTTGGCACCGGGCGGCTGCTGCCCCTGGTCCTGGAACGCGGAGCGCACCGACTGCCGTTGCACGACGACCGCCGCGGCGACGGCGCTCGGGTCCACCGTCGGACCCGCGACGGCCGCCGCCTCACCGGTCGGTGGGAACTGGGCCACGTCCTCGGTCGCGATCCCCGCGGCGGCCGCGGCGGCGCCGATCCCCGACGAGCGGATCTCACCCCAGGGCTCCAGCTCACGCACGAGCTCACCGGGACTGTGCGGCCCGTCGTCGTTGGGTCCGAGCGTGACGACGCAGAGCGTGTCGAGGTCGTTCGGGATGCTCGGCACGAGGTCCGCCGGCGGGACCGGCGAGCCGTCGAGGACCGGAGCGAGCGGCAGCGTGTCCCCACCGGTCGGCAGCAGTGCGCCGGGGTCGCCGGGCCAGTACCCGGTCAGGGCGGCGGAGAGCAGGCGGACCAGGCCGACGGCGTCTGCGCGCGTGGTGGAGCGGGCGTCGCCCCCCGCGCCACCGAGCAGGGCGGCATCCAGGGCGAGCCCACCGACCAGGACGCGCCCGTCCGGACTCACGTGCAGGGACCGAGGGGCGCAGGGCGAGGTGATGGACGCCTCGCCGGCGGGCGATCTCGAGGGCGGCGGCCGCCTCGCCGACGACGGCGCGAGCCTGGTCGGCGGTCAGCGGGTTCCAGGTCGCCAGCTCCGCGAGGGACGGTCCGACGAGCTGCTCGGAGAGGACGAAGCCGTAGCCGTCGTGCGATCCGACGTCGAGCACGCGCACCAGTCGAGGGTCGGTCACCAGCGCGGCCCGACGCGCGGCGTCGAGCGCCGGTGCGACCGCACCGGACTCGAGCACGCGGACCTGCACCGGGCGGTCGAGGATCTGGTCCGTGGCCCGCCAGGCGCTGGAGCCCTCGAGGTCGGAGTCGACCGGTGCGAGCACCCGGTACCGACCGGCGAGCACCGTGCCACGTCCGACGACCTCGCTCACCAGCACCTCCGCTCGACGTTCGAGAACTCCTGCATGCTAGCCGCGTCGCCCGGCAGCCTGCGCAGGAGCGGTCCGAGAAGACCGTCGAGCTCGCTGACGCGCAGCACCCGCAGCCCGCCGACGTACAGCAGTCCCATCAGGGTTCCGACGACGGCGCACTGGATGACCGACGCAAGCCACCGGTCGGACATCGCGTGCCCGAGCCACCAGAGCACGGTGAGCCCGACGGCGGCCGAGACCAGCGCTGCGACGGTCGCCCGCGCGTGCACCTGGAGCACGCGCGGTCCGTCGAGGGAGCCGAGCCGCCGGCGTAGGAGCAGCTGGGCGTAGAGCATGCCGACGACGTACGACAGGCTCATGGACAACCCGATGCCGACGACCCAGTGCGTCGCCGGCAGGAACAGCTTGGACGCGAGTGCGCCGAGGACGACGATCATCGGCCATCACCACCTGGATGGGCACCATCGCGCGGGCGTCCTCGTACGCGTAGAACACGCGCTGGTACATCGACCACACGCCGAACGCGGGCAGGCCGACGATCATCGCGAGCACGACGGGGGCGATCGCGTCCGCGGACTGCCTGGCTGAGGTGAACAGCAGCTACGCGGGTCAGCGGCAGGGCGAGCACCGCGATCGCGGCCGTCGCGAAGATGGTGAAGACGCCGACGATCCGCAGGCTGTAGGACGACGTTCGTGCGGACGCCGTCCGTGTTCTTGTTGCCGGCGTGCCCGGACAGCCGCGTGAACATCGCGGTGGCCAGGGAGACGGTGACGAGCGAGTGCGGAAGCATGAAGATGAGGAAGGCCATGGCGTACGCGTTGGGCCGGCCACGGAGCGGCCGGCGCCCCGACGGCGGCGTCGGGCGCGGCAGATGCAGTCCGGGGACCACGAGGTACCCGAGCTGGCCGACTCCCAGGCCGGCCAGCGTCCACGTGGCCACCCGGCCGGCCGTCCCGAGTCCCGATCCGCGCAGACCCCAGCGCGGCCGGTAGTGCACACCGGCCCGACCGGCGCCGGGATCAGGACCACGGCCTGCGCGACGACGCCGAGGGTCGCGGCCAGGGCGAAGAAGGTCGCCTGGCCGGTGCTCAGGTCGGGGGCCTGGACGGCGCCGTTGCGCTTGACGCCGTGGAAGAGGGCGATGAACGCCACGAAGCCTGCGATCGAGACGACGTTGTTGACCACCGGCGCCCACATGAGCGGCCGAACGACCCGCGCGCGTTGAGCACCTCGCCGAGCAGGCCGTACGCGCCGTAGAAGAACAGCTGGGGGATGCACCAGAACGCGAACGTGACCGCCAGCTGGTCCTGGGCCGCGTTGCCGAAGTTCGAGTAGAGGTCGACCAGCAGGGGCGCGGCGAGCGTGAGCACGAGCGTGACGAGGGCGAGCACGACGAAGCCGAGCGTGAGGAGCCGGTCGACGTACTCCTGGCCGGCGTTGCGCTTGTACGCACGGACCACCTGCGGCACGAGGATCGCGTTCAGGACTCCGCCGATGAGCAGCAGGTAGAGGATGTTGGGCAGGTTGTTCGCCACCGTGAAGGCGTCGACCGCCTGACCGGTGCCACCGATCGCGGCGGCGAGCACCATGACGCGCAGCAGGCCGAGCACGCGGGACGCGGCCGTGCCCGACGCCATCAGCGCCGCACCGCGCCGCATCCCGCCGGCGGTGGGATCGCTCACGACTCGTCCTCGCGGCCGCCGAGCACGGGCAGCGGGGACTGCGGTTCGGCCTCGATGCGGCTCCCGCGTCGCGCGCTCTGCCCGCGCCGGATCGTCCGCACGATGCCGAGCACCAACCCGATGGCCAGCAGGACCCCGACGACGATCGTGCCGACGCTCTCGATCGTGGGCGTGACCCGAGCGGTGAACGTGACCGGCTCGGAGACGGGCGTCCCGTCGCTCGAGGCCAGGGTCGCGACGACCATGACATCGCAGTTGGCGCGGGCGTGCAGCGTGACCGGGACGACCGTCTCGCTCTTCGCCTCGACCGTCACCGAGGGAACGTCCTCTGCCTCGAGGCAGGGCTTGGCCGGCTGCACCGTGAGCGCGACATCGACGGGGACGGTCAGCGCGTTGGCCACGGTCATCCGGATCTCGCCCGTCGAGCTGATGACGTTCACGTCGCCCACGCGGCTGATCGACAGCCCGGTCGTGCGCGCTCCGACGTTCGCGAGCACCCGGCTCACCAGGTCCGCGCGCCGCTCGGGCGCGGCCCGCCAGGCGACCGCCAGCGGCGCGACGACCTCGGCGTCCACGCCGTCGAGCAGCTGGTCCGGCTCGCTGGTCACGGAGGCGAACCCGATCGCGTCGTCGCGAGCGCCGGCGAGGGCCCTGACGCTCGAGACGTCGAGCGCGTCGGGGTCCGCGCTGGTCTCCGGCACCGTCCCCGCACCCGTCGCCTGTCCGGTGCCCAGCAGCGTCGAGGCATCGGCGAGGGTGACCCACGGCGCGCCGCCGAGCGCCGCGAGCAGGGCGGTGACCGAGGCGGTGTCGGGCATCCAGTCGCGTCCGGCGGTCAGCAGGAGGTGCGGCTGGTCGGACTTCGTCTCGCGCGTGATCACCGCGAGCTCGGCGAGCGCCTGCTGCGTGGTCGTCGCGGGCGTCGCCTGCGGGTCCACGGAGGTCGGGTCGGTCAGCAATGTGCTGAGCCGCTTGTCCGGTACGAGGGCGCGCACGGTCCCCGCAGGGGTGCGCACCGCGGTGCGTGCCTCCGGCGTGCGCCCCTTCTCGGGATCCTTCACGTCCACCGACCCGGGTGCCACGACGATCGCGGGCCGGTGGACCTGCGAGGTCACGGCCAGGGTGGTCTGGTCGAGGCCGCCCGCAGACGGTGCCCAGAGGATGCCGGTCCCGTCGAGACCGGCGGTGGCAGAGGCGTCGACCGCGAGCTGGACGAGGTTCGACTGGTCGGCGCGCCCCGCGGCGTCGACATCGGGGTCGGACCAGGGCAGCGCCAGCACGTCGTGGTGCGCGAGGTCGGCGTCGAGCGAGGAGCCCCATTCCTGTGCCCGGGCGCTCCCGTCGGCGGCCGACGCCAGCAGGCCGGGATCGACGGCCACGCCGATCCCGGGGTTCGTCGCGAGCGTCGTCCTGAGCACGTCGAGCCGACCACCCGGGGCGACGAGCCGGTCGAGGTCGGTGGACTGGGTGGACAGCGGGTCGGCGCCCGGGCCGACCACGGGGACGAGGACGGAGACGGGCGTGGGTGAGACCTCGGCGTCGTCGGTGAGCCAGAGCGCGAAGGTGCGTTCGAGGCCGACGCGCGTCTTGCCGTCCATCGCCTCGACGGACAGTCCGCGGGGCCCCCAGGTGTCCGGCAGGTTGCTCAGCTGGACGTTGGCCGCGGGGACGACGAGCTCGACCCCGACCGACTGGCCGATCTCGAGCGGCGCAGGCAGGGTGACCGCCACGGCCTGGCGGCACGGCCGCTGGGACGTGCACGTGTCCGACGACGTCCAGGCGCTCGACCTCGTCGCGCGAGCTGATCAGGAACCGACTGAGGCGCAGGATGGCGGTCGGTTGGGCGATGACCTCGGTGCTGGTGTTGGTCAGGGTGGCGCGGACGGTCAGGGCGTCGCCGGGCCGCAGGACCGATGGGGCGATCTCGGTCGACGTGGATGGTGACGGGGAGGGCGTCGTCGGCAGCGACCGCCGGTGCCGCGAACGGCAGCGAGGCGAGGGAGAGTCCAGCGCCCAGCGCCAGCGCTGCACTGGCCAGCCGACGCAGCGTCGAGCGCGCGCTCATGCCTCGTCGACGAGGACGAGCAGGGCCGCCTCGGCGAGCCGGCGCTCGTTGGGGTAGGCCAGGACGGAGTGCAGCTCCGCGACCGGGACCCAGGCGGCCTCCTCCGCCTCGCCGTCCGGGTCGCCCTCGACCGACAGCTCACCGCCGGTCGCGCCGAGCAGGAAGTGGTGGACCACCTTGTGCACGCGCCGGTCGTCGCCGCTGAACCAGTAGTCGATGACGCCGAGGCGCCGCAACACTTGCCCCTGGATGCCGGTCTCCTCGGCGATCTCCCGGACCGCGGCGTCCTCGGGAGTCTCGACGCCCTCCAGGTGCCCCTTGGGCAGGCACCACTCGAGGCGCCCCGCGCGGTTGCGACGCGCGATCACGGCGGCATGGTCGACGCCGTCGCGCCGGCTGACGACGATCCCGCCGGCAGAGGTCTCGTCGACCACGGGGAGCGGCGTCGGCGCGGGCTTGACCGCCATGAGCCGGGGGTCGATGCGCAGCGCGTGACCACCCGGCGGCGCCGGGACGCCCCCGGGGAACGGTGGTCGCGCCGGGCTGGACATCCCGCCACTGTAACGACTCGACGGCGCTCCACCGGCCTGCCGTGCGGGCAGAGGGGGCCGCTGAGTCTGGCAGGCTTGCCCGAGTGCCCGTAGAACAGCCCGACCCGTCCGCCCTGACCGCCCTGCGCCGGCGCGCCCTGGGCGTGCTGAGCAACCTCCCTGCGGACGCCCTCGAGCTGGGTGCCGTCTTCCGCGCTGCGGGGCACGAGCTCGCCCTGGTCGGCGGTCCGGTGCGCGACGCGTTCCTCGGGAGGGTGTCGGCGGACCTGGACTTCACGACGTCTGCCTCGCCCGACGAGACCCTCGCGCTGCTCGCGAGGTGGGGCGACGCGCACTGGGACATCGGCAAGGAGTTCGGCACCATCGGCGCCCGACGGTTCGCCGGCCGTCGCGGTGACGCCACGGACGATGTCGTCGTCGAGGTCACCACCTACCGTTCCGACGAGTACGACCCCACGAGCCGCAAGCCGCAGGTCGCGTTCGGTGACTCCCTGGAGGGCGACCTCTCCCGGCGCGACTTCACGGTCAACTCGATGGCGGTCCGACTGCCCGAGCTGACGTTCGTCGACCCGTTCGACGGGCTCACCGACCTCGCGGCCGGCGTCCTGCGCACGCCGGTCGACCCGCGCCAGTCGTTCGACGACGACCCGCTGCGCATGATGCGGGCCGCCCGGTTCGCCGCCCAGCTCGGGTTCGCGGTCGATCCGGCTGCGCACGCGGCGATCGTCCACATGGCCGACCGCATCACGATCGTGAGCGCCGAGCGGGTGCGCGACGAGCTGAGCAAGCTGCTCGTCTCGACGGCGCCGAGGGCCGGCCTCGAGGTCCTCGTCGACACCGGCCTCGCCACGCACGTGCTGCCCGAGCTGCCCGCGATGCGCCTGCTGATCGACGAGCACCACCGGCACAAGGACGTGTACGAGCACTCGCTCACGGTGCTGGACAAGGCGATCGCGCTGGAGACCGGTCCCGAGGGCGCCGTGCCAGGCCCGGATCTCGTGCTCCGGCTGGCCGCCCTGCTGCACGACATCGGCAAGCCGCGGACGCGCAAGTTCGAGGCGGACGGCGGGGTCAGCTTCCACCACCACGAGATGGTCGGCGCGAAGCTCGTCGCGAAGCGGTTGAAGGAGCTGCGCTTCGACAAGGCGACGGTGACCGCGGTCTCCCGGCTGACGGAGCTGCACCTGCGGTTCCACGGGTATGGCGAAGGGTCGTGGACCGACTCGGCCGTGCGCCGCTACGTCACGGACGCCGGGCCGCTCCTGGAGCGGCTGCACCGGCTGACCCGCTCGGACTGCACCACGCGCAACGTGCGCAAGGCGGCGCGGCTGTCGGCGGCGTACGACGACCTGGAGCGGCGGATCGCCGTGCTGGCCGAGCAGGAGGAGCTCGACTCGATCCGCCCCGACCTGGACGGGACGCAGATCATGGAGATCCTCGGCCTGGCGCCCGGGCGTGAGGTCGGCGAGGCGTACCGGTTCCTGCTCGACCTGCGGATGGAGCGCGGCCCGCTGGGCCCGGAGGCCGCCCGCGAGGAGCTGGTCGCGTGGTGGGCTACGCGCTCCTGACCACCAGGAGGCACATGTCGTCCTCCTGCCGAGCACCGACCAGGGCCGCGACGAGCCGGTCGCGGATCTGGGCGCAGGTCGCGCCCTCCGGTGTCCGCGCGAGCTCGTCGGACAGGGCGGCGATGCCCTCGCGCAGGCCGCGGTCGCGACGCTCGACCAGGCCGTCGGTGTAGAGGACCAGCACGCCGCCGCCGGGGACGTCGATCGCGCCCTCGGTCCGGTCCGGACCGGCCAGGCCGACGGGCGTCGACAGCCCCTGGTCCAGCGGGACGACCGCACCGCCGGGGAGGCGCAGCAGGGGCGGTGGGTGCCCGGCTCGCGCGTAGACGACGTGCGCGGAACCGTCGTCGCCCGACGACCATCGCAGGTAGACGCACGTGGCGATGTCGGCGATGTCGAGACCACGCACCAGCTCGTCCGCGCGGGACAGCACGGCACCCGGGGACGAGCCCTCCCACGCGTACGAGCGCAGCAGCGAGCGCAGCTGACCCATCGACGCCGCGGCCCGCAGGTCGTGCCCGACCACGTCGCCGACGGCGAGCCCGACCGTGCCGTCGGGCAGCGGCAGCACGTCGAACCAGTCGCCGCCCACCTGCGCCCGCCTCCCCGACGGGACGTAGGCCGTCGCGACGTCGAGGCCGGGGACGTCGGTGATCGTCGGCAGGAGGCTCTGCTGGAGCGTGAGGGCCGCCGTCCGCTCGGCCACCAACAACCTCACGTTGTCGAGCGCGAGCCCGGCGCGCCGTCCCAGGTGGGCCGCGGTCACGATCGCGTCGGCGCTGATCTCGGCGTCGCTGACCAGGCAGAGCACGCCGATCACCCGATCCCGCGCGCGCAGCGGGACGATCATGGCCGACTTGATCCCGAGCCGGAGCAGCAGCTCCAGCTGCGCGGGCGTGGTCCGCAGGACGGTGTCGTCGACGTTGATGATGTAGGGGGTGGCGACGAACCCCGGTGGGCTGGCCAGCGCCTCGGTGATCCGTGGGGCGCGGGACAGCCAGCCCAGGTCCTCACCGGCCAGCTGGCGCGCGACCTCCCGGTCGTCCGGGTTGCTCACCACGAGGTGCACGCGGGCGAACCGTCCGCGCTCGTCGGTCATCGCGACGAAGCCCCAGGTGGCCAGCGCCGGGATGGCCAGGTCGGCCAGGGCATCGACGGCCTCGTCGTAGTCGAGGATGCGCGTCAGCTCGTCGCTCACCCGGGCGAGCAGCTCGAGCCGCGCCGTCGCCTGCGAGTCGAACGTGGCCTCGAGGTCGCGCAGGCTCTCCGGGGGCAGCTGGTCCGTCAGCCGGGCCTGGATGCCGACGTAGTGGGTCACCGTGCCGAGCTCGTCGGCCACGGGGCTGATCACCAGCTGGTTCCAGAAGGAGCTGCCGTCGCGGTGGTAGTTGCGCACGACCGTCGCGATGGTGCGGCCGGCGTCGAGGGCTGCCCGGATCCGGGCCACGGTCTGCGGGTCGGTGTCGGCGCCCTGCAGGAACCGACAGTTGCGTCCGACGACCTCGTCGAGCGCGTAGCCGGTGGTGCGCGTGAACGCGGCGTTGACCCAGACCAGGGGCCGATCGGGCAGGCGGGCGTCGGCGATGCTGATCGAGAGGCTGGAGTCGAGGACGGCCTGCAGCGGCAGGTTGTCGTTCATGCGGGCACGGCTTCCTCGGCCACGGCGGTCGCGCGGACCCCGCGCGACAGCAGGCCGTAGACCACCGCGGCGGCCACGTACCCCAGGGCCAGCACGACGAACAGGCGCTGCGAGTAGCCCGTGTCCGGCAGGGTGAGGGCGCCGAGCGCGGCGGCGCCGACGAAGGCCGCGTTGTACAGGACGTCGTAGAGCGCAAACGCGCGCCCGCGGTAGGCGTCGGCCGTGTCGCGCTGCACGATCGTGTCGACGGCGATCTTGGCGCCCTGGGCCGCGAGCCCGAGCAGCACCGCCGCGGTGAGCACCACGGTGCGCGACGGGGTCGACGCGAGCAGCAGCTGGCTCGCCGCGGCGAGCACGAGGCACACGACGATCCACACGTGCGGACCGGTGCGGGGCGCCAGGACCGGCGTGACCAGCACGGCGAGGAAGAAGCCCAGCGCGGAGGCGCCCAGGATGGTCGTGAAGGTCTTGAGGCCGTCGCTCGTGTTCATCGGGTCCGAGAGCAGGTTCCGCGCGATGAGGATGCTCGCGACGAACGTGACGCCGTACAAGAACCGGTGCACCGCCATGATGCCGAGTGCGCGCGCGGGGGTCCGTCGGGCGATCAGGTACCGGGCTCCCTCGACGAAGCCGCGGAAGATCAGGCCCAGCTGGGCGCGCAGCTGGGCGGCGTCGGCGCGTTCGTCGGGACCCAGCCGGTCCTTGCCCAGCCGGGTCGAGAGCACGGCAGCGGTCGCCATGACACAGGCGGCCACGATCAGTGCGGCGGCGTCGCGCCCGTGACCTTCCGGCAGGACGAACCCGAGCACGAGGCCGATCGCCCCGCCGACGCCCGCGGCCGCCGCCCCGAGGGTGGGGGTCAGCGAGTTCGCCGTCAGGAGCAGGGGCCCCTCGACCGTCTGGGGCAGCGACGCCGACATCGCCGAGAGCAGGAACCGGTTGATCGAGAGGTTCACCAGCGCCAGCACGTAGACCGCGGCGTTGACTCCGTCGGAATACATGATCACGGCGATGAGCACGGTGAGCGCGACGCGGACCAGGTTGCCGACGAACAACACCTGCCGCCGCCGCCACCGGTCGAGGAGCACGCCCGCCCACGGGCCGACGATCGTGAACGGCAGGAGCAGGACCGCGAACGCGGTCGCGACGCCGGTGGCCGTGCTGACCTTCTCCGGGGAGAAGAAGAACAGCGTCGCCAGGCCGACCTGGAACATCCCGTCGGCCGCCTGGCTCACGAGCCGGACGGCGAACAGCTTGCGGAAGTCCCGCAACGGCCACAGGGCCTTGAGGTCAGCGATCACCTGCACGCGCACATCCTTGCACCCACGTGCTCACCCGGCCCGCCCTGTGCTGCCCCGCCCCTCCAGCCGAAGTCGTGGCTTGGCGACGAGCGAGTGAGGTGCAGCTCACGACTTCGTCGGCACCTCACGATCTCGACGAACCGGCATCGGGCGTCCGGCCCTTCGGCAGGCAGGTTGCCCGGGGACGACGAAGGCGCGCACCCCGCGTGGGGGTGCGCGCCTTCGGGGCGCTGGTCAGCGGTCGCGGGTACCCGCGATGAACTCCTCCAGGTGCGTGCGACCCAGGGTGTCCTCCATCTGGACCGGCGGGGACTTCATGAAGTACGTCGACGCGGACAGGATCGGGCCACCGATGCCGCGGTCCTTGGCGATCTTCGCGGCGCGCAGGGCGTCGATGATGATGCCGGCCGAGTTGGGCGAGTCCCAGACCTCGAGCTTGTACTCGAGGTTCAGGGGCACCTCGCCGAACGCGCGACCCTCGAGGCGGACGTAGGCCCACTTGCGGTCGTCGAGCCAGGCGACGTAGTCCGACGGGCCGATGTGGACGTTGCGGTCCTCCTTCTTGCCGCCCAGCGGGCCGGTCAGGTTGGAGGTCACGGCCTGCGTCTTGGAGAGCTTCTTGGACTCCAGGCGCTCGCGCTCGAGCATGTTCTTGAAGTCCATGTTGCCGCCGACGTTCAGCTGGTACGTGCGGTCCAGCACGACGCCGCGGTCCTCGAAGAGCTTCGCGAGCACGCGGTGCGTGATGGTGGCGCCGACCTGCGACTTGATGTCGTCGCCGACGATCGGGACACCGGCAGCCTCGAACTTCGCGGCCCACTCGGGGTCGGACGCGATGAACACGGGCAGGGCGTTGACGAACGCGACACCGGCGTCGATGGCGCACTGCGCGTAGTACTTCGCCGCGATCTCGGACCCGACGGGCAGGTAGCAGATGAGGACGTCGACGCGGGCCTCGCGCAGGGCGGCGACCATGTCGACCGGCTCGGCGTCGGACTCTTCGATCGTCTCGCGGTAGTACTTGCCCAGACCGTCGTTGGTGTGGCCGCGCTGGACGGTCACGCCGAGCGGCGGGACGTCGGCGATCTTGATGGTGTTGTTCTCCGAGGCGACGATGGCCTCGGACAGGTCGAAGCCGACCTTCTTCGCGTCCACGTCGAACGCGGCGACGAACTCGATGTCGCGGACGTGGTAGTCGCCGAACTGCACGTGCATCAGGCCGGGCACGGTGCTGCCGGCGTCGGCGTCGGCGTAGTAGTGCACGCCCTGGACAAGCGACGCGGCGCAGTTGCCGACGCCGACGATGGCGACGCGGATGGAGGTCATCCTCGCTCCTTCTCGGTGGTTCGCGTTGGGACGACGTCATCGTCACCAGCGGTGGTGTCAGCAACGGCCGGACGGCCGGTGCCTGCAGGACGGGTGCGACGTACGCCGCGCTCGTTGTCGATCAACCCGTCGAGCCAGCGGACTTCACGCTCGACCTGCTCGAGGCCGTGCCGCTGGAGCTCCAGGGTGTACTCGTCCATGCGCTCGCGGGTGCGGGCGAAGGACAGGCGGACCGTCTCGAGTCGTTCGGTCAGGCGCGTGCGCCGACCCTCGAGGATCCGAAGCCGGGTCTCGGCATCCGTCTGCGCGAAGAACGCGAAGCGGACGTCGAAGTTCTCGTCCTCCCAGGTGGCCGGGCCGGACGACGCGAGGATCTCCTGGAGATGCTCCTTGCCGTCCGCGGTCAGCTGGTAGACGATGCGGGCGCGCTTGGACGCGACCGTGTGGGGGGCCACGACGGACTCGGTGCCCTGGATCCACCCGCGGTCGACGAGCGACTTCAGGCAGGGGTACAGCGAGCCGTACGAGAGGGCCCGGAACGATCCGAGCACCAGGTTGAGGCGCTTGCGCAGCTCGTAGCCGTGCATGGGCGTCTCGTGCAGAAGCCCGAGGATCGCCGGCTCGAGCACGTCGGAACGACCGCGCACGGGGGCACCTCCTCAGGCTGGTGATGGTTTCGATGTATCAACTCGATACATCCGTACAGTATGTCGAGTTGAACGAACGGAGCAAGTCACGTGGCCGGCAGGTGACCCACGCCACGTCCGGACCGCGCTCCTGCGACCGGCCTTGGCGCAGGCGGTAGTGATCGTGTGAAGGTCCGCCACCAGGGCCGATGTCCCAGGTTCCGCCCAGGACGTTCCCCCATACTGATCGGCGACGGCAGAGGTCTGCCCGGACAAGACCGGGCTCCTCACGTGGCCGCGACCAGTGACATCAGACGGAAGGCATCGCTTTGGCAAGCACGAACCGGAGGGCCGCGCCCGCTCGGAGCAGGCGCAGCGCACCCCGCGGGTCGAAGCGCCGGACGGGCACGAAGAAGAGATTCTTCGACTACCCCCGCACCGGGTTCCACGGTCTGCACCGCTGGCTGCCGTCGTGGCGCGTCGTCGTCGGCACGATCCTCGGCGTCTGCGTTCCTGGGCGCCGGCGCCGTCGTGGCCGCGTACGCGAGCACCGAGATCCCGGACCCCGCGGCGGACACGTCCGTACAGACGACCACCGTCTACTTCGCTCCGCACGACGACGGTTCGCCCGGCGCCGTGATGGGCACCTTTGCCGACCAGAAGCGCACGATCGTCGACTACGCCACGCTGCCGGCCTACGTCGGGCAGGCGACGGCGGCCGCAGAGGACAAGTCGTTCTACACCAGCAGCGCCGGCATCTCCGTCAAGGGCATGACACGCGCGCTGATCAACAACCTCAAGGGCGGCAGGACCGAGGGTGGCTCCACGCTGACGCAGCAGTACGTCGAGCGGTACCTGGTCGGCACGACGACGACGAGCTACGTGGGCAAGGCGCACGAGGCACTTCTCGCGATCAAGATCGCGAAGTCGCAGTCGAAGGCCACGATCATGGGCAACTACCTCAACACCATCTACTACGGCCGCGACTCGTACGGGATCGACGCCGCCGCGCAGGCCTACTTCGGCGTCCCCGCCGCCAACCTGACGGTCGAGCAGGCCGCACTTCTCGCGGGCATCATCCCGTCGCCCAACAACTGGGACCCGGCGGTGAGCCCGGCCAAGGCCGAGGCCCGCTGGAACATCGTGCTGGACTCGATGGTCGACTCGGGCTGGCTCACCGGCGCAGCGCGCGACGCCATGGTCTTCCCGCCGACGATCGTCTACCAGCCGAGCGACACCATGGGCGGTACCAACGGCTACCTGCTGCAGATGGTCAAGGACGAGATGCAGAAGACCTACGGGGTGACGGACGACGCTCTGCACCGCAAGGGGTACTCGATCGTCACGACGATCAAGGAAGACATGCAGGCCGCCGCGGTCGACCAGGCGAGCCAGTTCGCTGCGGGCACGCTCGATGGCCAGGGCGGCGCCGTCCCGAACGAGGACATCCGCGCGTCGATCACGACGATGGACCCGACGACCGGGGGCGATCCTGGCGCTGTACGGCGGCCCCGACTACCTGACGGACCAGCGCAACCGCTCGGCGTACGACAAGATCCAGGCGGGTTCGACGTTCAAGCCGTTCACCCTGATCGCCGCGCTCGAGCAGGGCATCCCCCTGACCACCACGTTCAGCGGGCGCAACGCCATGCGGATCCCCGGCTGGGACCCGAGCGACCCCAAGAAGACGGTGGTGAACTTCGGCAACGAGTCGTTGGGCACCATCGACCTGGTCAAGGCGACGGCCGAGTCCGTGAACACCGTCTACGCCCAGCTCAACCTGAAGGTCGGTGCGGACAAGACCGCCGACGTCGCCGCGCGGGCGGGCGTGCCGGACCCGGAGACCAACAACGCCAACGTGCTGGGCACCGAGACCGTGCGTCCGCTCGACATGCTCGACGCCTACGGCACGCTGGCCTCCGGCGGCACGCACCACACGGCGCACATCGTCGCGACGGTGAAGGACCCCAAGGGCAACGTCGCTTACACCGCCGACACCACGGGGAAGCAGGAGTTCGCCGCAGACGTCATGGCGGACACGACCTACGCGATGCAGCAGGTCGTGCAGAACAAGAACGGCACCGCGCACCAGTGGATCGCGCCGCTCGACCGGCCGATCGCCGGCAAGACCGGCACCCAGCAGGAGCAGAAGGCGGCCTGGTTCATCGGGTTCACGCCGAACGTCGTCACCGAGGTGTCGGTGAGCCAGCAGGTCCACGAGCCGCCGCACAGCGGGACGGTCACGATCGACTACGCCAGCAAGCTGGCGTCGAAGAAGACCGGCGTCACCGGTGGGACGGTGCCCGCATTCCTGTGGCAGTCCTACATGAAGCAGGTCTTCGCGATGCCGGCCTACTCGGCGGTGCTGCAGTTCCCGGACCGCGCGAACATCGGCGGCAAGGCGAAGGCCACGGAGGCGCCCAAGCCGTCCGAGTCGGCCCCGGCTCCCGTGGTCACCGAGCAGGCGCCCGCTCAGGTCGCCGTCCCGGGCGGCCTCGAGGGCAAGCTCGAGGCCGACGCCACCGCGACGGTCGTCAACGCCGGGCTCGCCACCGTGATCACCTCCGAGTCCTCGGACACCGTGACGGTCGGCCGCGTGATCCGCATCGACCCCGGCACGGGGACGATGCTCGACCGCAACGCGTCCGTGACCCTCGTGATCTCCACCGGGCCGAAGGCGGCCCCGACGCCCGATCCGTCGGCGCCGGCACCCTGATCAACCCCCGGTCGCCCGGCCCTGTGCACAGCCGATTTCGGCAGGTGCCCGGGGCCGGGTAACCTTGGGGGGTGCTGTGCCCGCAGTGACCGCCGCCATCGGCGGGACTGGGGCGTGCAGCGACGCACGAAGAACCCTCCTGCCACGGATCGACCGTGGCCGCTGAGACCAGAGGAGGTGGGTATGAGCCTGCGTCAGTACGAACTCATGATCATCCTTGACCCCGAGATCGAGGAGCGCACCGTTGCTCCGTCGCTCGACAAGTACCTGACGGTCGTCAAGACCGACGGTGGCACTGTCGACAAGGTCGACATCTGGGGCCGTCGCCGCCTGGCGTACGACATCCAGAAGAAGTCCGAGGGCATCTACGCCGTCATCGACTTCCACGCGACGCCCGCGACCGCCAAGGAGCTCGACCGCCAGCTCGGCCTCAACGAGGTCGTCCTGCGGACCAAGGTCCTGCGCGCCGACGCCTGATCCTCTTGTGGGTGGTCGCACGTAGCGTGCGGCTCCACATCAACTGACTGATTCATCTCGAACGAGCGAGGAGCTGGGTATGAGCGGTGAGACCGTCATCACGGTGATCGGGAACCTGACCGGGGATCCCGAGCTGCGCTTCACCCCCTCGGGGGCTGCAGTCGCGAACTTCACCGTCGCGTCCACCCCCCGCACGTTCGACCGCCAGAGCAACGAGTGGAAGGACGGCGACACGCTGTTCCTGCGCTGCTCCATCTGGCGGGAGGCGGCCGAGTCGGTCGCCGAGTCACTCACCAAGGGCACCCGCGTCATCGTGACCGGTCGGCTCGTGCAGCGCTCCTATGAGACCCGCGAGGGCGAGAAGCGCACCGTGTACGAGCTCCAGGTCGACGAGGTCGGCCCGTCCCTGCGCTACGCCACGGCCAAGGTCACCCGGACTCAGCGTTCGGGTGGCGGCGGCGGTGGGTTCGGCGGAGGCGGCGGTGGCGGCTTCAACGGTGGCGGCAACAGCGGCGGCGGCTCAGGCGGCGGTGGCGGCAGCCAGCAGGACGACCCGTGGGCCACGCCCACCGGTGGGTCCGGCGGCGCCGGCTACTCCGACGAGCCCCCGTTCTGATCGGCGCCCGACATCAACTCGTAAGTTCCCATCCCTGGGCACGGCAACGCCCAGGGCTCCAGTAGAAGAGGAGCACCACGATGGCCAAGCCCGTGGTTCGTAAGCCGAAGAAGAAGCAGAACCCGCTCAAGGCGGCGAAGATCGACGTCGTCGACTACAAGGACACTGCGCTGCTGCGCAAGTTCATCTCCGACCGCGGGAAGATCCGCGCTCGCCGGGTGACCGGTGTGTCCACGCAGGAGCAGCGCGCAATCGCGCGTGCCGTCAAGAACGCCCGCGAGATGGCACTCCTGCCGTACTCGTCGTCGGCGCGCTGAGAAAGGAGTCCATCATGGCGAAGATCATCCTGACCCACGAGGTCACCGGTCTCGGTGAGCCCGGCGACGTGGTCGAGGTCAAGGACGGGTACGCCCGTAACTTCCTCGTCCCCCGCAGCCTTGCGACGCCCTGGACCAAGGGCGCCGAGAAGGACGTGACCGCGATCCGCAAGGCCCGCAAGGCCCGCGAGATCGCCACGCTCGACGACGCCAAGGCGATCCGCGACTCGCTGCAGAGCAAGCCGGTCGTCGTGACGGCCAAGGCCGGCGAGTCGGGCCGTCTGTTCGGTGCCGTCACGACCGCCGAGATCGCCGAGGCGGTCAAGAAGTCGGGCGCGCCGCAGATCGACAAGCGGAAGGTCGAGATCGGTCAGCCGATCAAGTCCCTCGGCGAGTACCAGGTGTCGGTCCGTCTGCACGCAGACGTCGCCGCGACGGTGACCGTCAAGGTCGTCGCAGCCTGAGCTGAGCACGCACGACGAAGCCCCGCGCTCCCTCCCCTCCGGATCGTGCCGGGGCTTCGGTGCGGGCGTGGGGAAAGGGCTACGCGACGCCGAGGTAGGCCTGCTTGACCGCGGGGTCGGCCAGCAGCTCCTTGCCGCCGCCGCTGGTGATCACCTCGCCGCTCTCGAGGATGTAGGCGCGGTCCGAGCGGGACAGGGCCTGCTGTGCGTTCTGCTCGACGAGCAGGATCGTGGTCCCGGCCTCGTTGATCTCGGTGATGATGCGGAAGATCTGCTGGATCACCAGCGGCGCGAGTCCCATGGACGGCTCGTCCAGCAGCAACAGCCGCGGACGGGCCATGAGCGCGCGACCGATCGCGAGCATCTGCTGCTCACCGCCGGACAGGGTGCCGCCGACCTGCGTCCGGCGCTCCTCGAGGCGGGGGAACAGCTCGAACACGCGCGCCACGGTCGAGTCGTGCTCGGCCTTCGTGTCGAACGTGCGCGCGTAGGCCCCCATCTCGAGGTTCTCCATCACGGTCATCCCCGGGAAGACGCCGCGGCCCTCGGGCGCCTGCACGATCCCGGCGAGAACCCGCGTGTGCGCCTTCATCTTCGTGATGTCCTGGCCGTCGAACCAGACCGAGCCGGTCGACAGCGGGCGAATCCCGGACACCGCTCGCATCGTCGTGGTCTTGCCCGCACCGTTGGCGCCGATGAGCGTGACCAGCTCGCCGTCCTCCACGGTCAGGGAGATGCCTCGCACCGCCTCGATGCGTCCGTAGGCGACGGTCAGGTCTCTGAGCTCAAGCAGTGGCATCGTCAGGCACCCCCAGGTAGGCGGCGACGACGGCGGGGTCCGCGGAGACGTCCGCGGGGATGCCGTCGGCGATCTTGCGGCCGAACTCCAGGACGACGACCCGGTCGGTCACGCCCATCACGAGGCGCATGTCGTGCTCGATCAGCAGGACCGTGAACCCGTCGTCGCGGATCTTGCGGATCAGCTCCATGAGGTCCTGCTTCTCGGCGGGGTTGAAGCCGGCGGCCGGCTCGTCGAGGCAGAGCAGCTTGGGTTCGGTGGCCAGCGCGCGGGCGATCTCGAGCCGCCGCTGGTCGCCGTAGGGCAGGTTCCGGGCCTGCTGGGTGGCGCGCTTGCCGATGCCGACGAACTCCAGCAGCGCCATCGCGCGATCGAGCGCGTCGCGCTCCTCCGACCGGTGGCGCCGGCTGCGGAACACGGCGCCGGGCACCGAGGTCCTGTGCCGGGCGTCCGTGCCGACCACGACGTTCTCCAGGGCCGTCATGTCGCTGAACAGCCGAATGTTCTGGAACGTGCGCGCGATGCCGAGCCGGGTGATCTGGTTGCGCTTGATCGAGCCGATCGTCTGCCCGTCGAACGCGACGCTCCCCGACGTCGGGCGGTAGATCCCCGTCATCGTGTTGAAGCAGGTGGTCTTGCCGGCACCGTTCGGGCCGATCAGGCCCAGGATCTCCCCGCGTCGGATGTCGAACGTGACGCCGTCGAGGGCGGTCAGGCCGCCGAACTTCACGGTGACCTCGTTCATGCTCAGCAGCGACTGTCCGACCTCGGTCTGGATCTCGCGTTCGGACGCGATGATCTCGGCGACCTTGGTCGGGTCGGCGAGGTCGGGGTTCACGTCGGAGACGTCGATCGTGACCGCCGACTCCACCTCGCCGTCGGGCAGGTAGATCTCGTTGAGGTCGGCGCGGGTCGTGAACTCGTCGTCGGGACCGCGGAACTGCTCGTCGCCCTCCGAGCCCGCTCCCATGCCTCCGGGCGTGCTCATCGCGTGCCTCCCTCGACGTCGTCAGCGGGGACCGGCGTCTTGCTGACCAGGGCCACGCTCGCCAGGTACGCACGCCGTGCCGCGACGTAGACCTGGCGCCCGTACGCGAGCAGCTTCTGCCTCGCTGGGAAGAGCCCTTGTGGTCGGAAGATCATCAGGGTCATGAGGGCGAGCCCGAAGAACAGGTACTTGTAGTTGGCGATGTCGTTGCCGTTGATCGGGATGCCGAACAGCTGGGTGCGGCCGAGGAAGAAGTTGGGCAGGTACACGATGATGAACGCGCCCGCGATGACGCCGAGCTTGTTGCCCTGCCCGCCGAGGACGACCGCGCACAGGAAGAGCATCGAGTTGATGACGTTGAACGTCGACGGCACCACGAACTGCACCTGGCCCGCGTAGAGCGCGCCCGACAGGCCACCGATCGAGGCGCCGATCACGAAGGCCCACAGCTTGAACTTGAAGGTGGGCACGCCCATGATCTCGGCGGCGTCCTCGTCCTCGCGGATGGCGACCCACGCACGGCCGACCCGGGAACGCTCCAGGTTTCCGACGATCACCAGCACGATGATGATCAGCACCATCGCGAGCCAGAACCAGAACGCCCCGGAGTTCAACGGTGCCAGGGTGTTCCCGGCGGAGAAGACCCCGTTGGGTCTCTCCTCGCTGACGCCGGCGACGGGGTAGGCGATCTGCGAGAGGCCGCGGCCGCCGCCGGTGACCGTGCCCAGGTTGTCGGCCAGGAGTCGCACGATCTCGCCGAATCCCAGGGTGACGATGGCAAGGTAGTCGCCGCGCAGCCGCAGGGTGGGTGAACCGAGCAACAGCCCGGACATGGCCGTGACGGCGATGGCGACCGGGACCGCGAACAGCCAGGCCCAGTTCTGGGACAACCAGCCGTCGGTGAGGTTCCACGGGCTGTCCGGGCTGGTCAGCAGACCGACCGTGTACGCGCCGATCGCGTAGAAGCCGACGTAGCCGAGGTCGAGCAGACCGGTCTGGCCGACGACGACGTTGAGGCCGATGGCGAGCAGGGCGTACATGCCGAACTGCGCCAGGACGCCGCCGAAGTCGGTGCCGACGGTGGTGATGACGGGCAGGCGCAGCACCGGCAGCAGCGCGATGAAGATGATGATCGGGGAGCCGACCAGCCACTGCATCGGCCGCGGGAGGGCGTCCCACCAGAGGCGGAGGCGGTCGCCGAGCCCGAGGTGCAGGACCTCAGGGGCGACGGAGCTTGCCGAGACGTCGTTGCTCATGCGCGTGCCCTCCCGAGGGACTCACCCAGGATGCCCGTAGGTCGGAACATCAGCACCAGCACCAGCAGGACGAACGCGACGACGTCGCGCCACTCGGTCCCGAAGAGTGCTTGGCCGTAGAGCTCCATCACGCCCAGCAGCAGACCACCGAGCAGGGCGCCGCGCAGGTTGCCGATGCCGCCGAGGACGGCGGCACTGAAGGCCTTGATCCCGAGGATGAACCCACCCGAGTAGATGATTCCGCTGGGCACGCGCAGCGTGTAGAGCAGCGCGGCGGCACCGGCCAGCACACCACCGATGAGGAACGTGAGCATGATGACGCGCTCGCGGGACACACCCATCAGGGTTGCGGTGACGGGGTCCTGGGCGACGGCGCGGATGCCGCGGCCGAACTTCGTCGCGTTGATGAACCGGTCGGTGATGAACGCCAGGACCAGGGCCGAGACGATGATGACGATCTCGACGTTGGTCACGGTGGCGCCGAAGACGGAGAACACGTCGACCGGTTCGACCAGCCGGATCGGTTGCTGCGCGTTCACGCCGCCGAGCGTCCCGCCGGTCACCTTCGGGAGGCCGAAGTGCACGAACTCCTGCAGGACGAACGACGCGCCGATGGCGGTGATGAGGAAGACGAGCGAGGGGGCCCCGCGCTTGCGCAGCGGCCGGTAGGCGACGCGTTCGAGCCCGACGGCCGAACCGCCGGCGACGATCATGCCGCCGATCAGTGCGATCCCGAGATAGAGGATCGTCATCGGGATGCCCTCGTTGTAGGCGTTCCCGTTCGGGGTGAACCCGAGGAGCATGAGCGTGCCGTACACGCCGAACATGCCGAGCATGAAGATCTCGGAGTGCGCGAAGTTGATGAGCCGCAGGACGCCGTAGACGAGGGTGTAGCCGACGGCCACGAGGGCGTAGATCGATCCGTACGTCAGACCGTCGACGGTCAGAGCCCAGAAGTTGCGGCGCAGTGCACCGAGGTCGAAACCGATGACGCTGTCAGATGCCAGCTGCGCGGCGTGCAGAACTGAACTCATGCGGCTCCTCGAGCGTGTTCCGGTGGATGCGGCACGACGGCCGGGTCCCCGTGGGACCCGGCCGTCGTCGTCTCGCTACTTGACCTGGTAGATCCAGATCAGGGCCGAGGCGAGCTCGCCGGTCGACTCCCACTTGTAGTGGCGGGCCAGGCCGTCACCGTCGTAGTTCTTCACCCAGTCGATCAGGCCGGCCCGGTCGGTCACGCCCGAGTCGATGCCCAGCAGCATGATCGTGGCCAGGTCGTAGGCCTCGACCGAGTAGACGCCGGGTGCCATGTTGAACTTCGCCTGGTACTGCGTGGCGAAGTCGTCGGGCGCGGGGCCGCACGGGCAGGAGAGGTAGGCGTCCTTGGCGGCGCTACCGGCCTGCTTGACGAACTCCGGGTCGTTGGTGCCGTCAGCCGAGACGAATGCGGCGTCGACGCCACCCTCCTTGAGCTGCGACGCGAACGGCGCACCCTCGGCGTAGTACCCGGCGTAGAAGACGGCATCCGGGCTGGCGTCCTTGATCAGCTGGACCGCGGCGGAGAAGTCCTTGTCCCCGGTCTTGACCTTGGAGGCGCAGCTGGAGTCAGCGGCGTCACCGAGCCCGGCGTTGATCTGCTCCGCGAGGCCGACGCCGTAGTCGGAGTCGTCCTGGACGACGCAGACCTTGGCGTACTTCAGCGTGTTGACCATGTAGGCCGCGACGGACGGCCCCTGGACGGCGTCGTTGGCCAGACCGCGGAAGAAGTTGGTCCAGCCGTTCTTGGTCAGGTCGGGGTTGGTGGCCGAGGCGGTGAGGCTCAGCAGACCGGCCTGGCTGAACACCGGGCCGACGGCCTTCGTCTCACCCGAGAACGCCGGGCCGAGCAGGCCGATGATGGACGGGTCGGCGACGATCGTCGGCGCAACCTGGGTGGCCTTCTGCGGGTCACCCTCGGTGTCGAACTGCTTGATGGCGACCTGGCAGCCGGCAGCCGCAGCGTTGTGCGCGTCGATGGCCAAGGTGGCGCCGTTGAGGATGTTGATGCCGAGCGCGGCATTCGGGCCCGTGAGGGCGCCGGCCATGGCAATCGTCACCGGGTCGCACGTCGCGTCGGGGTTACCGGCCGGGTTGGCCGGAGTCCCGCTGTTGTCGACCTTGACCTCCGCACCCTTGCCGTCGATCTGGACGAGCGGCTGGATGGACAGGTCGGCGGGTGCTGCGGACGACGAGGCGCTGGAGTCCGAACCCGAGCCCGAGTCGTCCGCAGACTTGGACGAACACCCGGCGACGGCGAGGCCGACCACCAGGACGAGCGCAGTTCCCGCGAGGCGCGGAGTCGATCTACGCATGTGTGATACCTCCGTGGATATACGTGGCCGCCGGAGCAGGCGTGCCGCTTCCCGACGATGTCGGGCTGAACGCAACCTAAGCCCATGGGGTTACCGGAGCGTTTCGTTCCGCCCGGAAATCCGGTGTCGAATCGAGAACGCGCAGGTCACAGAACGATCACGGCGAGCTCGATCCTCGATGGTGACGGGCCGACGGCCTTGTCGGACCCTGCCGCGGCAGTCTTGCGCGTTGTCGCGCAGTGCGCCAGCCCCCGCTCTCGCGCGTCCTGTCAGGCGCCTGTGACCATCCAGTGCGTGCCCCTGGCGCGCAGGCCGGTGGTCAACGCGCGGGCGAGCATGAAGACTCCGGCAAACGCCGCCCAGAGCCAGGCCAGGCCCGCGGTGGGGCCCGACGGGGACGCGTGCTGGACCGCGAGGGCGCAGGGGACGTAGACGAGCAAGGTGCCGATGCCGGCCCACGCGAGGAATCGGCCGTCACCGGCGCCGATCAGGACGCCGTCGAGCACGAAGGTCCAGCCGGCCATCGGCATCGTCACCCCGGCGACGACGAGCGCCACGGCGGCTGCGTGCTGGACGGCGGCGTCGTCGGTGAACAGGGGGACGTAGAGCCAGGCCAGACCGCCGAGCACCAGGCCGAGGACGGCTCCCGCGCCGACACCCCACTGCAGGGTGCGGCGCAGCAGTGCGCGCACGAGCGGTACGTCGGTGGCGCCCAGGGCATGGCCGACGAGGGCCTGCGCGGCGATGGCGAGGGCGTCGAGCGCGAAGGCCGCCAACCCCCAGACGGCGCTCACCACCTGGTGCCCGGCGAGCGACACGGGACCGAGGCTCGTCGCGACGACGACCGTCAGCAGGATGGCGAGCCGCAACGAGAGGGTGCGCACGAAGAGCGGCGCGCCCGCACGGGCGTTGTGCAGGATCCCGCCGGCGACGGGTCGCAGGGACGCACCCACCCCCCGCGCGCCGCGCACGACGACGACGCTCAGCGCGATGCCCATCGCGACCTGCGTGAGCGCCGTTCCCAGCCCTGAGCCGGCGATGCCCATGCCGACGCCGTAGACGAGCACGATGTTCAGCACTGCGTTGACGACCGCACCCGTGGTCGCGACGACGAGCGGCGTGCGCGTGTCGAGCAGGCCGCGCAGGGCACCGGTCGAGGCGAGGACCACGAGCATCCCGGGCAGGCCGGGCGCTGACCAGCGCAGGTACGTCACGGCCTGCTCGGCGACCTCGCCGGCTGGCTCCGAGCGCAGCGATCAGCCACGGCGCCGTGAGCCAGGTGGCGACGGCCAGGACGACTCCGAGGCCCAACGCGAGCCACATGCCGTCGACGCCCAGCTGCAGGGCACCCGTCCGGTCGCCGGTGCCGAGTCGCCGGGCGACGGCCGCCGTCGTGGCGTAGGCGAGGAAGACGCACAGCCCGATGACGGTGAGCAGGATGGTCGACGCGAGCGCCAGACCGGCCAGCGGGGCGGTCCCGAGGTGCCCGACGACGGCCGAGTCGACGAGCACGAAGAGCGGTTCTGCGACGAGCGCGCCCAGGGCCGGAACGGCGAGGGCCAGTATCTGCCTGTCCACGCCGGCGGGTGTGTGTCCGACAGATGAAATCCCGGCCAACCTTTCCTCGATCCACAGGAACTACCCAGCGTTTGTGCCGGTCGCGGCGTCGAACTCGGGTGAAACTGCTTCGTTGTCCACATCTCTGTCCACGGTCTGTGGGCAACTTCCCCGCGTTATCCACAGGCCGTCCAGCAGTTCGGCGGCGGCTGTCCACAGATCTTGAGAAGGCTCCCACAGGCGCCGCCAGCTCCATTTTGACCTCTGCGGAAAGGCGCCTAACGTCCAGGAGCGAGGACGAGCGCGAGGGTTCGCCGGCCGGGATGTCAGACCCCCAGAGTACATATGTTCGAACGAAGACGATGGGGAAGCGATGACGATCGAAGAGCTCGAGTACGGTGCGCCGGCCGGGTCGAACCGCGGTGGTGGCGGCTACGACCGCACCCCGCCGCAGGACCTCGACGCGGAGCGCTCGGTCCTCGGCGGCATGATGATCTCGAAGGACGCGATCGCGGACGTCGTCGAGCAGATCCGCGGCACCGACTTCTACCGTCCCGCGCACGAGATCGTCTACGACGCGATCCTCGACCTGTACGGCCGCGGTGAGCCGGCCGACGCGATCACGGTGGCCGACGAGCTGACCAAGCGCGGCGAGATCGGCCGCATCGGCGGCGCGCCTTACCTGCACACCCTCATCTCGTCCGTCCCCACTGCCGCGAACGCCGGCTACTACGCGCGGATCGTGCGCGAGCGCTCCGTCCTGCGCAAGCTCGTCGAGGCGGGCACGCGCATCGTGCAGCTGGGCTACGGCACCGACGGCGGCGACGTCGACGAGATCGTCAACAACGCGCAGGCCGAGGTCTACGCGGTCACCGAGCGGCGCTCGTCGGAGGACTACCTGATCCTCGGCGACATCATCGGCGGGACGGTCGACGAGATCGAGGCGGCCGGCCACCGCGGCGAGGGCATGATCGGGGTGCCGACGGGCTTCTCGGACCTGGATCGCCTCACCAACGGCCTGCACCCGGGACAGATGATCGTCCTCGCCGCCCGCCCCGCCATCGGCAAGGCCCTCGCGCTCGACACGCCGCTGCCCACGCCGACCGGCTGGACGACGATGGGCGAGGTCCAGGTGGGCGATCTGCTGATCGCTTCCGACGGGACACCGACGCGCGTCGTCGCCGCAACTGGTGTCATGACGGGCCGCCCCACCTATCGCGTGACGTTCGACGACGGCACCGCGATCGTGGCCGACGCCTGGCACGAGTGGGAGACGAGCACCCGCACCGAACTGGCGTCCGGGGATCGGTCAGTGCGGACCACGGAGGTCCTCTACGAGTCCGAGGATGACCACGCGATCGCGAACGCCGGCCCGCTCGAACTGCCCGCCATCGATCTCTCGGTTGATCCCTACGCATTGGGGGTCTGGCTCGGAGCCAGGTCCGCGACGGATGACGCGTCGCTGTCGAGCGTGGACCCAGCGATCTTGATGCGCGTCGAGGGACGCGGCGTAGACGTGCGCGTCGCCCAATCGCGGCTGCGCGAACTCGGCGACGCAGGCATCCCTGCTCCGTACCTGCGTGCGAGCGTGCAACAGCGCCGTGAACTCCTGGCAGGACTGTTGGACGTGGCCGGGTCGGTGACGTCGACCGGGAGCATTGCCATCCCGCTGGGGAGTTTGCGCCTGGTCGGCGATGCTCGCGAACTGGTTCATTCGCTGGGCTACCGCACCGTCGAGACTGCCGGGTCGCTGATGTTCGCGACCGACGACGACGTCTTCGCACTCGAGAGCAAGCACCTGGCGCACAAGGAGAACCGCAAAGCCGACGTTCGTCGGTTCATCGTGTCGGTCGAGCCGATCGAGAGCGTGCCGGTTCGGTGCGTGCAGATCGACCACGAGTCGCACCTGTACCTGGCGAGCCGGTCGATGATCCCGACCCACAACTCGACGATGGGCATCGACATCGCCCGGTCGGCGTCCATCAAGCACAACATGACGTCCGTTGTGTTCTCCCTCGAGATGAGCCGCAACGAGATCACCATGCGCCTGCTGGCCGCCGAGGCGCGCGTGCACCTGCAGAAGCTGCGCAACGGTCAGATGGGCGAGGACGACTGGGCAAAGATCGCAGCGACCATGGGCAAGATCTCCGAGGCGCCCCTGTTCATCGACGACTCCCCGAACATGTCGCTGATGGAGATCCGCGCGAAGTGCCGGCGACTCAAGCAGCGCCACGACCTGAAGCTCGTCGTCATCGACTACCTGCAGCTCATGTCGTCGGGAAAGCGCGTCGAGTCTCGCCAGCAGGAGGTCTCGGAGTTCTCCCGTGCGCTGAAGCTGCTGGCCAAGGAGCTCGAGGTCCCGGTCATCGCCATCAGCCAGCTGAACCGTGGCGCCGAGCAGCGCACGGACAAGCGCCCGCAGATGAGCGACCTGCGCGAATCGGGCTCGATCGAGCAGGACGCCGACATCGTCATCCTGCTGCACCGCGAAGACGCCTACGAGAAGGAGTCACCGCGCGCGGGGGAGGCCGACCTGATCGTCGCCAAGCATCGAAACGGCCCTACGGACACGCTGGTCGTCGCGTTCCAGGGGCATTACTCGCGATTCGTGGACATGCAGGCCTGACGCAGCCGCTCGGCGAACTCGTAGAGGCGAATCGAAGGGGTCGGATGCGACAGCGTGCGACAACCCTGCAGGTTCGGCGATTGCCTGCGGCTCAGATGCGACAAGCTGGGTCGTCGAGCCGCTGCTGGATGCCGTCGACGCGATCGGCGCCCGGGGTCGAGGCTGATCGGGCGGCACGGCGTCGATCAGTCGAAGTGTGGTCGCCGCCTCTTTTCGGGGCCGGACGGACGCCCGCCGAACTTCTGGCAACGTCAATGGTGAGTGCCAGAAGCGAACTGCAGTTCACGGCGCCATTTCGTGGTCGGAATCGGCTGCATCGCGGCAGCCGCAGCTGTAGCCGTCCAGTGGATCAATGAGCGGGGCGGCGTCTGCACAGGAACCAAAACGCGCCTGCAGATCGGGGTTCCCTACGGATACCCGTATCAGACCTGGCCGGGCGTTAGCCTGGTGTGCATCAAGTAGAGGAAGGGGGCTCGGCCATGATCAAGCGCTACATCGGTGTGGTCTTTGCGTTGACACTCATCATTGGTGTCATCTCCTGGTCGACCCGACATGATCCGCAAGAAACGCTCGTCACCGTGCTGATCACGGCAGTCTGCGCCACCGGCGGAGTTGCCCTGGCGGCGTGGGCGAAGCGGGGCACTCAGCAGCAGCCAACCAAGCAGTAGTCGCACGTCGAAGCGCCCCACCTGCGGTACATGTGGGGCGTTTCGACGTTCAGACGTCCGGGTCAGACGCCGACGGCACCTTCCAGCTATTGGTGTAGCCGGGTTGCGCGCCACGGACAATTCCTTCACCGGCCGCCATGGCGCTCTCTGGTCGTTTAGACGGCCCTACATGTGCTCGCCCACACGGGCGGGACCCTGGTGATGCCGAGACCGTCCTGGTCGAGCAGTACTGGCGCGAGATCAGGAGCGGCCTCACCCAGCACGGCATCCCGATCAGGCACTTCGTCATCCACGCCGACCAGGACGCCCTCCGTCGACGCATCGAAGAGGACGCAGCCATGGGGCCATCCGGCAACCTCGCCGGGCACCCAGCTCAGGATCTCCCAATCCCCCGTCATCGAGCCCGAGCGGCGCCGGGACGGACGTGACTCCCCGCTTCCGCACCCACGCCAGCAGCGCGTGCACGGCCGGTGTCCACGGGCCGGCCGTCCGCCGGACGGTGTCACCGACGCGCATCACGGCGCTGACGTTGCCGCCGCCCAACTCCTGCACGGCGGCATCTGGCCGGTCCTCGAGAACCATGGCGCAATCGTCCCATCGCGCGGCCCCGCTCTTCGCACCGACGGAAGCGGGCGACGCACGCGGAAGGGCTGGTGCCCGACGGTTGCCACCTACTTTGACCGTCAGTTCGTTCAAGGAGGCATCCAGTCAAACTACGACGCTCAGCGGCGGTCAATCTGTCCTGCATCTCGACAGATGTCGAGATGCAAGGTCGTTAGATCTTCGGCGGTCCTAGTCTGACTACCCGATTTGTCCTGATTCGCCGCCGGGAGACTTTAAGTACGCGCTGCAGTCGCCCGGGAGGCGCCTCGGGCGTCGCCCGACTCAGCCGGCTGGCCTGATGGCGGCACACATCTTGGGGAACAGGTTGCAGAACTCGCCACCGCCCCACGAATCAACCAGCCCACCGGCGCTCTCCATCGCGTCCCAAAGAGGCTCGGATGCGCGGACGATGGCTTCGGCAGCGGCCGTGTCAACGCCTAGTGCGACGCTGACGGCCGCGACGACCTCACGCCGGGAGTCGAGGGGCAGATCGTCGAGAGGGTCCACGACGGGAGAGTAGTTCGGGATGGTCACCACGCCGCAGTTGTCCGGGAAACCGGGACAGCTCCCACCCAGCCGCAACCCCGGTGGGTCCCGAGGACCCTCGCGTCAGTCGATGGTGTCGAGGTCCGAGTCCAACCCGTGCGGGTCGTCACGAGAAACCCAACCCTGGCCGTCGCACTCCGGGCACCAGCCGAAGGCGCTGCCCGACCCGGTGCCCATACCTGTGGTTTTGACCACGCCGGGAATCCTTCCCGAACCCCGGCACGTCGGACAGCGGTCCGTGCCCGTGGGGCGTGGTCGCCTACGACCAGCGCTGTCCGTCACACCGCGACAGTACGAGATGAGCGCCTGCTGTACGAGCTCTTCGGCCGGTGCGCGTCTCCGCATAGCAACAGCGCCGTTCGAGCCAGCGCCGGAGTCGCTCCGGCCATGAACGCGGTGAACTCCGCGTCTCTATCTGGGCCGACCGTCGGGGCAGAGAACGCCGTGAAGTGCTCGGAGTCATCCCCCGCACAGACCGCGCTGGCCTGGGTGCTGACCCGCGGCGAGGACATCGCCCCGAACCCCGGCACCCGCCGCGTGTCCCGGGTCGAAGAGAACACCGCCGCCGACGCCATCGAGCTGACCCCGGCACAGCTGCACCGCCTCGACAACCTCGAGCCCGCCGCCGGTGAGCGGCACGACGAGACCAACATGGCCTCGATCGACCACTGACCTCGAACAGAACAGGAATCTGGCGTCGCTGATCGTTCGTACCGCCGAGATCGTCGGGCGACGCGTGACCTGACGGAAATCCCTGTGCGTCGACTCCTGGGCCCTCGTACGTTGTCGCGATGGAGCAGCCCCCCATCCACGACCACTACGACACCGCTTACGACGAGGACACACGCCTGCGTCAGGGCCTCGGCCGCCTCGAGCTCGCGCGGGTGCAGGAGATCGTCCGCCGCCACCTGCCACCCGCGGCGCACGTGCTCGACGTGGGCGGCGCGACCGGGGTGCACGCCGAGTGGCTGCTCGATGACGGCCACACCGTGGACCTGGTCGACCTGCTGCCTGGTCACGTGGCGCGCGCCGGCGCGCGACTGGGCGGCCACGCGCATTTCACCGCGTCCGTCGGCGATGCCCGCGCGCTCCCCCAGCCCGACGCGTCGGTCGACGCGGTCCTCCTGCTCGGCCCGCTCTACCACCTGACCGACCGCGCCGACCGGCTGGCCACCTGGCGGGAGGCGCTGCGCGTCGTCGTGCCCGGCGGGGTCGTCATCGCGATGACGATCAACCGGTTTGCGTCCCTCTTCGACGGGCTCGCGCAGTCCTACCTGTTCGATCCGGCGTTCCGGGCGATCGTCGCGCAGGACCTCGCGACCGGGGTACACGAGAACCCCACCGGGGACCCGCGCTGGTTCACGACGGCCTATTTCCACCACCCCGACGAGCCGTCCGCCGAGGCGACCGAGGCCGGACTGGTCGTAGAGGAGACCGTCGGCGTCGAGGGGCTGGCGCACTGGATCAAGCCGCTGGCGTCGGCTCTCGACGACAACGAACGCCGCGAGGTAATTCTCGACGCGGCGCGCGTGATCGAGGCAGAACCCAGCCTCCTCGGCCTCAGCTCGCACCTGCTCACGGTGGCGACCCGGCCGCGTGTCGAGGTGCAGGGCCGGTTACGCGCACGCTGACGCCGCAGCGAGCGTGAACGATCCGTCCTCCGAAGTCGTCGCTCAAGGCTGGCCGACACGGTAGGCGGCGAGGATGACGTCCTCGGGCTGGGGATCGTCCGGCCCGGAAACACCCTCGTACACGAACCCGAAGAAGTGCCGCAGGGCGTCCTCGGCCAGTTCGAGCGGGTGGAAGGGCAATGGATACGGCTCCTCGCCCTCATAGTCGGGCACTGCTCGCTCGTCGGCCCAGTAGGCCTGCTCGAAGGACAGCGGCTCGCCGATGTTCTCCAGCATCCCGGAGTCCGGGCTGAGGCTCAGGGATCGTTCGAGATTCCCCTCGCTCGACCACACGGCGAACGCGCACCAGTCGACGACGCTGTGCATGGCGTGCAGGTACGTCGTACGGCCACGGCCCTCGGCGCGGAATCGCTCGTTGAGCTCGGAGGGCCGTTCAAGGGCGACGTCTGCGGTGCATACGACCGTCAGGCCAGGGAAGCACCCGGCGTACACCAGGCCGTGGGGAGGGTTGCCGTCCTCGAGCGTGCGGTCATCGAGCGGTGTCAGCTCACGGCCAGGATAGAGCCGTCGCACCAGATCCACGGTGGCCTCCCGGTCCAGTGCCGGGACGGCCGCCAGGACTGGCCGGACCTGACCCTCCGCGAACATGACGATCCAGTCCTTGGCGCCCATCGCGCCCCCTTTCGCTACGTTCCGGACCGTACAGCCCAAGCCGGCCGACGGACCGGCACCAAGCCGGGGCATCCGACGTGTCGCGAC
>CAVWCB010000010.1:0-331817 GCA_963753425.1 uncultured Actinomycetota bacterium
GCGGCGCTCGGCGGGTCCTGCGGCAGCGGCAGCGACGGGTTGGCCGACTGGGGGCACGGGGCCCCCTGGGTCACGTCGTTCGCACTGAGCGCGTTCTTCCACTGCGTGTTCTGGCCCTTCTCGCGGATCACCAGGTTGTTGGGGGCCAGCGAGGTCTGCACGCCGCTCTTGAGGAGGTTCCAGCCGTTGGCCTTCGCGACCGCCGCGATCTGGTCGACCTGGGTCGGCGTTGCGGACTGCGGCCACAGCACCACCGTGGCGCTGCCGTCGGGGGCGACTTCGATCTGGGTGTTGCCGATCTGCGAGTTGTCGTTGCTGCCCACGGCGTCGACCTGCTTGGTCGCGCCATATATGACGATCGAGTAGAACTGCACCTCGAAGTCGTTCGCCTGGTTCACCGTCGAGGCGTCGGCTCCCGAGTAGACCGGGAAGCTCGGCACCTGGGGAATGTGCACCAGCGACACGACGTCGTTGGGCAGGTTCGCCAACACGTACCCGCCGCACATGTCCGGCGGGTCGCCGGGCGCGGGAGCGGCCTGCACGTCGGCGTACGGCGTGGTGCCCGCGACGTTCCGGTAGAACTGCACCTCGTCAGCCACCGGGGTCGGCGGGAACTCCTTGCCCATGGAGCCGACGACCGAGCCGGTCTGCAGCAGCCAGTGGGGGATGTCCGCAAGCTCCTGTTCGGTCGGGGCCGGTGCGTCCTTGAAGGTGACGATCGGCGAGTTGGTCGCCGGGTCGTACCACGCCTTCTTCGGCAGCTGGCTGGCCGATCCGCAGTCGTCGACGGGCGTGTTCGTGAGCTCGCCGGAGCTGGTGTCGGTGAGGAATGCCTTGATCGTCGGGACCGGGGTATTGGTCGGCCCGTGGTAGCCGAAGCGGTCGTAGTCTCCGAGCCCGTAGTTGGAGAACGACCAGTAGCTGCGGCTCACGATCGAGACGCCCGGGGTGGTCGAGCTGTCCGGCAGCACGGCGACGTTCATCCCGGACGACTGCATGCTGGTGACCACAGAGGAGGGGGTCGCGTGCGGCATCAGGTACAGGTGGTAGCTGCGCGGCGTGTCGAGCAGCTTCTGGCCGGGGACGAACGGGTTCGTCGAGCCGGAGTCAGCCTTGATGGCCGAGTCGGAGAACTTGAACAGCGGCACACCCTTGGTGTCGTACAGGTACCACGCCATCCACTGTGAGTAAGGGAAGTCGCCCTCGATGACGTACGCCCAGCTGGCGGTGCTGGTGTCCAGCTTCTGCGCCGTCGCGGTGTAACCAGCCGAGAAGCTGGGCTGGATCGGGTAGAAGTCGGCCTCAGACGCGTCGAGCACCTGCGGGCACACGTTACCGGTGACGGCGCTTGACGTCGTGGTGACGGTGCCCGTCGTCGTCGTCGACGAGGTCGAGGGCTTGTCGGGGGAGGCCGTGCAAGCCGCGAGGGCCAGGACGGCCGCCACCATCGCGGTGGTGCTCCGGATCATCATCGTCGGATCCCGATTCTCGGCAGTTGTGAGCCGGTCGCGTGCGCTCCTCGCAGCCTGAACCACGGGCACACCCAGCGGATCCCCAACAAAGGGTGATCAGTCGACGTCTCCGGTGCGCTAGGCCTGTCCACGGAACACCGGACGTCCCGAGCGACCCGCTCGGGCGCTCTCTGCCGGTTTCGAGAGGAGCAGCCATGGAGACCGTGGCGGGCGTGGATGCCGTGGTGCGCGATCACGAAGCCAGCGGTCACCGCTTCACGGCGGACGGTGTCGGCTCGTTCGCCCTGCGCTCCGGAACCGGAGAGCCGGTGGTGCTCATGCACGGTGTCCCCGCCTCGAGCTTCCTTTACCGCAAGGTCATCCCCGAGCTCGCCTCTCGCGGCTTCGACGCGCTCAGCTTCGACCTGCCGGGCCTCGGCCTCGCCGACCGGTCCGCCGACCTCGACTACAGCATCCGCGGGCTGGGGCTCTTCTCGGCGGCAGCCGTGGACGCCCTCGGGCTGAAGGCGTTCCACCTGGTGGTGCACGACGCCGGCGGCCCCGTCGGCTTTGAGCTCGCCCTGCGGATGCCGGACCGGATCCGGTCGCTGACGGTGCTGAACACGACCTCCGCGCTGAGCCGAGTGCCCTACCCCGGCGAGCTGTTCGCGCGCGTGGCCGGGCGGATGCCGGGCCCGATGACCCGGCCGGACGTCTGGCGGCTGATGATGCGCCGGGTGGGCGTGGCGGACGAGCAGTCGCTCTCCGACGCCGAGCTCGACGCATGGCGGGTGCTCGCCCTCGGCCCGGGCCGCGGTGACGGATACCTGCGGATCATGCGCAGCCTGCGCTCCAGCCACCGCGGCGACGCCTACACCTCGGTGCTCGACAGCACCCGCACGCCGTACCCCGTGGCGGTGATGTGGGGCGCGCTCGACCCCATCTTGACCCTCCGCCGCCAGGGGCTGGGCATGCTGCGCGCCACCGGGCTGCCCTCGATGACGGTGGTGCCGGGCAAGCACTACGTGCAGGAGGACCACGCCCCGGCGGTCGCGCGGCTCGTGGCCGCGACCGCTGCGCGCGCGTGAGGCGACTAGTGCAGCCGCCACCGAACGCCCTCCGCGCACGACTTCCCGGGAGTACCTTGCAGTCGGGGATCGGTGCCGCTGTGCTTGTCCCTTCCGTCGGGTCGACGGCTGACAGACAGGGAACGCATGGTGTTACCCACAGACGGCTCGGCCCTCGGCAGACCTGGCCCGACGGCGACCTCCGCGGCACCGGCCCGTGACGAGAACTCACCCGTGCGACTACCCATCTACCCCGGACCGCTGCGGAGCAACTGGGTGCCCCGGCCTCGGCTGCAGGGCGTCCTGGGTGACGCCGCACGCGAGGGGCGTACGGTCGTCGTCGTCAGCGCGCCCGCGGGAGCCGGCAAGTCAGTCCTCGCCCGGCAGTGGCTCGAGGTCGACACCCGCGAGCACCTCGAGATCGCCCTCACCCCCGACCTGGACGAGGGGGCGCTTCTCCTGCACACGGTCGTCGGGGCCTTGGAGACCGTCGGGGTTTCGGCGCCCAACCTGCAGGCCAGCATCACCAGCACGGAGCCTCGGCTGTCCACCGTCGTCATCCCGGCACTGGAGCGACTCCTGGCCACCCGAACGCGGCCCTTCGTGCTCGTGCTCGACGACGTGCACGTGCTGCAGGACCGGTCGTGCCACGACATCCTGCTCGCGCTGTGCAACGCCGCGCCGACCGGCAGCCAGGTCATCCTCCTCAGCCGGGAGAGCGCGCCGGCGTGGCTGGCCCGAGCGCGAGCCGAGGGGCGCCTTGTCGATGTCACCGGTGACGACCTGCGCTTCACCGCCGAGGAGGCGGCCGAGCTGCACCGGCGGATGGCGGTTCCCGCGACCGGGCCGGACACCACAAAGCTCCTCGACCGCACGGAGGGTTGGGCCGTCGCGCTCTACCTCACGGGGCTCGCGCAGCAGCACGACCGCGATGGTCGGCCCGAGCGGACGACGACCCGTGCGCCGGGCGCGCACCGCTTCGTGGCCGACTACGTGAGCACCGAGGTGCTCCGGCCGCTCGACGCCGACCTCCAGTGGTTCCTGACAAGGACGTCCGTGCTCGACGAGCTGAGCCCCGACCTGTGCGACGCCGTTCTGGGTCGCGACGACTCGGCGGCGCTGCTGGCCCGCCTGCGGGAGCAGCTGCAGCTCGTCATCCCGCTGGACGCCGACGGTCACCGCTTCCGCTACCACCACCTGCTCGCGGACGCGCTGCGCGCCGAGCTGGTGGCCAGTGCCCCGGCCGAGGTCCCTGTGCTGCACTCGCGCGCCTCACAGTGGTACGCCGCGCAGGGCGACCTGGATGCCGCGATCCGGCAGGCCAAGGCTGCCGGCGACCTCGCCCTGGTGGGGCGGCTGGTCTGGTCGCGGACCGCGCACTGCGTCGGGTCCGGTGAGAAGGACAGGCTCGCGTTCTGGCTGCGCGACCTGTCCGAGCAGCAGCTGTCCGGTGACCGGTGGCTGAGCCTGGCCACGGCCTGGCTCGCGCTCCAGTCGGCGCAGACCGACCGGATGGATCGCTACATCCTGCGATGCGAGACGCACGCGGGCCCGGGCTGGAGGCAGCGGGCGGACCAGGACCAGTACGCGGCATCCCTGGCGGTCATCGTGGCCTTGGGTGGGCGCACGACCCTGGCCGAGTCCGAAGCCTTGACCGCGGCCGCCGGCCGCGGCCTGCCGGCCGAGGACGGGTTCCGGCCGCCGGCACTCTTCCTGCGCGGTGTTGCCCTCACTCTGGGACGCGACATGGACCGGGGCCGCGAGTGCCTGGTCGAGGCGGGGCGCCTCGGGCGCGTGCTCGATGTGCCGACCATGGAGGCCGACGCGTTGTCGTGGCGGGGGGTCCTGGCAATGGCCGAGGGTGACCACCGTGCGGCGCAGGGTTTCATCAACAGTGCGGCCGACCTCATCCGGGAGCACCGCTTGGAACGCCTGGCCACCGCCGCGCACAGCATCACTGCGCAGGCGCTGGTGCTGGCACTGCGCCACGACGCCCGCGCCGCGACGACGCTTGCCGTCGCCCGACGGCTGACGCTCGAGTTCAGCGACCTGGCCCCGTGGTTCTCGGTGTGCGGGAGGCTGATCCAGGCCCGAGCCGCCATCGCCCTCGGCGAGGGACCGACCGCTCGCCAGCTCATCGCCGAGGCGGAGGCCCGGATGACGCCCGACCTGGAGGACTCCGTGGCGGCCGACTTGCTGCGTGACTCGCTACAGGCCCTCACCCGGCTGACGCTCGACGGTGTGACCTCGCCCGCCCTGAGCGCCGCCGAGACGCGGGTGCTGCAGTTCCTGCCCAGCCACCTGCAGCTGAGCCAGATCGGGGAGCACCTGTTCATCTCCACGAACACCGTCAAGACGCACGTGCGCGCCATCCATCACAAGCTGGGCGTTACCTCACGCGCCGAGGTGGTGGCGCGGGCCCAGGAGCTCGGCCTCCTCGAGGCCCCCGTGTACGACTGACCGAGCCCGACCCGGTTTCTCCCCTCATCGGGGTGATGCCGCGGTCGAGCGGGGCTTGGTCTGATGAGCGCCAAGGAGTCCGCACAGCGGAGCGAGGTCGGTCAGGGTGTGCACGCAGGTCGGTCCCAGCAGCCCCGAGCTCGCGACGCTCGCCCGGGCTGCCCTCGTCAACCTGACCTTCGTCCAGGTGGCCGCTGCGGCACGCATCGACGGGTACCGGCTCACCCTGCTCGACCTGTCGCCGACGACCTTGTGGCTGCATGGTGCTGGCCCCGAACGGGTGGGCTACATGGCCACCGGGACCTTCCTCGACCTGTGGTGGGACCCGGAGAGCGGCCTGGCGACCGCCTTCCTCGAAGCAGTGCTGGGACCGGCAGACCCGGAGATCGCTACATCGGTCCCCCTGGCGTTCGGTGTCGGCGCCCCGCGGATCAGCGGCTCGGGCCTGCAGTACGACGTGGACGTGCTGACCGGCGTCCTACCCGAACACTGCGGCGCGTGCGTGCTCTTCATCGGCCCGGGCAGCCACCCGATGGCCACGGGAGCACCGCAGGCCGCATCCCGGTGAACGCGCGTCAGAAGCCAGCACCATGCCCGCAGCGCCCAGCTCCCGATGACGTCGGCGGTGGACGAAACCTTCACCGGGCGCCGCGGTGCCGTCGCGCGCCCGGTCCAGTGGGTCCGGTGTGGCCGCGTCTCACCTGATGTAGATGATGTGCCCGGCTCGATCGCGGGCGAGCATCGGACCGTGGTCGCCGTTCGGTCGGACGTTCCCTCCGCGGGCGGATCACGCCGCAGTGCGCACCGGGGCGACGCAGGACACGACTCGGTAGCCGCGTCCTCGCCGGGTGAATGGGAGATTTCGTGAGTGGCACCCAGATGTTGATCGTCGCTGGCTACCCGGACGTCGACGTCGCCGAGGCGGAGTTCCGGGCCCTGGCCGGCAAGGTCGAGGCCAAGGAGCTGAGCAGCCAGGGCATGATCCTGGTCGGCAAGGACGCCGACGGCGAGCCACGGTTGATGGACACCGGGAACCATCTGGGTCGTCGGGGGGCAGGGTGGGGCGGCGGTGCCGGTGTGCTGGTCGGCATGTTCGCCCCACCGATGCTCGGGGCGGTCGCGGTGGGCGCGGCGGCCGGCGCCGTCGTCGGCCACTTCGCCGGCAACAAGCTGACCAAGGCCGTCCAGGAGCAGGTCGGCGCGGCCCTCAAGGCCGGCACGGCCGTGATCATCGGGGTCTTCCCCGCCGACGCCCGGCTGGCCGTCGAGCGGGCCCTGCCCGGCGCCCCGCTCAAGTCCGTCGTCGAGAGCGACGAGCGCAGCATCGACGAGCTCAAGGCGAAACTGTCCGAGGCCATGGGCAAGTTCTCACCCGATCGCACCGTGCTCCCGCTGCCCGACAAGGCGTTCAGTGGGGTGGCGGGCCACACCATCGACGAATCAGTCGGCGACTGGACCATCGTCGCGGGCGCCAAGGCGCCGGACGACGCACCCAACGTCCTCATCGTGCTCATCGACGACGCCGGGTTCGGCGGTCCCGACACCTTCGGCGGCGGCATCCGCACGCCCAACCTCACCCGGGTGCAGCAGCAAGGCGTCACCTACAACCGGTTCCACGTCACCGCGGTCTGCTCCCCAACCCGCGCGGCCCTGCTGACCGGTCGCAACCACCACCGGGTGGGCATGGGCGGCATCGCCGAGTTCCCCGGGCCGTTCCCGGGCTACACCGGTGTCAGGCCCCAGGCATGCACCGCGCTGCCGCGCATCCTGGGTGAGAACGGCTACGTCACCGGCGGGTTCGGCAAGTGGCACATGACACCCGGGCGCGACATGGGCGCCGCCGGGTCGTTCGACCACTGGCCCACCGGTTGGGGCTTCGACCACTGGTGGGGCTTCCTGACCGGCGCCGCGGGGCAGTACGACCCGATCATCACCCAGGACAACTCCACCCTCGGCGTCCCGGAGGGCGAGGACGGCACGCTCTACTACTTCCCCGACGACATCACCGACAAGACCGTGGAGTGGCTGCACGCCGTGCGCGCGCAGGACGCCGAGAAGCCGTGGTTCGTGTACTACTCGACCGGTGCGACGCACGCGCCGCACCACGTCGCCCAGGAGTGGGCGGACAAGTACCGGGGCCAGTTCGACGACGGCTGGGACGTCTACCGTGAGCGGACCCTGGAGCGGCAGAAGGCGCTCGGCATCGTCCCGGCGGACACCGAGCTCGCGCCGCGCCCGGACGCCTTCCCGGCCTGGGCGGACCTCTCCGACGCCGAGCGCACGCTCTACGCCCGGCAGATGGAGGTGTTCGCCGGGTTCTCGGAGAACGCTGACTGGAACGTGGGCCGGCTGCTCGACTCGATCCAGGAGATGGGTGAGCTCGACAACACCCTGGTCATCTACATCTGGGGAGACAACGGCGCCTCGATGGAAGGCACGCTCACCGGGTCCTTCAACGAGACCACCTTCTTCAACGGTGTCGTGCTCGACGCCGAGGAGCAGCTCGCCCTGATCGACAAGTACGGCGGCATCGCCGAGCTCGGGGGCTTCCACACGGCCCCCCACTTCGCCGCCGCCTGGGCCCACGCGAACAACACCCCGTTCCGCTGGGGCAAGCAGATGGCCTCCCACCTCGGCGGCACCCGCGACCCGATGGTCATCGCCTGGCCGCGCAAGATCGCCGCCAGCGGTGACCTCCGCACGCAGTTCACCCACTGCATCGACATCGTGCCCACGGTCCTCGAGGCGGTCGGCCTGCCCGAACCCACGGTGGTCGACGGTGTCGACCAGGAGCCGATGGACGGCACGAGCTTCGCCTACACCTTCGACTCCCCGGCGGCCGAGGAGCGGCACACCGTGCAGTACTTCGAGATGTACGGGAGCCGTGCCATCTACAAGGACGGCTGGTGGGCGAGCACCAAGCTCGACAAGCTGCCCTGGGACTTCTCCCCGGAGACGCTCGCCCGATTTGGACCCGGCAGCGGGTGGAAGCCGGACGACGACGTCTGGGAGCTCTACTACCTCCCCGACGACTTCTCACAGGCCCACGACGTCGCCGCTGACCACCCCGACAAGGTCGCCGAGCTGGTCGAGCTCTTCTGGGCCGAGGCCGAGCGCCACCGCGTCCTACCCCTGCTCGGCGGGTTCGCGGCGTTCTTCGGAATCCTGCCGCCGATGCCGACCCAGACCCGGTTCACCTTCGCCGGTGACGTGCAGAACATCCAGACGACAATGATCCCGCGCATCTACGGCCGGTCCTACGCCATCGAGGCCGACGTGCACGTTCCCGACGGTGGCGCCGAAGGCGTCCTGGTGGCATTCGCCGACTTCATCGGCGGGTTCGCCCTCTGGGTCGACGAGAACGGCATGCTCAACCACACCTACCAGTTCCTCGGAATCGACACCTACCGCCAGACCTCGACAGAGCCGATCCCCACCGGTGACGTCACCCTCACGATGATGTTCGAGGCAGATGAGTCCACGCCCGGCACCGGCGGACACGTCACCCTGTGGGCCGACGGCAAACAGATCGGCGAGGGCGAGATGCCCCACACCATCGCGATGCTGTTCACCACCTACGCCGGCATGGACATCTCGCGTGACAACGGCGGCGTCGTCGACCTCGACTACGAGGACCGCGCCCCGTACGCGTTCACGGGCACGGTGCGCACCGTGGTCTTCGATCTCGCGCCGCACACCCACGACGCGGAGGTCTCGCTGCACGAGGCGACCGCGCGGGCAGCCGTCGCCCACGGGGCGGCCGGGTGACCGTCCACTCGTACAGCTCGTAGCGGCCGCCGCACTCGCCCGGGGTCGCCGCTCGAACGTGTCCGGCGTACCGCCAGCGGCAACCCGACCGGCGCGACCCGGAGACGCGATCGACCCCGGTCCATGAGACCGGGGTCGATCGCGGTGAGGTCAGCGGGTGACGGAGCGGCGGCCGCCGACGCGGACCCAGATCAGCAGCACGATGATCGCGCCGATGATCGACCCGATGATGCCGGCCGGCTGCAGGAAGCCATCGGCCGCGTCCTTGTGGAACAGCAGGTAGCCGAGGAACCCGCCGACGAACGAGCCGATGATCCCGATGACGATCGTCATGGCGATCGACATGTCCTGCTTGCCGGGGACGATGAGCCGCGCGAGCAGCCCGGCGATGAGTCCGACGACGATGATCGTGATGATGAGTCCCAGCATGATGAAACCTTTCGAGGGGAGGAATGTCTTGCTCCGACCAAACCACCCCTAGGGCTGAGGTAGTACACCCCTAAGGGGGTTTATGGTCGAGCCATGAAGGACCCTAGTAGCCCGATCACGGTTGCGCTCGTCGACGACTACGACGTGGTGCTGCTCGGTGTCGCCAAGATCATCGACCAGTACCGCGACCGCGTCGTGGTGGCCGAGATCGACACGAACAAGCCGGTCAGCGACGTCGTCGACATCGTCTTGTACGACTCCTTCGCGCAGCCCGAGTCGGACCATCACGAGATCGGGGTGCTGGTCCGCAACCCCGCGGCCCGCAAGGTCGTCGTGTTCACGTGGAACTTCCACCCCGACCTGATCGCCAGCGCCCGGGAGCAAGGGGTGCGCGGCTACCTGTCCAAGGCGCTGCCCGCCCGCGACCTCGTCGCGGCGCTCGAGGCGGTGCACGCCGGCGAGTTCGTCGTGAGCGAGGTGTCGGGCCGCGTCCGCCCGAACGCCGGACTGGACTGGCCGGGGCGCGGGGAAGGCCTCACCGACCGGGAGTCCGAGATCCTGGCCCTCATCACCCAGGGGCTCAGCAACGCCGAGGTCGCCGCGCAGACCTACCTCAGTCCGAACACGGTGAAGTCCTACATCCGCTCGGCGTACGCGAAGATCGGTGTGGAGAGCCGGACGCAGGCGGTGCTCTGGGGGGTCGAGCACGGCTTCGTCCCCGACCACCGCAGGATCGACCACTGGCGCGGCGGCCCCTGAGATCTCCCTGGCACGTCTCGCCGCCCGTTCGTACCGTCGTCGCATGCCCGACGCGATCGTCTCGGACTCCACGCTCGGTTCCGGTCCCGGGTCGAGATCGAGGACTCGCTGCGCACGGCGGGGTTCGACATCATGGACGTGCGTGACGCACCGGACCGGCCAGGCAAGGAATGGGTGTTCGTCGCGCGCCGCACCGCTCCGGCGGCGCGGCCCGGGCCGGGCCACGGCCTGCCGCAGGAAGGCATCGGATGAACCTCGGCGCGAGGCTGCTGACCACCCGCTGGTTCGTGCGGGCGCCGATCGGTCTGTTCCGGATCGGGCTCGGACCGCTGTTCGTCGGAAGGCTGCTCCTCCTCGAGCACCGTGGCCGGACGTCGGGGCGACGCCGGTTCGTCGTTCTCGAGACGGTCGCCCGTCCGAGCCGGGACGAGGTCGTCGTGGCAGCCGGCTTCGGCGACGGCTCCGCGTGGTTGCGCAACCTTCGGGCAGAGCCGCGCTGCTTCGTCAGCATCGGTCGCCGGCGACGGGTGCCCTCGGTCGCTCGAGTCCTCGACGACGACGATCGCGCCGAGATCCTGGCCGACTACGAGCGCCGGCACCCGGGCGCCTGGCATTGGCTGCAGGAGACGATCGTCGAGGCGACGGGCGATCCTGCTCCCGACGTCCCTCTGGTCCGGTTGTCTCTGGCGGGCTGGGGTTGACCGGGCCGCGCCGCTGGCGGGATCCCACGCCCGGTGGTTGCGTAGAGGGATGTCTGTGGCGGCTGTCTTGATGGAGATCGAGCGGACCCTGGCGACCGGTCGAGGCGACGAGTACCGCGCGGTCCTCGCCGACGACGCCCTCGTGGTGGTCCCGGGAAGCGTCCTGACCAAGGGCGAGTGCATCGACGCGATGGATGCGTCGCCGGGATGGACCGAGGTGGAGCTTGGCGAGCCCCGTCTCGTCGAGAGCCCCTCGACGGTCACCGTCGTATACACGTTCACCGGCACGCGGGCCGGCGAGCCGCCGTACACGGCGATCCTTGCGTCTACCTACGTGCGCGCCGACGGCTGGCGGCTGCTCCTGCACCAGCACACCCCGCTACCCGCGCCGTCCGACTGAACGCCGAGCCTCGGGTATAAGTGCTGGTAGATGGCTAGTTTTCCCGCGCGTCGCCGCGTAACGTCGGCCGGGCAGACGACCCGAGGAGAACCAGCAATGTCGCAGCCCTTGCCCCGTACCGTCCTCCCGATCCCGCCCCGCCCGTACGTGGGGGTCACGACGTACGACGCCAAGGACCCGGACACCTCGTTCCCGCCGATCCAGCCGCTCCGCCCGCCCGCCGGCAGCCCGAACGTGCTGATCATCCTGATCGACGACTGCGGCTTCGGGGCGTCGAGCACGTTCGGCGGCCCGTGCGAGACGCCGGTCGCGGACCGGCTCGCCGCCGACGGCCTGCGGTACACGCGGTTCCACACGACGGCCCTGTGCTCCCCGACGCGTGCGGCCCTGCTCAGCGGCCGCAACCACCACACGGTCGGCATGGGCGGCATCACCGAGATCGCGACGTCGGCGCCCGGCAACAGCTCGGTCCGGCCGCTGGACTGTGCCCCCCTCGCGGAGACCCTGCGGATGAACGGCTACAGCACGGCGCAGATCGGCAAGTGCCACGAGGTGCCGGTGTGGGAGGTCAGCTCGGCCGGTCCGTTCGACCGGTGGCCGACCGGCAGCGGGTTCGAGTACTTCTACGGCTTCATCGCCGGTGAGACCAACAACTTCTTCCCCGCCCTCTACGAGGGAACGACCCCGATCGAGCCCCCCAGCACGCCGGAGGAGGGGTACCACCTGAGCGAGGACCTCGCCGACCGCGCCATCTCGTGGATCCAGCAGCAGCGCTCGCTCGTCCCCGACAAGCCGTTCTTCATGTACTTCGCCCCGGGCGCCACGCACGCGCCGCACCTGGTGCCCGACGACTGGCGCGACAAGTACGTCGGCAAGTTCGACGCCGGCTGGGACGTGCAGCGCGCCGAGACGTTCGAGCGCCAGAAGGCCCTCGGCGTGATCCCGGCCGACGCGGTCCTGACCGAGCGTCCCGACGAGATCCCCGCCTGGGAGGACATGCCCGACGAGCTCAAGCCGATCCTGTCGCGTCAGATGGAGATCTACGCCGCCTACCTCGACCACGCGGACCACCACATCGGCCGCGTCGTAGACACCCTCGAGGAGATGGAGCTGCTCGACGACACGCTCGTCTACTACATCATCGGCGACAACGGGGCGAGCGCCGAGGGCACCCTGAACGGCACGTTCAACGAGCTGCTGGTCCTGAACGGCGTCGGCGCGATGGAGACGCCCGAGTTCATGGCTGCGCACGTCGACGACTTCGGCACGCCCGACGGCTACAACCACTACTCGGTCGGCTGGGCCCACGCGATGGACACCCCGTACCAGTGGACGAAGCAGGTGGCCTCGCACTTCGGCGGCACCCGCAACGGCACGGTCGTGCACTGGCCGGCGGGCGTCGAGGGCAAGGGTGAGGTCCGCCACCAGTTCTCGCACGTCATCGACGTCGCGGCGACCGTTCTCGACGTAGTCGGCCTGCCTGCGCCCGACTTCGTCAACGGCATCCAGCAGCGGCCGATCGAGGGTTCGTCCATGTTGCCGAGCTTCAACGACGCCGAGGCGCCCGAGCATCACGAGACGCAGTACTTCGAGATGTTCGGCAACCGCGGGATCTACCACAAGGGTTGGACGGCGGTGACGCGGCACAGCACCCCGTGGCTGACCGGGAGCGGGCTGCCGGCGTTCGACGACGACAACTGGGAGCTCTACGACACCAACGTCGACTGGACCCAGTCCCACGACCTCGCCGCCGAGCAGCCGGACAAGCTCCACCAGCTGCAGCGGCTGTTCCTCATCGAGGCGACGAAGTACAACGTGCTGCCGCTCGACGACCGCCGCGTCGAACGCTTCAACAGCGACATCGCCGGCCGCCCGACCCTCGTCAAGGGCACCTCGCAGCTCCTGTACGGGGGGATGTCTCGCCTGTCCGAGAACGCCGTGCTGAACCTGAAGAACAAGTCGCACTCGGTGACCGCCGAGGTCACGATCCCCGAGGGCGGCGGCCAGGGCGTGATCATCGCCCAGGGTGGCGCGTTCGGTGGCTGGGCGCTCTACCTCATCGACGGGGTCCCGCGGTACTGCTACAACGTGCTCGGCCTGCGGCGCTTCACCGTCGTCGGCAGCGCCGCCGTACCGGTCGGGACGCACCAGGTCCGGATGGAGTTCGCGTACGACGGCGGCGGCCTGGCCAAGGGCGGTACCGCCACGCTCTACGTCGACGGCGAGGCGATCGGCGACGGCCGCGTCGACATGACCGTGCCGATGATGTTCTCCGGCGACGAGACCACGGACCTCGGTGGCGACACCGCGACGCCCGTGAGCGAGGACTACACGCCGAAGACCAGCACGTTCACGGGCAAGATCGCGTGGGTCCAGATCGACCTGGGCGACGACGACTTCGACCACCTCATCACGCCGGACGAGAAGCTGCGCGTGGCGATGAGCCGCCAGTAGCCGGTGGGGGTCCGGCGCACCTAGCGCGCCGGACCCCACCAGAACGTGCCGTCGGGGTCGAAGTGGGCCGGCACCACGTCGACCACCCAGGACGGGTCGATCGGTCCGAAGACGTGCGGGTAGACCTCGCCGTTGCCGCCGTCCTCGTACAGGACCCGCGTCCCGGCGGCGGTGATCGTGTCGGTCTCCAGGAGCAGGACGCACAGCTCGTCGGGGTCGTCGGCGAAGACGAGCTGCGCGACGTCCGGAAGCTGCGCCCGCGACGACGCGTGGATGAACCCGACGTCCTCGTAGGTGCGCCCGCGGGTGGACCAGCCGTAGCGGCCGTCCGCGAGCGCCGCGTCCCAGTCAGCCCGGTGCGTGAGGTGCAGGATCTCCACGCTCCGGACGGTACCGGGACGCGCTCTACTCGCCGTAGATGCGCGCGCGGTGCGCCGCGAACTTGCGCCTGCCGACGGTCTTCCACAGCAGGCGCGCGGGCGCGGGCAGGTTCGACTTCAGCCACGCGCTGCGCTCGTCCTGCGGGGACGACCTCCAGGATCCAGCCGAGCTGCAGCAGGAGCTTGTCCTTGGGGATCGACGCCATGCCGTGCTCGTGCAGCAGGCTCCACTCCCGCTGCGACATGACGGTCGAGGCGGTCGGCAGGATCTGCGTCTCCTCCTGACCGAGGTGCTGCAGGAGGGTCGTGCGGATCTCGTCCAGCAGGTCCGCGACGTGATCGCGCGCCGTCGCGTCGGCGTCGGCCTCCCAGGACGGCAGCAGTGCGTCGAGGCGTTCGAGCTGAGCCGCCGTGGTCGCGTGCTGGCTCTTCATCAGCCCGACGTGCAGCGCGCACGCGGGCGCCCGTTGCTCGAGTGGTGTCCCAGAGCAGCAGGTCCTCGCCCTCGTGGTGGTGGTGGAGGGCCGCGGCGAGCTCGCGGACATGGCCCGACACGGCCGTCATCCGTTCCCGGTCACCGTCGGGGACTCCGCGGACGAGTCCGGGTAGGTCGGTGAACGCCCGGCGGAACAGGGCGTGGATGGTGAGCATGTCGGAGGTGTCGCAACCGGGCTTCTCGGTGGTGGTGGTCGTCATCTCTTTCTCGTTCCTCGACGGGGTGAGCGTCACCAGCAAACGCTGTACGCTGGTGATGACTATGGTGGCGCTCGGCGCGAAGCGTCAAGCGCATTGCCGACGAGGACGAGAGGTGGACGTGCGTACCGATCCGCTGAGCGAGTGGGTCACGCTGGGCTCCGAGCCCGGCGTCGCCCCTGACGGTCTGGAGCGTGTGCGCGCACTGCTGAACACCGACGACCGGTTCCATGGCGTCGAGCGGATGGCCGGCGGCCCTGCGGCGTTGATCGCCGTGCGCGACGCGTTGCGCACCTACCTGGTCAGTGGGGACGCGTCGGAGCTCGCGCCGATCGCCGCCGCCAACCCGCTGGTCGTCGCGTTCGCGGACGGCACGTCGACGCTCGCCCCGATCGCGGCCGATCCGACCGTGGCCGTCCTGCTCGCCGACGTCCACCGCGCGCAGGGGTCGGGGGAGTGGGCCCGCCTCAAGGCGTGCGCGAACCCCGACTGCCAGTGGATCTACTACGACGGCTCCCGCAACCGTTCGGGCCGATGGTGCTCGATGAACGAGTGCGGCGAGGTGATGAAGTCCCGCGCCTACCGCCAACGCACCCGCACGAACACCGCGACCTAGCGACGCTCGCGGTCCCCATCATGTCGTCGGCAGCCAGTAGCGACGCTTGCCGTCGCGGATGTCCTCGAGAGTGCCGCCGCAGCGCTCGATGACGGTCGCGGAGGCGAGGTTGTCGTCGTCGCACGTGACCAGCGCGCGCTTCACGTCCAGGGATGCGAGCAGCTCCGAGCCCGTGTCGGAGCATGGCCGTGGCGTATCCCCGCCCGCGCGCCTCGGGCACTACTGCGTAACCGATGTTGCCGCCGACCCGCAGCAGGAACGCGTTGAGCTCGTGTCGCACAGAGAGGCGTCCGACGATGTCGTCGTCGACCACTGCGACCAGGAGCGTGGCGGGGACGCGTCCTTCGGCCAGGCTTGTGCCGGCCTGTTCGCGGGCGAGCCCGTCGAGATAGCTCGCCCAGTCCGTCCCCGGGGACCAGCCCAGGAGGAACTCGAACCCGTCACCTCGAAGTGCCTGGTGCGCACGAGCCGCCGCGGCCTCGTCGAAGGGCGTCAGGCTCCGGATGTCGAGCGTCATCCGACCACCCTGTCGCGAACCGGCGTCGAGAACGCCATGAGACGCGTCATCCGGGTCCATCGCGCGTCTCATGACGTTCTCGGCGCCGCTCAGGCGGGTGATCAGGCGGAAGACTCTCAGCTCGCGGGCTGAGGCGCGGGCGGCGTAGGTCTCGTACGCCGGCCAGACCGTCAGCAGGGCCGGCAGCAGTCGTGCGCGCTCGTCGTCGGACGCGAGGGCGGCGGTGACCGGCGTCGTCACGCCCGTGATCGTGACGGACGCCGACGGGTTCGCGAGCAGGTTGCCCGACCAGGCCGGGTGGTGCTCCTGGCCCCAGTTCGACCCGATGAGTACCCAGCCGTCGCCGTCGACCGCGTACAGGAGGACGGCCTCGCGCGGTTCGCCGGTCTTGCGGCCGGTCGTCGTGAGGATGAGCTGAGGCAGCGTCGGCTTGCCGAGGACGCTCAACCGTCCGCGGGTCGCCTTCTGGAGGCGTCGATCGAGCCCGGACATCGCCCGACCGAGGCGGGCGAACCAGCGCGTGCGACCGAGCCGACGGACCGCTGACGTGACGCTCATGCACCGATTGTCCCTGCTCAGCGAGCCGTGCAGGACGTGCCGGAGTACGGTTCGAATCGATGTCGGCTGGCACAGCGGCCTCACAGAGGTGCCTCAGGGCGACAGCCGGGCATACCAGACCGGTTGCGAAAGGTCAGGTTTTTTCGTTGGTGCCCGCCCGTCCGGGTCCGGTTCGGACAGGTAACCGTGGTGTTTCCGCGGTGTGACGATCTCACATCATGGACGTACCGATCAGTATCAATAGCGTAACGATCGACAGATCTACGGCCACCTGTCCGAAATGTCCGTTACGTCTTCACTAACGTGTCGGCAACCCCCGGAGGGATCTGCACCCCTGTGCGCCGTGACCATCGGCGCCCGCGTGACTCGGCAGACCCACCACCGTTTCAGGAGGAACATTGAAGATCACACGGAAGGCCGCGATTGCTGCGGCCGCCTCGCTGAGCCTTCTCGCGCTCGCTGCGTGCAGCAGCGGTAGCAGCGACGACGGCAGCGACGACGCCGGTATCAACCAGGACACCGCGGTCAACGTTGCGTGGGAGTCCCCGCTGTTCGAGACGAACACGGACTCGGTGAACGGCAACGCGACCCAGAACGCCGTCATCACCTACCTGACGACCGAGACGTTCAACTACTACGACCCGGACCTCAAGCTCCAGATGAACAAGGGCTTCGGGACGTACGAGAAGACGTCGGACGACCCGCTGACGGTCAAGTACACGATCGCCGATGACGCGATGTGGTCGGACGGCACCCCCGTCACCGCTGCGGACCTCCTGCTCGGTTGGGCCGGCACCTCCGGTGCGCTCAACACGATCGAGGGCACCACGGACGACGAGGGCAACGACACCACCGACTACACCACCGGTGTCTACTTCGACGGCGTGACGCCCGGCGCGGCCTTCGTCACCAAGACCCCCGAGATCTCCGACGACGGCAAGACGATCACCTACGTCTACGACAAGCCGTTCGGTGACTGGGAGCTCAACTTCACCGGCGCGACCGTCCCGGCGCACGTCGCCGCGATGCACGCGCTCGGGATCGACGACGCGACCGAGGCGACTGACGCCATGGTCAAGGCGATCCAGGACAAGGACGTCGAGAAGCTCAAGCCTCTCGCCAAGTGGTGGAACAGCGGCACCGAGTTCACCAAGCTCCCGGACGACAAGTCGCTCCTCGTCTCCAACGGCCCGTACATGATCTCGGAGTTCGTCGAGAACCAGTACCTGACCCTGACGCGGAACCCGAAGTACAAGGGCGAGCCACGCCGGCGGCCCCGACACCATCACCGTCCGCTACATCGACGACCCGATGGGCCAGGTCCAGGCGCTGCAGAACGGTGAGGTCGACCTCATCGGCCCGCAGGCCTCTGCCGACGTCCTGTCCGCGCTCCAGGCGCTCAACGGCGTCACGATCGACAACGCCGTCGAGGGCACCTACGAGCACGTGGACCTCGTCTTCAACAACGGTGGTCCGTTCGACCCGGCGACCTACGGTGGCGACGCCGCCAAGGCCCTCGCGGTCCGCACGGCGTTCCTCACCGCGGTCCCGCGCCAGACGATCGTCGACAACCTGATCGTCCCGCTGAACCCCAAGGCCGAGGTCCGCAACTCGTAGATCCTCCTGCCCGGGTCGCCGAACTACGACAACATGGTCGCCAACAACGGCTCGGACAAGTACCCGCTCGACGCCGACCCGGCCAAGGCCAAGCAGATCCTGACGGACGCCGGAATCACGACGCCGGTCTCGGTCCGCTTCGCGTTCAACGGCGACAACCCTCGCCGCCAGAACGAGTTCTCCCTGATCAGCGCCTCCGCCACGGAGGCCGGGTTCACGATGGTCGACGCTTCGGCGCCGGCCACCGAGTGGGGGACCAAGCTGTCCTCGCAGCAGGACCAGTACGACGCCTCGCTGTTCGGCTGGCAGTCCAAGTCCACCGCTGTGACGGAGTCGGACGCCAACTTCCGCACCGGTGGCATCAACAACTACGGCGGCTACAGCAACGCCGATGTTGACGCGGCCTTCGACAAGCTGGCCACCTCGGTCGACCCGGACGAGCAGTACAAGCTGCAGCTGGACGTCGAGAAGCAGCTCTGGGCCGACGCGTTCGGGACCACGATCTTCCAGTTCCCCGGCATCCACGCCTGGAACAAGGACAAGCTCTCGGGTCCGGCGCCGATCTCCATCAACCCGACGATCTTCTACGGGTTCTGGGACTGGAAGTCCACCGGCAAGGCGACCGCCGCGCCGTCCGACGGGGCCTCCAGCTGACCTCGTCACCACCCAAGGCCGGAACAGCGTTCTGACCTGAAGTTCTGACCTGAACACCGCGTGAGGGCGGGGGGACCATCTGGTCCCGCCGCCCTCACCGTGTGTGCTCGACCGCTCGTCCACGACCTGCGCGCATCCGAGATGCATCCCGGTCCGTGAGGCGAGCCGCCTCAGCTGCGTGAAACCGCGTCAGAGGCTCTGCAGCTGGGCGACGAAGCCTGTTCCTCGGACCCAGAGCGCCCGACGCGTCACGCGGTCCCCTCGCACGTCTCCCCACCAGTGCGTTCGCGCGCCCCTCGCGACCACAGCCGCGTAGACTTTGGCGGCTGGTGCGTAACGTCCTCAACCGTGAGGTACCAAACTTCATGTTCTCGTTCCTGTGGCGACGGATACTGGCTGGACTCGCGACGCTCTTCGTTGCGACGTTTGCGATGTATCTCCTGGTCAGCGCGTCGATGGACCCGTTCTACGACCTGCGGCAGTCAACCTCCCCGAACAAGGCAGCGCTCATCGCCGAGCGCATCAACTTGCTCGACCTGAACACCGGTGTCGTGATCCGGTACTTCAAGTGGCTGGGCAACGTCCTGCACGGCGACCTCGGTGTCGCCTGGGTCAGCGGCCAGACCGTGACCAACGTGCTGCAGGGTGCGATCTTGTCGACCATCCAGCTGGTCACCGCTGCGACGTTCCTGGCGATCTTCTTCGGCGTCGCCGTGGGCATCGTGAGCGCGCTGCGCCAGTACAGCTCGTTCGACTACCTCATCATCTTCGTGTCGTTCCTCCTGTACTCCTTGCCGGCGTTCTGGGTCGCCGTGCTGCTCAAGCAGTGGGGCGCCATCGGCTTCAACGACTTCCTCGCGGACCCGGTGATCTCCTGGGTCGCGATCGGGATAGTCGCCCTGCTCGCCGGCATCCTGTGGAGCCTGGCGATAGGCGGCGACATGAGGCGTCGGGCCATCACCTTCGGGCTCGGGTTCGCGGCCACGTTCGCGATGTTCGCGTTCCTGCAGATCACCGACTGGTGGACCACTCCCAGCATCAACCCGCCGCTGCTGGCGATCCTGGGCGCGGCGACCGCGTTCGGGATCACCACCCTGTCGGCTGGCCTCAAGAACCGCCGGGCGCTCGGTGCCTCGCTGACCACGGTCGTGATCGGCCTCGTGCTCTACCTGCCGATCGAGACGTTCTTCAAGTCGGTGCAGGAGTCCTGGCTGATGATGCTCGGCCTCGCGATCTTGACGGTCGGCGTCGGCATCGGCGTCGGGTACGCGTGGGGCGGTCCTGACCCCGGCGTCTCGGCGCGGACCGCGGCCATGACCTCGATCGTCATCGCGTCGATGATCTTCGTGAACCAGATCATGCGCGTCTGGCCGGCGTACTACAACGCGCCCGCGATCAGCGGGCGTCCGATCCCGACCATCGGCAGCTCGACGCCGAACCTCGGCGGCAACTTCTGGGTCGGGCGCTCGACTCGTTCACCCACCTGCTCCTGCCGACGCTGGCGCTGCTGCTGATCGGCTTCGCGGCGTACACGCGGTACTCGCGCTCGAGCATGCTCGAGGTGATGAGCCAGGACTACATCCGCACCGCTCGATCGAAGGGCCTCCCGGAGCGGACGGTGATCATGCGGCACGGGTTCCGTAACTCGCTGATCCCGTTGGCCACCGTGGTGCCGATCGACGTCATCACCTTGATCGGTGGCGCCATCATCACCGAGAAGGTGTTCGCCCGGCCCGGCATGGGCACGCTCTTCCTCAGCTCCCTGACGCACGCGGAGATCGATCCGGTCATGGCCTACCTGCTGATCGTGGCGGCGCTGGCGATCATCGCCAACATCGTCGCCGACCTCATCTACGCGGGTCTCGACCCCAGGATCCGGGTGAACGCATGAGCACCGTCGACCACGGCACCCCGCCGAGCGCGCCCGACGAGTCGACCGAGAACGCGATCGAGGCGCGCGAGGTCGCCGGCCTCTCGCAGAGCCAGATCGTCCGACGCCGGTTCCTGCGCCACAGGGGCGCCATGATCGCGGTGGTAGTCCTGGCGTTCGTGGTAGTCCTGGCATTCACCTCCGTCGGCGTCTTCGGCTGGGACGGCTGGTGGATCTTCCGCCCCAACGTGCCCAACAAGGTGATCCTCAACGGCGGCCACCCCACCATCCAGCTGCCGTTCTGGCTCGGTGGCGACGCCGGCGCCTGGTTCCACTGGGGCCGGCACCCCTTCGGCCAGGACGAGATCGGGCGCGACGTGTTCGCGCGCGTCATGCAGGGCACCCAGACCTCGCTGATCATCACGGCCACCGTGGGATTCGTCGCCACCGTCGTGGGCATCGTCGTGGGCGCGCTCGCCGGGTTCATCCGCGGCCGGACCGACAACCTGCTGATGCGCTTCACGGACCTCATCATCACGATGCCGGTGATCGTCATCGGCGCCGTGCTCGGCCAGCTGGCCGGGGGCAACAACCCGCTCATCTTCGGCGCGTTCCTCGGCCTGATCACGTGGACCACACTGGCGCGGCTGGTGCGCGGCGACTTCCTGACTTTGCGTGAGCGCGAGTTCGTCGACGCCGCACGGGTGGCCGGTGCGAGCAACAGCCGGATCATGTTCAAGCACATGCTGCCGAACGCCATCGGCGTGATCATCGTGAACACGACGCTGCTGATGAGCTCCGCGATCCTGCTGGAGACCGCGCTGTCCTACCTCGGCGTCGGGATCAAGCCGCCGGCCACGTCGCTCGGACTGCTGATCAGCCAGTACCAGGAGGCGTTCGCGACGCGGCCGTGGCTGTTCTGGTGGCCGGGACTGTTCATCGTGATCATCGCGCTGGCGATCAACTTCATCGGCGACGGTCTGCGGGACGCGTTCGACCCGCGCCAGAAGCGCATCCCCTCCGAGCGCAAGATGGCCAAGGCCCGCCGCATGGACCCGTCGACCGGACTGACGATCACGACGACGCTCCCGCCGCAGGTGCAGGGCGGAAACGCGGGGATGTACGGCGGATGACCATGTGCTCAGAGCAGGAAGGCGGACGCCACGGTGAGCACGAGCACCGCGGCGATCGTCACTGCGTGCCAGCGGCGTTGCGGGGCGATGCCCGCCGCGACGGCCGCCTCGGCGTCCTTGAGGAAGCCGGCGTCCTTCAGCGCCGTCTGCCGCTCGACGATCGCGTCGGCAACGCGCTCTCCGTTGCCGTTGTGGCGGCCGGGGCCGAGCGGACCGGCCTCCGGGCGGCGTCGGCGCATGCGCTGCGCGGTGACGCTGGACCGAGGTGCCGCCCAGGCGGTCACGTCGGAACCGGTCGTGTGCACGACGAGCGAGTACTTCACGGTCACGCCGCGGTAGGTGGGCCACGGCACACGCACGGTGGCGAGCACGTTGCACACCACGATCTCGCCGTCCGAGACCTCGACCTCGGGTCGCCAGAACAGCGCCCACACCAGCAGGACGACCAGCGCCATCAGCGGCACCAGCCGCAGACTCTCGCTCACGCCGTCCGCAAGGAACACGCTGACCAGGGCGATCACCGCAACGAGCGCCGCAACACCTGTCAGCCAGCGGCCGTACGTCGAACTGAACTCCTGCGTGGCACCCATCCGTCCATGCTCCCAGACCGGTGCTCGACGACGGTGACCCCGTCCCGCGCGCACCTCGTCCTCGGCCAGTAAGGAACCAGCGTGGCTATCGACATCTCCGACGCCGTCGTCCCGGCGGCATCGCCTGCGCAGACGCCTGTGCTCACCGTGCGTGACCTCGGCGTCGACTTCTACGTCGACGGGCAGTGGTACCCCGCCGCGATGGGCATGAACTACGACGTCTTCCCCGGCGAGGTGCTGGCCATCGTCGGCGAGTCCGGCTCGGGCAAGACGCAGTCCTCGATGTCGCTGCTCGGCCTGCTGCCGCCCAACGGCCGCGCCAACGGCAGCGCCAAGCTGGGCGACCGCGAGCTCATCGGCATGTCCGCGCAGAAGCTCCAGCGCGTGCGCGGCAAGGAGATCGCGGTCATCTTCCAGGAGCCGATGACGGCCCTGAACCCGGTGTACACGGTCGGTTTCCAGATCGTCGAGACGATCCGCACGCACTTCGACATGGGCCCCAAGGAGGCCCGGGCGCGCGCGCTCGAGCTCCTCCGCCTGGTCGAGATCCCGGACCCGGACCGGCGCATCGACGCCTACCCCCACCAGCTCTCCGGTGGGCAGCGGCAGCGCGCGATGATCGCCCAGGCACTGGCGTGCGACCCGAAGCTGCTGATCGCCGACGAGCCGACCACAGCCCTCGACGTCACCGTCCAGGCCGAGATCCTCAAGCTCATGCGTGACCTGCGCTCCCGCATCGACTCCGGCATCGTGCTCATCACCCACGACATGGGCGTCGTCGCCGATCTCGCCGACAAGATCATCGTGATGAAGGACGGTCGGGTCGTCGAGGAAGGGTCGTCGATCGACATCTTCACGGCGCCCACGCACCCGTACACGATCAAGCTCCTCCAGGCGGTGCCGCACCTCGGACGCAGCGCCGACGCGCTCGCCGCCGAGACCTCGGACACGACGACCCAGGACCGGCCGACCGGCACCGGCGGACGTAGCGGTGCCGACCGACTCGGCCGAGTCGGACGCGGACGTGGTCCTCCAGGCCAAGGACCTGGTCATCGAGTACCCGGGCCGTCGTCGTCAGCCGGCGTTCCGGGCCGTCGACGGCGTCAGCCTGTCCCTGAAGCGCGGCGAGGTCGTCGGCCTCGTGGGCGAGTCGGGATCGGGCAAGACGACGATCGGTCGAGCCGTCGTCGGGCTCCTGCCGGTGACCTCGGGCGAGCTGCGGATCGTCGGCCAGAACATGGTCGGCGCGAGCCTCAAGGACCTCAAGCCGCTGCGCAGCAAGGTCGGCATCGTCTTCCAGGACCCGGGTTCGTCGCTCAACCCGCGCCTGCCGATCGGTGAGTCGATCGGCGAGCCGCTGCTGCTCCACCGCGGTCTCAAGGGTGCCGAGATGTCGACGGCGGTCGAGACGTTGCTCGACCAGGTGCAGCTGCCGCGCGCGATGCGCAACCGCTACCCGCACGAGCTCTCGGGCGGACAGCGCCAGCGCGTCGGGATCGCCCGCTCGCTCGCGCTCGAGCCGCAGCTGCTGGTCGCCGACGAGCCGACGTCCGCCCTGGACGTCTCCGTGCAGGCCACGGTGCTGGAGCTGTTCCAGGAGCTGCAGCGCGAGCACGGGTTCGCGTGCCTGTTCATCAGCCACGACCTGGCGGTCGTCGAGATGCTCTCGGACCGGATCGCGGTCATGCACGACGGCAAGCTCGTGGAGCTCGGCGAGACGGCACAGGTGGTCAACCACCCGCAGGCGGCCTACACGCAGCGCCTGCTCGCGGCCGTGCCCGTGCCGGACCCGGTGGCCCAGCAGGAACGCCGCCTGACGCGCGACGCCCTCCTCGATGCTCAGCGCGACGAGATCGAGCGCGACGAGATCGAGCGGGCGAACAAGCTCAAGGACGCCTCGGAGTACGCGAACCTCGACGCCAACGACGTGGTCGACCAAGAGGGCGGCCACACGACGGGACGCGGGTTCTGACGGCTGCCCGCTCGACCGACGCGCGGACTTGTGTGCGCTTCTTACGGGTGTCCACCGGTTCGTACGGCATGGTTGAGGTTCGGCGGACGGCGACCGATACCTCCGTGGGCGGCGGTCGTTGCCTGCCCAGAGCGTTGCGGGAGGCAAGCGGTGCACAGAGGGTCACGTCTGACGGTCGCGGCGGTGGCTGGGTTGGTGCTGCTCGCCGGTTGCACGGAGCCGGCACCTCAGCAGGACCGGACCGGCACCGTCGTCGTGGCGGTGGGCTCCCCGTTCACGTCGTTGAACGGCGGGACCGCGCAGGGCCGCGCCCCGGGCAGCACCCTGGTCCGCGGGCTCGCGCAGTCGGGTTTCGTGAGCCTCGACGAGGACGGCGCCGCGGTGCCGGACCCCTCGTTCGGGACCATCGAGAAGGTCTCCGACTCGCCCCTGACGGTGAAGTACACGATCGCCAAGAACGCCACCTGGTCCGACGGCGTGCCGGTCACGCCCGACGACCTCATCCTCGAGTGGGCGGCGCGCAGCGGCCAGCTCGACGACGTCACCCCGAAGCTCGACTCGTCCGGGGGAGTGACCAACGAGGACGCCCTCTCGGCAGGGGTGGCGTTCGCCGCCGCCTCTCCCGCGCTCGTCCATGTCGAGCAGGAGCCCGTGGTCGACGGGGCGACGGTCACCGTCACCTACGCCGCGCCGGTCGCCGACTGGCAGGTCGCACTGGACGTCGGCGTGCCCGCGCACGTCGTCGGCCAGACGGCGCTCGGCGTCGAGGACCCGGCCGCGGCCGCGACCGCCGTGACGGCCGCGATCACCGGCGAGGACAAGAAGGCGCTGAGCTCGATCTCCTCGACGTGGCGCACGCAGTTCGACGCCGACGCCCTCGCCCAGCACATCGACCTCGCGGTGAGCGACGGCCCGTACGTGATCGACAAGATCGTGCCGGACGAGCGCGTCGAGCTGGTGCGCAACAAGGAGTACACGGGCGACCGGCCCGCCACGTACGACACGATCGTGCTGCGCAGCGACCTGAGCCCCCTGGACGAGGTCGACGGGCTCGACGCCGGGACGCTCGACGTGATCGCCCCCGCCGACACCGCGGACGTGCTGACCGCGCTGGACAAGGTCGAGGGCGCGACCGTCCGCACCGGCGGCGACAGCACCCTCCAGCTCCAGCTGCAGGTGGCCGGCGGCGGAGCGTTCGATCCCGCCACGTACGCGGGCGACGCGGCGACCGCGACCGCCGTCCGCACGGCGTTCCTGCTGACCGTCCCGCGCGACCAGATCGTCGAGAAGATCGTGGCGCCGCTGTGGCCGGACGCCGACGGTCGCGTCGGGCGTCCTGCCTCAGGTCGGTCCCGACGCCGGAGGAGCCGCGGCGCCGAACGGGGCCGCAGACGTCGACGGGGCCACGTCCGTCGCTCGCGACCGCGAAGGTGGCCGATCCGGTCGTGGTCCGGGTGCTCACCAACACCGGCCGACCCGCAGCGGACGGCCATGCTCGACCAGATCACCGCGTCGGCCGCCGAGGCGGGCTTCGAGGTCGAGCCGTACACGCCGGTCGAGGCGTGGGCGGCGGACCTGCAGCGGCGCACCGCAGGCGTGGGACGTCGCGCTCGTGCCGGTGCCGCAGTCTGACCTGCCCGCCTCCGCGGTGCAGACCCGGTGGCAGACGTCCGGCATCGCGAACCTCACGGGCTGGACCGACCCCGCCACCGACGCGGCCGTCGAACGCACTCGCGGCGACCCTGGACCCGGCGGCCGCTCGCGCTGTGCTGACCCCGGTCGCGGCGAGCCTGGTGACGGGCGGCGCGGTCGTGTCGATCGTCCGGCAACCGGTCGTCGTCGCGCAGCGGGCGCTGCCCGACGGGTCCGCGCTGCCCGACATCGCGCCGCTCGCGCTCGGCCGCGCGGATCTGACGTCGTGGTGGGGCTGGGCCCGCGGGTAAGTGGGTCTGGTCACCTCTGCCCCCGTTCGAGGCGTACGGACGGGTAAGATCGACCGGCGCAGCCGATGAACTCGGCGCGCTCCCCACCTTCTGAGATGAGTACTCCCATGTCTGAGCCCACGTCTGCGCCGGCTGGCACGAGCGTGCGCGCTGACCTGCGCAACGTCGCCATCGTCGCGCACGTCGACCACGGCAAGACCACACTCGTCGACGCCATGCTCTGGCAGTCCGGCTCGTTCGGGTCCCACGCGCACGTGGACGAGCGAGCGATGGACTCCGGCGACCTGGAGCGCGAGAAGGGCATCACGATCCTCGCCAAGAACACCGCGATCCGGTACACGGGTCCCGCGGCGGCGGAGATCGGTCAGCCCGACGGCGTCACCATCAACGTCATCGACACCCCGGGCCACGCCGACTTCGGTGGCGAGGTCGAGCGCGGCCTGTCCATGGTCGACGGTGTGGTCCTGCTCGTCGACGCGTCCGAGGGCCCGCTGCCGCAGACCCGGTTCGTGCTGCGCAAGGCGCTCGTCGCCAAGCTGCCCGTGATCCTCGTCGTGAACAAGACGGACCGTCCCGACGCGCGCATCACCGACGTCGTGCACGAGGCCACCGACCTGCTGCTCGGCCTGGCCTCGGACCTGCACGAGGACGTCCCGGACCTGGACCTCGACGCGATCCTGGACGTGCCCGTCGTGTTCGCGGCCGCCAAGGCCGGCCGCGCCTCGCTGAACCAGCCCGAGGACGGCGGCCTGCCGGACTCCGCGGATCTCGAGCCGCTGTTCAAGACCATCCTCGAGCGCATCCCCGCGCCCACCTACACCGAGGGCGCGCCGCTGCAGGCGCACGTCACCAACCTCGACGCGTCGCCGTTCCTCGGCCGCCTCGCGCTGCTGCGCGTGTTCAACGGCACGATCCGCAAGGGTCAGACCGTCGCCTGGGCGAAGGCCGACGGCACCCTGCAGAACGTCAAGATCACCGAGCTGCTGGAGACCAAGGCGCTCGAGCGCGTCAGCACCGACTCCGCCGGCCCCGGCGACATCGTCGCCGTCGCCGGCATCGAGGACATCACCATCGGCGAGACGCTGACCGACCCGGACGACCCGCGCCCGCTGCCGCTCATCACGGTCGACGACCCGGCGATCTCCATGACCATCGGGATCAACACGTCCCCGCTGGCCGGTCGTGGGGGCAAGGGCCGCAAGGTCACCGCCCGCCAGGTCAAGGACCGCCTCGACAAGGAGCTCGTCGGCAACGTCTCGCTCCGCGTCCTGCCCACCGAGCGCCCGGACGCCTGGGAGGTCCAGGGCCGTGGTGAGCTCGCGCTGGCCATCCTGGTCGAGCAGATGCGGCGCGAGGGCTTCGAGCTGACCGTCGGCAAGCCGCAGGTGGTCACCAAGAAGGTCGACGGCAAGGTGCACGAGCCCGTCGAGCGGATGACCATCGACGTCCCCGAGGAGTACCTCGGTGCCGTGACGCAGCTCCTCGCGCAGCGCAAGGGCCGCATGGAGACCATGTCGAACCACGGCACCGGCTGGGTCCGCATGGAGTTCCTGGTCCCCGCGCGCGGCCTCATCGGCTTCCGCACGCGGTTCCTCACCGACACCCGCGGCACGGGCATCGCGTCCTCCATCGCCGAGGACTACGAGCCTTGGGCCGGCCCGATCGAGACCCGGATCAACGGCTCGCTCGTCGCCGACCGCTCCGGCCCGGTCACGCCGTTCGCCATGATCAACCTGCAGGACCGTGGCTCGTTCTTCGTCGAGGCCACGCAGGAGGTCTACGAGGGCCAGATCGTCGGCGAGAACTCGCGCAACGAGGACATGGACGTGAACATCACCAAGGAGAAGAAGCTCACCAACATGCGCTCCGCGGCGGCGGACAACTTCGAGAACATCATCCCGCCGCGCAAGCTCACGCTGGAGGAGTCCCTCGAGTTCGCCCGCGAGGACGAGTGCGTCGAGGTGACGCCGGACATCGTGCGCATCCGCAAGGTGGTGCTCGACCAGTCCGAGCGGGCGCGCATCACGGCCCGCGCCAAGCGCGCCTGACGTCTGTCCATGGACAGCCTCGTCGCGGTCCATGCGCACCCTGACGACGAGTCGCTGACCACCGGCGCGCTGCTGGCCACCTGGGCCCGCGCCGGTGGGTCGACGACCGTGGTCACCTGCACGCGCGGCGAGCGCGGCGAGGTCATCGGACCCGCCCTCGCGCACCTGGAGGGCGACGGTCCGGCTCTCGCGGCGCACCGGTCGGGCGAGCTCGCCCGCGCGCTCGCCGCCCTCGGCGTCGACGACCACGTGTGGCTCGACGAGATCCCGGGCGACGTCACGGGCGTGTTCGAGGACTCCGGGATGGCCTGGGTGGGCACGCACCAGGCGGGGTCCGCCGACGAGGTCCCGCCGCGCGCGTTCGTCGGCGTGGACCTCGAGGACGCCGCCCAGCGGCTCGCCCAGGTGCTGCGCTCGCGGTCCGCGGCCGTCGTCGTGACGTACGAACCGGGCGGCGGGTACGGGCACCCCGACCACGTCCGCGCCCACGAGGTCACCCGTCGGGCGGTCGAGCTCGTCGACCCGCCGCCGCTCCTGCTCGTCGCGGTCCAGGGCTCAGGCGCGCTGCGTCGTGCGTACGCCGCGCTGACCCAGGTCGACGACGAGCTCCGGGCGCCCGACGTCGACGGCCCGTTGCCGTCGGTGGCCGTCCCGGACGGCGACGTCGAGCTCGAGGTCGACGTGCTGCCGGTGCGGGTCGAGCTGCTCGCCGCGCTGGGTGCGCACGCGACCCAGGTGCAGGCCGTGCGACCGATCGACGACGATGCGGCGTTGGTCGGCTCGTACGCGCTGAGCAACGGACTGCTGGCGCCGATCCTGCCGGTCGAGTCCTACCAGGTGCTCGGCGGGGCGCTCGGTGACGTCGCGTGGCCCACCGGCGCGCGCCAGCTAGCCTGACGACGTGCACTTTTCCTGGATCGCACTCGGCAAGGCCGTCCTGACCCTCGTCCTCGGGGTCGTCGTCGGTGTGATGGGGACGGTCATGCACCGCAGCATCCGGCCCTGGGGTCTGGTCCTGTGCCTGCTCCTCGTGCTTGCCGCGGCGGTCACCGCGCGCGCGTTCGGCGGACTGGTCGCCTGGATCGGCTACCTCCTGGGCCTCGCCGGCACGGTTCTGGTCCTGGCCCAGAAGGGACCGGGTGGCGACGTCCTGCTCCCGTCCGGGCAGAAGATCGGGCTCGTGTGGCTGTTCGGGTCGATCGTGGTCGCGATCGTGGGCATGCTGCTGCCGCGGGCGTGGTTCGCCGACGTCCCGCGGCCGCGGCCGGAGCCCGTGCACACCGCCCCGACGACGGACGTCGCCGGGGAGCCGGACCTCCCTCGGTGAGCGTCTCCGCCGACGACTTTCGGTCCGCCGTCGGGCGCCTCCCTGCCGGCGTCGCCGTGATCACCCTGCGCTGGCGCGACACCGTCCACGCGATGACGGCCAGCGCCGTCGCGTCCGTGTCCCTGGAGCCGCCGATGCTCCTGTTCTGCGTGCACGTCGATGCCCGATTCCGCGACGCCCTGGACGACGTCGACGCGTGGGCCGTGTCGGTCCTCAGCGACGACCAGGCGCACACCGCCGACTGGCTCGCATCCCCGGGCCGCCCCGCGTTCGACCAGCTCGCCCGCGTGCCCCATCGCCCTGCGCCGTTGTCCGGCGGGATCTGGGTGGACGACGCCGCGGCGTGGTTCGACTGCCGCACGTCGGCGATCCATCGGGCCGGTGACCACGACATCGTCGTCGGTGACGTGCTCGCCGCCGAGCAGGGGCATGCCGGAGCTGGGGGACTGGTCCATCTGCGCGGACGGGTGCGGTCGGTCCGCTGACCTCGGCCGTGGACGGTTCCGAGGTGGCTGCCCGAAGGCGTGCGCTCGGCTGTGAATCGTCTCCGACCCGCGGTCGGGTCGTCGGTCGGGCGCTAGACGCCCCGTAGACTCGCGCGGGCGCGTCGTGTGCGCCGGGTCTACGGGGGAGCAGGATGAGCAACGGCACGGGGCGGAACCAGCCTGGAGAGCCCGACGAGGGCGAGGCGACGCCTGCCGTCGGCACGGCTGGCGATCCGGTCTGGCCCGTCTGGGGCGGCGCTCCGTCGGCGCCCGCGGACGAGTCCGACACTGATGAGTCGGACCCCGAGCCAGACGGCGCCGACGACGCGGCCGTCGCAGCACCGTCCGACGCGACGCCGGCACCCGAGCGCGAGGTGGAGGTCGACCCCGCGTCCGACGGCGAGCCCAGTCGCCGAGGCGGAGGTTGCGGCCGAGCCGGAGCCGGTCGTCGAGCCGGAGCCGGAGCCGGTCGTCGAGCCGGAGCCGGAGCCGGTCGTCGAGCCGGAGCCGGAGCCCGAGCCGTCGAGCCTGAGCCGGAGCCGGTCGTCGAGCCGAGCCGGAGCGCTGAGCCGGAGCGGTCGCGACCCGAGCCGGTCGAGCCCGAGCCTGCGACGGCCGTCGAGCCCGAGCCCGAGCCCGACCTCACGCCTGAGGCAGACGTCGCGACGGAGGCAGAGCCGACGTCCACGGCCCAGTCCGAGGTCGTGCCGGACTCGAGCCAGCGGTCACGCGGGAGCCCGAGGTCACGCCGGAGGTCGAGTCCCAGACCGGAGACGCGACCGAGGTGCTGCCGCCGGTCGCCGCAGCCGCCACCGCCGCGAGCCCTGTCGCCGCAGCTCCCACCACGACGACGCCGAGCGCGCCGGTCGCCCCGTCGGGCCCCGTCGCGCCGCCGGTCGCCGACCCAGCGCCGACGACCGTGCTGCCTCCGGTCCCGACATCGCCTGCGGCCGCGCCAACGACCGTGCTGCCTCCGGTCCCGACGTCGCCCGCTGCCGCACCGACGACTGCGTTCGCGCCGGTCACGGCCGCCGGCGCCGTCGCGACGGGCACGATCGGTTCAGGTCCGGTGCCCACGAGCGATCGGAACCCCTCCCCGTTCGACGTGTTCGAGCCGGAGAACCGCCGCCGCCGCTGGCCGCGGGTGCTGCTGATCGTGCTGGGCGTCGTGCTGCTGCTGTGCGCGGCGTACGTGGTCGCTTCGTACGCGGTGGCCGACACGGTGCCGCGAGGCGCGAGCGTCGCGGGCGTGGACATCGGCGGCATGAAGTCGGCGGCCGCGGTGACCGAGCTCGACACGCAGCTCGCGAGCGCGACGACCGAGCCGATCCCGGTGGTGTCGCAGGACGAGCAGGCGACGCTCGACCCGACGACGGCGGGCCTGACGTTCGATGCGCAGGCCACGGTCGACCGGCTGACCGGTGTCGACCTGGCGAACCCGCAGAACCTCTGGGACCACATCATCGGCGTCGGTGCGCAGCAGCCCGTGACGGCCGTCGACACCAAGGCGCTGAGGGCGACGATCAACGGCCTGTCGACGGCTCTGCAGGTGTTGCCGGTCGACGGCACGATCGTCTACGTCGACTCGACGGCGCAGTCGACGGACGCCGTCGACGGTCGCACGCTGGACCCGGTGGCGTCGGCGGCGGTGATCACGCGCGACTGGCTCGTCGCGCCCCGACCGCTGAAGCTGCCGAGCACGACCGTCCCGCCGACGATCACGCAGGAGAAGACGGACGCGGCGCTCGTCGAGGCGACCAAGGTGACCTCGGCTCCGGTCTCGGTCCTCGTGTCCGGGCAGGTCGCCCTGCTCGACGCGGCGACGCTGGCCGCGAACGCGTCCTTCGTGCCGACGGACGGCGACCTGGTCCTGCAGATGGACGGCAACGGCCTGACCGCCGCGATCCTGGCGCAGCTGCCTGGCCTGCTCACGGCGTCGGCCGACGCGCACTTCGAGTTCCAGAACGACGCCCCCGTCATCGTGCCGGGCACCCCCGGCACCTCGCTCGACCCCGCGGCGGTCGCAACCGCGGTGTCCGCCGCGGCGGTCTCGGACGACCGCACCGCCACCGTCGAGCTGGTCGAGGCGGACCCGGCGCAGTCGACCGCCGCGCTGGAGGCGCTGGGCGTCAAGGAGATCGTCTCGGAGTTCGACACCCCGCTGACGAGCGAGCCGCGACGCACGATCAACATCACCAACGGCGCGAGCAAGATCAACGGCACGCTGATCAAGCCGGGCGAGACGTTCAGCCTGACCGAGGCGCTCGGCCCGATCGACGCGGCACACGGCTTCGTCGAGGCGGGGGCGATCGTCAGCGGCGAGCACACCGACGCGTGGGGCGGCGGCCTGAGCCAGGTCTCCACGACCAGCTACAACGCGGGATTCCTGGCGGGCTTCGAGGACATCGAGCACAAGCCGCACAGCGAGTGGTTCGCGCGCTACCCCGAGGGCCGCGAGGCGACGATCTTCACGGGCACGCTCGACATGCGCTGGAAGAACAACACGCCTTACGGGGCGCTCGTCCAGGCGTGGGTGGCGAACAACCGGGTGTACGTCCGCGTGTGGGGCACCAAGTACTGGACGGTGGAGTCGATCACCAGCCCGCGCTCGGGGGTCGTCCAGCCGACGACCGTGTACTCCCAGTCGCCCACCTGCGAGGCGTCCTCGGCGGGCAACCCGGGCTTCTCGGTCACGGTGACGCGCAAGACGTCCCTGGCCGGTGCACTGGTCAAGACCGAGTCGAACTCGTGGCGCTACAAGCCGCAGAACAAGATCATCTGCGGCCCGGCGCCGGCGGCGCCCTAGTCGATCGACCGGCGGGGCCGCGGTGCGGGTGGCGGCGGCACCAGCTTGGTCAGCACGATGTCGTGCGCCGGGACCCGGACGTCGGCGGTGCGGGTGCGGACCAGCACGCCGTCGTCGTCGACCGCGAGCACCTCGCCGAGGACGTCGGTGTGCCGCGGCTCGTCGGCAGCGGGGGTCGCCGGAAGATCGTCGCGGAGCCGCCGGACCACGACGCGGACACCCGGCGCCCAGCTGCGCCACGTGGGCTCGGTCACGGCGCGTTCTGTGGACAGGCGGTCACGGTGCTGCGCATGTGAGCGATACTAGGAGCGACCCCCGGCTACTGTGGAGGACCGACCGTGACGTATGTGATCGCCGAACCTTGCGTTGATGTCAAGGACAAGGCGTGCATCGAAGAATGTCCCGTGGACTGCATCTACGAGGGCAAGCGGTCGCTGTACATCCACCCCGACGAGTGCGTCGACTGCGGCGCGTGCGAGCCCGTCTGCCCGGTCGAGGCCATCTACTACGAGGACGACGTCCCGGAGCAGTGGACCGAGTACTACAAGGCGAACGTCGAGTTCTTCGACGACATCGGCTCGCCCGGTGGTGCCGCGAAGATGGGCGAGATCAACAAGGACCACCCCATCATCGCGACCCTGCCGTTGCGCGTCCACGGCGAGTGACGCCTGCTCGATGGGCCTGCTGACCGGCTCGCTGCCGGACTTTCCCTGGGACACGCTGGGCCCGTTCAAGGAGCGCGCTCGCGCGTACCCCGGAGGGATCGTCGACCTGTCGGTGGGCACGCCCGTCGACCCGACGCCGGAGCTCGTCCGTGCGGCGCTCGCGGGGGCCGCGGACTCGCCGGGCTACCCGACGACCCACGGCACGCCCGAGCTGCGGCAGGCCGTCGTCGACTGGTTCGCCCGACGGCGCGGTGTGCGTGGGCTCGACCCCGCGGCCGTGCTGCCCACCGTCGGCTCCAAGGAGCTGGTCGCGTTCCTGCCGTCGCTGCTCGGGCTCGGCGCAGGGGACGTGGTGCTGCACCCGTCGGCCGCCTACCCGACCTACGACGTCGGCGCGCGGCTGGCCGGCGCGACGCCCGAGTCGACCGACGACCCGCGCGGCGTCTCGCGGACGGACCGGGCGACGTCCGGCTGGTCTGGCTCAACTCGCCGGGCAACCCGACCGGCGAGGTGCTGGCGGCCGACGAGCTGGCGCGGATCGTGGACGCGGCCCGCGCCGCCGCGGCACGCGACGGGCGGCCGGTCGTCGTGGCGTCCGACGAGTGCTACGCGGAGCTGGCCTGGGACGAGCCGTGGGTGTCCCACGGCGTGCCGAGCCTGCTCGACCCGCGGGTGACCGGCGGCGACCTGACCGGGCTGCTCGCGGTGTACTCGCTGTCGAAGCAGTCCAACCTCGCCGGCTACCGTGCGGCGTTCGTCGCGGGGGACCCGGTGCTCGTCGGGGAGCTGCTGGAGGTGCGCAAGCATGCGGGGATGATCGTTCCCGGGCCGGTCCAGGCCGCGACGGCCGTGGCGCTGGCCGACGACGAGCACGTGACGCAGCAGCGGGAGCGGTACCGGCGTCGCAGGAACCTGTTGCGTGCGGCGTTCGAGCAGGCGGGGTACGCCATCGACGGGTCGCACGCGGGGCTCTACCTGTGGGTCCGCCCCGAGTCGGGCGACCAGGACAGCTGGTCGACCGTCGGCGATCTCGCGTCGCTCGGCATCCTCGTCGCACCTGGTGCCTTCTACGGGGCGCCGCGCTACGTCCGGGTCGCGTTGACGGCGCCGGACGAGCGGGTGGCCGAAGCCGCCGCCCGCCTCGCCGGAGCCTGACGCACACCCGGCGAACCTTCCTGTGATGGTCGTCACACGGCCAACGTCACACCGAGAATTCGTCACGGAACGGTTCACGCAGGTACCGTCGATCAAGGCCAACGAGGGCCGTTGCAGGCAGGCCGAACCGGCTGCACACGACGCCGGTCCGGGCGCGCGGGACATCCCCGCCATCGAGCCGTCGCAGGAGAGGAACACCATGTCGGACGTCGCCACCGCGTCGGTTCAGGGTCCCGTTCAGCAGCCCGTCCAGCTGATCGTCGACGGCAAGTCGAAGGACCTGCCGATCGTGACCGCGACCGAGGGCAACGACGGCATCGTCGTCTCCTCGCTCCTGCGCGACACCGGCCTGGTGACCGTCGACCCGGGGTTCATGAACACCGCGTCGTGCGAGTCCAAGGTCACGTACATCGACGGTGACGAGGGCATCCTGCGCTACCGCGGATACCCGATCGAGCAGCTGGCCGAGAAGTCGACGTTCCTCGAGGTCGCGTACCTCCTGATCCACGGCGAGCTGCCGACGCCGACCGAGCTGGACGCGTTCGTCGAGCGCGTGAACCGGCACACGATGGTGCACGAGGACTTCCGCACGTTCATGGGGACGTTCCCGCGCAACGGGCACCCGATGGCGATCATGTCGTCGGCGATCAACGCGCTGGCGGCGTTCTACCCCGAGACGCTCGACCCGTTCAACCCGGAGACGGTCGAGCTGGCGACCGTGCTGCTCCTGGCCAAGACGCGCACGATCACGTCGTACGTGCACCGGGCATCCAAGGGCGAGCCGCTGCTGTACCCCGACTACTCGCGCGGGTACGTCGAGGACTTCCTGCGCATGACGTTCGCGGTGCCGTACCAGCCGTACGAGGCCGATCCCAAGGTCGTCGCGGCGATGGACAAGCTGCTCATCCTGCACGCCGACCACGAGCAGAACTGCTCGACCTCGACGGTCCGCATCGTCGGGTCGAGCCACGCGAACCTGTACGCGTCGGTCGCGGCGGGCATCAACGCACTGTCCGGCCCCCTGCATGGTGGCGCCAACGAGGCCGTGCTCAAGATGCTGACGGAGATCCAGGCCAACGGCGGCGACGCGTCCGGCTTCATGAAGCGCGTGAAGGACAAGGAGCCCGGCGTCCGCCTCATGGGCTTCGGGCACCGCGTCTACAAGAACTACGACCCGCGCGCGGCGATCGTGAAGGCGAGTGCCGACGAGGTGCTCGCGGCGCTCGGCGCCCACGACGAGCTCCTCGACCTGGCGATGGGCCTCGAGGAGATCGCCCTGAACGACGACTACTTCATCTCGCGCAAGCTGTACCCGAACGTCGACTTCTACACGGGGCTGATCTACAAGGCGATGGGCTTCTCCGAGGAGATGTTCACGCCCCTGTTCGCGCTCGGTCGGATGCCCGGCTGGATCGCGCAGTGGCGCGAGATGATGGCGGACCCGCAGACGAAGATCGGCCGCCCCCGGCAGATCTACACGGGTGCGACCGCCCGCGACTACGCAGGCATCGCCGCCCGCTGAGCGCGCCGCGCCCCCCTGCTAGCGGCGGTCGTGATCGTCAGGCTGACCGTGCCGGCGGGGATCGGCGTGTCCGACGGGCCCCATGCGGCCTCGTCGCGGGACCAGGTCTGGTCGCCGACGCTCACCGACGTGAGCCCCAGCGGCTGCGCGACGGCAACCGCCCACTGCGCGAGGGCCCAGTCGCGCTGGCCGGCGTCGTCGATCGAGGACACCGCGGACGTCGGGAACGTGAGCGTCGCGCCGCCGTCTGTGGGCGTCACCGCGACCGGCACGTCTCCGAGGTCGCGCTGCACGCGCGCAGTGACGGCCTCGGGGGTGCTCGGCTCGGCCTCGTGCAGCGTGCACGTGAGCGCGGCGGGCGAGTAGCCCGTCAGGGCGGATGCCCAGGCGCGTGAGGTTCCCTCGTGCTGCGCGTAGGCCTCGGGGAACCCGGAGCGCTGCACGGCCTGGGCGGCCTCCGTGATCGGCAGGTCGCGGTAGTTCGGCACCTGGACCAGGTGGTCGTAGAACGTGCCCGTCGCGTACACGGGGTCCTGCACCTGGTCGACCGTCCCCCAGCCCTGCGACGGGCGCTGCTGGAACAGACCGAGGGAGTCGCGGTCACCGTGCGCGACGTTGATGAGCTTGGACTCCTGCATCGCGGTCGCCAGCGCGATCGTCACCGCTCGGGCGGGCAGCTCACGGTGCACGCCCATGCCGCCGATGAGTGCGGCGCTGTCCGCCTGCGCGGGAGACAGGGCCCAGCCGGTGCCCTCGACGGTGGCGACGCAGCGTTCGGCGACCGGCGCCGCCGGGTGCGTCCGCGCGAGGAACCAGACGACGGCCGCCACGCTGACGCCGAGCACCGCCAGGACGAGCACCACGGCGCACCCGCCTCGGCGTGCGCGTCGTCGCGGGCGGGCGCTCACTCGTTGGCGTGCAGGGTCGCGTTGAGCTCGACGCCCGAGCCCGCACGCGCGACCGCCTCGACCCCGCCGGTCAGCGAGTTGCGGCGGAACAGGATGTTGTCCCGGCCGGCCAGCTCGCGGGCCTTGACGACCACCGGCTCCCCGGCGCCGAGCACGGTGACCTTGGTGCCCGCGGTCACGTAGAGGCCGGCCTCGACCACGCAGTCGTCGCCGAGCGGGATGCCCACGCCCGCGTTCGCGCCGAGCAGGGTGCGGCTGCCGATGGAGACGACCTCCTTGCCACCGCCGGACAGCGTGCCCATGATCGAGGCGCCGCCGCCGATGTCGGACCCGTCGCCGACCACGACGCCGGCCGAGACGCGACCCTCGATCATCGACGTGCCGAGCGTCCCCGCGTTGAAGTTCACGAACCCCTCGTGCATGACGGTGGTGCCTGCCGCGAGATGCGCCCCCAGACGTACCCGGTCGGCGTCGGCGATCCGCACACCCGCGGGGACCACGTAGTCGACCATCCGCGGGAACTTGTCGACGCCCAGCACGGTGACGGGCACCCCGTGCGTCGCGCGCAGGCGCGCCCGGGTGGCCTCGAAGCCGTCCACCGCGCACGGGCCGCGGTCGGTCCACACGACGTTGGGCAGGACCCCGAAGAGGCCGTCCAGGTTCTGCCCGTGGGGGGCGACGAGGCGGTGCGAGAGCAGGTGCAGCCGCAGGTAGGCGTCGGCGGTGTCCGCGGGCGGGGCGTCCAGGTCGACCACCGTGCGCACCACCTGCAGGCGCACGGCGCGGGCGTCGTCCTTGCCCTCGGCGGCGGCCAGGTCGGCGGGGACGGCCGCGTCGGTCGCGGGTTCACCGAGGGCGGGGGACGGGTACCAGACGTCGAGCGTGGTGCCGTCGTCGGTCACCGTCGCCAGGCCGTCTCCCCACGCCGTCCGGGCCGCCTCACGAGAAGTCATGCAGGCAAGCCTAGGTCAACGGGTGCGACTAGGGTCGCGTCGTGGCCCCCGAGACCCCCGTCATCGACCTGTCCGCCGATCCCGTCGCACTGACCCAGGCGCTGTGCGACATCGGCTCGGTCAGCGGGGACGAGCGCCGGATCGCCGACGCCGTCGAGACCGCGCTGCGGGGCTACGCCCACCTCGAGGTGCTCCGGGACGGTGACGCCGTGGTCGCCCGGACCCACCTCGGTCGCCCGACGCGTGCGGTGATCGCCGGGCACCTGGACACGGTCCCCGTCGCCGACAACTGGCCGACGCGGCTCGTCGGCGAGGGTGCGCTGGCCGAGATCTGGGGGCGCGGAACCGTCGACATGCTCGGCGGGATCGCCGTCCAGCTCGCGCTCGCGGCCGAGCTGACGGAGCCGACGCACGACGTCACCTGGGTGTTCTACGACCACGAGGAGGTCGACGCCGACCTCAACGGCCTCGGCCGGCTGGTGCGCCACCACCCGGACTGGGTCACGGGCGACTTCGCGGTGCTGGGGGAGCCGACGAACGGCGGCCTGGAGGGCGGCTGCAACGGCACGCTGCGGGTGGAGGTCCGGCTGGCCGGCGTCGCCGCGCACTCGGCCCGGGCCTGGATGGGTCGCAACGCGGTGCACGAGGCCGGTGAGGTGCTGCGACGGCTCGAGGCGTACGAACCCGCCTCGGTCGAGGTGGACGGGCTGGTCTACCGGGAGAGCCTGAACGCCGTGCTGATCTCGGGGGGGACGGCCACCAACGTGATCCCGGACGCGTGCGTCGTGACGGTGAACTACCGCTTCGCGCCGTCCGCCTCGGTGGCGCAGGCCGAGGCCCATGTCCGGGAGCTCTTCGACGGCTACGACGTCGTGCTCGTCGACGCTGCCCCGGGCGCGCGACCCGGGCTGGATGCCCCCGCGACCAAGCAGTTCGCGGCCGCGGTGCTCGCCGTGACGGGTGGGCACGCCGAGGCCAAGTACGGCTGGACGGATGTCGCGCGGTTCTCCGAGCTGGGCGTGCCTGCGGTGAACTTCGGTCCCGGGGACCCGCTGCTCGCGCACAAGCGCGACGAGCACGTGGTGGTCGGCCAGATCAGCCTGGTGCACGCGGCATTGCGGCACTGGCTGACGACCTGACCCGCCCCCCGGCTCGAGCGGATGGTGTCGGGCAGGTGACGTCTCGGTGCCGACGCGGCCGGTCTCGGCGCGCCCACCTAGAGTCGTGGACATGAGCGACGACGGTCAGCCAGCACCGGGTCACGGCTACCGCAGAGGACCGGTCCTCCTGCGCGGCACGCAGATCCCGAAGACCACCTCCGACCAGCGCCTGCTGAGCTCCGGCTCCGAGGGCGCCGACTGGCTGCACGGCGACCCGTGGCGCGTGATGCGCATCCAGAGCGAGTTCGTCGAGGGATTCGGGGCGCTCGCAGAGGTCGGCCCGGCCGTCAGCGTGTTCGGTTCGGCCCGGGTCCCCGCGGATCACCCCGACTACGCCGTCGGGGTCGAGGTGGGCCGACGCCTCGTCGGAGGCCGGCTACGCGGTCATCACCGGTGGCGGTCCCGGGATCATGGAGGCGGCCAACTGCGGCGCCAAGGAGGCCGGTGGCCTGTCGGTCGGGCTCGGCATCGAGCTGCCGTTCGAGCAGGGCATGAACCGGTACGTCGACCTCGGCGTGAACTTCCGGTACTTCTTCGCGCGCAAGACGATGTTCATGAAGTACTCCGAGGGCTTCGTCGTCCTGCCGGGCGGGTTCGGCACGTTCGACGAGCTGTTCGAGGCCCTCACGCTCGTGCAGACGCACAAGGTGATCAGCTTCCCGATCGTGCTCGTCGGCCGCGCGTACTGGCAGGGGCTGATGGACTGGGTCCGGAGCACGGTGCGGGAGCGGGGGATGGTCGCGGCGGCCGACGTGGACCTGATCAACGTCGTGGACACCGCCGAGGAAGCCGTCGCGGCCGTCCTCGCGCGTGGTGCGGAGCTGCGCGCGGAGGAGGAGGCCGCGGCAGCCGAGACGGCGCGCGCCCAGCAGGCGGCGGAAGGCCCGTGAACGGGGTGCCCCCGACGGGTGCACCCCTGCGGCTGCGTGGTCGCGACGTGGGGCACGACGCGCCCGTCGTGATGGCCGTCGTGAATCGCACGCCCGACTCGTTCTACGCGCCCGCCCGGCACGACGACGCCTCCGCTGACGAGGCGGTGGCCCGCGCCGTCGACGAGGGGGCGGACATCGTCGACCTGGGCGGCGTGCGGGCGGGCCGCGGACCGCGGGTCGAGACCGACGAGGAGATCGACCGCGTGATCCCGCTGGTCGAGCGGGTCCGGCGTAGGCACCCGGACGTGCTCGTGAGCGTGGACACCTGGCGAGCCGACGTGGCCCGCGCCGCGGCGGACGCGGGGGCGGACCTGATCAACGACACGTGGGCGGGCCACGACCCGACGCTGGTCGAGGTCGCCGCCGAACGCGGCCTCGGGATCGTCTGCTCGCACACCGGCGGCGCCCGTCCCCGCACCGACCCGTTCCGTGTGGAGTACCCGGCGACGCCCGGCGGCGACCCGCTCGACGGGGTGCTCGACGACGTCGTGCGCACCGTGTCCGCAGCCGCGCAGCGAGCACTCGCCCTGGGCATCGACCGCGCGAGCATCCTGGTGGACCCGACGCACGACTTCGGCAAGAACACCTGGCACAGCCTCCATCTGGTGCGGCGCACGGAGGCGCTCGTCGCCCTCGGCTTCCCGGTGCTCATGGCACTGTCCCGCAAGGACTTCGTGGGCGAGAGCCTGGACCTGCCCGCGGAGGAACGCCTCGAGGGCACGCTGGCCGCGACGGCCGTCGCCGCGTGGCTCGGTGCACGCGTGTTTCGCGCGCACGACGTCCGCGCGACCCGCCGCACACTCGATATGGTCGCCACCATCCGCGGGGACCGGGCGCCCGCGAGGACGGTGAGGGGGCTGGCGTGAGCGACGTGGCCGTGGTCGAGGAGGCCTCCACGACGCGTCTGTGGCTCTGGGTGCGCTCGCGCGCGTGGTGGGTCCAGGTGCTGGCCTTGTACGCGGGGGCGCGGTTGGTCACCACGGCGATCTTCCTGTGGGTCGCCTCGATCCAGGGCGAGAACGCGTGGACCGGCGCCCACCCCGGCTACTTCCCGTACGTCGGATTCATGTTCGACGGGTCGTGGTACCGGCACATCGCGGAGAGCGGCTACCCGTCGACGCTGCCCGTCGACGACGTCGGCAAGGTGCAGCAGAACGCGTGGGCGTTCTTCCCGCTGTTCCCGATGCTGGCGCGCGGTCTCATGGAGGTGACGCGGCTGCCGTGGGAGGTGGTCGCGCCCACGCTCGCCCTCGTGCTCGGCGGGGTCGCGATGATCCTGATCTACCGCACCGTGGCCGAGGGTGCTCCGCGTGCCGTGGCCGCGCGTCCCGGGCTCCCGCTGGCCACGGTGGCCCTGGTCAGCGTGTTCCCGACGGCCGCGATCCTGCAGACCGCCTACACGGAGGCGCTCGCGCTCGCGCTGATCGCGGGAGCGCTCCTGCTGCTCGTCCGCCGGCAGTACGGCTGGATGGCCGTGGTGGTGCTCGGCCTCGGCTTCACGCGCGCGGTGGCGCTCCCGATGGCCGCGGTCGTCGTCGTGCACGGCGTGGTGCGCTGGTGGTCGGCCCGCCACGGACGCGACACGCTCACCTGGCGCACGGGCGTCGGGCTCGTCGCGCTCGCCGGCTGGTGCTCAGCCTCGGGCCTCCTGTGGCCGGCGATCTGCGGGTGGGTCACCGGTGTCCCCGACGGCTACCTGCGTACCCAGGAGGCCTGGCGCGGGGTCGCGAACGTGAGCCCGTTCTACGGCTGGACCTACGTGCCGAGCTTCTGGTTCGGGAGCTTGGCGATCCCGGTCGTCGTGGCCGGTTTCGCGCTCGTGATCGCGGTCCTGGTGGTGCCGGCGGCCTGGCGGCTCGGAAACGAGCTGCACGCGTGGTCGGCCGCCTACATCCTCTACATCGCGGCAGTCGTCGAGCCGGGCAGCAGCCTGGCGCGCTTCCTCCTGCTCGCCTACCCGCTGGGTGCGGTCACGGCCGGTGTGGTGCTCCGGCCCGCGGGGGCGTCGCTGGTGGTTGGCGGCGGTCGTCCTGCTGTTCGTCGGGCTCCAGTTCCTGTGGGTACGGGAGATGTGGCAGGCCAACGCGGGAGCCGACTGGCCACCGTGATCCGTCACCGAAGGCGTCACCGAAAACTGGACAAATGTCCGATTCTGGGGGGTCGACCGTATCGGTCAAGGTGAGGGCCATCCTGTGAACTAGGATGTATCCCGGACAACCGGCAGCTGAAGCAGACACGTGGTGCGCGCGAGCGCGCCCGAGACGCTGGCTTCGCAGCAGCCCGGACGCACGAGAGAAGGAGACGCCCCGCATGGCCGCGATGAAGCCGAGGACCGGTGACGGGCCGCTCGAGGTCACGAAGGAAGGCCGCGGCATCGTCATGCGCGTGCCGCTCGAGGGCGGTGGACGGCTGGTGGTCGAGCTCAACGCGACCGAGGCCGCGGAGCTGGGTGAGGCCCTGACGTCCGTCGTCAGCTGACGATGGCACGCACAGGTGGACAGGCAGCGGGGTCGCGGATCGGCCGCACGCCTCCGGCGGTGACGCTCGCGGGCGGGACGATCGCCACATCGGCGCTGCTCAGCGACGGGTCGACCGATGCGGTCGCGATTCCCGTCTCTCCCGCGCGTGCCGGGGACGATTCGCTGGTCCCGGGGGAGGGCGCCGCCGCTGCGGCCGCCCGGTACGGGATCGACCTCGCGGAGATCGGCGACCGCGCCCGCCTGACGGGCGCCCCCGGAGACGTCTACGTCCTGCAGCTCCCGCGCCCGGTCGGCTCGGCGGTGGTCCTGCCGTGGGCCGGCCTGCCACCGCGGCTGGTGCTGGTCGGCGTCGGCGCCGGGCTTCCCGACGACCTGCGCAGGGCCGGCGCCGCGCTCGCGCGGGCGACGCGCGGCCTGGGGCGCGTGGTCACGACCCTCGGGTCGGAGGCGCGCCAGACCGCGTCGCAGGCGGCGACCGCGGCGCGCGCCGTCGCGGAGGGCTACCTGTTGGCCGCCTACACGCCGCTGCGGATCACGTCGGACCACGAGGTCGACGCGCCGGGCGAGCTCGTCCTGCTCGGGCGCGACGGCAGCCGCGCCGGGGCCGCGGTCGGCGGGGCGCGGACGTCGGCGACGGCGACGTGGCTGGTGCGCGACCTGGCGACCACCCCCTCGAACATCAAGAATCCCGAGTGGATGGCCGAGCAGGCGCGCCGGCTCGGGACGCACGCCGGGCTGGAGGTGGTCGTGCGGGGTCCGCACGAGCTCGAGGAGTTCGGCGGCCTCCTGGCGGTCGGCCGCGGCTCGGTGTCGCCGCCTCGCCTCGTCACGGTCGCCTACACGCCCTCGACCGCCGCGTCGGGTGCGGGCAAGCACGTCGTGATCGTCGGCAAGGGCATCACGTACGACACCGGCGGGATCTCCATCAAGCCGAGCGACGCCATGGTCCCGATGAAGACCGACATGACCGGAGCCGCCGTCGCGCTGGCCACGGTGCTCGGCGCCGCCGCGGACGGGGTGGCCCACCGCGTCACCGCCGTCCTGCCGCTGGCCGAGAACCACGTCGGCGGCTCGGCGTACCGGCCAGGAGACGTGCTGACGATGTTCGGCGGGACCACCGTCGAGATCGCGAACACCGATGCCGAGGGCCGGCTGGTCCTCGCGGACGCCCTCGCCTGGGCGGACGCGACGCTCGACCCCGACGTGCTCATCGACGTCGCGACCCTCACCGGCGCCGCCACCATCGGGCTCGGCAAGCAGCATGCCGCCCTCTACTCCGCCGACCGGATCCTCGTCGAGGACCTGGTCGCCGCTGGCGAGGCCTCGGGCGAGCGCGCCTGGCACATGCCGCTCGTCGAGGAGTACGAGGAAGCGGTCCGCTCTGAGGTCGCGGAGCTGCGGCACGTCCCGATCGACAAGTCGATCGGCGGCGGCTCGATCACCGCGGCGCTCTTCCTCCGGCACTTCGTCGGGACGCGCGCGTGGGCTCACCTGGACATCGCGGGACCCGCGCGCTCGACCTCGGACAAGCATGAGGTCAGCGAAGGAGCCACGGGCTTCGGCGCACGCCTGCTGCTGCGCTACCTCGACGGCCTGAGCTGATCAGGCGACCGCTGCCGCCTTCTCCTGGGCTCCGGGCTGCTCGGCCGGGATCCGACCCGAGAAGAACAACCCGACCAACGCGATGAGCGCGAGGACGGCGAGCGCGGAGCGGAGCCCGTCCAACCGCGCCTGCGCGTTCTCGTCGACCGCCGCCTGGGCCACCTCGTCGCTCACGCCCGCCTCCTCGAGCTTGGTCTCGAGGTCCGCGTCCGACAGGAACGGGATGCCGGCCGCGAGCTCGACGCTCGCCTGGTTCGACACCTCGGCGGGCACGGCGTCGTTGCCGGCGATGCCCGTGAGGAACGACGACGTCAGCATGGCGATGAGGATCGAACCCGCCAGCGCCGTGCCCAGGGACGCACCGAGGTTCGTGCCGGTGTTCTGCAGTCCGCCGACCTCGTCGCTCTCGTCTGCCGGCACGGCAGAGACCGTGACGCTGCCCAGCTGCGAGGCGAGCGCGCCGATGCCGAGCCCCGCGAGGAGCAGCGGCACGGTGACGATCTCAGGTCCTGCCGACGAGGTCATGGCAGCTGAAGAGCGAGACGATGCCCAGGCACATGGCGAGCAGCCCGAGCCGGACCACCCGCCGCGGCGACGCGTTGGGGAAGAACCGGGGGATGCCGGCGGCGGCGATCAGCAGCGTGATGGACAGCGGCATGATCCGCAGGCCCGTGTCGATCGCGGACAGACCCAGCGCCACCGACAGGTACAGCGGGATGGTGAAGAACAGGCCGGCCTGGACGAGGAACTGGAAGAAGAACATGAGCAGGCCGCCGGTGAACTGGCGGTTGCCGAACATCTCGAGCCGGACCAGCGGCTCGCGGCCGCGGCGCGCCATGCGCTGCTCCCACGTCACGAAGAGCCAGATCACGAAGATCCCGGCCAGGACGAGCACGATCGTGGGCGACAGGCCGAGGATCGCGGGGCCGCCGGGCTTCGGCAGGACCCAGCCCCAGGAGCTCGAGCGGAGCACGCCGAAGACGGCGATCCCGAGGCCCGTGGCCGACAGGAGCGCGCCCACGGTGTCGAGGCGCGGACCTCGCTCGGTGAAGGGGTCGGAGATCTTCCGCGTCCGCAGCAGGATGAGCAGGACGATGACGACCTCGCCCGCGAACACCCAGCGCCAGGAGAAGTAGGTCGTCGCGAAGCCCCCGATGAGCGGCCCGAGCGCGACGGCGATCGCGCCCGACGCCATGACCAGGCCGTACGCGCGCGGCCGGCCGGACACCGGGACGTTGCTGGCGACCAGCGCGACGATCGCCGGCAGGATCAGGGCGGCGCCGATGCCCTCCAGGAGCGACCAGCCGAGCAGCAGCACCGGCAGGTTGGGGGCCAGGGCCGTCGTGAGGGACCCGGCGCCGTAGATCACGCAGCCGATCGCGAACGCCCGCTTGCGCCCGATCAGGGTGCCGATCTTGCCGCCCGGGATCATGAGCATCGCCATGACGAGCGTGTAGAGGGTGATCGCGGTCTGGATGCCCTCGATCGTCGTGCCGACGTCGGCCGCGACGGTCGCGATGGCGACGTTCATGACCGAGCTGTCCAAGGTCATGAGGAACTGCCCGGCGCCGAGGGTGAGGATCACCGCGCCGGCGGCGGACGCCGTCCGGGCCTCGACGCTCATCGCTTGACCGCGACGAGCAACCCGTCCCCGGACGGCAGGAGTGCGCTGACGAGCCGGTCGTCTGCGCGGACCGTTCGGCCGACCTCGCGGACGATGGTCGTCGTCTCGTCGCGCCGGGCGGGGTCGGCCACCCGGTCGTGCCAGAGCGCGTTGTCGACCGCGAGCACCCCGCCGGATCGCAGCATCCGCACGGCCTGCTCGACGTACTGCGGGTAGCTCTCCTTGTCGGCGTCGACGAACACCATGTCGTACGCGCCGTCGGTGAGGCGGGGGAGCACGTCGAGGGCGCGGCCCGGGATCGTGCGCGTGCGGGTGGGCTTGATGCCCTCCTCGGCGAACGCCTCCTTGGCCGCCCGCTGGTGCTCGAGCTCGAGGTCGATCGTGGTGAGCACGCCATCCGCGGGCATGCCGCGCAGCAGGTACAGGGAGCCGACGCCGGCGCCCGTGCCGATCTCCACGACCGCGCGCGCCGAGACGGTCGCGGCCAGGACGGTGAGCGCCGCACCCGAGCCGGGGAGCACCGGCGTGCAGCCGAGCTGACCGGCGCGTTCGCGTGCCCGGAGCAGGACGTCGTCCTCGGGCATGAACTCCTCGCAGTAGACCCAGCTCTGGGCCTTGTCGGTGGAGATGGCTGCCTCCTCGGCGCGGTACGTGACGGTCCCAGCCAGCGTAGTGGCGCACCGGAACGGGCTGTGGGAGGCCACCCGGTCCGCTCACGGCGGAAACCTTTCGCCCTGCCCGAGCGTTCCCAGGATTCGAGCCACACAGGTTTGCCTGGGACACTGGGCCCTGAGATGACGCACCGCGAGGAGACTGAGCGCCCCATGAGCACCGAGCCCGCCACCTGGCAGGCTCCGTCGTGGGAGGACATCGTCCGCGACCACTCGGCGCGGGTGTACCGGCTCGCGTACCGCCTCACCGGGAACAAGTTCGACGCCGAGGACCTCACGCAGGAGACGTTCGTCCGCGTGTTCCGGTCGCTGCACTCCTACCAGCCCGGCACGTTCGAGGGCTGGTTGCACCGCATCACCACCAACCTGTTCCTCGACCAGGCGCGTCGCAAGCAGCGCATCCGGATGGACGCCATGGGCGAGGACGCCGAGCGGTACGCCTCCGGAGACCAGCTCGCTGCGCCCGAGCGGGCGTTCGAGCACGGCAACCTCGATCTCGACGTCCAGCGCGCGCTCGACGAGCTCGCACCCGAGTACCGCGCCGCGGTCGTCCTGTGCGACATCGAGGGCCTGTCGTACGAGGAGATCGCCGTCACCCTCGGCATCAAGCTCGGCACGGTGCGGTCCCGGATCCACCGTGCGCGCGCCCGCCTGCGCGTCTCGCTCGAGCACCGCGCGCCCCAGGCGCTGAGCGTGTTCGCCGACGACGACGAGACCACCACACCCGCGTCGGCGCAGGCGGTGGTCCGGGGATGACCGCGCACCTCGGCTCGTGGATCAGCGCCCTCGTCGACGGCCAGCTCGACGTCGCCGCGACCGAGCGTGCCCTGGCCCACGTGGCGGCCTGCCCGCAGTGCGCCGCCGAGCTGAGCGCCGCCCGGTCCGCGCGGGCCGCACTGACGTCCGTCGACGAGCCCTGCCCGGCGCCCGACCTCACGGCCCGGCTCCTGTCCCTCGCCGGCAGCGCCCCGACCGAGAACGCATCGTCCGACCCGTTCGCGCCGCCGGTGCCCGGGTCGCAGTCGGAGCTCGCCTCGTACGGGGTCACGTCGTCCGGCGGCTGGCTCGGTCGCCCCGCCGTGCGCGGTGACCTGCGGCAGAAGCGCTCGAGCGTGCGGCTGGCGGCGGGATCGATGGCCGGTCTGGGTTGTGTCGCGGCCATGCTCTTCGTCCTCGGCGAGCAGCCCGAGGTGGTGCCGACGAGCCACCCCGGCGCGGACCTCGGCCTCCTCGGCGGCGCGGTGACGGAGCGTGAGCCCGTCGCGTTCGACGCCGCCATACCGTCCGACGAGGTAGCGGGCCCCGGCGTCGGCACCGACTCGGTCGCCTGGTTGCAGGCCCATCGATGGTCGTTCCCGTCGCAGCTGCCGTCGGGCTGGGCCGTGAGCGCGGTCCGTTGGTCCGGGGACGACGCGCGCGTGCTCGAGGTCGACGTGCTGGGGCCGGACGGTTCGCTCGTCGTGACCGAGCAGCAGGGACGCCTGGACACCGACGCCATCGCGGGCGCCCCGACGAGCCGGGTCGGCGGGCGGTCGGTGTACGTGCTGAGCTACGAGCCGTGGCACGTCGTGTGGCAGGCCGACTCGACGGTCGTGCAGGTGGTCGCCTCGGAGTCGACCGGCTCGGCGGACCAGCTTGTGGGAGCCTTTCCGGGCGGCGCCTACGACGACGGCGTACCCGCGCAGATCACGCGCGGCTGGGACACCGTGACAGGAGCCTTCGAGCGACCATGAGCACGCCCGACGACCAGACCCCGGTCGCGGGCACCCCGCACGAGGCGTCCTCTCCCGGGGCCCCCGAGCGCACGGCTGCCCCCGACACCACGAGCCCGTTCGCGCCGCCGTCCGGTGCGCGCCCGCTGCCGGCCACGCCCGCACCTCCCGCGCAGGAGCGCAGGCGCAGCCCGCGAGCCCGTACGCGCCCCCGTCGCACCAGGTGGCGAGCCCGTGGGGACCGCCGCCGCCCGTGCCGGCGCCGTCGCCGTGGGCGACCCAGGCCGCACCGAGCGCCGCCGCGTGGGGTGGCTCGACACCTGCGGCGAGCCCGTGGGGGCCTCCGTCGCCGGAACAGCCCGAACCGTCTGCGCCGTGGGACGCGGCGACGTACCCGAACCCCGGCGCGACGCCGAGCCAGCCGATCGTGGCGAAGACCAAGACGAAGCGTCGCCGCACGCTCTCGGTCGCGTGGGTGGTCCCGATCGTCGCGCTCGCCCTCGTGGCCGGTCTGGCCGGCGGCGTCATCGGCGGTCGGGTCTCGTCGACCGACCACCTGGCGGATGCCGGTCTGCCGCCCGCGGGTACCGGGACGGCGACCATCGAGCGGGCACCGGACTCGGTCGCGGGGATCGCGGGCGCGGTCCTGCCCAGCGTGGTGTCCATCCAGGTGGACGGCGCCGACGGCAGCGCCACCGGATCGGGCTTCGTGCTCCGCCAGGACGGCTACCTGGTGACCAACCACCACGTCATCGCGCAGGCCGACGAGGCGGCGTCCACCACGATCACCGTGACGTTCGTCGACGGCAGCGAGAAGCCGACGCGACCATCGTCGGCAGCACCTCGGACTACGACCTGGCCGTGCTCAAGGTCGACGTCGACGGCCTGACGCCGCTGCGCCTCGGCGACTCGGACACGGTGGTCGTCGGCGACCCCGTCGTCGCGATCGGCGCCCCGCTCGGCCTGGCCGGGACGGTGACCACCGGCATCGTCAGCGCGCTCAACCGCCCCGTCACCGCCGGCGACGCGAGCAGCACCGGCCTTCATCAACGCGATCCAGACCGACGCGGCGATCAACCCGGGCAACTCCGGCGGTCCGCTGGTCGACGCCGCCGGCGAGGTCATCGGGATCAACTCCGCGATCGCGCAGCCCCCGGGCTCGACCGCGACACGTCGGCGGCAGCATCGGTCTGGGCTTCGCCATCCCGTCCAACCAGGCGCGGCGCACCGCCGAGCAGCTCATCGAGACCGGTCACGCGACGTACCCGATCATCGGCGTGCTGCTGGACCAGAGCTACACCGGCGAGGGCGTCCAGGTCGCGACGGAGGACCAGGGCGGGCAGCAGCCCGTCAACCCCGACGGCCCGGCGGACCGCGCGGGCATCCAGCCCGGGCGACGTCATCCTCGCGATCGACGGCCGCCCGGTGACCCAGCCCGACGAGCTGATCGTCGCGATCCGGGCGCAGACCCCGGGGACACGGTCCTGCTCCGGATCCGCACCGGTCTGCCGAGCGGGACGTGCGCGTCGAGCTCGACGAGTCCGACGCTTCCTGACGTCGCGGGTCCCGACCGGCCCGGTCCACGACCGGCGTGAAAGGTAGTCTGACGCGGTGTTGTTCGACATCAACGGCGGAGAGTTGCTGATCCTGCTCGTCGTTGCCGCGCTCGTGATCGGGCCGGACGCGCTTCCCGGCCTACGCCGAGCAGCTCGGCAAGTGGGTGCGCCAGGCCGCGCGTGTTCCTGCGCGACGCCAAGGCGCGGGTCGACGAGGAGCTCGGCGAGGAGGCCAAGGACGTCGACTGGGCCGCAGCTCGACCCGCGTCGCTACGACCCGCGCCGGATCGTGCGGGACGCGCTGCTCGAGGACGCCGACCCGTGGTCCGTCGGTGACCAAGCCGGCGCCGTGCCGGCGTCGAGCCCCGCCGGCGGCCCGGCGCGCGGCGAGCGGTCCGGCCGCCGATGGCGGCCGGCGTGGTCCGCACCGTTCGACGACGAGGCCACCTGAGCACGGGCCGTCCGCCCGCCACGACCTGCCAGAATGCTCGGCATGCCACTTGGCGCCGCAGCCGTCGCGCATCTTCTCCGGGATGCAGCCCACGTCCGACTCCCTCCACCTGGGCAACTACCTCGGTGCGCTGACCGAACTGGGTCGCGCTGCAGGAGGCGCACGACGCGCATCTACTGCGTGGTCGACCTGCACGCGCTGACGGTCAGCCCCGACCCGGCCGTGCTGCGCGAGCGCACCCGGCGCACCGCGGCCCAGTACCTGGCCGCCGGCGTCGACCCCGCCCGCTCGATCCTGTTCGTCCAGTCGCACGTGGCCGAGCACGCCGAGCTGGCCTGGGTGCTGTCCTGCTACACGGGCTTCGGCGAGGCCTCCGGATGACGCAGTTCAAGGACAAGTCCGGCAAGCAAGGGACCGAGGGCACCACCGTCGGCCTGTTCACCTACCCGGTGCTGATGGCCGCGGACATCCTGCTCTACGACACCGACGCTCGTCCCGGTCGGCGAGGACCAGCGTCAGCACCTGGAGCTCACCGTGACCTCGCGCAGCGGCTCAACGCGCGCCACGGCCCGACACGTTCGTCGTCCCGGAGCCGCACATCGTCAAGGCGACCGCCAAGATCTACGACCTGCAGGACCCGACCGCCAAGATGAGCAAGTCGGCGGAGAGCCCGAACGGTCTGATCGAGCTGCTGGCCGACCCCAAGATCGTCGCCAAGCGCATCCAGAGCGCCGTCACGGACGCCGAGCCGCGAGATCCGCTTCGACCCGCAGGACAAGCCCGGCGTGTCCAACCTGCTGACCATCTACTCGGCACTCACCGACCGGACGATCTCGTCGCTCGAGGCCGACTACGCGGGAAAGGGGTACGGGGACCTGAAGGTGGACCTGGCGCGAGGTCGTCGTCGACTTCCTGCGCCCGTTCCAGGCAGAGGTGAACGGCTACCTCGCGGACCCGGCGTCGCTCGACGACGTGCTGGCCGACGGCGCCGACCGCGCGCGCGACCTGGCCGCGGGCACCCTCGCCCGGCTCTACGAGCGCACCGGCCTGCTGCCGCGACGCTCGCGGGTCCGCGCGTGAGGCTCCCGGACCGCGCGGACGACCAGGTGCGCATCGGCGTCGCCATCACGGTCCCCGAGCCCTACGGGTCGGTGCTGCAGGCGGCTCGCGCGCGGTTCGGTGACCCGTGGGCCGAGTTCATCCCGCCGCACATCACGCTGCTGGGCCCGACGGTCGTCGAGCACGACGCCATCGACGCCGTCGACGAGCACCTGGAGGCGGTTGCGGCGCGCGCACGTGCCGTTCGTCGTCCACCTGCAGGGCACGGCGACGTTCCGGCCGGTCTCCCCGGTCGTGTTCGTCCAGCTCGCGCAGGGGTCCGCGGGCTGCGCGGCCCTCGAGCGCGGCGTGCGCTCCGACGTCCTCGACCAGGTCGTGCACTTCGACTACCACCCGCACGTGACGGTCGCCCATGAGGTTCCCGACGAGCAGCTCGACGCGGCGTCGCACGACCTGGCGGGGTTCGACGCCGCGTTCCTGGTCGACAGCTTCCACAGCTACGCCCACGGCGACGACGGCGTCTGGCGGCCGGTCCGTGACTTCTCGCTCACCGGGGCCGCAGCGGGTGCCGGGGTCGGTCGCCCGACCTAGGGTGCAGGGCATGACCCCCGACGAGGCGCACCCGGCCACCGGAGCAGGCGCTGCGCAGGCGCACGCGCTCGCGGCGGAGTCCTCTCCGGACAAGCCCGGCCTGGTCGCGCGCGGCAAGGCCGTCTGGACGTGGGTCACCCACACGCGGCCCATGCGCGCCAACGCGCGGTTCGGTGCCCGCGGCGGTGGCGTGCTCTCGGGCGGGATCGCCTATGCGGGCCTGTTCTCCGTCTTCGCCGCGCTGACGATCTGCTTCACGGTGTTCGTCAGGGTGCTCGGGGGCAACGACAAACTGCGCGACCAGGTGCTGAAAGCGATCGACAAGGCGCTGCCCGGAGTCATCGACACGGGTGACGGCAGTGGGGGCCTCGTCCAGCCCGACAAGCTCGTCATCACCTCCGGGCTCACGGTGTCCAGTGCGATCGCCGTCGTCGTCCTCCTGCTCAGCGCGATGGCGGCCGTCGCCTCCCTGCGCAGGTCCGTCCGTGCGATGTTCGACGATCACGCGGGCGGCAACGCGATGCTGGGCAAGGCGCGCGAGCTCGGCGGCTTCCTCGGGATGGCGTTGGCGGTCCTGCTCTCGGCGATCATCACGATCGCGGTGACCACGGCGACGCAGTGGGTGTTCGGCGCGCTGGGCTGGGGCGGCGCGACCACGACCGTGCTCACGGTCGTCGGCGTCCTCATCGCGTTCGTCGTCGACGCCTCCGTGTTCATCCTCATCGTGACCGTGCTGGCCGGGCAGCACCCGCCGCGCAAGGACCTGCTGCTGGGGGCGACGCTGGCCGGCATCGGGCTCGGCGTGGTGCGCATCCTCGGCACGTCGGTCGTGGCCGGCACCGCCACCAAGAACCCGTTGTTCAGCACGGTGATCGTCTTCGTCACCCTGCTGCTGTGGATCAACCTGATCGCGCGCATCGTGCTCCTGGCGGCCGCGTGGACCGCGAACCCGCCGTTCCTCGACCCCGAGGCCCAGGCGGCGCAGGAGAGCTAGCTAGGCCAGCCGAGAGTGCAGCTCGCCGAGGCGCGCCTGGAGGAGGGCCAACCGGGCGAGCGTCGCCGCGGGCTCGCCGACCGTGCCCAGCCGCAGCATGCCCGCGTCGCCGCGCGCCTGGCCCGCGGCGATGCGGTCCGTGGCGGCGGTGATCCGGACCGGGACGTGGTCCAGCAGCACGTGCGGGTCCAGGTCGCCGTAGCCGTCCGCGATCGTGCGCAGCTCGTCGGCCATCTCGCCCGCGTCGGCGTCCGGGTGGAGGACGGCGCTGTTCCAGGCGTACATCGCGACGTCGTCCAGCGGCACGCCCGGGCCGGCGACGTCCCAGTCGAAGACGCCCGCCAGCTCGTCGCCGTCGAACACCATGTTGTAGATCGCGGTGTCGTGGTGGCAGACGATCTCGCCGGGCCCGAGCGCCCGCTCCTCGAACCTCCATCGGCGGCTCTCGCGCGGGAAGCCTGCGACGGCCGTGTGGAACGCCCGCAGCCACCGCATCGCCGAGCGCGTCTGAGCCGGGGTCGGCCGCTCGGCGCCGATCTCGAGCACGTGCCCGGGCAGGAACGTGAGGATCTCGCGGTCCCGGTCGTCGATGCCGAGCACGCGAGGGATCTTCGCGATGCCCGCCGCGGCCAGGAACGCCAACAGCTCGTGCACCGCGGGCGTCCACGGCCCGGTCGGCCGGCGAACGGTTCCGCCGACAAGAACAGCCCCGCCGACGTTCCCACCAGGCAGCGCACCTCGTCAGGCGTCACGACGACGCTCCGCACCGCGACGATTCAGAGGTTCTGCCGACGAATGTGCGGCAGATCATCTGAATCGTGGCCGGTGAGATCAGAAGGCGCGCGTGATCATCGCGCGCTTCACTTCTTGGATCGCCTTCGTCACCTCGATACCGCGCGGGCACGCCTCCGTGCAGTTGAAGGTCGTGCGGCAGCGCCACACGCCCTCCTTGTCGTTGAGGATCTCGAGGCGCTGGGTGCCGCCCTCGTCGCGACTGTCGAAGATGAACCGGTGCGCGTTGACGATCGCGGCCGGCCCGAAGTACTGGCCGTCGGTCCAGAACACGGGGCACGACGACGTGCACGCGGCGCACAGGATGCACTTGGTGGTGTCGTCGTACCGGGCGCGCTGCTCGGCGCTCTGCAGGCGTTCCTTGGTGGGCTCGTGCCCGGTGGTGATGAGGAACGGCATGATCTCGCGGTAGGAGGCGAAGAACGGCTCCATGTCGACGACCAGGTCCTTGATCACCGGGAGGCCCTTGATGGGCTCGACGGTGATCGGCTTCTTGATGTCGAGGTCCTTGAGCAGCGTCTTGCAGGCGAGGCGGTTGCGGCCGTTGATGCGCATGGCGTCGGAACCGCACACGCCGTGCGCGCAGGACCGGCGGAACGTCAGCGACCCGTCCTCCTCCCACTTCACCTTGTGCAGCGCGTCGAGCACGCGGTCGGTGCCGTGCATCTGCACGGTGAACTCGTCCCAGTACGGCTCGGCCGTCGCCGTCGTCGCCCGGCAGGTACCGACGGACCTTGAGGGTCACGTCGAAGGACGGGATGGCGGGTGCGGCGGAGGGCGCGTCGAGAGTGGCGGTCATCAGTACTTGCGCTCCATCGGCTGGTAGCGGGTCACCGTCACGGGCTTGGAACCCAGCACCAGCTGGTAGTCCTCGAAGACGGTGGTGTGGTGGAAGGCGCCCTTGTGGTCGCCGTCGCCGTCCGTGCCCCACAGGCGGTGGCCCTTGGTGGGCAGCGGGCGCCGGTACGCCATCGTGTGCAGCATGTAGTTCTTGTCGTCGCGGGTCGGGAAGTCCTCGCGGAAGTGCCCACCGCGCGACTCGTCGCGATTCAGGGCGCCGACGACGACCGTCTCCGCGATGTCGAGCAGGAACCCGAGCTCGACGGCCTCGAGCAGGTCGGTGTTGAACATCCGGCTCTTGTCCTGGACGCTCACGTGCCGGAACCGCTTCTGCAGGCTCTTCACGTCCGCGAGCGCCTGCTCGAGCGACTCCTTGGTCCGGAACACCTGGGCGTTGCGGTCCATCGACTCCTGCAGCGCCTTGCGCAGGTCCGCGACGCGCTCGCCGTCGGGCCGCGTCCGGATCTCCTCCAGCCCGGCGATCACGGACTCGGTGGCGTGCTCGGGCAGCTCGACCCAGTCGGCCTGGACCGCGTAGGCGGCCGCGGAGATGCCCGCGCGCTTGCCGAAGACGTTGATGTCCAGCAGCGAGTTGGTGCCCAGGCGGTTCGAGCCGTGCACGCTGACGCAGGCCACCTCGCCCGCGGCGAAGAGCCCGCGGATGATGTCGGTGGAGTTGCGCAGCACCTCGGTCTCGATGTTGGTGGGGATGCCGCCCATCGCGTAGTGCGCGGTCGGGTACACGGGCACGGGCTCGGTGTACGGCTCGATGCCGAGGTAGGTGCGCGCGAACTCGGTGATGTCCGGCAGCTTCGCGTCGATGTGCGCGGGCTCGAGGTGAGTCAGGTCGAGCAGCACGTAGTCCTTGTTCGGACCGGCGCCGCGACCCTCGCGCACCTCGTTGGCCATGGAGCGGGCGACGATGTCGCGGGGGGCGAGGTCCTTGATCGTGGGGGCGTACCGCTCCATGAAGCGTTCGCCCTCGGAGTTGCGCAGGATCGCGCCCTCGCCGCGCGCGGCCTCGCTCAGCAGGATGCCCAGACCGGCCAGGCCGGTCGGGTGGAACTGGAAGAACTCCATGTCCTCCAGCGGGATGCCGCGGCGGTACGCCAGCGCCATGCCGTCGCCGGTCAGGGTGTGTGCGTTGCTCGTCGTCTTGAAGATCTTGCCGGCGCCGCCCGTGGCCAGCACGACAGACTTGGCCTGGAACACGTGGATCTCGCCGGTGGCCAGCTCGTAGGCGACGACGCCCGAGACGTTGACCTCCTCGCCGTCCGGCACGTGGCCGGCCGCGAGGTCGTGGTCCACCAGCAGGTCGAGGACGTAGAACTCGTTGAAGAACTCGACCTCGTTCTTCACGCACTGCTGGTAGAGCGTCTGCAGGATCATGTGGCCGGTGCGGTCCGCCGCGTAGCAGGACCGGCGCACGGCGGCCTCGCCGTGGTTGCGCGTGTGCCCGCCGAAGCGGCGCTGGTCGATCTTGCCCTCGGGCGTGCGGTTGAACGGCAGGCCCATCTTCTCCAGGTCGAGCACCGCGTCGATGGCCTCCTTGGCCATCACCTCGGCGGCGTCCTGGTCGACCAGGTAGTCACCGCCCTTGACGGTGTCGAACGTGTGCCACTCCCAGTTGTCCTCCTCGACGTTGGCCAGGGCGGCGCACATGCCGCCCTGGGCCGCACCCGTGTGGGAGCGCGTCGGGTAGAGCTTGGAGATGACGGCCGTGCGTACGCGCGTCGAGGACTCGAGGGCCGCGCGCATGCCGGCGCCGCCCGCGCCGACGATCACGACGTCGTACTGGTGGGTCTGCATCGGGGTCGATGCCTTCCTGTCTCTGGGGGACCGTGCGCTAGGCCGTGCAGAACGACGGGAGCAGGTCCGCCGGGCTGCCCGTCGGGCACGGGTCGAACGTGAAGATCACCAGGGTGCCGAGCACGACGACGATCGCGAACGCGAGGTAGAGCGCGAGCTTGAGGGCGAGCCGCAGCCCGTCCCGCTCGGCGTAGTCGTTGACGATCGTCCGCACGCCGTTGGTGCCGTGGATCATGGCCAGCCAGAGCATGAGCAGGTCCCAGACCTGCCAGAACGGGCGACGCCCACTTGCCGGCGACGAAGCCGAAGTCGATCGCCTTGACGCCCTCGCCCGCGACCAGGTTGACGAAGAGGTGCCCGAAGATCAGGACCAGCAGGATCACGCCCGACGCGCGCATGAACACCCAGCCGTACAGCTCGGTGTTGCCGCGGGTGGTCAGGCGGGCCGGACGGGCACGGGGGGCGCGGGGCGCCTTCGGGTCGGCGATGGTGCTCATCACTCGCCCCCGAAGACGTGCATCAGGTGGCGCGGCAGGAACCCGGCCATGGTGACGACGAACAGGCCGAGGACGATCCAGAGCATCAGACGCTGGTACTTCGGACCCTTGGACCAGAAGTCCACGAGGATGATCCGGATGCCGTTGAACGCGTGGAACACGATCGCCGCGACGAGGCCGGCCTCGCCCAGACCCATGATCGGGTTCTTGTACGTGCCGATCACGCTGTTGTAGGCCTCGGGAGAGATCCGCACCAGCGACGTGTCGAGCACGTGCACGAGCAGGAAGAAGAAGATCGCGACGCCGGTGACGCGGTGCGCGACCCACGACCACATGCCTTCTCGCCCTCGATAGAGCGTTCCGGCCGGCGCTCTGCGCTTCACCGGCGCATCGGGCGCTGCGGACACTGGAGACCCTCCTGGCGAGTCGGGGGCGGGGACGGCGTCGTCCCTAGACGAACTCACTGTAGTGACCGTCGCGGGACGCCACGCGACGGGAAGGCCCCCGTGTGAGGTACTCCACATGCTGGACACCTCGCCGCGCCTGACTACCCTGTGCCGCATGTCTCCCATCTCCGGCTTCCACGCCGTCGTCCCCGCCGGCGGTGCGGGCACCCGGCTCTGGCCGCTGTCGCGCGCGGGCCACCCGAAGTTTCTGCTGGACCTGACCGGCTCGGGACGCACGCTGCTGCAGGGCACCCTCGACCGGCTGCTCCCGCTGACGGGCGCGGACGGCATCCTCGTGGTCACCGGCGCCGCGGCACGCGCGAGGCCGTCGCGGCCCAGCTGCCCGAGCTCGCGCGCGAACCAGGTGCTGGCCGAGCCCTCGCCGCGTGACTCGATGGCCGCGATCGGGCTCGCCGCCGCGGTCCTGCTCGCTCGGCACGGCGAGGACGTGGTGCTCGGCTCGTTCGCCGCGGACCACGTGATCGACGGCGCGGAGGCATTCGAGCAGACGGTGCCGCGAGGGCGTCGTCGCCGCCCAGGCGGGTTACGTGGTCACCATCGGCATCCGGGCGACCGAGCCGTCGACCGCGTTCGGGTACGTCCGCTCGGGCCAGAGCCTGGGTCTCGACGAGGCGCCGACCGCCGCGCACGTCGTCCGGATTCACCGAGAAGCCCGATGCCGAGACCGCGGCCGCTTACCTGGCCACGGGTGAGTACCGCTGGAACGCCGGCATGTTCCTGGTCAAGGCACGGGTGCTGCTCGACCACCTCGCCGCGCAGCTGCCCGCGCTCGCGGCGGGACTGGTCGAGATCGGGTCCGCCTGGGACAGCCCGCGAGGGCCCCGCTGTGCTGGCGCGGGTCTGGCCGGGCCTGACCAAGATCGCGATCGACCACGCGATCGCCGAGCCGGTCGCTGCGGCCGGCGGGGTCGCGGTCGTGCCGGGGGACTTCACCTGGGACGACGTCGGCGACTTCGCGTCGCTCGCGGTCCTGCTGGGCGGCGGGACGCTCGGCGACCCCGCCGGCGTGCAGCGGATCGACGCCGACGGGTCGCTCGTGGTGGCCGCGGACGGCCGCACGGTCACGGTGATCGGGCTGCCCGACGCGGTCGTCGTCGACACCCCCGGCGCGGTGCTCGTCACCACGCGGGAGCACGCCCAGGCGGTGAAGCAGGGGGTGGACGGCTGGCGCTCCCGCGGCCGCGAGGACCTCTTGTAGGTGGACGGGATCGGCCCGTGCGCCTACCCGCGGCTAGGGTCGAGCTCGTGTCCGACCTCACTCCCGTCACCCCCCTGAGCTCGCTGCGTCCCGCTCCGGTCGAGCCCGTCTCCGCGCAGCTCGGCGGCCCTGTACGACGGCCTGCGCGACGAGCTCGTCGCGATCCGCCGGGACATCCACGCCCACCCCGAGCTGGGCCGCACCGAGGTCCGGACCACCGGCGCTGCTCGCCGACCGGCTGCGCGACGGCGGGGCTCGAGCCGCACCTCCTGCCGGGCAGCGGCCTGATCTGCGACATCGGCCCCGGCCCGGCGGCCACCGGCCGGCAGCGGATCGCCCTGCGCGCCGACCTCGACGCACTGCCCATCCTCGAGACCACCGGGCTGCCGTGGGCGTCGACCACGCGGGGCGCCGCGCACGCCTGCGGTCACGACGTGCACACGACGGCCTCGGTGCTCGGCGCGGGCCTGCTGCTCGCCCAGGTCGCCGACCAGCTCACCACCGGCGTCCGGCTCGTGTTCCAGCCGGCCGAGGAGGTCCAGCCCGGTGGTGCGCTCGACGTCATCGCCGCCGGCGGGCTGGACGGCGTCGGCCAGATCTTCGGGTTCCACTGCGACCCGAAGGTCGACGTGGGCCTGGTGGGGACCCGCATCGGCCCGATCACCTCGGCCAGCGACGAGGTCACCGTCACGATCTCCGGTCCCGGCGGGCACACCTCCCGTCCGCACCTCACGGGTGACGTGGTGTTCGCGCTCGGGCAGGTCATCACCCAGGTCCCGGCGATCCTCGGCCGTCGGCTCGACCCGCGCTCCGGGGTGAACCTCACCTGGGGCGCGGTGCAGGCGGGCTCGGCGCACAACGCGATCCCGTCCACCGGCACGGTGCGCGGCACCCTGCGGTGCCTGGACGTGCGGGCCTGGGAGAAGGCCTCGGAGGTGTTCCACGCGGCCGTCGAGAACGTCGTCGCGTCGCTCGAGGTCGACGTCGAGGTGCGCCACCACCGCGGCGTGCCCCCGGTCGAGAACGCAGCTCACGCGACGGGCGTGCTCGAGGAGGCTGCGCGCGGCGTGCTGGGAGCGGGCGCCGTGCTGCTCACGGAGCAGTCCCTGGGCGGCGAGGACTTCGCCTGGTACCTGACCAAGGTGCCCGGCGCGATGGCCCGCCTGGGTACGCGCACGCCCGGTGGGCACACGTACGACATCCACCAGGGAGACCTGCGGGTAGACGAGCGCGCGGTCGAGGTCGGCGCGCTGTTCCTCGCCAGAGCCGCGATGCTCGCGGGCTGAGAGACCCGTCCGCTACGTGGTCGCAGGTACCAAGTCGGTAACAGAACCAGCACGGATACCGCTCGGTAACATGCGCGTCACGTTGAGCCTGACTAGTCTCCGAAGCATCAAATGTGGGGCAGGCACACGGTCGTGCCGCGAAGCATGCCGCCTGCCCGGCACGAAGCTGACGAGATTCAGGAGACGCGCGTGAACAAGATTATTCGAGTGGCTGCGCTCGGCGGGGCGCTCGCGCTCGCGCTTGCGGCGTGTGGAAGTGCCCCGGACGACGAGCCGCGGCGTCGTCGCCGCCGTCGCTCATGCTGCTGCCGGAGCAGCCGACTTCAAGGCCTGCATCGTCTCGGACTCGGGCGGCTTCAACGACAAGTCGTTCAACGAGTCCGGCCTCGACGGCTCATGAACGACGCCAAGGACGCACTGGGCATCCAGACCGCGCAGGCCGAGTCGAAGACGGATGACGCGTACGCGCCCAACCTCGCGAACATGATCAGCCAGGACTGCAACATCATCGTCCCCGTCGGGTTCAAGCTCTCGACGGCAACCGGTGACTCCGCCAAGGAGAACCCGGACGTCGACTACGCCATCGTCGACGCCACGGCGACCGACGCGGACGGCAACGCGATCGAGCTGGACAACGTCAAGCCGCTCGAGTTCGACACCGCGCAGGCTGCGTACCTCGCCGGCTACCTCGCCGCGGGCATGACCAAGACCGGCAAGGTCGGCACCTACGGCGGCCTGCAGATCCCGACCGTCACGGTGTTCTCCGACGGCTTCGCCGAGGGCATCGCCAAGTACAACGAGGTCAAGGGCACGAACGTCGAGCTCCTGGGCTGGGACAAGGCGACCCAGAAGGGTCTGTTCAGCGCTGACCCGGCCACGGCCTTCGCGCCCGGCTCGGGCAAGGCCAACGCCGACTCGCTGATCGCGTCCGGCGCGGACATCATCCTGCCGGTCGCCGGTGGCGCCGCTCTCGACGCACTGACCGCCGCGCAGGCCACTCCCGGCACGCTGGTGATCTGGGTCGACTCCGACGGGGCGCTCGTCAACCCCGACTCCTCGTCGGTCATCCTCACCTCGGTGATGAAGCTCATCGGTGCGGCTGTGAACTCGGCCGTCACCGACGCTGCGGGCGGCAACTTCGACGCCAGCCCGTACGTCGGCACCCTCGAGAACGAGGGCGTCGGCATCGCGCCGTACCACGACCTCGACTCGGCGGTCCCGGCGGACCTCAAGACGGAGGTCGACCAGCTGAAGGCCGACATCATCTCCGGCAAGATCACGGTCGAGTCGGACAGCTCGCCCAAGTAAGTCGTCTGATCGACCGAGCCGGCCCGGGGGGCACGACCGGGTCGGCGCAGTCACCATTCGACCGAGCCGGCCCGGGGGGCAACGAACCCGGGTCGGCGCAGTCACCATTCGACCGAGCCGGCCCGGGGCGCACGTAACCCGGGTCGGCTCGGTCGCGTCCGGGGCCGTCGTGGTCCTAGTGTCGGTCCAGGTCGTTCGCCGAGGAGGGCACGTGCTGCTGGAGCTGCGGGGCATCACGAAGAGGTTTGGTCCGCTGGTCGCCAACGACCACATCGACCTGGTCATCGAGCCCGGTCAGATCCACGCGCTGCTCGGCGAGAACGGTGCCGGCAAGTCCACACTGATGAACGTCCTGTTCGGCCTGTACGAGCCCGACGAGGGCGATATCGCGGTCGACGGGACGGCCGTGAAGTTCCGCGGGCCGGCCGACGCGTTGGCCGCCGGCATCGGCATGGTGCACCAGCACTTCATGCTCGTGCCCGTGTTCACCGTCGCCGAGAGCGTCATGCTCGGGCACGAGTCGACGCGCGGCGGGCTGCTCGACCTCGATACCGCACGCGCCAAGGTGCAAGAGCTGTCGGCGCGGTTCGGGTTCGACGTCAACCCCGATGCGCGGATCGAGGACCTGCCGGTCGGCGTACAGCAGCGGGTCGAGATCATCAAGGCCATGGCGCGCGACGCCAAGGTGCTCATCCTCGACGAGCCGACCGCGGTGCTGACCCCGCAGGAGACCGACGAGCTCATCGAGATCATGCGCCAGCTGGCCGCGGCGGGGACGTCGATCGTCTTCATCACGCACAAGCTGCGCGAGGTCAGGGCGGTCGCGGACATCATCACCGTCATCCGCCGGGGGAAGGTGGTCGGCTCCGCCGCCCCGACCGCCGAGGAGACCGAGCTGGCGGCCATGATGGTGGGCCGCGCGGTGCTGCTGGACCTGGACAAGGCGCCCGCGGTGCCGGGCGAGAAGGCGCTGGAGGTACGCGACCTGCTCGTGCTCGACGGCGCAGGTACGCGCGTGGTCGACGACGTCTCGTTCGACCTGATGCGCGGCGAGATCCTGGCGATCGCCGGAGTGCAGGGCAACGGCCAGTCCGAGCTCGCCGAGACGATCCTCGGGCTGACCCCGCCGCTGCGCGGCTCGATCCTGCTGGAGGGCACCGAGCTCGTCGGGCGCTCGGTACGCGACGTGCTCGCCGCCGGCGTCGGGTTCGTGCCGGAGGACCGGTCGCACGACGGGTTGGTGGGCGAGTTCAGCGTCGCCGAGAACCTCGTGCTGGACCTGATCTTCGACCCCCGCTTCCGCACCGCCCTGGGCGTCGACCTCGCGGCCGTGCAGGCCAACGCGACGGCGCGGATCGAGGAGTACGACATCCGCACGCAGGGACCCGGGCAACCTGCCGGTCGGCTCTCGGGCGGCAACCAGCAGAAGGTCGTGGTCGCCCGTGAGCTCTCCCGCCCGCTGCGCCTGTTCATCGCGAGCCAGCCGACGCGCGGTGTGGACGTCGGGTCGATCGAGTTCCTGCACCGCCGGATCGTGCAGGAGCGGGATGCCGGGACGCCGGTGATCCTCGTCTCGACCGAGCTCGACGAGGTCAGCGCGCTCGCCGACCGGATCGCGGTGATGTACCGCGGCAAGGTCGTGGGAGTGGTGCCGGGCGACACCCCGCGTGACGTGCTCGGCCTGATGATGGCCGGGGTGCCCCTCGAGGAGGCGCGCCAGCAGGCGGCCGAGCACCCGACGACCGAGACCATGCTCGAGGAGGGCGACCTGTGACGGACGAGCTGGTCCCGGACCAGGCGGACGCACCGCCGGCGGCCCCACCGCCCGAGGACCCCACGGAGGATGCCGCCGCCTCCTGGCTGCGCCGCGTCTCGACGAGCGGTTCGATGGTGACGGTCCTGGCGTTCGTGCTCGCGCTGGTGATCGGCGGCATCCTCATCGCCGCGGTGAACCCGGAGGTGACGGCGGCGGCGCACTACTTCTTCGCGAAGCCGGCCGACTTCTTCAAGGCGGCGTGGACGGCCGTCAGCGAGGCGTACACGGCGTTGTTCCGCGGCGCGGTCTACGACTACGACGCCAAGACGTTCGGCAAGGCCATCCGGCCGATGACCGAGACGATGACGACGGCGACCCCGCTGATCATCGCCTCGCTGGGCGTCGCCGTGGCGTTCCGCGCGGGGCTGTTCAACATCGGTGCGCAGGGCCAGGTCATCCTCGGAGCCATCCTGGCCGGATACCTCGGGATTCACCTGGCACCTGCCGGTGGGCATCGCGCTGCTGGTGTCGTTGCTGGGCGGCCTGATCGCCGGTGGCTTCTGGGCCGGCATCGCGGGCGTGCTCAAGGCCCGGACCGGCGCGCACGAGGTGATCGTGACGATCATGCTCAACTACGTCGCGCTCTCGTTGCTGGGCTGGTTCCTCAGCACCGAGGCCTTCCGCGTTCCGGGCTCGGCCGAGCCGAAGTCCCGCACCGTCTCCACCGCGGCCCAGCTGCCGCTGCTGTTCGGGGACAAGTACCGCGTGAACTGGGGCTTCGTCATCGCGATCCTCGCCGCAGTGTTCGTGTGGTGGCTCATGTCCCGCTCGCGGATCGGCTTCCAGTTCCGCGCCGTCGGCTTCAACCCGACCGCGTCGCGCACCGCCGGGATCTCGGTCCAGCGGATCACCGTCTACGTCATGGTCACCTCGGGCGCGCTGGCCGGGCTCGCCGGCGCCGTGCAGCTGCTCGGCACCTCGAAGTACCTGACGGACGGCATCGCCGGCACGATCGGCTTCGATGCCATCACCGTCGCCCTGCTCGGGCGCTCCAAGCCGCTCGGCATCTTCTTCGCCGGTCTCCTCTACGGCGGCCTGACCGCGGGCGGCCGCTTCATGGAGGTCGTGACCGGGACACCGATCTCGATCGTCCTGGTGCTGCAGGCCCTCGTGGTCCTGTTCATCGCCGCCCCGGCGCTGGTCCGCACCATCTTCCGCATCCCCGCGCCAGGTTCCGAGCTCAAGGGAGCGACCGCATGAGCACGCTCACGGACGACCGACCGCTCTCCCCGCCGCTCGACGACGTGCCGAACGCCCGGAGCCGGCCAGCGCTGCGCCTGCCGATCACGTTGGCCGTGCTCGGCGTCATCGCCCTGCTCGCCTTCGGGTTCGGCTCGGCCTCGGGCACCACGTCGACGTTCGCGCTCTCGTTCCGCGCCGACTCCGTGCAGCTGTCACCCCTGGTCATCGGCACGAAGAGCGCCTGCCTCGTCCTGTCGGTGGTCTGCCTCGCGATCGCGGCGTACTCGTTCGTCGCCGCGGTTCAGCGTCGCAAGATGCCCGTCTGGCTCAGCGTCGTCTTCGGCCTCGCCTGGGTGTGCGCCTTCCTCGTCTGGGCGGTCGCCGGCAAGTCGACCTCGCTGGTCGACCTGCTCCAGGGCTCGTTGCTGCTCGCGGTGCCCGATCGCGTTCGGCGCGTTCGGCGGCGTGTTCTGCGAGCGCGCCGGAGTGGTGAACATCGCGATCGAGGGCCAGCTGCTCGTCGGCGCCTTCGCGGCCGCGGTGGTGGCCAGCGTGACCGACAGTGCCTACCTGGGCCTGCTCGCTGCGCCGTTCGCCGGCATGCTCCTCGGCCTGCTGCTCGCGCTGTTCGCGGTCAAGTACGCGGTCAACCAGATCATCGTGGGCGTCGTGCTCAACGTGCTCGCGGTCGGTCTGACCAGCTTCCTGTTCGCTGCGGTGCTCAAGCCCAACGCCGAGACGCTCAACACCCCGCCGCTGATGAAGCCGATCGCGATCCCCGGGCTCTCGTCGATCCCCGTGCTCGGCCCCGTGCTCTTCAGCCAGACGCTGATCGTCTACGCGATGTACGTCATGGTCGTGGTCCTGACCGTCGCGCTCTTCCGCACGCGGTGGGGTCTGCGGGTTCGCGCGGTGGGCGAGCTCCCGGAGGCTGCGGACACCGTCGGCATCGCCGTGAACCGCACCCGCTGGCGCAACGTGCTGTGGGGCTCGGCCACGGCCGGGTTCGGTGGTGCGTTCTTCACGATCGGCTACATCGGCGCGTTCGGGCAGGAGATGTCCGGCGGCAAGGGCTACATCGCGCTCGCCGCCATGATCCTCGGCCGCTGGACGCCTATCGGGTCCCTCGGGGCCGCGCTCCTGTTCGGCTTTGCGACGAAGCTCGCGTCCGCGCTGTCCGTGCTCGGCACTCCCGTGCCCAGCCAGTTCATGGCGATGCTGCCCTACCTGCTCACCATCTTCGCCGTCGCCGGCTTCGTCGGCCGAGTCCGTGGGCCCGCCGCGGCCGGCGTGCCGTACCTGAAGGGTTGACGTGGTCTCCACCGCAAGCACCAGCACCATCGACTGGGACGCCCTGCGCGCCGCCGCCACCGAGGTCATGCACCGCGCCTACGCGCCGTACTCGCAGTTCCCGGTGGGGGCAGCGGCGCTGGTCGACGACGGCCGAGTCGTGGTCGGCTGCAACGTCGAGAACGCGTCCTACGGCGTGACGCTCTGCGCCGAGTGCGCGCTGGTGTCCGGCCTGCACGTCTCCGGCGGCGGGCGGCTGGTGGCGTTCACCTGCGTGGACAAGCACGGCAACGTCCTGATGCCGTGCGGCCGGTGCCGGCAGCTGCTCTGGGAGCACGGGGGAGCGCGGCTGCTCGTCGAGACGGTGCATGGCGTCAAGCCGATGACCGAGGTGCTCCCGGACGCGTTCGGACCGGCCGACCTCGAGGAGCGCGCATGAGCTTCGACGCGGTCGACGTCATCGTCGCCAAGCGCGACGGCCACCGGCTCTCCGACGCGCAGATCGACTGGGTGGTCGACGCCTACACGCGGGGGGCGGTGGCCGAGGAGCAGATGTCGGCGCTGACCATGGCCATCCTGCTCAACGGCATGGATCGCGCGGAGATCGCGCGCTGGACGGCCGCGATGATCGCGTCCGGTGAGCGCCTCGACTTCTCCGGGCTGTCGCGGCCGACCGCGGACAAGCACTCCACGGGCGGGGTCGGCGACAAGATCACGCTGCCGCTCGCGCCGCTGGTCGCGGTCTTCGGGGTGGCTGTGCCGCAGCTGTCCGGGCGGGGGCTCGGGCACACCGGCGGCACGCTGGACAAGCTGGAGTCGATCCCGGGCTGGCGCGCGGCGCTGACCAACGAGGAGATGATGGCCCAGCTCGACGACGTCGGCGCGGTGATCTGCCAGGCCGGTTCCGGCCTCGCCCCCGCCGACCGCAAGCTCTACGCGCTGCGCGACGTCACCGGCACCGTCGAGTCGATCCCGATGATCGCGGCGTCGATCATGAGCAAGAAGATCGCCGAGGGCACGGGTGCGCTCGTGCTCGACGTGAAGGTCGGGTCCGGGGCGTTCATGAAGGACCTCGACAGGGCGCGCGAGCTGGCCCGCACGATGGTCGAGCTCGGCACGGACGCGGGCGTGAAGACGGTCGCGCTGCTCACCGACATGTCGACGCCGCTCGGCCTCACCGCGGGCAACGCGCTCGAGGTGCGCGAGTCCGTCGAGGTGCTGGCCGGTGGCGGTCCGGCCGACGTCGTCGAGCTGACGGTGGCCCTCGCGCGCGAGATGCTCGCGGCTGCGGGTGTGCACGGTGATCCCGCGCAGGCCCTCGCCGACGGCCGGGCCATGGATGCCTGGAAGAGGATGATCGAGGCCCAGGGCGGCGACGCGGACGCGGACGCTGCCGGTCGCGCGCGAGTCCGAGCAGGTCCTGGCGGAGGCCGACGGGACGGTGACGGTCGTCGACGCCTACGCGGTCGGCATCGCGGCCTGGCGCCTGGGTGCCGGACGGGCGCGCAAGGAGGATCCGGTGCAGGCGGGCGCCGGTGTGGAGCTGCACGCGCGACCGGGCGACATCGTGCGCGCCGGGCAGCCGCTGCTCACGCTCCACACGGACACCCCGGAGCGCTTCGAGCGGGCCCGCGAGGCGCTGGCGGGAGGTCTCGTCGTGGCGCCGGCCGGGACGCCGGTGGGCGTGCGGCCGCTGGTCCTGGACCGCATCGAGGCCTGAGCGCGGGCTGCCCACCCGTTGCGGTCTCTGGGTGCGGGCACGGTGCGGCGGGAGCACGATGGAGCGATGAGCATCGTTCCGGGGAGTGACGCCTGGCGAGACGCCGGACTGGTGCCGGTCGACCCCCACCGTCCGTTCAACCTTGCCGACGACACCGACAGCACGGACGACGACCCGTCGGACGGCACCGACGGGTCCGACGACGACCGCGAGGTCCGCGACGCAGACGGCTCGAGATGAGGTTGCCGGACATTTCGGTACGGTGAGCCCATGAGCACCCCCGTTGAGCCCTCTGCCGTCGTGCCCGTCGTCGACGACACTGCCGCGCCCACCGACGAGGTCGGGGCGCTCGTCGCCCTGATCCCGGGCCTGCCGAAGGTGGTGCTGCACGACCACCTCGATGGCGGCCTGCGCCCCCAGAGCATGATCGAGATGGCCGCCGAGGTGGGTCACGAGCTGCCCGCCACGGACGCCGAGGCGCTCGGGACGTGGTTCTACGAGGCCGCCTCGTCCGGGACGCTGCCGCGCTACCTCGAGACCTTCGACCACACGATCGCGGTCATGCAGACCGAGGAGCACCTGCGTCGGGTCGCGCGCGAGTCCGCGATCGACCTCGCGGCGGACGGCGTGGTCTACGCCGAGCAGCGCTACGCGCCCGAGCAGCACCTGCGCAACGGGCTCTCGCTGCAGCAGGTGGTCGACGCGGTGCAGGCCGGGTTCGCCGAGGGCGTCGCCGAGGCGGCCGAGCAGGGCCACTCGATCCGCATCGGCACGCTGATCACCGCGATGCGGCACGCCGACCGCTGGGACGAGATCGCCGAGCTGACCCTCGCCAACCGCGACAACGGAGTCGTCGGCTTCGACATCGCGGGCGCCGAGGACGGATTCCCGCCGTCGCGTCACCTGTCCGCGTTCCACACCCTGCGCGACGCGAACTTCCCGGCCACCGTGCACGCGGGCGAGGCCGCCGGGCTGGACTCCATCGCGGAGGCCGTGCACGTCGCGGGCGCGAGCCGGATCGGTCACGGCGTGCGGCTGATCGACGACGTGACGGAGGACGAGCTGGGCGACCGGCTCGGGCTGCTCGCGCAGTGGATCATGGACCGGCGCATCGCGCTGGAGCTGTGCCCGTCGTCGAACGTGCAGACCGGTGGGGCGCCGTCGGTGGGGGAACACCCGATCACGCGGCTGAAGCAGCTCGGGTTCGCGGTCACCGTGAACACCGACAACCGGCTGCAGTCGCGCACCTCCCTGAGCCGCGAGCTGTCGCTCCTGGTCGAGCAGGCCGGGTGGAAGCTCGACGACCTGCGCGACGTCGCCGTCACCGCCGCGTCGCACTCGTTCCTGCACCACGACGAGCGGATGGCCCTGATCGAGAACGTGCTGCTGCCCGCCTACGCCTCGGCGCGGGGCAGCCGGCACCGAGCCTGACGCGTCAGCGGGACGCGATCGCCAGCAGGTCGCGGGCCGAACCCGTCGGTGCCTGACCCCTCGGCCACACTGCGCGCAGCGCGCGGGTGAGGTCGAGGTCGCGCACGGGCACGCGCACGACCCGGCCGGCGGCGATGTCGTCGGCGACCGCGAGCTCGCTGAGCACCGCCGGGCCGGCCCCGGCGGCGACGGCGGCGCGCAGCGCGCTGGTGTTGGCCAGCTCGAGCAGCGGCGTCGCGAGCGGCGCCCACTCCTGCAGCGCGGACTCGAGTGCGGTCCGCGTTCCCGACGTCGGTTCGCGCTGCACGAGCCGGGTGCCGGCGAGCGTCTCGGGTGCCAGCGGCCGGCGTAGGCGTGCCCAGGGGTGGCCCGGCGGGACGACGACGACGAGCCGGTCGCGCGAGACGGTCTGCGAGTCGAGACCCGACGGCAGGTACGGACCCTCGACGAAGCCCAGGTCCGCCGTGCCGTCGAGCACCTGAGCCGCGACGTCCGCTGAGTTGACCGCCGAGAGGCTCACCGCGGTGTCGGGGTGCGTCGCGGCAAGACGGACGAGCCAGATCGGCAGGAGGTGCTCGGCGACCGTGAGACTCGCCGCGACCCGCAACCGGACCTGTCGGTCGCGCCGCAGGGAGCCGATGCCGACCTCCAGCACCTCCGCCGCGTGCAGCACGTCCCGGGCCCAGTCGGCCAGGAGCGATCCCTGCGCGGTCAGCGTCGACCCGCGCGGGCTGCGGGTGACCAGAGGGAAACCGACGAGCCGCTCCATGCTCTTGACCCGCGCCGAGACGGCGGGCTGGCTGATGCCGTGCTCCGCGGCGGCCAGTCCGAGGCTGCCGGTCGAGGCGACCCGGATGAGCAGCTCGAGCGAGTCGAGGTCGGGCACATGGGTGAGGCGCATCACGCGAGTCTATGGGTGGCCATAAGTCAGGACTATGGCTCGATCAGGTCGACGACCTCTACTGGTGCTCAGTCCGAGGGACGACGCTCGAGGCATGACCGATGACCCTGGAACGTCCGTCCGTCCGGCGGCTGTCCGCGGTCGGGCCCAACTGGTACGCGTCGGTCATGGGCACGGGCATCGTCGCGAACGCCGCCGTCACGCTGCCCTACCAGGTCCCCGGCCTGCACCGGTTCGCCCAGCTCGTGTTCCTGTTCGCCGCCGTGCTGCTCGTGGTCGTCAGCGCGTTGACCGCCACGCACTGGGTGCGGCACCCGGAGGCCGCTCGCGCGCACCTCGCCCACCCGGTCGTCGGTACCTTCTACGGCGCGATGCCGATGGCGCTGCTGACCGTGGGCGCCGGTGCGCTGCTCGTCGGCCCCGAGCTGATCGGGCTGCGCGCGGCGCTGGCGATCTCGTGGGCCCTGTGGGTCGTCGGCACGGTCGGCGGGCTCGTCTGCGCGACCGTCGTGCCGCAGCGGGCGTTCACCGGCGTGCCGTTCGGGGGCTGGCTGATGCCGGTCGTGCCGCCGATGGTGTCGGCCGCGACGGGGTCGTCGCTCATCGAGCACTTGTCACCCGGGGCGGGCCGCCTGACGATGCTCGTCGCTCTGCTACGCGCTCTTCGTGCTGGCCCTGGTCGCGAGCGCCGTCGTGATGGTGCCTGATCGGACGCCAGCTTCTCCGGCACGGCATCGGCCCGGCCGGGCTCGTCCCGACGCTGTGGATCGTGCTCGGCCCGCTCGGGCAGTCGGTCACGGCCGCCCACGGCCTCGGCCTCGGCTGCCGGGAGCCCGGGGGCGCGCACCTTCGGGCTGCGCTACGGGCTCGTGGTGTGGACCCTTGCCATGGTGTGGCTGGCGGTCGTGCTCGTGATCACGCTGCGGGTCCGGCCACCCTTCGGGATGCCCTGGTGGAGCTTCACGTTCCCCGTCGGCACGGTCGTCACGGGGACCAGCGGGCTCGCCGCCGCGACCGGGCTGGCCGTGTTCGGGTGGGCGGCCGTCGTCCTGTACGCAGGGCTCGTCGGCGCGTGGCTGCTCGTCGGGACGCTGACTGCACGCAACGCGCGGCGGCTGCTCGCCTGAACCCGAGCGCTCAGATGAGGCCCTTGGTGTGCCAGACGGTCTTGGTCTCGGTGAACGCCGTGATGCGCCCGAGCGACTGACCCACGGCGTCGGGCGGGAGCACGCGCTTGAGCGTGTCGGCCGCCGCGATCTGCAGGTCCACCCAGTCGAGGTCGCCCGCGCCCGCGAGGTCGAGCCCGTTGACGTCCGCGTGGCTGGCCAGCCACGGGGCGATCTCGGCGGGCGAACCCGTGAGCACGTTGACGACGCCCTTGGGCACGTCGCTCGTCGCGAGGACCTCGGACAGGCTGATCGCGGAGAGCGGGAGGCGCTCGGAGGCGACGACGACGACCGTGTTGCCCGCGACGAGGGCCGGCGCGACGACCGAGACGAGCCCGAGGAGCGACGAGTCCTGCGGCGCGACGATCGCCACGACGCCCGTCGGCTCGGGCACCGAGATGTTGAAGTACGGCCCCGAGACGGGGTTGGCGTTGCCGGCCACCTGCGCGTACTTGTCGGCCCACCCGGCGTACCAGACCCAGCGGTCGATCGCGGCGTCGACCTGCGCGGTGGCCTTGGCGACCGAGACGCCCTCGACCTCGACGATCTCCGCGACGAACTGCTCGCGACGACCCTCCAGCAGCTCGGCGATGCGGTAGAGCACCTGGCCGCGGTTGTACGCGGTGGCGCCCGACCAGCCGCCGACGGCCGCGCGGGCCGCCACGACGGCGTCGCGGGCGTCCTTGCGGGAGGCCTTGGCGGCGTTGGCCAGGAATGCGCCCTTGCTGCTCACGATCTCGTACGTGCGCCCCGACTCGCTGCGCGGGAACGCGCCGCCGATGTAGAGCTTGTAGGTCTTGGGAATGGCGAGGCGGCTCACGCGTCGGCCCCCTTCAGGTACGCGGCGATGCCGTGGCGGCCGCCCTCGCGGCCGTAGCCGGACTCCTTGTAGCCGCCGAACGGGCTGGCCGGGTCGAACCGGTTGAACGTGTTGGCCCAGATCACGCCCGCGCGCAGCTTGTCAGCGACCGCCAGGATGCGGCTGCCCTTGTCGGTCCAGATGCCCGCCGACAGTCCGTACGGGGTGTTGTTGGCCTTGGCGATCGCCTCGGCCGGCGTGCGGAACGTGAGCACCGACAGGACCGGCCCGAAGATCTCCTCGCGGGCGATCCGGTGGCTGGTCGAGACGTTGTCGAAGATCGTCGGCGCGAACCAGAACCCGTTGGCCGGGATGTCGCAGGCGGCGGTCCACCGCGACGCGCCCTCGGCCTCGCCGATGTCGCTGAGCGTGCGGATCCGCTCCAGCTGCTCGGCGCTGTTGATGGCCCCGATGTCGGTGTTCTTGTCGAGCGGGTCGCCCATCCGCAGCGTCGACAGGCGGTCCTTCAGACGGGAGACCACCTCGTCGTGCACGGACTCCTGGACCAGCAGGCGGCTGCCGGCGCAGCAGACGTGACCCTGGTTGAAGAAGATCCCGTTGACGATCCCCTCGATGGCCTGGTCGATCGGGGCGTCGTCGAACACGATGTTCGCGGCCTTGCCGCCCAGCTCGAGGGTCACCTTCGTGCGCGTCCCGGCGAGCTGCTTGGCGATCGCGCGCCCGACGTCGGTCGAGCCGGTGAAGGCGACCTTGTCGACGTCCTTGTGCGCGACCAGGGCGGCACCGGTGGCACCCGCGCCCGTGACGATGTTCACGACGCCCGGCGGAAGGTCGGCCTGCTGCACGATCTCCGCGAACAGCAGCGCGGTCAGCGACGTCGTCTCGGCAGGCTTGAGCACGACGGTGTTGCCCGCGGCCAGCGCCGGGGCGATCTTCCACGCCAGCATGAGCAGCGGGAAGTTCCACGGGATGACCTGCGCGGCGACGCCCAGCGGCGCGGGCGACGAGCCCAGGCCGACGTGGTCGAGCTTGTCCGCCCAGCCGGCGTAGTAGAAGAACCAGGCGGCGACCAGAGGCACGTCGACGTCGCGCGACTCCTTGATCGGCTTGCCGTTGTCGAGGGACTCCGCGACAGCGAGCTCACGCGAGCGCTCCTGCACCAGGCGCGCGATGCGGAACAGGTACTTGCCACGGTCGGCCCCGGACAGGCGCGACCACGTCTTCTCGTAGGCCTTGCGGGCCGCGGCCACGGCTAGGTCCACGTCGTGCTCGGAGGCCGTGGCGATCGTCGCGATGTGCTTCTCGGTGGCCGGGTTGATCGAGGAGAAGGGCGTGCCGCCACCCGAGCGGAACTCCCCGCCGATGAACAGGCCGTACTCGTCGCGCAGGTTGAGGATCGCCTGGGACTCCGGCGCCGGGGCGTACTCGAGGAATGTCATCAGGGGGCCTCAGTCGATCGTCACGTAGTCGGGACCGGAGTAGTGCCCGGTCGTCATCTTCTGGCGCTGCAGCAGCACGTCGTTGAGCAGGCTGGACGCGCCGAACCGGAACAGCTCGGGCGTGAGCCAGTCCTCGCCGACCGTCTCGGCCACGGTCACCAGGTACTTGATCGCGTCCTTGGAGGTGCGGATGCCGCCCGCGGGCTTCACGCCGATCTGCTGACCGGTGAGACGGTGCCAGTCGCGGACGACCTCGAGCATCAGGAGCGTCACGGGGAGCGTCGCCGCGGGGGAGACCTTGCCGGTCGACGTCTTGATGAAGTCGCCGCCGGCCAGGATGCCCAGCCAGCTCGCGCGCCGGACGTTGTCGTAGGTGTTCAGCTCGCCGGTCTCGAGGATCACCTTGAGGTGCGCGTAGGTGCCGTCGGGTCGTCGGCACGCCTCCTTCACCGCGACGATCTCGTCGTAGACCTGCCCGTACCGGCCGGCCAGGAACGCGCCGCGGTCGATGACCATGTCGATCTCGTCGGCTCCCGCGGCGACGGCGTCGGCGGTGTCGGCGAGCTTGACCGCCCGCGAGGCACGCCCGCTCGGGAACGCGGTCGCGACCGCCGCGACGGCGATCTGGCCGTGTGCGGCACCCAACGCCTCGACCGCGTACGGCACCATGTCGCCATACACGCAGACCGCGGCGACGCGCGGGCAGCTCGGGTCCGAGGCGTCGGGCGTCACGGCCTTCGCGACGAGGGACCGCACCTTGCCGGGCGTGTCGGCGCCCTCGAGGGTGGTCAGGTCGATGAGCCCGATGATCCGGTCCAGCGCCCAGGCCTTCGAGGTCGTCTTGATCGACCGGGTGCCCAGGCCCGCGGCCCGCTGCTCGAGGCCGACCGCGTCCACGCCCGGGATGCCGTGCAGGTAGCGCCGCAGGTTCGCGTCGCTCGCCTCGCCGCCGATGAGCGCGAGCGCGTGGTCTCTCGAAGCGATCTGGGTGCCGGTCATGCGTGGTCCTCGCTGTTCCTCACTGGTCCATCTTCGCTCACCTGGGCGCGCGGGGGTTACCGGTGCTCTAGATGCCCAGCGCCGAGCGGATGTCCACCGCGACGGCGTCGAGGCGGGTGCGGGCCGCCACGCGTGCGTGATCGACGGCCGCCGAGTCGGCGTGGGCGTCCACCGGCTGGATCACCTCGAGGTAGGACTTGATCTTCGGCTCGGTGCCGCTGGGGCGCACGACGACGCGCGTGCCGTCGGCGGTCAGCAGGCGCAGGCCCTCGGTGGCTGGCAGGCCGTCGCGGTCGTCCTCGGTGCCCGCGGCCAGGTCCACCACCTGGGTCACCCGGGAGCCGCCCAGCGATGTCGGGGGGTGGGCCTTGAGCGCGTGCACGAGCGGCAGGATCTCGTCCTGCTCGGCGAACCGCGCCGAGACCTGGTCGGTCAGGTAGAGGTCGTGGGCGCGCGCGATGTCATCGAGGGCGTCGACCAGGGTGCGACCCTCGGCGTGCAGTCGAGCGGCGAGGCCCGCCATGAGGAGCGCCGCGGAGATGCCGTCCTTGTCGCGGACGTGGGCCGGGTCGACGCAGTAGCCGAGCGCCTCCTCGTACCCGAAGGCGAGGTGGTCGACCCGCGAGATCCACTTGAACCCGGTGAGCGTCTGCGCGTACCCGAGCCCCGCGGTCGCGGCGATCTTGCCCAGCAGGCGCGACGAGACGATCGAGCTGGCGAACGTCGGCGTCGGCGCGTCCGGGTCGGCGTCGGAGGCCAGCCAGCGCGCGGCCATCGCCGTGCCGAGCAGCGCGCCCGTCTCGTCGCCGTGCAGCATGCGCCAGCCCTCGGCCTCCGCGGTGTCGGGGCCGCGGTGGCTGCGGTGGCGGGGGTCCTGGACGGCGACCGCGCACCGGTCCGCGTCGGGGTCGAGCGCGATCACGAGGTTCGCGCCCTCGTCACTGGCCAGGCCGGTCGCCATGTCGATCGCGCCCGGCTCCTCGGGGTTGGGGAACGCCACGGACGGGAAGTCGGGATCGGGGTCGAACTGCTCGGGCACCACGAGCACATGACCGAACCCGGCTCGGGCGAGCACGCGCTGGGCGACCTCGCCACCGACGCCGTGCAGCGGCGTGAGGACGATCGTGAGCTTCGCGGCGGCGGCGCGGCTCGCCTCGTCGGTGGGCGCCAGGGCGACGACGGTGTCGATGTAGGCGTCGAGCACGTCCGCACCGAGCATGGTCCAGCCCGTCGTGGACCGCGGGACGGAGACCACGGAGGGGACATGGGCGATCTCGGCGGCGATCGCGGCATCGGCGGGCGGCACGATCTGCGAACCCTGACCGGAGTCGGTCACCACGCGGCCGCCGAGGTAGACCTTGTAGCCGTTGTCCTCGCGGGGGTTGTGCGACGCCGTGACCATGATCCCCGCGTCGGCGTCGAGGTGGCGGACCGCGAAGGCGAGCACCGGCGTCGGCAACGACTGCGGCAGGACGAGCACCTCGATGCCGACGGCGGTGAGCACGGCTGCGGAGTCGCGGGCGAAGTCGACCGACTTGTGGCGGGCGTCGTACCCGATGACCACACGCGGCCGCGGGTGCACGCCGTCGAGCTCGCCCAGCAGGTAGTCCGCGAGGCCGGATGCGGCTCGGATCACGACCGCGCGGTTCATCCGGTGCGGGCCGCCCCCGAGCCGTCCGCGCAAGCCCGCGGTGCCGAACTGGAGGAGTCCGCTGAACCGGTCGGCGAGCTCGGCGCGGGCCTCGCGCCGCGCGTCGTTCGCCTGCCTCTGCGTCGGGCTGAGCTCCTCGGCGTCGGACCGTTCGACGTCGGCGAGCGTGAGCAGCGCACGAAGCTCGCTGGCCGTCTGCGGGTCGGGGTCGTCCTCGATCCAGGTGCGCACGCGCGTCTCGAGGTCTGCCCACGCATCGTTGCCGGTCATGGGCCCAAACTACTCACGCCACCGGACCGGCGCCTCTCTCAGAGGCGGCGGACGATCTGGGCGAGCAGCTCGCTGATCCGCGGACCTGCAGCGGCGCCCGCCTCGAGCACCTCCGCGTGGCTCAGCGGAACCGGGCTGATCCCGGCGGCGAGGTTGGTCACGAGCGAGATGCCGAGGATCTCCAGGCCGGCGTGGCGGGCCGCGATGGCCTCGAGGCTCGTCGACATGCCGACCAGGTCACCGCCGATCCGCCCGGCCATCTGCACCTCGGCGGGGGTCTCGTAGTGCGGTCCGGGGAACTGCACGTACACGCCGTCGTCGAGCGTCGGGTCCACCTCGCGCGCGATCGCCCGCAGTCGCGACGAGTACAGGTCGGTCAGGTCGACGAACGTCGCACCCTCGAGCGGGGACGTCGCCGTGAGGTTGATGTGGTCGCTGATCAGCACGGGGGTGCCCGGACCCCAGGCCTGGTTCAGGCCGCCGCAGCCGTTGGTGAGCACGACGGTGCTCGCGCCGGCGGCGGCGGCGGTGCGGACGCCGTGCACGACCCGCCGCACGCCGCGACCCTCGTAGAGGTGCGTCCGGCTCCCGAGGACCAGCGCGTGCTTGTCGGTGCCTTCGATGCGGATCGAGCGGATCGTTCCGACGTGCCCGACGACGGCCGGTGCGGAGAACCCCGGCACGTCCGCGCTCGCCAGCTCCGCCACGGTCTCGCCGAGCAGCTCGGCGGCGCCGCCCCAGCCGGAGCCGAGCACGAGCGCGACGTCGTGCGTCGGCACCCCTGTTGCTCGGGCGATGTAGCCCGCGGCGGCGCGTGCGACCTCGAACGGGTCGGTGGTCGGGTCGTCCAACGATGTGACGTCGCTCATGATCGAAGGCTAACCCGCTGGCCCCCCGGCGTCGGAGCGGCAGAATAGATTCCTGTGAGCACCCCGACGCACGATCCCGCCGTCACCCGCGTCGTCATCATCGGCGGCGGACCGGGCGGCTACGAGGCCGCGCTGGTCGGTTGCCGCCTCGGCGCCGAGGTGACGATCGTCGAGGCCGCCGGTCTGGGTGGGTCGGCCGTCCTCACCGACGTCGTCCCGTCGAAGACCCTCATCGCCACCGCCGAGTGGATGACGATCGCGGACCGCGCGCCCGAGCTCGGCATCCGGCTCGACGGCACCGCGCTCGACGCGACCGGGCTGGACAGCCTGCGGCACCGCATCGACCTCGCGGCCGTGAACACCCGCGTCAAGGCGCTCGCGGCGGCGCAGTCGGCGGACATCCGGGCCCGCCTCGAGCGCGAGGGCGTGCGGATCATCCTCGGCCGCGGCCGGCTCGACGGACCGTCGCGGGTGCTGGTGACCACACCCGACGGTGTCGACGACGTGACGCTCGACGCCGACGCCGTCCTCATCGCGACCGGGGCCACCCCGCGGATGCTCCCGGAGGCCCAGCCGGACGGCGAGCGGATCCTCACCTGGACCCAGCTGTACGACCTGGACGAGCTGCCCGAAGAAGCTGATCGTCGTCGGCTCCGGCGTCACCGGCGCCGAGTTCGCCGGCGCGTACACGTCGCTGGGCGCCGAGGTGGTCCTGGTCTCGAGCCGCGACCGCGTCCTGCCCGGCGAGGACGCCGACGCCGCCCAGCTGCTCGAGGACGTGTTCAAGGCCCGCGGCATGACCGTCATGTCCCGGTCGCGCGCCGCCGGCGCCGTGCGCACCGCCGACGGCGTCGAGGTCACGCTGGCCGACGGGCGCGTCATGGAGGGCACGCACGTCCTGTTCGCGGTCGGCTCGATCCCGACGTCGGGCGGCCTCGGCCTGGAGGAGGCGGGTGTCCGCCTCACGCCGTCCGGGCCACATCGAGGTCGACAAGGTCTCGCGCACGAACGTGCGCGGTGTCTACGCGGCCGGCGACGTCACCGGCGTCCTGCCGCTGGCCTCGGTCGCCGCGACGCAGGGGCGCGTGGCGATGGCGCACGCGCTCGGCGACGCGGTCGCGCCGCTGTCCCTGCGCGGGGTCTCGTCGAACATCTTCACGCTGCCGGAGATCGCCACGGTCGGCCTGACGGAGGCGCAGATGCAGGCCGGCGGCGTGCAGTACTCCGTCAGCATGCTGCCGCTGGCCCGCAACCCGCGCGCCAAGATGCTCGGCGTCCGCGACGGGTTCATCAAGATCTTCGCCAACGCCAACGCGGGGACGGTCCTCGGGGCGGTCATCGTCGGCCCGCGCGCGAGCGAGTCGATCTTCCCGTTGGCGCTCGCGGCCACCTACCGCCTCACGACCGACCAGATCGCCGAGACCTCCACGGTCTACCCGTCGTACTCGGGCACGATCGCCGAGGTCGCTCGCATCCTCCACCACCGCATCGACGACTGACCGGCGGGCTCGAGAACGACCCGGTCGACGTCACTCGGCTCACGGTTGTTCGCGACGCTGGCAGCATGAGCGTCGTGAACATCGAAGCGGTCCGTGGGGACATCACACTCCAGACGTGGACGCGATCGTCAACGCGGCCAACGCCTCGATGTTCGGCGGCGGGAGGTGTCGACGGGAAGATCCACGCCGCCGCCGGACCAGCGCTGCTCGAGGAGTGTCGGCGAGTCCGTCGGACCTCGTTCCCGGACGGCCTGCCCGTGGGCGAGGCGGTGGCGACCGGTGCCGGGCGGCTCGACGCGCGATGGGTGATCCACACGGTCGGTCCCAACTGGAACCGTGGCGAGCGTGAACCGGGCCGCCTGGCGTCGTGCTTCACGCGGTCGCTCGATGTCGCCGCGGGGGTCGGAGCGCGGTCGGTCGCGTTTCCTGCGATCAGCGGTGGCAGCTATGGGTGGTCGATGGACGCTGTCGCCGAGATTGCCGTCGGCGCAGTGCGGACGTGGGAGGGGTCCGTCGAGCTCGTCCGCTTCGTGCTCTTCGATGCCGCGGCGCTCGACCAGTTCGTGCGACTCCTGGAGACGTCCGACTGAGGTGATCGCGCAAGGGCCCGCGGTGACCGGGCTCAGCCGGCCGGAGTGAAGTCGCGACCACGGGAGGTGGTCCGACTCGGTAGGCCCGTCAGCACGCGAGCCTGCTCGAACGTCACGCCCTGGCCGAAGATCCAGTCGATGCGTTCGGTCGGGTCGAGGCTGGTCGACGTGAGCGAGTCGGGGTCGCCGGCCGCATCGATCGCGCTGATCCAGCCCGCGTCGGTGAGGAGCATGATCTCGGGGGAGCCCGGGGTCGCGTTCAGGTCGCCGGCGAGAATCTCCGGCGGGTTCACGGGAGCGGCGGATCGCGAGCGCCTGCAGCTGCGCCAGCCGGGTCGGGGTGTTCGACGCACGGTGCTGCAGGTGGACCGAGGTCACGCGGACGTCGGCGCCGGAGGCCGTGGTGAGCGTCGTCGCCAGGGCGGAGCGGTTCTGCGGGCCGTCGCCGTAGGGGAGATGGTGGATCTCGGCGTCGGTGAGGGCCGAGCGGGACAGGACCGCGTTGCCGAACTGGCGGTCGGCGGCGGGGGCGAACTCGATCGTCATATCGAGCCGGCGGGACAGCCAGGTCGCCATGTCGGCGCCGCCGCCGAAGATCCAGCCGCGCTCGACCTCCTGGAGCGTGACGACGTCGGCGTCCTGCGCCTCGATCGTCGCCGCGATGCCCTCGAGGTCGACGGCCGTCAGCGGTGAGACGCCGTAGTGCAGGTTCCAGTCGACGAGCGTGAGGGTGTCGTCGGACGCCTTCGCGGGGACGCTCGGCGTGGACAGCTCGACCAGTCCGATGGCGGCCAGAACGAGCGCGGGCAGCACGAGCAGCTGGACCGAGGCCATGCTGCGGGGCAGACGCTCGGACGTGCCGGGCAGGGGGGTGAGGCGACGCAGCCCCGACAGCGCGAGCGCGCATGCGGTGGCGACGAGCACCCAGGCGTTGTCGACGCCGAGCGGCACGTCGTAGTCGAGCATGTAGAGCAGCAGCGGGGCGATGGTGAGCACGCCGACGACGAGCGTCGCGGTCGCGGTCCGCGGGATGCCGCGCGGCGCCGGCCGGTGCGCGCTGAGCGCTGCCGCGAGCACGACGCCGATCGACACCACGAGCACGGCGATCGCCACGAGCGCCCAGAAGTCGGTGAGCCACAGCGCCGCGCCGACCCCGATGACGACGAGGACGGCCGCCCCGACGCGCCAGGGCGCCGACCACTGCGCGGGGCGCAGGAGGATGGCGGCCCCGACGAAGTTCGCGGCGACGAGCACGATCCCCGCCGTCCGCAGCGAGGTGCCCGACTGGGACGCGGCGAACGCGGGGTTGGCCACGATCATCGCGGCGATCGCGAGGAACGGGCCGAGCGCCCAGAGCCGGCGCGGTCGACCGGTGGGCTGGGTGTCGTCGGTGGTGAACGCCGCGAGACCGCGGGCGGTGCCGAGCACGGCGAGGCCGAGCACGACGGCGACGATCCACCCGGACCACCCGGGCTGCCAGATCGCGTCCCACGTGCCCAGGAGCAGCTGGAGCCCCACGGACAGGCCGCACCCGATGACGAGCCCGACGGCCGCCTGCCGCCCGCCCGAGGGGCGTCCCGCGACGAACGCGACGCCGAGCACGAGCATCCCGACGGCCACGGCGACGGTGACGAGTCCGACCACGTCCAGCGCCAGCCCGTCGAGGGCCTGCAGGACGATGCGCAGGACGGCGAGCACGGTCGAGCCGAGCAGCAGCGCGCGGGCGTCGGGGACACCCGACGATCCGGCCGACGAGCAGGAGCACGAGCGCGGCGACCACGCCCGCGCCGGCATACGTCCCGAACGAGACGAGGGCGGCGTCGACGGTGCTCACGGCGAACGCGCGGTCGAGCAGCGGCCCGCTGGCGCGGACCATCTCGAGCGCCAGGACGGTCAGCAGGGCGACGAGCCACACACGGGTGGGTGTACCGGCGTCGAGCGGGGTGCGCGCCGGGGCGTCAGTCGTCACGCGCGGCAGATTACCTGGTGCCGCCTCCGCTCAGGCGAACAGCGCCTCGCCGACGTACGGGCTGGTGTCGGTGGTGACCGGTGTGCCGTCCGCGCCGAGCACCAGGGACCCGTCCGGCAACCCCGGCGGCACGGCGAAGAGCCCGGACCCGGTGTGCGTCAGGTACTCCATGAGGCCATCGTTCTTCGAGAGCTGCGCCTGCATCGGGATGTAGTGCGTGCGTGGGTCCTTGACGAAGGCCAGGAAGAACAGCCCCGCGTCCAGGCGCCCGAGGGTGTCGTTGCCGTCCGTGAAGTTGTACCCGCGGCGCAGCATCCGCACGCCCTTGTTCTGCGTCGGGTGCGCGAGCCGGACGTGCGAGTCGAGCGCGATCAGCGGCTTGCCGTCGCCGCCTGTCGCGTCGAGGTCCGGCTCCGTGAACTCGGTGCCCCCGGACAGCGGTGCGCCCGCACCCTTGTTCCGACCGACCAGGCCCTCCTGCTCGCGCAGCGAGGTGCGGTCCCACGTCTCGATGCGCATGCGGATCCGGCGGGCCACCAGGAACGAGCCTCCGGTGAGCCACGCGGTGGCGGGCGTGAGCTCGGCGCCCGGCACCCACACGTGCTCCTCCAGCGCCGCGTCCTCCTCGGCCTTGACGTTGGCGGTGCCGTCCTTGAACCCGAACAGGTTGCGCGGCGTCAGCTGGGCGGTGCTCGTCGACGAGGTCCGCCCGTACCCGAGCTGGGTCCAGCGGATCGTGGCGGTGCCGAAGGCCGCGCGGGACAGGTTGCGGATCGCGTGCACGGCGATCTGCGGGTCGTCGGCGCAGGCCTGGACGATGAGGTCGCCGTCGCTGCGGGCGGGGTCGAGATCGTCGGCGGCGAAGTGGGGCAGGTCGACGAGGGCCTCGGGGAGCCTGTCGGCGAGCCCGAACCGGTCCACGCCCGGCGTCCCGTCGGCCCCGGGCGGTGCCGACGAACATCGAGCGGCCGAACCCGAAGGTGATCGTCAGGCCGGCGGGCAGCAGGTCGGCGGCCTCGCCGGTGTCGTCGGGCGGGGCGTCGTAGGGGCCCGACGCGGGGCCGAACGGGACCGGCCGAGAGGCCCTGCGTGAGCCGCGCCGCGATGGTCGTCCAGGTGCGCAGGAGGGTGATCAGGTCGTCGCGGCTCGTCGTCGTCAGGTCGAAGGCGGCGAGATAGAGCCGGTCCTGCGCGGGCGTGACGATGCCGGCCTGGTGCATCCCGGTGAACGGGTACGTGCCCGGCGAGCCGCTCGTCGCCGCGGCCGCGGGCGCCGTCGCGCGACCGACGCCGAAGCCGGTGGCGGCGGCGAGACCGACGGCGAGCCCGCCGCCCAGCCCGAGGAATCCGCGCCGCGAGAGGCGGGCGCGTTCGGGCTGGGCAGCGGAGTCGTCCGGGGTGTGCGACGGGTCCGTGGGGGCGGACACATGACTCCTCGGGATCAGCTGCTGGTGACCGTGGCGGTGAGCTGCGAGAGCGGCTCGGCGAGTGCGTCGACGGCCGACGGCGAGCGCCTTGACCTGCGCGGCACTCAGCTGGTCGTAGGAGGTGAAGCCGGACTCGACGGAACCCTGCGCGGTGAGCAGCGTCTGCAGCTCGGTGAACCGGGTGTCGAGCTCCTTGGCGAGGTCGGGGTCCTGGGCCTCGACGATGTCGGCGAGCACCTCGTAGCCGACGCGGGCGCCGTCGACGTTGGCCTGGAAGTCCCAGAGGTCGGTGTGCGACCAGATCTCTTCCTCGCCGGTGACCTTCCCGGTCGCGACCTCGTCGAGCAGCTCCTTGGCGCCGTTCGCGATCTGGAAGGCCTGGAAGGTGAAGTCGGGGGCGTTGACCTCGTCGACGAGCTTCTGGGTGTTGGACACCATGTCCGAGGCGACGGTCGCGCGCTGCGCGGACGTCAGCGGCACGTAGGTCACCCCGCCGTTGGCGTCGGGCGCGGGCTGCCACAGGTCCTTCTCGGCCATGTGCCAGCCGCTCCAGGCGGCGCCCCGCCTCGACGTCGGCCTCGCGCAGGTCGAGCAGCGGGTCGAGGTCGCCGAACGACTCGGCGACGGGCTCGACGCGCTCCCAGTGCACGCGCGTGTCGGCGTACAGGGCGCGTGCCTTGTCGTCGTCACCCGCGGTGAAGGCGTCGGCGAACGCCTGGGTGCCGGTGATGAGCGAGCCCACCTGGTCCTTGACGTAGGCGACGTACGAGGCCTCGGCGGCGGTCGATCTGGTCGGCGGTGTCGCCCGTCGGGCCGACCTGCGTGCCCGAGTCGGTCACGGTGAACTCGGCGCGGATGCCGTCGCCGACCATGCCCGGCTTGCACGCCGTGTAGTACGTGCCCGGCTTGACCTGGACGACGAGATCGCGGCTGAGACCGGGGCCGACGTTCTCGACCTCGGAGATGACCCGCAGGCCGTCCTCGCCGAGCAGGTAGAACTCGGTGACGTCGTCGCCGGCGTTGGTCACGGCGAACTGGACCGTCCCGGAGGGCGCCGAGGTGGCCGAGACGTCGCAGCCGTCGGCCGTCGACGTCACGGTCAGCACCCCGGTCGACGCGCTGGCGGACGCGCCGGCGGTGTCGTTGGAGACGCAGCCGGCGGCGAGCGGCAGCACGAGCGCGGCCAGCGCTGCGGCGGTCAGGACGGGACGGCGGGACATAGGTCTCCTTCGAGACGAGGGTTCGGGTCGCTCGGTCAGGCGGCGGTGACGCTGACCGCGGGAGCGGGCGCCGGGCGGGAGGGCGCGTGCCCCCAGGTGGTGCGGATGAAGAAGAAGAGGGTCGGGACGAGGTAGGCGAACCACGCGAACAGCTGGAGCCAGGTCGTGGCCGGGGAGAAGTTGAAGATGCCCTTGAGCAGCGAGCCGTACCAGCTGCTGGGCGGGATCGTCGACGAGACGTCGAACGCGAGGTTGTTCAGGCCGGGCAGGATGCCGGCCTCCTGCAGGTCGTGGATGCCGTAGGAGAGCACGCCGGCCGCGACGACGATGAGGAACAGCCCGGTCCAGGCGAAGAACGTGCGCAGGTTGAGCTTCAGGGCGCCGCGGTAGACCAGCCAGCCGAGCAGCACCGCGGTGGCCAGGCCGAGCGCCGCGCCGATGAGCGGAGCGGCGTTCGGGGCGCTGCCGACGGCGTTGCCGCTGGTCGCCTGGGCGCCGGCCCACAGGAACAGGGCCGTCTCCAGTCCCTCGCGCCCGACCGCCAGCAGCGCGACGACGAACACGGCCTTCTGCCCGCCGCCGATCGCGTCGTCGAGCTTGTGGTGCAGGCCGGACTTCATGTACCGGGCCGTCTTGGCCATCCAGAAGATCATCCAGGTGATCAGGCCGACGGCGACGATGGACAACGTCCCGCCGATCGCCTCCTGAGCCTCGAACGACAGGCCCTGCGGGCCGAACGTCAGCAGCGCGCCGAACCCGAGGGCGATCACGATCGCCACCGCGACGCCGGCCCACAGTGCTGGGAGCTGGTCGCGCCGCTCGGACTTGACGAGGTAGGCCACGAGGATGCTGACGACCAGCGCGGCTTCGAGGCCTTCGCGCAGACCGATGAGGTAGTTGGCGACCATGGGTGCTTCCGTCGGGGATCGTGAGGACAGGCTTACCTCACTAGCTCGGCGACACTACCCCTAAGGGTCCCCTTAGTGCGAGCCCGGTCCGGCTCGTGATCCTGTGAAGATCCTCACCCGTCGAGCCGGTCCCGCAGCGTCGGCCACGCGTCGGCGAACGCGGGGAGCAGCGGCAGGGTCGTGACGTCGTCGATCGGGACCCAGCGCAGCTCGAGGCTCTCCGCGTCGGTGACCGTGGGGTGCACCGGGGAGATCTCGTCGGCCAGGACGGTGGTGTACGACCAGTCCGGGTGCTGCAGCACGTGCTCACCCCGGACGCGCACGCTCACGGGGTCGATCCCCGCCTCCTCGGCGGCCTCCCGCAGCGCGGCGGTGACGGCGTCCTCGGTCGGCATGCGTGCGCCGCCCGGGATCCCCCAGGTGCCGCCGTGGTGGCTCCACTCGACGCGGTGCTGCAGGACGACCGCCGAGGCGTGGCCGTCGTCGTCGCGACGCACGAGCAGCAGTCCCGCGGCGCCGTACAGACCCCAGTGCCGCCGGCCGCAGCCGCACTCCACCCAGCCGTCGCCGGGCTGGCGGGGTCGGTGCGGGGGTTCCACTACGCGATCAGCTGACGATCTCGCAGATGGCCGTGCCGGCGCTCACGCTCGACCCGACGCCCGCCGACAACGACGTGACGGTGCCCGGCGCGGTGCGCGACGAGCGGCTGTTCCATCTTCATCGCCTCGAGCACCACGACCAGGTCGCCCTCGGCGACCTGCGTGCCCTCGGCGACGGCGACCTTGACGATCGTGCCCTGCATCGGCGACGCCAGTGTGGTGCCGCTCGCCGAGCTGGTCTTCGCCGCGCGGCGCACGGGCCGACGGGCCGCGGGCGCTCCCCGGCCGTTGCGTCACCGGACCGCGGCCGAAGCCGAGTGCGGCGGGCAGGACGACCTCGATGCGCTTGCCACCGACCTCGACGACGACGCGCTCGAGGACGGTCGGCTCCTCGTCCTGCTCGGCCGGCTGCGCGGGCGGCGGACGCGCTGAGCGCGGCGACGGTCTCCGCGAACTCGGTCTCGATCCAGCGGGTGTGGATGGTGAACGGCTCGTCGGGGTCCGCCGGCGCGAACGCCTTGGCGTCCAGCACGGCCCGGTGGAACGGGATGACGGTCGGGATGCCGACCACCTCGAGCTCGGCGAGCGCGCGGCGGGCGCGGGCCAGGGCCTGCGGCCGGTCGGCGCCCGGTGACGATGAGCTTGGCGATCATCGAGTCGAACAGGCCCGAGACGCTGTCGCCCTCGACGACGCCCGAGTCGACAGCGCACGCCGGGGCCCGTCGGCAGGCGCAGCGTGGTGATCTTGCCGGGCGCGGGCAGGAAGCCCGCGGCGGGGTCCTCGCCGTTGATGCGGAACTCGATCGAGTGCCCGCGCGTCGGCACGGTGTCGTACCCGAGCGGCTCGCCGGCCGCGATCCGCAGCTGCTCGCGCACCAGGTCGATGCCGCTGACCTCCTCGGTCACCGGGTGCTCGACCTGCAGGCGCGTGTTGACCTCGAGGAACGAGATCGTCCCGTCGGCGGCGACGAGGAACTCGCAGGTCCCGGCGCCGACGTAGCCGGCCTCGCGCAGGATCGCCTTCGACGACTCGCACGAGCTGCGCGTTCTGCGCGTCGGTGAGGAACGGCGCGGGCGCCTCCTCGACCAGCTTCTGGTGGCGGCGCTGCAGCGAGCAGTCGCGCGTCGAGACGACGACGACCGTGCCGTGCTCGTCGGCCAGGCACTGCGTCTCGACGTGCCGCGGGGCGGTCCAGGTACCGCTCGACGAAGCACTCGCCGCGGCCGAACGCGGCGACGGCCTCGCGGACCGCGGACTCGAACATCTCGTCGATCTCGTCGACGGTGCGCGCGACCTTCAGGCCGCGACCGCCGCCGCCGAACGCCGCCTTGATCGCGATCGGCAGGCCGTGCTCGGCGGCGAAGGCGTGGATCTCCTCGACCGCCCTGGACGGGGTCGGGGGTGCCCGCGACCAGCGGTGCGCCGGCGCGGTGCGCGATGTGGCGCGCGCTGACCTTGTCGCCCAGCGACTCGATCGCCGACGGCGGGGGACCGATCCAGGTGAGCCCGGCCTCGATCACGGCGGTGGCGAACGCGGCGTTCTCGGCGAGGAAGCCGTAGCCGGGGTGCACCGCGTCGGCGCCGGACCGCCGAGCCACGTCGAGCAGCTTGGCGATGTCGAGGTAGGTCTCGGCCGCGCGAGAGCCGCCGAGCGCGAACGCCTCGTCGGCGATGCGGACGTGCACGGCCTCCCGGTCGGTGTCGGCGTAGACGGCGACGGAGCCGACCGACGCGTCGCGACAGGCACGGGCGATGCGGACGGCGATCTCACCGCGGTTGGCGATGAGGACCTTGGAGATGACGGGCACGGCTCACCGTAACGTGGCGCGGGTCGCAGGGCTCCTGCTCCAGGCGCGCGCCCGGCCAAGATTGGGGAACCGGCCAAGGCCGACCGGGCCGTTCTTGTAGGACTCCTACGACGGCGACCCGCCACAGATGGTGTTGCGCGCCGGCGTTTGTCGTCTCCGGACAAGTTTCCGGTGCGTCAGCGGCGTCCGCCAGAGGTCCGGGATCGTCACGCCGACCTCGCCGAGCAGCGCCCGGAGCAGGGGCAGGCTGAGCCCGACCACGCCGTGGTGGTCGCCCTCGATCCGCTCGACGAACGGCCCGCCGAGCCCGTCGACGGTGAACGCACCGGCGACGCCGAGCGGCTCGCCCGTGGCGACGTAGGCGTCGATCTCGTCGTCGGAGAGGTCGGCGAACGTGACGGTCGTCGACGAGGTCGCGCCGAGCATCGCCGGCGTCGCGCGCTCGTCCATCAGCCAGTGCCCGGTGTGCAGGACGCCGGTCCTGCCCCGCATGGCGCGCCACCGCGCCGTGGCCTGGGCGGCGTCCGCGGGCTTGCCGTGGATCTCGCCGTCCAGCTCCAGCATCGAGTCGCAGCCCAGGAGCAGGAGGTCGTCCGCGTCCTCGAGCTCCTCGGGCAGGTTCCGCGACACGTCCTCGACCTTCGCCTGGGCCAGGAGCAGCACCGCGTCGGCCGGTTCGAGCGCGCCGAACCGGACCTCCGCTGAGGCCAGGGCCTCGACCTCGTCGACCGACGAGACGGCGACGAGCGGGTCGATGCCGGCGGCGACGAGCGTGGCACGACGGGCGGGCGAGGCAGAGGCGAGCAGCAGACGGGTCACGGGACGCGAGCCTACCGACGCCCCCCGCTCAACGCTCCGGCGGGGGAGCCGTGGTGCCTCGCACGACGAGCGTCACCGGGACCATGTGCGGCGTCTCCTCGGCGACGATCGCCCGCGCGGTCGCGGGTGATCGAGTGGGTCAAGGCCTGCGCGGCGGCCTGGCCCTTGGCCTCGAAGTCCTGGCGGATCGTGGTCAACGGCGGGCGGATCCGGCGGGCGAGCGGGACGTCGTCGTACCCGATCACCGACAGGTCCTGCGGCACGCGCAGGCCCGCGCTCCTCGGCGGCGTGCACCACGGCGGCGGCCATCAGGTCGGAGAAGCACAGGACGGCCGTCGGGGGTGCGTCACCCGCCAGCATCGCCCGCGCACCCTCGGAGATGTACGGCTCCGTGTTGTCGAACACCTCGTAGGTGACGGGCTCGACGCCTCCGGCCACGAGCGTGTCGACCCAGCCGGCCTGGCGCTCCCCGGCCACGAAGCCGCTCGCGGCGGCGGCGGCGTCGGGCGCCCACCCCGGAGGCACGTTGACGTTCATGGTGAAGGTGGCGACGTGGCGGTGGCCGAGGTCGAGGACGTGCTGCGCGGCCAGGCGCGCACCCTCGCGCTCGTCGAGGATCACGCTGGCGGCACCCGAGCGAGGCTCCCCGTCGACGAAGACGAGCGGCAGCTTGCGCCGCACCAACCAGTCGACCGCGGGGTAGTCGGCCGCGCAGCCGTAGACGAGCGCCGCGTCCATGGGGATGTCGCGCGCGGGGATCATGCCCTCGGTGCCGGTCGCGGGCAGCAGCACCACGGCCATGCCCGTCGGGGCGAGCTCCTCGGCGAGAGCCCCGAAGAATGCCGCGGCGATCGGGTCGCGGAAGGCCGCGCCGACGGACTCCGTCAGGAGCACGCCGACCGCTCCCGTGGTGCCCCGGGCGAGCGCGCGCGCCGAGGGGTCCGGCCCCACGTAGCCGAGGTCGTCGGCGGTTCTCAGGATGGTCCGGCGCATCTCGGCGGACAGCTGGTCCGGGCGCGAGAACGCGTTGGAGACCGTCATCCGGCTGACGCCGACGCGGTCCGCGATGGTCTGCAGGGTCACCCGGGTCATCGCGACGCCCCCGGTTCCGCCGACCGCGCCGACGACCACACGTTCGGGTCGGACGACGACACCCTGTTCCGCTCCATGCGGGACAGGGTAGGGCGCGCAGGGGCTCGCCCACACGTCTCCGGGCCGCATCGAGGCAGCGGGCCGGGTGCGAGGGGCGCCCGGGATGCCCGAGGTCGGGACCTCCGGCCCGGTCCGCGACACCTGCCGCGCAGGGCAGAATGGGTGCTCGCGAGGGGACGGCGGCCTACCGGGCCGCCCGACGCCGGACCCGACGGGTGGGCGGCCGTCGCCGGCCCGAGGTACGAGGAGCGCAGATGGCAGACGCGGCACGAGCGTCGACGAACGGTGTGGACGACGGCGTCCACGACCCGGACACCGAGCTCGACGACGACTTCGAGACGACTACGTCGATCCCGATCCCGAGCTCCGCGAGCCCCCGACGCTCGCGTGGCGCCGGCGCACGGCGGTCGAGATGGTCATCTCCGGTGCCCTGGGTCTGCTGGCGTCGTTCGTGCTCTCGATCGACGCGCTCAAGCTCGCGGCGAACCCCGACGCGAACCTGGGCTGCAACGTCAACGCGATCATCAACTGCGCGAAGGTGGCCGCCAAGCCGCAGGCGCACCTGCTCGGTGAGTTCTTCCCGAACGCGTTCCTCGGGATCGCCGCCGAGTCCGTGGTCATCACGATCGCCGTCGCCATGCTCGGCGGCGTGCTCTTCCCGCGCTGGTTCATGCTCAGCGCGCAGGCGATCTACACGGTCGGCTTCCTGTTCGCCTGGTGGCTCTTCGCGCAGTCCTACTTCGTCATCGGCGCGCTGTGCCCGTGGTGCCTGCTCATCACGGCCACGACGACACTCGTGTGGGCCGGCCTGACCCGGGTGAACATCCGCGACGGCGCGATCGACGTGGGCGTGGCCGCGCGCCGGTTCGTGGCGCACGGCAACGACTGGTTCGTCACGGTCGCCGTGCTCGTCCTGATGGTGGCCGCGATCGTGCTGAAGTACGGGTCGCGGCTGATCGCCTGAGGCTGGGCGGGCGAGCGGCTAGCTCGCGAACGCCGTCTTCAGCACGTCGAGCGGCAACGCCCCCATGCTGAGCGCGCGGGCGTGGAACGCCTTGATGTCGAACTCCTCGCCCGCCTCGCTCGCCTGGGCGGCGGCCTCGTCGCGCGTCTGCTCCCAGAGCCGCTGGCCGATCTTGTACGAGGGTGCCTGACCGGGCCAGCCCAGGTAGCGGTTCCACTCGAAGCGGATGAACGCCTCGGGCATGTTGACGTTCGCCTTGAGGAACTCCCAGCCCTTGTCGGCGTCCCACGTCCCGCCGCCCCACTCCTGCGGCGCCGGCAGGCCGAGGTGGACGCCGAGGTCGAACACCACGCGGGCCGCCCGCATGCGCTGGCCGTCGAGCATGCCGAGCCGGTCGCCGGGGTCGTCGAGGAACCCGAGGTCGGCCATGAGCCGCTCGCTGTACAGCGCCCAGCCCTCGCCGTACCCGGACGTCCAGCAGGCCAGCCTGCGCCAGCGGTTCAGGGTCGCCCGCTCGTAGACGGCCTGACCGATCTGCAGGTGATGGCCCGGGACGCCCTCGTGGTAGACGGTCGTCTTCTCGCGCCAGGTGTTGAACGTCGTCACCTCGGGCGGCACGGACCACCACATGCGGCCCGGCCGGCTGAAGTCGTCGCTCGGCGGCGTGTAGTAGATCCCGCCGCTCTGCGTCGGCGCGATCCGGCACTCCAGGGAGCGCAGCGCGTCGGGGATGTCGAAGTGGGCTCCGTCGAGGGCGTCGATCGCGGCGTCCGCGGTCTCCTGCATCCAGCGCTGGAGCGCATCGGTGCCCGTGAGCAGCCGCGACGGGTCGTCGTCGAGCACGGCGACGGCGTCGGCGACGGTCGCGCCCGGACCGGCGATCTGCGCCGCGACCGCCTCTTGCTCGGCGACGACACGCGCGAGCTCCTCCAGTCCCCACTGGTACGTCTCGTCGAGGTCCACCGTCGCGCCGAGGAAGTGCCGCGACCACAGGGCGTACCGCGTCCGCCCGGCGGCGTCGGAGGCCGGTGCCTGGGGGGCGAGCTCGTCGCGGAGGAACGAGGCGACCGTCGCGTACGCGAGCCGGGCCGCTGTCGCGCCGCGCTCCAGCTCGGCGCGCACGAGCGAGCACGCGGCCGACTCGTCCAGGACCGCATCCACCTGGGCGCCCGTGATGAAGGACGTGAAGAACGACTCGGCAGGATCGGCCTGCTCGGCCGCCTGCCGGGCCACCTCCTCGACCTGGCGCGCGGACGCGACGCCGGCCAGCTCGACGCCGGCGCGCAGCGACTCGATGTAGCCGTCCATGGCATGCGGCAGGGCGTTCAGCCGGGCCGCGATGTTCGACCACGCCTCGACGGAGTCCGTCGGCATGACGTCGAAGATGTCGCGCAGGTTCTGCACCGGCGAGGCGATGTTGTTCAGGTAGCGATGCTCCTCGCCGGCGTCGTACAGCTCGACCGACAGGCCCAGCCGCTCGCGCATGGCCGCCAGCGTCAGCTCGTCGACGTCATCGACGGGGGTCTGGCCCTCGAGCGCCGTGAGGGTGGATCGCGCGAGAGCAGCTCGAGCCGCGAGGCCACGCGGAGAGAAGTCCGTCATCTCGTGGTCGTGGCCGGCGATCCCGACGGCGGTGGCCGCCAGCGGATCGAGCACCGCGTACTGCGACAGGAATGCCTCGGCGATCTCGTCGATGCTCGAGGTCGACCGCTGTCCCGGACCCGTCGTCGTCGTCACGCCGACCACCGTACTGGTCAGTAGCGGTCGGCGCAGGCATTCTGAGCGGCACTCCGGCGCAGGTGGCCAGAGTCAGGCGCGCAGGCTCCAGCGCCACGCGTCGGGACCCGGACGCAGCGCATCGGCGCGCACGCCCCGCATGGTGCGTCTCCGATCGGCCCACGGTGCCGCCACGGCGTCGACGGCCCCGGCGTTGCGCTCCCGCTCCGAGGCCGCGGCCATCAGGCCCGCGACGAGGGCCGCCAGCTCGACATCGTCCGGGGTGCCCCGCACGACCTGCATCTGGGTGCCCTCCGACGGCTCGCTCACGCGTCGTCGTCCTCGTCGTCGTCCTCGTCGAAGTCGAACGGGGCGCCGCGCGAGGCGCCCCAGCCGTCGACCACGAACCCGGCCTCGACGAGCTGGCCCGCCAGGTCGGAGCCGCCCTGCTCGACCAGGTCGAGCACCGAGTCGAGCGACAGGTCCGACGTGCCCGCCGGGGGGCCGATGAGGAACCCGAGGTGGAACGTGTCCATCTCGAGCGGGTCGGGCAGGACGTCCGCGTCGCCGTCGTCCTCGCCACCCCAGGACATGCCGGTGAGGTCGGCGTGCAGGCCGAGGCGCTCGTGCAGGAGGTCGTACAGCCGGGCGTTCAGGCCGCCGACCTCCGACTCCAGCGCGAGGATCCGGGGGTCCTCGTCCGCCTCGGTCGAGCCGAACTCGGCGCGGACGCCGACCGCGGTGTCGACGTAGCCGTGCAGGACCGCGGCCAGCTCGTCGACCACCGCGTGCAGGTCGGCACCGTCGACGCCGTCGAGGGGCTGGGGGCCGTGCGCGGCATGGTCGTGGTCGTCGTGGTGCTCGCTCATAGGGGGATGTTCCCGTGCTTCTTCGGGGGCAGCGATGCCCGTTTGGTGCGCAGCAGGCGCAGGGCCTTGGTGACCTCGGCGCGGGTCCTGGAGGGGGCGATCACCGCGTCGACGTAGCCGCGCTGGGCGGCGTCCCACGGGTTCACGATGGCCTCCTCGTACTCCGCCGTGAGGCGTCGTCGCTCGGCCTCGACGTCACCGTCGGCGTCCGACACCTTCTTGAGCGCCCCGCGCTGCAGGATGTTCACGGCTCCGCCGGCGCCCATGACGGCGATCTGCGCCGTGGGCCAGGCGAGGTTCACGTCGGCGCCGAGCTGCTTGGAGCCCATGACGATGTAGGCGCCGCCGTAGGCCTTGCGGGTGATCACGGTGACGAGAGGGACGGTCGCCTCGGCGTAGGCGTAGATCAGCTTCGCGCCGCGGCGGATGATGCCGTTCCACTCCTGGTCGGTGCCCGGCAGGAAGCCCGGCACGTCGACGAACGTGAGCACGGGGAGGTTGAACGCGTCGCAGGTGCGCACGAACCGCGCCGCCTTCTCCGCGGCGTTGATGTCGAGCGTGCCGGCCATCGACATCGGCTGGTTGGCGACGATCCCGACCGGGTGGCCCTCGACGTGCCCGAACCCGATGAGCACGTTCTGGGCGTACAACGGCATGACCTCGAGAAGTACACCGTCGTCCAGCACGTGCTCGACGACCGTGCGCATGTCGTACGGCTGGTTGTCCGAGTCGGGCAGGAGCGTGTCGAGCTCCTCGTCCTCCTCCGAGATCGTCAGGTCCGAGCGCGTGGTCGAACGTCCACGGGTCCGTGAGGTTGTTCTGCGGCAGGTAGGTGAGCAGCGCGCGGACGTAGTCGAAGGCGTCGTCCTCGTCGGAACCCATGTAGTGCGCGACGCCGGAGCGGGTGTTGTGCGTCGTCGCACCGCCGAGCTCCTCGAACCCGACGTCCTCGCCGGTGACCGCTCGGATGACGTCCGGGCCGGTGATGAACATGTTGGACGTGCCGTCGGCCATGACGATGAAGTCGGTGAGGGCGGGGGAGTACACCGCGCCGCCCGCCGACGGGCCGAGGATCAGGCTGATCTGCGGGATGACGCCCGAGGCGGCGACGTTGCGCCGGAAGATCTCCGCGAACTGCGTCAGGGCGGCGACACCCTCCTGGATGCGCGCGCCGCCGCCGTCGCTGATGCCGATCAGGGGCACGCCGGTGCGCAGCGCGAGGTCCATGACCTTGGTGATCTTCTCGCCGTGCACCTCGCCGAGGCTGCCGCCGAAGACCGTGAAGTCCTGCGAGTAGATGCAGACCGGTCGGCCGTCGATCGTGCCGTGGCCCACCACGACGCCGTCTCCGGGGACCCGCTTCTTGTCGAGCCCGAAGTTCACCGACCGGTGCTCGACGAATGCGTCCAGCTCGGTGAACGAGTCCTCGTCCAGCAGCTGCTCGATGCGCTCGCGGGCGGACCGCTTGCCGCGTGCGTGCTGCTTGTCGAGCGCGTTCTGCTCGGCGGCGTCGGCGGCGTCGTAGCGGGACGCGAGGTCCGCCAGCTTGCCGGCCGTCGTGCGCGGGGCGGCGGTGTCCTTCATGTCAGTCACCCGACGAGGTTAGTTGTCGAAGGCCTCCACGCATGTGCAGGCGCGTCACGGGGTTCGTCGCGCCGGGGTGTCGGGTTCCCACAACGCGCGACATCATGGGCGGCATGGCCGAGCCCCACCCGACGTCCCGACCGACCCTGCGTGCCGACGAGCTGCGCGTCCCTGCTGCTCGCGCCGAACGGCCCGCTCGCGCGCGTCGAGATCGTGGACGTCACGGAGTCGACGAACTCCGACGTCGTCGCGGCCCTGCGGGCCGACCCGGCGTCCTGGCCCGACGGCAGCGTCCTGATCGCCGAGCACCAGTCGGGCGGGCGGGGCCGCGCCGGTCGCACGTGGGAGACGCCCGCCGGAACGTCGCTGACCTGCAGCTTCGTGGTCCGTCCGGAGATCCCGGCGACGTCGCTGGGGTGGCTCGGACTGCTGGCGGGCCTGGGCGCCGTCAACGCGCTGCGCGCGACGGCCGGCGTTCCCGCCGTGCTGAAGTGGCCGAACGACCTGCTCGTCCCGGCCGCAGACCGAGGTCGAGGGCTGGGGGCCGGTCCGCAAGATCGGCGGGATCCTGGCCGAGGTGGTCCCGCTGCCGGACGGCGGCCCGGCCGCGGTGGTGATCGGGATCGGGATCAACGTGTCGCAGGATGCCGACGAGCTGCCGGTGCCCAGCGCGACGTCGGTCGCGCTCGCCGGTGCCCACCACGTGGACCGCGAGGGGATGCTGGTCGCGCTCGTGGACGCGCAGCTCGAGGTGGCCCGGCGGTGGCGTGAGTCCGGCGGGGACGCCGTCGCCTCCGGGCTCGCCGACGAGGTCGCCCGCGTGTGCGGCACGCTCGGCGACACGGTGCGGGTCGAGCTGCCGGGTGGGACGTCGGTGACCGGCGTCGCCGTGCGGCTCGCGGACGACGGCGCCCTGGTGGTCCGGGACGGTTCCGGCGTCGAGCACCAGCGTGCTCGCCGGTGACGTGCGCCACGTTCGCACGGCCGGGTGAACTACCCTCGACAGGTGCCGGACGACAGATCACAGGACCTCGACTTCCTCGAGTCGACGGTGGGTGAGCTGGACGCGGAGCTGCTCGGCGGACCGCGCACGCTGAGCGCCCGCGACCTGGCCGATCGCGCCAGGATCGACATCGAGGTGGTCCGCGGCTTCTGGACGACGATGGGCCTGCCGCACGCCGACCCGGACGACCACGTCTACACCGAACGCGACGCCGAGGCCGTCGACCGGGCGGCCGAGCTCGTCCGTGACTACGGACTCGACCTGCGCACCGTGATCACCGTGACGCGCGCGCTCGGGCACACCTCGGACCGCCTCGCGCTGTGGCAGGTGGAGGCGCTCGTCGAGGACATGGCGACGCGGTACGAGCTCGACGACACCTCGGCCCGGCTGCTCGTGCTCGACCGGCTCGCGGCGCTCGCGCCGGTGCTCGAGGCGCAGCTGGTGCACTCCTATCGTCGACAGCTGGCCGCGATCGCCGGCCGGTACGCCGCCGAGTTCGGGGAGCTGCGAGCGCCCGGGCCGGACCTGTCCGTCCTGCCCCTTGCCCGCGCCGTGGGCTTCGCGGACATGGTCTCGTTCACCCGTCGGACCGCCGGCCTGGGGTCCACCGACCTGTCGCAGTTCGTGCAGCGGTTCGAGACGGCAGCCCGCGACATCGTCTCCGCGGGGGGCGGCCGGGTGGTCAAGACGATCGGCGACGCCGTCCTGTACGTCGCCGACGACGCCGGGACAGGGGCTGCCATCGCGCTCCGGCTCGCTGACGCCCTGGGCAAGGAGCTCGACGTCGACCGCGAGACGACGACCGGTGGCCTGTTCGAGGGCGCGCGCGGGGTCACGCCCGTCCGCGTCGGGCTGGTGTGGGGGCGCGTGCTGTCGCGGTTCGGCGACGTGTTCGGCCCGCACGTGAACCTCGCCGCCCGGCTCACCGACATCGCCGACCCGTCCACGGTCTACGTCGACGAGGCCACCGCGCAGGTGCTCTCGACCGACCCCCGCTACGTCCTCGAGCCGCTGCCCCCGCGCGAGCTGGCCGGCATCGGCACGCATCACCCCGGTGCGCGTCCGCTCGGCGTGACCGGGCTGGCATGCGCGGGACCGGGTGACTGTCCGCTCAGGACGTCGTCCCCGGTCCTGCACCGGGACCTCCTCGACCAGGGACGGGGTGTTGTTCGCCACGGATCCCGACCGCGCTCGACACGGGCGTCGCGATGATCGCCGGCGCGGGCGCCTCCAGCAGCTCGGCCGCGTCTCCGCGCCGACCGCCGGGTCGAGCCACGCCGACCACGCCTCGGGCCGGAGCATGAGCGGTTGCCGGTCGTGGATGTGCGCCAGCTCCGGCGAGGCGGGCCGGGTGACGACGGTGGCGCTCACCACCCAGCGCTCGGGGTCGTCGTCGGACTTGCTCGGGTCCTTCCAGAACTCGTAGAGCCCGGCCAGCGCCACGACGTCCCCGTCGGCAGGGTGCAGGTAGTACGGCTGCTTGCGCTTGCTGGTGGACCCGGCCTCGGGCTTCTTCCACTCGAAGTAGCCGTCGGCGGGCAGCAGCGCGCGCCGAACCGCGAACGGGCGGGCGAACGCCGGCTTCTCCCGATCGACTCGACGCGGGCGTTGATCATCCGGCTGCCGATCGAGATGTCCTTGGCCCAGGACGGCACCAGCCCCCAGCGGGCCACGCGCAGCTGCCGCGTGATCTCCCCGGTCTCCTTGTCGGCGCGCTCGACGACGATGCGCACACCGTCCGTCGGCGCGACGTTCCACGACGGGCCGAGCAGCCGCACGTCGTCGGCGATCGTCGCGATCGCGAACTCGTCGGCAAGGGCCTGGTCCTCCCGGAAGGACGCGTATCGACCGCACATGGGACCAGCCTGCCAGCAGCCACCGACATCTCGCCTGGCGGGGCCTGCACGGCGACCGCGGCGGAGGCACCGGGCGGCGGCGGAGACCGCTAGAACGGAGAGGTCGAATCGATTCGACAAACGCATCGACCGGTGGCACCATGGCTCTCGATGAGCTTGCGCACCACCAGCCCCGGTACCACCGCACCGACCGCAGCAACGGCCGGCGTCGACGCACCCCGGCGGACGTACACCCCGGACTACCGCTACATCCTGCTCCTGGGCCTGATGTGCGCGCTGCCGGCGATCTCGGTCGACATCTACCTGCCGTCGCTGCCCGAGGTCGCGCAGGACCTCGACACGACCGCGACCATGGCGCAGCTGACCATGACGGCGATGCTCATCGGCGGCGCCGTCGGTCAGCTCGTGATCGGACCGGTCTCGGATCGCTTCGGTCGTCGGCTGCCCGTGCTCATCGGCGTCGCGATGCACGTCGTCACGTCGGTGCTGTGCATGATCGCGCCGGCGATCATCCCGCTGATCGCGCTGCGGACGTTCCAGGGGTTCTTCAACGCCTCGGCCTCCGTGGTGGCGATGGCGATCATCCGCGACCGGTTCGTCGGCTCGGACGCCTCGCGCCTGATGTCCCGGCTCATGCTCGTGATCGGCATCGCCCCGCTGTTCGCCCCGTCCATCGGTGGCCTGATCGCCGGTCAGCTCGGCTGGCGGGCGGTCTTCGGTGCGCTGGCCCTGTTCGGTGCGGCGCTGTGGCTCGTCGTCTGGTTCAGGTTGCCCGAGACGCTGCCCCGCGAGCGTCGCCGGGTCGGCGGGTTGCGCACCGCGTTGGCGGGGTACCGCTACCTGGTCAGCGATCGGCACTTCGTCGCGCTCGCGATCCTGCCCGGCCTCGGCATGGCGGTCCTCATCGCCTACGTGGTGGGCTCGCCCGTTCGTGCTCCGCGAGGGGTACGGGCTGTCGTCCACCCAGTTCGCCGGGTCTGTTCGCGATCAACGGCCTCGGGCTGGTGCTCGGCGCCCAGGTGAACGCCAGCCTGGTGCGTCGCGTCGCGCCGATCCGGATCCTGCGCGTGGTGCTGCCGATCTCCGTGGGGCTGGCCGTCGCGCTGCTCGGCGTCGCCCTGACCGGTTGGGGTGGCCTGCCGGCGCTGCTCGTCGTCCTGTGGCTGATCCTCTTCATGGTCAACTTCGTGCCGCCGAACGCCTCCGCGCTCGCGCTCACCCGGCACGGCGCGATCGCCGGGACCGCGGCGGCGGTGATCGGCGCGACCCAGTCGGGTGTCTCCGGCATCGTCAGCCCGCTCTCCGGCCTGCTCGGCGGCGACGCCGTGGCCATGGCCTCGGTGATGCTCGCGGCGGCGGTCGGTGCGCTGGTCGTCCTGGTGCTCGGTACACCCGCGTACCGGCGCGACGGAGCCTGGACGCACGGTTCGCCGGTTCTGGACTGATTGTCCGGCGGTCCGACCACCCGTTCGGCCCAGCGCCGCTCGAAAATCACCCTGACCTGCTTGTACGCCGCTGTCCGGTCTCGAGGGCGAGTTGCCCGGCAGGCCGCTCTTGGACGCGTGCCTAGTGTCGTCAGCACGCGCGTATCGGGGCGTCGACCATGCTCCCGGCCGCCTGCCCCCGGGAGCCCGTCCATGTTCCGTCGTTGCCTCGTTGCCGTCGTCGCGGTGCTCGTTGCCGTGTCCGGCACCACGAGCTTCGCGCTTCCCGGCGCGTCGCCTCGGGGAGCTCCGACCTGTACCCGCGCGCGGGGACGTCGGACCCGGCCTGCGACATCGCGGTGCCCGACGTCCGGTGCCGGGCCGCCCTCGAGTGGCGCACCAACGCGTACGGGCCGACGGGCGCGGGGGAGACCCGCATCCAGCGTCGGACGCTGTTCTCCGTCTTCGTGCGCGCCGGCGAGCAGATCCTGACGGGCTCGTCGTCCGTCGGCACCGGCGCCGCCGACGTCGCGATCTGGAACCCGGGCCAGATCACCGACCCCGAGGCGGCAACCCTGCCGGCCGTCGTCGACGGGACGAACGGGTTCCTGTGCTCCGCACACCGACCGACGCCGAGCACGGGCGTGATCGCGACGCGCGCGCAGGAGCTGGCGCGCGCACAGTCGGTCGACGGCACGGCCAACGCGACCGGGTACGTGCCGTGCGTCTACGCCGCGCCCAGACGACGGGCCTCTACCGCGTGGCGTTCTACGGCGCCGCAGGTCCTACGGGCAATGCCGACGGGTCGCCCGACTCGGCCCTCGACCCCACCGGGGGCTTCCGGGCCGACGCCGGTTCGTCGGTCAATGCCTGGGACGTCTCGGTCCGGGCAGCGGGCGACGTCTCGACGGCCACCGACATCCCGGGCCGCGTGTTCACCTACGTGCTCGCCGCCTTCACCGCCGGCAACCCCCGACCCGTCTCCCTGTCGATGTACCTCAACACCCTCGACGGCTACCGCTACCTGGTGAACACCAACGGCTTCGACCCGAACGGGTTCGTGTTCTACGGCAACCGCGAGGGCTTCCTGGACGCCGACGGCGTGACGCCCCTGAACCACGACGTGGTCGGGAACGGCGCCTCGGCGCAGCAGCTCCCGGCGCTGGACGGAGGGGTGCACCTGGCCAAGCCGCAGTACCCGCTCTCCTTCGAGCCGCTGGCGGCCGAGACGCTGGCTGCGCTCGGCATCCCCGGCACCCCGGTGCCGCCGGTCCTGCATGCCGTCGACTACGCCGGTCGGGCCACGGCTCGGGGCAGCTACGTCGACGACGGCGGCACCTTCACGCTCAACGCGAGCACGGGCGGCACCTACGAGATCGTGATCTCGCGCGACGGCACGAACTACGACCCGGGCCTGCCCGCGAACGGCGTCCTGCGCGGCGTGATCGGGGCCGGGGTGTCGACCGTGACGTGGGACGGCCGGGACAACGCCGGCGTCCCGTTCCCGGTGCAGACGAACTACCAGGTCAAGGCCACGTTGCGGGGTGGCGAGTACCACGCGCCCATGCTCGACGTGGAGAGCTCGACCCGCGGCGGTCCGAGCATCACCCTGCTGAACCCGCCGGGCGACGTCTGCCCGTTCTCCGGGGTCCCGAGCACCGGGACCAACTGCACGCGGGTGTTCTACGACGACCGCAGCTACACCTCGAGCAACGGCACCGTCGTCGGTGATGCCGCGACCGGGAAGCTCTGCGCCACCTTCACCGGCGCGCTGCCCGCCGCACTCTTCGCCGACCCGGCGACGGGCGTCGACAGCACGAGCACCGCCCGGGCCTTCGGTGACGGCCTGGGCGCCAACGCCAACACGCACTGCCCCGCGACGGGGGGCACCCTCGGCGACGCGAAGGGCCTCGACGTGTGGACGTACTTCCCGTCGGCCGGTTTCGCGACGACGCTCGACGTCCTGCCCATCCCCGCCGCCCCCGTCGCGGTCGACGATGCCGGCACGACGACCGTCGACACCGCCCTGGTGGTGCCGGCCGCCGGGATCCTCGGCAACGACACGGGCACCCGGCTCTCGGTGCTGACGACGGTGACCACTCCGCCGACGCACGGCACCGTCGTCCTGGGCACCGACGGCTCGTACACCTACACGCCGTCGGCGGGGTACACGGGCACCGACAGCTTCGTCTACACGATCACGGACGACGCCGGCCAGACGGCGTCGGCGACCGTCCGCCTGACCGTCACGCCCCGGGCGGTCGACGACGGCTGGACGACGCCGGTGAACACGACGCTCGTCGTCGCTCCGCGCGGCGTTCTGGTCAACGACGTCGGCACCGCTCTGGTGGCGTCGATCCTGACCCCGCCGACCCACGGGACCGTCACGCTGCGGACCGACGGCGGCCTGACCTACGTGCCGGACCACGACTTCTCCGGCACCGACACGTTCACCTACCGGGCGAGCGACGGCACCTCGTCAGCGCCCGCGACGGTGACGATCCTCGTCACGCCCGAGCGCGACCGACGACGACGCGGGCACCATCCCGCCCAACGTCGCGCACGCCGTCGCGGGCCAGGCGTGCTGGTCAACGACTCCGGGACCGCGCTCACGGTCACCTCCGTCGGGACTCCGGCCCACGGGACCGTCGTGATGGACCCGGACGGCGGCTACCGGTACACGCCCCCGGCAGGCTGGGGCGGCACGGACACGTTCACCTACTCCGCCGTCGACGGCTCCGGCCAGCCCGTCTCGGCCGTGGTGACCGTCCGGGTCACGCCGCCGGTCCAGCTCGCCGCCGCCACCGACGACGCCAAGGACGGCGTGCCCGGACCTGCCTCTCCTGCTCACCGAGCTCACCAACGACGTGCCCGGCGACAACCTGTCGTTCGACACGACCACCGTCCGGCTGATCGATCCGGTCACCGGCCTGCCCGTCGCCAGCGTGACGGTCGTCGACGAGGGGACCTGGCTGGTCACGTCGTCGGGCAGTGTCAGGTTCAGCCCGGTGGCCGGGTTCGCCGGGGCCGCCCACCTGCGCTACAGCGTGTCGAACACCGCCGGTCAGAGCGTGACGGCGCGGCTCACGGTCACGTACCCGGCGGCATCCGTCCCGGTCGTCCCGAGCCTCGTCTCGCCGCCGGCCGTCGTGGTGCCGACGACGGCGCCTGTCGTCGACCCGACATCGCAGGCCGTTGCGCCGCCCGTCAGCGACCCTGCCCTGGCGTCGACCGGCTTCGACCTCACGGACGGGTTGGCCCTGGCGTTCCTGCTGCTCAGCCTCGGTGCCGCCTTCCTCGTCGCGCGGCGGCGTCTGCAGGCCCGAGCCTGAGCAGTTGCTCAGGCGCGCAGCGCACGCAGGCGGCGGACGGCCTCCTCGAGGACGTCGTCGCGCTTGACGAAGGTGAACCGCACCCACGAGCGGGTCGCCTCGTCGACGACCGAACCGGCGTGCGTGAACGCGCTCACCGGGACACCGACCACGCCGGCGAGCCTCGGCAGGTCGCGGCACAGCTGGGCTCCGTCCGCGTAACCCAGCGGAGCGGCGTCGGCGAGCACGAAGTACGTGCCCTGCGGGCGCACCACGCGAGAAGCCCGCGTCGATCAGCCCGGAGCACAACAGGTCCCGGCGACGCGACAACGAGTCGGCCAGGTCGTCGACCCACGCGGCCACGTCGGGGTCGCGCAGCGCGAACGCGATCGCCGGCTGGAAGGGTGCGCCCGAGACGTACGTGAGGAACTGCTTGACCGTCCGCACCGCCGTGACCAGGCGTTCCGGACCGGTCACCCAGCCGATCTTCCAGCCGGTGAACGAGAACGTCTTGCCCGACGACGAGACGGTCAGGGTGCGTTCCGCCATGCCGGGCAGGGTCGCGAGGGGGACGTGCGTGGGCCGAGCGCCCGCGTCGTCGCGGAGCAGCAGGTGCTCGTAGACCTCGTCGGTGAGCACGATCGCGTCGTGCTGCTGGGCCAGCCGCGCGATCGCGGCGAGCTCCGTCGTCGTCAGGACCGTCCCGGTCGGGTTGTGCGGGGTGTTGACCAGGACGAGCCGGGTGCGCGACGTGAACGCCGCCGTCAGCGCGTCGAGGTCGAGCCGGAAGCCGTCCGCGGTCGCGCGCAGCGGGGCCGTCGTGTGCGTCGCGCCGGCCATCGCGATCACGGCCGCGTAGGAGTCGTAGAACGGTTCGAGCGTGAGCACCTCGTCGCCGGGCGAGGCGAGCGCGAGCACGGCCGCCGCGAGGGCCTCGGTGGCGCCGGCGGTGACGAGCACCTCGGTGTCCGGGTCCCAGCGCAGGCCGTAGTGCGCGAGCTGGTGCTCGGCGATCGCCTCGCGGAGCGGCAAGATCCCGGGCCCCGGCGGGTACTGGTTGGCGCCGGCCGCGATCGCGTCCGCCGCGGCGCGGGCTACCGACGCCGGGCCGTCCACGTCGGGGAAGCCCTGGCCCAGGTTCACGGCGCCCGTGCGGGCCGCGAGGGCCGACATCTCCGCAAAAACCGTCGCCCGTGGGACGCCGTCGGCGCCGAGCAGGCCGGTGGCGCGGGCGACGGCCTGCCAACGAGCGTCAGTCATGCGGCCGAGCGTAGATGTCCTGCGCAGGTCGTGGAGCCGACTCGGGTCGTCGGGTGTCGGTCGCTCGTCGGTCGTCCAGCGAGCAGGACCCGCCGGAGCGGGCCCACAGTGCTCGTTCCCTCAGCTCACCAGTCCGGCGGCGGCTGCGAAGCCCGCTGCCATGACCAGCCCGAGGGACGCCCACGCAGTCACGATCCACCACTCGACGTGGTGGCGTCGCAACTCGCGGTGCGCCTGACGATCATCCATACCTTCAAGATCGGCACCGCGGCCCTGACGTACAACATCCCGCGCCGTCAGGCGTCGAATTCACCCCTTCGCAGGGCACCAAACCGCGCAAACCTCGGAAATCAGGGGTCGCGGCGCCCCGTCGCCGATGGCGACCAAGCGGTCCGGCGCCGAACTCTCCCGTCGTCGCCGCCCGGCGTGCGGTCAGGAAGATGCGCTGTCGAGCTTGTCGCTCAGGGTGGTCAGCTGTGCGGACAAGGCGTCCAGCGAGTCGGCCACCGACCCGCTGGCGCTCTTCTTGGCGGTCTCGACCTCGGCCTGGGCAGCATCGACCTTGGCCTTGGCGTCGTCGAGCGCCTTCTGTGCGTTGTCCGCGCCGTTCGCCTTGGCATCGCCGAGCGCCGTCTGCGCACTGGCGACCGCGTCGCTCGCGTCGGTGACGGCCTTCTTGCCCTCGCCGTCGAACGTCTCGAGCTGTGCGGCGAGCTCGTTGACCTTCGTCGTCGCGTCGGTCGCGGCCTCCCGGGCGTCGTCGACCTTCGACGACAGCTTGCCCGCGGCCGCGCTGGCTTCCGCTGCCGCGCTCTTGGCCTTGGCCGTGGCGTCGTCGATGCTCGAGTCGGAGCACGCGGTCAGGCCGAGGGCGAGCGTGCCGGCGACGACTGCCAGCACGAGGCGGGGCAGTCGTCGGGAAGTCATCGGGGCGGACATGGGGTTCCTCCGTCGTCGCGCGGACGGTTGACTGAGCCCCGAAATCATAGCCGTGGCGGATGGGCGCCACCCCGGAAACCCATCCGCCACGGCTGCTGTGCACCAGGACCTCGCGCGAGAGGGAAGGGTGCGCGCGGTCCCGGTAGTCGGTCAGACCAGGGCCTCCTGCGCGCGTCGCGCGCGAGCATCCTGGATCGAGGTCCCGTAGTACGCCGCGACCATGAGGTCCTTCATGTCCTCGATCATCGGCATCCGCGGGTTGGCCGGGGCGCACTGGTCCTCGTAGGCGCCCATGGCGACCTCGTCGAGCCGGCCGAGGAACGCGACCTCGTCGACACCCTGGGCCTGGAACGACTCGGGGATCCCGACGGTCGAGCGAAGCTGCTCGACGGCCGACGCGAAGGACTCGACGCCCTGCGCCGGCGTCGCGGCGGGCAGACCGAGCATCGCGGCGATCTGCTGGAACCGCTCCGGCGCCACGTAGTGCTCGTACTTGGGCCAGCTGGTCAGCTTGGTCGGGACGGTGCCGTTGTAGCGGATCACGTGCGGCAGCAGGGTGGCGTTGGTCCGGCCGTGCACCAGGTGGTGCGTCGAGCCGATCACGTGCGCCATCGCGTGCACGATGCCGAGGAACGCGTTGCCGAACGCCATGCCGGCGATCGTCCCGGCGTTGTGCATCTTCTCCCGGGCGTCCTGCGTGGCGGGTGCGGTCGGGTCGCCGTTCACCGAGGCGGCCAGGTTCTCGAAGATCAGCCGGATCGCGTGCAGGGCCATGCCGTCGGTGAAGTCGTTGGCGTAGACGCTGACGTAGGCCTCGGTCGCGTGCGTCAGGGCGTCGAAGCCGGAGTCCGCGGCCAGCGACCGCGGCATCCGCGACGTCAGGACGGGGTCGATGATCGCGACCGACGGGGTCAGGGCGTAGTCCGCCAGCGGGTACTTCTTGCCCGCCTCGGGGTCCGAGATCACCGCGAACGGCGTGACCTCGGCGCCGGTGCCCGACGTCGTCGGGATGCAGACGAGCTGCGCGAGCTCCCCGAGCGTCGGGAACTTGAACGCGCGCTTGCGCACGTCGAAGAACTTCTGCTTGAGGTCCGAGAACTCGATCTCCGGGTGCTCGTACAGCAGCCACATCACCTTCGCGGCGTCCATCGGGGAGCCGCCGCCCAGCGCGATGATCGTGTCCGGCCGGAAGTGGCGCATCTGCGCGGCGCCGGCCTGCACGGTCTTGACCGACGGCTCGGGCTCCACCTGGTCGATGATCTGGAGCGCGACCTTCGTCGGGCGCCTGTTGAGGACGTCGATGATCTTGTCGACGAAGCCGAGCGTGGTCATCGTCGCGTCCGTCACGATCGTGACGCGCTCGACGTCCGGCATGTCGGCGAGGTAGCGGATCGAGTTCGGCTCGAAGTACGTCTTCGCCGGCACCTTGAACCACTGCAGGTTGTTGTTGCGACGACCCACGCGCTTGATGTTCAAGAGGTTCACCGCCGAGACGTTGTTGGACACCGAGTTGTGGCCGTAGGAGCCGCAGCCGAGGGTCAGCGACGGGATGAACGCGTTGTAGATGTCCCCGATGCCGCCCAGGGACGAGGGCGCGTTGACGATGATCCGGACGGCGTCGATGCGGCGGCCGAACTCCTCGGCGAGAGCGTCGTCGAGGGTGTGGATCGCCGCGGAGTGGCCCAGGCCGTCGAACTCGACCATCTGTTCCGCCAACGTGATGCCGTGCTCGGTGCTCGTCGCGCGCAGGACCGCCAGGACCGGCGCGAGCTTCTCGCGCGTCAGCGGCTCCTGCGGTCCGACCGAGGCGACCTCGGCCAGGATGATCGACGTGTCGGCCGGAACCTCGAACCCGGCCTGAGCGGCGATCCACTGCGGCGACTGGCCCACGACCGAGGCGTTGAGCTTGGCTCCGCCGCAGTTGGTCGAGTCGGCGGTGACGCCGAAGATCAGCTGCTCGAGCAGGGCCTTCTCGGCCGGCGTGGCGCGGTACGCGTGCAGGATCTCGAGCTCGGTCATCGCGGCGTCGTAGATCTCGTCGTCGAGGATCACGGCCTGTTCCGAGGCGCAGACCATGCCGTTGTCGAACGCCTTGGACAGGACGATGTCGTTGATCGCCCGCTTCAGCTTGGCCGACTTCTCGATGTACGCCGGCACGTTGCCCGCTCCCACGCCCAGCGCGGGCTTGCCGCACGAGTACGCGGCCCGGACCATCGCGTTGCCGCCCGTGGCCAGGATCAGCGCGACCCCAGGGTGCTGCATCAGCGCGGTGGTCGCCTCGATCGACGGCTCCTCGACCCACTGGATGCAGTCCTGCGGGGCTCCGGCGGCGACTGCGGCGTCACGCACCACGCGGGCCGCGGCCACCGACGACTGCTGCGAGGCCGGGTGGAACGCGAAGATGATCGGGTTGCGCGTCTTGAGGGAGATCAGCGCCTTGAAGATCGTCGTCGACGTCGGGTTCGTCACCGGCGTCACGCCGCAGATCACGCCCACCGGCTCGGCGATCTCGGTGATGCCGGTCAGCTCGTCGTGGGAGATCACGCCCACCGACTTCAGACCCGCGATCGAGTTGGTGACGTGCTCGCACGCGAAGATGTTCTTGACGGCCTTGTCCTCGAACACGCCGCGCCGGGTCTCGGTCACCGCCAGCTGGGCGAGTGCGCCGTGCTGGTCCAGTGCCGCGACCGATCCCTTCTTCACCAACCGGTCGACGTCCTCCTGCGTGAAGTGCGCGTACTGCGCCAGGGCCGCGGTCGCCCGGCTCACGAGCTCATCGATCGCCTCGGTCAGGTGGTCAGCGGCGTCGGTGGTCTGAGCGCCGCTCGGCGACTCGCCTCCGTCGGCCGTCGTGGCCGTCGTGGTCGTCGGCTCGGTTCGGTCGGCCGCGCTCGATCCGTCGGGCAGGCTGCCTGCGTCGGCGGTAGGTGTTCCAAGCGAGGCGTGCGAGGTGGGCGACGTGGTGCTCTTGCGGGTGGCGCGGGCCGTGACGGTCACGGTGATGCTCCTTGTCGAGGCCGGGGTGGTGGCTGATGACATCGACGCTACGGAGCCGAGGGAGACACCGATAAAGGCAAAGGTCCCTAGTCGTGGCACCACCGGGCGACCCCAGCTGGGCGCCTTCCGGCGCGCTGCCGGATCTGTTGGTGGGAACCCAGCCCTAGGGCGGCCGTCTTACCGGCGCGCTGACTGCACCCAGTCGCCACACGCCGGCGCGACGTCACCCGTCGGGCTTGTTCACGGCTGCTCCGGTGGGGTCGCGGAAGGTGTAGCGCATGGGGTTGTGGTCGATGCCGGGGGTGCTGGGGTCGATCGGGTTGCCGAGTGCTCGTTGTCGCTTGGTCCAGCCGGGTGGTTGGCCGTGTCGTTCGATGCTCAGGTCGAGTTGGTGGATCAGGCGGTGGTGGTGGGGGCAGACAGTGCGGCGTTGGTCAGGGAGGTGGGGCCGTGGTGGTTGGTCCACCAGCGCAGGTGGTGCATCTCGCAGCGTGAGGCGGGGGTGGTGCATCCGTTCCAGATGCACTGCTGGTCGCGTGCGACTGCGGCGCGGCGCATCGCAGGGGTGAACAGCCGTTTGGTTCGTCCGACGTCCAGGGGTATCCCTTCGGCGGACATCACGATGCGGCTGATGTCGGCGGTGCACAGGGCGCGGGCGAGCTCGGTCATCGGCACCGGGGTGCCGTCCTCGAGGGTCGCGGGCGCGACCGGGTTCCACGGCGCGACCGTTGACCACGGTGGGGTGATCAGCGGTGCGATCCGCGGATCACCGGCCCGCCTGTGGGTCATCGATCCCGAGGTCGAGCCGGCCGACACGGTCGGGATGTGAACCACATCCGCTGTCGGCAGCGGATCGAGGGCGTGTTGGTGGCGGAGGAGTTCGACGTAGGTCTCGGCGGGGACGAGCAGGGACAGGTGCGGGCGGGCGACGGTGCCCGTCGCGCGATGGCTGGCGGGTTGTCGTCGCTGAGAGCGGTGCCGGCGTCTCCGTCCCCGGTCGCGGTGGCGCGAGCGACCCGCGCCGCTGATGGCGCGCTTCCCTGCGCCATGCCGCGTGCCGTGGTGCCTGCGCAGGCGTGTTCGGCGAGCAGGGTCAACGCGTCGGCGCTGGCTTGGCCGGCGGTGCGGTCGTGGTCGGGGTGTTGGTCCATGAGGTCCAGGGCGATGCGCAGTGTTTCGGCGGCGATGACGTCGAGGCGTCCTTTGAGGAACGCACCGTGGGACTGGATCGAGATGCTCAGGTACCGCTCGCGGCGTTGGGCTTCGAAGGCGACCTCCACCGCGGCGGGGTCCTTCGGCGGCGACGTACTGGGCCAGTGATGTGGCGAAGTCGGGTGCGGACAGGTTCTGCGCCATCACCACCACGTGCTCCTGAGCGGCCGGAGATCGAAGCTGGGCGGCGACCTCCGGGGTCGCAGCTGGCCGCGACCTTGGCCAACGTGTCCAGGTGCGTCAACGGCACGAGCAGGTCCCGCACCCCGGCCGCCACCGCGGGCATGGAGGTCAGGGCGTCGGCCTGGCGGACCAACCGGCCCGCCTCCACCACCCGGCACGGGTGGAGCGTCCGAGGGCACCTTCGAAGGACCGGTCCCCGGGGCGTTCCAGCTCCCCGGTGTCCCGCGCAGCGACCAGCAGGTGCGCCCGCGCCTGGGCCAGCGCGGCTTCCGCGGCACGCACGCACGCCAACGCCGCGGCCCGATCCGACGCGCTCCACGCGGCACAGCCGCGGGTGTCGAGGGCAAGGGTGGTGGCGGCGTCGCGGACCCGCGATGCCACACTCACCTCACCCACCGATGCTTCGAACACGTGTTCGACACTACGCGCCAAAAGCGAGCGAGTCAACCCCGAAACCATGTCTGACCTGCATAAACACCCGCGCTGACCCGACCACAGCCCCCCACACACAGGGGACCTGTGGACAACCGGACCGGCTCGCGAGGCTCGCGACGACGGTGGTTGCAGAAGGAGTGGGTGAGCCTGCCCGGGGGGTGGCGGGAATCCTGCCCCACGGGAATCGGCGTGATGCACATCACTCCTTTGTTAGGGTCAGATCGACCCAAACCGGTGGCCCCCCGGGCAGGGCGAGCGCATTATGGTCGATATGACCTTAAGCACCATGATCGGAGCAGACAACATGAGCACCGCAGTGATCGTCGTCGACGTCCAGAACGACTTCTGCGAAGGAGGATCGCTCGCCGTCATCGGCGGAGCGGCCGTCGCCTCCGCGATCACCGACCACCTCGCGACCACCACGTACCCAGTCGTCGTCGCGACCCGTGACTGGCACGCACCCCTGCCGGACACCAACGACGGCCACTTCGCCGCCGACGGCGACCCGAACTACGTCACCACCTGGCCCGTGCACTGCGTCGCGGGTACGACGGCGCCGCGTACCACCCGAACCTGCACCTGCCCGAGGGCACCATCCACGTGGTCAAGGGCGAGTCGCGGCAGGACTACTCGGGCTTCTCGGGCCGGCTGGTCGACGAGGACGGCACGAGCGCTCGCGGCCGCGCTCACCGACCGCGGGGTCACCCAGATCGACGTCGTCGGCCTGGCCACCGACCACTGCGTCCGGGCCACCGCCCTCGACGCCCGCGCCGCAGGTTTCGACGTGCGCGTCCTGACCGACCTCACCGCCGCGGTCGCCGCCCCGACCACCGTCGCCGCACTCACCGACCTCGCTCGCGCGGGCGTCACGCTGGACACGAGCGACCGGTGAACCTCGTCGACGCGCTCAACTCGATCGCGTTCACCGCGCTCGGCGAGCAGACCTCCTGGATCGAGGTCATCGGCTTCGTCACCGGCGCGTGGTGCGTGTGGCTGGTCACGCGGCAGAACGTGCTGAACTGGCCGATCGGCATCGCGAACAACGTCGCCTTCCTGATCCTGTTCGTCGCCGCCGGCCTGTACGCCGACGCCGGCCTGCAGATCGTCTACATCGGGCTCGCGATCTGGGGCTGGTGGACGTGGGTGTTCGGCGGCACGGACCGCGCGCACCTGCCGGTGACCCGCAGCTCCAGGCGCGAATGGGCGGCGCTCGTCGCCGCGATGGTCGCGGCGACGGCCCTGCTCACGTGGATCCTGGCCACCTACTCGACGTCGTCGGTCCCGCTCGCCGACGCCGCGACGACCGCCTTGTCGCTCGGCGCGACGTACGGTCAGATCCGCAAGCGTGTCGGGTCGTGGGTGCTCTGGATCCTCGCGGACCTGATCTACATCCCGCTGTACGCCTACAAGGACCTCTGGCTGACCGCGGTCCTCTACCTCGGCTTCCTGGCCCTGTGCATCGTCGGACTGCGCGCCTGGCGCGCCGATCTCGCCCCCGCGACGACGACCGTCCCGCGACAGGAGGTGACCGTATGAACTTTCGCCACGGGCTGGTGATCGGCAAGTTCTACCCGCCGCACGTCGGTCACGACCGGCTCGTCCGGGCCGCCGCGGACCGCTGCGACCGCGTCACCGTCGTGGTCGCCGGGACAGCGCAAGAGACCCTCAGCGTGCGGGAGCGCGTCGAGTGGATGCGCGCCACGCACGCCGGCAACCCGCACGTCCGGATCGTCGGCGACCTCGACGACCACCCGAACGACTACGCCGACGAGCACGCCTGGCAGGTCCACACGGCCCTGTTCGCCGCGGCCGTCGCGCGCGCCGCGCTCGAGGACGGTCGCGAGCCTCGGGTGCCGTCGTCGACGCCGTGTTCTCGGGGGAGTCGTACGGCCCGGAGCTCGCGCGACGCCTCGGCGCGACCCACGTCGACGTCGACCGGTCCCGGCTGCTCGTCTCGGGCACGCAGGTGCGCGCCGACGTCGTCGGCAGCTGGGACCTGCTCTCACCCGCGGTGCGCGCCGGCCTGGCGCTTCGGGTCGTGGTCCTCGGCGCCGAGTCGACCGGTACGACGACGCTCGCCGGCGACCTGGCAGCCGCACTGCGCGCCCGCGGCGGCGCCTTCGACACACACCACCTCGGTCCCCGAGTACGGCCGGCAGTACACGATCGACAAGCTCGAGGCGGCCCGCTGGCAGGCCAAGTCGGCCGGCGCCGATGCGCCCGACATGGCCGACCTCGTCTGGACCCCCGGCGACTTCGTGACGATCGCGGACCGGCAGCGGGCCGACGAGGACGCCGCCGCTCCGGCCGCACCGGTGCTCGTCTGCGACACGGACGCCTTCGCGACCGGCGTCTGGATGCGTCGCTACCTGGGCGCGGCCCGCAACCCGTGGGTCGACGAGGTCGCGGCGATCGCGGACTCGCGCCGGCACCCCGTCTACCTGCTCACCGACCACCGCGGCGTGGAGTTCGAGCAGGACGGGATCCGCGATGGCGAGGCGATCCGTACCGACATGACCGGCTGGTTCGTCGACGCCCTGGAGCGCAGCGGACGCCCGTGGGCCCTGATGAGCGGCACGCGCGACGAGCGCCTGGCGGCCGCGCTGGCCGAGGTGGACGGACTGCTGGCGAGGGGTTGGGAGGCCCTGCGATGACGAGCGATGCCCACGTCCATCCGCCGTTCGCGGTGACCGTCGACCTCGCGATCTTCACCGTCCGCGACGGCGGCCTCAAGGTGCTGCTGATCGAGCGCGGGGACGACCCGTACCGCGGCGCGTGGGCGTTGCCGGGCGGGTTCGTCGAGATCGGCGAGGACATCGAGGCCGCCGCGTGGCGCGAGCTGCACGAGGAGACGGGGATCGCGCAGTTCGACGGCCACCTCGAGCAGCTCGCGACGTACGGCACGCCGGGACGCGATCCCCGGATGCGCGTCGTGTCGGTCGCGCACGTCGCGTTCGCGCCCAATCTGCCCGACCCGCAGGCGGGGTCGGACGCCCGGCACGCCCGCTGGTGGGACGTCGACGACCTCGACCTGCCGGGCATCGGTGAGCCGGTGGAGGCTGCGCCCTCGCTGGCGTTCGACCACGCCCGGATCCTGGCCGCGGCGGTCGACCGGGTCGCCGCGAAGCTGGAGTACACGCCGCTCGCGACCGCGTTCTGCCCGGCGCAGTTCACGGTCGCGGAGCTCCGGCACGTCTACGAGACCGTCTGGGGCACGCGACTCGACCCGTCGAACTTCCGTCGTCAGGTCGTCGACACGCTCGGCTTCGTCCGGCCCACCGACGGCCCCGCCCGACGCCAGCCGGGCCACGGTGGGCGGCCGGCGGCGCTGTTCGAGGCCGACCCCACGAGCCCACGCACGCTGACGCCCCCGATCATGCGGCCGGCGGACGCGCGCGCCCTGCGGGTGGGATCGTGAGTGCCATGCGGTGTCGTGCTCTCGGCGTCGGAGGCGCCGTCGTCGTGTCCCTGGCCGCGTGCGCTGCACCGACCGTGGGGCGGGCGGGCGTGGGGCTGGACGATGCCGGACGCCCGGTCGGGTACCTCGAGGTCTGCTCGGAGCACATCGACGGCGTGACGATCTCCGGCCCAGAGGACGAGGTCGTCGGGCGGTGGCAGTCGTCGACGCCCGTCACGCATTCCGCGTCCTGGTCGCTGACGGAACCCGACGGCGACTGGAGCGTGGTCGAGCCGCTCGGGGACCTCGAGCCGGGCGTGACCTACCGGGTGTCGGGGTGGACGAGCGACGACACGTTCGAGGTGTCGGGGGCCGATTCACGGTCGAGGACCTGGCTGAGACGAGTCCCGGAGAGCTGTGGTTCGACGGCGCCGTCGGCAAGCCCGACGTCTTCCGCGTCCACGTCTGCACCGAGTAGGGATCAGCCTCGCGCGCGCACCGGCAGGGTCGCCTGCCGAGCGTCGAGTGCGGCGGGCTTCGCGGTCCGACGCCGCATGAACACCTTGTCCAGCTCCGCGACGATCGGCAGCAGCAGGGCGAGCCCGAGGCACGCGAGCCACTGCGGCCCGGAGAGCGACTGGGTGGTCAGCCACGACTGCAGGAACCCGAGCTCGGTGGCCAGGATGATGAGGATCGTCGGCACCGAGAGCACCTTGAGCGCAGCGAGCACCGGTGCGGCCAGGCCGGAGTCGGGTTCCCGGCGCAGCACCAGGCCGGAGAGCACCGAGCCGAGACCCATCACGACGAACGCCATGGTCATCGATGCGGTCGGCTTGTCGGCGACCGGCGTGTCCGGGCCGAACACCAGCGGGATGCCCGAGGCCAGGAAGAGCGTGAAGCCGTAGGCGATCCAGCGGGTCACGGCCCGGCGGTTGCTGATCCCCTCGGACGGGTCCCGCGGCCGGCGGAGCATGATCTCCGGACCGACCGGGTCGACCATGATCGCGATCACCGGGAAGATGCAGACGAAGAAGTTGAGGAAAAGCACCATCATCGGCGTCAGCGCGACACCGTCGGCGATGTCGAAGATGCTCGCCACCAGGAACAGCAGGACCAGGCCGATCAGCTGGCTCATCTGGAACCGGATGTACGCGGTGATCTTCTGGTAGATGCTGCGGCCCAGCTCGACCGCGTGCACCAGGGTGCTGAAGTTGTCGTCGGTCAGGACCAGGCGGGCCGCCTGCTTGGTGACCTCGCTGCCCGAGCCCATCGCGACGCCGATGTCGGCCTGCTTGATCGCGGCGGCGTCGTTGACGGCGTCGCCGGTCATCGCGACGACCTGCCCGGAGCGCTGCATGAGGCGCACGAGCCGCAGCTTGTCCTCGGGGGTGACGCGGCCGAACACGTGCAGCTGGGGGAGCCGCTCGAGCAGTTCGTCGTCGGTGAGCGACGCGAGCTCAGGCCCGCTGATCGCGCCGGGACCGAGGCCCAGCTGGGCGCCGATCGCGCTCGCGGTGACCGCGTGGTCTCCGGTGATCATGCGGACATCGATGCCCGCCTTGTGCGCGATCTCGACGGCGACCTTGGCCTCGGGGCGCAGCGGGTCGACGATGCCGACGATGCCGACGAACACGAGCTCCTCGACGAACGACATCGGGTCCGCGACCAACGCCGCCTCGTCGGCGGGTCGCAGCGTCCTCGTCGCGAAGGCCAGGGTGCGCAGGCCCTGCGCGGAGAGCCGCTGCTGCTCGGCCTCGATCTCGTCGCGCACGGTCTCGAGGTCGACGATCTGGCCCGGTCCGGCGAGCGCCTGCGTGCAGCGCTGCAGGACGACGTCGGGCCCGCCCTTGACCACCTCGACGAGCTGGTTCTGGCCGCTCCAGGGGACCCAGTGCGAGGTCGCCATGAACTTGTACAGGGAGTCGAAGGGGACCTCGGCGACGCGCGGGTAGGTGCGGCGGCTCTCCGCGGCGTCGACGCCGAGCTTGGCGGCGAGCACGACGAGCGCGGCTTCGGTGGGGTCGCCGATCACGTCGCCCTCGTCGGAGACGGTGGCGTCGCTCGCCAGGCAGAGCCCGTAGGCGAGGGGCGTCAGGTCCGGGACCTCCCCGCCGGCGGCGCCGAGGATCCGCCCCGTCTTGCCGTAACCGCTGCCCTCGACGACGAACGTGCGGCCGACCATGTACAGCGACGTCACCGTCATCTGGTTGAGCGTCAGCGTGCCGGTCTTGTCGGAGTTGATCGAGGACGTCGCGCCGAGGGTCTCCACGTCGTTCAGGTTGGCGACGACGGCCTTGGACTCGGCGAGCTGCTTGGCCCCGTAGGAGAGCATCGCCTGGACGAACGTGGGCAGGCCGGTCGGGATGGCCGAGATGGCCACGGCCGTCGCGAGGAACAGCAGGTCGCTGATGGACTGGCCGCGAGCGATGCCGATGAGCACGATGACGGCGACGGCGCTCCAGGCGATGGCGCCGAGCACCTTGGTCAGCGAGTCCAGCTCGCGCTGCAGCGGGGAGCGGGTGACCTTCACCGACGACAGCAGCGTGGCGATCGCGCCGATCTGCGTGGTCATGCCGGTCGCGGTCACCAGGAGGGTGCCCGTCCCGCGCGTCACGGACGTGTTCTGGAAGGCCATGTTGGAGCGGTCGCCGAGCCCGACCTCCTCGTCGGCCAGCGTGGTGACGTCCTTGCCGATCGGCGCGCTCTCGCCGGTGAGCGCGGCCTCCTGCGTCTCCATCGTCGCGGTCCGCACGAGGCGCCCGTCGGCCGGCACGATGTCGCCCGCCTCCAGCTCGACCACGTCGCCCGGCACGAGCTCCCGGGCGGGGATCAGCTCGACGACGCCGTCGCGGCGCACCCGCGACTGCGGCTCCTGCATCGTGGCCAACGCGTCGACGCTGCGCCGCGCGACCATCTCCTGACGGGCGCCGATCAGGACGTTCGCGACGACGAGGATCGCCACGATGATCGCCGTCGACCCCTGCCCGATCAGCGCACTGATGACGGCGACGGCGACGAGCATGATGTTCATGGGGTCGCGGAGCTGCTGGAACACGACGGCCCACAGCGACGGCGGCGCCTGCGCGGTGAGCGAGTTCGGGCCGTACTGCGCCTGCCGCTCGGTCACCTGCGCGGCGGTCAGACCCGACTCGAGGTCGGTCTGCAGCGTCGAGGCCAGGTCCTCGGGGGTGCTCGCCCACCACCTCGGGGCCGGGCGGCGGCCGGTGCGGGATCGGTGATGACCTGCGACACGTCGAGCTCCTTCGTCCGCGCTACGACCGACTAGGGCCGTCCGCCCACACGCTAGCGCCTGTTCCGCCGAAGTCGACTCCGTTCTGTGGGGCAGACACCACGACGACTTGACATGACACCACGGTGGTGTCACATTGGTGCCATGGAACTGAGCACGTACGTGAGCGACCTGCAGCGTCAGCTGGTGGAGAGCGCGTCGAACGGCACGGAAGAGACCCGCGCCGTCGCCGAGCGGATCGTCGCCGGGCTGGATGCCGCGGTGCGTCTCGTACTGCTCGACGTCCTGTCAGCGGCTGCCGGTGAGATCACCCGCGACCTCGCGCCAGGCTCCGTCGATGTCCGTCTCCGCGGTCGCGAGGTCGAGTTCGTCGTCGCGCAACCGAGCCACGAACCAGAGACCGAGGTGCCCGCCGTCGACCTCGACGACGTGAGCACCTCCCGCACGACGCTGCGACTCCCGGACGCCCTCAAGGCGCGCGTGGACGAGGCAGCGTCAGCCGACGGCCTGTCCGTCAACACCTGGCTGGTCCGCGCGGTCGCGGCCGCCCTCCAGCCCAAGCAGCGACGATCCGCGCAGCGTGCGTTGCGCACCGGCGACGACTTCGCCGGCTGGGCGCGCTGAGGCACACACACACCGATCAACCCCGAACGACAACCACCCAGACAAGGGGAGGCGCCAGCATGCCCACCTTCGACACCCCGAGCCCGATCGACCTCGCCATCAACCTGCAGGTCGGAGCCATCGACGTGGTCGCCAGCGACCGCACCGACACGGTCGTGACCGTCTCGCCGACCAACCCGGCCAAGGCGGTCGACCGCCGGGGCGCGCAGGAGACCACGGTCGACTTCGACGGTCGGCGTCTCACCGATCACCGGACCGAAGCCGCGCCTCTCCTGGATCGGCCCGACCGAGTCGGTCGACCTCCGGGTCGAGCTGCCCGCGGGGTCGCGGCTCACCGCCGAGGCTGCGGTCGGTGGAGTCCGCAGCGTCGGACGACTCGGCGCCACCCGCATCAAGTGCTCGATGGGTCCGGTCGACCTCGACGCCACCGGCGACCTCTGGGTCCGCGCCGGGCACGGCAACGTCGATCTGGGGACCGCGGACGGAGGCGCCGAGATCACCGCCGACCACGGCCAGATCCGGCTCGGCACGGTCACGGGCGACGCAGCCCTCAAGGCGTCGCACGGCAACATCCAGGTCGGCCGAGTCCGGCGGGGACGTCGAGGCCAAGCTCTCGTACGGCGGCCTCGAGATCGCGCGCGCCGACGGGATCCGTCGCGGCGAAGACCGCGTACGGCGCGATCGAGCTGCGCGAGGTCTCGAGCGGTTCCATCCAGGTGGAGAGCGGCTTCGGGCAGGTGACCATCGGCGTGCGCGCCGGGGTCCCGGCCTGGCTGGACCTGTCCTCCAAGAGCGGCCACGTGCGCAACCAGCTCGACGGCGACCGCGCCCCTGACGAGTCCGAGCAGACCGTCGCGATCCGCGCGCGGACGCAGGCCGGCGACATCACGATCGAGCGTGCGCGATGAGCGCCCCGGCGATCCGCGTACAGGGTGTCGAGAAGTCCTTCCAGGACCTGCACGTCCTGCGCGGCGTCGACTTCGAGGTCGCGCAGGGCAGCATCTTCGCCCTGCTCGGCTCCAACGGCGCGGGCAAGACCACGATGGTGCGCATCCTGTCGACGCTGGCCCGGCACGATGCCGGGACCGCGACGATCCAGGGATTCGACGTGGCGACGGAGCCGCTCCGCGTCCGGGAGTCCATCAGTCTCACCGGGCAGTTCGCGGCGGTCGACGAGATCCTGACCGGCCGGGAGAACCTGGTCCTCGTCGCGAAGCTGCGCCGGCAGAAGGGCCCCAAGCAGATCGCCGACGAGCTCCTGGCGCGGTTCGACCTCGCCGACGCGGGCTCGCGCCGCGTGGCGACGTACTCCGGCGGCATGCGCCGACGGCTCGACATCGCGATGAGCCTGATCGGCCACCCCCGGGTGCTCTTCCTCGACGAACCGACCACCGGCCTCGACCCGGAGGCGCGCCTCGAGGTGTGGCAGGTGATCCGCGAGCTCGCGGCGCACGGGACGACCATCCTGCTCACCACGCAGTACCTCGACGAGGCCGAACAGCTCGCCGACCGGATCGCCGTCCTGCACGAGGGCCGCATCATCGCCAACGGCACGCTCGCCGAGCTCAAGGCGCTCCTGCCACCCGCACGGATCGAGTACGTCGAGAAGCAGCCGAGCCTCGAGGACGTCTTCCTCGCGCTCGTCGGGAAGGACCAGCTCATGAGCACCCACGTCGTCCTCGACACGGTCGACCTGACCGGACGCTCCCTGCGGCACATCAGCCGCAGCGTCGACACGATCATCACGACCGCACTGACGCCGATCGCGATCATGCTGCTCTTCGTCTACGTGCTCGGCGGCGCGATCGACACCGGCACCGAGAACTACGTCGACTACCTGCTGCCGGGCATCCTCCTGATCGCGATCGCGTCGGGCATCGCGTACACCGCCGTCCGCCTGTTCACCGACCTGCAGACCGGCATCTTCGAGCGGTTCCAGTCCATGCCGATCTCCCGACCGGCGGTCCTGTGGGCGCACGTCCTGACCTCGCTGGCGGCCAACGGCGTCACCGTCGTCATCATCGTGGCGGTGGGCTTCCTCATGGGGTTCCGCACCTCGGCCTCGGTCGGCGCGTGGCTCGCCGTCGCCGGCATCCTGGCCCTGTTCACCCTCGCACTCACCTGGGTGGCCGTCATCGCCGGACTGTCCGCGAAGTCCGTCGACGGCGCCGCCGGGTTCTCCTACCCGCTGATCTTCCTGCCGTTCATCAGCTCGGCCTTCGTGCCCACCGACACCATGGCGGGCCCGGTCGCGCGCGTTCGCGGAGCACCAGCCGGTGACGGCGATCGTCAACACGATCCAGGATCTCTTCGCGGGTCAGCCGGTCGGCAGCGACATCTGGGTCGCACTCGGTTGGTGCGTCGGCATCCTCGCTCTGGCGTACGTCGCTGCCGTGCGCGCCTACCGGCGCAGGCTCCGCTGAGCTCCGGCACGGGTCCGGGCACGGCGGTCAGGGGAGCCACACCTTCGTGGCGGTGCACGCGCCGATCGGCCTAACGTCGCCGATATGGCTGACCTCGGCGAAACCCTCCCGTATCTGGTCGACAACGGCCAGGGGCACGACGCCGCCCGGCTCAACTGGCTGCGCGCGGGAGTGCTCGGCGCCAACGACGGGATCATCTCGACGGCGGGCCTCGTGCTCGGCGTCGCCGGGGCGACCACGGCGATCGGCCCGATCCTGGTCGCGGGCATCGCGGGGCTGGTCGCGGGAGCCGTCTCGATGGCCCTGGGTGAGTACGTGTCGGTGAGCAGCCAGCGCGACGCGGAGCGGGCGCTGATCGAGCAGGAGCGGCGCGAGGTGCGGGACAATCCCGAGGGCGAGCTGGACGAGCTCACCGGGATCTACGAGGCCAAGGGTCTCTCCCACGGCACGGCGCGCGCCGTCGCCCTGGAGCTCACGGAGCGCGACGCGCTGGCCGCTCACCTCGATGCCGAGCTCGGGCTCGACCCGGACGCGCTGACCAACCCGGTGCACGCCGCCGTCTCCTCGGGCATCGCGTTCACCGCCGGCGCGGTCCTGCCTCTGGCGGCGGTCGCGCTGGCGCCCGCCAACATCCGGGTTGCCGTCACGTTCGTCGCGGTGCTCCTCGCGCTGATCGTCACGGGGGGTATCAGCGCACGCCTCGGCCATGCGCGACGTGCCCGGGCGATCGTGCGCATCGTCGTCGGCGGAGCCGTCGCGATGATCGTGACGTACGCGATCGGCCGTCTCTTGGGTGTGTCCGGCCTCTAGCTGCCGGATGCCCGGTGCTCAGCTCTCCCTGTGAGAATCCTTCGAGAATTCGGACCTAGCGTCCGTCTGGCAATCCCCACGACGGAGGTCAGCGTGAACGAGGTCAACGGTCTTCCCACCCACATCCTGCTGGTGCACGCGGTGGTGGTGCTCCTGCCACTGGCGGCGCTGCTCGTGGCGGTGACGGCATGGTGGCCGACCCTGCGGCGCAAGCTCGGGGTCCTGACGCCGCTGCTCACCCTCGGGGCGACGTTCCTGGTTCCGCTGACGACCCACTACGGCGAGTGGCTGGAAGGTCATGTCCCGCAGACCGACTTGGTGGAGAAGCACGCCGAGCTGGGCGACCAGATCCTGCCCTGGGCGCTGGCCCTGTCGGCGTTGTCCGTCGCCGTCTGGCTCTGGGGCCGCCACCGCGACGCGATCGACGAGAGCGCGGCGCGGCCACGGGACCGGTGGATCAGCATCGTCGGTGGGGTGCTGGCCGTGGTCGTCGCCGCGGGGACGATCGTCTCGGTGATCGAGAGCGGGCGACTCGGGAGCGCAGGCGACGTGGAACGGCAAGGTCTCGACGCAGCAGTCCGGGGACAGCGACGGGTAGGACCGGCGCCCCGCGACGTCGAGCCGGGTCAGCCGTTGTCGTGCACGACGAGCACCGGGCACGTGGCCTCCCGCACGACGGCGCTGCTGACCGATCCCAGCAGCATCCCGCGGAAGCTGCCGAGCCCGCGCGAGCCGACGACGAGCAGTGCCGCACCTCGGGCGAACCCCGTCAGGGCGTCCGCGGGGTCGTCGTCCACGAGCGCAAGGTCGACCGCGAGGCCGTCGTGGTCGGCCTCCAGCGAGTCGGCCACCACCCGGGCGGCCTTGTGCGTCGGATCGTCGACGTCGTCGGTGTCCGACGAAGCGGAAGGTCGCCCCGACCGAACGGGTCCGAGATCGTCGGCCGGGCGTGCACCACGGTGAGCGGACGCCCCCGCATCCACGCCTCGCGCGCCGCGGTGTGCGCCGCCGCGAGCGAAGCCGACGAGCCGTCGACGCCGACGATGACGGCGGCGTCGGGCGGGATCGGACGGTCCGGATCGTTGCGGACGACGGCGACAGGGCAGCGGGCGTGCGCGGCGACGTGCGCCCCGACCGTGCCGGTACGGGCGCGGCCGAGCCGGGCGCGCGCGCCGACGACGAGCAGCTGCGCCTCCGTGCTGAGCTCGCGGAGGCACGGGACGACCTGCCCGTGCAGGACGCGGACCTGGACAGCGAGCCCCGGGTGCTCGGCCTCGACGCGCGTCTGCAGGTCGTCGAGGTAGTCGACCGCCTCGGTATCGACGTCGGCGCCACCCACGATCGGGTACCAGCTCCATGCGGTGACCTGCCAGGCGTCGTCGACCGCGCGGACGAGCAGCACGCTCGCGCGCCGCCGCACCGCTTCGGCGATGCCCCACTCGAGCGTCTGTGTGCTGTGCGGCGAACCGTCGACTGCGACGACCACCGGCCCATCGGTACGCATGAGGTGCCTCCTTGCTCCTCGCGCGCGCCCGTGCCCGACGGTCGCCGGCCACAGCCGCGCTCCCTCCAGTCTCGGCTCGTTGACGGCTGCCGTCCCGGGCCGTTCGGCCCTACGGCGCGCGCCAGCCCGCGCTGACCTGCGGGCGAACCCCGAGACTGGTCCCGTGCCTGAACAGAGCTCGTGGACGCGCGTTCGTCAGATCGCCACGGTCGCGCTCGGTGCCGCGCTGGTGCTGGTCCCGGTCGGCATCGTCGCCACATCGTTCGACGTCGTGCGGCACCAGCACTGGGCGTATGCGGCGCTGCTGGGGCTGACCGTGCTCGTCGGCGTCCTGCTCATCGTCCTGGGACTGCGCCGGAGCACGGCCCGGCCCGTGCGCCACCGGGTGTGGCGGGCTGTCGGCGCGACGACGACCGCGGTCGTGCTGGTGGTGCTCGTCGGCTCGTGCGTCTGGCTCCGGCCGTTCGGCGCCACGCAGGCCGCCCTCGACGCCCTGCAGTCCAGACTCGGCGGTCGAGGTGACCGAGTACTCCGGCTGGTACACGTTCGCGCCCACCGACGTCGAGCCGACCGTCGGCCTCGTGTACGCACCGGGCGCCCGCATCGACGTCCGCGCGACCGCGGCGATCCTGCGCCCGATCGCCGAGGCTGGCTACCTCGTGGTGAGTCTCAAGGAGCCGCTCGGCATCGCCCTGACCCACCCGAACCAGTTCGCGCAGGCGATGGCCGCGTACCCCGACGTCGACACGTGGGCGGTCGGCGGACACTCGCTCGGCGGGGTCGCCGCGGCCGGGTTCGCCGCCTCCCACCAGGACGACGTCTCCGGCCTCCTGCTGCACGGCTCGTACCCGCAGGGGGACCTCAGCGGGACGGACCTCGTGGTCACCTCGGTCTCCGGGTCGAACGACGGTCTGACGACGCCCGACGACATCGAGGCGTCGCGCGCCAAGCTGCCCGCGTCCACCACGTTCGTCGAGGTCCCCGGCGCCGTGCACTCCGACTTCGCCGACTACGGGCCGCAGCCCGGGGACGGGGTGCCGACGACGTCACGCGCCGACGCCCAGGCGCAGATCGTCGCCGCGAGCATCGCCCTGCTCGACTCGCTCGCCGCCCCATGAGGCACGGACGGGCATGAGCTCCGCGGCCCGTCACGCCAGGTCACGCAAGCCCAGCAAGGCCTAGGGACGTCCCCGCGCACCAGCAGCCGAGGTCGCGCAGGACAGAGGCGATCTCGCATTCGGGGCGTCGCGGGTGGCGGTCCGGACTCGGACGGTCGTGGTCTCGGGCATCGTGGATGCCCACGTTTCGTCTACATCGGCGCCAAGCGGTAGACCGACACGTGCGACCGGGAGTCGGCGGTGAACGGCGCGCCGGACCAGTCGGCGTCCCGGCTCTCCAGCTCGAAACCGCCCAGCTGCGCCATGAGGTCGAGCTCCGCGGGCCAGATGTACCGGTGCGCGCTGCGCCCGAGCGTGGCCCGGCGGGTCTCGTCGAACCGGAAGTGGTGCGAGACGACCTGCTGGTGCAGCACGTCGTAGGTGTCCAGGCCGATGTAGTCGGAGTCGACCTGCCAGACCGTCGCCTCCGCACCGGGCGGCAGCTTGCGCAGCTCGGGGACCCAGAGCTCGATCACGAACCTGCCGCCCGGGACGAGGTGACGAGCGGCGTTGCGGAAGCATGCGACCTGCGCCTGCTGGGTGAGCAGGTTGGAGATCGTGTTGTAGACCAGGTAGACGAGACGGAACTCGCCCGGCGCCGCGACGGTCGACATGTCTCCGACGACGACCGGGATCGTCGCCGCGTCGACCTTGGTGCGGAGCTGGTCGATCATGGGGTGCGACTGCTCGATGCCGACCACGGGCACACCGCGCTCGGCAAGAGGTATCGCCACCCGGCCGGTCCCGATGGCCAGCTCGAGCGCCGGACCCCCGTCCGCGAGCGCGGCGAGGCGGTCGACGGTCGGCCCGAGTACCTCGGGCGCCCACATGCCCGTGCCGGGAGTGTCGTACTGCAGCGCGGCCTCGGTATCCCAGGGTTCGTTCATCCGGTCGACGATGACAGCCAGCGCCCAGCGTCGTCCACGACATTCTCGGCTGGCTGGTCGGGTGATCAGGCGTCGTCGGGGTCTGCGCCCTCAGCTGGCTCCTCGGCGTGCTCGCGGACGTCCGGGGTGTCGTCGATCGTGCCGGAGGTTGCGCCCTCGGCGGGTTCCTCGGCGTGCTCGCGGGTCTCGTCGTCGGGCAGGGTGCTCATGGGGCTCGCTTCCGGAGGTCGGGCCGCACGGCGTCGTGCGGCTTCGCTCACCGTACGTCCGGTCGGTCTCGTCTTCCCGTCGAACGATAATTGTGGGCGAGCGGCGCGACCGGAGGCCGACGCCAGCGACCCGGGTAGGGGTTGTCGCCGTTCAGGGTGTGCCCGCGAAAGTCGAGCGCGAACCCATGAGCGACCCGTGCCTCGACGACCGCCTGGATCGCGCCACGGTCTACTCGCAGGTCGGCGATCACGTCACCGTCCTGGCTGACCTGCGGCCCATGTCGCGCCGAGTTCGATGACGGACCCACCGATCTCATCGGCGAACTCCCGTCGCGGGTCGGCGCTGTGCAGCGGCTTCGTCTCGGTGCGTCCGTCGTGCACGGGGCCTCCGATTCGGAGATGTCGAACGATCACACGCGTGCCTCAGCATGCCGTGCATACGAGTCGACGCTGCTACAGCTTCGACGGGCGCCCTCGGCACGTTGGTCTTCCGCCCGGAACCCAGCGCGTTCAAGAGCCGAGCAGGTGGTCGCCCTCTCCGACGCGGAAGGCCTCGTGCACCCACCCGGCGAACGTCGAGTCGAGATCCGCCGCCGACCGGAGCACGTACTTGTGGACGAACAGGCGGCTCGTGTACGGGCTGACCCTCGTGATCCGGGGCTCCAGCGAGAGAGGGCGCATGAGGTCGAGGTAGCCCTGGACGCCCTTCGACGTCGGCCTTGCGCCAGCGAAGCCGCGCCGACTCCCCTTGAACGTGATGGTGGTTTTCGACACGGACACCGTGACGTCACCCTGACCGAGGATCAGCGCCTCGACCTCGCGGTAGAGCGCGACGTGCTCGGGAGCTGCGTCACGCAGGTGCCGCTCAACCGTCCACTCGGGCTCCATCTGGCCACCTAAGCAGATGGCGACGCGGCTTCTCGACGCCGCTCACATCGAAACGTGCTTGGTGGGGAGTTCGAGACCTGCAGGCGATCCTGCGGCCGGTTGTTGGCCCGCGCACGGGTCCCAGTAGCGCGGATCGTGCCAGTTCTTCCGGTACGCATCTGCCACGAGGGCCTGTCTAGCCCTCTGTCCTGCCGTTATATGTGCCCGCGAAAGGAGTCGAACCTTCGACCTTCTGCTCCGGAGGCAGACGCTCTATCCACTGAGCTACGCGGGCCGGCATCGTCCGTGGACGACGCGGTGCACGACACTACCAGCCGAGGCGTGGCGGGCCGGAACGCGATTCAGCGTGCCTCGCCGAGCAGGGCGGACAGGTAGCGGCTGGTCTCGTCGGCGGCCCGCTCGGGGTCGCCGGACACGATGGCCTCGACCAGGGCGTCGTGCGAGTCGTGCCCGTGGGTGTCGGTGACGAAGTTGAACCGGATGTTCTCGCCGATCGCGGCCAGGAGGTTCTCGTAGAGCTCGGTCAGCACCGGGTTCGCGCCGGCCCGCATGATGGCGCGGTGCAGGGCCAGGTCGGTGGCCACCATCGCGTCCAGGTCGCCGGCTCGGTAGGCCGCCGAGCGTTCGTCGCGCCGCTCCTGGAGCGCGGAGGCCTCGGTGGAGGACCGACGACGAGCCGCGAGCCGGGCAGCCTCGACCTCGAGCGCCCGCCGCACCTCGACCACGTCGCGCTGGCGGGCGTCGGCGATCTGGCGGCCCATCGTCACGGCCAGCTCGGACGTCGAGAGCACGTAGGTGCCCGAGCCCTGGCGGCGTTCGAGCAGGCCGGCATGCACGAGGGACTGGACGGCCTCGCGCACGGTGTTGCGGCCCGACGCCGAGCAGGTCGGCCAGCGCGGGCTCCGGCGGGATGCGCGCGCCGACCGGCCACTCCTGCGAGGTGATCCGCTGGCGGAGCTCGTCGACCGCGGTGTCGATCAGTCCGGTCCGTCGTGGCATCCGGTTAGGCTCCCTGTCCAGGCATGCGGTGCAGTCAACACCGGCGGGTCGGGCTGACGCCAGACCTGCGAGGGATGATCTGCGGCCCCGCGCATGCAGGATCAGGAGTTCTGGCTGTGATGACGTCCGTCCCCGTGAGCGGGCGCGCCGTCGCACCGTGGCGCGGCCGGCTCGTGGTCCTCGCGGCGATCGTGCTCGTCGGCCTGAACCTGCGGCTGGCCGTCGCCGCGGTCTCGCCGATCTTCGGCCAGCTCCGTGAGACGTTCCCCGTCTCGACGACGCAGGTCGGCCTCCTGGGCACCATCCCGGTCGCCGCGTTCGCCGTGTTCGGCATCCTCGCGGCGCCGGTCGGCCGCAAGCTCGGACTCGAGCCGGCGATCATCCTCGCGATGGCGTTCGCCGTCGCCGGACAGCTGCTCCGTGCCGTCGCGCCGAGCATGCCGGTGTTCCTCGGCTGGTCGGTGCTCGCGCTCGGCGGGATGGGGATGAGCAACGTCCTGCTGCCGCCGTTGGTGAAGCGGTACTTCCCCGACCGGATCGGTGCGGTCACCGCGAGCTACTCGGTCGCACTCACCGTGAGCACGGCGGTTCCGCCGCTGGTCGCGCTGCCCGTCGCGCAGGCCGCGGGCTGGCGGGTCGCGGTCGGCATGTGGGCGGTGGTCGGCGTCGCCGCGATCGTGCCGTGGCTCGTCGTCGTGACCCGGTCCATGGCCGCCCGCTCGCACCTGCGCGAGATCTTGCGACGAGTCCCGAAGGCCGATCGTCCGGCGCTCCTGGTCCGGTCCGGTGCCGCGGAGTCCCGGCTCGTGTGGCGCTCGCGGCTCGGCTGGGCGCTGGTCCTCACGTTCTTCGCCAACACCACGGGGACGTACGTGATGTTCGCGTGGCTGCCCGAGATCCTTGCCGACGCCGGCCTGGGGTCGCAGGTGGGCGGGCGGTGGCTGGCGGTGTTCGCCATCCTCGGGCTGCCCGCCGCGCTGTTCGCCCCGATCCTGACCGCGCGCATGCGCAACCCGTACCCGTTGATCGTGGGCTTCGTCGGCTGCTGGTTCGTCGGATATCTCGGGCTGTGGCTCTCGCCGACGCAGGGCACGGCCGTCTGGATGATCCTGTGCGGGCTCGGTCCGGGTGCGTTCCCGGTGCAGCTCGCGCTGATCGGCCTGCGCACCCGGACGGCCGCCGTCGCGTCCGCGCTGTCCGGCATGGTGCAGGGCCTCGGGTACGGGCTCGCGATCGCCGGGCCGATCGGGATCGGGCTGCTGCGCCAGGCGACGGGGTCGTGGACGGCTCCGTTCGTCGTGCTCCTGGGCCTGTTGGTGCTCCTGCTCGTCGCGGCCTGGTTCGCGTGCCGCCCGACGATGCTGGGCGACGAACCGGCGGCATAAGGCGTTCCCGGGCGTCGGTACCCTTCTCCCGTGACTCCCGCTCAGCTCTCCGAGGCCCTCCGGGCCGCACTCGTGCACGCCGTCGACGACGGCACGTTCGCCCTCGACCCCGCCGCGATCCCCGCGACCGTGCACCTGGAGCGACCGCGGCAGCGCGAGCACGGCGACTGGGCCACGAACGTCGCGATGCAGCTGGCCAAGAAGGCCGGCACCAACCCGCGCGCGTTCGCGGAGGAGCTGGCGCGCCGGTTGGAGGCGACCGACGGCGTCGCGTCCGTCGAGGTCGCCGGCCCCGGATTCCTGAACATCCGCCTCGACGCGGCGTCGGCCGGCGAGCTGGCGCGATCGATCGTCGAGCTCGGCGCCGAGTACGGGACCAACGAGACGCTGGCCGGCGTCGCGCTGAACCTCGAGTTCGTCTCGGCCAACCCGACCGGTCCGCTGCACATCGGCGGCGTGCGGTGGGCGGCGGTCGGCGACAGCCTCGCTCGCGTGCTGCAGGCGTCCGGCGCGACCGTGGCGCGCGAGTACTACTTCAACGACCACGGTGCGCAGATCGACCGCTTCTCGCGCTCGCTGCTCGCCCGCGCGCTCGGTCAGCCCGCCCCCGAGGACGGCTACGGCGGCGACTACATCTCGGAGATCGCCGAGCAGGTGGTGGCCGACGCCCTCGCCGCGGGCGAGCCCGACCCGCGCGAGCTGCCGACCGACGAGGCCAACGAGGCGTTCCGGGCGCGCGGCGTCGACCTGATGTTCGCGGAGATCAGGACGTCGCTCGAGGACTTCGGCGTGCACTTCGACGTCTACTTCCACGAGGACTCGCTGCACACGTCCGGTGCCGTCGACCGTGCGGTGGCGCGGCTGCGCGAGCAGGGCCACATCTTCGAGGCCGACGGCGCGGTCTGGCTGCGCACGACGACGTTCGGCGACGACCGCGACCGCGTGATCATCCGGTCCAACGGCGAGGCCGCCTACATCGCCGGCGACATCGCGTACTACCTGGACAAGCGCGAGCGCGGGTTCGACCGCGTCGTCATCATGCTCGGCGCGGACCACCACGGGTACATCGGCCGCATGATGGCGATCTGCGCGGCCTTCGGCGACGAGCCCGGCGTCAACCTCGAGATCCTCATCGGCCAGCTGGTGAACCTCGTCAAGGACGGCCAGCCCGTCCGGATGAGCAAGCGCGCCGGGACCGTCGTGACGATCGACGACCTGGTCGACGCCGTCGGGGTGGACGCCGCCCGGTACGCGCTCGCGCGGTCGTCGGCGGACTCCAGCATCGACCTGGACCTGGACCTGCTGACGAGCGCGAAGAACGAGAACCCCGTGTTCTACGTGCAGTACGCGCACGCCCGGTCGGCCGCGGTGGACCGGAACGCGGAGGCGACCGGGGTGCGTCGCGAGGACGGGTTCGACGCCTCGCTGCTGGACCACGAGAGCGACTCGGTCCTCATCGGACGCCTCGCCGAGTTCCCGCGGATCGTCGCGCAGGCCGCCGAGCTGCGCGCACCGCACCGCGTCGCGCGCTACCTCGAGGACCTCGCCGGTGCGTACCACACCTGGTACGGGCAGGTCCGGGTCGCGCCGTTCGGCGACGAGGTCGTCGGCGACGTGCACCGCACGCGCCTGTGGCTGAACGACGCTGCGCGCCAGGTGCTCGCGAACGGGCTCGCGCTGCTGGGGGTTTCCGCCCCGGAGCGGATGTGACGGGGGAGCCCTGGTCGACCGGGTTCGCCCGGTCGTCCGAGGGCGTCGTCTCCGTCGCCGGCGTGGACGTCGAGACTCTCGCGGCGACCCACGGCACACCCGCCTACGTCCTGGACGAGGCCGACCTGCGGTCACGCGCGCGGTCCTACCGGCGCGCGTTCGAGCAGGCGTTCGCCGAGATCGGTGCGGGCGTCGACGTCTACTACGCGGGCAAGGCGTTCCTGTCCGTGGCGGTCGCGCGCTGGGTGCACGACGAGGGCCTGCGCGTCGACACGTCCACCGGCGGCGAGCTCGCGGTCGCGCTGCGGGCGGGCATCCCGGGCGCGGACATCGGCCTGCACGGCAACAACAAGTCGGACGCGGAGATCGCGCGCGCTCTGTCCGCGGGCGTCGGCCGGCTCATCGTCGACTCGCTCGTCGAGATCGACCGGGTGGCCGACGCCGCGTCGCGTCGAGAACCCGGCGCCCGTGATGGTCCGCGTGACCACCGGCGTGCATGCGGGCGGGCACGAGTACATCTCGACCGCGCACGAGGACCAGAAGTTCGGCCTGTCGATCCACACCCCGTCCGGGGACAGCCCGGCGATGCAGGGGCTGCTGCGCGTGCTCGCGCGGCCCGAGCTGCGCCTGCTCGGGATCCACTCGCACATCGGCTCGCAGATCCTCGACCCGTCCGGGTTCGAGGTCGCGGCCCGCGCGGTGCTGACCCTGCGCGCGGAGCTGGCATCGCGGACGGGCGTGCTCGTCGAGGAGATCGACCTCGGCGGCGGGTACGGCATCGCCTACCTGCCGGGCGAGGTCGCCCTCGACCCGGACCGCATCGCCAAGGACATCGCCTCGTCGGTCGCCGCGAGCGCGCACGACCTGGGCACCCCGTTGCCGCGGTTCTCGATCGAGCCCGGCCGCGCGATCGTCGGCCCCGCCGGCCTGACCCTCTACACGGTCGGCACGGTCAAGCCCGTCCGGATCGACGACGGCACCATCCGGACCTATGTCTCGGTCGACGGCGGCATGAGCGACAACATCCGCCCGGCCCTCTACGGCGCGCAGTACCACGCGGAGATCGTCGGCCGGTCGTCCTCCGTGGACACCGTGCGCGCGCGCGTCGTCGGCAAGCACTGCGAGAGCGGCGACATCGTCGTGCACGAGGTCCAGCTGCCCGGCGACGTCCGCGCCGGAGATCTGCTCGCGGTCGCCGCCACGGGCGCCTACGGACGTTCCATGGCGTCCAACTACAACCACGTCCCACGCCCCCCGGTGGTCGCGGTCGCCGACGGGTCGTCCCGGGTCCTCGTCCGCCGCGAGACCGAGGACGACCTGCTCGCTCTCGACCTGGGCTGAGCACCCCTATTCTTGGGGGCGCTGTCCGCCCACCCCATCGACCGGAGGCGTCCTGTGCCCTCGTCCGTGCCCGTCCACCCGCCCCTGCGCGTCGCCGTCCTCGGCTGCGGCGTCGTCGGAACGGAAGTCGTGCGGCTGCTGACGACGCAGGCGGACGACCTGGCCGCGCGGGTCGGCGCCCGCCTCGAGCTGGTCGGGGTCGCGGTCCGCAACCTGGAGGTCGCGCGCGACGCGGTCGTCGACCCGGCGCTGCTCACCACGGACGCCGAGGCGCTGGTCGAACGGGCCGATCTCGTGGTCGAGCTGATGGGCGGCATCGAGCCGGCCCGGAGCCTGCTGCTGCGGGCGATCGCCGCGGGCGCCGCCGTGGTCACCGCCAACAAGGCGCTCCTCGCGCAGGACGGCCCGACGCTGTACGCCGCCGCGGACGAGGCCGGCGTCGACGTGTACTTCGAGGCCGCCGTCGCCGGCGCGATCCCGATCGTGCGCCCGGTGCGCGAGTCCCTGGCCGGCGACACGGTCCAGCGCGTGCTCGGCATCGTGAACGGCACCACCAACTACGTGCTCGACAAGATGGCCACCGAGGGCCTCGACCTCGAGCAGGCCGTCAAGCAGGCCCAGGCGCTCGGCTACGCGGAGGCCGACCCGACCGCGGACGTCGAGGGTTTCGACGCCGCGTCGAAGGCGGCGATCCTCGCGTCGCTGGCGTTCCACACGCGGGTCTCGATCGACGACGTCGACCGTCAGGGCATCACCGGCATCAGTGCCGACGACGTGCTGTGGGCCGAGCGCACCGGCTACGTGATCAAGCTGCTGGCCATCGCCGAGCGCGGCGTCGGCGGTGTCCAGGTCCGGGTGCACCCGGCGCTGGTCCCGTCGCAGCACCCGCTGGCCGGCGTCCGTGGTGCCTACAACGCCGTCTTCATCGAGGCCGAGGCGGCCGGCGAGCTCATGTTCTACGGCCGCGGCGCGGGCGGGCAGCCGACGGCGTCGGCGGTGCTCGGCGACGTGGTCTCGGCGGCCCGGCACCGGGTGCTGGGCGGTCGCGGACCGGTCGAGTCCTGGTACGCCGAGCTGCCCGTCCTGCCCGCCGACCGGGCCCGCACGCGGTACCAGATCCGGCTCGACGTGGCCGACCGCCCGGGCGTCCTCGCGCAGGTCGCCGCGGTCCTGGCCACGCACGACGTGTCGATCGAGACCGTGCGGCAGTCGCCGCTCGGTGAGGGCGCCGACAGCGCCCACCTCGTCCTGACCACCCATGCCGCCCCCGAGCACGCGCAGCGCGCGACCATCGAGGCCATCGAGGGCCTCGACGTCGTCGAGCGCGTCGTCTCCGTCCTGCGAGTCGAAGGATCCTGATGGCCCACCAGTGGCGCGGCGTGATCGCCGAGTACGCCGACCGCCTGCCCGCGCACGTCCAGACGCACATCGTCAGCCTCGGTGAGGGCGGCACGCCGCTGGTCTTCTCGCCGACGCTGTCGATGCTCACGGGCGCCGAGGTGCACATCAAGGTCGAGGGGATGAACCCGACCGCCTCGTTCAAGGACCGCGGCATGACGACCGCGATGTCCGCGGCGGCGGCGAGGGGCGCCCAGGCCGTCGTCTGCGCCTCGACCGGCAACACGAGCGCGTCGGCCGCCGCCTATGCGACCCGCGCCGGGATGGTCTGCGCGGTGCTGGTCCCGGACGGCAAGATCGCGATGGGCAAGCTGAGCCAGGCCGTCGCCCACGGCGCGACGCTGCTGCAGGTCGACGGCAACTTCGACGACTGCCTCATCGCGGCCCGCAAGCTCGCCGAGGCCTACCCGGTCGAGCTGGTGAACTCCGTGAACCCGGACCGCATCGAGGGTCAGAAGACCGCCGCGTTCGAGATCGTGGACGCCCTCGGCGACGCCCCCGACATCCACGTCCTGCCCGTCGGCAACGCCGGCAACATCACGGCCTACTGGAAGGGCTACCGCGAGTATGCGGAAGCCTCGGTCTCCACGCGCACGCCGATCATGTGGGGCTTCCAGGCCGACGGCGCCGCGCCGATCGTGCGCGGGTTCCCGATCGACCAGCCCGAGACCATCGCGACGGCCATCCGGATCGGCAACCCGGCGTCCTGGCAGCAGGCCGTGGAGGCGCGCGACGTCTCCGGGGGTCTCATCGAGGCCGTCACCGACGAGCAGATCCTCGCGGCGCACCGCATCCTGTCGGCCGAGGTCGGCATCTTCGTCGAGCCCGCCTCCGCGGCGGGCGTCGCCGGACTGCTCGCCCAGCACGAGGCCGGCCGCGTGCCCGCCGGCGCGCAGATCGTCATCACCGTCACCGGTCACGGGCTCAAGGACCCGCAGTGGGCCCTGCGCACGGCGGACGGCAGCGACGTCGTCCCGGTGCGGGTCACGTCGGACGTCGTCTCCATCGCCACCGCGCTCGGCCTGGACTGAGCGCGTGCGCCTCGGTGCGGACCACGTCCGCGTGCGCGTCCCCGCGACGTCCGCCAACCTCGGGCCCGGGTTCGACGCGTTCGGCCTCGCGCTGGACCTCGTCGACGAGATCGAGGTGCACGCGCTCGGCTCGCCGGGCGTCCGCGTCGAGGTGACGGGGGAGGGTGCGGGGCAGGTTCCCGACGACGAGCAGCACCTGGTGATCAGCTCGCTGCGCGCCGCCCTGGACCACGTCGGTGCGCCGCAGACCGGCCTGCACCTCGTCTGCCACAACCGGATCCCGCACGGTCGGGGCCTCGGCTCGTCGGCGGCCGCGGTCGTCGCCGGGATCATCGCCGCCCGCGGTCTGATCGGTGATCCCGAGGCACTGTCCGACGCCGTCATGATCGACCTCGCGGCGAGCATCGAGGGACATCCCGACAACGCGGCCCCGGCGGTGCTCGGCGGCGCGACGCTCGCGTGGCAGGACACCGACGGCTTCCGGGCGATCGGTCTGCCGGTCGACCCGTCCATCGCGCCCGTCGCGATCGTGCCGCCCACCCACCTGTCGACGAAGGCCGCGCGTGGGGTGCTGCCCGCGACGATCCCGCATGCCGACGGCGCGTTCCAGGCCGGCCGCGCGGCGCTGCTGGTCGAGGCCCTGGGGCGTCGGCCCGAGCTCCTGCTGACGGCGACGCAGGACCGGCTGCACCAGGAGTACCGCCGCTCGGTCATGCGCGACTCGCTGGCCCTGATCGACGCGCTGCGCGCGCAGGGGGTCGCGGCCGTCGTCTCCGGCGCGGGACCGACCGTCCTCGTGCTCGCACGATCCGCCGGGGCCGGTACCGACGCCGACGAGGCGATCGCGGCCGCGTTCGGTGGGGCGATGGGGGGGTGGCAGGTCCTCCCGCTGGCCGTGCATCGTGCGGGTGCGTCGGTCGAGCTGTCCACCACCTGAACCCAGTGGGTGAAGAACGCGCAGGGCGGTCACCCGGGCGGGCGAACGCGCCGACAGTGGTAGCATCGATGCGTTCCCCGGACCTCGTCCTCGGTCACCCGCGTCGTTATCGGCCGGGTTGTCGACGAAGAGTTTGCGCAGAAGATTGACGCCCCGGGAACGCTCCAGCCCACACCGCGCAGACGTCGTCGTACGCAGCGTGTGTGGCTCCACCACCGTCTTGGTCACGCGTGACCGGACGTCGGCCGATCCCCGAGCTGTCGGGTCCCGGCCACCGACGAGGGGAAAGGTCCTTCGTGACAGACACCATCGAACCTGCCGTGAGTATCTCCGGCGGGTCCGCCCGCGGCGCCAGCATCTCGGCGCTCCGCCTGCCTGAGCTGCAGGCCATGGCGTCCGAGCTGGGCGTCAAGGGCACCTCCAAGATGCGCAAGGGCGACCTCGTCCAGGCCATCTCGGACGCTCGCTCCGGTTCGCGCCCGCAGGCGCTCGAGCCCCGTCGCGCCGAGAGCGTCGCGGTCGCCGAGCCCCCCGCCCGGGCCGCTCGCGCCCCGCGCACCAAGGCGCCGCAGCTCGAGCTCGACGTCCCGGTCCAGACGGAGCGTGCGCCCCGTGGCGACGCGCCGAAGGGTGACGCGCTCGCCGGCCTCGAGGCCGCGCTCGACGCCAAGCTCGCGCCCGTCGACCAGCGCGACGACCGCGCCGCACGCGCCGCCGACGCCGTCGGCTCCGTGTCCGGCGAGCGCCGTTCGCGTCGCTCGGGCCGTGGCGCGGGTGCTCCGCAGGGTGGCGAGGACGCCACGCAGCAGAACGGTCAGCCGCGGCAGGAACGTCAGCAGGCGAACGGCCAGCAGGCCAACGGCCAGCAGGACCGCAACCCGCAGCGTCAGCAGGCCAACGGCCAGCAGGACGGCCAGCAGGATCGTCAGCAGTCCGGCGACACGCAGGCCGGCAACGCGCAGGCTCAGCCTCGTCGGGACCAGGGGTTCCAGGACGAGGAGGGCGACGAGCGCGGGGGTCGTCGCCGGCGCTCGCGCGACCGGTACCGCGACCGCGACCGCAAGGGCCGCCCCGCCCGCGGGCGCACCGGCGGGGACCTCGCGGGTCTCGACGACATCGAGGTCAGCGAGGACGACGTCCTGGTGCCGGTCGCCGGCATCCTCGACCTGATGGACAGCTACGCGTTCGTGCGCACGACGGGCTACCTGCCGAGTGCGAACGACGTCTACGTCTCGCTCAACCAGGTCAAGCGCTACGGCCTGCGCCGCGGCGACGCGGTGACCGGGGCGGTCCGCCAGCCCCGCGAGGGAGAGCAGCCGCCGCAGGGCAACCGGCCCAGCAAGTTCAACGCGCTGGTCCGCCTGGACTCGATCAACGGCGGCGACCCGGAGGCGGCGAAGACCCGGCCCGAGTTCAGCAAGCTCACGCCGCTCTACCCGCAGGACCGCCTGCGTCTGGAGACCGAGCAGACGAAGCTGTCCGCCCGCGTGATCGACATCGTCGCGCCGATCGGCAAGGGCCAGCGCGGCCTCATCGTCGCGCCGCCCAAGGCCGGCAAGACGATCATCATGCAGCAGATCGCCAACGCCATCACGACCAACAACCCCGAGGTCCACCTCATGGTCGTGCTCGTCGACGAGCGCCCCGAAGAGGTCACGGACATGCAGCGGACGGTGAAGGGTGAGGTCATCGCCTCGACCTTCGACCGCCCCGCGTCCGACCACACGATCGTCGCCGAGCTCGCCATCGAGCGCGCCAAGCGGCTGGTCGAGCTCGGGCAGGACGTCGTCGTGCTCCTCGACTCGCTCACGCGTCTGTCGCGGGCCTACAACCTGGCCGCCCCGGCGTCCGGGCGCATCCTCTCGGGTGGGGTCGACGCCTCGGCGCTCTATCCGCCCAAGCGGTTCTTCGGCGCTGCGCGCAACATCGAGAACGGTGGCTCGCTCACCATCCTCGCCTCGGCGCTCGTCGAGACCGGGTCCAAGATGGACGAGGTCATCTTCGAGGAGTTCAAGGGCACGGGAAACATGGAGCTGCGGCTCTCCCGCGGCCTGGCCGACAAGCGCATCTTCCCGGCGGTCGACGTCAACGCGTCCGGCACCCGCCGCGAGGAGATCCTCATGGCGCACGACGAGCTGAAGATCATCTACAAGCTCCGCCGTGTGATGGGTGCGCTCGACCAGACCCAGGCCATCGAGCTGCTCATCGGCAAGCTGCGTGAGACCAAGTCGAACGTCGAGTTCCTCCTCCAGGTCCAGAAGACCACCCCGGGCAGCGAGTAGCTCCTCCGGGCATGACGACGGCCCCGCCCTCCACTCGGGAGGAGCGGGGCCGTCGTCGTTGCCCGTCACCTCGCGCGCCCCTCTGTGACGGGCTGGCGTGGACGCTCGACAATGCGGCGGTGCCGTACACGCGTCACCTGGGGCGACCCGCTCGCCTCGGACAACCCGAGCGCCGTGATCCCGGTGGCGAAGATCAGCGGCTGACGTGACCGCGGCGCAGCACGCCAAGGACGAGGCAGCACTCCCCGACGCCTGGCGACACGTGCCGGCCTTCCTGGCAGCGCTGCCGCAGCAGAGCCGGTCGCGGACCCCACGAAGGTGCCCGCCACCGCCGACGGACCGTCCAACCGCTGACGGACCGTGGCGTCAACGGACCGTGGTATTTCCGCCTCCGTGGGACATCTGACCCTCCGTCGGTGCACTGGTCGGTGCGCCTCGGCTCACCTGGCCCTCGACGGCGGGCACCAGCGCTCTTACGGTGGGCTTCGAGCGGGAGGGGCGGGCGATGTTCGACGAAAGGCTCGCGGGGCGTGTGCGGGGCGCCGTCGGGGTGCGCCCGGACGTGACCGAGAAGCGGATGTTCGGCGGGCTCGCCTTCCTGCTGGACGGGAAGATGGCCGTCGCCGTCTCGGGATCGTCCGGTGGACTGATGGTCCGCATCGATCCTGACGACGCCGACCGGTTGCTGGCTCAGCCAGGTGTGCGCCCGATGGAGATGCGCGGTCGGTCGATGCGCGGGTGGCTGCTGGTCGAGGGGTCGGTCCTGGACGACGAGGACGAGCTGGGTGACTGGGTCCGCGAGGGGATGACGTTCGCCGCGACTCTGCCCGCGAAGTGAGCCGTCAGGACACGTCCCACAGCAGCCGGTAGAACGCGATCTTCCGTTCGTCGGGCTCGATGCCGTAGGCGTCGTACACCGCAGAGGCCCAACCGGGTCCGTAGTTCCACTCGGTCGACCAGGCGGCCGTCGCGAGGTCGGCCCACCGGTCGGCGACGCCGAGGCTGCCGAGATCGACATGACCGGCCCACGACCCGTCGTCGGCAATGATCGTGTTGGGTGCGCACGCATCGCCGTGGCACACCACGAGGTCGAGGTCCGGGACGTCGTCGAGCAGAGCGAGTGCCGTCGCACGACCGAGACGTGCGTGCTCCGGGTACCAGCTCTCGGGACCGTCCTGGCGCCGATAGGGCTGCAGCACGACGATCCTCGACGGCCCAGGTGAACGGGCACTCGTCGACCAGCAGGGTGGAGTGCAGGTCACGCAGGCCCGTCCCGATGGCGCGCGCAGCCGTCCCGGGGTCGGCCAGCCAGCGCGGGTCGACCGCCGAGCGACCGGGCAGGGTGCGTGTCACCAACCAGGACCCGGTCGCGTCGGCACCGTGCGCGACGACCTGCGGCACGGGCGTGCAGACGGACCGCCCACGCCAGCCTCGTGCCTCGCGCGCGAGGTCCGGGCCATCGGGCGGCGACCACTTGAGGAACACGGGAGCCTCGCCGCGCGTGCGGAACGTCAGCCCGCCCGCCTCGTTCAGCCACACCGGCTCGACCGGCTGCGCCTCCGGCCAGCCGGACGACCTGCTCGGGGACCTCGATGCCCTCGGGCGGCGTTCCGGACACCTTCGACGGGCCGCTCGGTGACACCACGGACCGACCCTACGGGCGCGACGACGGGCGACGGGTCAGCGAGCGGACTAGCGTGCGGCGTGTTCGCAGCCGACCAGAGGAGCCGTTCGATGACGAAGTCGTGGACCACGCTGCCCACCGAGGCCCTGCGGGTCCCCCGAGGATTCGACCTCGGGTCGTTCGACCCGTCGGCGCATCCGGGGTGGGAGCACAGGAAGTCGTCGGGGAAGAAGAAGCTCGCCGAGAACGGCAAGAAGCTGAGCGACGTCCAGGAGCAGCTCTTCGCGGACGGCCGCTCCGGTGGCACCCGATCGGTCCTGCTGGTGCTGCAGGGGATGGACACCGCCGGCAAGGGCGGCATCGTGCGGCACGTGATCGGCCTGGTCGACCCGCAGGGTGTCCAGCACCGCTCGTTCGGGGTGCCGACGGAGAAGGAGCGCGCCAGCACTACCTGCAAGCGGGTCCGGGAGGCCTGCCGACGCCGGGTCACATCGGGGTGTTCGACCGCTCGCACTACGAGGACGTGCTGGTCGTGCGGGTCAACGAGCTGGTCCCGCGGTCGGTCTGGGAGGCGCGCTACGAGGAGATCAACGCGTTCGAGCAGGAGGTCGTCGACTCCGGCACGACCATCGTCAAGGTCGCGCTGATGGTCTCGCAGGCGGAGCAGAAGGCGCGGCTGCGCGAGCGGCTGGAGCGCCCGGACAAGTACTGGAAGTTCAACCCGGGCGACATCGACGTCCGCGCGCAGTGGCCCCAGTACCAGGAGGCCTACCAGGCGGTGCTCGACCTCACGAACACCGAGCACGCACCCTGGTACGTGGTCCCGGCCGACTCGAAGTGGTACGCGCGGCTCGCCATCGGGCGGCTCCTGCGCGACGCGCTCGACGGGCTCGAGCTGGGCTGGCCACCGGCGGACTTCGACGTCGAGGAGCAGCTGGCCAGGTTGGACGCCCAACCGACGTGACGGAGGTCATCCGGCGCCGGACCGGGACGAGGTCGGGATGATTTCGGGCGGCTCGCGCTGTTCTGGCACAATGGTTCGCTGGTCTGCGGTTCACCGGCGCCGTCACGCGCGTCCGGACCCGGAGACATCCACCCAAGGAGAAGTTCTGTGAAGGCTGACATCCACCCCGAGTACGTGACCACCGAGGTCACCTGCACCTGCGGGAACTCGTTCACCACGAAGTCGACCGTGACGAGCGGCAAGATCCACGCCGACGTGTGCAACGACTGCCACCCGTTCTACACGGGCAAGCAGAAGATCCTCGACACCGGCGGCCGTGTGGCCCGGTTCGAGGCGCGCTACGGCAAGAAGGCCGCCAACTAGCAACCTCACAGCGCCGGTGCCCCGGCGCGGACGACTGCCCTCCATGGCAGTGTCCGCGCGGGCACCGGCGCTGTGTCGTTGTCGGACGCCGGAGCTGCACCCTGCCGAAGGAAGAACATGAGCGAGGCATTCGCCGCCGCCGAGCCGCTGCTCGCCGAGCACGCGCAGATCGAGCAGCAGCTTGCGGACCCCTCCGTGCACGCGGACCCCGCCAACGCACGCAAGCTGGGCCGCCGGTACGCCGAGCTCGGGCAGGTCGCGCAGGCGTACACGGCGTGGAAGGCCGCGAGCGACGACGCCGAGGCGGCACGCGAGCTGGCTGAGGTCGACGAGAGCTTCGCCGCGGAGCTGCCGTCGCTGCAGGCCGCTGCCGACGCCGCGAGCGCCCGGCTCCGCGAGGTCCTCATCCCGCGTGACCCGGACGACGCCCGCGACGTGATCCTCGAGGTCAAGGCGGGAGAGGGCGGCGAGGAGTCGGCCCTGTTCGCCGCCGACCTGCTGCGGATGTACACGCGGTACGCCGAGAAGATGGGCTGGGCGACCCAGCTGCTCAGCGCCACCGACTCCGACCTCGGTGGCTACAAGGATGCGCAGGTCGCCATCAAGTCGCGCGGCACCGTGGCACCCGAGGACGGCGTCTGGGCGCACCTGAAGTACGAGGGCGGCGTGCACCGCGTGCAGCGGGTTCCCGTGACGGAGAGCCAGGGAAGGATCCACACGTCGGCGGCCGGGGTGCTCGTGTTCCCGGAGGTCGAGGACGAGGCCGAGGTCGAGATCGACCCGAACGACCTGCGCATCGACGTCTACCGCTCGAGCGGCCCCGGCGGGCAGTCCGTCAACACCACCGATTCGGCGGTGCGCATCACGCACCTGCCGACCGGGCATCGTCGTCTCGATGCAGAACGAGAAGTCGCAGCTGCAGAACCGTGAGCAGGGCATGCGCGTCCTGCGCGCGCGCATCCTGGCCGCCCGCCAGGAAGAGGCCGCCGCGGCGGCGAGCGAGGCCCGCCGCAGCCAGGTCCGCACCGTCGACCGCTCCGAGCGGATCCGCACCTACAACTTCCCCGAGAACCGCATCGCGGACCACCGCACCGGCTACAAGGCCTACAACCTCGATGCCGTGCTCGGCGGCGAGCTGGCGCCCGTGGTGCAGTCCGCGATCGATGCCGACGAGGCGGCGCGGCTCGCCGCGGCAGGGGACGCGTGAGCGACGGACGTGGGCGCGCGACACCGCCGCAGCCGAGCCTCCGTGAGCTCGTCGAGGGCGCGACGCGGCTGCTCGACGAGGCCGGAGTCCCCTCGCCCCGGCACGACGCCACGGCGCTCGCGGCGCACGCGCTGGGCCTCGACCGCCTCGAGCTCGCGATGGCACCACCTGTACCGAACGGGTTCGCCCAGACGTACGCCGGTCTGGTCGAGCGACGCCGCCACCGCGAGCCCCTGCAGCACCTCGTCGGCTCGACCGGCTTCCGGTACCTGACGCTGCTCGTCGAGCCCGGCGTGTTCGTGCCCCGCCCGGAGACGGAGGTGGTGGCGCAGGTAGCGATCGACGAGGCAGCCACCATGTCCGCACCCCTGGTCGTCGACCTGTGCTGCGGCGCCGGCGGGATCGCGATCGCGGTCGCCACCGAGGTCCCGCAGGCGACCGTGGTCGCGATGGACCTCTCCCCGGACGCCGTCGCACTGACCAGGAAGAACGCGCTCCACAACGGCGCCACGAACCTGACGGTCGAGCCCGGTGACGTCACCGACGCCGCACCTCCTGGAGGCGCTGGACGGCTCGGTCGACGTCCTCGTCGCGAACCCGCCCTACATCCCGCCGGACGCCGAACCCGTCGAGCCCGAGGTGCGCGACCACGATCCGGACCTCGCCCTGTACGGGGGCGGGCTGGACGGTCTCGAGGTGCCGCGCGCGGTGCTGCGGGCGGCCGCGCGCCTGCTGCGGACGGGCGGCCTGCTCGTCATGGAGCACGCCGAGGTCCAGGACGCGGCGGCCCGACGCGACGCCCGGGCCACCGGCGCGTTCGAGCAGATCGAGTCGAGCGACGACCTCACGGGCCGCCCGCGGATGCTCGTCGCGCGCCGGAACTCCCACCCGCTCGTGACAGACTCGGCGCCGTGAACGAGCGCATCATCGCCGCGAGCGACCCCGCGACCTGGGGGCCGGCGATCGACGAGGCGGTCAACGTGGTCTCGCGCGGCGGCCTGGTCGTGCTGCCGACCGACACCGTCTACGGGATCGGGGCCGACGCCTTCACGCCGCCTGCCGTGCAGGCGCTGCTGGACGCCAAGGGTCGCGGCCGGCACATGCCGCCGCCCGTGCTGATCGGGGACGTGCTGACGCTCGACGGTCTGGCGACAGACGTCCCGGTCGGTGCGCGCGCGCTCGCGACCCAGTTCTGGCCGGGCGGCCTGACCCTGATCGTGCGCGCACAGCCGTCGCTGGCGTGGGACCTCGGCGAGACCCACGGCACCGTGGCCCTGCGGATGCCCGACCACCCCACCGCGCTCGCGCTGCTCAAGCGCACCGGCCCGCTGGCGGTCTCGAGCGCGAACACCACGGGCAACCCCGCCGCATTCACCGCCGAGGGCGCCTACGAGCAGCTCGGCGACGCGGTGACGCTCTACCTCGACGGCGGCACGGCCCCGGGACAGGTCGCGTCGACCATCGTCGACGCCACCGGGGGCGTGCTGCGCCTGGTGCGCCCCGGCGCGATCTCGCTCGAGCAGCTGCGCGAGATCACGGACGTCGAGGCGCCCGCCTCGTGAGGGTCTATCTCCTCCTGCTGTTCATCGCGGCGACGGTCACCTACCTGACCACCCCGCTGGCGCGCTGGTGCGCCCTGCGCTGGGGCGCCATCACGGCGGTGCGTGAGCGCGACGTGCACGCGATCCCGACGCCACGGCTCGGCGGCATGGCGATGTTCGCCGGCATCCTCGTCGCGGTCGTGATGGCCAGCCGGCTGCCCTTCCTCGAGAGCGTCTACGCCAACCCTCGCGCGCTCCTCGGCATCGTCGGGGGAGCCGGGATCGTCTGCGCGCTGGGCGTCGCCGACGACATCTGGGACCTCGACTGGCTGACCAAGCTCATGGGCCAGGTGCTCGCGGCCGGGTTCCTGGTGTGGCAGGGCGTGCGGCTCTACCAGCTGCCGATCGGCGGCGAGCTGACGGTCGGCTCGTAGGCGGCCTGTGGACCTTCCTCACGGTCCTCACGGTGGTCATCGCGATGAACGCGGTGAACTTCGTCGACGGGCTCGACGGCCTGGCGGCGGGGGTGCTGGCGATCGGCGGCACCGCGTTCTTCCTCTACGCCTACCTGCTCACGCGAGACGTCAACTCCGGGCACGTACGCGAACGCCAGCCTCGCGGCCCTCGTGCTCATCGTGCTGGTGGGCGCGTGCGTCGGCTTCCTGCCGCACAACGTGTACCCCGCGCGGATCTTCATGGGCGACTCGGGCGCGATGGTGCTCGGGTTCGTGTTCTCCGCGGCCGCGATCGTCGTGACCGGGCAGACCGAGCAGGTCCTCGAGCGGCAGCGGTTCCCCGCGTTCCTGCCGATGGTGCTCCCGTTCGCGGTCCTGCTGCTGCCCCTGACGGACATGGGTCTGGCGATCGTGCGCCGCGTCGGCAAGGGCAAGTCGCCGTTCCATCCCGACCGCATGCACCTGCACCACCGGCTGCTCGCGCTGGGCCACTCCCACCGCCGCGCCGTCGCGATCATGTGGCTCTGGACCGCCGTCTTCGCGTTCGGGGTCGCCGCGCTCTACCAGTGGTCGACGACCACCGTGCTGCTGTGGTTCGGCGCCGCCGTCGTCGTCGCCACGATCCTCACGCTCGGCCCGCTGCGCGGTCGGGCTGCCACCCCTCCCTTGGAGTCCGCGTCGTGACCACCGCGCCCCCGCCGCTGCCGCCGACCGCCGCCGAAGCGGTCTTCCGGCAGGCCCTGCGCGACATGTTCGTGCTGCTCGGCGCGCTGACCGTGGTCGGCGTCGTCGTCGGCTATCTGATCGACGGCATGGCCGGCGTCTGGGGCGCCCTGATCGGCGTGTTCGTCGCACTCATCTTCTCCGGTACGACGGTCGTCTCCGTCTGGCGCACGTCGCGGTCGAACCCGACGACGATGCTCGCGGTGCTGATGGGGGCCTGGCTGGGCAAGCTGTCGTGGTCATCGTCGTGCTCGCCTCGATCCGCCACCTCGACTTCTACAACCCGCAGGTTCTGGCCGTCGTCCTCATGGTCGGAGTGATCGGATCGGCCATCCTGGACGCGCGGGCGGTCCAGCGCGGACGCATGCCGTACTTCGACGAGGAGCCCGTCCAGACGAGCGTCCAGGACCGTCCCGACGGCTCCTGACCGGGTCCGGACCAAGCGGGTTCATAGGTTAGGCTTCACCCCATCCACGACGGCCCGACGCTGTGCGTGTGCCCGCACTGACGCGGCGCGCGCGGCGCACACGACCACCAGGAGAACGCCCTGTCCAGCCTTGCGACGATCCTGCCGCTCGCCGCGGATGACGGTAGCGGTGGCTTTCACCCGCCATCGTTGATCGACTTCTTCCCGCCGGTCATCTGGTTCGAGGGCACGCCGTTCGAGATCAACCGGATCATCCTGGTCCGGTTCATCACGGTGATCGTGTTCCTGACCATCTTCGTGATCGGCGCCAAGCGCGCCAAGCTGGTCCCGGGGCGTTTCCAGGGCGTGCTCGAGATGGGCCTGGACTTCTGCCGCAACTCGATCGCCTACGAGATCCTGGGGGAGAAGGACGGAAAGAAGTACGTCGGGATCATCACGACGATCTTCTTCTCGATCTTCTTCTTCAACATCACCGGCGTCATCCCGTTCCTGAACATCGCGGGAACATCGGTGATCGGTCTGCCGATCATCTTCGCCTCTGTGGGTGTACTTCCTGTACCTGTGGCAGGGCGTCAAGAAGTTCGGCGTCGGCGGGTACCTCAAGCACTCCCTGTTCCCCCCGGGCGTCCCGTGGCCCATCTACTTCCTGCTGACCCCGGTCGAGTTCCTGCAGGTGTTCCTGCTGCGGCCCGCAACGCTGGTCATCCGGCTCCTGGCCAACATGCTCGCCGGGCACCTGCTGCTCGCGCTGTGCTTCGCGGCCACCTCGTTCCTGCTGTTCGAAGCGTCGCCCGGGCTCAAGCCGTTCGGGGCCGTGACCTTCGTCGCCGGTTTCGCGTTCTACCTGCTCGAGCTCTTCGTCGCAGCACTCCAGGCGTACGTCTTCTCGATCCTCACCGCCGTCTACCTGCAGATGTCGATCACCGAAGAGCACTGATCGACGCACTCACCGCGACGGGCTGATCCCCGGACCGTCGCCCGCAACGGACGCGCCGAGCGGCGCGCAGATGAAAGGAACCAGATCCAGTGGAAATCACCGGCCTCGCCCTCGTCGGATACGGTCTGGCGGCCATCGGCCCCGGCATCGGTCTCGGCATCCTGTTCGGCAAGACGATCGAGGGCATGGCGCGCCAGCCTGAGATGTCCGGCCAGCTCCGCTCGACGATGTTCATCGGCCTGGCGTTCATCGAGATCCTGGCGCTCCTCGCGATCGCCACGCCCTTCTTCTTGAAGTGATCGCCACGACGCTCGCCGCTGCCGCGCAGAGCGTGGCAGCGGCCTCTGATACCGAGGATCTCAACCCGCTCCTGCCCGAGTGGTACGACATCATCTGGTCGCTGGTGATCGTCATCATCATCGTGCTGGTCTTCCTCAAGTACGCCCTGCCCAAGTTCCAGGCCGTGCTCGACGAGCGCACGGAGAAGATCGAGGGCGGGATCGAGCACGCCGAGGCCGCCCAGGCCGAGGCGGCGGCGCTGCGCGCGGAGTACGAGCAGCACCTCGCCGACGCGCGCACCGAGGCGGCTCGCATCAAGGAGGCCGCGCGCGCCGAGGGTGGGGCGATCTCGGCCGAGATCAAGGCGAAGGCGACCGCGGACGCGGCACGCACCGTCGAGACCGCCCAGCGTCAGATCGAGGCCGAGCGCCAGCAGGCGGCGGTCTCGCTGCGTGCGGACGTCGGCGCGCTGGCCACCGAGCTGGCCTCGAAGATCGTCGGGGAGTCGCTCGAGGACACGGCCCGCCAGTCGCGCGTGGTCGACCGGTTCCTCGAGGAGCTCGAGGCGTCGGCGACGGCATCGACGGCAGCAGCCGCCGCCAAGGAGAACTGATGCGCGGAACGAGTCTCGCTTCGCTGGACGCGGCACAGGAGCGGTTCGAGCCGGTCCTGGCCGCGGCGGGCAAGCAGGCCGCCGACCTCGGTGAGCAGCTGTTCGCCGTGGTGGACGCGCTGGACTCCTCGGGTTCGCTGCGGCGCACCCTGTCCGACCCGTCCCTGCCCGGCGAGGCGAAGGTCGGCCTGGTCGAGCACCGTGCTGGCGCGCTCGGACGAGCGCGTCATCGCCGCGGTGTCCGACCTCGTGCAGTCGCGCTGGACGTCCGAGGACGACCTGGCCGACGCGGTGGAGACGCTGGGGTTCGACGCGCTGCTGGCCTCGGCAGAGGCCTCGCACGAGCTCGAGCAGGTCGAGGACGAGATCTTCCGCATCACGCGGACCCTCGTCGGCCAGCGCGAGGTGCGTTCGGCGCTGTTCGACCCCCGGGGCACCCGGGAGAATCGCGTCGCGCTCGTCGACACCCTGCTCGAGGGCAAGGTCAGCGACGTCACCCTGGAGGTGGCGCGTCGGGCGACCGCATCGCCTCGCGGCAAGCGCTTCGTCGCGACGCTCGGCTACGTGGCCGAGCTGGCCGCCGACCGTCGCAAGCGCCTCGTGGCCTCCGTGACCTCCGGCAGCGAGCTGTCGCAGGCCCAGATGGACCGCCTCGGAGCCATCCTGCAGCAGGCCTACGGGCGCGAGCTGCAGCTCAACGTGACCGTGGACCCCGAGATCCTCGGCGGTCTGCGCATCCAGGTGGGGGCGGACGTGGTCGACTCGACCGTGCTCGCCCGGCTCGCCGACGCACGACGACGACTTGCCAGCTGAGTATCGGCCCCAGGCCGACTTGAACGACGTGCACGAACGTACGACCGCGCACACCGCGCGGTCACGACAGGAGAAGAGCAATGGCTGAGCTGACGATCCGGCCGGACGAGATCCGGGCCGCGCTGGACAGCTTCGTGAAGTCCTACGAGCCGAGCGGTGTGGTGTCCGAAGAGGTCGGTCGGGTCACCCTGACTGCCGACGGCATCGCGCAGGTCGAGGGACTTCCCGGCGCGATGGCGAACGAGCTGCTCCGCTTCGAGGACGGCACGCTGGGCCTCGCGCTCAACCTCGACGTCCGCACGATCGGCGTCGTCGTCCTGGGGGAGTTCACGGGCATCGAGGAGGGCCAGGAGGTCCGCCGTACCGGAGAGGTCCTGTCCGTCCCGATCGGCGACGGCTACCTCGGTCGCGTCGTCGACCCGCTGGGCAAGCCGATCGACGGCCTCGGCGAGCTGGTCACAGAGGGTCGCCGCGCGCTCGAGCTGCAGGCCCCCGGCGTCATGGACCGCAAGAGCGTCCACGAGCCGCTGCAGACCGGCCTCAAGGCCATCGACGCGATGATCCCGATCGGTCGTGGCCAGCGTCAGCTGATCATCGGCGACCGCCAGACCGGCAAGACGGCCATCGCGATCGACACGATCATCAACCAGAAGGCCAACTGGGAGACCGGCGACGCGACCAAGCAGGTCCGCTGCATCTACGTCGCCATCGGCCAGAAGGGCTCCACCATCGCCGCCGTCCGCGGCGCCCTGGAGGAGGCCGGCGCGCTGGAGTACACGACCATCGTCGCGGCCCCGGCGTCCGACCCGGCCGGCTTCAAGTACCTCGCCCCGTACACCGGCTCGGCCATCGGCCAGCACTGGATGTACCAGGGCAAGCACGTCCTGATCGTGTTCGACGACCTGTCGAAGCAGGCCGAGGCGTACCGCGCCGTGTCCCTGCTCCTGCGGCGCCCGCCGGGCCGCGAGGCGTACCCCGGTGACGTCTTCTACCTGCACTCCCGTCTGCTGGAGCGTTGTGCCAAGCTCTCCGACGAGCTGGGCGCGGGCTCGATGACGGGTCTGCCGGTCATCGAGACCAAGGCCAACGACGTCTCGGCGTACATCCCGACGAACGTCATCTCGATCACCGACGGCCAGATCTTCCTGCAGTCGGACCTGTTCAACGCCGACCAGCGCCCCGCCGTCGACGTCGGCATCTCGGTGTCCCGCGTCGGTGGCGCCGCTCAGGTCAAGGCGATGAAGTCGGTCTCCGGCACGCTGAAGCTCGACCTGGCGCAGTTCCGTTCGCTCGAGGCGTTCGCGATGTTCGCCTCGGACCTCGACGCCGCGTCTCGTGCGCAGCTGACCCGGGGTGCGCGACTGATGGAGCTGCTCAAGCAGGCGCAGTACACGCCGTACCCGGTCGAGGACCAGGTCGCGTCGATCTGGGCCGGCACCAAGGGCAAGCTGGACGACGTCCCGCTCGGCGACGTGCGCCGCTTCGAGACGGAGCTGCTCGACCACCTGCGCCGCAACACCGAGGTGCTCGCCACGATCGCGTCGACCGGCAAGCTGGACGACGAGACCGAGAAGGCGCTCGGCGACGCGATCGACGAGTTCCGCAACGGCTTCCTCGTGGGCGATGGCACGACGCTCGTCGGCTCGGTCGACGACGGCGCCCAGGTGGACGTCGAGCAGGAGCAGATCGTCCGGCAGAAGAAGGGCTGACCGTGGCAGGTCAGCAGCGCGTCTACCGGCAGCGGATCCGGTCGACACAGTCGCTGAAGAAGATCTTCCGCGCGATGGAGCTCATCGCTGCCTCGCGCATCGGCAAGGCGCGGGCCCGCGTGACGGCGTCCACGCCGTACTCGCGCGCGCTGACCCGGGCCGTCTCGGCGGTCGCCACGCACTCCAACGTGACGCACCCGCTCCTCACCGAGCGCACGGACACCCATCGGGTCGCCGTGCTCGTGGTGACCTCGGACCGCGGCATGGCCGGCGCGTACTCGGCGAGCGCGATCCGCGAGGCCGAGCGCCTCATCGGTCGCCTCACGGAGGCGGGCAAGGAGCCGGTCGTGTACGCGACCGGCCGCCGGGCCGTGTCGTACTACGCGTTCCGTGGCCGCGAGCTGGCGGGCAGGTGGACGGGCAACTCGGACGCTCCCGCGGTCGAGACCGCGAACGAGATCGCCGACGCCCTGCTCGCGGCGTTCAGTGCCCCGGCCGACGAGGGCGGCGTCAGCGAGCTGCACGTCGTGTTCACGCACTTCAAGAACATGGTCACGCAGACTCCGCGCGTCATCCGGCTGCTGCCGCTCGAGATCGTCGACGGCGTCGAGCCGACCGGCGACGACGAGATCCCGCCGCTGTACGAGTTCGAGCCGTCGCCCGAGGACGTCCTGGACGCCCTGCTGCCGCGCTACATCCGCAGCCGGATCTACACCTGCCTGCTGCAGGCGGCCGCGTCCGAGCTGGCCGCCCGCCAGCGCGCGATGCACACGGCCACCGAGAACGCCGAGGACCTGGTGCGCATGTACACCCGGCTCGCCAACCAGGCCCGTCAGTCCGAGATCACGCAAGAGATCAGCGAGATCGTCTCGGGCGCCGACGCGCTCGCTTCCTGAGAATTCCTTCCGAGAACCCCAACCGGAGAAGAACATGACTGCCACCACCACCGAAGCTGCCGTGGAGCACGCCTCGGGTCCCGGCGTGGGCCGTGTCGCCCGGGTCATCGGCCCCGTCGTCGACATCGAGTTCCCGTCGGACCAGATCCCCGACATCTACAACGCCCTCAAGGTCACCATCGACCTGTCCGCGCAGGGCGAGGGCGAGGCCGACGGCGGCGTCGAGATGACGCTCGAGGTCGCGCAGCACCTGGGCGACTCGCTCGTGCGTGCGATCGCCCTGAAGCCGACCGACGGCCTGGTCCGCGGCGCGCTCGTGCGCGACACGGGCGAGGCGATCAGCGTCCCCGTCGGCGACATCACCAAGGGACACGTCTTCAACGTCATCGGCGAGGTGCTGAACCTCAAGGAGGGCGAGAAGTTCGAGGTCACCGAGCGCTGGCCGATCCACCGCACGCCCCCGGCCTTCGACCAGCTCGAGAGCAAGACGCAGATGTTCGAGACCGGCATCAAGGTCATCGACCTGCTCACGCCCTACGTGCTCGGCGGGAAGATCGGCCTGTTCGGCGGCGCGGGCGTCGGCAAGACGGTCCTCATCCAGGAGATGATCCAGCGCGTCGCGCTCAACCACGGTGGTGTGTCGGTGTTCGCCGGTGTCGGCGAGCGCACCCGTGAGGGCAACGACCTCATCGTCGAGATGGAGGAGGCCGGCGTCTTCGACAAGACGGCGCTCGTCTTCGGCCAGATGGACGAGCCGCCGGGCACGCGCCTGCGCGTCGCCCTGTCGGCCCTGACGATGGCGGAGTACTTCCGCGACGTGCAGAAGCAGGACGTGCTGCTCTTCATCGACAACATCTTCCGGTTCACGCAGGCCGGCTCCGAGGTCTCGACGCTGCTCGGCCGCATGCCGTCCGCCGTCGGCTACCAGCCGAACCTCGCCGACGAGATGGGCCTCCTGCAGGAGCGCATCACCTCGACGCGCGGTCACTCGATCACCTCGCTGCAGGCGATCTACGTGCCCGCCGACGACTACACCGACCCCGCCCCGGCCACGACGTTCGCGCACCTGGACGCCACCACCGAGCTGTCGCGCGAGATCGCCTCGCGCGGCCTGTACCCGGCCGTCGACCCGCTGACCTCCACCAGCCGGATCCTCGACCCGCGGTACGTCGGCCAGGACCACTACGACGCCGCCACCCGCGTGAAGTCGATCCTGCAGCGCAACAAGGAGCTCCAGGACATCATCGCGATCCTCGGTGTCGACGAGCTGTCCGAGGAGGACAAGACGGTCGTGGCCCGTGCCCGCCGCATCCAGCAGTTCCTCTCGCAGAACACCTACATGGCCGAGAAGTTCACCGGCGTCGTCGGCTCGACCGTGCCGCTGAGCGAGACGGTCGAGGCCTTCGGCAAGATCGCCGACGGCGAGTTCGACCACATCTCCGAGCAGGCGTTCTTCAACATCGGCGGCCTCGAGGACCTCGAGCGCAACTGGGCCCGCATCCAGAAGGACTACGGCGTCTGATGGCGGAGATCGAGGTCGAGATCGTCGGCGCGGAGGGCAAGCTCTGGTCGGGGAACGCCTGGCAGGTGTCGGCGAAGGCCGGCGAGGGCGAGATCGGCATCCTGGCCGGGCACGAGCCGGTGCTCTCCGTGCTGCAAGCCCGGGGAGGTGCGCGTCTTCGCGGAGCGGGGGGCCGCAGCCCGAGCGCTGGCAGGTCGACGGTGGCTTTCTCTCCTTCGACTCCAACCACCTGACGATCGTCGTGGACGACGCCGTCGCGGGAGACCGTCCCGCAGCACCCACGGCGCACTGACACCGTGAGCGGGGTGGTCGTCGCGCTGCTGCTCGGCGCCGCCCTGCTCACCGTCGTGGCGGTCCTGCTCTGGTTCTCCCGGGTGCACACGCTCGACCGACGGGTGGGCTCGTTCCACTGCTGGCTCGGGCGTAGCGCCGAGGGGCCGTGGACGGCCGGCGTCGCCCAGTACGGCTCGGCGACCCTCTACTTCTGGCGCCGGTGGTCGCTGGCTCCCCGCCCGCGCGTCCGTTGGGATCGCGCGCGGCCTGGCGGTCGTCGAACGGCACCTGCAGGACCCGGACGGCACGTCCAGGGACCAGCTCGTCGTCGCGAGCTGCCGCTCGGGGGGCGACTTCTACCTGTTGCTGAGCGCCGAGGCCTACACGGGCCTGACGTCCTGGATCGAGGCGACGCCCTCGCGCGTCAACTCGGTCACCTAGAACCCTCGAAAGCGGATCACGTGCGCCTCGTCGTCGCCTCCTGCTCGGCGCGCTACAGCGGTCGGCTGAACGCCCACCTGCCGCTGGCCACCCGGCTCCTCGTCGTGAAGGCCGACGGCAGCGTCCTGCTGCACTCCGACGGCGGGTCGTACAAGCCGCTGAACTGGATGAGCCCGCCGTGCACGCCTCGCGGTGGGGGAGCCGTCCGACGAGGCGGTCGAGCGCGGCGTCACCGCAGGTCTGGACGGTGCAGCACCAGAAGTCCGACGACCGGCTGGAGATCGAGCTGCACGAGGTCCAGCACGACTCCGCGCACGACCTCGGGGTGGACCCCGGCCTGGTCAAGGACGGCGTCGAGGCGCACCTGCAGGCGCTCCTCGCCGCGCAGATCGTCCTGCTCGGCACCGGCCACACGCTCGTGCGGCGCGAGTACCCGACGGCGATCGGCCCGGTCGACATCCTGGCCAAGGACCCCGCGGGCGGCACCGTCGCGGTCGAGATCAAGCGCCGCGGCGACATCGACGGGGTCGAGCAGCTGACCCGCTACCTCGAGCTGCTCAACCGCGACCCGCACCTCGCCCCGGTCCGCGGCGTGTTCGCCGCGCAGGAGATCAAGCCGCAGGCCCGCGTGCTCGCCACCGACCGGGGCATCGGATGCCTGGTGCTGGACTACGACGCCATGAAGGGCGTCGACGACAGCGGCTCCCGCCTGTTCTGAGTGGTCGTGCGTCACACCACAGCTCTCTTGAACATGTTCAGTTGAACATGTTCAAATGGAGCCATGAGCGACGACACGAGGTCACTGGTCAGATCGACGGCACTGCGGCTGTTCCGTGAACGCGGGTACGCGGCGACGACGATGCGCGCAATCGCGCAGGAGGCCGGTGTCTCGACCGGCAACGCCTACTACCACTTCGAGTCCAAGGACCACCTGGTCCAGGAGCTCTACCTCGACGTGAACCGCGAGCACGTGCACCGCGCGCAGGCGGTGCTGGGCGCCGGGGGTGACCTGAGCGAGCGGCTGCGAGGAGTTCTGCTCGCGGGTGTCGACGCATTCGCCGAGTACCACGCGTTCGGCGGCGAGTTCATCACCGTTGCCATCCGCCCGGGTTCAGCGGCCAGCCCGTTCTCCGCAGACTCCGGTGAGGCGCGTCGGTTGAGCCAGGAATTGTTCCGTGACCTCGTCGGCGGAGCACGGCCCGCCGTGCCCGCGGTTCTGCGTGACGAGCTGCCCGAGCTCCTCTGGCTCGTCCAGCTCGGCGTGACGCTGTTCTGGGTCTACGACGGCTCAGAGGGACAGCGCCGTACGCGGGTGCTCGTGAACGGCTTGGCTCCTTTGTTGGGCCGGCTGATCCGGCTGACCCGTCTACCCGTCCTGCGCGGCTCCGCCGAGGATGTCCTCGCGCTGGTTCGCGCGGTGAGGTCATGACGCACCTCGACCCGGGGGCCGCGGACGCCGTGCGCGTGGTGGTGGGACTGGGTGCGGTGGTCGTGCTGCCGCTCGGCATCCGTCTGCTCGGGTCTCGCCTCGTCCCGCAGTCGCCGCTCTGGTCCGTTGCCGGGCTCTTCGCCGCGGTTGCGGTCTGGCTGCCGGTCGGGCGTCCGGCTGCGGTCGTGTCGCTGCCGTTCGTGGTGGCCTGCGTGCTCCTCGCTGCACGGGCGTCAAGGGTGCCGTCGTTCTCGCTCGGGGTCGCGCTGCTGACGCCCGCGATCGGTGCCGCGGCCCTCCTCGCCGAACGGGCCGGATGGGGCCTGCTCGGGTTCGACGGTGACTACCTGGCGCTCACCGTCCCGCACATGCTGTTCGCGGGCTTCGGCGCCTGCTTGATCACCGGACTCGTCACGCGGGCCGTGCCCGGCACGGCGTCGAGGGTCGCGTCCACGGCCGTCCCGCTCGGCGTGCTGCTGGTGCTCGTCGGCTACTTCGTGTCGGACGTCGCGGAGCTCGCCGGGGCCACCGTGCTGACGGTGGGTCTCTGGGCGGGCGCCGCGGCGACGTTGCAGGTCCGCCGGGCGCGACTGCTGCTGCGCGTCGGCGTCGCGACGATCGTGGTCTCGATGGTGCTGGCCCTGTGGTGGGCCCTCGGCGAGGCGACGGACCTGGTGCACCCGACCCTGTCGTGGATGGTGGCGACGCACGGCGTCGCCAACGCGTTCGGCTTCGTGCTGTGCACGGTCGTCGGGCTGCGCATGGTGGCTGAACCTGTGCGCACCGGTCTGACGTACCCGGAGGTCGGAGCAACCCAGGGAGGTCCCTTGCCCGTCGGATACCGCGGGCTGCATGTCCGGCACCTGGTGGGTCGGGCGGTAGCTCCGCTCGATGCGCACCGCGTCGGCGAGGCCCTGCTCGGTTGGCAGGTACATGCTGCTGCGCGCGTCCCGATCCGTGTCGACGCTCCCGAGGCCGCCGTCGGCGGTCGCGTGACGACGAGGCTCGGTCTCGGACCGCTGCGGCTCAGCGAACCGTGTCAGGTCATCTGGGTCGAGCGGGCGCCGGCGAGGACGGGCTTCGGGTACGGCACCCTGCCGGGTCACGTGTTCCGGGGCGAGGAGGCCTTCACGATCGAGCACGACGACGCCGGCGACCTGTGGTTCGTCGTCACCGCGTACTCCGTCCCGGAGGTGTGGTGGGTCCGTCTGCTCGGGCCGCTGGTGGTCGTCGGACAGCACCTCTTCCTGCGACTCCTCGCACGCGGGGCTCGTCGTGTCCTCCAGTCCGAGCCGAGCGGGGCGGTCGCACGTGCGTCTGGAGGCTGACCGAGTACGCGAGGATGGACCGATGAGCGAGCCCCTGGTCCTGCGCGGACGCCTGGTGACCCCCCGCGGCATGGTCGACGACGGCGCGGTGGTCGTGGAGGACGCGACGATCTCTGGGTCGGGCCGTCGGACGGGCTGCCGCCCGGGTGGACGCTCCCGGCGCCGACCGCCGACACGCTCCTGCCCGGGCTCGTCGACCTGCACTGCCACGGCGGAGGCGGCGCGAGCTTCCCGGACGCGCTCGACGCCGTGACGGCGCAGGTGGCGGTCGACGAGCACCGCCGGCACGGGACCACGAGCCTGGTCGCGTCGCTGGTCACCGCGCCGCCGGACATCCTGCTCACCCGGACCGCGCTGCTGGCGGACCTCGCGGATGCGGGCGAGATCGTCGGCGTCCACCTGGAGGGACCGTTCCTGTCGGCGGATCGCTGCGGTGCGCAGAACCCGGCGGACATGCAGGTGGGCGACCCGGACCTCGTACGCGCCCTCCAGGACGCCGCGCGCGGTCACCTGGTCACCATGACGATCGCGCCCGAGGTGCCCGGCGTCGCGGACGGGGTCGTCGCGGCGTTGGTCGAGGCGGGCGTCGTTCCGTCCATCGGCCACACCGACGCCTCGGCCGAGCAGGTCGAGGCGGTCGTCGACCGCGGGTTCGACCTGCTCGCGGCGTCGTCCAACCGCCGCCTCACGGCCACGCACCTGTTCAACGGCATGCGTCCGCTGCACCACCGCGACCCCGGCCCGATCGCCGCGTGCCTGGCCGCGGCCGCGCGCGGCGAGCTCGTCGTCGAGCTGGTCGCGGACGGCACGCACCTGGCCGACGCGACGGTCCTGTCGGTCTTCGACCTGCTCGGGCCCGGGTCGATCGCGCTGGTCACCGATGCGATGGCGGCCGCGGGCATGCCCGACGGCGCCTACCAGCTGGGCCCGATGGCGGTCCGGGTCGACCACGGCGTGGCGCGCATCGCCAAGGGTGGCGCGATCGCCGGGGGGACGGCGCACCTGCTCGACGTCGTGCGGTCCGTCGTCGCAGCGGGCGTCCCGCTCGAGGATGCTGTGCTCGCTGCGTCGACGGTGCCCGCGGACGTGCTCGGTCGCCGCGACCTCGGGGCGCTGGCGGCCGGTCGGCGCGCGGACCTCGTGGTCACCGACGACGACCTGCGGCCGGTGCGTGTGATGCGTGCGGGCGCCTGGCTCGAGCCGTCTCGATGACCGGCCTCGCACGAACCCGGTCTGCGACATGAGGTTCACCGACGGCTACTGGAAGCTGAGGCCGGGTGTCCGGGTCCTGCATCCCCGAGGCGTCGCCGAGACGGTGGTCGGCGAGCGTTCTCTCGTCGTCTACTGCGCCACCGCACCGCTCACCTCCCGCGGCGACACGCTGAACCGTCCCCTCGTCACGGTGACGCTGACGTCCCCGATGGCTGATGTCATCGGAGTGCGCATCGAGCACCACGCGGGTGGTGTGGACGCCGGCCCGCGGTTCGCGCTCGCGGAGTCGCAGGTCGACGTCCAGGTCGACGCCGATGCTGCGACCGCCACGTACACGTCCGGCGGGCTGACCGCGCGGGTGTCGGTCACGGGTGGGTGGCGCCTCGACTTCGAGGCCGACGGACGGATCCTGACCTCCTCGACCGCGCGCAGCGTCGGCGTCGTGACGGACGCGCAGGGTGACGCGTACGTGCACGAGCAGCTGAGCCTCGGCGTGCGCGAGCACATCTACGGTCTGGGCGAGCGGTTCGGTGCGTTCGTCAAGAACGGGCAGTCCGTCGACATCTGGAACGCCGACGGCGGCACGGCCACCGAGCAGGCGTACAAGAACGTGCCGTTCTACCTGTCCGACGCGGGCTACGGCGTGTTCGTCGACCACCCCGGACGGGTCTCGTTCGAGGTCGGCTCCGAGGCGGTCTCGCGCACGCAGTTCTCGGTCCCGGGCGAGACCCTGCAGTACTACGTCGTGCACGGCCCGTCGCCCAAGGAGGTCCTGCGGCGCTACACCGCGCTGACCGGCCGCCCGGCCCGGGTGCCCGCGTGGTCGTACGGACTCTGGCTCTCGACGTCGTTCACCACGCAGTACGACGAGGCCACGGTCATGTCGTTCGTGGACGGCATGGCCGAGCGTGGGCTCCCGCTGAGCGTCTTCCACTTCGACTGCTTCTGGATGCGCGCGTTCCACTGGACCGACTTCACGTGGGACCCGGCGACCTTCCCCGACCCCGAGGGCCTGCTGGCTCGCCTGCACGACAAGGGTCTGCGGGTGTGCGTGTGGATCAACTCCTACATCGCGCAGCGCTCGAGCCTGTTCGAGGAGGGGCGGGCCGGCGGCTTCCTGGTCACGCGGGCGGACGGCTCGGTCTGGCAGACCGACGACTGGCAGGCGGGCATGGCGCTGGTCGACTTCACGAACCCGGCGGCGGTGCGGTGGTACCAGGGGCACCTGCGCCACCTGCTCGCGCAGGGGGTCGACGCCTTCAAGACGGATTTCGGCGAGCGCATCCCCACCGACGTCGTCTGGCACGACGGCTCGGACCCGGAGCGGATGCACAACTACTACACGCACCTGTACAACCGTGCCGTGTTCGACGTGCTCGAGGCCGAGCGAGGGGAGGGCGAGGCGGTCCTGTTCGCGCGCTCCGCGACCGCGGGCGGTCAGCAGTTCCCGGTGCACTGGGGCGGCGACTGCGAGTCGACGTTCGTGTCGATGGCGGAGTCCTTGCGCGGCGGACTGTCCTTGGCGTCCTCGGGCTTCGGCTTCTGGAGCCACGACATCGGCGGGTTCGAGGGCACCCCGGACGCCGCGGTGTTCAAGCGCTGGCTCGCGTTCGGGCTGCTGTCGTCGCACAGCCGCCTGCACGGGTCGGACTCCTACCGCGTGCCGTGGGCGTTCGACGACGAGGCCGTCGACGTCGCGCGCCTGTTCACGCGGCTCAAGCTCTCGCTCATGCCCTACCTGGCCCGGTTGGGAGAGGACGCGCACGAGCTGGGGCTGCCCGTGATGCGCCCGATGGTGCTCGAGTTCCCCGACGACCCCGGTGCGGCCACAGTCGACACGCAGTACATGCTCGGCGAGAGCCTGCTCGTTGCGCCCGTGTTCACCGCGGACGGCCAGGTCGACGTCTACGTGCCGGAGGGTACGTGGACCTCCCTGCTCTCGGGAGAGACGGTCAGCGGGCCGCGCTGGTTCCGCGAGTCGCACGACTTCCTGTCGCTGCCGGTCTACGTCCGCCCGGACACGGTGCTGCCCGTCGGGGCACGCGAGGACCGACCCGACTACGCGTGGGCCGACGGTGTGACGCTGCGCCTGTTCGAGCTCGCCGACGGGCACCGATCGGTGACGACGGTGCCCTCGGCCGACGGCGGCGAGCCGACGACGTTCGTCGTGACCCGGACCGGGAACACGATCCGGGCAATCGCACGCAACGCCGCCGGGCCGTGGCGGGTGCAGCTCGAGCCCTCGGCCGGCAGTGCCGGTCAGGTGCTCGAGGTCGACGGCGACGAGGAGGTCCGGCTGGCGCTCTGAGCCGGTCTCCGAAGCCCGGAGCAGGGACGTTGCGGGAGCGCTCTCAGTCCCCGTATCGTATCGTTTCGACACCCGCTCGCGGCCTACGCTGGTGGAGCGCCCCACGACGATGTCGCGCACCGCCGGCCGCTGAGAACAGCCCGACTCGAAGGACCAGTACATGACTCTCTCGCGACCGTCCGGACGCGTCTTCCCCGCCGACTTCCTCTGGGGATCCGCCACGGCGTCCTACCAGATCGAGGGTGCGGCGGCCGAAGGGGGCCGCGGCCCCTCCATCTGGGACACGTTCTCCCACACCCCCGGCAAGGTCGAGGACGGGGACACCGGCGACGTCGCGGTCGACCACTACCACCGGGTCCCGCAGGACGTCGCGATGATGGCCGACCTCGGCCTGCAGGCGTACCGGTTCTCGATCTCGTGGTCCCGCGTCCAGCCCACGGGATCCGGTGAGTACAACCAGGCCGGGCTCGACTTCTACTCCGACCTCGTCGACCGCCTGATCGCGGCCGGCATCAAGCCCGTTGCGACGCTGTACCACTGGGACCTGCCGCAGGCCCTGGAGGACGAGGGTGGCTGGACCAACCGGAAGACCGCCGTCCTGTTCGGTGAGTACGCCCGCACCATGGCCGAGGTGCTCGGCGACCGCATCCACCTGTGGACCACCCTGAACGAGCCGTGGTGCGCGGCGTACCTGGGCTACGCCTCGGGCGTGCACGCTCCGGGCCGCACCGACGACGTCGCGGCGCTGCAGGCCGTGCACCACCTCAACCTGGCGCACGGCCTTGCCGGCCGGGCGATCAAGGACGTGCTCGGCGCGGGCACGCCGGTCTCGGTGACGCTCAACCTGCACGTCACGCGCGCCGCGAGCGACTCCCCGGAGGACCTCGAGGCCAAGCGCCAGATCGACACGATCGGCAACGAGGTGTTCCTGCGCCCGATGCTCGACGGCGAGTACCCCAAGGAGGTCTTCGCCGACACCGCGCACCTGACGGACTGGTCGTTCGTCGAGGACGGAGACCTGGCGATCATCCAGGTACCGCTGGAGGTGCTCGGCATCAACTACTACTCGACCGGCCGCGTCCGGGCGGGCGCTCCGGACGTCGGCGACGGCGGCCCCGGCCCCGACGGGCACCGCTCGTCCGAGTCGAGCCCGTGGGTGGGCGCGACGAACGTCGAGTTCCTCCCGCAGCCCGGCCCGCACACGGCCATGGGCTGGAACATCGAGCCCGCCGGCCTGGTCGACCTCCTGCTCGAGATGCACGACCGCTACCCGGGCCTGCCGCTGGCCATCACGGAGAACGGTGCGGCGTTCGAGGACGAGGTCAGCGACGAGGGTCGGGTGCACGACCCCAACCGCGTCGCGTACCTGCACGACCACATCGACGCGGTCGGCGAGGCCATCGCCGCCGGTGCCGACGTCCGCGGGTACTTCGTCTGGTCGCTCATGGACAACTTCGAGTGGTCCTACGGGTACTCCAAGCGCTTCGGTGTCGTCCGCGTCGACTACGGCACGCTCGAGCGCATCGTGAAGGACTCGGGACTCTGGTTCCGGGAGCTCATCGCGACCAACACGATCCCGGCCACCTCCGACATCCACCACTGACCCATCCGCGACGTCCGCACTCCTCAGGCCCTGCGCCTGCTCGAGTGCGGACGTCCGTGATTCGGCGGCGTCCGAGCAGAATCACGCCTCGACCCGCATCTGCTTCGACGTCGGCGTGGGTGGGGGAGGATGGGGGCGTGGGACGACGATCGACCAAGCGGCCGTACGGGGCCGAGCACGTCGAGCTCGACCTCGATCGCGCCTCTGCGGGTCGCACGAGCGAGAGCGGTCCCGACGGGGAGTGGACGGTCCAGCGCGTCCGCGGATCCGATCGCGAGTACCGCTGCCCGGGCTGCGACCAGGTGCTCGCCGCGGGTATGGCGCACGTCGTCGCGTGGCGCGCGGACGGACTGTTCGGCGAGGCCGTCGACGACCGCCGGCACTGGCACACGTCCTGCTGGCAGGCCCGCGGCCGTCGCGGACCGACGCGCCGATGAGCGCTGTGGCACCCCGGTTGATCGCGACCGACCTGGACGGGACCCTGCTGCGCGACGACGGCACGGTGTCCCCCCGGACGGCCGCGACCCTGCGCGACGCGGCCGCCGCCGGCATCGAGGTCGTGTTCGTCACGGCACGACCACCGCGCTGGCTCGACGGGTTGACCCAGCACGTCGCCGGGCACGGCGTCGCCATCTGCGCGAACGGCGCCGCGGTGATCGAGGTGGCGACGCGCGCGGTCCTGGCCGAGCACGGGATGTCCTCGCAGCTCGTCGCGACGATCGCCGGACGCGTCCGCGCGGCCTGGCCCGACGCGGTGTTCGCGACCGAGTCCGCGCAGGGGTTCGCCCACGAGACCGCGTTCCGCTCGACCCACCCGGTGCCGGACGGGAGCCCGGTCGCCGAGCGCATCGAGGACGTGCTCAGGCCCTCGACGTTCAAGCTCTTGGTGCGGGGCCGGGGGCGTGCCCTGGACACCTACTGCGAGGATCTCGCGACCATCGTGGGCGACCTCGCGATCGTCGCGGACTCGGGTGCCTCCGGGCTCGGCGAGATCTCCGGCCCGGGCGTCACCAAGTCGGCCACCCTCGAGCGGTGGGCGGCGGACCGCGGGATCAGCGCCGCACAGGTGTGGGCGATGGGCGACGCGCCCAACGACCTCTCCATGCTCTCCTGGGCCGGCACGTCGTTCGCGGTCGCCAACGCCCACCCGAGCGTGCTCGCCGCGGCCACGCACCGGTGCGCCTCGAACACCGAGGACGGTCCCGCAGACGTTCTCGATCTCGCGATCGCGCGGGTCAACGCCGCGGGGTAGGCGTCAGACCGACCGGCGCACCGCGACCAGCACGGCGTCCCGGATCTCGACCTGCTGCCCCTCGTCGTCGGTCACCATCCGCGCCGGCGACGAGGCGGTCACGTCCCACTGCGCGGGGTCGAGGGTCACGCCCACGTCCTCGGCGGTGAACAGCAGGTCGGCGCGGTCGGGGCGCCGGATCGTCGTCGCCGCGTGGTCGGACGGGTGATGGCCGACGACGAGCAGCGTCCCGCCGGGGCGGACGGCCGCGGCCAGGCGGCGGTGCAGGTCGCGCAGGTCGTCCGGCGGCAGGTGCATGAACTGCGCGGTCACCAGGTCGAACCGTTCGACGCCGGGCTCCCAGCTCAGGACGTCGCGCAGCTCCCAGCTGATCGGCAGCGACCCGGCCAGCGCGGCGGAGCGGTCCAGGGCGACCTGGGAGATGTCGATCGCGGTCACGGTCCAGCCGTGGGACGCCAACCACACGGCGTCGGCCCCTTCGCCCGACCCGACGTCCAACGCGCTGCCGGGGGTCAGGGGCGTGCCGACGCTGACGAGGTGCGGGTTGGGGTTCCCGCTCCAGATGCGGTCGGCGGAGCTGTACCGCTCGTCCCAGAACTCGGGCGTGTACAGGATCTCGGAGTGCTGGTCGTGACTCATACGGAGCATCTTGCCGGGTGCGGTCCGGCATGCCCGCACCGGTTTGCCGAACCGGCAATAGGCTCGTGCCGATGAGTACCGAACCGCACCCGATCCGCGCCCTGACCGTCCTGCCGGCCCGCCGCGAGGACATCGAGCTGCACACCGCGGACGGGTTGACGCTCGTCGGCGAGCTGGCCGTCCCGCTCCACCACACGCCCGCCGCGACCCTGGTGACGCTGCACCCGCTGCCGACGCACGGCGGCTACATGGACTCGCACATCTTCCGCAAGGCCGCGTGGCGGCTGCCGGCGATGGCCGACCTGGCCGTCCTGCGGTTCAACACGCGGGGCACGACGAGCCCCCGGGGAACCAGCCACGGAGCCTTCGACGGCGGCGAGGCCGAGCAGTTCGACGTGGCTGCGGCGATCGAGTTCGCCGAGTTCCACGACCTGCCCCGGCCGTGGCTGGTGGGCTGGTCGTTCGGCACCGAGCTGGTCCTCAAGCACGGCCGCGACCCGGCCATCGAGGGCGCGATCCTGCTGTCGCCGCCGTTGCACCGGGCCACCGATGCGGACCTCGACGCCTGGGCGGTGTTCGGCAAGCCGCTCGTCGTCCTGGTCCCCGAGCTCGACGACTACCTGCGTCCCGACGAGGCGCGCGAGCGGTTCGCCCGCGTCCCGCAGGCCGAGGTGATCGGCGTCGACGGCGCCAAGCACCTGTGGGTGGGGGAGTCGGCGGTGCGCCGGGTGCTGGACGAGATCGTCGGCCACGTCCTGCCGGACCACCCGCTGCCCCTGCCGACGCACTGGTCCGGCCAGATCGTGGAGGCTAGCACGTGACGCCGCTCCTGCTGCTGCACGCGTTCCCGCTCGACCATCGCATGTGGGATGCGGTCGAACTGCTCGTCACGGGTCGTACCCGACGTGTTTGCTCCCGACCTGCCCGGGGACCTGGTCCACGGGGAGCCCTCCCTCGACGCGATCGCCGACGCCGCCGCAGCGCAGCTGCGGGCCGCGGGCATCGACCGCGTGGTCGTCGGGGGACTCTCGATGGGCGGCTACGTCGCGCTCGCGCTGCTGGATCGACATCCGGAGCTCGTCGCGGGCCTCGCACTCCTGGACACGAAGTCGACCGCCGACGCCCCCGAGGCGCACGCGAACCGGCTCCGGATCGCGGACGAGGTCGAGCGCACTGGCACCGTCGACCCCGTGCGCGCCATGAGCGGGGTGCTCCTGGGCGAGACGACGCGCGGCACGAGACCCGAGGTCACGGCACTGGTCGACCGCTGGATCGGCGAGCAGGACCCGGCCGCGGTCGCCTGGTCGCAGCGCGCGATGGCGGCCCGGCCCGACCGCACCGAGGTCCTGCGCGCGTTCGAGGGACAGGTTCGGGTCGTCGTCGGGGACGAGGACACCGTCACCCCGGTCTCGGCGGCCGAGCACATGGCGGCTGCGGCGCAGCGGGCCCGGCTCGTCGTCGTCACGCACTCGGGTCACCTGACCGCGATCGAGGCCCCGGACACGGTCGCGGAGGTTCTCAGCGAGCTACTTGCCCAGCAGGCGGGCTAGCGCGGCGCTCAGGTCGATCGATGCGCCGTCCGGCCCGCCGGCGCCGAGCACGAGGGTCGGCTCCGACGGTTCGGGCGTCACGCCCTTGAAGCGCGCGGCCATGCTGCCCGGCACGGTGAGGATGTAGAAGTTGCCCGCCGTGTCGATGGCGATCGTCTCGTCCAGGCGCAGGTACCACCCGGTCAGCGGCGTCTTGTAGCGGGTCCGGTGGTCGTACCCCTGCGCGCGGAGCTCGACGGGCGCCGGACCGAACTTCGCCGCCTTGCGCAGGAACGCCGAGATCTGCTCACGCGCCGCGGCCGACTCCGCCCGCTGGCGGCTCGCCAGCACCTCGGCGTGGGCCGCCGCGGTGACCCGTTGCTGCTCGCGCCATGCGGACTGGGCGTCGGCGGCAGTCCGCTCGGGATTCACGGCGCTCGGCTCGGACAACGGTCGATCTCCGGTCTGGGGTCGGGGACGCGATGCGTTCAGCGGGCCTGCGCCGCTGCGTCATCCGCAGTGTGCTCGTCGTGCGCGTCGGCGTCGTGCGACACGTCGGAGGTGTCCTTCTCCGTGACCGGGACGGGCTCCGAGTCCGTCGACGGCCCGCCCTGCGCGGGCACCGAGGGTGCAGCAGCTGCTGCGGCCGACACGGGCGCCGGTCGGGACTTCGACGGTCGGGTTGCCGGCCGCGCGGTCTTCGACGCGGCCGGCTTGCTCTCGTCGGCGGGCCTGTCCGACTTCTTCTGCTCCTTCTCGAACGCGGCCTCGGCGCGCGTCGCGCGGTCGAGCGTCGCGCGGTCCGGGTTGTGGCCCAGCAGGTTGCGCAGCTCGTCCAGGTAGGACGTGATCGACTCGCGCTGGCGGTTGAGGTCCTCGACCTGCCGCGTGGCCGATGTCCGCTCGCGCTCCGACTCGGTCATCGCGTCGGAGATCTGCTTCTCGGCGTGCTCGCGCGCCTCGGCGACCACGCGATCGGCGTTCTTGCGCGCGTTGGAGAGCAGCTCCTTGGCGTGCGTCTCGGCATCGGTGCGCACCTTGTCGGCCTGCGCGAGTGCCTTGGCGACCCGCTGCTCGGCCTCCGAGGCGTGCGCCTCGGCGTCGCGCACCAGGTGCTCGGTCTCGCCGCGGGCGATCTCGTGACGCTCCGCGTCCTCCCGCTCGGCGCTCTCGCGTCGCGAGGCGATCGAGAGGTCGGCGTCGGCGAGCCGCTGCTCGGCGGCGCGGACGAGCTCGTCGGCGGCGGTCTTGGCACTGTTCGTGAGCTCGGCGGCGGCCCGACGCGCCTCCGTCAGCGCTCGCTCGGACTCGAGTCGGGTGCGCTCGCGCAGCTCCGCGGTCTCCCGTTCGGTCGACGCGCGCAGCTCGGTGGTCTCCCGCCCGGTGACCTCCGTGAGCTCAGCCGCCGCACGCGTCGTGACGTCGCGCAGGTGGGTCGTCTCGGTCGTCGCACGCTCGCGCAGCTCGGCGGTCTCGCGCTCGGCGGTGGCCCGCACGTCCGCGGCGTACCGGTCGGCGTCTCCCCGCAGCGCGGTCACGGCCTGCTGGGTCTCCGAGCGGAGCGTGCCCAGCTCGTCGGCGGCCGCGGCCTTCAGCTCGCCGGTCTCCCGCTCGGCCTGAGCCCGCACGAACGCCGCATACTGCTCGGCCTCGACGCGCAGCGCCGCGACCTCGGCGGCGACCCGCTGCTGCAGCGCCGCACCGTCCCGCTCAGCAGCGGCACGCACGCCGTCCGCGTACTCCTGCGTCTGCAGCCGCAGCGAGGTGACCTCGTCGGCGGCCTGCTGGCGCAGCGCGGCGACCTCGGCCGCGGCGTCGGAACGCTGCTGCGCGACGTACCGGTCGACGTCGGTGCGCTGCGCGGCCAGCTCGGCCTCGACCCGCTGCCGCAGCTCGGTGGTGTCGGCGTCGGCGCTCTGCCGCAGGTCCTGCGCGTAGTGCTCGGCGTCGTCGCGCTGGGCGGTGGTCTCGGCCTCGCTCCGCGCCCGCAGCTCGCTCGCGGTGCGCTCGGTCGCGATCCGCAGCTGGGTGGCCTCGTGCTCGACGCTGGCCCGCAGGGTCCCCAGCTCGCGCTCGAGCGAGCTGCGCCGCTCGCTCTCCTCGGTGGTGATGGCGCTCTGGATGCGCGCGGCCTCGCGCTCGGCGGAGCCGACGAGCTCCTCGGCCCGACGCTGCGCGGCCTGCAGGGTGCTCTCGGCCTCGGTGTTGGCGGTGGTGCGGACCTCTTCGGCTTCGCGACGAGCGGTCGCGATGAGCTCGGCGACCTCGTTCTCGGCGCGGGCGCGCAGCTGTCCGGACGACAGCTTGGCGCGAGCCAGGGCGTCGGCAGCCTGGGAGTTGGCCTGCGTCACGACGTCCGAGGACTGCTCCTCGGCCGACCGCAGCAGCTGCTCGATCCGGGACCCGAGGCCCGAGTAGGTGGGGCGTTCGGCCTCGCGGAGCTGACGGTGCGCCTCGGACAGCTCGCCTGCAACCTGCATGGCTCGCCCGTCGAGCTGCTCGACCTGGGCGCGGGCGTCCGCGAGGGCCTTGTCGAGCTCGGCGAGCTTGGTGTCGACGGCTTCGCGTTCGTATCCACGGAAGCTGACGACGGGGAAGGGGGTCCGGGCGTCGGGCACGAGCGTTCCTCCTGGGCACTGTGACTCCGCGAGCCGCCTCGGTCGAGACGCTCTGTGACAACCGGAGCCCGCGCAAAGGATACGCGTGTTCACCCGTCGGTGGTCCAGGGGCGATCACGCTCCCGGCGCAACCGTGTGACCTGGTCCGAAGTGCCCCGGTTCGGCCGTGACGTGCCACTCTGCCTATCCTGGGGCTTCTCGTCCCTGGAGGATCCTGCGTGGTGAAGCGACTGATCATCGTCGCCGTTGGCGTCGTCGGACTGGTCGTCATCGGTCTCGGCGTGGCCTCGGCGACGGCGTGGAGGGCCGACGACGTGCTCGTCGCAGGCACCTCCGGCGGGGCGCACACCCTGGTGACCGAACCGGGCGTCCTCGAGCTGGGCGGCGATCCCGTGACCGTGCGCATCACGGTGCCGGACAAGGAGCAGGTCACGCTCGCGATCGGCCGCGACACCGACGTCGCAGGTTGGGTCGGCGACGAGGCATACGGGCAGGTCACCGGGCTGGACGGCTGGCACCAGCTGGCGGTGACGGGCGTCAAGGACTCGACGCCGGCGCCGACCGCCACTGCCTCGGACCCGGCCGCCGCCGCGCCGGCTCCGACGCCGACGGCTACCCCGGACGCTGCCGCCGACGACGCGGTGACGGCCGCCGACCCCGCAGGGCTCCGACCTCTGGGTCGCGCAGGCGACGGGCAAGGGATCGGCGACGCTCGAGTGGCCGCAGCAGGAGGGTCGCTGGAGCCTGATCGCGGTCAGCACCGGCAAGTCCGCGCCGAACCTGACGCTCGCGTGGCCGCGTGAGGTCACGACGCCGCTGCTCTGGCCGTCGGTGGTCGTCGGGCTCCTGCTCGTCCTGATCTCCGGGTGGCTCTTGTTCCGCGACCTGCGCCGTTCTCGGCGTGGACTCGACGAGGAGTGGCACCCGGTCAACACCGAGGCGATCCCCACGGTGCTGGCCTCCGACGTCGACGCGATCCCCGTTCTCACCCGTCGCCAGATCCGCGAGGCCACGGCCGCCCGCGCGGGCCGTCCGGCGCCGAAGACCGGCCAGGTCCCGCAGGTCGCGCCGCCGCTCGCAGACGCGCCGTCGAGCGCAACCACACCCGTGGAGGGTCCGCCGACGAGCCGACGCGCGATGCGCGGGTCGACCACGGATACCTCGCCGACCGGGGCCGTGCCTGTCGCGGCCGTCGAGGCCGCCTCGGAGCAGGCGGCCACGGCGCACGCGGCCACGCCGACGTCGGCACGTGGCTGGACGCCGGCGTCCGCGGGCTCGCCCGCTGGCGCCCCCCGGGTCCGCAGCGGCCACCGGCGGCGCGGCGTCGGACGGCTCGATCGGCGCGCACGGTCGTCCGGCCTGGCTCAGCCCCGCGGCCGCAGCGGCGGCGAGCACGGCGGCGTCCCAGGGCGAGCAGTCGGGGACCGCTCAGACGAACGCGAAGAACCCGGAGGCGCCGACCGCCGTGATCGGGAGGACGGCTCCCGTCTCCGACGCATCCGAGTCGCCGACCGGCGGCGGGGGCGAGGGAACCCCGAAGTCGTCCGCGACGCCGCCGGAGACCGACGTGCCCGGATCGGGGACTCCCGTACGCGGCGCGACGGCCTGGGCCACGGTCACGCAGCCCGTTCCCGAGGTGCCGGCAGGGGCCGATCCGCACGCCGGCCGGCCGGCCTGGCTGGGCGGGTCCGCGCCTGAGGCGCCGCCGGAGCCCGCATCGGGTGGATCGCGAGCCGACGCGTGGCGTCGGGCATGGGGACTGCCGCCCACGGAGGACGAGTCGACACCGTCCGGCTCCGACGAGCCGGAGGAGGACCGATGATCCGCCGCCCACGTCGCCGCGCCGCCCTCCTGGTCGCCGTCGCGATGGTTGCACTCGGTGCCTGCGCGGTGCCGCTGCCGCAGCCGGACCCCGCACCCGTGCCGGCCGTCGCCCCGCCGGCGACCACGATCGGGCAGTCGGACAACGTCCTCACCGACGTCGGTACGGTGCTGGCCGCCGGCGACGCCGCGCTCGACCCCGCACTCCTCACGCCCCGCGTCTCCGGCCCGGCGCTGGCGATCCGCTCGGCCGAGTACGTGCGGGCCAAGGCGACCGCGAACGCGAAGCCGCCGACCCTGATCCCGACGAAGGCGCAGGCGCTGATCCTGCCGCAGACCTCGACCTGGCCACGGACGCAGCTCGTGGTGACGGAGCAGCCCGACGACCTGCAGGCACCCCGCATCCTCGTGCTCCAGCAGGCCGCGCCGCGCGAGCAGTACCACCTGTGGGGCTGGGGCCGTATCGGTCAGGGCATCCAGATGCCTGCGACCGCGGCCCCGGACACGGGCAGCGCGGTCCTCGCCGCGGACGCGACGGGACTGGTGGTGACGCCCACCGACGCTCTCGTGCAGTACGCCGACGTGCTCGCCAACGGCGCGGCCTCCCCCTACGCGGCCGCGTTCGCGCCGGACGCGTTCCGAACCGCTATCGAGGCCGCCCGCGCGGCCACGGTGGCCGGGGTGAGCGCCGCCGGCACGGCGACGGAGACATACACGCCCGAGCCGACCCCGTTGACCTCCATGGCTACGGTCGATGGCGGCGCGATCGTGGTCGGCCAGCTCACGACGGTGTCCACGATCCAGCTGACGCCGGGCGCGACCATCCCGATCGTCGACCCGTTCTACGCCGCTCTCACCGGAAAGCCGTCCGCATCGTCCAGCTTCGTGCGGACGTTCACGGACGTCGTGATCATGTACGTCCCGCCGGCCGGAAGCACCGCTCTCGTGCAGGTGCTCGCGGCCGAGCACGCCATCACCGCCGTGACCGCGGACTGATCTTCCGGCAGGCTGTCCCAGGACGAACGCCCGCTCCCGACCTCGCACGAAGGACCACGCCGCATGTCCCAGCCCACCGGACCTCGCCCACGCCTCGACGTGCGCGGCGCGGTCGACCTGTCCGCGCTGAACCGCCCCGCCACCCCGCCGGCCGGCTCGCCGGGCGGATTGCCGGTACCGGGTGCGTTCGTCGTCGACGTCGACCAGGACTCGTTCCCGGCGCTCGTGCAGAGCTCGACCCAGCACCCGGTCGTGGTCGTCCTGTGGGCGGCGTGGAGCGAGGTCAGCGTCACCGTCGCTGGCCGACCTCGCCGCGCTTGCCGACGAGGACGGCGGCAGCTGGCTCCTCGCGCGCGTCGACGCGGACGCCAACCCGCAGATCGCCCAGGCCTTCCAGGCGCAGTCGGTGCCGACCGTGGTCGCCGTCCTCGCGGGACAGCCCCTCCCGCTGTTCCAGGGCGCGTACCCGCGCGACCAGGTGCGTGCGGTGCTGGACCAGGTGCTCGCTGCGGCCGAGGCGAACGGCATCACCGGGCGGGTCGCGCCGGCAGGACGGGGTGCCGAGCCCGAGCCCGAACCGGAACCCGAGCTGCCCCCGTTGCACCAGGCCGCCTACGACGCGATCGAGGCCGACGACCTGGACACCGCGCGCGCCGCCTACGAGCAGGCGATCAAGGAGGACCCCCGCGATGCGCTCGCCCGCGCCGGCCTCGCACAGGTCGGCCTGCTGGACCGGACTCGGGACGCCGACCTCCAGGCGGCACGCGCCGCCGCGGCCGCGGACCCGAAGGACCTGGACGCGCAGCTCGCGGTCGCGGACCTCGACATCCTGGGCGGGAAGGTCGAAGACGCGTTCGGACGGCTCATCGACGCGCTACGGGTCACCTTCGGCCCAGACCGCGAACGCCTGCGACTGCGCCTGGTGGACCTGTTCGAGGTCATCGGTGGCGACGACCCCCGCGTCGTGGCAGCCCGACGCGCCATGGCGAGCGCCTTGTACTGAGCCGGGGCCGATGTGTGGCCTGGTCAGAGCCTCGTTAGCCGTGGTGACCCGCGTCACTCAACAGTGATTTGCCCTGCGGCCGATCGCTGCGTACTGTTCTCGACGTCGCCCGGCAGGGAGGAACGGACACCGAGGATCGAACCTCGATGGCCAGTCCCCCGGAAGACACCCCCGGAAGCTCCGACCGGCGATCATGTCGCCGGTCTTCGGTAGCGTCCGGGCGCGGAGCTCAGACCTCTCACTCCACGAGCGGAACAGCAGACGACGTCTGCTGGGAAGTTTGACGGGGAGGGTCAACTCCGCTAAGTTAGAACGGTTGCCTCCGGCCAGGTTGAAGGACCTGAATGGATGCGCGTCTGTTCCTTGAGAACTCAACAGTGTGCCAAATAGTCGATGCCATATGGCTCGTCTGCTGTGGTGTTCTGCCCGATGGGTGGGGGTGCTGTGGTGGGTGGGTCTTGGTTGAGATGGGTGTCGTTTCTTCACCTCCGTGGGGTGCGATGCTCGAACAGCCGAATCTGATGGGCTGCCTGGGTTGAACTGGGTGGTCCTTTCGTTGTGTCGGTTGCCATGCTGCTTTGGTGGTGTGGTGCCATGTAGACATTTACGGAGAGTTTGATTCTGGCTCAGGACGAACGCTGGCGGCGTGCTTAACACATGCAAGTCGAACGGTGATGGCCAGCTTGCTGGTCTGATCAGTGGCGAACGGGTGAGTAACACGTGAGCAACCTGCCCTTCACTCTGGAATAACTACCGGAAACGGTGGCTAATACCGGATATGAGACGTACACGCATGTGTCGCGTCTGGAAAGATTTATCGGTGAAGGATGGGCTCGCGGCCTATCAGCTTGTTGGTGGGGTAGTGGCCCACCAAGGCGACGACGGGTAGCCGGCCTGAGAGGGCGACCGGCCACACTGGGACTGAGATACGGCCCAGACTCCTACGGGAGGCAGCAGTGGGGAATATTGCACAATGGGCGCAAGCCTGATGCAGCGACGCCGCGTGAGGGATGACGGCCTTCGGGTTGTAAACCTCTTTCAGCAGGGAAGAAGCGAAAGTGACGGTACCTGCAGAAGAAGCGCCGGCTAACTACGTGCCAGCAGCCGCGGTAATACGTAGGGCGCAAGCGTTGTCCGGAATTATTGGGCGTAAAGAGCTCGTAGGCGGTTTGTCGCGTCTGCTGTGAAAACCTAAGGCTCAACCTTGGGCTTGCAGTGGGTACGGGCAGACTAGAGTGCGGTAGGGGTGACTGGAATTCCTGGTGTAGCGGTGGAATGCGCAGATATCAGGAGGAACACCGATGGCGAAGGCAGGTCACTGGGCCGCAACTGACGCTGAGGAGCGAAAGCATGGGGAGCGAACAGGATTAGATACCCTGGTAGTCCATGCCGTAAACGTTGGGCACTAGGTGTGGGGCTCATTCCACGAGTTCCGTGCCGCAGCAAACGCATTAAGTGCCCCGCCTGGGGAGTACGGCCGCAAGGCTAAAACTCAAAGAAATTGACGGGGGCCCGCACAAGCGGCGGAGCATGCGGATTAATTCGATGCAACGCGAAGAACCTTACCAAGGCTTGACATACACCGGAAACTTCCAGAGATGGTTGCCCCGCAAGGTCGGTGTACAGGTGGTGCATGGTTGTCGTCAGCTCGTGTCGTGAGATGTTGGGTTAAGTCCCGCAACGAGCGCAACCCTCGTCCCATGTTGCCAGCGGGTTATGCCGGGGACTCATGGGAGACTGCCGGGGTCAACTCGGAGGAAGGTGGGGATGACGTCAAATCATCATGCCCCTTATGTCTTGGGCTTCACGCATGCTACAATGGCCGGTACAAAGGGCTGCGATACCGCGAGGTGGAGCGAATCCCAAAAAGCCGGTCTCAGTTCGGATTGGGGTCTGCAACTCGACCCCATGAAGTCGGAGTCGCTAGTAATCGCAGATCAGCAACGCTGCGGTGAATACGTTCCCGGGCCTTGTACACACCGCCCGTCAAGTCACGAAAGTCGGTAACACCCGAAGCCAGTGGCCCAACTCGTAAGAGAGGGAGCTGTCGAAGGTGGGACTGGCGATTGGGACTAAGTCGTAACAAGGTAGCCGTACCGGAAGGTGCGGCTGGATCACCTCCTTTCTAAGGAGCATCTGGCAGCCACGCGTACCTGTCATGGGTTGTGGGGGTTGTCCAGGCCCGTTGTCCCTGCCGAACGAGTGGGGGACGGTGCTCGAGGGTGGAACATCGACTGTGGCTGGCTTTCGAGCTGGTGGCGCCTAGTACGTCGCAACCCTTCGGGGTTCGGGTGGGAACGGTGGTCGTCAGGGGTGAGGGTCGGCTGGGCACGCTGTTGGGTCCTGAGGGAACAGCCGGAAGGTTGTTCTCTCCAGGGTCGCTACGAGTCTGTGTTCTCGCCTGTGGGTGGGAGGGGGGCTCGAGGGACTGCGGGCTGGTACCGCTCCACAAACCGTTGATCATCGGGTTCCCTGCATGGGGGCCGGCTTCGCCTTGCGGCGGGGTGGTGGTGGGTAGGTGTGGGGGTGAGGGTGCTGGATCCGGTCGTAGCTTGAGAACTGCACAGTGGACGCGAGCATCTTTTTTGAATGATCTTTGTGGTCAAGTTTATAAGGGCACAGGGTGGATGCCTTGGCACTAGGAGCCGAAGAAGGACGTTGTAGCCTGCGATAAGCCTCGGGGAGTTGGCAAACGAACCGTGATCCGAGGATGTCCGAATGGGGAAACCCCGCACGAGTCATGTCGTGTGACCCGCACCTGAATATATAGGGTGTGTGGAGGGAACGGCGGGAAGTGAAACATCTCAGTACCGCCAGGAAGAGATATTCCGTGAGTAGTGGCGAGCGAAAGCGGATCAGGCCAAACCGTGTACGTGTTCAAGCCGGCAGGCGTTGCGTGCACGGGGTTGTGGGACCTTTCCGTTGGATCTGCCGATCCGACAGGGAGTCAGAAAGTCGCGTTATAGTCGAAGGGCATTGAAAGGCCCGGCACAGAGGGTGTGACCCCCGTAGACGAAATGGCGTGGCCTCCCGAAGGGGATCCCAAGTAGCTCCGGGCCCGAGAAACCTGGAGTGAATCCGCACAGACCACTGTGTAAGCCTAAATACTACCTAGTGACCGATAGCGGACAAGTACCGTGAGGGAAAGGTGAAAAGTACCCCGGGAGGGGAGTGAAATAGTACCTGAAACCGTGTGCCTACAATCCGTTGGAGCCTCCCTAGCAGGGGTGACAGCGTGCCTTTTGAAGAATGAGCCTGCGAGTTAGTGGTACGTGGCGAGGTTAACCCGTGTGGGGAAGCCGTAGCGAAAGCGAGTCCGAATAGGGCGATTCAGTCGCGTGCTCTAGACCCGAAGCGGAGTGATCTAGCCATGGGCAGGTTGAAGCGCGGGTAAGACCGCGTGGAGGACCGAACCCACCAGGGTTGAAAACCTGGGGGATGACCTGTGGTTAGGGGTGAAAGGCCAATCAAACTCCGTGATAGCTGGTTCTCCCCGAAATGCATTTAGGTGCAGCGTCACGTGTTTCTTGCCGGAGGTAGAGCTACTGGATAGCCAATGGGCCCTACAAGGTTACTGACGTTAGCCAAACTCCGAATGCCGGTAAGCCAGAGCGTGGCAGTGAGACTGCGGGGGATAAGCTCCGTAGTCGAGAGGGAAACAGCCCAGACCACCAGCTAAGGCCCCTAAGCGTATGCTAAGTGGGAAAGGATGTGGAGTTGCACAGACAACCAGGAGGTTGGCTTAGAAGCAGCCACCCTTGAAAGAGTGCGTAATAGCTCACTGGTCAAGTGATTCCGCGCCGACAATGTAGCGGGGCTCAAGTATACCGCCGAAGCTGTGGCATTCACATATCAGCTCAGCGCACCTTCGGGTGTGTTCAGGCGTGTGGATGGGTAGGGGAGCGTCGTGTGGGCAGTGAAGTCGCGGGGTAACCCAGCGGTGGAGCCCACACGAGTGAGAATGCAGGCATGAGTAGCGAATGACGGGTGAGAAACCCGTCCGCCGAATGACCAAGGGTTCCAGGGCCAGGCTAATCCGCCCTGGGTAAGTCGGGACCTAAGGCGAGGCCGACAGGCGTAGTCGATGGACAACGGGTTGATATTCCCGTACCGGCGAAGAACCGCCCATACCGAGCCCGGTGATGCTAAACGCCCGAAGCACCGCATCGTCCCTTCGGGGACACCGTGGTGTGGAGCGCGTGACCCGAACCGGTAGTAGGTAAGCGTATTAACAGGGGTGACGCAGGAAGGTAGCCGAGCGTGGCGATGGTAGTCCACGTCTAAGGTCGTAGGGCGAGGTGTAGGCAAATCCGCACCTCATACAGCCTGAGAGCTGACAGTGACCGCGAATGCGGGAAATCGGTGATCCTATGCTGCCAAGAAAAGCCTCGACGCGAGGTTCTAGCCGCCCGTACCCCAAACCGACTCAGGTGGTCAGGTAGAGAATACTAAGGCGATCGAGAGAATCGTGGTTAAGGAACTCGGCAAAATGCCCCCGTAACTTCGGGAGAAGGGGGGCCTGAAGCGTGATCCGACTTGCTCGGGGAGCGTGAAGGGCCGCAGAGACCAGGGAGAAGCGACTGTTTACTAAAAACACAGGTCCGTGCGAAGTCGCAAGACGATGTATACGGACTGACGCCTGCCCGGTGCTGGAAGGTTAAGAGGACGGGTCAGCCGCAAGGCGAAGCTCAGAATTTAAGCCCCAGTAAACGGCGGTGGTAACTATAACCATCCTAAGGTAGCGAAATTCCTTGTCGGGTAAGTTCCGACCTGCACGAATGGCGTAACGACTTCTCCGCTGTCTCAACCGCGAACTCGGCGAAATTGCACTACGAGTAAAGATGCTCGTTACGCGCAGCAGGACGGAAAGACCCCGGGACCTTTACTATAGTTTGGTATTGGTGTTCGGTGCGGCTTGTGTAGGATAGGTGGGAGACTGTGAAGCCGGCACGCCAGTGTCGGTGGAGTCAACGTTGAAATACCACTCTGGTCGCTCTGGATATCTAACCTCGGTCCGTGATCCGGACTAGGGACAGTGCCTGATGGGTAGTTTAACTGGGGCGGTTGCCTCCTAAAATGTAACGGAGGCGCTCAAAGGTTCCCTCAGCCTGGTTGGCAATCAGGTGGCGAGTGCAAGTGCACAAGGGAGCTTGACTGTGAGACTGACAGGTCGAGCAGGGACGAAAGTCGGAACTAGTGATCCGGCGGTGGCTTGTGGAAGCGCCGTCGCTCAACGGATAAAAGGTACCCCGGGGATAACAGGCTGATCTTGCCCAAGAGTCCATATCGACGGCATGGTTTGGCACCTCGATGTCGGCTCGTCGCATCCTGGGGCTGGAGTAGGTCCCAAGGGTTGGGCTGTTCGCCCATTAAAGCGGTACGCGAGCTGGGTTTAGAACGTCGTGAGACAGTTCGGTCCCTATCCGCTGCGCGCGCAGGAAACTTGAGAAGGGCTGTCCCTAGTACGAGAGGACCGGGACGGACGAACCTCTGGTGTGCCAGTTGTTCCGCCAGGAGCACGGCTGGTTGGCTACGTTCGGAAGGGATAACCGCTGAAAGCATCTAAGCGGGAAGCCTGCTTCAAGATGAGGTTTCCATGGGGACTTGATCCCCGAGAGGCTCCCAGCTAGACCACTGGGTAGATAGGCCGGATGTGGAAGAGGGGACGAAAGACCCTCGCAGCTGACCGGTACTAATAAGCCGACAACTTCATCACATTCATTCAAGTGAAATGTGCTACGCGTCCACTGTGCGGTTCCCGAGAGACGAACGGGAACCCGTTTGACAACTCGACAACGTTACGGCGGTCATAGCGAAGGGGAAACGCCCGGTCCCATTCCGAACCCGGAAGCTAAGCCCTTCAGCGCCGATGGTACTGCACTCGCCAGGGTGTGGGAGAGTAGGACGCCGCCGGACATCATTCAGGAAGAGCCACCCCTCACGGGGTGGCTCTTTCCTGTTTCTTGACCCGTTTCGATGCTCGTCGAAAGTGTTGTTCCCGCTTGTCAGAGAGCGGCTGTCGGCTTTCGCGCAGGTGGGCAAACACCGCGTGCCCGCTGCTGCCCGTCGCGATCGCGCCGAAGGTCAGGCCGACGAAGCCGCCGGCGCTCTGGGTGCACAGGTCGCCCACGTCGAGCTCCGCGAGGTCGATCCGCGCACCGCCCGCCGGCTCCCACGAGACACGAGCGGTCGTTCCCGTGACGTCGAGCCGGAAGATTCCGCCGGTCGAGGTTGATGCGAAGTCTTCGGTCGTGCTTGCTCCTGGACGAGCGGTCTCGATGCGGATCGTCCCGTCGCCTACGGTGACGGCGGCGAACGCGTCGGTCGAGTACCGCAGTGCCAGGCCGGCTCGAACGCCGGGGTCTGCTTCACGAACCTCGACCTCGAGCCGCGGGTCGAGGCGCCGGACGCGGCGAGCGCCGTAGGCCGGAGCTGTGCTGCGAGAGGCCATCGCCGGCGCGCAGTCGGAAGGTCCCTCCGCCGAGATCGTCGAGACCCATCTCGAGAGGATGGCGACGCACGGCGATGAGCGTGCCGGGATCGTTCACCCGGGCTGTGTCGACGGCGTCGGACGGTTCGGGCCGCGCTGGGTCGGGCGAGAGCTGCCCGACACCCGGGGCGAACACCGGCCAGCCGTCCTCCCAGGTCACCTCGACGAGGAACGTCTCGCGGCCCAGCGGGTCCCCGCCGTGCCAGCTGCGGGTCGCCAGGCAGAGTGCCCAGGAGGTGCCGTCGGGGGCGTCGACCAGGTCGGCGTGCCCGACGTTCACCACCGGAGTGCCGCGCCCGAGGTGCCGGTGGGTCAGCACAGGATTGCGTGGGTTGCCCGTGAAGGGGCCGGTGGGATGGTCCGCTCGCGCCACGCAGACTGCGTGGTCGAATGACGTGCCACCCTCTGCGGCCACCAGGTAGACCGAGCTCCCGCGTCGGTACAGGTGCGGACCTTCCGCCCACACGGCGCCGCGTAGCGCTCCGGTCCAGATCACGTGCTCGGGGCCGTGCAGGGCTCAGGGTCAAACTGTCCATCTCCCGGACCCACACCTGCGTCTGCTGATCCCACTCCGGTTCGGGCGACGGTCGGGTGCCGTGCGCCCAGATGCGACCGTCGTCGTCGATGAGCAGCGAGGGGTCGATCCCGTCCACGTCCCACCAGACCGGGTCGGACCACGGGCCGGCCGGGTCCGTAGCCGTCGACACGACGAAGCTGCCAGAGGGGCCCGAGGTCGACCCCACCAGCGTGCACACCACCAGGAACCGATCGCCGTCATGGCGGATGGTCGGTGCGAAGAGTCCGCCGGAGTCCGGGACGCTCGAGAGGTCGAGCTGCTCGGGCCGATCAATCACGTGCCCGACGAGGTCCCACGCGACGAGGTCGCGGGATCGGTGCACGGGTAGCCCGGGGAGGTACTCGAACGTCGAGTTGACGAGGTAGTACCAGGTGCCGTCCGGGCCGTCCACGCGGCAGACGGACGGGTCCGGATACATGCCGGGCAGGACCGGGTTCACGGCATCGCGCCATTCGTCCGCCGCGCTATGGTCACATCACGGCCGGGCGCGACGCGTCGATCAGCTCCCATGCGAGGGCCGACCGTCCGGGCCAGCCGCGGTGATCGCACGCTCGAGCTCGTCCGCGAGAGACTCGACCGGTCGGCGACCGTCCAACGTCATGGTGGCGCCGCGGCGCAGGAACGGCTCGACCGTGGCCGAGTAGTGCGCGATCTCGGCGCGCTGCGCGTCCGTCTTGCCGTAGGGATTGTTGGTGCGGTCCGCGACCCGTTCCAGGAGGACGTCCAGCGGTGCGGCCAGCAGGACGACGTGCTCGAACCGGTCGTAGAAGCGCCCCTGGTTCTCCACCGTCCCGGCGACGACGACGTCCGGGTGGTCGTCGAGCAGCCGGGCCATCCGCGGCTCGTCCCAGGTGCCGTCCGGCAGGATCCAGCCGTCGAGGTCCGTCTCGACGGTCTGATGCCCGCGGTGGGCCATCTCGGCCAGGAGCGTCGACTTGCCGGCGCCGGACATCCCCGTCACCAGGACGCGAGCCACGTGCGCCTCAGTCGATGACGGCTTCGAAGACGACGACACCCAGCGGGGGGACGCGGATCGACGCCGAGGCCGGGCGACCGTAGTGCTCGACGTCCTGGGCGTGGATCTCGCCGAGGTTGCCGACGCCGGAGCCGCCGTAGGCCTCGGAGTCCGAGTTGTAGATCTCGCGCCAGGTGCCGCCCTGCGGGAGGGCCAGCCGGTACTCCTCGTGCGGGACGCCCGGCGAAGTTGACGACCACGGCGACCGGGGGGACGTCGACGCCCTTGCGCAGGTAGGCGAGGGTGTTGCGGAAGGCGTCGTCGGAGTCGATCCACTCGAAGCCGTCCGGGCTGTGGTCGAGCTGCCAGAGCGCGGGAGTCTCGCGATAGACGCGGTTGAGGTCCGCCACCGAACGCATGACGCCCTGGTGCGCGGGGTCGTTGAGGGCGTGCCAGTCGAGCGAGCGCGACTCGGCCCACTCGGTCTGCTGGGCGAACTCGCTGCCCATGAAGAGCAGCTGCTTGCCGGGGTGGGTCCACTGGTAGCCGAGGAGCAGGCGGACACCGGCGAGCTTCTGCCAGTGGTCGCCGGGCATCCGCTCGTAGAGGGATCCCTTGCCGTGCACGACCTCGTCGTGGCTGATCGGGAGCACGAATCGCTCGGAGTACGCGTAGACCATCGAGAACGTGATCTCGTTGTGGTGGTAGCGCCGGTGGACGGGCTCCTCCGCGAGGTAGCGCAGGGTGTCGTTCATCCAGCCCATGTTCCACTTCAGGCCGAACCCGAGGCCGTTGCTGTCGGTGGGAGCCGTGACACCGGGGAACGCGGTCGACTCCTCGGCGATCATCATGATCCCCGGGGTGCGACGGTAGGCCGTCGCGTTCGCCTCCTGCAGGAAGGAGATGGCATCCAGGTTCTCCCGACCGCCGTACTGGTTCGGCCGCCACTGGCCGGCCTTGCGCGAGTAGTCGAGGTAGAGCATCGAGGCGACGGCGTCGACGCGCAGCCCGTCGACGTGGAACTCCTCGAGCCAGAAGGTGGCGTTGGCGACGAGAAAGTTTCGTACCTCGGAGCGGCCGAAGTTGAAGACGTACGTCCCCCAGTCGGGCTGCTCGCCCAGCAGCGGGTCAGGGTGCTCGTAGAGCGCGGTGCCGTCGAACTGGGCCAGCGACCACTCGTCCTTGGGGAAGTGCGCCGGCACCCAGTCGACGATCACGCCGATCCCGGCGCGGTGCAGGGTGTCGACGAGGTAGCGGAAGTCGTCGGGGTGCCCGAACCGCGAGGTCGGCGCGAAGTAGGACGACACCTGGTAGCCCCACGAGCCACCGAACGGGTGCTCGGCCACGGGGAGGAGCTCGATGTGCGTGAAGCCGAGCGAGAGCACGTGCTCGGTGAGCTGGTGCGCGAGGTCGCGGTAGGACAGACCGACCCGCCACGAACCGAGGTGGACCTCGTAGACGCTGATCGGGGCGGTGTGGGGGTCCCGCGCGGTCCGCGCGGCGATCCACTCGTCGTCGCTCCAGACGAAGCCTTCCTCGATGACGACGGAGGCGGTCGCGGGCGGGATCTCGGTGCCGCGGGCCATCGGGTCGGCCTTCTGCCGCCACGACCCGTCGGCGCCGAGGATCTCGAACTTGTACCGGGCTCCGGCGCGGACGCCGGGCGCGAAGATCTCCCAGACGCCGCTGTCGCCCAGGGAACGCATGGCGTGCGACGCGCCCTGCCAGTAGTTGAAGTCGCCGACGACGCGCACGGCGCGGGCGTTCGGCGCCCAGACGGCGAACGACGTGCCGCTGACCTCGCCGAGCGGGCCGCCGGGGTAGGTCCGGACGTTGGCGCCGAGCACGGTCCAGAGGGTCTCGTGCCGACCCTCGCGCACCAGGTGGCGGTCGAGCTCGCGCACCGTGGGCAAGAAACGGTAGGGGTCGTCGGCGAGCGTGGTCATCGCGTTGTACGTGACCTCGAGCCGGTAGTCGGGCACCTCGGCGACCGGCAGCACCGCGACCCAGATGCCGTCCTGCTCGTGGCGCGCAGGGATCCGACCGGTCGCGGTGACGACCACGACGGCGTCGGCGAGCGGGCGCAGCGTGCGGATGGTGATGCCACTGCCGCCGGCGTGTGGACCGAGGACGTCGTGAGGCGCGTACGACGCGCCATGCGCGACTCCGCGAAGCACATCGGTGTCGACAGGGACCGGGGACGGTGCGGCCGGGCTCATCCCCCTACCCAACCACCCGGGAGGCGTTTGCGCAGGTCTGACCACGTGTTGGCGGTGTTTCCGCCGCCTCGCCGCGATCTGTCGGTGCCCGACCCGGCCGTGGGAGCGTGACCTCGGGTCAACCGTCGGCCGTGGGTGGCTCGACGCGGGAGGCTCGGCCCGTCGACTCGCGTGCGGACAGGCGCGGCAGGGGGGCCATGTACGCGGTCACCGGTCCGCCCGCCAGCAGGTTGAGCAGGCAGGCAGCGACCTGCAGTCCCATCCCGTGCACATCGAGCGTCATCGACGACAGCGACGGGTTGGCGAGCCGGCACAGGGCCGAGTCGTCCCAGGCGAGCATCGAGAGTCGATCGGGTACGGGCACGCCCATCTCGACGGCGACCCCGAGCCCCGCGGCCGCCATGACGTCGTTGTCGTAGACGATGGCCGAGGGTGCCCCGGGACGGCCCAGGAGCGTCCGGGTGGCGCGACGCCCGGACTCTTCGGTGTAGTCGCCCTCGACGATGGTCGACCGCACCTCGAACCGCGCGCACTCGTCGAGGAACGCCTCGCTGCGGGACCGCGTGTGCGCGAGCGCCGCCGGACCGCTGACCCGGGCCAGGTGCGTGTGGCCCAGGCCGACGAGGTAGCCGACGGCGTCCCGCATGGCGCGGGCGTCGTCGATCCACACGTTCGAGAAGGGCGACCCGGAGGGCGGTCCGCCCACCACGACGGTCGGGATCCCGAGCTCGGCGAGCACCGGCAGGCGGGGATCGTCGGTCACGATGTTGACGACCGTGACGGCATCGACCACCGAGCCCGCGGCCCAGCGTCGATAGGCGGCGATCTCCGCGGCATGGTCCGCGACCGCGTGGAACAGCAGCGAGAGGCCGTCCGCCGCGAGCCCCTCCTCGATGCCACCCATCAGCTCGCCGAAGAACGGCTCGAGCCCGAGCATCCGTGCCGGGCGGGCGAGCACAAGTCCCACGGCCTCGGTTCGATGCGTCACGCGCCCGAGCCTACTCGCCTGGTCAGCCCGCAGATCCGCGCGATCCTGCCGGTCAGGAGTCGCGCTCGGTGACGACCACGACACGCACGTCCCGGTCCGCCGGCATGCCGGGATAGCCGCCGTCCGGGGCGCCGACGGCGAGGTGCTGCGACGCGTCGTCCCATACCAGGTTCGTGACCGCGAACTCACCGTGCTCGTAGCCGTACCCGTCACCGGCGTCCTCGTACAGGTCGAACGAGGCATCGGCTCCCGGGTACACGCGAATCTCGAGGGGTCCCTCCGACGACTCGCCGGTGTGTGACACGACGGGCCCGAGGGGCAGCACGGAGCCGGCTCGCACGAACACGGGGATCTGCTCGAGAGGCGCGGCAGCCTCGATGCGCTGGCCCCCGTCATACCGGCGTCCGGTCCAGAAGTCGTACCAGTCGCAGCCCGCCGGCAGGTACACGGAGCGGGTCGCCGCGGTACCGGTCAGCGGCGTCGATCCCGGCCCGTAGTGGATCGGATGGGTCACCGGGCAGACGAGCAGGGCCGGGCCGAGCATGAACTGGTCGTCGACGTCGTAGACCGCCCGGTCGTGCCGGAAGTCGAAGACCAGGGCGCGCATCGGCGTGTAGCCGCGGTGCGTCGTCCATCCCGCGAGCGAGTACAGGTAGGGCAGCAGACGCATGCGCAGCTCGAGGAACGCCTTGATGGTGTCGTACGTCGCGTCGCCCTCGTCGCCGAACCGCCAGGGCTCGCGCGGGGTGCAGCGCCCGTGCGCGCGCATGATCGGGATGAACGTCCCCATCTGCAGCCAGCGGACGAACAGCTCGCGGTACCCGAGGTCGTCGGCGCCGGCGGGGAAGTGTCCCCGCCAGAACCACATCCCGTCGGGCGCGGGGGTGACGAAGTAGGCGCCGATGTCGAACGACCAGTACGGGGTGCCGGTGAGGCAGAGGTTCAGCCCGTCGGCGATCTGGCGTCGCAGCGTTCCCCACGTCGCCGAGTGGTCGCCGGACCACGTGACCGCGGAGTAGCGCTGCTGCCCGATGAACCCCGACCGGGTCAGGGTGAAGGCGCGCTTGTCGGGGACGTCGGCGCGGTGCCCCTCGTACAGGCCCTGGGAGTGGAGCAGCGAGTAGGCGTTGATCCGCTCCGGGTCGAGGTACTTCTTGAGCTCCTCGGAGTTGATCGCGACGCGTTGCCAAGGCTCGGGCTGCATCGTGCCCTTCCAGTCGGCCTCGAACGGCTCGGTGCAGTCGGCCCAGAACGCGTCGACGCCGAACCGCGCGTAGCCGTCGCGCACCTGCTGCCAGTACCGTGTCCGGGCTGCCGGGTCGAAGGCGTCATAGGTCGACGCGTCCGCGAGCAGCTGACCGTGGGACTCGAAGTCGCGGCGGTCGTCGCCGTCGCCGTGCATGTTCGGCCAGATCGAGACCATGAGCCGGACGCCGAGGCCGTGCAGCTCGTCGACGAGGCCGGCCGGATCCGGGAACCGGCTCGGGTCGAACGACTTCTGCCCCCACAACCCCTCCGGCCAGTGCTGCCAGTCCTGCACGATGCAGTCCAGGGGCAGGCCGCGGGCGCGGAACTCCCGGACGACGTCCAGGAGCTCGGCGGCGTCGACGTAGCGGTCCTTCGACTGGACGTACCCGAACGCCCAGCGCGGGAGCATCGGCGCCTCGCCGGTGAGCCGTCGGATCTCGCGGACCAGGTCGTCGGGCTCGGGGCCGACGATCATGAGCACGTCCAGCTCGTCGTCGACGTCCGTCCAGAAGTAGGTGCCGTCCTGGTCGTCGTGGAATGCCGCGAGCGACTGGCTGTCCCACACCATGGCCCAGCCGCGGCTCGAGACCAGCGCCGGGGCGACGATCTTCATGTTCTGCTGGTAGAGGTTCTGGTGGTGCCCGCGGTAGTTGAGGATCCCCTCCTCGTGCTGGCCGAGCCCGTAGATCGCCTCGCCCTCGCTGAGCTCGAGGCGCAGCCGTGTCGAGTAGGCCTGCCGGTCGACCACCGTCCGGGTGCCGACGACGGTCGACCGCTCGCCGTCTGCGCCCCGTACGGTGCTGATCTGCGCGTCCGGGTCGACGATCGTGCGCAGGACGTCGACCGGGGCGAGGAGCTTGGTGTCCGCCAGGTCCTGCGGCTCCCTGACCAGGAGCGTGCCGTACTCGTCGGTCCAGGTGAACGCGCCCGACTCGGTGTCGACGACCAGGCGCAGGCGTGGTGTCTCCAGGACCAGCGACCCGTCCTCCGCGGTGAGGATCGGTGCGGTCCGCGCCAGCCCGTCGACGAGCATGAGGCTGGCGTCGGAGGCGAACTCCTCACGCGCCGTGAACACCACGCGCATCACCTGCGGGCCGAGGGCCTGCACCTTCAGCTGCCCCGTCGACGTGCTCAGCACCACCCCGTCCGGCTCGGTCCGGTGGCCGAGGATCTTCACGCGTGCGCTCCGATCGGATGGGCGAGGTGGGTGGCGCTGTGCAGCACGGGGCGGTCGACGAGCGCGGCCGGGTCCAGCGGCTGCGTCGAGCGCACGACGAACGTGTGGCTCTCGCCGGGCAGGAGGGTGACCAGCAGGTCGTCGACGACCGCGTCGGGGTCGAGCCGGTCGGGGAACAGGGCCAGATCCTTGAGGAAGGACTCGGCGGTCACGGTCACCTGGTAGCCGCGCCGTTCGCGGGTCACCGCGGTGGTCAGGGCCGGCGGCGCGAGGTCGAGGTCGAGATCCTCGACGAAGTACCACCAGGCCCGCGCGGTGTCCGGTGCATCGGCCGACGCGACCAGGAGCTCAGCGGTGGGGTCACCCGGGACCGCCACGGACGCCGGCAGGCGCACCGTGGCGTTGGTGCGGGCGGGCACGTCGACCTCCACCCGGGCCGACGCGTGCTCGGTCCCGTCGAGCCCGACCCGACGCACGGTGACGGCGTCCGGACCACGGCTCGTCCGTGTCGTTGCTCGCGACGAGGGTGGGCACGCCGTCGCGCGGCTGCAGGAGCAGCACGCGCGGAGCGTTGAGCGCACGAAGTGCGTACCAGAGGGGCTTGCGTCGACCCGCAGAGTCGACCGCCGACCAGCTCACGGCAGGCCAGCAGTCGTTGAGCTGCCACACGAGGTAACCGGCCGTCCGGGGCCAGTGGGACCGGTAGTGCGAGACGGCGCAGCCGATCGCGCGCACCTGGTTCAGCTGGGTCGTGAACCACCAGTCGTCGAGCGAGGTCGGGTCGGGCAGGTGCGGCGCCCATCCGCGGGACAGCTTGCCCGCACCGTCGATCGCCTTCTGGTGCTGGGCCATGCCGGGGGACTCCGGCGCCAGCACGTCGTCGGCGGCGGCCGGTGCCAGGGTGGACCACGTCGCGGGTGCCTGGAACCCGAACTCGGCGACGAAGCGGGGGATCGCGTCGCGGTAGGTCAGGTAGTCCTCGCTGAACCAGACCTTCCAGCTGTGCACCGGCCCGTTGTCCGGGTCGCGAGGGTCGCCGTAGTCGACGGGGTTGTACGGGCTCGAGGGGAGGTAGGCGTGCGCCCGCGTCGGGTCGACCTCCGCGAGGATCCGCGGGAGCAGGTCGTCGTAGTAGCCGCGCCCCCAGGCCTCGCCGTCGGCCATCCGCTCGGCGAAGCCCCAGTGGAAGTACCCCTCGATGTTCTCGTTGCTCCCGTTCCAGACGACCAACGAGGGGTGGGCGGCCAGACGAGCGACGTTCTCCCGCGCCTCGGCCTCGACCTCGGCCCACATCTCGTCCGCCTCGGAGTACATCGCGCAGGCGAACAGGAAGTCCTGCCACACCAGGACGCCGGCGCGGTCGCACAGGTCGTAGAAGACGTCACTCTCGTAGAGGCCGCCGCCCCAGACCCGCAGCATGTTCATGTCCGCCTCGACCGCGTCCCGCACCCCGCGCGCGTAGTCCGCGTCCGTGACTCTGCTGGGGAAGCAGTCGTCGGGGATCCAGTTCGCACCCTTGACCCAGACGGGCCGGCCGTTGACGTGCAGCTCGAACGGCGTGCCGTACCGGTCCGGTGTCATCCGGACCTCGACGGTGCGGAACCCGAGGGCCCGGGACCAGGATCCGAGGTCGTTCCCCGCGGCCGAGAGGTGGACGGTCGCGGTGTACAGCGGCTGGTCGCCGTGGCCGCGCGGCCACCAGAGCGCGACGTCGGGCACGTCGAGGTGCAGCACCAGTGCGTCGCCGCGGGTCGAGGCGCTCGCCGCGTGCGACGAGCCGTCCGGTGCGGTCACGACCAGGTCGAGCGTGACCTCGTCGTCGCGGGTGCGGTCCAGCGCGACGCGCAGCTCGACGTGGCCGGTGCCGTCGGGTCGCACGGTGACCAGGGGCACGACCTCGGCGAGACGGGCGGTGGACCACGCGTGCAGACGCACCGGCTTCCAGATGCCCGACGTGGTGAGGGTGGGACCCCAGTCCCAACCGAAGTTGCAGGCCATCTTGCGCAGGGCGTTGTAGGGGAGCGCGTCGCCGACCAGCGGCTTGGCCCCGATCCGGTCCTGCGACTCGCGCGCAGCGCGCAGCGGGGCGTCGAGGTCGACGACGAGCGCGTTGCCGGTCGGGTGCAGGAGCTCGCGCACGTCGAACCGGTAGGACCGGTGCTGGTTCTTGGTCCGGCCCACTTCCGTGCCGTTCACCGTCACCGTGGACACCGTGTCCAGCCCGTCGAGCACGAGGTCGACGCGGTCGTGCCCGGACGCGTCGGCGTCGAACGACGTCTCGTAGCGGACATCGCACTCGCCGATCCACTGCACCTCGTCCTCGTGTGCGGCCGACGTACGGGTCCGGGATCAGACCCGCCGCGAGCAGGTCCGTGTGCACGGTGCCCGGAACGGTCGCGGGGATCCGGGCCGGTAAGCCCGGCCGGGACGGGTCCGCCCACCAGGCGCAGGGTCCAGCCGGAGTCCAGCTCCGCGCTCACCGGGCCGATCCGGCGAGGGCGTCGGCGCTCGATCGGGAGACCTCGTTGGCCGAGCGCAGGACCGGCGGAGCCGTCAACGCGTCCGCGAGGTCGGGCACCGCGGTGCGCACGTGGAAGGTCGCGGTCGACCCGGCAGGCAGGGTCACCAGGCCGAGGTCCACCGTCGCGGCGGGGTCGAGGCGGTCCGCGAGGAGCGTGATGTCACGTGCGAGCGACGTCGCCGTCACGGTGACGAGGTACCCGGTGTCGATGGGCTCGACCTCGACGTCGAGGGGCGCGGGGTCCAGTCTCAGGGCGATGTCGGGCACCCAGGTGTGGGTTGTCCGGACGCCGTCGAGCTCGGCCACGAGGACCTCGCCCGCGGCATCGGAGGGCGTGCGGATCTCGGCGGGGAGCTCGAGCAGCGCGACACCCCGGGCCGGCACCTCCACGGGGAGTCGGCGTCGGCCAACGGCCGGCCGTCGAGCGTCTCGCGACGCACCGCGACGGTGCCGGACCACGCGTGCGCCGAGTCGTTGACCACCGCGAGGACCTCGACCCCGTCGCGCTCCTGCACGGTCAGGATCCGGTCGGCGAACGACGCCTGGAGGGCGTGCCACAGCGGCTTGCGCCGCTCGTCGCCGTCGACGGCGGCCCAGGACGTGACCGGCCAGCAGTCGTTGAGCTGCCAGACGATCGCGCCGGCCGTGCGCGGCCACCACGAGCGGTAGTGCGTGATCGCGTGCTCGACCGCACGGGCCTGGTTGAGCTGGGTGGCCCAGTGCCAGTCCGAGAAGTCGTCGGGCACGCCGAGGTGCGGAGCCATTCCCCGGTCGAGCTTGCCGTTGCCGTCCTCGGCCTTCTGGTGCAGCAGGAAGACCGGCGTCCTCCTTGGCCAGCGGCGCCCCGTCGGCGTTGCGGACGGCACGCTCGAGCGTCGCCCAGGCGGGCGGCCCCTGGAAGCCGAACTCCGAGCAGAAGCGGGGGATGTCGTTGCGGTAGGCGGTGTAGTCGATGCGGTTCCACACCTCCCACTCGTGGTGGGTGCCGTGGTCCGGGTCGTTCGGGTGGATCCCGGCGGGGGAGGACGGGCTGCCCGGCGTGTACGGCCGGGTGGGGTCGAGCTCGGCCACGATCGACGGGAACAGCTCGTGGTAGTAGCCGGCCCCCCACGTGACGCCGTCCGGCCAGGTCCTCCTGCCAGCCCCAGTCCTCGAAGCCCCACAGGTTCTCGTTGCCGCCGTTCCAGATCACCAGCGACGGGTGCGCGCTCAGGCGGGTCACGTGCTCGCGCGCCTCGGCCTCGAACTCGCTGCGGTGCGGCTCCTCCTCCGGGTACGCGGCGCAGGCCAGCGGGAAGTCCTGCCAGACGAGGATCCCGGCCTCGTCGCAGACGTCGTAGAAGTCCTCGGACTCGTAGACGCCGCCGCCCCAGACGCGCAGGAGGTTGAGGTTCGCCCCCACGGCCTGGCCGATCCGGCGCTCCAGGCGCTCGCGGGTGATGCGGGTCAGCAGGTGGTCGTCGGGGATCCAGTTGGCGCCGCGCGCGAACACCGGCTCGCCGTTGATCCGCAGGACGAAGGCCGAGCCGAACTCGTCGGCGCGACGTGTCCAGCTCGACCGTGCGCAGGCCGATGCGGCGGTGCCAGCTGTCGAGGCGCTCCTCGCCGACCGTGAGCTCCACGTCGGCCTCGTAGAGCGGCTGCGCGCCGTGGGTGACCGGCCACCAGAGGTCGGCGTCGGGGATCCGCACCTCGAGCACTGCGGTGGTGCTTCCTGGGGCCACGGTGCCGGTGACCGTCGCGTCGCCCACGCGGACGCGCAGGTCGAGGGCCGATTCCACGTCCTGCAGGCCCGAACGCTCGACGTCGACGTGCACCGAGACGGTCGCGTCGCCGCCGGTGACGGTGACGAGCGGGCGGACGGCGGCCAGCCGCGCGGTGCGCCAGCGCTGGATGCTCGCCGGCTTCCAGAGGCCGGCGGTCTGCAGGTCGGGCCCCCAGTCCCAGCCGAAGCTGCACGCCATCTTGCGGACCATGTTCAGCGGTGCCGGATAGGCGCCGGGGCGGCCGCCGATGCGCTGCGGCCTCCCGCTCGGCGTGCGTCAGCGCGCTGGCGAAGTCGACCGCGAGGGTGGTCTCGCCCGTCGCCAGGGCGCGGACGTCGAACCGGTAGGTGCGGTGCATGTTCGCGGTGCGGGCCACCTCGACACCGCCGAGCGTGATCGTCGCGACCGTGTCCAGGCCCTCCAGGACCAGGTCGACCCGCTCGTCGTCGGCGGCCGGCTCGAGCGTCAGCGGACGCTCGTACCGCCAGTCGACGCGGTGCATCCAGGCGAGCTCGGCCTCGGCCAGGTCGACGTAGGGGTCGACGATCAGGCCGGCGGCCAGCAGGTCGGTGTGCACGGTGCCGGGGACGACGGCGGGCACGACCGTGCCGGCGATGCTCTCGGGCACGGGACCGGCCACTGCGCGCAGCGTCCAACCCTGGTCGAGGGTGTGGGTGTACATGGGGAACAAGCTCCTAGCTGATCTGGACGAGGGACGAGCTACTTGACCGCGCCGGCGGACAGGCCGTTGTAGATGAAGCGCTGCAGCAGCAGGAAGACGATCAGCGTCGGGACGATCACGATGATCGCGCCGGCCGACAGGATTTCCCACTGCGTCCCGAACGGTCCCTTGAACCGGAACAGCGACGTCGAGATGACGCCCAGATCTCGGGACGGCATGTAGAGGAACGGGATGTAGAACTCGTTGTAGATGGCGATGCCCTTGATGATGATGACGGTGGCGATCGCCGGCTTCAGCAGCGGGAAGATCACGCGGCGGTAGATGGTGAAGTGGTTCGCGCCGTCGAGCGTCGCGGCCTCGTCCAGCGACACCGGGATCGAGCGCATGAACTGCACGAAGATGTAGATCGACACGATGTCGGTGCCCATGAACAGGGCGATCGGCGCGAGCCGGGTGTTGTAGAGCCCGAGGGTGTTGACCACCTGGAACGTGGCCACCTGGGTGGTCACGGCGGGGACCAGCGTGGCCAGCAGGAACAGCGCCACGATGACCTTCTTGAACCGGAACTCGAACCGGTCGATCGCGTAGGCGGCCATCGTGCCGATGATGATCGTCCCGACGATCGAGATGACCAGGATGATCGTCGTGTTCACGAAGGCCGTGCCCATGTCCGCCTTGGTGAACGCCGTGCCGAAGTTGGCGAACGTCACGTGCGTCGGCAGGTCCAGCGGCCCGCTCGTCGCGTAGTCCTTCGCCGTCTTCAGCGACGTGATGAGGATGACGACGAGGGGGACGAGCGCGACGAAGCACGCGATGACGAGGCTGGTGTACTTGCCGGTCCCGGCGAGGGCCCTTCTCATGTCAGGTCCACCTTGTCGTCGGGCACGAGCACGCGTTGCAGCCACGTGACGAGCAGGATGAGGATCAGCAGGATCACGGCCATGGCCGAGGCGAGGCCGACCTTGTTGAAGTTGAACGCCGTCTTGATCGTCTGGATGACGAAGGTGGCGGACCCGTTCGCGCCGTCGAGCATGATGAACGGGATCTCGAAGACCCCGAGGCTGCCCGCGATCGCGAGGATGAACGACAGGCTGATGATGGGCTTGATGCCCGGCGCGATGATGTGCCGGAACATGTGCCAGCGATTGGCGCCGTCCAGCTCGGCCGCCTCGTAGATCCCGCTCGGGATCGACTGGATCGCGCCGAGGAAGAGGATGAAGTTCAGTCCCATGTACCGCCAGACCGACGTGCTGGCCAACGAGAAGTTGACGATGTCGGGGTTGCCGAGCCACTGCGGCGTCGAGCCGATGCCGATCACGTTGAGCAGCGAGTCGAGGGTGCCGCCCGGGCGGAAGAAGTACAGGAAGACGAACGAGACCGCGACGCCGTTGATCAGGTTGGGGAAGAACAGGATCCCCTTGAACAGGTTCTTGAACCTCGTGGCGAACGACAGGACCGTCGCGAAGTACAGGGCGAGTGCGATCTGCACGAACGAGCCGACGAAGTAGTACAGGCTGACGATGAACACCCGGTACAGCTCGGGTCGGGTGAAGAACGTGACGTAGTTGTCGATCCCGACGAAGTCCTTGGTCTTGCTCAGGCCGTTCCAGTCCGTGACGGAGTACCAGAACATGTTCAGCACGGGGATGTACGTGAACGTCACCAGGAACAGGATCGGGACGGCCAGGAACAGCCACGGGCGTCGCCTTCCAGCCGCGCGTCGTCGCGCGGGAGCGATCCTGGCGCAGCTTGAGCACGATCCCGCGGCGACTCTTGGTCACCGTCGATGCGTCGACGGCCGGGCTGATGCCGGACATGGGGGACTCCTCGGTCGGACCGACGGTAGGGGAGGGTCCGGGCGGCGCGTGGCGCAACGCGCCGCCCGGGCGTTGCGTCAGCCGACGGCTGCGACTCCGTTGGCCCACTTCGAGTTGAGGTCCTTGAAGATCTCGTCCTTGGTCTTGCCCGAGGCGCCGCGGGCGGCGTCGATGAGCTCGCGGTAGTAGTCGGGCTGGTCGATGCCGACCTCGCTGTCCTTGCTGACCTCGGACAGCTCGGGCGACGGCGTCATCTCGATGTACTTCACGCCCGTGGCCTCGAAGTCCTTGAGGTTCTGTGAGGCCGGCTGCGTCTTGACGGTCGGCAGGCCGCCCGCGACCTCGTAGAAGCCCGAGTCGTCCACGAACCAGTCGATCCAGGCGCGCGCCGCGGCCTTGTGCTTGGAGTGCGTGTTGATCGCGACCTTGAGGTCACCGCCGACCGGGGAGTGCAGCGCGCCGTCGACCTCGACGGGTGCCGGCATGAAGCCGATGTCCGCGGGGTCGGTGCCGGCGGTCTTGGCCGCGTCCTGCATCTGCGGGACCGCCCAGGAGCCCAGCACCATGGTGCCGATCTGGCCGGTGGCCAGGAGGTTCTTGGAGTCCTCCCAGTTGGTCGTCGTGGGGTCGTCCTCGATGAGGCCCGCCGCGGCGACGTCGTAGAGCAGCGAGTCGACCTCGTACTTCTCCTGGCCCTCGGTCCACGGCGCCTTCTCCTTGGCCATCTTGACCAGGGCCTCCGTGTCGCCCGAGTACGCACCCATGAGGCCCTGCGGCCAGGTCAGCGGCCAGCCGTCCTTGTAGTTCGTGTACATCGGCACGGCGTCGCCCTTGGCCTTGATGGCCTCCAGGGCCGCCATGAACTCCTTGGTCGACGTGGGCTCGGCGGTGATGCCGGCGTCGCGGAAGACCTTCTTGTTGTAGACGATGCCGTTCGCGTTGCCGAACGTCGCCAGGCCGTAGACGTTGCCGTCGCTCGCCTGCTCGTTGACGAAGCGGTACTTCTTGCCCATGTCCTCCGTGGTGCCCAGGGGGTCGAAGAACGACGAGAGGTCGGAGGCGGCCACGCCGGTCGGGATGTTGAGCACGTCGCCGTAGTCGTCGGTGTTCATCCGCGTCTTGACCTCACCGTCGTAGTCGGTGATCGCCTCGAACGTGACCTTGACGTCGGGGTACTTCGCCTCGAACGTCTTCTTGTAGTCCTGGAAGGTCGTGTCGACGAGGTCCGTCCGGTTGGTCAGGACCGTGATGTCGCCGGAGGGGGCGCCGCTGTCGGCGGATGCGTCGTCGCTGCCGGACCCGCTCGAGCAGGCGGCAGTGAGGGCGATGAGGGAGGCGGCGGCCGCTGCGGCCACGAGCTGCCTGCGTCGGGTGGGGGACATCGATGTTCCTCTCGACCGGCCGACACTGCTGTGTGTCGGCGACTTGTGGGGAGGGCTCCGGGGAGTGCGGCCCTGCTCCTTGCTACATTCTTAGATAGGTGAATAAAGTAAGTCAAGCGGGAGACGATTCGCCCACGCCGACCGAGACTGAACCGTTACCGTAGGACCCGTGCTCCCCCGTCACGGGGCGACGCGGAGATCAGGAGGACCTGTGAGCTACCCCGCCGGTGCGGGTACTCCGCATGCGACCAGTCGTGCTGCGCTGCTCGACGTGATCCGGGCGGCCGGGCAGATCAGTCGCGTCGACCTGGCGCGCGAGACCGGGCTCACGGGGGCCACCGTGTCCACCGTCGTGCGTCGGCTGATCGACGACGGTCTGGTGGTGGAGGTCGGTCGGGCCGAGTCGACCGGCGGCAAGCCCGCCGTGCTGCTCTCGCTCGAACCCGAGGCGCGGTATGCCGTGGGCGTGCACCTGGACGACGGCGGGATCACCTACGTCATCGCCGACCTGGGCGGCGCCGTCGTCAGTCGCTGGCGGCGGCCCGGCGCGGGGGCGGACGCCCCGGCCGCCGTGGTCGAGCGGGTGGCCTCGGAGGTGCGCACGCTGGTGTCGCAGGCGGGCATCGACCGCGACCGGATCCTCGGTCTCGGCGTCGTCTCGCCCGGCCCCGTCACCCAGGCGTCCGGCAGCAGGGTGCTGACGCCACCGGTCATGGAGGCATGGACGGGGTTCCCGCTCGCCGACGCACTGCAGGTCGCGGTCGGCCTGCCGGTGGTGCTCGAGAACGACGCCACGGCGGCGGCGGTCGGCGAGTACTGGGGCGGGCAGATCGACGCGTCCGGCTGCTTCGCCGCGCTCTACATGGGCACCGGCATCGGGTCAGGCGTCATCGCGAACGGCGGAGTCTTCCGGGGCGCCAGCGGAAACACCGGCGAGATCGGGCACATCTGTCTCGACGTCGACGGCCCCCTCTGCTGGTGCGGGAACGTCGGCTGTCTCGAGGTGCTGGCCGGCCCGGCGGCGATCGCCGCGGCGGCGCGGGCGGCGGGCCTCCACCTGCCGGAGGTGGGCGTCGCGGAGGACTTCGCCGCGGTCGCCCGGGCCGCGGTGCGTGAGGACGGGCCGGAGCGAGACCTGCTGCTCAGGTCCGCGCAGTACTTCGCGGTCGCCGCCCAGACGCTCGCCAACATCCTCGACGTCGACCAGATCGTGCTGACCGGACCCTCGTTCGCGCTCGCGGGCTCGTTGTACGTCCCGATCATCCGTGAGCACCTGGACCGCACGTTCTTCGGCCGGGCGATCCACCCGGTCGACGTCGTGATCTCCCCGCACGCCTCCGAAGCGGCCGCCATCGGCGCGGCCGCACTCGTGCTGCAGAGCGAGCTCGCTCCGCGGAACGCCTTCCCACGCACCGCCGGCGCCATGGCCCGGCTGTCCTGACCTGCACCTTCGATCGCTTCACCACCCACACCTCGAGGAAGAGGCCATTGCCATGCCCATTGTCGACATCCGCGAGCACGGCGCCGTCGGTGACGGCGCGACCAACGACGCGGCCGCGATCCAGTCGGCGATCGACGCCTGCCACGGCGCGGGCGGGGGGACCGTCCTGGTCCCGGCCGGCGCGACCTTCCTGACGGGCTCGATCGAGCTCCGGTCGAACGTCGAGCTGCACGTCGAGCGCGGCGCGACCCTGGCCGGCAGCGGCGACGTGGCCGACTACACGGCAAGGCTCGAGGTCGGGGCCCTGTCCGGCGGCGTGGTCGACGACGAGAACGACGCCGCGCTCATGCTCATCACCGCCCGGGACGCGACGAACATCGCGATCACCGGCGCGGGCACGATCAACGGCGCCGGCCGGCACTTCATCCGCGAGGACCTGGGCACCATCTACCGCTGCCCGAACCAGCGCCCGTTCACGATCTTCCTCATGGGCTGCGACCGCCTGGTGATCCGGGACGTGCGGATCGAGGACGCGGCCCTCTGGTGCGTGCGGCTGAGCGGCTGCGAGGACGTGCTCATCCACGGCGTGACCATCGACACGGACCTGAAGTACCCGAACGCCGACGGGATCGACCTGGACCGCTGCCGCCGCGTGCGGATCAGCGACTGCGAGATCTCCTCGGGCGACGACGCCATCTCGCTGAAGACCTGCGAGGAGTTCCCCGAGTACGGGATCACGTCCGACATCGTCATCACGAACTGCACGCTGCAGTCGACGTCGAGCGCGGTGGTCGTAGGTGTCGACGCCGTGGCGGACATCCGCAACGTCATCGTGTCGAACTGCGTCATCCGGTCCTCGCACCGCGGCCTGGCCGTCAACCTCGGCCAGGACGGCGACTTCGAGAACATCCTGTTCTCCGACTGCATCGTGGAGACCCGGCACTTCGCCGGCGGCTGGTGGGGGCACGGCGAACCGATCTACGTCAACGTCGGCGCCTGGCACGACGCGGTCGGACGACTGCGCAACGTGCGGTTCCGCAACATCCTGGCGCGCGCCGAGAACAGCGTGTACATCGGCTCCGACGCCCCGGGACTGATCGAGGGCGTCGTGCTCGAGGGCGTGCGGATCGAGCTGGACCGCTGGTCGAGCTGGCCGGCCGGCGAGTACGACCGGCGCCCCACGACCGACGGCCCGCAGGTCTACGCGCACCCCACCTCGGGCTTCCACATCGACACCGCCACCGACGTGACGCTGCGCAACTGCGAGGTGGTCTGGGCGGGGACCGACGAGCAATTCGCGCACGCGGTCGAGGCGATCGACGTCGACGGCCTCGTCATCGAGGGTCTGCGTGGGGTCGCGGCCCGGCCCGAGCTCGACGCGGTCGTCGTGCGCCGGCGCGAGCCCGGCGAGGTGCGTTATCCCGTGGAGGTGCCGATGCCGGTGATGATCCCGGCGGAGAGGTGAGCCTGGCTCAGGCCGTCAAGCGCTCGAGCCCCGCGACCGCGATCGGCAGCCAGTCCGGGCGGTTGCGGGACTCGTACACGGCCTCGTAGAGCGTCTTGTCCAGCTCGAGCGCGCGGACGAGCGTCGCGTGCTCGTCGAGCCCGTACCCGGCGAGCAGGCCGTCGCGAGCCTCGGCGGTCCAGCGGGCGGCCTCCGGGCCCGTCAGCCCGCCGACGGCCGCCGCGTAGTCGATCGAGCGCAGCAGCCCGGCCACGTCGCGCACGGCGAGGTCGGGCTTCGTGCGTTGGTCCAGCGGCGCGAGCGGCTCGCCCTCGAAGTCCGTGATGAACCAGGTGTCGTGCGAGCGCAGCACCTGGCCCAGGTGCAGGTCGCCGTGCACGCGCTGCCGGGGCGGCACCGACGGCAGGGCGCGGACCTCGGCGACGACCGCCGCGACCCCGTCGGCGAAGCGGGTCAGGGAGGGCACCGCGGACAGCGCCCACGAGAAGCGGTTCTCCACGGCCCGCGCCACGTCCTCGGTGCCCGACGGAGTCACGCCGTAGGACGTCACGAGCGCCTCGTGCATCCCGCGCGTGACGGCGCCCAGGTCGGTGGCGGGGCCGACGAACGACTCGCCGCGGCCGGCGAGCTCGCAGGCCAGCTCGAAGCCGTCCTCGGCCTCGTCGACGAACGCCGCGAGCACCCCGAGGTAGCCCGGCCCGTCCGCGCCGGGCCAGGTCGCCTGCAGCCACGCCAGGGGAGCCGGGACGTTGGGCCAGCCCGCGGCCACCAGGTGCCGCGGCACGTCGACGTCCGGGTTCTCGCCGGGCGCCACGGCACGCAGGACCTTGAGGATGCCGTCGCCGAGGATGACCGAGGTGTTGGACTGCTCGCCGGTGATCATCCGCGCGGTGGACACATCGAAGGTGCCCCCGGGGCCGTCGGCGGCGGCGAGCCAGGCCGTCAGGAAGGCCGGGTGGGCGGCGCCGTCGCTGACCGGGCGGCCGTCGATCGAGCCGACGACGTCGCCGTCGTCGGCGAAGACGAGCGGCACCTGGAGCACCACGTCGATCGAGCCCGCGTGGACCCGCACCAGGAGGATGCGGACGTCGTCGGCCAGGTCGATTCCGCCGACCACGGACAGCTCCGCGGGCACGCCCTTGGCCGGGAACCACCGCCGCCCGGGCAACCACTCCCGCAGCACCTCCAGCAGGCGGGCGTCGTCGGGAGAGGTGCGGGCGGTCAGCGTCACGGGGCGGTCAGCTCCAGCCAGTAGAAGTCGCGTGACCCCAGCGTGAAGGACGCGGTCCCGTCGCGCCCGATCGGCAGGAAGTCCGCGCCACCGAACACGTCGTGCACGGCCCACCCCTCCTTGCCGGGCAGGTGGATCGTGGCGGCACGCGCGGTCGAGGCCATGTTGGCGACCACGAGCAGGGTCTCCGACGACGTGCGTCGACAGAACGCCAGCACGGAGTCGTTGTCGCTGGTCAGCACCTCGAACTCACCGGCGCCGAGCGCGGGGTGCTGGCGCCGGACCGTGAGCATGCCTCGCACCCAGTGCAGCAGCGACGTGGGCTGGGCGAGCTGCGCCTCGACGTTGGTGTGGCTGTAGTGGTGCACGAGCGACTGGACGAGCGGGAGATAGAGCTTGCCCGGGTCGGCGGTGCTGAAGCCGGCGTTGCGGTCCGGCGTCCACTGCATCGGGGTACGCACCGCGTCGCGGTCGGGCAGCCAGATGTTGTCGCCCATGCCGATCTCGTCGCCGTAGTAGAGGCACGGGCTACCGGGCAGGGACAGCAGCAGCGCGTGCGCGAGCTCGATCTCCTTGCGGGAGTTGTCGAGCAGGGGAGCCAGCCGCCGCCGGATGCCGACGTTGGCGCGCATCCGGGAGTCCGGCGCGTACCAGCCGTACATCGAGGCCCGCTCCTCGGTGGAGACCATCTCGAGGGTCAGCTCGTCGTGGTTGCGCAGGAACGTGCTCCACTGCGCACCGTTCTTCGGGATCGGCGGGGTGTCGGCCAGGATGTCGATGATCTGCGTGGCCCGCTGGTCCCGGATGCCGTAGTAGATGCGCGGCATCACCGGGAAGTGGAAGCACATGTGGCACTCAGGCTCCTCTTCGGTGCCGAAGTAGTGCACCACGTCCTCGGGCCACTGGTTGGCCTCGGCGAGCATGATCCGACCGGGGAACTCGTCGTCGAGCATGCGGCGGACCTTGCGCAGGAACGCGTGGGTCTCGGGCAGGTTCTCGCAGTTGGTGCCCTCCGCCTCGAACAGGTACGGGCACGGCGTCGAGCCGGAACCCGTCCACGCCGATGCCGAGCCAGAACCGGCCGACGTCGAGCATCGCCTCGACCACCCGCGGGTTCTCGAAGTTCAGGTCGGGCTGGTGGCCGAAGAACCGGTGCCAGAAGTACTGCCGACGGATGGGGTCGAAGGTCCAGTTCGACGTCTCGGTGTCGACGAAGATGATCCGCGCGTCCTGGTAGCGGGTGTTGTCGTCGGACCACACGTAGAAGTCGCCGTACGGACCCTCGGGGTCGGAGCGGGACGCCTGGAACCAGGGGTGCTGGTCGCTGGTGTGGTTCATGACGAGGTCGACGACGATCCGCATCCCGCGGGCGTGCACCTCGTCGATCAGCTCGGTGAAGTCGGCCATGGTGCCGTACTGGCCGGCGATCGCGGTGTAGTCGGCGACGTCGTAGCCGCCGTCGCGCAGCGGGCTCGGGTAGAACGGCGGCAGCCACAGGCAGTCGATGCCGAGCCACTGCAGGTAGTCCAGTCGCTCGATGAGCCCCCGCAGGTCGCCGCTGCCCGCGCCGGAGGAGTCGGCGAACGTGCGGAGCATGACCTCGTAGAACACCGCGGTGCGGTACCACTCGGGGTCGTCGACGAGCCCCGGCGCGTCGGTCGTGGGCACGGTCGGCTTGCGCAGGCCGGGCAGGGACAGCTGCGCCGTCGTGGGCGCAGGCTCGCGGGGGTGTCGGCCGACGTCCATCAGAGGTTCACCAGGCGGATCACGTGCGCGGCCCGGACGGACGGGTCGAGGCGGACGTACGCGGGCGACGACCACTCGTACGCCTCGTCGGACAGGACGTCGTGGGCGAGCACCGGGCGCCCCGGGTCGAGGCCGAGCGCGCCGAGGTCCAGGTCGACCCAGCCCTCCCGTGCACCCGCGGTGTCGAGGTTGACGATCACGAGGATCGTGTCGGCACGTCCCGTCGGCGAGTTCTCCGCCGCCAGGTGCCGGGAGAACGCCACGAGAGCGTCGTCGGACGTGGGGTGGATGTGGAGGTTGCGCAGCTGGCGCAGGGCCGGGTGGTTGCGCCGGATCTCGTTCAGGCGACCGAGGAGCAGGTTGATTCCGATGCCGTCGGCGACGCCCCAGACCCGCGGCTTGAACTCGTACTTCTCGTTGTCGATCTGCTCGTCGACACCCGGGCGGGGGATGTTCTCGACCAGCTCGTAGCCCGAGTAGATGCCCCAGGTCGGCGCGCCGAGGGCCGCCAGGACGGCGCGCACCGCGAACCCCCGCACGCCCGTGGCCTGCAGGTACGGCGGCAGGATGTCGTGGGTGGTCGGCCAGAACGAGGGCCGCATCCACGAGCCCTGCTCGCCGGAGACCTCGGCGAGGTACTCGACCAGCTCGGCCTTCGTGTTGCGCCAGGTGAAGTACGTGTACGACTGGTGGAAGCCGATCTTGGCCAGCGTCTGCATCATGGCGGGCCGGGTGAACGCCTCGGACAGGAAGATGACGTCCGGGTGCGCGGCCCGGACCGAGGCCAGGATCCGCTGCCAGAAGTCGAGCGGCTTGGTGTGCGGGTTGTCCACCCGGAACAGGGTCACGCCGTGGTCGATCCACACCTGCAGGACCCGACGGATCTCCCGGTAGATGCCCTCGGGGTCGTTGTCGAAGTTGAGCGGGTAGATGTCCTGGTACTTCTTCGGCGGGTTCTCGGCGTACGCGATCGTGCCGTCGGCGCGCGTCGTGAACCACTCGGGGTGGGTGGTGACCCACGGGTGGTCCGGCGAGCACTGCAGGGCGATGTCGAGGGCGACCTCCATGCCGAGCGCGCGGGCGTCGGCCACGAAGGCGTCGAAGTCGGCGAACGTGCCGAGCGACGGCTCGATCGCGTCGTGCCCGCCGTCCTTCGAGCCGATCGCGTACGGCGAGCCGGGGTCGCCCGGCTCGGCGTTCAGGGAGTTGTTGCGACCCTTGCGGAAGGTCGTGCCGATGGGGTGCACCGGCGTCAGGTACACCACGTCGAACCCCATGCCGGCGATCCGCGGCAGGTCGAGCGCGGCGGTCCGCAGCGTGCCGGTGGTCCAGGTGTCGGTGTCGTAGTCGTACGTGGCGCCGGCCGAGCGCGGGAAGAACTCGTACCAGGAGCCCGCCAGCGCGAGGGGCCGGTCGACGACCAACGGGTACGACGGCGAACGGCTGACCGACTCCCGGATCGGGTGCGCGTCCAGGGCGGAGCGCACCGCCGGGGACAGCCCGGCGGCGAGCCGGTCCCCGGGCGGACGGGTGTGGTCGCGCAGGCCGAGGACGGCGTCGAGCAGCACCGGCTGGATGCCCTTGGTGCCCTTGCGCCGGGCCGCCTTCTCGAGCAGCAGCGCACCCTCGGTGAGCATGAGCTCGACGTCGACCCCGGCCTCGACCTTGATCGACGCGTCGTGCGCCCACGTGCCGTAGGGGTCGGACCAGCCCTCGACGCGGAACGTCCAGGTGCCGGTGCTCGTCGGGACCACGCGCGCCTCGAACCGGTCCAGGCCGGGCGCGATGTCGACCATCCGCACGCTCGCACGGTCGACGCCTGACGGGTCGGTGAGGACCGCGGTCGCGCCGGCGGCGTCGTGTCCCTCGCGGAAGACCGTCGCCCGGACGGGCACGGCCTCGCCGACGACGGCCTTGGCCGGGAAGCGGCCGGCCTCGGCGACGGGTGAGACGTCCACGACGGGGATGCGGCCGACGGTCACGCTCGTCGAGCTGGCGGCGGGCTGAGCAGGAGTCGTCACAGTCCCGAACCTAGCCGTAGGTCCAGGTCGCGGGCATCTGGAGGCGCAATCTGGGATGCGTGCCGAGGCACGTTTCAGCCGTGCCCGCCGGATTCAGGGAGTTCACCGGCTTTTCGTCGGCAGACACTCTGAATCTTGGGTGGGTAGCGGGGGCGGGTGGGCGGGGGAGGGGTGCGTGCGGTCAGCGGAGCTGGGCCGCCACGGCGCGGCCGGTGGTCCGTCCCGTGAACAGGCAGCCGCCCAGGAACGTGCCCTCCAGCGCGCGGTGGCCGTGCACGCCGCCGCCGCCGAACCCCGCCGCCTCGCCCGACGGCCCACAGCCCGGGCAGCACCTCGCCGTCGGGGCGCAGGACCCGTCCCTCGAGGTCGGTGTGCAGGCCGCCCAGCGTCTTGCGCGTGAGCACGGACAGGCGCACCGCGAGCAGGGGGCCGTGCGCCGGGTCGAGCAGAGCGTGCGGCTTGGCCACGCGGATCAGCCGGTCGACGACGAACCGGCGTGCCATGGCCGTCGCGACGACCTGCGGGTCCTTGCCCAGACCCGGTGGCGACCTGCTGGTCGCGCGCGGCGATCGTCTGCTCCAGGGCGGCGGCGTCGATCCGGTCCGTCCCCGACAGCGCGTTCATCTTCGCGGCGAGCTCGGCGGGCGTGTCCGCGAACAGGAACTCGGGTGACTTCTCCGCGAACGCCTCGACGGGTCCGACGGCGCCCGGCTTGACGCGTTCGAGCAGCAGCCGCAGGTCCTTGCCGGTCAGGTCGGGGTTCTGCTCGGAGCCGGACAGGGCGAACTCGCTGCCGAGGATCGTCTTGTCGAGCACGAACCACGAGTGGTCGTCGGCGCGCGCGGTGATGTGCTGGAGCGCGCCGAGCGAGTCGAACCCCGGGAACAGGGGTGCCGGGAGCCGGTTGCCGTCCGCGTCCAGCCAGAGGCTGCTCGGGCCGGCGAGGATGCGGATGCCGTGCTTGCTCCACACCGGCGAGTGGTTGGTGATTCCCTCGGGGTAGTGCCACATGCGGTCCTCGTGCACCACGGCCGCGCCCGACGCGCGGGCCGCCTCGATGCCGGAACCGTCGACGTGGTCGGGGACACCGGAGAGCATGCGGTCGGGCAGAGGACCGGCGGTCGCCGGCCAGGTCGCGCGGACCCGCGCGTGGTCGGCCCCGATGCCGCCGGTCGCCACCACGACCGCGTCGCCGCTGATCTCGAACGGGCGCACGACCGTGCGGCTGCTCGGCACCGCCCGCTCGACGCCGTCCGAGGCGAGCACGTCACCGCGCACGCCCGTGACCACACCAGCGGTGCTGATCAGGCCGGTGACCCGGTGCCGGAATCGCACGTCGACGAGCCCCGCACGGCGGGCGTCGAGGAGCGCCCGGACGAACGGCTCGAGCACGCCGGGTCCGGTGCCCCACGTGACGTGGAAGCGGGGGACCGAGTTGCCGTGGCCGCCCGCCTCGTAGCCCCCGCGCTCGGCCCACTGGACGAGCGGGAACCAGCGCACGCCCTGCCCCGCGAGCCATGGGCGCAGGTCTCCCGCGGCGAAGGACACGAAGCCCTCGGCCCACGCCCGGCCCCAGCGGTCGCCCTCGCCGAACTGCGCGGACCCGAACCAGTCCGCGAGCGCCAGCTCCGCGGAGTCCTTGACGCCCAGACGGCGTTGTTCGGGGGAGTCGACGAGGAACAAGCCGCCGAACGACCAGTACGCCTGGCCGCCCAGGCTCGCGCTGTTCTCGGCGTCCAGCAGCGTGACGTGGCGTCCGGCGGCGACCAGCTCGGCGGTGGCGACGAGCCCGGCCAGGCCCGCGCCGACGACAACGACGGTGTTGTTCATGCCTCGTACCGTACGTCCTTGGACAACCGTCCAACTAGTGCCTCACGCGAGCACGTACACCCGCATGCTCATCGGTTCGATCACCGTCGCCTCACCCGGCTCGGCGTGCAGGCCGCCCTCGATCGCGGCGGTGCTCGCCTCGCTCGGGTGCTCCCAGACCGAGTCCCAGGCCAGGCGCCAGCGCCCGCCGTGATCGTCGGCCAGCACGAGGTGCATCGCGTCGAGCGACCCGTTGATCACGAGCAGCACGGTGTCCTGGACGGGCGCCGGCGCCGTGCGGACCATCTGCAGCGTGCGGACGGTCGAGTCGTGCCACCGGTCGTGGTCGAACGCGTTGCCCAGTGCGTCGTACCAGGCGAGGTCGGGCCGCTTGGCGGGCGTCGACGGTCGGCCGGAGTAGAACTCCTCGGCCCGCAGCGCGGGATGGTCTCGACGCAGCGCCAGCAGCCACCGGGCCGTCGCGAGCAGGTCCTTGCGCCAGGGCGTGAGGTCCCAGCGCATCCAGGAGATCTCGGAGTCCTGGCAGTAGGCGTTGTTGTTCCCCTGCTGCGAGCGCCCCATCTCGTCGCCCGCCGTGATCATGGGCACACCCGCGGAGAGCACCAGGGTGGCGAACAGGTTGCGGATGGACCGGCGGCGCAGGGGCACGATGTCGGCCGCGGGCGACTCCCGGTCGACCGGTCCCTCGGTGCCGTGGTTCCACGAGCGGTTGTCGTCGGACCCGTCCCGGTTGTGCTCTCCGTTGGCCGCGTTGTGCTTGTGGTCGTAGGCGACCAGGTCGGCCAGGGTGAAGCCGTCGTGCGCGGTGACGTAGTTGACCGACGCGATCGGGCCGCGGCTCAGGGGCGGGTCGCTGTGCCCGAACAGGTCGACCGAACCCGACAGGCGCGTGGCCAGGTCGCGCACGCGGTGACCCGGGCAGACCGTGCGCGGCCCGGGCGGCGTCGGCGAGCCAGAAGGAGCGCACCGCGTTGCGGAACCGGTCGTTCCACTCGCCGAACGGCTCCGGGAACTGGCCGGTGCGCCAGCCGCCGGGTCCCACGTCCCACGGTTCGGCGACGAGCTTGAGGCCGTGCAGGCTCGGCTCGGTCGACATGGCCACGAGTGCCGGGTGGTCGGGGGAGAAGCCGCTGCCGTCGCGGCCCAGGGTCACGGCCAGGTCGAACCGGAACCCGTCGACGCCCACGACGTCAGCCCAGTACCGCAGCGAGTCGAGCGTCATGCGCACCACCTCGGCCCGCCGGAAGTCGAGCGTGTTGCCCGTGCCGGTCACGTCGTCGAGCGAGGCCGGCGCGCCGCCGTTGTGGGCGTAGTAGGAGGCGCTGTCCAGGCCGCGCCACGAGATGTGCTGGCCGGGCAGGCCGCCCTCGCACGTGTGGTTGTAGACCACGTCGAGCAGCACCTCGAGGCCCGCCTCGTGCAGCGCGTGGATCGCCGTGCGCAGCTCGTCCAGCACCGCCGCCGGCCCGGCCGCGCGGGCGGCCTCGGTGGCGTAGGCCGCGTGCGGGGCGAAGAACCCGAGCGTGCTGTAGCCCCAGTAGTTGGTCAGCCCCTTCTCGACCAGGTGTGGTTCCGAGGCGAACGCGTGGATGGGCAGCAGCTCGATCGCGGTGATGCCCAGCCCGCGCAGGTGGTCGATCACAGCCGGGTGTGCAAGGCCCGCGTAGGTGCCGCGCAGCTCGGCCGGCAGCTTGTCGTGCAGGAGGGTCAGCCCCCGAACGTGCGCCTCGTAGACGACGGTGCGCGACCACGGCACCCACGGCCGGTTCGTCGACGGGTCGGGGCTGGACAGGTCCCGGGTGTCGACGACCACCGAGTGCGGCACGAAGTCGGCGGAGTCGAGCGTGCTCGCCGGACCGTACGGGTCGCCCGCGAGGTCGTCGTCCACGACGTGCCCGTAGGTGTGCGGGCCGTACCCGAGCTCGCCCACGAGGCCGCGGGCATACGGGTCGACGAGCAGCTTGGCCGGGTTGTAGCGGTGGCCGGCCGCGGGTTCCCAGGGTCCGTAGGCGCGGAACCCGTACCGCTGACCGGCGGTCACGTCGGGAACGCTCGCGCTGAACACGCCGTGCACCGGGCCGTCGAGCCGGACTCGTCGCTCCGTGGACCCGTCGAGCAGGCACAGGTCGACGGCGGTGGCGTGGGCGGCGTAGACGGCGACGTCCACACCCTGGTCGGTCACGTGCACGCCCAAGCGAGGAGGGCGCCGGCGCGAGTAGGGCGAGGTCACCCCGACATTGTGGGGGCTCCCGCGCTACCGACGTGTTTCCGGCAGGCGACACGGACGTCGGGTCGACCCGCCGCGGCGGGTAGCCTTCCGCGGGTGAGGATCGTCGTGTGCGTGAAGCATGTCCCGGACATCCAGTCGGAACGGGCCCTGGGGCCCGACCGCCGTGTGGTGCGGGACGGAGGTGACGGCACGATCAACGAGCTCGACGAGAACGCCCTCGAGGCAGCCATCGCGCTCGTCGAGGAGTCGGGCGGTTCCGTCGTCGCCCTGACCGTCGGACCCCCGGATGCCGCGGACGCCGTCCGTCGCGGGCTGCAGCTCGGCGCGCAGGAGGCCGTGCACGTCGTCGACGACGCCATCGGCGGGTCCGACGCGATCGGCACCGCCCGGGTCCTGGCCGCCGCGATCCAGCACCTGGACGCGCAGGAGCCGGTCGACCTCGTGATCACGGGCATGGCCGGCCTCGACGCCCTGACCTCGCTGCTGCCGACGGCGATCGCCGAGCTGCTCGACCTGCCCGCGCTGCCGCTCGCGGCCGAGCTGACGGTCGACGCCGACTCGCGCACGGTGCGCATCCGTCGCAACCTCGACCACTCCTCCGAGGTGCTGGAGGCGTCGCTGCCCGCCGTCGTCTCGGTCACGGACCAGGCCAACGACCCGCGCTACCCCGGGTTCAAGGGCATCATGGCCGCCCGCAAGATCCCGATCACGACCCTGGCGCTGGCCGATCTCGACGTGGACGCCACGCGGGTCGGCGCGACCGGTGCTCGCACCGAGGTCGTCACGGCAGCCGCTCGTCCGCCGCGTGAGAACCGCGTCCTGATCAACGACACCGGCGACGCCGGGGTCCGGCTCGCGGCGTACCTCGTCGACAACCAGCTCGTCTGACGACTCTTTCGACTTCCAGCAGAGGACTACCCGTCGTGACCGTTGCTGCACACGTACCCGTGCTCGTCCTGCTCGACCACACCGAGGCCGGTGCCCTGCGCGCTCCCGTCCGCGAGCTGCTCACGCTCGCCCGCGGGCTGGCCGGGTCCGAAGCCGTGCACGCCGCGTGGGCGCTCGACGGCACCGAGCCGTCGGCCGACGTGATCGACGAGGTGGCCTCGCTCGGCGCGACGCACGTGCACCGCCTCTCGTCCGACGCCGACCTGCACCTCTCGGCCGTGCTCGCCGAGGCGCTGTCGTCGCTGCTCGACGCGACCGGGTCCGGCCTGCTGCTGCTGCAGTCGTCGTTCGAGAACGCCGAGGCCGCCGCGCGCCTCGCGATCAGCCACGGGGGCCGGTGTCGTGACCGACGCCGACACGCTCTCGTGGGAGGACGGGCGGTTCGTGGCCGCCAAGACCATCTTCGCCGGCACCTGGAACACCGCGTGCGCGATCACCGCGCCGCTCGCGATCGTCACGGTGAAGCCGAACAGCGTGATCGTCTCGACCGTCACCCCGGCCGCCCCCCTGGTCACCGAGCACGCCGTCGTGGCGAGTGAGAAGGCTCGTCGGGTGGCGTTGCTCGAGCGCACCGTGCGCCCCGAGAGCGGGCGACCCGAGCTGAGCAGCGCGAGCATCGTCGTGGCCGGCGGCCGCGGCACCGAGGGTGACTTCTCGCTGGTCGAGGAGCTGGCCGACGTGATCGGCGGCGCCGTGGGTGCGACCCGGGTGGCCACCGACGAGGGCTGGATCGGGCACGACGCGCAGATCGGCCAGACGGGCGTGACCGTCGCGCCGAAGCTGTATGTCGGTGTGGGCGTCTCCGGTGCCGTGCACCACCGCGGCGGCATGCAGAGCGCCGGCACGATCGTCGCGATCAACTCCGACCCGGACGCCCCGATCTTCGAGATCGCGGACTTCGGCATCGTGGGCGACCTGTTCACGGTGCTGCCGCAGGCGGTCGCGGAGATCCGCCGCCTGAAGTCCTAGGAGAGGTCGCGCAACCAGCGGAGCGTCGCTACGGCCTGTGCGGCCTGGAACCGGCGCAGGTTCGGGATGCCCAGCGGGGGCGGCTGTCGCGATCCCCACGCGAAGTAGCCGGCCAGGCCGGCGAGCGCCGCCCGCAGCTCGTCGTCGTGCACCCCGTCCGAGATCGCGTGCGAGCGGAAGTTCTCGGCGGCGTCGCCACCGCCCTGCAGCGCGACGCTCGGGAGCATGAACGCCAGGTCGAGCCAGGGGGCGCCCACGCTCGCGTGCGGCCAGTCGATGAGCCAGACGCGGTGGTCGCGGTCGGGATCGATGAGCACGTTGTCGGCGCGCAGGTCGCCGTGCACGAGCGCGTCGCCGGAGCAGACGCGCATCGCCTCCTGCTCCCACAGGACCAGCTGCTCGCGGTTGTCGAGCGCCCACCGACCCAGGCCGCCGGCCACCTCGGCGAACCGCTCCTGGTCCTGGTCACTCAGCGAGGTCAGCTTGCGCCAGCCGGTGAAGTCGTCGGCGAGCAGGTCGTCGGTGCGCGGGGAGCCGGTGCCCGGGCAGGGGTTCGGCGTCGGCGAGGGCGCCGAGCGCATCCGCGACGGCCGCGAGGTCGGCGGGCTTCCAGGGCAGCTCGGGCGAGCGGCCGTGGATCACCTCGAAGCCCAGGATCACCCAGTCGTCGTCGTCCGACGACCACAGCAGCGCAGGTGCGGGCACCTGCGGCGGCAGGCTGTGGGCCACGCGTATCTCGGCGCGCGCCAGGTCGGGGGACAGCGGGTTCTGCTCGGCGGAGACCGCCTTGACGAAGACGCCACGGCCGTCGGCGAGCTCGAGCACCGCCGCGAACCCGGGGCTGAACCCGCTCGTCGCGCTGATCTCGGCCGTGACCTGGGAGCCCGCGAGCTCGGCGATCCGGGTGCGGACGTGCCGGGGGAGGTCGCGCCAGTCCAACCGCTGGCCGCTGAAGGCAAGCGGTAGCGCTAGGACGTCGTCGGCACTCACGCGGCACATCCTGCCAGGTGACGACGCCACCCCCTGACGGGGCATCCCATACCCGGTCGGCGGATGTGTCCCCATCGGTTCGTAGACTGTGACGCGTGAGCGTGTATCTCGACCATGCGGCGACCACGCCCATGCTCCCGGAGGCCGCGCGAGTGCTGACCGAGCAGCTCGCGCGCACGGGCAACCCGTCGTCGCTGCACGCGTCCGGTCGGGCTGCGCGACGGGTCGTCGAGGAGGCCCGCGAGCACTTCGCCGCGTCGTTGGGCGCGCGGCCGAGCGAGGTCGTGTGGACCGGGGGCGGCACCGAGGCGGACAACCTCGCGGTCAAGGGTCTGTTCTGGGGACGACGAACCCACGACCTGCGACGACGTCGGATCCTGGTGTCCGCGGTCGAGCACCACGCCGTCCTCGACCCCGCGTTCTGGATGGCCGAGCACGCGGGCGCGGAGCTGGTCCTCCTGCCGGTCGACCCCGACGGCGTGCTGCGCGTCGACGCCCTGCACGACGAGCTCGCGGCGCACGCCGACGAGGCCGCGCTGATCTCCGTGATGTGGGCGAACAACGAGGTCGGCGCCCTGCAGCCGCTGTCGGAGGTCGTGGCGCTGGCCCACCAGTTCGGCGTCCCGGTGCACGCCGACGCGGTGCAGGCCGTGGGACAGGTGCCGGTCGACTTCGCCGCGTCCGGGCTCGATGCGATGACCGTCAGCGGGCACAAGGTCGGCGGACCGGGCGGTGCCGGCGCGTTGCTCGCGCGGCGCGGGCTCGAGCTGACGCCGGTCCTGCACGGGGGCGGGCAGGAGCGCGGGGTGCGGTCGGGGACGCTGGATGCGGCGTTGCTCGCCTCGTTCGCGTCGGCCGTCTCGTCCGCGGTCGCCTCGCAGCCCGCGTTCGCGGCCCGGGTAGGCGCGCTGCGCGACACCCTGGTCGCCGGTGTCCTGGCGTCGGTCCCCGGGGCCGTGCTGCGCGGTCCGGCGCTCGCCCGCGGCTGCCCGCCAACGCGCACTTCACGTTCGCGGGGTGCGAGGGCGACTCGCTGCTCTACCTGCTCGACTCCGCGGGCATCGAGGCGTCGACCGGGTCGGCCTGCCAGGCCGGGGTGCCGCGGCCGAGCCACGTGCTGCTCGCGATGGGCGTCGACGAGCTCGAGGCCCGCGGTGCGCTGCGGTTCAGCCTCGGGCACACGTCCCTCGACTCGGACGTCTCGGCCCTGCTCGGGGTGCTGCCCGGGATCGTCGACCGGGCGCGTGCCGCCGGTCTCGCGGCGGCCTCCTGATGCGCGTCCTGGCAGCGCTCTCCGGTGGCGTCGACTCGGCGGTCGCCGCGGCGCGCGCGGTCGACGCCGGGCACGACGTGGTCGGCGTGCACATGGCCCTGTCCCGCACGCGCGACCAGTTCCGCACCGGTTCACGCGGGTGCTGCTCGATCGAGGACGCCGGCGACGCCCGCCGCGCGGCCGACGTGCTCGGCATCCCCTACTACGTGTGGGACCTGTCGGAGAAGTTCGAGAGCACCGTCGTGGCCGACTTCGTCGCCGAGTACGAGGCCGGGCGCACCCCCAACCCGTGCGTGCGGTGCAACGAGCACATCAAGTTCGCGACGCTGCTGGACAAGGCGGTCGCGCTCGGCTTCGACGCGGTCGCGACCGGCCACTACGCACGCATCGGGCTCTCCGACGACGGCACGCGCGAGCTGCACCGCGCCGCCGACCCCGCCAAGGACCAGTCCTACGTGCTCGCCGTGATGGGTCCCGAGCGCCTCGCGCGGTCCCTCTTCCCGCTCGGCGACGTCGTCTCCAAGGAGGAGACGCGGCGGGAGGCGGCAGCGCGCGGCCTGTCGGTCTCGGCCAAGCCCGACTCCTACGACATCTGCTTCGTCGCCGACGGGGACACCCAGGGCTTCCTGCGCTCGCGGCTCGGGTCGCAGCCGGGCGACATCGTCGACGAGTCCGGCGCCGTTCTCGGTGCGCACGACGGCGCGTACGCGTACACCGTCGGGCAGCGGCGCGGGCTCTCGATCGGTCGGCCCGCACCGGACGGCAAGCCGCGGTACGTGCTGTCCGTCGAGCCCGTGAACAACCGGGTGGTCGTCGGATCGGCTGTCCGACCTGGACGTCGACGTCGTGCGGGCCGACCGGGCCGTCTGGTTCGCGACGCCGTCGGCGGACTTCGACTGCGCGCTGCAGGTGCGGGCGCACGGTGCCGCCGTGCCGGCGCGGGCGTCCGTGCGTCGCCGACGGGTCCCTGTCCGTCGAGGTCGGGGGCGCCCTGCGCGGCGTCGCGCCCGGGCAGTCCGCCGTCCTGTACGACGGCACCCGCGTGCTCGGCCAGGCGACCGTGACGGCCACCCGCCGGTCCGCCGTCGGCGCTGCGCGGTGACCCGGCCGTCCGTCACCGGCACCGGGCCATGGCCGGGTACCGACGCGCTCGAGGCGCAGAGCGTCGTCGTCGGCGATCTGCTGGACACGCCGTCGGAGGTTGCCGGGCTGCCCTTCACCGATCGGCCTGGCTGCGCGCGGTCCGTGGAGCGACCCGGTCGGTCGGGCTGCCGCGCTGCTCGCGGACCTGTCCACCGAGCTGGGCGCGCACGGCTGGAAGCTGGCCGACCACCCCGGCCGTGACCTCGGACGGGCGCAGGCGTTCGGGCGCGAGGACCTCGACGCGCTCGCCGTCGCCGCGCACGGGTACGTCGGGCCGCTCGTCGTGCCGGTGCTCGGGCCGATGACGCTCGCCGCGTCGCTCTACCTCTCGCGCGGCGACCGGGTGCTCGTCCGACGCCGGCGCGGTGCGCGAGCTCGCGGCGTCGCTGGGCGCCGGACTGGCCGATCATCTGGCGGCGCTGCACCGGGCAGTGCCGGGTGCCGCGCCCACGGTGCTCCTGCACGAACCGCTGCTCGCGCAGGTCATGGCCGGGGTGCTGCCCTCGTTCTCGGGCTACTCGGCGCTGCGCTCCGTGCCCGGGCCGATCGCCGCGGCGCATCTGGAGTCCGTGGCCGATGCGGCGCGGTCGGCGGGCGCGTCCGGGGTCGTGGTCCATGGCGGCACCGCGTGGTCGTCGCTCGGCGCCATCCGCGCGTCCCACGTCGACGGGTTCGCCCTGGCAGTCACGTCGCTCGACGACCGGTCCTGGGAGCGGGTCGCCGAGGTGGTCGAGGGCGGGCTGGCTTTCTGGCCCGAGCTGCCCCCGCAGGCGTCGTCGCAGTGCGCCGGTCCCGATGTCGCGGGCCAGGCCGACCTGCTGCTGCGCCCGTGGCGGTCCGTCGGCCTGCCCGCCGTCGGGTTGCGCGACGTCGTGCTGCTCGCGGGCGATGCCACCGGGGTGGGGTCGCCCGACGACGCCCGCGCCGTCCTCGCCGGGCTGGTCCGTGCCGCCCGGCTCGTCGCCGAACGTGCGGAGTCCTGATGCGTCATCCCCTGGTCCTTCTCGTGGCCTCGGCCGTCGCACTCGTGGGGCTCGTGATGCTCGTGGTCGCCTTCCTCGGGATCGGGACCCACACCCTCCAGACGTCCCAGAACGGCGACTCGCCCTGCCTGCAGGCCTACGCGGCCGACCTGCCCGGCTCGCACGTGCGGTACACGGCGTTCCCGCCGCAGAGCGTGTGCACATATGAGGTCGACGGCGTCTCGACGTCGGTCGTGGTGGAGTCCACGTCCGCCACGACGGCAGCGGTTGCGTGGGCCCTCGCGCTCGGCGGGGCGGGCGTGTGCATCGGCGTGCTCGTCGCTCCGAGGTTCCGCAAGGCCTGACGCGCTGCGGCGGTGCGCTGCGGTGTCGGTGGTGCGCGACATGATGGGTGGGTGAGCGAAGAGATCGACGACGCCCCAGCGCCCTCGAGCGCGTCCGCCGAGCAGGAGATCCCCGCCGAGGCCCGGCATCGGTGGACCGAGCTGGCCGAGCTGGTCAACGCCGACCAGTTCGCGTACTACCTGCGGGACGCCCCGGTCTCGTCCGACAAGGACTACGACGAGCGGATGCGCGAGCTGCAGGCGCTCGAGGACGAGCACCCGGGCCTGCGGACGCCGGACTCGCCGACGCAGCGGGTCGGCGGCACGTTCTCCACCGAGTTCGCGTCCGTGAGCCACGTGGAGCGGATGCTCTCGCTCGACAACGCGTTCTCCGAGGAGGACATCGCAGCCTGGGCGGACCGCGTTCATCGCGACCTCGAGGCGGACGCGCAGCTGCACTACCTGTGCGAGCTCAAGATCGACGGGCTGGCCATCGCGCTGCTGTACGAGAAGGGCCGCCTGACCCGGGCCGCGACCCGCGGTGACGGTCGGACCGGCGAGGACGTCACGCTCAACGTCCGCACGATCTCGACGGTCCCCGACGTGCTGGGCGGAGACCCCGCGACGCACCCGGAGCTCATCGAGATCCGCGGCGAGGTGTTCCTGCCGGTCGAGGCGTTCGCCCAGCTCAACGCCGCTCAGGTCGCTGCCGGCAAGGCGCCGTTCGCCAACCCGCGCAACGCGGCGGCCGGATCGCTGCGGCAGAAGGACCCGCGCGTCACCGCGACCCGGGACCTGCGCATGTACGCGCACGGCATCGGGGCGCTGCAAGTGGGCGCCGGGGGGTGGCGTGGGCATCGAGCGGCAGTCGCAGGTGTACGACCTGCTGGACTCGTGGGGCGTCCCCGTCTCGGGCCACAGCCGGGTGGTCCAGGGCCTCGACGGTGTGCGCGAGATGATCGAGTACAACGGCGAGCACCGGCACGACGTCGAGCACGAGATCGACGGGATCGTCGTGAAGGTCGACGAGATCGCGCTGCAGCGGCGGCTCGGGGCCACGAGCCGGGCGCCGCGGTGGGCGATCGCGTTCAAGTACCCGCCCGAAGAGGTCAACACGAAGCTGCTGGACATCCGCGTCAACGTGGGTCGCACGGGCCGGGTGACGCCGTTCGGGGTCATGGAGCCGGTGTTCGTCTCCGGCTCGACCGTCGAGATGGCCACGCTGCACAACGCCAGCGAGGTCAAGCGCAAGGGCGTCCTCATCGGGGACACGGTCGTCCTGCGCAAGGCGGGCGACGTGATCCCGGAGATCGTCGGGCCGGTGGTCGACCTGCGTGACGGCACCGAGGTCGAGTTCGTGATGCCGACGCAGTGCCCGTCGTGCGGGACGACGCTCGCGCCGAGCAAGGAGGGCGACGTCGACATCCGCTGCCCCAACACCCGCTCGTGCCCTGCGCAGCTCCGCGAGCGACTGTTCCACGTGGCGTCGCGCGGCGCGTTCGACATCGAGGCGTTGGGTTGGGAGGCGGCAAACAGCCTGCTCGCCGCCGGCGTGGTGAGCGACGAGGGTGACCTGTTCTCCTTGGGCGCCGACGACCTGCGCAAGGTCCCGCAGTTCACGCTGTCGACCAGCTCGAAGGTGGCCGGGCGGGTGCGCGAGGCGGGCGATCTGAACGCGATCGGGCAGGCGCTGCTGACCAACCTCGAGAAGGCCAAGGACACGGCACTGTGGCGCGTCCTCGTGGGGTTGTCGATCCGGCACGTCGGCCCGAGCGCGGCACGCGAGCTGGCCAAGCACTTCGGGACCCTCGACGCGATCCGGGCGGCGAGCCAGGAGGAGCTGGCCGCCGTCGAGGGCGTCGGTCCGACGATCGCGACCGCGCTGCGGACGTGGTTCGAGCAGCCCGAGGACGAGGACAAGTGGCATGCCGCGATCGTGCAGAAGTGGGCCGACGCGGGCGTACGCATGCAGGACGAGCGGGACGAGTCGGTGCCGCGCACGCTCGAGGGGCTGACCGTCGTGGTGACGGGCGGGCTCGAGCGGCTCAACCGCGACGAGGCGAAGGAGGCGATCCTGTCGCGCGGGGGCAAGTCGTCGAGCAGCGTCTCGAAGAAGACCGACTACGTCGTCGTCGGCGAGAACGCCGGGTCCAAGGAGACCAAGGCGCGCGAGCTGGGCCTGCGGATCCTCGACGAGGCGGCGTTCGAGCGGCTGCTCGCGGAGGGTCCGGCGGGGGTGGGGGAGTGCCGCGGTCTGAGGGGACCGAGCACCCACGCCCGCCACGGTGGTCGACGAGTGAACGTCGGTCGCGGGTGGAGGCCGGGCATGAAGGCCCGAGCATGAAGGTGGCGCGAGCGACCGGGCCGACGGTGCGGATGGCGCGTCCCGACGAGATCGCCGCCGCGGGCGCGCTGACCGCGGAGGTGTACCTGGCGGATCGGTTGCTGGACGCGGACGACGACTACGGGACACAGCTGGGTGACGCGAGCCGACGAGCGCGCGAGGCGATGCTGCTGGTCGCGACCCTCCCGTGCGAGGAGTCGGGCGGCGGCGAGACCGTGGTGGGAACGGTGACGCTCGCGCCGTACGGCACGGCGTTACGCCGAGATCGCACGAGCCCGGCGAGCTCGAGATCCGGATGCTCGCCGTGGCTCACCGAGCGCGCGGCCGCGGCATCGCCGAGTCGCTGATGCGCGCCGCCCTCGGGTACGCGGTCGCGTCGGGCGCCGGACGGGTCGTCCTGTCGACGTTGGACTCCATGGTCACGGCGCACCGGCTCTACGCGCGGCTCGGGTTCGTCGCCGTTCCCGACGCGACTGGGGGCACGAGTACGTGCACCTGCGCGTCCAGACCTGGACCGCGCCGGAGGCACCCGGTGCGCTCGTGGAGTCCCGGACGTGGCCGCCGCTGACGGTTCTCGAGGTGGACGGCTGGCGGGTGGGCCTCTCGGGCGGGCTGACTCGACGCGCCAACAGTGCGCTGCTGGTCGGTGTGCCGACCGACCCGGCCGCCGCGCTCGACCGCGTCGAGCAGGCCTACGCGGCGGAGGGTCTCCCGACGCTGGTGCGTGCGCCGCGGCCCGAGGCGCTCGCGTCGCGCGACGCGAGGGGTGCGGTCAGCCTCTGCGGCGAGGTGGCCGCACTGCTGGATGCGCGCGGATACTCGACGGTCTCCGAGACGGACGTTCTGGTCCGCTCGCTCGTCGACGAACCGGCGCTCCCGGACCGGCTCGAGCTGCCGGGCGTCCAGATCTCGGTGCGCGACGAACCGGACGACTCCTGGCTCGCGCTCTGGCTCGGCGCGAAGGTCGACTCGTCGCGAGCCCCGCGGAGCACGCCGCCGAGCACGCGACGGGTCGCGCGATCCTCACCGGCGCCCCCGCGCTGTATCTCTCGATGACGTCCACCTACGACCCGGCGCCGCGCGCCGTGGTGCGCGTCGCGTTCGCCGACGACTGGGCGGCGCTGTCGTGTCTCGTCGTCGACGGGGCGTCACGCCGAAGAGGGCTGGCGCGGGCGTTGACCCTGCGGGCGTTGCACGAGGCCCGGGACCGGGGTGCGCGGCGGACGTTCCTGCAGGTGGAAGCGCACAACGAGGCGGCTGCGGCCCTCTACTGGGGCCTCGGGTTCCAGCCCGCGGACCGCTACCTGTACCGGCAGCTCGAGGGTTGACGAACGAGGGCGGACCTACTGAGCCGGCCGCGCCGCCCAGAGCATGCCGCGTTCGATGATGCTGCGGACGGGCGGCAGCTCGAGGTCGGCCAGCTGGTGCCCGGGCGCGCAGACGAACACCCGTCCGGCGCCCCAGCCGCGCTTCCAGACCGCGGGCGAGACCACAGGTTCGTGCCACGAGTCGTCCGGGCCGGGCACGATGCTGGTGGTCGCGAGCACGTCGTTCAGGTTGTCGGTGAGCAACCAGTACTGCTCGGACCGGAGGGCGAACTCGGTGATGCCCTCGACGATCGGGTCGTCGGCACGCTCGGGCACGACGGTGACGGTGTGGTCGACGATGCCGCCGGGGTGCGCGGCGAACTGGGCGCCGACGAGCTGTAGGTAGTCGGTCGCCATCCGGAACGAGTCCATGATCCCGCCGTGCCATCCGGCGAAACCGGTCCCGGCGGAGACGGCGGCGCGCAGGCCGCTCAGCTCGTCGGCGAGGATCTCGCCCATGGTCCAGCACTGCACGACGAGGTCGGTCGAGGCCATCAGCGAGGCGTCGGCGTAGGCCTCGAGCGAGTTCTCGACGACGACCTCGAAGTCGTGGTCGCGCAGGAACGGCACGAACAGGTCGACGGCCTCGGCCGGGGCGTGTCCGTCCCAGCCGCCATAGACGACGAGCGCTTGCTGGGTCACGGGCGGGCTCCTAGGAGATCAAGGCGTCGATCGCGGCGGCGGACAGGACGTGGTCTGAGGCCATCGCCGAGGCCCCGAGCACCCCGGCGCGACCCTTGGTGCGGGACGCGACGATACGCAGGTGCTGTGTGGCCAAGGGTAGCGAGCGGCGGTAGACGACCTCGCGGATTCCGGCCAGGAGGTGTTCGCCCGCCTCGGCCACGACGCCACCGATCACGATCACGGACGGGTTGAGCATGCTCACGCACGCGGCCAGCACGTCGCCGATGCGTCGGCCGGCCTCGCGGACCTCGCGGCTGGCGTCGGGATCGCCGGCCCGCACGAGGGCCACCACGTCCGCGCTCGTCGTCGCCTGGACGCCGATGGCCCGCAGCGCGTCGGCGATCGCCGGCCCGCTCGAGACGGCCTCGAGGCAGCCCGTGTTGCCGCACCGGCAGGGCAGATACGGTCCGCCCGGCACCGCGATGTGCCCGACGTCGCCGGCGGCACCCTGCGCGCCGCGGCGGATCTGTGCGTCGGAGATGATGCCGGCGCCGATGCCGGTCGCGACCTTGACGAACATCAGGTGGTCGACGTCGGCCACTGCGAGGTGTGCTCGCCGAGCGCCATGACGTTCACGTCGTTGTCGACGAGCACGGGCACGTGCGCGAGCCGGCGAGACAGGTGCGCGGGCACGTCGGCGTCGTCCCATCCCGGCATGATCGGGGGGTCGATGGGTCGTCCGGTCGAGTGCTCGACGGGTCCTGGCAGGCCGACGCCGACGCTGACCAGGTCGGACAGCGGCCTCCCGGCGCTCTCGAGCAGCCCCAGCCCGAGCGCCACGACGCGATCGAGCACCACGGCCGGTCCCTCGGCGATCGCGATGGGCTCGCCGACCTCGGAGAGCACGGTCCCGACGAGGTCGGTCAGGGCGAGGCGGGCGTGCGTGGCCCCGAGGTCGACCGCGAGCACGACGCGGGCGGCCGGGTTGAAGGCGAACGTCGCGGGCGGGCGACCGCCGGTCGAGGTGGCCTCGCCCATGGGCGCGACGAACCCGGACGACAGCAGCAGCTCGACGCGCGCGGCGATCGTGGAACGGGCCTGACCGGTCAGAGTGTTGCCAGGTCAGAGCGGGTGCGCGGCTGGCCGTCGCGGAGCAGCTGGAACATCTCCCCAGCGCCCGTCGGCTTGGGGGCGAACTTGAGGAGCTCGTCCATGGGCACAGTGAACCATTCCCTCTTGTGTAGGTCACGTTCGCATAACTCTGACACAAGATCGTCGACTTTTGCTTGACGGGCAACATAAGTCCGTCCTACGTTCTGCCCCATGGTCAGAGTGGACCCAGCGGCAGACCCGCCAGTGATTCTCCAGATGCGCGGCATCGTCAAGCAGTTCCCCGGTGCCCGGGCGCTCGACGGCGTCGACCTCGAGATCCGGGCCGGCGAGGTGCACTGCCTGCTCGGGCAGAACGGCGCCGGGAAGTCGACCCTGATCAAGGTCCTCGCCGGGGCGCACCAGCCCGACGAGGGCGAGATCCTCATCGACGGTCAGGCCGTGACGATCCCCCACCCGGTCGCGGGCCTCAAGCTCGGCATCGCGACGATGTACCAGGAGCTCGACGTCGTCGACGGGCTCTCGGTCACGGAGAACATCTACCTGGGCCACGAGCTCGCGCTCGCCGGGTTCTCCCAGCGCCGCGCCGCCACCGCCAACACGCGGGCGATCCTCGCGCGACTCGGCCACGGCGACATCTCGCCGAACCGGGAGGTCGGGAACCTGTCCGCGGCCGGCAAGCAGATCGTCAGCATGGCCCGCGCGCTCTCGCACGACGCGCGCGTGATCGTCATGGACGAGCCGTCGGCCGTGCTCGACTCGGAAGAGGTCAAGAACCTGTTCCGCGTGGTCCGCGAGCTGACGAGCTCCGGCGTCGCCATCGTCTACATCTCGCACCGGCTCGACGAGATCCGACAGATCGGTGACCGCATCACGGTGCTCAAGGACGGCCGGACGGTCGCGACGGGGCTGCCCGTGGCGTCGACGCCGACCGCCGACCTCATCCGCCTGATGACCGGCCGCACGGTCGAGTACGCGATCGCGCCGCGCCCGCCGGTCCCGGAGGCGGCGCCGACCGTGCTCCAGGTCGAGGGCTCGCGTTGCAGGGCGAGTTCAGCGACGTCTCGTTCGACGTCCGTGCGGGGGAGGTGCTCGGCCTCGCCGGACTCGTCGGCTCGGGCCGCACGGAGATCCTCGAGACGATCTTCGGGGCGCGCCGAGCGGACCGCAGGAACGGTGCAGGTCGGGGAGCAGACCGGCTGCGCGCCGGCGCCGTCAGCGATGCGGTGAAGGCCGGCATCGGACTGTGCCCCGAGGAGCGCAAGAGCCAGGGCCTGCTGCTCGACGAGCCGGTCTATCGCAACATCACGCTCTCCACGTTCTCGCGTTCGGCGACGGCGTCGTTCCTCGACGAGAAGTCCGAGCTCCGCGCCGCTCGCGAGCAGATCCAGGCCCTCGACGTCCGTCCCTCGGACCCCGAGCGCTCGGCCCGCACCCTCTCGGGCGGCAACCAGCAGAAGGTGCTGCTCGCCCGCTGGCTCGTGCACGGCTGCCGGGTCCTGCTGCTCGACGAGCCCACCCGCGGGGTCGACGTCGGCGCGCGCGCCGAGATCTACGCGCTGATCGCCGACCTCGCGAAGAGCGGGGCCGCGATCGTCGTGGTCTCGAGCGAGATCGCGGAGGTCATCGGGCTGTCCGACCGGGTCCTCGTGATCTCCGAAGGCCGCGTGGTCCACGACGGGCCCGCCGCCGGCATCGACGAGCACCGCGTGCTCGACCTCGTCATGGAAGGAAGTGCCGCGTGAGCGAGCAGGACATGACGGCGACGACGGCACTGCCGGAAGCCGCCGAGACGAGCGACGTCGCACGAGACCGAGAAGCGCAAGGGCTTCCTGCACGGGGCCGACGGGTCGCAACCTCGGCCTCGTCATCGCCCTGATCGCGATCTGCGTCGTCGGGGTCGCGACGGCCGGCGAGCGGTTCGCCAGCATCGACAACGTCCTGACGATCCTGCGCCTCGCGGCCGTCATCGGGGTGCTGAGCATCGGGATGACCTTCGTCATCACCGGCGGCGGCATCGACCTGTCGGTCGGCTCGGTCGTCGGGCTCGCGTCCGTCTGGGCGCTCCACGCTGGCGACCCAGACGATCGCGCAGAACCTGAACTGGGGCGTGATGGTGCTCTGCGCGCTCGCGGTCGGCATCGTCGCGGGGCTGGTCAACGGGGTGCTCATCGCCTACGGCAAGGTCGTCGCGTTCATCGCGACCCTGGCCATGCTGGTCGCGGCGCGCGGTCTGGCCGAGATCATCGCCAACCGGCAGACGCAGATCGTCAAGGTCCAGGGCTTCCTCGACTTCTTCCGCGGCGACCTCTTCGGCGTCCCGACCCTCGTCTGGATCTTCGTCGTCGTGGCCGTGGCCGGGTGGATCCTGCTCAACCGCACCACCTTCGGCCGCCGCACGATCGCGGTCGGCGGCAACCCCGAGGCGGCCCGCCTCGCGGGGATCAAGGTCAAGCGCCACACGATGTACCTGTACGCGCTCGCCGGACTGACCGCCGGCATCGGCGGCGTCATGATGCTCGGCCGCACCACGGCCGGCAGCTCCACCAACGGCTTCGGCTACGAGCTCGACGTCATCGCCGCCGTCGTCGTCGGCGGCACGCTGCTGGCCGGTGGGCGCGGCACGATCGTCGGCACCGTCCTCGGCGTCCTCATCTTCACGACGCTCACCAACGTGTTCACGCAGAACAACCTGTCGATCTCGGCCCAGTCCGTGGCCAAGGGCGTGATCATCGTCGTCGCCGTGCTGCTCCAGCAGCGCATCGCGGACCGGTCCCGCGCCAAGACCTGACGACGCTACGTCGTCGACGAGCGCCGTACGAACACCACAAGAGAACCGCTTACCAACCCCCGCAGTCCGATCAAGGAGGATCGTCATGTCCGCACCCCTGCGACAGGCGCTGGCTCGCCGTCGCCGGCGCCACAGCCGCCCTCGCGCTCATCGTCACCGGTTGTACGTCGAACACCGCGACGAACGACGACAGCACGGGCGCCGCAGACGTCCCGGCCGTCGCACCCACGGGGAACGACGAGCCCGGCGACAAGGTCACCATCGGCTTCTCGGCCCCCGCCGCGGACCACGGCTGGATGAGCGCCATCACGAAGACGGCCGTCGCCGAGGCGGCCAAGTACGACGACGTCGAGCTCGTCCAGGCCGAGGCCACCAACGACGTGAACCTGCAGATCAGCCAGATCGAGCAGTTCATCAACGACGGTGTCGACGCCATCGTGCTCCTGCCGTTCGACGGCGCGGCCCTCACCGAGGTGGCCAACAAGGCCATGGCCGCCGGGATCCCCGTGATCAACGTCGACCGCGAGTTCTCGGACCCCAACGCCGCCCGCACCACGATCCTGGGCGACAACTACGGCATGGGCGTCAGCGCCGGCACCTACATCTGCGGGCAGCTCGGCGGCAAGGCGGGCGCCAAGGTCGCCGAGATCGCCGGCATCGACTCCCTGCCGCTGACGCAGGAGCGCAGCCAGGGCTTCAAGGACGCGCTGGCGGCCTGCGGGCTGAAGGTCGACGCCCGCGTCGCTGCGGACTTCACCGTCCAGGGTGGCGAGGCGGCCGCGGCCAACCTGCTGCAGGCCCAGCCCAAGCTCGACGCGATCTGGAACCACGACGACGACCAGGGCGTCGGCGTCCTGGCCGCGATCGAGGCCGCGGGTCGCGACGAGTTCTTCATGGTCGGCGGCGCCGGCTCGAAGAACGTCATGGACGCGATCAAGGCCGACAACACGGTCCTCAAGGCGACGGTCATCTACCCGTCGACGCAGGCCGCGGACGGCGTCAAGCTGGCCCGCCTCCTGGTGCAGGACAAGGCGATGAGCGACCTGGTCGACGTGCAGGTGCCCCGCACGATCCAGCTGTACGCCCCGTGGTGACCAAGGACAACGTGGACCAGTTCCTGCCGTCCGCGTTCGAGTCCTGACCCACCCATCGCACACCGGACGGGTCGAGAGGCCCGTCCGGTGCGCGCCCTCCCGGAAGGAGGAGCGAGACATGAGCGAACGCCTCGGCGTCGGCATGGTCGGCTACGCATTCATGGGCGTCGCGCACTCGCAGGCCTGGCGCAACGCACCGCACTTCTTCGACCTGCCCGCTGCGCGTGGACATGGCGGCGGTCGCGGGTCGCGACGAGGCCGCGGTCACCGCGGCGGCCGCGCGCCTCGGTTGGTCGAGCGCCGAGACGGACTGGAAGGCGCTCGTCACGCGCGACGACATCGACCTCGTCGACATCTGCACGCCGGGCGACACGCACGCCGAGATCGCCATCGCGGCGCTCGCGGCCGGCAAGCACGTGCTGTGCGAGAAGCCGCTGGCCAACTCCGTGGCCGAGGCCGCGGCGATGGCCGAGGCGGCCGAGGCCGCCCGGGCCAACGGCCAGCTCGCCATGGTCGGGTTCACCTATCGACGCGTACCGGCGATCCAGCTGGCCCGCCAGCTCGTCTCCGACGGCCGGATCGGCACCGTCCGGCACGTGCGCGCGCAGTACCTGCAGGACTGGATCGCGGACCCCTCCGCACCGTTGTCCTGGCGTCTCGACAAGCAGAAGGCCGGCTCGGGCGCGCTGGGGGACATCGGCGCGCACATCGTCGACCTCGCGCAGTTCGTCACAGGCGAGTCGATCACGGGTGTCTCGGCGATCCTCGAGACGTTCGTGCACGAGCGGCCGGTCGCGACGTCGTCATCGGGTCTGCACGGGACCGCTGGCACCGAGACCGGCCCGGTCACGGTGGACGACGCCGCCATCTTCCTCGGGCGCATGTCCGGCGGGGGACTGGCGACGTTCGAGGCGACCCGCTTCGCCTGGGGCCGCAAGAACGCGATCCGGCTCGAGATCAACGGCTCAGCCGGCTCGCTCGCGTTCGACTTCGAGGACATGAACGTCCTGGAGTTCTTCGACGTGGCCCAGCCCGCCGCCGAGGCGGGCTTCCGGCGCATCATCGTGACCGAGCCGGAGCACCCGTACGTCGCGGCCTGGTGGCCGCCGGGGCACGGGCTCGGGTACGAGCACGGGTTCACGCACCAGGTCGTCGACCTGGTCACGGCCATCGCGGAGCGTCGTCAGCCTGAACCCAGCTTCGCGGACGGCCTGGCCGTGCAGCGCGTGCTGGACGCCGTCGAACGCTCGGCTGCGGACCGCAGCACCTGGACGCCGATCGACAAGGAGACCTGACATGCCCCGACCGATCACCCTGTTCACCGGCCAGTGGGCCGACCTGCCGTTCGAGGAGGTCGCGCGGCTCGCCTCGGAGTGGGGCTACGACGGCCTCGAGATCGCCTGCTGGGGCGACCACCTCGACCCGTGGCGCTGGGACGACGACGAGTACGTCGCCGGCAAGCTCGCTCTGCTGGAGAAGTACGGCCTCAAGGTGTGGGCGATCTCCAACCACCTCAAGGGTCAGGCGGTCTGTGACGACCCGATCGACCAGCGGCACCGCGACATCGTCTCGGACCGCGTCTGGGGCGACGGAGACCCCGAGGGGGTCCGGCAGCGGGCCGCAGAGGAGATGAAGCACACCGCACGGATCGCCGCGAAGCTCGGCGTCGACACGGTCGTCGGGTTCACCGGGTCGAGCATCTGGAAGTACGTCGCGATGTTCCCGCCGGTGGGTGCGGACACCATCGAGGCGGGCTACCAGGACTTCGCGGACCGGTGGAACCCGATCCTCGACGTGTTCGACGAGGTCGGCGTCCGGTTCGCGCACGAGGTGCACCCGAGCGAGATCGCGTACGACTACTGGACCACCGTCCGTACGCTCGAGGCGATCGGCCACCGGCCCGCGTTCGGCCTCAACTGGGACCCCAGCCACTTCGTCTGGCAGGACCTGGACCCGGTCGGCTTCCTGTGGGAGTTCCGCGACCGCATCTACCACGTGGACTGCAAGGACACGAAGAAGCGGCTCGGCAACGGCCGCAACGGCCGGCTGAGCAGCCACCTGCCGTGGGGCGACCCGCGCCGCGGCTGGGACTTCGTGTCGACCGGGAACGGCGACGTGCCCTGGCAGGACGCGTTCCGGGTGCTCAACTCGATCGGCTACGCGGGGCCGATCTCGGTGGAGTGGGAGGACGCGGGGATGGACCGGCTCGTCGGGGCTCCGCAGGCCCTGGAGTTCGTCCGCCGCAACGCGTTCGATGCGCCGGAGGCCTCGTTCGACGCGGCGTTCAGCACGCGGTGACGGCGCGTCCGGCGGGTCAAGGTGTGCACGAATGGGAGTGCGTGCCCACCTGAGGGTGACGGAGCGAGCGCGTCCGGATCGGGGTTGAGGGGCCACCGGTGCGGACGTCGCTCGCTCCGTCCGTGTCTGCCGACAGACGTGACAGGAGTGACAGGTGGGACATCGAGAGAAGAATCAGACGATTCCTGCCGAATCGCAAGGAATCAGGCACAATCCACACATGAGTGGCGTGCCCGCGGTCAGGGACGTGCACATCCCCTGGGTGCGCACGTCGGTGGTGGCATGCGTGCTCGCCCTGGTGGCGGTGCTTCTCAGCCCCATCACGGCCGCGGTCGCCGCCACGGGGATCCAGCTGTCCAAGCAGGCGCCCGGGGAAGTACTTGCGGGCGACCCCATCACGTACACGCTCACGGTCACGAACCCGTCGAGCAACCCGGACGCCGCGCCCGAGTACAACGTGGGGTTCCGCGATGTACTCCCGCCGCTGGTGACCTACGTGCCGGGCTCGGTGAGCCCCGCGAACGCGGGGGAGCCCGTCTCGTGGGTCGACCCGGACACGGGCGAGACGACCCTGACCTGGACCAACGTCGCCGACGTCTCGGTGAACGGCTCCACCGTCCTCAGCTTCCAGGTGCAGCCGAGCCCCGCTGAGTACGCCGTCGGCACCACGGTCGAGAACCAGGCCGAGGCCTACGCCAGCACCGACCCGTTCATCTCGCCGGAGTTCGACGAGTTCGGCGTGATCGTCGATGGCACGGCGACCGAGAGCGCGACGTCGAACCCGACGACCACACAGATCAGCGCACTCGAGATCACGAAGGCGGAGCCCAGCCCGGAGGGCGAGCTGCTGCGCGGGGTCCACGACAACACCACCGTCTACGCGCTCACGGTCAGCACCGCACCGTCCGGGGGCAGCAGCGGGCTGGTGGTGACCGACTACCTGCCGGCGCAGCTCGAGTTCCTCGGCTGCGGCGGGGTCGACAACTCGGCGGCGCCCGAGTACCCGGGCGCGCCGAGCCTGACCGCCACGCCGACGCCCGCGAACTGCCTGACGCCGACCTCGGTGACCACGGTGCAGAACCCGCCCGCGGACGGCACGACCGTCTACCCGCCCGGCATCTACACGCGCGTGCAGTGGACGATCCCGGATATCGCCGCGGACAGCAGCTACACCTTCCGGTACGCCGCAGGCATCCCGCTGCGGGCGAACGCGATGTTCCCGGACCCCGCCCCCGGCGGCCTGCTCGAAGATAGCGAACCTCGACAACAACACCGGTCCGTCGACGCGCGAGGGCGCGACCGAGCAGCGGGCCACGAACGTGGCCCGGGTGACCGGCACGTTCGCCGGCCCGACCGCCCCCGGCGTCCCCGCGCAGGTGTCCGCGTCCGACCGGCTCACCGTGTCGGTCGAGGACGTGCGGATGCAGAAGAGGGCGGACCGGACCGAGTTCCTGTCGGGCAACACCGTCCGGTACACGCTCACCGTGCAGTCGAGCGAGTACGTGAGCGCGAGCAACATCGTCGTCGCCGACACGCTGCCCAACGGCACCTGCCCGCTCGGTGGCCCGGGGACGAACTACTCGATCGGCTCGATCGCCGCGTGCGACGGGGCGCGCGCAGCGGCGCCCAGCGTGCCATCGCGACGGGTGTGCAGAATCCCGATGGCACCTTCGACCTCACGTTCGCCCCGGTCGCCGAGGGGCCAGACAGCACCACCACGGTGTCCTACTCCGCCGCGATGCTCAGCACCTACCTCGGTGGCCCCCTGGTCGGCCAGGCCACCTCTACCGGCGACTCGTTCACCAACACCGCCTCGCTGACCGCCCAGACCACGCCGATCGCGGGCACGGGGGAGAGCGGCACCGTCCAGGTCGAGGACGCCTCCGACTGGACGCTGACCACAGGATCGGAGTCGATCGACAAGCTCATCGCCCCGCGGTCGCTGTCCGGCGGAGCATGCCCGACCGACATCAGCGTCTACGGCGAACCGTCGGCCTTCGCGCCCGAGGAGACCCAGTTCCAGAAGGGCGACCGGGTCTGCTACGCGCTCACGGTCAACTTCTCCGACCTCACGGAGACCCGCAACCCGCTCGTCACCGACTTCCTGCCCGCCGGTACGACGTACGTCTCGGGCTCGGCCACGGCGGCCAGCTCGAACCTCAATGCGCCGTTCACGGTCGTGGCAGCCTTTTCCGCCGTGCAGTTCACGATCGGCACCGTCGGGCTCGGCGGCAACCGCTTCGTGGCTCCCGGTGCGCAGTTCGCGGCCGTCATCCAGGCGAACGTGACCAAGGCGGCCCCGGGGACGACGACCCTGGCGAAGTCGAACCTGATGAAGTTCCGCGCCGAGAACTCGGCGGGGATCTCGACGACGCTGCGCGACACCGTCGTGGCGTCGGCGGCCCCGGTGCCCCCCGTCACCGTCGTGAAGGGCGTGGAACGCGTCAACGTGCCGGCCAGCGGGCCGAACGCGGCGAACTCGAACGTCGACGGCTCCCTCGTGCGCTCGGGCTCCGTGGCCACCTTCCGCATCGACGTGACCAACTCGGGGGTCGCGGGGACGCCCAACGGGTACGCGGTCGGCGGCCTGGACGTCTGGGACAAGCTGCCGGTCCAGCTGCGCTGCGCCAACATCAACCTGGCGACGATCCGATACGAGCCGGTCCAGGCGACGGCGCCGACCGTGAGCTGCACCGATCCCGGTAGCCCCGGGGCGGCCGCTGTTCCTCGGCGCGGCGGACCTGAGCCTCCTGCGGGTGACCTTCCCCATCGACGCGACGCGGGCGAACCTCAGCGGGCAGGGGATCGCGCCCGGTGCCACTCAGTCGATCCTCTACGACACGACGATCCCCGACCCCGCGGGCGTCAGCACCGTGTACACGGACACCGCCTCGTGAGCAGCTTCCAGGCGTTGACCAACGTGCCGGGCAGGGACGGTCAGCTTCTACCCGCGGGAGAACGTCGACCTCACCGTGCTGCCGCCGCAGTGGGACGCCCCGGCCGCCTCGGACCCGTCCAACGTCCGCGTCCCGGGCCCCCGGGTGGACAAGACGGCGACGACGTCGGTCGTCGAGACGAACAACGACCTCACGCACGACGCGACGATCGGCGAGCTCGTCACGTACACGTACGGTGTGCGGATCCTCGCCGGGACGGCCGCGTTCGACGGGGTGCTCAGAGACCCGCTGCCCTCGGGGTTCACGCAGGTCGGCAGTGCCGCGCTGACCTACCAACCCGATGCGAACAGTGCGACGACGGCTGCGGTGCCGGCCGGTGTCTCGATCGACCCCGCCACCGGCACGGTCACCTTCCCCGGCACCTACAGCAACTCGACGGCGCTCGACCAGCGGTTCCAGGTGGTCCTCACGGCGCGCGTCACACCCGACGCGATGAGCACGACCCAGAACAACCTCCAGGCCATCAACACGGCGCGGTTCGACAGCCTCGTCACGCTCGGCGGATCGGCGCTGCCACCCGCGACCGCGTCGTGGACCATCAACCTGCGCCAGCCGCAGGCCGTCGTCGCCAAGGTCAACGACGCGTCGACCCCGGTGCCGGGCGGGACGACCGTCGAGTACGTCGTCTCTGCGTCCAACATCAACGGCGACGGCAGCGGCACCTTCCGCACGCCCCTGCACGACGCCTTCCTGGTGGACTGCCTGCCCGGCCGGGATGATCTTCGTCGCCTACGGCGCCGACCCGGGTAGCACCCCCGGCACCGGGCGGCGCGGCCAACGGCTGCGCTGCCGGTACGACGGCCCTGGTCTGGGGGCTCGGGTTCATCGAGCCGGGCGACACCCTGCAGCGCACCTACTCGGCGCGCGTCCCCGTCGACGCCGTGGCCGGGACCGCGTACACGAACACCGTGACCCTTTCGGGCTCGAGCCTCCTCGACGACAAGGACGGCCCGACAGCACCCGACAACCCCAACGAGCGGGTCAGCACGGCGACCGACAGCTCGACGGTCCCGATCGTCGGCACGGGGATCTCGAAGACCGTCACCCCGGACCGCGCCACGATCGGCGAGCAGGCGACCTGGCGGGTCTCCGTCGTCGTCCCGGTGGATACCTCCTTCTACGACGCGAGCATCATCGACCAGATGCCCGCGGGCGTGTCCGACATCGCGATCACGGGCTACACGTGCGCGGTGCTCACAGCTCCCCCGACCGAGTGCACCCTGACGCCGGTCCGCCTCGACGACGCCCCGGGACCGGGCGGCTCGACGCTGATCGGGTGGACCTTCGGGGACCTCGCGGGCCTGGCCGACCAGCGCATCATCTCGGTGACCTACACCGGCACGGTCGCCGACGTCCCCGGCAACGTCGCGGGCCTCGCGCTCACGAACACGGCGACCTCGAAGTGGAACCTGACCCCGAACGGTCCGAACGACGACCCGGACTCGGCCGACTCGGCCTTCGACACGACGGGCAGCTCCGCGAGCGCGACGGTGACCGTGATCGAGCCCTCCGTGACGATCGACAAGCTCGTCGACTACCCGACGCCAGGCCCAGCTGACCGGTTCAACTACACGATCACGGCGCACAACGCCTCGGGCCCGAACGTCAGCGCCTCCTACAACGGCGTCCTCGTCGACACCGTGCCCGTGGGGGTCGTCGTCGACCCGAGCTCCATCACGTTCGGGGGCGTGCTGACGGGCGACGACCCGGTGCGCGGGGGCGGCACGATCACCTGGGACACCCGCGGCCTGAACATCGGCTACCCGCCGGGTGGCAGCCGTGACCGTGAACTACTCGGCGACGCTCGCCCCGTCGACGACCCTGACCACGGCGCCCCTGCAGCAACTCGGTCAAGGTGACCAACTACGAGTCGCTCGCGAGCGGCGGGCCGCGTCTACGTCGGCCCGACCGCGACCGCTCAGGTGACCCCGGCGTTCCCGAGGCTGGTGACCGCGAAGACGGCCGTGTCGGCTGCGCCCGCCTACATCGGGTCGCCGTTCACCTGGCGCATCACGACGACCAACAGCGGCGGTGCGCCCGCCTTCTCGATCGACCTCACCGATGTCATCCCGACCGGATGGGAGTACGTGCCCGGCAGCTCCCAGATCACGCGGCCGGGCGCGCCCATCGCCGCCTACGCGGACCCGGTCGTCGCGGCCGGTGTCGCCGTGTGGTCGGACCTCGGGACCCTGCAGCCGACGCAAGCGGTGAGCATGACGTTCCAGCTGCGGCCCACCAGCAGCGTCGTGACCGCGCCAGGAGTCGGCGCCTCGATCCCGCAGATCAACCGCGCCAGCGCGTCCGGCGAGGACGCCACCGGTGCGACCCGCAACGCGACCGGGCCGTACAACAACGGCCCGGTACAGGCGCAGACGCGCATCGACAAGGCCGACCTCCAGGTCATCAAGACGCACGCGACACCCGTGGTGGCCGGGGCCAACGCGTCGTGGACCCTCACGGTCAAGAACAACGGCACCGACACGGCGGTCGGTCCGTTCGTGATCACCGACACGCTGCCCCCGGGCACCGGCTTCGTGTCGGCGTCGGGGACCGGGTGGACGTGCGGTGCACCCGTCTCGGGCGTCGTCAGCTGTGCGCGCGCGAGCGCACCCCGGACGCTCGCCTCCGGAGCGTCGTTCCCGGTCATCACCGTCCTCACCTCGATCCCCGCGACGACCCCGAGCGGCACCACGTTCGTGAACGGCGCCACGGCGAACGCCCGGACGTACGACCCGACGCCGGCGAACAACACGACGACCGACACGGCGACCATCACCACGAGCGCGGACCTCGCGATCACCAAGTCGCACGCCGGCCCCGGGATCGCGGGCGAGGACACCACCTGGACGATCGGGGTCCGCAACAACGGACCGTCCGACTCGCAGCCGACGATCACCGTGTCGGACACGCTGCCCGCCGGGACGACGTACGTGTCGGCCGCCGGCACCGGCTGGACCTGCCCCGCCACGATCACGGGGCAGACGTTCACCTGCACGCGCTCGACCGTGCTGACCGCCGGGGGCGTCGCTCCGCAGATCACCGTGGTCGCGCACATCGCTCCGACGGTGACCGGCACGATCACCAACACGGCGACCGTCTCGGGTACCACTCCCGACCCCGTCCCCGGCAACAACTCGGCAACGAGCCCCGTGGCTGTCACCACGTCGGCGGACCTGGCGATCCAGAAGGCCCACACCGGTGACTTCACCCCGGGCACCACCGGCACCTACACGTACACGGTCGTGAACAACGGGCCGTCGGACGCCGCGGCGAGCGTCACGATCACCGACCCCCTCCCGGCAGGGCTGACCTACGCCTCGACGGTGGCGCCCGCCGGCGCGTGGGCGTGCTCCGCGGCCGGGCAGCTCGTCACCTGCACGCTCACAGGTTCGCTCGCGCTCGGCGCGACGACCTCGGTGGGCATCGTCGTGAACGTCGCGGCGGACGCCGGGACGGGCGCGTTCGTCAACACCGCGACCGTCACGTCGCCGACCTTCGACCCGAACCTGGTCAACAACTCGGACACGGACACCAGCTCGTTCTCCTCGATCTCCGACCTGGCGCTGGCCAAGTCGCACACCGGCTCGGCGACCGCCGGAGCGAACGTCGTCTGGACCCTGCAGGTGTCCAACCTCGGTCCGTCTGCCACCGTCGGTCCGATCACCGTGGCCGACGGACTTCCCGCAGAGGTCACCTACGTGTCCGCGGTCGGCACGGGCTGGGTCTGCTCCGCGGTCGACCAGACCGTGACCTGCACCAGCGCTGCCGGCATCGCCGGCGGTACACCCGGCGCACCGGCGCTCGCCGAGCCCATCACCCTGACCGGGTTCGTCGCGGCGGACGCCGGTCCGTCGGTCATCCTCAACCAGGCGTCGGTGGACGGGCCGCAGACGGACCCGGATCTGACCAACAACGACGCCGAGGACGAGGTGATGGTAGTCGACAGCGCGGACGTGAGCGTGGTCAAGGCCGCCACCAGCCCGGCGCCGTACGTGGCCGGGGCCGAGGTCACCTACACGCTCACCGTCGGCAACGCCGGCCCGTCCGACGCGGACGACCTGCACGTCGTCGACGCGCTCCCCTCCGGCATGACGGGCGTCAGCGCGTCCGGCCCGGGCTGGACGTGCACGACGTCGCCGACCGAGCTCGTCTGCGACCGGCCGACCCTCGCGGCGCCGGTCGCTCCGGCGACCATCACCACGAGCGTCATCACGGTGACCGGTCTGATCGGCGCTGAGGTGTTCGCGGGCACGAGCCTGACGAACACCGTGGACGTGGGCACGTCGACCACAGATCCCGACCTGAGCAACAACCAGGACGACGTGACGATCTTGGTCGACGCGGAGGCGGACCTGGCAATCACCAAGTCGCACCCGGTCGGTCCGGTCTCCGCGGGCACCGAGGTCGTCTTTACGATCGGCGTCACGAACAACGGCCCGTCGGACGCGCAGGCGCCGATCGAGGTCACCGACGACCTGCCGACGGGGATGACGTTCGTCTCGTCGTCGGGACCCTGGACCTGCACCCCGAACGGCGCCGGGACGTCAGTCGTGTGCGACCTGGACGGCGTGCTGGTGCTCGCCGCGGGCGGCACGGCGCCTGACCTCCTGATCACCGCCCTGGTCGATCCGTCGGTCAGACGAGGGCACGCTGACCAACAGCGCCACGGTCTCGTCGTCGACCACCGACCCGGTGCCGGACAACAACACGGTTACGGACGACGTGACGATCGTCGATCTGGCGAACCTGTCGATCACCAAGACGCACACCGGCCCGGTCCGCATCGGGGACGACCTGACCTTCACGCTCGACGTGGCGAACGCCGGACCGTCGGAGGCGCGCGACGTCGTCGTGACCGACCCCCTGCCCACCGGCCTGGCCTACGTCTCGGCCGCGGGCACCGACTGGACGTGCGCCGAGACCGCGGCAACGGTCGAGTGCAGCTACGCGACGCCGCTCGCCGCCGGCGCGACCGCGCCGCCGATCACGCTCGTGGTGACGGTCGGACCCGAGGCCTACCCGAGCGTCGACAACGTCGCCACGGTCACCACCAGCACGACAGAGACCGACGCGACCGACAACCAGGCCACCGACACCGTCACCGTCCCGGCGCAGGTCGATCTGGCGATCACCAAGACCCACACGGCCGACTTCGCGGTCGGCAGCAACGGCACGTGGACCCTCGAGGTGAGCAACCTCGGCCCGACCGACGACCCGGGCCCGGTGACCGTCACAGACGACCTGCCCGTCGGCACGACGTTCGTCTCGGGGACCGGCACGGGCGTGACCTGCTCCGCCGCCGGACAGCTGGTCACCTGCACCCTCGCCGACGGTGTGACGATGACCGACCCTGTGAGCATCGCGCTCGTGGTCGCGGTCCAGGCCGAGGCGTTCCCGTCGGTGGTCAACACCGTCACGGTCAGCACGCCGAGCGAGGACCTGGATCCCACCAACAACACCGCCACCGACCCGGTGGACGTGTTCGCCCTGTCCAAGCTCGCGATCACCAAGGACGTCGCCAGCTTCTTGGGCACGACCCCGGTGTACCGGATCGTCGTCACCAACCTGGGTCCGAACGCCACGACCACGCCCATCATCGTCACCGACGCGCTGCCCGCCGGGCTCACCTACGTGGCGGCCTCCGGGGCGGGATGGACGTGCAACGCGGTGTCGAACACCGTGACCTGCACCTACGCGGCGGTTCTCGCGGTGAACCAGGCCGCACCGCCGATCCAGGTGACTGCGTCGCTGACCGCGGCACCGGGCACCAAGGTCACCAACGTCGCGACGGCCACCGGCGGTCAGCCGCTGCCGTGCCCGGACTGCTCCGAGGTCCTCGCGCAGGACGACGCCACGGTGACCGCGCCGCAGCCGTCGCTGTCGTCGACCGGCACCGACTCGATCGAGTGGGCTCTGCTGGTGTTCCTTCTCCTGAGCGCGGGAGTGCTGCTCGTGCTGGTGTCGCGCCGCAGGACGCTGCGGTGATCGGCGTCGCGCGCGCCCAGCAGCTGCTCGACGCGGGCCTGCGATGGCACCCGACCTCCGGTGACACGTTCGCCGTGCGGGTGCTCGAGGACCAGGTGTTCACGATCGCGGACATGGTGGTCCAGCCGCACGACTACCCGACCGGCACGGTCCTGGGGTTCAACGGCACGACCGAGTGGGCGTTGGACTCCGTCGCCCAGGAGGACGCGCTCTGGCTGCCCCGCGAGGACCAGCTGCGCGAGCTCTTGGGTGGGACGTTCCGGAGCCTGGCGCGCTCGACGTACGGCGGCTACCAGGTGCTGGTCGAGCTGTCGGGTCGGCCCGAGCAGGTGTTCTCGGCCGACGACGCCGCCGACGCGTACGCGCAAGCCGTGCTGGCCCTGGTGAGCATGGCCGTGGGACAGCCCGACTAGACTCCCAGCCATGTCCACCCTCTCTCGCGACGAGGTCGCGCGCGTGGCGGGCCTGGCACGGATCGACCTGACGCCGGCGGAGCTCGACCGCCTCGCGGGCGAGCTCGACGTCATCGTCGAGTCGGTCGCCCGCGTGAGCGAGATCGCCACGCCCGACGTGCCGGCCACCAGCCACCCCCTGCCGCTGACCAACGTGTTCCGCGCCGACGTGCCCGAGGCGCCGGTGGACCGGGACCTGGTGCTCGCGGCCGCGCCGGCGTCGATCGACGGCAAGTTCGCGGTCCCGCAGATCCTGGGGGAGGACGCGTGAGCGGCGACCTGACGCCGGCTGTCGGCGGCGGCTCTCGCGGAGAAGCTCACCGCGGGCGACGTCTCCAGCGTCGAGGCGACGCAGGCGCACCTCGACCGGATCGCCGACGTCGAGCACGCGGTGCACGCGTTCCTGCACGTGTCGGCCGACGAGGCGTTGGCCGTGGCGGCGGACGTCGACGCGCGCCGCGCCTCCGGGGAGTCGCTGCACGCGCTCGCCGGTGTTCCGATCGCCGTCAAGGACGTCGTCGTGACCAAGGGTCTGCCGACGACGGCCGGCTCCCGGATCCTCGAGGGCTGGGTTCCGCCGTACGACGCGACCCTCGTCGAGAAGATCAAGGCCGCCGGCCTGCCGATCCTGGGCAAGACCAACATGGACGAGTTCGCGATGGGCTCTTCCACGGAGCACTCCGCCTACGGCAACACGCACAACCCGTGGGACCTCGACCGGATCCCCGGTGGTTCCGGCGGCGGTTCGGCCGCGGCCGTCGGCGCCTACGAGGCGCCGCTGGCGATCGGCACGGACACCGGCGGCTCGATCCGCCAGCCGGCCGCGGTCACGGGCACGGTCGGCGTCAAGCCCACGTACGGCGGCGTGTCCCGGTATGGGCTCATCGCGCTGGCGTCGTCGCTCGACCAGGCCGGCCCGGTCACCCGGACGGTCCTCGACTCGGCGCTGCTGCACGAGCTCATCGGCGGGCACGACCCGCGCGACTCCACGTCGATCGACGAGCCTCTGCCCGGCCTCGTCGCGGCGGCCCGCCGGGGTTCTCTGGGGGACCTCACCGGCGTGCGCGTCGGGGTCATCTCCGAGCTGCAGGGCGAGGGCTACCAGCCCGGCGTGCTCGCGCGGTTCCAGGAGTCCCTGTCGGTGCTGCAGGGCGCCGGTGCGGAGATCGTCGAGGTCTCCTGCCCGCACTTCACGTATGCGCTCGCCGCGTACTACCTGATCCTGCCGGCCGAGGCGTCGAGCAACCTGGCCAAGTTCGACGGCATGCGGTTCGGCCTGCGCGTCGTCCCGGAGGATCACCCGACCGCGGAGCGGGTCATGTCGGCGACCCGCGGCCAGGGCTTCGGCGACGAGGTCAAGCGTCGGATCATCCTGGGCACCTACGCGCTGTCGGCGGGCTACTACGACGCCTACTACGGCTCGGCGCAGAAGGTCCGCACCCTCATCCAGCGCGACTTCACGGCCGCGTTCGAGCAGGCCGACGTGCTCGTCTCCCCGACGGCGCCGACCACGGCGTTCAAGCTCGGCGAGAAGCTGGACGACCCCCTGGCCATGTACCTCAACGACGTCGCGACGATCCCCGCCAACCTGGCCGGGATCCCGGGGATGTCGCTGCCGTCGGGCCTGTCCGACGACGGCCTGCCGGTCGGGTTCCAGATCCTTGCGCCCGCCAAGGCCGACGACCGGCTCTACCGCGTGGGCGCGGCGCTCGAGGCGCTGCTGGAGAACGACTGGGGCGGCCCGCTGCTGCTCAAGGCACCCGAACTGGAGATCGCACGATGAGCGTCCTGGTGGACTACGACGACGCCGTGGCTCGCTACGACACGGTCATCGGGATCGAGGTGCACGTCGAGCTGGGCACGCGCACCAAGATGTTCGACGGCGCCGAGGTCACGTTCGGTGCCGAGCCGAACACGCAGGTCACGCCGGTCTCGCTCGGCCTGCCGGGCGCGCTGCCCGCGGTCAACGCGACCGCCGTCGAGTACGCGATCCGCATCGGGCTGGCGCTGAACTGCTCGATCGCGCAGACCTGTCGGTTCGCGCGCAAGAACTACTTCTACCCGGACGTGCCCAAGAACTTCCAGACGTCGCAGTACGACGAGCCGATCGCCTACGAGGGCTGGGTCGACGTCGAGCTCGACGACGGCAGCATCTTCCGCGTCGAGGTCGAGCGCGCGCACATGGAGGAGGACGCCGGCAAGAACACCCACATCGGGGGCGCCGACGGCCGCATCCATGGCGCGGAGTACTCGCTGGTCGACTACAACCGCGCGGGCATCCCGCTGGTGGAGATCGTCACCAAGCCGATCGAGGGAGCCGGTGCGCGGGCGCCCGAGGTCGCGCGCGCCTACGTGCAGACGCTGCGCGACATCTTCCGTGCGCTGGGTGTCTCCGAGGCGAAGATGGAGCGCGGCAACGTGCGCGCCGACGTCAACGTCTCGATCCGCCCGACGCCCGAGTCGCCGCTCGGCACCCGCACCGAGACCAAGAACGTCAACTCGTTCCGGTCGGTCGAGCGGGCGGTGCGCTACGAGGTCAGCCGCCAGGCGGGCGTCCTCGACGACGGCATCGCGATCATCCAGGAGACGCGCCACTGGCACGAGGACACCGGGACCACCGCGTCCGGCCGCGTGAAGTCGGACGCGGAGGACTACCGGTACTTCCCGGAGCCCGACCTGGTCCCGATCGCCCCGGACCGCGCATGGGTCGAGGAGATCCGCGCGGGCCTGCCCGAGATGCCCGCGGCACGCCGCCGCCGGCTCCAGGGCGAGTGGGAGTACGCCGACGCGGAGATGCGCGACGTGGTCAACGCGGGTGCCGTGGAGCTGATCGAGACCACGATCGCCGCGGGCGCGAGCCCGGCCGCCGCGCGCAAGTGGTGGATGGGCGAGCTCGCCCGCACCGCCAAGCAGCAGGACGTCGAGCTCGAGGCGCTCCCCGTGACGCCCACGCAGATCGGCCAGCTGCAGAAGCTGGTCGATGACGGTGCGATCAACGACAAGCTGGCCCGCCAGGTGCTCGAAGGCGTGCTCGCCGGCGAGGGCGACCCCGCCGACGTCGTGGCCGCGCGCGGCCTGGGCGTGGTCTCCGACGACGGTCCGCTGCTGGACGCGATCGACGCCGCGCTCGCCGCGCAGCCGGACATCGCCTCGAAGATCCGGTCGGGCAACCTCGGCCCGGTCGGCGCGATCATCGGCGCGGTCATGAAGGCGACGCGCGGGCAGGCAGATGCCGGCCGCGTCCGTGAGCTGCTGCTGGAGCGGATCGGCTCGTAACCTGCCCGGCACATCACGCCCGTAGTGTCGAGGAGGCGAGAGGAGCAGACGATGGAGAAGCCCACCCTTCAGGGCGAGATGATCGTGCTCCGACCGATCCGCGCGAGCGACGCGGACGCGATGTGGGAGATGCTCGGCGACGCCGAGGGCAACCGCCTGACGGGCACCACGGCGACGTTCACCCGCGAGGAGATCGACGCCTGGTGCGCCAGCCGGGAGACGGCTGTCGGGCGGTACGACTTCGCCGTCACCGTCGAGGGGGACGACACCTTCCGCGGCGAGATCGTGCTCAACGAGGTCGACGAGATCGTGCGGTCCGCCAACCTGCGCCTCTCCATGGGCCCGCAGTACCGCGGCCGGGGCTACGGGACCGAGGGCATCCAGCTCGTGCTCGGCATGGCGTTCGACGGCCTCGGCCTGCACCGCGTCGAGCTCGACGTGCTGAGCATCAACGCGCGAGCCAAGTCGCTGTACGAGAACATCGGCTTCCGCATCGAGGGTCGCAAGCGTGATGCCTACCGCGACGGAGACGGCTGGTGCGACGCCATCATCATGGCGATCCTCGAGGACGAGTACCGAGCCGCCCAGATCCCGACCTGACCCAGTGCGGCTGCGCGTCACGGGCGGCCGCGGTGGAAGTCGTCGAGGGCGACCTTGCGTTCCGTGGCGTGGTCGACGATCGGCGCGGGGTAGTCGTCCGGCGCCTCCAGGCCCAGCTTCCAGGGCTCGTGCACGGCGCGCCCGGAGATGCCGCGCAGCTCGAGGCACCCACTGGCGGACGTAGGAGCCGTCGGGGTCGAACTTCAGTCCCTGCGTCACCGGGTTGAACACCCGGAAGTACGGTGCGGCGTCGCGACCGGTGCCCGCGACCCACTGCCAGTTGAGCTGGTTCTGCGAGACGTCGCCGTCCACCAGCCACGCCATGAAGTGCTCGGCACCGCGCTGCCAGCGCACGTGCAGGTCCTTGACCAGGAACGACGCGACGACCATGCGGACGCGGTTGTGCATCCAGCCCAGCGCGCGCAGCTGGCGCATGCCGGCGTCGACGATCGGGTAGCCGGTGCGCCCCTCGGCCCAGGCGGCGAACGACGCGAGCTCGCTCCGCCCGCTCGCCCACGCGTCATCCGGGACGACGGCACGCAAGGACGTGTGCGCGGCCGACGGGTGGTGCCAGAGCACGTCGGCGTGGAACTCGCGCCAGGCGAGCTCGGAACGGAAGGTCGCGGCGGCGTCCCCGGCGGGCAGGTCGGCGAGGAGCGTGCGCGGGTGCAGCTCGCCGTACTTCAGGGGGATCGAGAGGCGGGACGTGCCGTCGACGTCGGGCCGGTTGCGTTCGGTGGCGTAGTCCGAGAGGCCGTCGCGCAGGAACTCGTGCCAGCGGCGGTGCGCGGCCTGTTCGCCGGCCGGCGGGAGCCGGACGTCGGTCGCGGGTTCCTCCGGGATGCCGTCCGAGCGCAGGTGCGCCCAGGGACTGCCGGTGGGTCGGGGCGCCGGCGCGGCCCAGCCGTGGTCGAGCCACGCGCGCCGGAACGGCGTGAACACCTGGAACGGGGTGCCGCCCTGGGTGGTCAGGATCCCAGGACCGACCGCGTACGGGGAGCCGGTGCGGATCAGCGGGAGCCCGTCGTCGCGACGCCGGCCGTACGGCTCGGTCGCGGCGGTGACGTGCACGGCGGCGGCTCCGACCTCCGCGGCGACGGCGGGCACGACGTCGCGCGCGCGCCCGTGCCGCACGACCAGCCGACCGCCCAGCGACTCGTCGAGCGAGCGCAGCGACCGTGCGAGGTAGGCGAGCCGCGGCGCGCCCGACGTGGACCACAGCACCGGATCGACGACGAACAACGGCACCACCTCGTCGTCGTCAGCATGCGCCGCCTCGACCGCGGCGAGCAGCGACGGGTTGTCCGCGAGGCGCAGGTCGCGGCGGAACCAATGGATCGTCGGCACCCGGCGACGCTATCCGCGCAGCCGGGTGCGCCTCCTCGCGCGCGGACCCGCCCCGTCCTCTCCGCCTGCCCGTCCTCACCGGCCGCCCGCCGGGGCCCCTCCGGCGAATCAGAGGTATGCGCAGGAATCGTCGGCGGATCGTCTGATCCCGGTGGCGGGGGCGGGCGGGCGTGGGTGGGCGGTGGGAGGGCGGCCATGTCGCAGGTGCTGAAGTCGTCCGTGGTCACCGAGCAGGTCGAGGCACGCCACTGGCGGGTGATCGGCGGACGCCTGCGGGCGACTTTCGGCGCCGACGACTTCGCCGGTGCGGCCGCGTTCGTCGCGCAGATCGCGCAGGCCGCCGACGCCGCGAACCACCACCCGGACGTGCTGCTGCGCTGGGGCGAGGTGGCGGTGACCACGGTCAGCCACGATGCGGGCGGCCTGACCCGACGGGACGTCGACCTCGCCGCGACGATCAGCGCGCTCGCGGACGAGCTCGGGCTGATCGGGAAGCCGCCGAAGTCCGAGACCGTCGAGATCGCGATCGATGCCCTGGACATCCCCGCCGTCCGGCCCTTCTGGCAGGCGGTGCTCGCCTACGACGAGCGACCGGTGGGCGACGACAGCGAGCTCGCGGACCCGGCCGGCGTCGGACCCACGTTCTGGTTCCAGCAGATGGACGAGCCGCGACCGCAACGCAACCGGATCCACCTCGACGTGCTCGTCCCCCACGACGAGGCCGAGGCCCGGGTGGCTGCGGCCGTCGCGGCCGGTGGGCACCTGGTGAGCGACGAGGCCGCTCCGGCGTTCTGGGTGCTCGCGGACGTCGAGGGCAACGAGGCCTGCGTCTGCACGTGGCAGGGCCGCGGGAACAGCTGAGTGGGCGTCCAGCATGTGGTTATCCGCAGGGTGACCCTCGCTCGGAGCCGCGGGGGAGCAGTCATACACTCGCGAGCATGACCGTGACGTCGGACCGATCGAACACTGCCCCCACCGCCAACGGCGTCGACATCAAGCCCCGCTCGCGCACCGTCACCGACGGTCTCGAGGCGACGGCGTCGCGCGGCATGCTCCGCGCCGTCGGGCTCGGTGACGACGACTTCGCCAAGCCGCAGATCGGCGTCGCGAGCTCGTGGAACGAGATCACGCCGTGCAACCTGTCGCTCCAGCGGCTGGCGCAGGCCGTCAAGAGCGGTGTGCACGCGGGCGGCGGCTTCCCGCTGGAGTTCGGCACCATCTCGGTCTCGGACGGCATCTCCATGGGCCACGAGGGCATGCACTTCTCGCTGGTCAGCCGCGACATCATCGCCGACTCGGTCGAGACCGTCATGCAGGCCGAGCGCCTCGACGGCTCCGTGCTGCTGGCCGGCTGCGACAAGTCCCTGCCGGGCATGCTCATGGCCGCGGCGCGCCTGGACCTTGCGAGCGTCTTCCTCTACGCCGGGTCGATCGCGCCGGGTTGGGTCAAGCTGTCGGACGGCACCGAGAAGGACGTCACGATCATCGACGCCTTCGAGGCCGTCGGCGCCTGCTCCCGCGGGCTGATGAGCCGCGAGGACGTCGACCGCATCGAGCGCGCGATCTGTCCGGGCGAGGGTGCGTGCGGCGGCATGTACACCGCGAACACCATGGCGTCCGTCGCCGAGGCCATGGGGATGTCGCTGCCGGGCTCGGCGGCCCCGCCCAGCGCCGACCGCCGTCGCGACGCCTTCGCGCTCAAGTCCGGCGAGGCCGTCGTCGAGCTGCTGCGCCAGGGCATCACGGCCCGCCAGATCATGACCAAGGAGGCGTTCGAGAACGCGATCGCCGTCGTCATGGCGTTCGGCGGCTCGACCAACGCGGTCCTGCACCTGCTGGCCATCGCGCACGAGGCGGAGGTCGACCTCACGCTCGCCGACTTCTCCCGCGTCGCCGCGAAGGTGCCGCACCTCGGCGACCTCAAGCCGTTCGGCCGCTACGTCATGAACGACGTCGACCGCATCGGTGGCGTCCCCGTCGTCATGAAGGCCCTGCTGGACGCCGGGCTGCTGCACGGTGACTGCCTGACGGTGACCGGAAAGACGGTCGCCGAGAACCTCGCCGAGGTGAACCCGCCGGACCCGGACGGCAAGATCCTGCGCGCCATGACCAACCCGATCCACAAGACCGGCGGCATCGCGATCCTGCACGGGTCGCTGGCCCCCGAGGGCGCGGTCGTGAAGTCCGCCGGGCTTCGACTCCGACGTGTTCGAGGGCACCGCCCGCGTGTTCGACCGTGAGCGCGCCGCGATGGACGCGCTCGAGGACGGGACGATCACGGCGGGCGATGTCGTCGTCATCCGGTACGAGGGCCCGAAGGGCGGCCCGGGGATGCGCGAGATGCTCGCCATCACGGGCGCGATCAAGGGCGCCGGGCTGGGCAAGGACGTGCTCCTGCTCACCGACGGCCGGTTCTCCGGCGGCACCACCGGCCTGTGCGTCGGTCACGTCGCCCCGGAGGCCGTCGACGGCGGCCCGATCGCGTTCGTCCAGGACGGCGACAAGATCCGTCTCGACATGGCGAACGAGCTGCTGGAGCTGCTCGTCCCTGCCGAGGAGCTGGAGGCGCGCAAGGTCGGCTGGGCCCCGTTGCCCCCCACCTACACCCGTGGCGTGCTGGCCAAGTACGCGAAGCTCGTGCAGTCCGCGTCGATGGGCGCGGTCCTCGATCTGATCGCGTCCGGGCGTCACACGCCCGCGATCGCCCGCAGTGCCGCGAGGTGCGCCTGGAGCGCCTCGCGGCCCGCGGGGAGCAGCGAGAGCCACGTCCGCGGGCGCTTGCCGACGTAGCCCTTGCGCACCTTCACATAACCCGCGGACTCCAGCACGGTGACGGCCTTGCTCAGGGCCGAGTCGCTGATCTGGACCGCGTCGCGGACCGCGGCGAACTCGGCCTCGTCGGTGGCCGCCAGGGCGGCGACCACGGACAGCCGGACGGGGGAGTGGATGACCTCGTCGAGGCGTGCCCGAGCGCCCTCGCCGACGGCGTCGCTGTCGGGCAAGGGCATCAGGCGCGCCCCTCGCGCCACGCGCCGATGGCCAGCGGGGCACTCACGACGAACGCGCTGACCAGCCAGAACAGGCTCGAGTCGCGCAGCCACGTCAGGCCCACGACCAGGGTGATGCCGTACAGCACGCCCCAGGTGGTCATGGCGGGGACCCAGCGGCGTTCCATCCCACGCTTCGTGACGGGTGCACCGCGCAGGAGCGCGAGGCTCAGGGCGCCGACGGTGGCCATGTAGGCGCCGAGCAGGACCAGGCTCCCCGTGTCGTCGGGGAGGGTGCTCAGGCCGATGTAGGTCATGAACGTGCTCGTCGCGAAGCCGGTGAGCCACTGCGCGTGCCGGTTCTGGCCGGCCGCGCGCAGCGAGTCGGCGGCGCCGTGGGTGAGGGACAAGAGGTGCTGCGCCTGCTCCGGCGTCGGGTCTGTCGTCATGAAAGTAGTTTCTACTACGGAAAGTAGTTGCGCAAGAGCGAACCGAGAACCCGCGCGGCTGCGCACCGGTACCGTCGACCGCGTCCGGGCGCATCGCCCGGCGGGGTCCACCAGCAGGGGGCGGAGCACCGTGAGCACAACCGAGGCATCGCCACCGACGGCGATCTCGACCCGAGGTCTGCGCAAGACGTACCGCAAGCTCAACGGCCAGCGCACGGTCGCCGTCGGCGGGCTCGACCTCGACGTCCCGATCGGCGGCGTGCACGGCTTCCTCGGCCCGAACGGTGCCGGCAAGACGACGACGATCCGGATGCTGCTCGGGCTGATTCGGCCCGACGCCGGCACGATGACGCTCTTCGGCGAGTCTGTGCCCGACCGCTTGCCGGACGTCGTGGGGCGTGTCGGTGCGATCGTCGAGCAGCCCAAGTTCTTCCCGAGCTTCTCGGGTCGCAAGAACCTCACGCTGCTCGCGCGCGCGATCGACGCCCCGACCCGCCTGGTGGACGTCGTGCTGGAGGACGTCGGCCTCACGGACCGGGCGAAGGACAGGTACAAGGGCTACTCGCTCGGCATGAAGCAGCGGCTCGCCATCGCGGCGACCCTGCTCAAGGATCCCGACCTGCTGATCTTCGACGAGCCGACCAATGGTCTCGACCCGGCGGGCATCCGCGAGATCCGCGGCACCATGCGCGGGCTGGCCGACCGCGGCAAGACAGTCCTCGTCTCGAGCCACATCCTCGCCGAGGTCGAGCTGGTGGCCGACACCGTCTCGATCATCGCCCGCGGTGAGCTCATCGCCAGCGGGCGGGTCAGCGACCTCATCGGAGCAGGCGTGGCGGCGACGACGGTCCGGGTGGGGATCGCCGACCCCGAGCGCGCCGCCCAGGTCCTCCGGGCGCAGGGCTGGGCGGTCACGTACGACGGCCGGTACCTCGTCGTCAGCGGCTCGGTGCCCCCGGCCCACATCACCCAGGCACTCGCTGCCCACGGTCTGTACCTCGACGAGCTCGTGCCCGTGCGCGCGGACCTGGAGTCGGTGTTCCTCGAGCTCACGGCGGGCGCCGGGCCGGGCACCAAGGCTCCCGAGCAGGGAGCGGCGTCATGATCCGCCTGCTCGGCATCGAGGTGGACCGGTTCGCCTCCCGCCTCCTCATCCGGCTCGGGGTCGTCGGCCTGCTGCTTCTGTCGGCTCTGACGTTGCTCATCGTCTGGCACGACGCGGCGCCGCCGACGCCGACGGAGGTCGCGCAGGCGCAGCGGGCGTTCGACGAGCAGAGCGCCCAGTGGAAGCTGAACGGCGAGGAGCAGGTCGCGGACTGCCTGGCCCAGGAGAAGACGGAGAAGGACAACGCCACGTCGAACGGCCAGGACCCGAACGGCGTCGACTACGGATGCGACACGATGGGGCCGCCGAAGCTGACCGACTACCTGCCGCGAAACCCCCGCTTCGCCGCCGACACAGCCTCCCTGCTCAGCGGCCTGTCGGCGCTGTACGTGCTCGTTCCTGTGCTGCTCGCCGTGAGCTTCGTCGCCGCGGAGTTCTCGACCGGGGCGATCGGCAACTGGCTCACCTTCGCGCCCCGCCGCACGCGGGTGCTGGTGAGCAAGCTGGGTGCCGCCGGCGTCGCGACGATCCCGTACACCGTCGTGGGTCTGGGCCTGGTGATCGCAGGGTCCTGGCTGATCTACGCGCACTTCGGCGGGACCGGCGGGGGCTTCGGGAGCGTCTGGGCGGTGGCCGGCCGCGTGCTGGCGCTCGCGGTCGCGGTCGCGGTCGGCGGTGCCGCGCTGGGCACGCTGACGCGCAGCACGGCCGCCTCGCTGGGGATCCTGCTCGGCTGGGCGGTGCTGGTCGAGGGCATCCTGATGAACATCGTGAACGGGTTGAAGCCGTGGTCGGTGATCACCAACATCTCGGCCTGGGTCGACGGGAGTGCCCAGTACTACGTCAACCAGTGCACGTCGTCGCCTTCGGGACAGAGCTGCTCGAGCATCGTCCATGACGTCTCGCAGACGCACGGCGCGGTCGTCCTCGGGGTTATCACGGCAGCCTTCGTGATCGCGGCCCTGTTCGTCTTCCGCCGCCGCGACGTCGGCTGACCTGCGACGTCGCTCGACCGCGGATCGGGTGCCACGATGGGCCGGTGAGCTGGAGCGTCGAGGATGCGCCGTGGTGGACCCGTGCCGTCGTCTATCAGGTGTACCCGCGCTCGTTCGCGGACTCCGACGGTGACGGCATCGGCGACCTGCGCGGCATCCTGGGGCGCCTGGACCATCTCGACGAGCTGGGTGTCGACGTCGTCTGGCTGTCGCCGATCTACGGTTCCCCGCAGGACGACAACGGCTACGACATCAGCGACTACCAGTCGGTCGACCCGATGTTCGGCACCCTGGACGACCTCGACGAGCTGATCGCGGCCCTGCACGCGCGCGGGATCAAGCTCCTGATGGACCTCGTCGTCAATCACACGTCCGACGAGCACCCATGGTTCGTGGAGTCGCGCGACCCGACGAGCCCGAAGCGCGACTGGTACTGGTGGCGGCCGCCGCGCGCGGGGTTCACCGCGGGTATGCCTGGCGCCGAGCCGAACAACTGGGGCTCAGCGTTCTCGGGGTCCGCCTGGGAGCTCGACCGGGCCAGCGGCGAGTACTTCCTGCACCTCTTCAGCCGCAAGCAGCCCGACCTCAACTGGGAGAACCCGCAGGTGCGCGAGGCGGTCTACGCCATGATGCGCTGGTGGTTGGACCGCGGCGTCGACGGCTTCCGTATGGATGTCGTCAACTTCCTCTCCAAGGACACCGCCCTGCCGGACGGCCCCGTGGACAGCGGCCCGTGGGCCGACGGGTCGGCGTCCTACATCGACGGGCCGCGCATCCACGAGTTCCTCGCTGAGATGCACTCGGCGGTGTTCGACGGCCGCCCCGACCGGCTGCTGACCGTGGGGGAGATGCCGGGGGTCACCGTCGAGCAGGCGCGCGACTTCACCGACCCGGCGCGGGGCGAGGTGGACATGGTGTTCCAGTTCGAGCACGTCGGGCTCGACCACGGACCGGGCGGCAAGTTCGACGTCCGCCCGCTGAGGCTGACCGACCTCAAGGCGTCGTTCGGGCGCTGGCAGTCGGGCCTGGCCGACGTCGGCTGGAACAGCCTCTACTGGGACAACCACGACCAGCCGCGGGTGGTGTCGCGGTTCGGCGACGACGGGCAGTTCCGACGAGAGTCCGCCACGATGCTCGCCACAGTCCTGCACCTGCACCGCGGCACGCCGTACGTCTACCAGGGCGAGGAGCTCGGGATGACGAACGCGCACTTCACGCGCCTCGACCAGTACCGCGACATCGAGACGCTGCGCCACGTGGCGGCGACCGGGTCCATGGCAGGCGTCGGGGAGATGGGGCGCGACAACGCCCGCACGCCGATGCAGTGGTCCGCCGAGCCCCACGGCGGATTCACCACGGGTACCCCGTGGATCGACGTGAACGAGAACTTCCGCACGATCAACGCCGCCGCCGAACGCGGGGACCCCGCCTCGGTCTTCCACCACTACCGCCGGCTGATCGACCTGCGGCACGACGATCCGGTCGTGGCGCTCGGCGACTTCACGATGCTGCTGCCCGACCACGAGCACGTCTACGCGTTCACGCGCTCCCTGGACGGCGTCACGCTCACCGTCCTGGGCAACTTCTCGGGCTCGGTGCAGGAGGTCGTCCTCGACGAGGACCCCGGGGAGCTGATCCTGTCGAACTACGCGGCGCCGGCATCGTCCCTGCGGCCGTGGGAGACCCGCGTGCATCGAAAGACGGTGAAGGCCGACTTGTAGTCTCGTGCCATGGGCAAGGTGCACGAGAAGATCGACAACCGGTTGCGCACGTTCATCGAGGCGCAGCCGATGTTCTTCGTCGCGACCGCCCCGAGCGGTCCCGACGGTCATGTGAACGTCTCACCCAAGGGGATCGGCGGCACGTTCGCGGTGCTCGACGAGCACTCGGTGGCGTACCTCGACATCACCGCGAGCGGGGCGGAGACGATCGCGCACCTTCGCGAGAACGGCCGCATCACGGTCATGTTCTGCGCGTTCGACGGCCCGCCCAACATCGTCCGCCTGCACGGCCACGGCCGCGTCGTGACGCTCTACGACGAGGGGTACGACGAGCTGTCCGCCCTGTTCGCGCCCACGGCCGGGGCCCGCGCCGTGATCGTCGTGGACGTCGACCGCGTCTCGGACTCCTGCGGCTACGGCGTGCCGCTGATGAGCGTCCGCGGGGAGCGGGACCTGCTGCCGCCCTACATGGAGCGCAAGGGCACCGAGGGCCAGGCCGACTACCGGCGGCTGAAGAACCGCGCGAGCATCGACGGACTGCCCGCATTCGACATGGACCCGGAACCCGACGCACGCCCCGACTGATGTCCGCCCCCTGATCACGTGAACCACGATGTGAGACGCACGGGTGGCGGCGTGACATGCACGAAACGTGGGCGTACTGTCGTCCACGTGCAGACGATCCTCGTAGTACTTCCTGAGCGCGCCGGCTGAAGCCTCCCGCACAGGCCTCGTCAGCGCGCTCGCCCCTCGTCCAGCCCGTTCCGTGGCTCGAGGGGCTTTTCTGTGTTCAGCACCAGCCAGATCCACGCAGCAGCAGCACCAGGGAGACATCGATGGTCCAGGGTCCACACCCGGCGCCGCCGCGCACGCCCACGCCCGTCCCGACCGCAAGCGTGAACAGCGCCCGCGTTCCCGTCGCGACCGCGATCGGGCCGGAGCAGGTCACCGGCGCGCAGTCGATCGTCCGCTCGCTCGAGGAGGCCGGGGCCGAGGTCATCTTCGGCATCCCCGGCGGCACGATCCTGCCGACCTACGACCCGCTGATGGACTCCACGCGCCTGCGCCACATCCTGGTCCGCCACGAGCAGGGTGGTGGTCACGCGGCCGCCGGCTACGCCGCGGCGACCGGTCGCGTGGGTGTCTGCATCGCGACGTCGGGCCCGGGCGCGACCAACCTGGTGACGCCACTGGCGGACGCCCTGATGGACTCCGTGCCGATGGTCGCCATCACCGGGCAGGTCGCGGCCTCGCTCATCGGCACCGATGCGTTCCAGGAGGCCGACATCGTCGGCATCACGCTGCCGGTGACCAAGCACAACTTCCTCGTCACCGACCCGGACGAGATCCCGCGCGTGATCGCCGAGGCGTTCCACATCGCCTCGACCGGCCGGCCCGGACCCGTGCTCGTCGACATCGCGAAGTCCGCGCAGCAGGCGCGGACCACGTTCTCGTGGCCGCAGGACCTCAACCTGCCCGGCTACCACCCGGTGACCAAGCCGCACGCCAAGCAGATCCGCGAGGCCGCGCGCCTGATCGCGACCTCCCGACGGCCTGTGTTCTACGTGGGTGGCGGGGTGATCCGCGCGCGGGCGTCGGCCGAGCTCAAGGCGCTCACCGAGGCGGCGGGCGCCCCCGTCGTCACGACGCTCATGGCCCGCGGCGCGCTGCCCGACTCGCACCCGCAGAACCTGGGCATGCCGGGCATGCACGGCACGGTCGCGGCGGTCGCCGCGTTGCAGAAGGCCGACCTGATCGTGGCGCTCGGCGCGCGGTTCGACGACCGCGTGACCGGCCTGCTCTCGAGCTTCGCGCCGAACGCGACCATCGTGCACGCGGACATCGACCCGGCAGAGATCGGCAAGAACCGTACGGCTGACGTGCCGATCGTCGGGGACCTCAAGGAGGTCATGGCCGACCTGCTGCCCGAGCTCGCCCGCGAGCACGTCCAGCACGGCAAGCCCGACCTCGAGGAGTGGTGGCGTCAGCTGGACGAGTGGCGCTCGACGTTCCCGCTGGGTTACGACGAGCCCGAGGACGGCCACCTGTCGCCGCAGTACGTCATCTCGCGCATCGGCGAGCTGTCCGGGCCGGAGTCGATCTTCACCGCGGGCGTCGGCCAGCACCAGATGTGGGCCGCGCAGTTCATCAAGTACGAACGACCCAACTCCTGGCTGAACTCCGGGGGGCTGGGCACGATGGGCTATGCGGTGCCGGCTGCCATGGGTGCCAAGGTGGGTGACCCGTCGCGCACGGTCTGGGCCATCGACGGCGACGGCTGCTTCCAGATGACCAACCAGGAGCTGGCCACCTGCACGATCAACGACATCCCGATCAAGGTCGCGATCATCAACAACTCGTCGCTCGGCATGGTGCGGCAGTGGCAGACCCTGTTCTACGAGTCGCGGTACTCCAACACCGACCTGAACACGGGTCATGGCACGGTGCGGATCCCGGACTTCGTGAAGATGGCCGACGCCTACGGGTGTGCCGGCCTGCGCTGCGAGACCGCCGCCGACGTGGACGCCACGATCAAGCGGGCGCTCGAGATCAACGACCAGCCCGTGGTCATCGACTTCACCGTGTCGCGCGACGCGATGGTGTGGCCGATGGTCGCGGCCGGCGTCAGCAACGACAACATCCAGTACGCACGCGGGATCAGCCCCGCGTGGGACCGTCAGGAGTGACATGAGCCGCCACACGCTGTCGGTCCTCGTCGAGAACAAGCCCGGCGTGCTCACGCGCGTCGCGGGCCTGTTCGCGCGGCGATCGTTCAACATCCACTCGCTCGCGGTCGGGCCCACCGAGCACGACGAGATCTCGCGCATCACGGTGGTCGTCGACGTCGACGCGAACCCGCTGGAGCAGGTGACCAAGCAGCTCAACAAGCTGATCAACGTCATCAAGATCGTCGAGCTCGAGGACGCGGCCTCAGTGCAGCGCGAGCTGCTGCTGGTCAAGGTCAAGGCCGACACCGCGCAGCGCACCAGCGTGCTCGAGGTCGTCCAGCTCTTCCGCGCGCACGTCGTCGACGTCGTGCCGGACACCGTCGTCATCGAGGCGACCGGCGGGCCGGGCAAGCTCGACGCCCTGCTCGCCGCGCTGGAGCCCTTCGGGATCCGCGAGATCGTGCAGTCCGGCACGGTGGCGATCGGGCGCGGCTCGCGCTCGATCACCGACCGTGCCCTCGAGCGGGTCAACCGCTCCGCCTGACGCTTTTCCCCGTTAGAAGAGAACCCTTTACACCGAGGAGATTTCACCGTGGCCGAGCTGTTCTACGACGACGATGCCGACCTGTCGATCATCGCCAACAAGAAGGTCGCCGTCATCGGCTACGGCAGCCAGGGGCACGCGCACAGCCTCAACCTGCGCGACTCCGGCGTCGACGTCACCGTCGGCCTGCGCGAGGGCTCGGCGTCCCGCGCGAAGGCCGAGAACGAGGGCCTCAAGGTCGCCTCGATCGCCGACGCCGTCCGCGGCGCCGACGTGGTCGTCATCCTGGCGCCCGACCAGTTCCAGCGCATCGTCTACCGCGAGGAGATCGAGCCGAACCTGCAGGACGGCGCCGCGCTCGTCTTCGGCCACGGGTTCAACATCCGCTTCGGCTACATCAAGCCGGCCGCCCAGCACGACGTGCTCATGGTCGCGCCCAAGGGCCCGGGTCACCTGGTCCGTCGCGAGTACGTCGACGGCCGTGGCGTCCCCGTCATCGTCGCCGTCGAGCAGGACGCGTCGGGCGAGGCCTGGCCGCTGGCACTGTCCTACGCCAAGGCGATCGGTGGCCTGCGCGCCGCCGGCATCAAGACCACGTTCACCGAGGAGACCGAGACCGACCTGTTCGGCGAGCAGGCCGTCCTGTGCGGTGGCGTCTCGCAGCTGATCCAGTACGGCTTCGAGACCCTGACCGAGGCCGGTTACCAGCCCGAGGTCGCGTACTTCGAGGTCCTGCACGAGCTGAAGCTGATCGTCGACCTGATCTTCGAGGGCGGCATCACCAAGCAGCGCTGGTCCGTCTCCGACACCGCCGAGTACGGCGACTACGTGTCCGGCCCCCGCGTCATCACGCCCGACGTGAAGGCCAACATGCAGGCCGTCCTCGCCGACATCCAGTCCGGCGCGTTCGCCGAGCGGTTCATCACCGACCAGGATGCCGGCGCCCCGGAGTTCAAGGCCCTGCGCGAGAAGGGCCAGAACCACCCGATCGAGCCCGTCGGCCGCGAGCTGCGCAAGCTGTTCGCGTGGGTCAAGCCGTCGGACTCCGACTACGTCGAGGGTTCCGCGGCGCGCTGACATCGGCCTTGCGCAGCGATCGGGAACGGCGACCGCAGATCCGCTGCGGTGCCGTTCGTCGTCACGAGCGCCACCTCCGGTCCCGGAGCGATGCCGCCGGTTGCCGAGCGCGGCGGTGTCGCAGGGGCGATCGGTGACCACCGGCTGCGTTCGGTGCCCTCGGGCTGGGTAGGGTCAGCCCGCAAGGTGCGCAAGGATGAGGGCACCGACGACGGAGGGACGACGATGACCGACGAGCAGACACCGACGCAGGCAGCGGCCGGAGAGGTCGAGGACCTGCGGGTCGCGGCGTTCTGGCAGGCCGCCCGCGGTCACGTCGGTCTCGGCAAGATGGACGCGGTCATGGGGGAGAGCCCCGACGGGGCCGTCCCGCCGCCCTCGTGGTCGTACGGCGAGGGTGCGGAGGCGCACGAGCTGCTCGGTCGCGTGCTGGACGGCAGCAAGACCGGTACGGCGACCGTGCTCGCGCAGCTGCTCGACGCGGGCCTGGAGGTGCCGCGGGTCGGCGAGCTGTCGATCGTGACGGACGAGGCCGGCGAGCCGAAGGCCGTGCTGCGCACCACGGAGGTCGAGGTCGTCGCGTTCGACCAGGTGTCCGCCGAGCACGCCGCGGCCGAGGGCGGCTCCGACGCGACGCTCGAGTCGTGGGTGGCCGAGCACGAGAGGTCGTTCGCCGAGGCGATCGGCGACGCGTTCACGCCGGCCTCCGAGGTCGTGCTCGAGCGCTTCGAGATCATCTACCCGACGAGCGGACCGACGCCCGCCGTCGACTGACGTCGGTCACCATCTGAGACGCCCGTCCCGACCGGTGGGACGGGCGTTAGGCTCGGCCCATGGTCGACACCACCGCTGCCCAGCACATCAACCTCGCCGTCGTGGCGGGGGACGGCATCGGCACGGAGGTCGTCGAGCAGGGCCTGCTGGCGCTCGACACCGCGCTGCACGGCGGTCCCGTGACGGTCTCCACCACCGACTTCGACCTGGGCGCGCGCCGCTGGCACGCGACCGGCGAGACGCTCACGGACACCGACCTCGAGGCGATCCGCGGCCACGACGCGATCCTCCTGGGCGCCATCGGCGACCCGAGCGTGCCGTCGGGCGTGCTCGAGCGCGGTCTGCTGCTCAGGCTGCGCTTCGAGCTGGACCACTACGTCAACCTGCGCCCGAGCCGGCTCTACCCGGGCGTCACCTCCCCGCTCGGCAACCCGGGCGAGATCGACTTCGTCGTGGTCCGCGAGGGCACCGAGGGTCCGTACGTCGGCAACGGCGGCGCCATCCGCGTCGGCACCCCGCACGAGGTGGCCAACGAGGTCAGCGTGAACACGGCGTTCGGCGTCGAGCGGGTCGTGCGCGACGCCTTCGCCCGGGCCGCGGCCCGCCCGCGCAAGAAGCTGACGCTCGTGCACAAGCACAACGTGCTCGTGCACGCCGGTCACCTGTGGCGCCGCACCGTCGAGGCCGTGAACGCCGAGTTCCCGGACGTGACCGTCGACTACCTGCACGTGGACGCGGCGACGATCTTCCTGGTCACCAACCCGTCGCGGTTCGACGTGATCGTGACCGACAACCTGTTCGGCGACATCCTCACGGACCTCGCCGCGGCGATCACCGGCGGCATCGGCCTGGCCGCGTCGGCCAACATCAACCCGGACCGCACCGCGCCGAGCATGTTCGAGCCGGTCCACGGCTCGGCCCCGGACATCGCCGGCCAGGGCAAGGCTGACCCGACGGCCACGGTGCTGTCGGTCGCGCTCCTGCTCGAGCACCTCGGGCTGGCCGACGCGGCCGCCCGCGTCGAGAAGGCCGTCGCCGACGACATCGCGGATCGGCCGAACCACGGCGACGCCGGGCGAGTACGGTCGACGGCCGAGGTGGGCAAGGACCTCGCCGCGCGCATCGCCGGCTGATCCTTTCGCGCGACGACGCATGTCGTCCGCTGTCCACGTCGCCGTCCTCACCGGTACCGTCGTTTCCGACTCTGGTGAAAGGCCCCCGCACATGAGCACCCTGGCAGAACCCACGTCCGCAGACGTCTTCGAGATCGTGCGGTCCGACACGCCCGTCCCTGACGCCCAGCGCGAGGCCGACCTGGCCGCGCCGAAGTTCGGCACCGTGTTCACGGACCACATGGCCCGCGTCTCGTACGCGCAGGAGACCGGCTGGTCGAACCGTCGCGTGGTGAAGTACGGCCCGTTGCAGATGGATCCCGCGACCGCCGTCCTGCACTACGCGCAGGAGATCTTCGAGGGCCTCAAGGCGTACAAGCACCCGGACGGCTCGGTCTGGACGTTCCGTCCGCGAGGCCAACGCCGCGCGGTTCGCCCGCTCGGCCCACCGGCTCGCGCTGCCGCCGCTGTCCGAGGCGGACTTCCTGGGTGCGATCCAGGCCCTCGTCGCGACGGATCCGGCGTGGGTGCCGGGCGGCGAGGAGACGAGCCTGTACCTGCGACCGTTCATGTACGCCTCCGAGACGTTCCTCGGGGTGCGGCCGTCGCTCGAGGCCGAGTTCCTGGTCATCGCGTCGCCCGTCGGCCCGTACTTCGCCGGTGGGGTCCGGCCGGTGTCGATCTGGGTCGCCGAGGACTACCACCGTGCGGGCGCCGGCGGGACCGGTGACGCCAAGTGCGGAGGCAACTACGCGGCGCAGCCTGCTGCCGCAGCAGGAGGCCTACGACAAGGGCTTCGAGCAGGTGTGCTTCCTCGACGCGACGACCAACTCCTACCTCGAGGAGCTCGGCGGGATGAACGTCTGCGTCGTGTACGCCGACGGCAGCGTCGTCGACGCCCCCGATCACCGGCTCGATCCTCGAGGGCGTGACGCGCTCGTCGATCCTGCGGCTCCTGACGGATGCCGGGCACGAGGTCTCCGAGCGTCCGATCCTGCTGACGGAGCTCAGGTCCGGGCTCGCCGACGGATCGGTCCGGGAGGTGTTCGCGTGCGGCACGGCTGCCGTCGATGACCCCGATCGGCCGGCTCGCGGGCGAGGGCTTCGACCTGACCGTCGGGGACGGCGCCGCCGGACCGATCACGACGCGGATCCGCGCCGAGCTCACCGACATCCAGTACGGCCGCGCAGCGGACCGGCACGGCTGGCTGCACCGGCTCGTCTGAGAACGCACGCACGACGGCCGGCCACCTGTCGCAGGTGGCCGGCCGTTGCCGTACGAACGGTGCGTTACTCGACGACGCTGCCGGGGCGCAGGGTGCGGGACAGCACACCGGACAGCAGCGACCAGATCGCGATGCCGATGAGCAGGTTGAGGGCGCCCGACGCGATCGCGGACTTGTGCACGTCGGTCCACGTGAGCGGGATCAGGGCCGCCACGACGAGCGCGAGGAACATGATCCACCCGAAGAACGCGCGAGGCCGCGGGGTGGTGAGAACCAGCAGCTGGAGGAGGGCACCGGCGACGACGGCGGAGAGCGCGCCGCCGATCGCGTACGCGGCGCCGACCGAGTCGGTGCTGAAGATGTCCTTCACGACGAGATCGATCTTGAGGATCTGGTCGAGCACCACGACCCCGACGACGCCGACGAGTGCCGCGACGAGAGCGGTGGCGGCGACTCCGGCCCAGTAGCGGCCCGAGTCGACGGAGGGCCCGGCGGGCCGGGCCGGCACGGCGGCGACCGGCACGGCGGCGACAGGTGCGGGGAACGCCTCTGCGGCGGCCGGCGCAACCGACGGCGGGGATGCTGCCACGGGTGCGGCTGCCACGGGTGCCGGTGCGACCGGTGCCGGTGCGACCGGAACCGGTGCGACCGGCGTCGTCTCCGCGGGCGGCGGCGCGGCGTGCTGACCGTGCGGGTGCTCGTAGGCCGACTGGCGTTCCGGCGGCGGGTTGGGGATCGACATGCGGTGTCCTCTTCCCAGGTGAGGGGAGTGCACGACAGGTAGCCGCACGCCTCCACGCTAGCGAGGATCAGCACAGATGGCGCCAACTCGCGAGCATCGAACGTGGACACGATGTCCAAGGGGTGGAACGCGTGACCGCAGGACGTGACGTGTGCCACGATGCGAGTGTGAACAGCGCCACCCTCATTATCGAGTAGCGCGTCGGCCCACCCGCTGACGCGCAGACCTCCCGTACCTCGGGGGGTCTTTTTGTTGGTCGAGGCACCACCCCCGCCCCGGCTACCGTCGACTGCACCGGCACACCCCCGCCGGCAGAGCACCACCGCAGCACCGACGTGGTCCATCGAACACAGTCCGTTGAACGCAGCACCGAAGAGAGCGCATCGTGGCCGACCTCGCACCGACCTCCCTGTTCCAGGTCTACGACACGACCCTGCGCGACGGCGCCCAGCAGGAGGGGATGAACCTCTCGGTCGCCGACAAGATCCAGATCGCGCCGCTGCTCGACGAGCTCGGGCGTCGGCTTCATCGAGGGCGGCTGGCCCGGCGCGATCCCGAAGGACACGGAGTTCTTCAAGCGCGCGGCCAAGGAGCTGGACTTCCGCAACGCCGAGCTCGCGGCGTTCGGCAGCACCCGCAAGGCCGGCACGCGTGCGGTCGACGACACCCAGGTGCGGGCCCTGGTCGACTCCGAGGCGCCGGTGGTCACCTCGTCGCCAAGCACGACATCCGGCACGCCGAGCGCGCGCTGCGGACGACCGGCGAGGAGAACATCGCGATGATCGCGGACACGGTCGGCTTCCTCGTGCGTGAGGGGCGCCGCGTGATCGTCGACGCCGAGCACTTCTTCGACGGCTACCGGTTCGACCCGGCGTACTCGCGCGCCGCGGTGCTCGCGGCGTTCGAGGCCGGCGCCGAGACCGTCGTGCCTGTGCGACACCAACGGCGGGATGGTGCCGGCCTGGGTGGCGCAGATCGTGCACGAGATCCGCGACGCCGTCGGTCCGGACGCGATCCTCGGGATGCACGCCCACAACGACTCGGGCTGCGCGGTCGCCAACACGCTCGCCGCGGTCGAGGCCGGGTGCACCCACGTGCAGGGGACGGTCAACGGATACGGCGAGCGCACCGGCAACGCCGACCTGCTGTCCGTCGTCGCGAACCTCGAGCTCAAGTACGGGCTGCCGGCTGCTCAAGACGACCGAGGGCCACGTCGGTGGCCTGCGGGACCTGACGCGGATCGCGCACGCCATCAGCGAGATCACCAACATCTCGCCGTTCGCCCGCTCAGCCGTACGTGGGCGCGAGCGCGTTCGCGCACAAGGCCGGCCTGCACGCCTCGGCGATCAGGGTCGACCCGGACCTGTACCAGCACACCGACCCGGCCAACGTCGGCAACGACATGCGGATGCTCGTCTCGGACATGGCCGGCCGCGCGTCGATCGAGCTCAAGGGCCGCGAGCTCGGCTTCGACCTCGTCGGGCCGCCCGAGCTGCTCGGCCGGGTCACCGACCGCGTCAAGGACGCCGAGGCCAGGGCTACACCTACGAGGCCGCGGACGCGTCCTTCGAGCTGCTGCTGCTCGAGGAGCTGGACGGGCAGCGCACCCGCGTTCTTCACCGTCGAGTCGTGGCGCGCGTTCGTCGAGCGCCGCGGACCGCGCGGGACGCCGGCCACGGCCGAGGCGACGGTCAAGCTGCACGGCGGGCGGCGAACGCATCGTCAGCACCGGTGAGGGCGACGGGCCCGTCAACGCCCTCGACCACGCGCTGCGCAAGGCGCTCGCTGCGCGTCTACCCCGAGCTGGAGCAGTTCGAGCTGATCGACTTCAAGGTGCGCATCCTCGACTCGAACTACGGCACCGACGCCATCACGCGCGTGCTCGTCGAGATGAGCGACGGCCTGGACGTCTGGAGCACGGTCGGTGTGGGCCCGAACCTGCTCGAGGCGTCATGGGAGGCGCTCACGGACTCGGCCATCTGGGGGCTTTACCACCACGGGATCGCGCCGCGCTGAACTTCATCCCGTCGGAGCTCGCGCGCGCGGCTAACCTCGGGACCTGAAGGCCGCGCAGGGCGGCCGGTGCGCCGAGAGAGGGAGTGTCGTGTCCGGCTCCGCCCCTGCGCCGTCCGAGCCGGCTGACGCGGGCCCTGCCCGCCCGCCCCGCGGGGGACTCGGCTGGTGGTGGCTGCTCGTCGCCGTCGGTGCGATCGCGCTGGTCACCTTGCTGGTCGCCGAGCCGTGGACCGCCGTCGAGACGGAACCGACCCCCACGGTGACGTTCGTTCCGACGCCGAGCGAGCCTCCCGAGCCGTCCCCGACGCCCACGGTGTCCGTCGCACCGCCCGGGGCCGACGCGGTGTTCGACGGCCAGACGGCGCCCGGCCTGTTCGTGACCGCGGCCGACCTCGTGGCGGACGTCCCTGCGGCCGAGCCGGGGGTCGACCCGGGGATCCTGACCGGCGAGCTCGCCTGGGGGCTGCCGGTGGGGACGTCCGTCGACCCCGCGACGTGCACCCTCGCGGTCACGGTCGTCGCGACCGCACCCTCGTGGTTCGACGCCCGGAGCTGGCACAACGACGCGTTGTACTTCCAGCAGGAGGTCACGCTGCTGCCGGACCCGGCGGCCGCGCGGGAGGCGTTCCGCGAGCTCGTCACCACGGTGGACGCCTGCCCGGAGTACTCCCTCGTGAATGACAACCAGACCGACGGTGCGGCGGTGACCTCCGAGCCGGCCATCGAGGGCCAGGGCGTCTACCCGTCGATCGTCGTGCAGCAGACGACCTCCGTCGAGGGCAACGAGATCCCCGAGTACGCCGGGTACATGCTCGTCGGTAACACGATCGTCTCGTGGCACGCGCAGGCGACGACCGGGACGGACCCGGATGCAGCGCTGGCGACGCTGGGAGACCCCGAGTCGTTGTCCGCGATGGTCCAGGACCGCGCGCAGCTCGCGGTCCGCGCGCTCGGCTGAGGCCGTGCCGTCCCTCGCCTAGTCTCGACGGATGCATGGTGAGTACAAGGTCCCCGGCGGCAAGCTCGTCGCGGTCGACCTCGAGGTGGTGGACGGGTACCTGCGCGACGTGCGCGTGAGCGGTGACTTCTTCCTCGAGCCCGACGAGGCGCTCGAGGTGCTGTCGGCATCGCTCGAGGGTCTGCCGGTCGACACGGGCAGCACGGTGCTGGCGCAGAGCGTCACGGAGGCGCGCGGAATGGTTCCCGGGACCCGTCACGATGGTGGGCTTCGACGCACGCGCGGTGGCCACGGCGGTGCGACGCGCACTCGGCTGGTCGACGGTGTGGAGCGACCACACGTTCGAGCTGATCCACCCTGGCCCGCTGCCGCCGGCGCTGCACGCGGCGCTCGACCAGGTGCTGACCGAGGAGCTCGCCGCCGGCCGCCGCGGCCCGACGCTGCGGTTCTGGGAGTGGGTCGAGCCGGCGGTGATCATCGGGTCGTTCCAGTCGCTGCGCAACGAGGTCGACCTCGACGCCGCGGCCGGGTACGGCATCACGGTCGTCCGCCGGATCTCCGGCGGCGGGGCGATGTTCATGGAGGCCGGCAACTGCATCACGTTCTCGATGGTCGTGCCGGTCTCGCTCGTCGACGGCATGACGTTCGAGGAGTCGTACGCCTTCCTCAACCAGTGGGTGCTCGGCGCGCTCGCGGACGTCGGCGTGCAGGCGTCGCTTCCGGCCTCAACGACATCTCCTCGCCGGTCGGGAAGCTCGCCGGCTCCGCGCAGAAGCGCGTCGTCGGCGGTGCGGTCCTGCACCACGTGACGATGTCCTACGACATCGACGCGGACAAGATGCTCCAGGTGCTGCGGATCGGGCGCGAGAAGCTCTCCGACAAGGGCACGACGAGCGCCAACAAGCGCGTGGACCCGGTGCGCTCCCAGACGCAGCTGACGCGCGAGGCGGTCATCGACGCGTTCGTCGCGCACTTCCGGCGTCAGTACCCCACGGTCGACGGGGAGCTGCGGGCCGAGGAGCTGGCGCGGGCGCGAGGATCTCGTCGAGACGAAGTTCTCCGACCCCACGTGGACGGCGCGCGTTCCCTAGGCCGCGTGCAGCAGGGTGAACGCGAGCGCGACGACGCCGAGCAGCAGGACCCCGCACGCACACACCGCAACGAGCCGGCCGTCGATCGCGGTGCCGCCGACCCGCTCGGCGTGGCGGCGTCGGGACGCGACGGCCAGGGCGGTCGCGACGACGGCGCCCGCGGCGGCGATGCTCCATGCGGCGGCGCCCGCGAACTCCTGCAGCACGTGCGCGGCCGCGACGCCCCCGGCGGTGAGCCCGAGCGCGGTGCGCCGCCAGGCGAGATGCGTGCGCTCGGCGGCGAGCGTCGTGGGCGCCGACGGGTCGATGCCCGTCATGCGGTCACCAGACCGATCAGGACGAGCAAGCCCGCCACGCACACGCCGATGACGAGCAGACCGAACGCCGACGGGGAGGGCGAGCGGCGTGCCGAGCCGCACGGCCCGCTCGGCCTGCGCCCAGCCGATCCACGCGGTGACCGGTGCGATCAGTCCGACGACGACGAGCACGAGGGCCGCCGAGAACCGCAGGTGCTCCTCGATCGGCAGGTTCAACGCCTCGAGCGCGACGCCGCCCGCGAGCAGCGCGAGCGACGTGCGGATCCACGCGAGGAACGTCCGCTCGTTCGCGAGCGAGAAGCGGGCGTCGGGCTCGGTGCCCACCCCGTAGACCCGACGGGGAAACCTGCGGTCGCGCGGGCGCTGCTCTCGTCCATGTGCCCCATCCTGCCCTCAGCGCCGGCGGGAGAGTGCCGAGAACGATGCGACGGGCTCGTGATGAGCGTGAACTCGATCGCGCCGACGACCGTCTGCCCGTCCGCACCGAGCGCCAGGACGATCGAGCCGACCGCTTTCGCACGGGATGCCGCGATGCCGACGTACGCGAGCGAGAGAACAAGTCTGCTTGTCATCGGCTGCGGTGTCAAGCGGACTTGTCACCGGGGTCGGTATCTGAGCCCGCCGCCACCTCTCCTCTGGGTGACGAGGGAGTGACATGGACACAGATCTGGACCGCCAGCTGCGCCGGCTCGGCGTGCTGAACGCCCGCGAGCTCTCAGCGGTGCGACGGCGCGTGCCCGGCGCGTCCGCTCGCAGCGCCCAGGTGGTGCTGCTCCGCGGGGGTCACGTGGGACGCGCGCCGAAGACCGCACTCCCGACGCGTACCTGGGTGGCGCCCTCGGCGATCGCCAGCTCCAGATCGCCGCTCATCCCCATGGACAGCTCCGTCGCCGTCTGAGTCCCCGACGACACGAGCTCGTCGCGCAAGGTCCGCAGCAGCGCGTACCCGGCCCGCACCACGTCCGGGTCGTCGGAGCGGGCGCCCACCGTCATCAGTCCGCCCACGGTCAGGCCGGGCAGCGCGTCGAGGTCTGCGGCGAGTGCGACGGCGTCGTCCGGCGTCGTCCCGTGCTTCGTCGCCTCGCCCGAGACGTTGACCTGGACGTACACGCAGATCGGTCGAGTCGGTCGAACGCGCCGAGAGCCGCCGGCCGAGGTCCAGCGAGTCCACCGACTCGATGCACGATGCCCAACGCAGAGCGGCGTTGACCTTGTTGGACTGCAGCGGTCCGATGAGGTGGACGGAGGCCAGACCGGTGAGCTCCGGTCCCTTGGCGACGAGCTCTTGCACGCGATTCTCGCCGAGCACGACCGAAGGGCCAGCGACCGCCAGCGCCACCAGGATCGCCTCGGCGGGCTGGGTCTTGGTCGCCAGCAGCAGCCGTACCGACCCGGCTGCGCGGCCGGCTGCGGACTCGGCGGCGGCGATGCGAGCGTGCAGCCGGGCGAGCCGGTCGGCGATCGCGGCGGCGTCGACGGTCATGCCTGGACCCTAACCGGGGGCGACGAGGATCGTGGTGCAGGCCGGTGGTGCATCCTGGACCCGTGAAGACGTTGCTGAACCTCATCTGGCTCGTGTTCGCCGGGTTCTGGCTCGCGCTCGGGTACGTGGTCGCGGGCATCCTGTGCTGCATCCTCATCGTCACCATCCCGTTCGGCATCGCCTCGTTCCGGATGGCGAGCTACGCGCTGTGGCCGTTCGGACGCACGGTCGTCGAGAAGCCGACGCTCCGGTGCGTGGTCGGTGATCGGCAACGTCATCTGGCTGATCGTCGCGGGCTGGTGGCTGGCTCTGATGCACATCGTCACCGGGATCGCCGCAGGCGATCACGATCATCGGGATCCCGCTGGCCCTGGCCAACTGGAAGATGGTGCCGATCTCGCTGGTCCCGCTGGGCAAGCAGATCGTCCCGGCGGACCGCATGATGGCGGCGTACGGGCACTAGGCGTCAGTCGCGGGCGATGTCCGCGACCGTCGCCTCGGTGAGGCGCGACGAGGTCGTCGGGCGAGAGCTCGACGTCGAGCCCGCGTCGGCCGCCGGAGACGAACACCGTGTCGAACAGCCACGACGGTCTCGTCGACCACCGTCGGGTGCGCGCTGCGCTGGCCGAGCGGGGAGATGCCGCCGACGACGTACCCGGTGGAGCGCTCGGCGTCGTGCTTGTCCGCCAGGGCCGCCTTCTTGCCGCCCGCCGCGTGCGCGAGCGCCTTGAGGTCGAGCTGCCCGGTGACCGGCACGACGGCGACGGTGAGCACGCCGTCCACGGTCGCCATCAGGGTCTTGAACACCTGCTCCGGCGGGACGCCGATGGCCGCCGCGGCCTCGAGGCCGTAGCCCAGCTCGGAGGCCGGGTCGTGCTCGTAGGTGTGCGCCGTGTGCTCGACGCCGGCCGCGGTCGAGCGCGACGAGGGCCGGGGTCCCGCCGAGGTGGTGCTTGGTCATCCGGCCAGACTAGAGGGGGCCGACGCGCCGGCGATCCGCAGCTGGACCTCGCTGGTCTCGTCCGACCCGGCGAGGTCCACCACCGCGTCGATGCGCCAGTCGTGGTCGCCCTCGGGGTCGTCGAGCAGCTGCCGCACGGTCCACGGTTCCGCGCCCCGGTGTCACCTGGAACAGGCCCGGCCCGCGGGCGGGGGAGCCCGTGAGGATCTCGTCGTGGTCGTCGTAGAACGGGTCCAGCGCCGACCGCCAGCGGTCGGCGGTCCACGGCTGGTCGTCGGCGTCGAGGTCGCCCAGCTGCGCCAGCCCGCCGTAGAACTCGCGGGCGGCGAGCTCGACCCGGCGGAACAGGGCGCCGCGCACGAGCGCGCGGAACACCCGCGGGTTGGCGGTGATGGGCTCGGGGGTGTCGTCGTCGACCGCACCCGGGTGCATCGGCGCCGTGCTCGTCGAGCGGGTTCGACAGGCGCTCCCACTCGTCGAGCAGGCTGGAGTCGGTGCCGCCGGACCAGGTCGCCCAGCCACTCGATGAGCTCCCACAGCTCCTCCGTGCGCGCGTCCTCGGGGACGGTCTGGCGCAGCGCCCGGTAGGCGTCGGCGAGGTAGCGCAGCAGCACGCCCTCGGTGCGATCGAGCTGGTAGTACGCGACGTACTCGGCGAAGCTCATGGCCCGCTCGTGCATGTCCCGGACCACCGACTTCGGGGACAGCGTCAGGTCCGCGACCCACGGGTTGGTCTGCCGGTAGGTGACGAACATGGCGTCGAGCAGCTCGGCGAGCGGCTTGGGGTAGCTGACGTCCTCGAGCAGGGCCATCCGCTGGTCGTACTCGAGCCCGTCGGCCTTCATCGCGGCGACCGCCTCGCCGCGCGCCTTGTTCTCCTGCGCCGAGAGCACCTGCCGCGGGTCGTCGAGCGTCGACTCGAGCACGGAGACGACGTCGTGCGCGTAGGCAGGGTCCTCCTGGTCGAGCAGGTCCAGGGCGGCGTAGGCGAAGGGCGACAAGGCCTGGTTGAGCGCGAAGTTGGGCGGCAGGTCGGTGGTCAGGCGCAGGCCGCGATGGCGGTGCCCATTCCCGTCGTCGATCCACGGGCGCTCGATGACGCCGGCGGCCTTGCAGGGAGCGGTAGACCGCGATCGCACGACGGACGTGGCGTCCCTGGGCGCCGGGCGGTTCGTGGTTGTCCGTGAGGAGCTTGGTCATGGCCGCAACCGCGTCGTGGCCGTTCGCCTGGCGCGCCAGCACGTTGAGCACCATCGCGTGCGAGACGGCGAAGCTGCTGGTCAGCGGCTCGGGAGGGGCGTCGCGCAGGCGCTCGTACGTCTTGTCCGTCCAGTTGACGTGCCCTTCGGGCGCCTTCTTGCGGACGATCTTGCGGACCTTCTTCGGGTCGTCGCCGGCCTTCTCGAGCATCTTGCGGTTCTCGATCACGTGCTCCGGCGCCAGGATGATCACCTCGCCGACCGTGTCGAAGCCCGCCCGCCCGGCGCCGCCCGGAGATCTGGTGGAACTCGCGCGCCGACAGGTGCCGCATGCGGATGCCGTCGTACTTGACCAGGCTGGTCAGCAGGACGGTGCGGATGGGCACGTTGATGCCGACGCCGAGCGTGTCCGTGCCGCAGACGACCGGCAGCAGCCCCTTCTGCGTCAGCCGCTCCACGATCCGTCGGTACTTGGGCAGCATCCCGGCGTGATGCACCCCGACGCCGTGCCGCAGGAGCCGGTTGAGCGTCTTGCCGAAGCCGGGGGCGAACCGGAACCCCGCGATCTCGTCGGCGATCCGGTCCCGCTGCTCCCGGCTCGCCAGCGGCGTCGACATGAGCGACTGCGCCCGCTCGACGGCGTCCTTCTGCGTGAAGTGCACGACGTAGACGGGGGCTCGCGTGGTCTTCACCAGCTCGTCCAGCAGCTCGTGCAGCGGCTCGATCGCGTAGCTGAACGTCAGCGGGACGGGACGCTCGGCATTCGCGATGACGGCGACGCGCTGGTGCGTCCGGCGCGTCGAGGTCCTCGGCGAAGAAGCCGACGTCGCCGAGCGTCGCGGACATGAGCACGAACTGGACCTTGGTCAGCTCGAGCAGCGGCACCTGCCACGCCCAGCCGCGCTGCGGGTCGGAGTAGAAGTGGAACTCGTCCATCACGACCTGGCCGACGTCGGCGTCGTCCCCGTCGCGCAGCGACACGTTGGCCAGGATCTCCGCCGTGCAGCAGATGATCGGCGCGCCCGGGTTCACCGCCGAGTCACCGGTCATCATGCCGACGTTCGCGGACCCGAACGCGTCGACCAGCGCGAAGAACTTCTCGCTGACCAGCGCCTTGAGCGGGGCGGTGTAGTACGTGCGGCGGCCCTGCGCCAGCGCGACGAAGTGCGCCGCGACCGCCACCAGTGACTTCCCGGACCCGGTCGGCGTCGACAGGATCACGTGCGCGCCGGTGACCAGCTCGAGCAGCGCCTCGTCCTGGTGCGGGTAGAGCGACAACCCCTGGTCCTGCGCCCAGCCGGTGAAGGCCTCGTACAGCGCGTCGGGGTCGGTCGGGTCGGCCGGGATGCGGTCGGCGAGGGTGGGGGTGGTCATGGTGGGTCGATGGTCCCACGCGCCGTCGCGTCTAGGGTGTGGCCCGTGAGCGAGCGGCAGACCGTGGAGATGTGGACCGACGGCGCCTGCAAGGGCAACCCGGGGATCGGCGGCTGGGGTGCGTGGATGCGCTACGGGGCGCACGAGCGCGAGCTGTTCGGGGGAGAGGTGCTCACCACGAACAACCGCATGGAGCTGATTGCGGTCATCGAGGGGCTGCGCGCGCTCACCCGGCCGTGCGACGTCACCCTGCACGTCGACTCGCGGTACGTGATGAACGGCGTGACGTCCTGGATGGCCGGTTGGAAGCGCAACGGGTGGCGGACCGGGGACAAGAAGCCGGTGAAGAACCAGGACCTGTGGCAGGCGCTCGACGCCGAGGTCGCGCGGCACGAGGTGCGCTGGGTCTGGGTCAAGGGCCACGCCGGGGATCCGGGCAACGAGCGTGCCGACGAGCTGGCCAACCGCGGCGTCGAGAAGGTCCGCGCCGAATCCTGAGAACTCTCACGGCTTCGCGCAGCACGACCGCCGGGGGCGACCTAGCATCGAGCCCGTCGGTGCGCTGCCCGCGCCGGCGACGTTTCTAGAGAACGGTGAGCGGGTGCCCCCCAGCCTGGCGAGCGTGCGCGACCGCGCTGGCACGGAGCTGTTCCTGCGGGTCGCGGGGCCGGACGGTCTGGCGGAGCGCGACCGGATCCACCTGACGCCGGGCCCACGCTGGTACCTGCCCGGATCCCCGATCCGCACGGTGCACGGAGATGCGTCCATGTTCATCGGCGGGATGCGCGCGCTCCTGCTCCAGTCCCTGCACCCGCAGGCGATGGCGGCGGTCGCCGCGCACTCCGGCTACAAGGGCGACCCGTGGGGTCGGCTGGCCCGGACGAGCACGTTCCTCGCCGTCACCACGTTCGGGACGGCCGACGACGCGCAGACCGCGATCGACCGGGTCCGGTGGGTGCACGAGCGGATCAAGGGCGTCACGCCCGAGGGTCTCGCGTACGCGGCCGCCGATCCCACCCTGCTGCGCTGGGTGCATGTGGCCGAGGTGGACAGCTTCCTGCGCTCGTACCGCCTCTACGGCCAGCGTCGCCCCATCGACGCCGTGGACGCCGACCGCTACGTCGCCGAGGCGGCTCGGGTCGCCGTCGCGCTCGGCGCCGAGCGTGTGCCCACCTCGGTGACCGAGCTCGCGCTGGCCCTGCGTGAGTTCCGTCCCGTGCTCGGTCCGTCCGCCGCCGCCCGGGAGGCCGCCGACTTCCTGCTGCACGAGCCGCCCGTGCCGTGGACCCTGCGCCCGGCCTACACCGGGTTGGCGCGAGCGGCGGTCGCGTCGCTGCCGCTGTGGGCGTGCGAACAGCTCGGCGTCCGGCACCCGGGTCCGGTCGGCCGCGGGGCGGCGCGGGTCTCCGGAGGTACCGTGACGCGGTTGATCCGCTGGATGCTCGGCCCCGACGACGCCCGCCGGGTGGCCGGCCCCCACCGCTGACCGTCTCGGCCCGACACGCCGGGCGTCATCGGGCTCCTGGCTGCGACGACGTCTACGGTGGATCGGATGATGCCGCGACGTAGCACGACGGTCCGCACGCGCTCTCGCCCGACCTGGCTCGCGGTCGGGTTGGCGGTGACCTCGCTCGCGTGGGCTCTCGTGGGCTGTGGCGAGGGGTCTCCACCGGTCGAGTCACCGCAGGCGACCGCGCCGTCCACCACTCCGGACGTCACGGAGTCGGCGGTCCCGGTCCCGAGCGGCTCGGCCACCGAGACCGAGGAGCCCGTCCCGTTCCCGGCGAATTCTGAGCCGGACACCGCGGATGCGTCGGCGGACGCCGCACTTCTCGTGACGGACATCCGCACGGGAGTCGCACGACGGGTACGACCGGGTCGTGTTCGAGCTGAGCGGCACAGGAACTCCGGGGTGGCGGGTGTCCTACGTCGACGTCGCGACCGACGACCCGAGCGACCGGGAACTGGACATCGCGGGGGACGGGACGCTCCAGGTCACCATCGTGGGCACCGCGATGCCGGTGGACGCGGGCCACCGCTCCATGGGCGCGGGGCCCGTCCTGACGCCCGAGGATCCCGTTCTCCGGGAGGTCAACTACCGCGGGTGGTTCGAGGGCCAGGACCTCGCGTTCCTCGGGCTGGACGCCGCGGGCCACCCTTTCCGGGTGTTCACGCTGACCGACCCGACCCGCCTGGTCGTCGACGTCCGGCACGACGCATGACGCTTCGGCGCGCGCTCGCTCAGTGGAGCAGTGGCGTGCACACCTCGAGCAACCGGGTCCGCAGGACGTTTCCCCGTTCGGCGAAGGTCCGCTGGGCCGCCGCGTACTGGGCTTTGCCCTCCGGTGTCTCGATCGCCACGGGCACCAGGCCGTAGCAGGTCACGTCGTACGGGGACGCCCGCATGTCGAGCGTGCGGATGTCCCGCGCCAGCTCGAAGCAGTCGAGGAGCAGGTCACCGGGCACGACCGGTCCGAGCTTCGTTGCCCATTTGTAGACGTCCATGCCCGCGTGCAGGCAGCCGGGCTGCTCCAGGTCGACCTGGGTGGCTCGCGTGGGGCGCAGCGTGTTGAGCTCGACGGCCTCCGGCGTGAAGAAGCGGTAGGCGTCGAAGTGGGTGCAGCGGATGCGGTGGGACTCCACCACGGCGTCGGTGCCCGCGGAGCCGAGGCGCAGCGGCAGCGGGTGCCGGTGCTCGTCGCCCTCGCGGTAGACCATCGCCCACTCGTGCAGGCCGAAGCAGCCGGTGAAAGCGGGCCGAGCGGCCGTCCGGCCGAGCAGCCCGACCATGAACCGCAGCGCTTCGCCGCGGTCCGCCAGGTAGGCGTCGATGTCCAGACCGACCAGACCGTCCGGATCGGTGACGTACCAGCGCCAGTCCGCGTGCGGCACGGGTCCGGGGGCCAGGGCGACGCCGGCACCCGGGTGCCAACGCCGTAGCGCGGCCGGCGTGACCGGGTAGTACTCGAACAGGAAGTCCTCGATCGCGTGCTTCTCGTGCCGCGACCTGCGCGCGCGCCGCCCGGCCGTGAACGCGTCCGCTCGCTCGGCGTGCTCGTCGGCCAGCGACCGCCACGTCGACAGATCGAGGACGCTGCCTCGGCCTGTCGTGGTGGTGGTCATGAGTCAAGGGTAGGCAGACTGGTCGGATGCTCCTCGCCGCCGCGGTCTTCGCCGTGCTCGCCGCCCTCCTGCACGTCCTGTTCTTCGCGTACGAGTCGCTCATGTTCGAGCAGCCCGCGGTCCACGCGCGGTTCCGCACCCGTACCGAGGACGTCCCGGCGGTCAAGTCGTGGGCGTACAACCAGGGCTTCTACAACCTGTTCCTCGCGGTCGGCACGCTCGTCGGGGTGGTGATCGCGCTCGTCGGGACGCAGGACGTCGGACTGGCGCTGATCCTGTTCGGCTGCGGCTCGATGCTCGCAGCCTCGCTGGTGTTGATCGCAACCGACCGCCGGATGGCACGCGCCGCCGTGACGCAGGGGCTGTTCCCGGCTCTCGCGGTGATCTTCGCGATCCTGCAGCTCACGGTCTGAGGCTCTCGGCGGGAGAGTCGGCCGCCATCGCGGTCGAGACCCCGTGCATGACGCGCTCCAGCGGACCGCGCCCGAGGAACCGCGCCCACGCCCAGCACAGGACGACGGTCGTGCCCAGGAACGCGAGCCAGCCCGCGACGGTCGGCTGCCAGACGACCGCGCTGCCGAGGATCGCGATCACGACGATGTGCACCGTGTAGGCGGTGAGCGCGAGGCTGCCGACGGCGGCGACCGGCGCGACCGTGCGGGGCCAGCGCTCCGCCGCGGCGAGCGAGGCCACGAGCACGAGGAACGCGACGCCCGTGTTGCCCAGCAGCTCGAACGTGCTCGAGGTGTGCGGCGCGCTGCTGGTCAGCTCGACCGGCCACGATGTGACGAGTCCCGCGAGCCGGGCGCCGCCGTGGCCGAGCACGACGAGTGCCAGGCCGACGAGCACGCCGACCCGCCGCAGCCGCGGGGACTGCAGGTCGCTGCGCCCGACGGCCAGCCCGGTGAGCAGGTAGGACATCCAGATCAGGGCCGGGTAGTGCGGCCCGACGAACACGCCCGCCGCCGTGTTCTGGTCGAACGAGCCCGTCGCGCGCACGACCGCCAGCGTGACGGGCGGGCCAAGCAGCGCGAACGCCGCCGCTGCGACGAGCAGGGCTCGTCGCGACCAGCCCAGGACGAGGCTCCCGGCGAGGAAGAGCACGGCATAGGTCGGCAGGATCACGACCACGGGCGTGTGCAGCGCGACGAGGCCGATCCCGAGCACCAGGACCAGGAGTGCTCGTGCGACGACCCGGGTTCTGGCCTGCGTCATGGCGCGGCCGGTCACCGGGCTCGTCGCCGCCGGAGAGCAGCGCGAGCGAGAGCCCAGCGAGGACCACGAACAGGGCCGACGGGCGACCGTCGGCGAGCTGAGCGAACCCGCCCGGGGGCACGGGACCGTCGTCGTCCGGGCCGACGTGCGCGGTCATCATCCCGAGCACGGCGAGGCCTCGCGCCACGTCGATGCCCACGATCCGCCGCATCCGTGGATGGTATGACAGGCAGAATCTCGTATGGTGAAACATTTCGTTCCGGTTGTTGAAATAGCCCCGGCCCGGGTGACTACAGTTCCCTGTGAACTCTCCGACGCACCCCGACGTCTACACCCACGGGCACCACGAGTCCGTGCTGCGTTCGCACCGCTGGCGGACCGCCGAGAACTCCGCCGCGTACCTGCTGCCCGCGCTCGTGCCGGGTACGCGCCTGCTCGATGTGGGGTGTGGGCCGGGGTCCGTGACCATCGACCTCGCGGCCCGGCTGGGTGCCGGTGAGGTCGTCGGCGTCGACACGTCGTCGGCCGTCGTCGAGATCGCGCAGAAGGCCGCGGCGGACGCCGGGGCCGCGAACGTCACGTTCCAGGTGGCCGACGCCTACGAGCTGCCGTTCGAGGACGATGCGTTCGACATCGTGCACGCCCACCAGGTTCTCCAGCACCTCACCGACCCGATCGCCGCGCTGCGCGAGATGCACCGGGTCACCCGTCCGGGCGGCATCGTCGCCGTGCGCGATGCCGACTACGCCGGTATGACCTGGTACCCGCCGTCGGCCGGCCTGGACGAGTGGCGGGCGCTCTACCACGAGGTCACGCAGGCCAACGGCGCCGAGGCCAACGCCGGTCGCCACCTGCTCGCCTGGGTCCGCGAGGCCGGGTTCGACCCCGCCGGCGTCGTACCGAGCGCCGGCGTCTGGTGCTACGCCACGCCGGAGGACCGCACCTGGTGGGCGGGGCTGTGGGCCGACCGGTCGGTCGCATCGAACTTCGCGGCGCAGGCGATCGAGCACGGGCTCGCCGACGAGGTCGGCCTCGAGCTGCTCGCCGACGCCTGGCGCGAGTGGGGTGAGCAGCCGGAGGGCTGGTTCGCGGTGCTGCACGGTGAGATCCTGGCGCGAGCCTAGGAGGGTCACCATGGCCGGACACCGCATCTTCGGCACCAGCTTCGGCAGTGATCTACCCGCTCTACGTCACGAAGGTCGAGCGGAAGAACCACACCGCCGCGGAGGTGGACCAGGTCATCACCTGGCTCACGGGTTACGACGAGACCGGTCTGAACACGGCGATCGCCGACGAGATCGACCTGGAGACGTTCTTCGACCGCGCCCCGCGCATGAACCCCGACGCCTCGCTCATCACGGGCGTCATCTGCGGCATCCGCGTGGAGGAGATCGACGACCCGCTGATGCAGCAGATCCGCTACATGGACAAGCTCGTCGACGAGGTCGCCAGGGGCAAGAAGATGACCTCGATCCTCCGCGGGAGCACCACGTAGGCGCTGCCCCGTCGATCCGGCTCGGCCCCGTAGGCTGAGGCGGTGCGCATCGCCAGATTCACCACCGGGGGAGACCCCCGCTACGCCCTGGTCGAGGGTCCCGTCGGATCCGAGGAGCTCGTGGTCATCACGGGTGACCCCCTCTACACGCAGGTGCAGCCCACCGGCGAGCAGGTCCGCCTCGACGACGACAGCGTCCGCCTGCTGGCCCCGGTCATCCCGCGGTCCAAGATCGTCGGCGTCGGTCGCAACTACGCGGAGCACGCCGCCGAGCTGGGCAACGAGGTCCCCGCGGCGCCGCTGCTCTTCCTCAAGCCCAACACGTCGGTGATCGGTCCCGACGACCCCATCGTCCTGCCCGACTGGACCGAGCACGTCGAGCACGAGGCCGAGCTCGCGATCGTCATCGGCAAGGTCACCAAGGACGTCACCGCCGACCGCGCCCTGGAGCACGTCTTCGGGTTCACCGTCGCCAACGACGTCACCGCCCGTGATGTCCAGCGTTCCGACGCCCAGTGGACCCGGGGCAAGGGCTTCGACGGCTCCTGCCCGATCGGACCGTGGATCGTGCCCGGCCTCGACGTCGACGACCTGTACGTGCGCGCCCGCGTCAACGGCGAGCTGAAGCAGGACGGTCGCACGTCGCAGATGATCTTCGACGCCGCCTATCTCGTCTCGTACGTCTCGGAGGTGTTCACGCTCCTGCCCGGCGACCTCATCCTCACCGGCACACCGGCGGGCGTCAGCCCGATCGTGGACCGCGACGTCGTGGAGGTCGAGGTGGAGGAGATCGGCACGCTGCGCAACCCGGTCCTGCGCCGCCACTGACGATCACCGCGGAAGGTCGCGGACGGACGAGCACGCTGCGCAACCCGGTCCTGCGCCGCCACTGACGATCACCGCGGAAGGTCGCGGACGGACGAGCACGCTGCGCAACCCGGTCCTGCGCCGCCACTGACGATCACCGCGGAAGGTCGCGGACGGACGAGCACCTGCGCAACCCGGTCCTGCGCCGCCACTGACCCCGCGAGTTCGCGGATATGCGGGTCAAGCGACCCGATGGCGCGCACAAGCGCGAACTCGTGCCGTCGACGGTGCGGGACTCGTCGGCCCGTTGCTGCGCCGGACGTCGGATCACCCCTAGCCTGGGCTCGACGGGGCGGCGCGAGCGGCGGGGGTCGACGTGGACTTGCAGGTCGGGATCGACTGGTTGACGAACGCGCTCTACTCCTACTGGCTGATCTACGTGCTGGTCGGGGCGGGGATCTGGTTCACGATCCGCACGAAGTTCGTTCAGGTCCGGTTGTTCGGCCTCATGGTGCGCACGGTCCTCGGCTCACGCGAGGGTGCGCAGGGCGGGATCTCCTCGTTCCAGGCGTTCGCCGTCGGACTCGCCTCCCGCGTGGGGACCGGCAACATCGCCGGCGTCGCGATCGCCCTGACCCTCGGCGGGCCGGGTGCGATCTTCTGGATGTGGGTGGTGGCCGCGGTCGGCATGGCGACGGCTCTCGTCGAGGCGACGCTCGCGCAGATGTTCAAGGTGCGCGGCGACGACGGCGCGTACCGCGGCGGTCCCGCGTACTACCTCGAACGTGGCCTGGGCTCGCGGCGCTGGGGCGTCGTGTTCGCCGTGCTACTCATCTTCGCGTTCGGGTTCGCGTTCAACATGGTGCAGGCGAACACGATCTCCGACACGCTGTCGGTCGCCCACGGGGTGTCGCCCGGCTGGACGGGTGTGGTCCTCATGATCCTCGCCGCACCCGTCCTCTACGGCGGCGTCCGGCGCGTCGCCAAGGTCGCCGAGCTGGTGCTCCCGCCCATGGCCGGCTTGTACATCTTGATGGCGATCGTCGTCGTGCTGGTGAACCTCAACGAGCTCCCGCAGGTGCTCTCCGACATCTTCCGCGGGGCGTTCGGGCTCGACCCGGCGCTGGCCGGCGTGGCCGGTGGGGTGACGGCGGCGATCCTGAACGGCACCAAACGCGGACTGTTCTCCAACGAGGCCGGGATGGGGTCGGCGCCGAACGCCGCGGCGACGGCGACCGTGTCGCACCCGGTCAAGCAGGGACTGGTGCAGTCGCTGGGGGTGTTCGTCGACACGATGCTGGTCTGCTCCTCGACCGCCTTCGTCATCCTCATGGCGGGCCCCGAGGTCTACTCGCCGGGCGAGACGTCCGCGGCGAGCGGCGCGGTGCTCACCGGCAACGCCCTCGCGCACACGCTGGGCGACTGGACGATCTGGCCGATGACGGTGCTCATCTTCGTGTTCGCCTTCAGCTCGGTGCTCGGCAACTATCTGTACGCCGAGGTCAACCTCACCTTCCTGGGGGTGCACGGCAAGGGCCTGACCGCCTTGCGCACCCTCGTGCTCGCGGCGGTCGGCATCGGTGCCCTGCTGGCGCTCAACACCGTCTGGGCGGTCGCGGACATCGCGATGGCGCTCATGGCGACCGTGAACCTCGTCGCGATCCTTCTGCTCGGGAAGTGGGCCTTCGCGGCGCTCGCGGACTTCACCGCGATGCGGGCCGCCGGGCGTACCGAGCGGTTCGTCGGCGTGGGGAACCCGCTGCTGCCCGGGCGACCTGCCGGGGGACATCTGGGCGGCCGGGGTGGACGACGAGGTGCCCGTCCGGGTCACATAGGGGCCGATCGGGGGTGAAGTGCGGGTGCGCCCGTGCCGATACGAGGGCGGGGGCCGACTCGGCGGAACGGTCCGCATGCGGGCGACGGTGATGGGCGTCCCCGTCGACGATCACCGAGGCTAGGACGAACGAATGAGCATGCCCTACGGCCCGACCCAACCTTCCGTGGCTGCCGGCTGGTACCCGGACCCGCAGGCGGTGCTGGGCCCCGGTGGTGGGACGGGACGCAGTGGACGGAGCACACGCAACCGGAGCCCGTCCGCGTGCCTGAGCCGTGGACCACCTCGATGGTTCCGTTCGCGAGCGCGCCTGCGGTGCCGTACCCGTCGGCTGCCGGCGTGCCTGCTTTCCCGGCGCCGGGGTACCCGTCGGCAGGGGCCGTTCCGGCGTACCCCGGAGCTGTGGCGGAGTTCTCGACCCCGGGCTGGTCCGGCTACGCCGCGGATCTCGAGAAGCCGAAGAACTCCCTCGCGACGTGGGCGTTGACCGCTGGGATCGTCGTGATCGTGGTCCTGCTCTTCCTCAACTTCGCCCTCGCGTCCGCCCTCGCGATCCTCCTGGGGGTCAAGGCGATCGGCAAGGCTCGTGCCATCAAGGCCGCGGGCTACCCGACGGCCGTGGGCATGGGCCGCGCGGTCACGGGTCTGGTCCTGTCGTGCATCGGCGGTCTGGTGTTCCTGGTGTCGATGCTCGGGAGCTGACCCGCGATCCGGTCCTGCGCGACACGGACCATCGGGGCGCCCGACTAACCTGGAGCCGTGACCTCCACCGCTGCTCCGGGCACCGCCGTACGCGTCCGCTTCTGTCCGTCGCCCACCGGGACGCCGCACGTCGGCTTGATCCGCACCGCCCTCTTCAACTGGGCGTACGCGCGCCACACCGGAGGCACGTTCGTCTTCCGCATCGAGGACACCGACGCGGCGCGCGACTCGCAGGAGTCCTACCTGCAGCTCCTCGACGGGTTGCGCTGGCTGGGCCTGGACTGGGACGAGGGCGTCGAGGTCGGCGGCCCGCACGAGCCCTACCGGCAGTCGCAGCGCTCCGACCTGTACACGGACGTCGTCCGACGCCTCGTCGAGGGCGGGTACGCGTACGAGTCGTTCTCGACGGCCGAGGAGATCGAGGCGCGGCACAAGGCGGCCGGCCGTGACCCGAAGCTCGGCTACGACGGCGTCGACCGCGACCTGACCGACGAGCAGAAGGCGGCCTTCCGCGCAGAGGGTCGCGAGCCCACGCTGCGGCTTCGGATGCCCGACGACGACATCACCTTCACGGACCTGGTCCGCGGCGAGATCACGTTCCAGCCGGGTTCCGTGCCGGACTTCGTCATCGTGCGCGCCAACGGCCAGCCGCTGTACACGCTGGTCAACCCGGTCGACGACGCCCTCATGGGCATCACGCACGTGCTGCGCGGCGAGGACCTGCTCTCCTCGACACCCCGCCAGATCGCCCTGTACCGCGCGCTGCTGGAGCTGGGGGTCGCCACGGTGATGCCCGTGTTCGGGCACCTGCCGTCCGTGCTCGGCGAGGGCAACAAGAAGCTCTCCAAGCGCGACCCGGAGTCGAACCTCTTCCTGCACCGCGAGCGCGGCTTCACGCCCGAGGGGCTGCTCAACTACCTCGCCCTGCTCGGCTGGTCGATCGGCCCGGACCGCGACATCTTCTCGATGAGCGAGATGACCGCCGCGTTCGACGTCGCCGACGTCAACCCGAACCCCGCGCGGTTCGACCAGAAGAAGGCCGAGGCGATCAACTCGGCGCACATCCGGCTGCTCGCGCCGGACGACTTCCGCGATCGACTGGTGCCCTACCTGCATCGCGCCGGGATCGTTCCGGCGGACTCGTACGCGGACCTCTCGGCGGAGCACCGCGCGCTGCTCGACGCGGGCGCGCCCCTGATCCAGGAGCGCATCACGCTGCTCGGCGAGGCCGAGGGGATGCTCGGGTTCCTGTTCGTCGCCGACGACGCGCTCGAGATCGCCGACGACGCCCGCGCGGCCCTGAAGGACGAGACGCCGGCGGTGCTCGACGCGTCCCTGGCTGCCCTCGCGGTGCTCCCGGCCGACGGGTTCACGACGGAGGCGACCCAGGCCGCGCTGCAGGCGGCGCTGGTCGACGAGGGCGGACTAGCCCTCAAGCCGCGGCTCGCGTTCACGCCGCTGCGCGTCGCACTGAGCGGTCGGCGGATCTCGCCGCCGCTGTTCGAGTCCATGGAGATCCTGGGTCGGGACGCCACCCTGGCGCGCCTGACCGCACTGCGAGAGGCGGTCTGATGACGACGATCCGAGTGTCCGACGAGGTGGCCGAGGCGGTTCGGGACGGGCGACCTGTCCTGGCGCTCGAGTCGACGATCTTCACGCACGGCCTGCCGCGACCGCGCAATCTCAACGTGGCGCTGGAGGCCGAAGCCGGCCTGCGTGACCAGGGGGTCGTCCCCGCGACGATCGGCGTCTTCCACGGCGTCCCCACGGTCGGCCTGAGCACCCCGGAGATCTCGGAGCTCGCCTACACCGACGGCATCGACAAGGTCTCCCTGCGGGACCTGCCCGTCGCGATCGCGCTCGGGCTGCACGGCGGCACGACGGTCGCCGCGACCGCGTTCCTGGCGCACCACGCGGGCGTGCGCGTCTTCTCGACCGGCGGGCTCGGGGGAGTGCACCACGGCGCGGCCGAGTCGTTCGACGAGTCCGCCGACATGACGACGCTGGCGGCCACGCCGGTGCTCGTGATCAGCGCGGGCGTGAAGTCGATCCTCGACGTGGCCGCCACGCTCGAGCGGTTCGAGACGCTCGAACATCCCGGTGCTCGGCTACGGCACCACCCGCTACCCGGGCTTCTACGTCTCCGACTCCGGGCACTCGATCGTGTACTCGGTGGACACGCCCGAGCAGGTCGCCTCGGTGATCGAGGCACGGGACGCGCTCGGGCTGCCGCAGGCGATCCTGCTGGCCAACCCGGTGGCGCAGGACAAGCAGCTGCCGCCGGCGGAGCTGGACGCGATCCTGGAGCGCGCCTGGGCGCAGGCCGAGGCCGAGGGGATCACCGGCAACGCGACGACCCCGTTCCTGCTCGACTTCATCCAGCGCGACACCGGCGGCCGCAGCCTCGAGGTCAACGTCGAGGTGTACCGCGGCAACGTGGCGCTCGGCGGCCGGGTCGCCATCGCCCTCGCGAGCTGACCCGTGGTCCTCGGCGTCACCGGTGACCTCGTCGAGGACATCGTCGTCTGGCTCGCGGAGCCGTTGCGGCACGGCACCGATGCCCGCGCGCAGGTGTTCCGGACGCCCGGCGGCAGCGGCGCGAACGTCGCCCGGTTCGCCGCGGACCTGGTGCCGACGAGATTCCTCGGGTGCGTCGGCCCGGACGCGCCCGGCGAGGCGCTCGTCGAGTCGCTCGAGCGGTCGGGCGTCGACGTCCGGGTGCAGCGCTCCGGCCGCACCGGCACCGTCGTCCTGCTCATCGACGAGTCCGGCGAACGCACGATGTTCCCCGACCGGGCGGCGTCGGCGCTGCTGGAGACGATCCCGGACGAGTGGCTCGACGGTCTGGACCTGCTGCACGTGCCCGCCTACTCGTTCGAGAGCGGTCCCACCGCCGCGGCGGTCGTCGACGCGATCCGCCGGGCGCGCGAGCGCGGAGTCCCCGTGTCGATCGACGCGTCCTCCACCGGCATGCTCACGCACTACGGGGTGGGCGCGTTCCGGACGCTGCTGGCCGACCTCGGGCCTGACCTCGTGCTCGCGAACGCCTCCGAGGCTGCGCTGCTCGGCGTGGACGTGTCGGCACGGACGACCGTCGTGGTGAAGGCCGGTGCCGATCCGACGGTCGTCTACCTGCCGGACGGTGCGCGCCTCCAGGTGCCCGTGCCGCCAGTCGTGGAGATCCGGGACCTCACGGGCGCGGGTGATGCGTTCGCGGCCGGCTTCCTCGCGTCGTTCGTCGTCGAGCGCGACCTTCGGGCCGCCTGCGTCGCGGGACACCGCAGCGCCGCGCGAGTCCTGTCTTCGCCGGGCGCGACGACGGCCGGTCCGTGACCGGTGACGCCATGACCGACCGGCCGATCGACGGTGTCCTGTTCGACATCGACGACACGCTGGTGGACACCCGCGGTGCGTTCGCCGTGGCGCTGGAGGCGATCGCACGGCGGTTCCTGCCCGACGTCGCACCCGACCGCGACGCCGACATCCTGGCGTTCTGGCGGGCGGACGCCAACGGGCACTTCGCGCGCTTCACGCGCGGGGAGGTCGGACTCATCGAGCAGCGCAGGACCCGTGCCCAGGAGCTGCACGAGGAGTTCGGCGGACCGGTCCTGGACGACGAGACCCACGCGGCGTGGGACGACGTGTTCGACACGACCTTCCGCGGCGCCTGGGTCGCGCACGACGACGTCGATGGCGTGCTGACCCGCCTCCTCGACGCCGGCCTGCCCGTCGGCGCGCTGACCAACGCCGCGTTCGCGTACCAGAGCGACAAGCTCGACATCACGGGACTGTCCGACCGTGTCCCGCTCCTCGTCGGCGTCGATACCCTCGGCTTCGGCAAGCCCGACCCGCGCGTGTTTATCGAGGCGTGCCGCCGGCTCGGCACTCACCCGGAGCGCACGGTCTACGTCGGCGACGAGCTCGATGTGGACGCCCGCGCCGCCACCGACGCCGGCCTGCTCGGGGTCTGGCTCGACCGACCGGGCCCGCGTCGGCTGCCCGTGAGCGACCACGAGATCGCCGCCGCGAACGTGCTGGTCATCGGCTCGCTCGACGAGCTGCCCGCGGCCCTGGGGCTCTAGGGACGCAGCCGCGCCCGGTAGCACTCCGTGCGGTACGGCACGTCGATCACGTCGCGGCCGCGCAGGTCGGGATGGGTCGCGACGAGCTCGTCGATCTCGTCGAGCAGGGCGTCGCGCTCGTCGTCGGGAAGCAGGAGCAGGTGGCTGCGGCTGTTGGCGAGGAGGCGCAGGTCGGCCGGGCGCATCGGCTGCGGTCCAGTGGAACGTCGCGCGCTCCACGGCCGTGAACCGGTCGCCCAGCTCCGGGTCCCCGTACTTCAGCGCGGGGCCGAGGTCGTCCCCGCGGTGCACGATCTCCGTCCAGCGGCCCACCCAGTCGACGGTGCTGTCGCGGATGTTCCAGATCGGGGCGACCTGCCCGCCCGGACGCAGGACGCGCGCGATCTCGGCGGAGGCGGCCGGCTCGTCGACCCAGTGCCACGCCTGCGCGATCGTCACCGCGTCGACGCACGCGTCCGGGAGCGGCATCTGCTCGGCGGTGCCCGGGTGGGCCTCGACGGACGGCAGGAGAGCGGTCAGCTCGGCACGCATGGCATCGGACGGCTCGACGGCGACCACGCGATACCCGAGGGCGACCAGCCGCTCGGTGAGCTTCCCCGTCCCCGCCGCCAGGTCGAGCACGTCGCGCGCGCCCTGGGGCACCGACCAGCGGATGGCGTCGTCGGGGTACCCGGGCCGGGTGGCGCGGTAGACCGCCGCGCCGACCTCGAAGGAGGATGCGCGGGCGGCTCGGTCGTCGGTGCTCACGCGGTCAAGCCTGCGGGAGCGGGTCCAGGACGTCGAGCGCTGCCTGGTGCAACCGGCCGTTGGACACGAGCGCGGATCCGCCGAACGGACCGGGAACGCCCCGGATCGAGGTGAACGTGCCGCCGGCCTCGGTGACGATCGGCACGAGCGCGGCCATGTCGTGCAGCGCCAGCTCCGGCTCGGCCGAGAGATCCACCGCGCCGTCCGCGACGAGCACGTGCGACCAGAAGTCCCCGTATGCGCGGGTGCGCCAGGTGCGCCGCGTCAGGTTCAGGAACGGCTCGAGCAGGCCATGCTCCTCCCATCCGGACAGGCTGGAGTAGGACAACGACGCGTCGGCGAGCCGGTCCACGCCGGAGACCTGCATGCGGCTCGCCGCGGCGAGCGACTTGCCGGTCCACGCGCCCGAGCCGACGGCGGCCCACCAGCGGCGGCCGAGCGCCGGGGCGCTGACCAGGCCGAGCACCACCTGGTCACCGTCCAGCAGCCCGATGAGCGTGGCCCACACGGGCACGCCGCGGACGAAGTTCTTGGTGCCGTCGATCGGGTCGACCACCCACCGGCGCGGGCCGTGCCCGGTGTCGCCCATCTCCTCGCCGTGCACCGCGTCCCGCGGCCGGGCCCGGGACAGCTGGCCGCGGATGACCTCTTCGGCCGTCTTGTCCGCGTCGGTCACGGGCGTCAGGTCGGGCTTGGTCTCGACGCGCAGGTCGAGGGCCTTGAACCGGGACATCGTCACCGAGTCCACCTGGTCGGCGATGACGTGGGCGAGGCGCAGGTCGTCGTCGTACCCCGGGCGAATGCTCATGGCCGCCACGCTATCGGTGGACCAACGCTGCACGTCAGGGGCGCGCGGTCTCCCGCTGCTCGGGTTCCGCCGAGCCCAGCCGGCTGGCCAGGAGCCGCCGGAAGGACTCGAGCCGGGCCGCGCGGGCGTCGTGCGTCGTCTCGTCAGGGGAGTCCCGCACCCAGTCGTCGAGCGCGCAGTCGGGGGCGTCGTCGGCGTGCGAGCAACCGCGCGGGCACTCCTCGGACACCGCCGCGAGGTCCGCGAACGCGCCCAGCAGGTGCTGCGGGTCGACGTGCGCGAGCCCGAACGAGCGCACGCCGGGGGTGTCGATGACCCAGGTCGGCTCACGCGTCCCGGGCACGCGCAGAGCGACCGCCGAGCTGGACGTGTGCCGCCCGCGGCCGGTCACGTCGTTGACCACCCCGACAGCGCGCCCGGTGCCCGGAACCAGCGCGTTCACCAGCGTGGACTTACCGACGCCGGAGTGGCCGATGAGCACCGACGTCCGCCCGTCGAGGGCGTCCCGCACGGCCTCGAGCCCGTCGATCACGCGCCCGTCGCCGCGGCTGCTGACCACCACCTGCACGCCGATCGGCGCGTACATCTCGACCAGCGTCGCGGGGTCGGCGAGGTCCGCCTTGGTCAGTGCGAGCAGCGCGTCCATCCGGGCGTCGTACGCGGCGGCCACGGCGCGGTCGATCATGCGGGTCCGTGGCTCAGGGTCGGCCAGGGCCGTGACGATCACGAGCTGGTCGGCATTGGCGACGATGATCCGCTCGACCGGGTCGGTGTCGTCGGCGGTGCGGCGCAGCACGGTCTTGCGGTCCTGGATCCGCACGATCCGGGACAAGCGAGCCGTCGTCGCCGGACGTGTCGCCGACGATGTCGACCCGGTCGCCGGGCACCACGCGGTCGCGGCCCAGCTCGCGGGCCTTCATCGCGATCGCGACCCGCTCGTCGGGGCCGTCCGGGTCGACCAGGATCGAGTACCGACCGCGGTCGACGGCCGTGACCAGGGCGACCTCGGCGTCGGCGTGCTCGGGACGCTGCTTGGTGCGCGGGCGCGAACCGCGACCGGGACGGATGCGGACGTCCCGCTCGTCGTACCGTCGTGGTCGCCCGTCGGTCATCAGGCGAGCGCCCGCGTCCCCAGCAGCATGTCCGACCAGAGTGCGACGAAGTCCGGCAGCGTCTTGGCGGTCGTCGCGACGTCCTCGACCTCGATGCCGGGGACGCGCAGGCCGACCAGGGCACCCGCCGTGGCCATCCGGTGGTCCTCGTACGTCTGCCAGACCGCACCGGTGAGCGGCCGCGGCGTGATGACGAGACCGTCGGACGTCTGCTCGGCCTGCCCGCCGACGCGCGTGATCTCGGCGGCGAGCGCGGCGAGCCGGTCGGTCTCGTGCCCGCGCAGGTGCGCGATGCCGCGCAGCCGGGTCGGGGAGTCGGCCAGCGCGGCGAGCGCGGCGATCGTCGGGGCGATCTCGCCGGCGGCGTGCAGGTCGAGGTCGACGCCGTGGATGGCGCCCGTGCCGCGCACGGTCAGGACGTCGCCGTCGAGCCGTGTCGAGGCGCCCATCCGCTCGAGGATCCCCGGCAGCAGGCCGCCGGGCTGGGTCGTGTGCAGCGGCCAGCCGGGCACGCTGACGGAGCCGCCGGCCACCAACGCGGCGCAGAGGAACGGCGCGGCGTTGGACAGGTCCGGCTCGACGCGGACGTCGCGGCCTGCGATCGGACCGGGCGCGACCTGCCAGATGGCGGGCCGCGAGTCGTCGACCTCGACGCCGGCCTCACGCAGCAGGGCGACGGTCATCTCGATGTGCGGCAGGCTCGGCAGCGTGCGGCCGGTGTGCCGCAGCGTCAGGCCGCGCTCGAAGCGGGCGGCCGCGAGCAGCAGGCCGGAGACGAACTGGCTCGACCCGGACGCGTCGATGTCCACCTGCCCGCCGGTCAGGCCGCCGCGGCCGTGCACCGTGAACGGAAGGTGCCCGGGCTCGCCGTGCTCCTCGACGCGGACGCCGAGGGTGCGCAGCGCCGTGAGCACCGGCCCCATCGGGCGGGCCAGCGCTGCGGTGTCGCCGTCGAACCGCACCGGCCCGTCGGCAAGCGCGGCGACCGCCGGCAGGAAGCGCATGACGGTGCCGGCCAGGCCGCAGTGGATCGTCGTGCCGCCCGTGAGCGCGCTCGGCGCGACCTGCCAGTCGCTGCCGTCCTCGTCGACGACCGTGCCCAGCGCGCCCAGCGCGTCCGCCATGAGTCGCGTGTCCCGTGAACGCAGCGCACCGCGCAGCCGCCCGGGGCCGTCCGCGAGCGCCGCGAGCACGAGGTACCGGTTGGTCAGGGACTTCGATCCGGGAACCTCGACCAGCGCGTCGAGAGGCCCGGCCGTGACCGGCGCCGACCAGAGGTCGACGGAGCGTGCGGATGTCATGACGCCCAGGTTAGTGGGCCTGCGACCGCTCCAGGCGCGCGCGGTGCACTCGCCAGCCGATGCCGGGCCGGCCCTCGTAGTCGGCGGCGGCCAGCACCGCTCCGGCCGTGAAGGCCAGTGCGCGGACGAACCGCTCGCGGCGCGCCTGCTTCTCGGCCTTGCCCTCGGTGCCCCGCCTGCGCGGCAGGTTCACCAGGATCAGCGGCGCGGTCAGGGCGGCGAGGGCGAGGGCGGCCGTGCGGGGCGCCTTGTTCAGCGCGAGCAGGATGCCCGCGCCCGCGAGAGCCGCGCCGTGCGCCTGGACCACGGAGGTCAGCTGGCGGTCGGTGAGCTCGTACCCGATGACCTGGCCGGTCGGCCCCTGGCGGACCGCGGCAGGCAGGCGACCGAGCAGCGAGTCCAGGGCGCCGCGTGCCTCGTCGGCGTGCGCGGACGGATGGCGCACGACGTCGAGGCCCTCGGCGACGAACCACGAGGCGAACAGGGGACGGGCGATACGGCGCAGCAGCACGGGCTTCTCCCTACAGTGCGCCGCCGGCGGCGGCCGGCGCGTCGGCGGACTCGCCACCGTCGCCGATCTGCTCGCGGGCGACGTAGTTCTCGAGGTCGAACAGGTTGTCGCCGGCACGCGTGGCGACCGTCAGCAGGGTCGTCGCCGAGGCGACCTCCTCGACCTGCTCCTTGAGGAACCAGAGGAGGAACTGCTCGCCCAGCGCGTCGTTCTCGGCGCGGGCCGCCCGGAAGATCGCCTCGATCTGCGACGTCACCTGCTGCTCCTGCGCCAGGGCCAGCGCGATCGGGTCGGTGACCTTCTCGAAGACGTTGCGCACCGGGCTGCCGGACGGGATCTCGACCGGGAGGTCCCGGTCGAGCAGGTAGCGCACGATCATGAGCGCGTGGTTGCGCTCCTCGATGGCCTGCCGGTAGTAGTGCCGGGCGAGCTGTGGCAGGTCCTGCCCGTCGAACCACACCGCGATCGCGACGTACTGCTGGTGGGCGTCGAACTCGTGGCCGATCTGCTCGCGCAGGAGCCGCAGATACGTGGAGTCGTCCGAGATGGTCGTCATGCCCGCCACGCTAGTGCCGGTTCCACGAGTTGGCGAAGCGGTCGGCCGGCGGTTCTGCGGACGGTTGCGCAGGTGGGGCGCGTGGACGACCGGGTGAGGAATGGGCCACGGGCCGGCACCGTTGTGCCTTGCATGACCAGCACCACCCTCGAGACGCGACCGATCGCGCCCACCCCGACCGGTTGGGCGCTAGGCGTATCCGCACCACTCCTTCCGTCCGACAAGGCCATCCAGATGCAGTCTGTGGCGTGGCCCACGCCGGTCGGTGGCCCCGCCTCGGCGGGACTAGGCTCGGCCGCGATGAGCGAAGACACCAACCGCGCACCCGAGGCCGAGGACGACGCGGCCCGCACCGAGCGGTTCGAAGCGGAGGCGCTGGTCTACCTGGACCAGCTGTACGGCGCTGCCCTGCGGATGACGCGCAACCCGGCCGACGCCGAGGACCTGGTGCAGGAGACGTTCGCCAAGGCGTTCGCCGCGTTCCACCAGTACCGCCCGGGCACCAACCTCAAGGCGTGGCTGTACCGGATCCTGACCAACACGTACATCAACTCGTACCGCAAGAAGCAGCGCGAGCCGCAGCAGTCCCGCTCCGAGGAGATCGAGGACTGGCAGCTGGCACGTGCGGAGTCGCACACGTCGGTCGGGCTGCGGTCCGCCGAGGCCGAGGCGCTCGACCACCTGCCGGACTCGGACGTCAAGGACGCGCTGCAGCGCATCCCCGAGGAGTTCCGCATCGCCGTGTACCTGGCGGACGTCGAGGGCTTCGCCTACAAGGAGATCGCCGAGATCATGGGCACGCCGATCGGGACGGTGATGTCCCGACTGCACCGCGGTCGTGCCCAGCTCCGCGAGATGCTGTCGGACTACGCACGAGGGCGCGGCCTGGTCGGCACCGCACCCACCGCGCCGGAGGCTGGACGATGAACGAGTGGGACGAGCCGTCGACCATGCTGAGCCGCTGCTGGGCTCGGTGGAGTCCGGATCGTGCGGGAACAACTGCGACGACGCGCTGGCCCGGCTCTGGGAGTACCTGGACGCCGAGCTCCAGGCCCCGGACGCTGAGGTCGTGCGCGCGCACCTCGCCGAGTGCCAAGGCTGCCTCGAGGAGTACGACGTCGAGGTCGTGGTCAAGAACCTCGTGCGACGAGGCTGCCAGGAGGTTGCGCCGGACACGCTCCGGATCCGCATCCACGAGCAGCTCACGGTCATGCGGGTCACCACGTCGCTGGACTGAGCACGACCGTCGCAGGACAGCGAAAAGGCCCGGTGCAGCTGCACCGGGCCTGATCTGTGGAACCGTCAGGCGTTCGGACGGTTGCCGTGGTTCGCGGCGCTGCCCTTGCGGGAACGGCGCTTGCGGCCTCGCTTGCTCATGGGATCTTCCTTCGTCGACACGGGGGTTCGTTCCATGGTCCCACATCTCGTCGCCCGCCCTGACCCTCAAGTCGGGCCACGCTGCGGCCGATATTCACGGGGTGAGCCAGCCGACACAGTCCGTGATCCCGTTCCTGCACGCCCTTGCGAGCACGGGCGGTTCCGACCTGCACTGCAAGGTCGGCTCCGCACCGCGCGTCCGCGTGGACGGCCGACTGCGCAAGCTGCAGGTCCCGGACCTGAAGCCCGCGGACACCGAGCGCATGCTCGAGGAGGTCATCCCCGACGACCTCGTCGACCACTTCCGCGTCACCCACGAGGCGGACTTCGCGTACTCGGTCCCCGGCGTCGGTCGGTTCCGCGTCAACGCCTACCAGGCTCGTGGTACCTACGGCATGGTGTTCCGGCGGGTGGCCGTGGGCGCGCAGGCGCTGGGTGACCTGGCCCTGCCCGAGGTGATCGGCCAGCTCGCGCTCGAGCCCCGCGGGCTCGTGCTGGTCACGGGCCCCACCGGTTCCGGCAAGACGACGACGCTGGCCTCGATGGTCGACCTCATCAACACCTACAAAGAGGTCAACATCGTCACGATCGAGGACCCGATCGAGATCCTGCACCAGGACAAGAAGGCGATCGTCTCGCAGCGCGAGGTCCGTCAGGACACCGCCGACTTCACGGTCGCCCTGCGTGCCGCGATGCGGCAGGACCCCGACGTCATCCTCGTCGGCGAGATGCGTGACGTGGAGACCGTCCGCGCGGCGCTGTCCGCGGCTGAGACCGGCCACCTCGTCCTGTCGACGCTGCACACCATCGACGCGGCCGAGACGATCAACCGCATCATCGACTTCTTCCCGCCGCACGAGCAGAAGCAGGTCCGCATCGCGCTGGCCCAGGCCCTGCGCGGGATCGTCTCGCAGCGCCTCGTGCGCCTCGCCGACGGCAACGGCCGTCGGCCGGCGATCGAGGTCATGATCAACACCGGGCGCACCCGCGACGCGATCCTGGACCCGACGGACGCGCCGCCGCTGATCGACCTGATCCGGGAGGGCGACTTCTACAAGATGCAGACGTTCGACCAGCACCTGTTCCAGCTGGTCCGCGACGACGTCATCACCCTCGACGAGGCCCTGGGCGCGTCGACCAGCCCGCACGACCTCACGGTCGAGCTGCGGCAGCACGGGCTGGTCAGCTGACCCGACCCACTCCGACGAGCCCGGTCTCCCGCGAGGGGGTCCGGGCTCGTCTGCGTCGGGGACTTGCGCTCTCGTAAGACGCGATATAACGTGTTTCTCGGAAACGAGATATATCGCGAATGGAGAGCATCATGGCAACCGAGTCCTGGGTGGTCGCCGGGCCGCAGATCATCGAGATCGAGGAGATCTCGGCGCTGCAGGTCCAGCTGGTCGGAGGACGGGTGGACGTCGTCGCGCACGACGGTCCCGGCGCCCGCCTCGAGGTGCACGCCGTCGACGGGCGACCGCTCGAGATCAGCCTGTCGAACGGGGAGCTGCGCGTCGGCTACCAGTTCACGCTGGGTGGCTGGGAGGGCTTCCTCGAGAAGTTCCGCAACTTCCGCGGCAAGGACCGTGCCGACGTGCACATCGCCGTCCCGCGCGAGGTGCACGCGAAGGTGGGCACGGTGAGCGCGGACGGCCTGGTGGTCGGCGTCGTCGAGGACGCCTCGGTGTCGACGGTCTCCGGCACGCTCATCACCGACGGCACCCGCGGCCGGCTCAACGCCAAGACGGTCTCCGGTGAGATCGTCGTCCGCGACCACCACGGCGACCTGAAGATGAACTCGGTGTCGGGCGAGCTGGCCGCGTCCGGGGAGCTGAGCCTGGTCCAGGCCAACTCGGTCTCGGGCTCGCTCACCCTCGACGTGCACTCCGGGACCTCCAGCGTCACCGCCTCGACCGTCTCCGGGGACGTCACGGTCCGGCTCCCGCAGGGCAAGGGCGTCCAGGTCAAGGCGCAGTCGGTGTCGGGCAGGCTCGTCGTGGACGGCGAGGAGTACAAGGGCTCCGCTCCCGGCCAACGCAAGGTCGACCTGCGCAACGGCGACGGCGCGTGCTTCGTCTCGGCCACCACCGTGTCCGGTCACGTGACCGTGCTGCGCGGCTCGGGTGTCGCGGACGCGGTGGCGTGATGATGGCCCCCGTCTTCGCCCACGGCCAGCTGCGTCTCTACCTGCTGTCGCTGCTCGAGTCCGGTCCCAAGCACGGCTACGAGCTGATCACGGACCTGTCGGACCGCTTCGGCGGCACCTACCGGCCCAGCCCCGGCACGATCTACCCGCGCCTGGCCCGGCTCGAGGAGGAAGGTCTCGTGGTGCGTGTCGACGAGGAGCGCAAGAGCACGTACGCGCTCACCGATGCCGGTCGAGCCGAGCTCGAGGCGCGCCGGGGAGACCTGGCCTCGCTCGAGGAGGGGATCGCGGAGTCGGTCCGCGAACGCGCCGCGCAGGTGCGCGACGACGTCAGTGGCTCGATGCGCGGGCTGCGGGCCGATCTCGCCGCGGCCGCCCAGCGTGCCCGCGCCGAGGCGGTGCCGCACACGCCGGCCGGCGGCACGGACGCGCGCTCGGTCTCGCACGTGCGGTTCGTCGACGCCGAGGTGATGGTGCAGCGGTTCCGCGACGAGGTGCGCACGGAGCTGCGCAAGGCGAACGCCCAGGGCCAGGTGGAACAGCTCACCGTCGACACCCTGCGCACCGTGCTCGACACCGCGCTGACCGCGGTGCGCGGGACGTTGCGCCGAGAGTGACGGTCAGGCTCCGTCGTCCGGCAGACCGAGCCAGGTGTGCCAGCCCGTGTGCAGCACGAGCCACGCCATGAGGCCGTAGCCCGCCTGCCCGGGCAGCACACCGTCGCCCGCCGCGAGGTCGCCCAGCCACTGCTCGTGGGCGGCCAGCGGCGTGAACGTGTCGACGTACGGCACGCGGCGCCGGGTGGCGACATCGCCGAACGCAGCCGACAGGTCGCCGAGCTTCTCGGCGTCGGCGGTGCTGCCCGGCGGCGGGCCGATGACGAACGCCGGGATCCGGCGCTGCTCGGCCACGTCGAGGATGTTGGCGAGGTTGAGCCGGCTGCGTGCCAGCGACAGACCGGCGGCGACGTCGGCGCGTCCGAGCGCGACGATCAGCCGGTTGTCCGCCTCGGGGGAGAAGCGGCGCGTGACCTCGTCGTCCCAGCGGGCGCCGAGGGCCGTGGTGGTCTCCCCGGGCACGGCGAGCGCCATGGCCACGAGTGGTGCGGCGGTCGGGGTGCGGGCCGCCACGCGCCCGAGCCAGCCCAGTCCCTTCGGGTCACCTGCGCCGGCGACGAGCTCGTCGCCGACCACCGCCAACCTCAGCGGCAGCTCGCCCACGTGCCTCACCTCTCGTCGCCCGACCCGTTGTGGCCGTCACCGACGACCGTGTCCCAGTGTCTCAGGGGTCCGCTGCGTGGCCCGGTTCATCAGTGGGCCTGTCGCGGGCTCTGCGCCGGCGACTCGCCTCCCAGACGCACGACGGCCGCGCCCTCGCAGGGACGCGGCCGTCGTCGCGATGCTCAGCGCCGGAAGGACGCCTCGACCAGCTCGGCCTGCTGTGCCTGGTGCTTCTTGGCCGATCCGGCCGCGGGCGAGGCCGACTCCGGGCGGGAGATCACGCGCAGCGTGCGGCCGAGCAGCTGCGGCAGGTGCATGGACAAGAACGTCCACGGACCCTGGTTGCTCGGCTCGTCCTGCACCCAGACCAGCTCGGCGCCGTCGAACGGCGCGATCGCCGCGCGGGCGGCCTCGCCGTCGAGCGGGTAGAGCTGCTCGACGCGCACGATCGCGGTGCGCTCGTCGCCCGACTTGACGCGCTCGGCGAGCAGGTCCCAGTAGACCTTGCCCGAGCAGAGCAGCACGCGGTCGACCTGGCCGGCCTTCGCGGCGGCGAGGTCGTCGCCGATCACCGTGCGGAAGGTGCCGGTGGTGAAGTCCTCGATCGACGACGACGCGGCCTTCAGGCGCAGCATCGACTTCGGGGTGAACACGATCAGCGGGCGACGCGGCCGGGCGTAGGCCTGGCGACGCAGCAGGTGGAAGTGCGACGCGGGCGTCGACGGCTGCGCGATGGTCATGTTGTCCTGGGCCGCGAGCTGCAGGAACCGCTCGATGCGTGCCGACGAGTGGTCGGGCCCCTGGCCCTCGTACCCGTGCGGCAGGAGCAGGACGACCGACGAGCTCTGCGCCCACTTCTGCTCGGCCGACGAGATGAACTCGTCGGTGATGGTCTGCGCGCCGTTCACGAAGTCGCCGAACTGGGCCTCCCACAGGACCAGCGCGTCGGGTCGCTCGACGGAGTACCCGTACTCGAACCCCAGGGCCGCGTACTCGGACAGCGACGAGTCGTAGACCCAGAACTTCGCCTGGTCGGCGGACAGGTAGAGCAGCGGCGTCCACTCGGCGCCGGTCTCGCGGTCGTGCATGACCGCGTGCCGCTGGACGAACGTCCCCCGGCGCGAGTCCTGCCCGGCCAGCCGGACCGGCGTGCCCTCGACCAGCAGCGACCCGAACGCGAGCAGCTCGCCGTAGCCCCAGTCGATGTTGCCCTCGCGGGTCATCGCCTCGCGCTTGGCCAGCAGCTGCGCCAGCTTCGGGTGGACGGTGAAGCCCTCCGGCGGCCGCACGTGCGCCCGCCCGATGCGCTCCAGCGTCCCGGCGTCGATCGCGGTCTTCCAGCCGACCATGACCCCGGCGTCCTCGAGCTGAGACTCGGGCCGCTCCAGGCCCTTGACGGCGTCGGCCGCCGGCGCGTAACCGTCGTCCCGCGTCTCGGCGAACACCCGCTCGAGCTGGTTCTGGTAGTCCTGCAACGCCTGCTCGGCGTCGGCGATCGTGAGGTCCCCGCGCGCCACGAGCGTCTCGGTGTAGAGCTTGCGCACCGAGCGCTTGGCCTCGATGAGGTTGTACATGAGCGGCTGCGTCATCGAGGGGTCGTCGCCCTCGTTGTGCCCGCGGCGGCGGTAGCAGACCATGTCGATGATGACGTCGCGGTCGAACTGCTCGCGGTACTCGAACGCCAGCTCGGCCACCCGGACGCACGCCTCGGGGTCGTCGCCGTTCACGTGGAAGATCGGCACCTGCAGGCCCTTGGCCACGTCCGTCGCGTACTGCGAGGAGCGTGACGACGACGGCCCGGTGGTGAAGCCGACCTGGTTGTTGATGATCACGTGGATGGTGCCGCCGGTGCGGTACCCGCGCAGCTGCGCCAGGTTGAGCGTCTCGAAGACGACCCCCTGGCCGGCGAACGCGGCGTCGCCGTGGATGAGGATCGGCAGCACGGAGAAGCCGTCGCCACCCAGGTCGATGCGGTCCTGCTTGGCGCGCACGATGCCCTCGAGCACCGGGTTGACGGCCTCGAGGTGCGACGGGTTGGCCGCGAGGTACACCGACGTCGTCGCGCCGGACTCGGCCGTGAACATGCCCTCGGTGCCCAGGTGGTACTTCACGTCGCCGGAGCCCTGGACCGACTTGGGGTCCTGGTTGCCCTCGAACTCGCGGAAGATCTGCGAGTACGACTTGCCGGCGATGTTGGCCAGGATGTTCAGCCGACCGCGGTGCGCCATGCCGATGCCGACCTCGTCGAGGCCGTTGTTGGCGGCCTTCGACAGGATCGCGTCGAGCAGCGGGATGACCGACTCGCCGCCCTCGAGCGAGAACCGCTTCTGGCCGACGTACTTGGTCTGCAGGAACGTCTCGAACGCCTCGGCGGCGTTCAGGCGGCGCAGGATGCGCAGCTGGTCCTCACGCGGGGTGCGGGTGAAGCCCGACTCGAGCCGCTCCTGGAGCCAGCGACGCTGCCGCGGGTCCTGCAGGTGCATGTACTCGCTGCCCACGCGTGCGGCAGTACGACTCGCGGAGCAGGCCGAGCACGTCGCGCAGCTTGGCGCGTGGCTTGCCGGTGAACCCGCCGGTCGGGAAGGTGCGGTCCAGGTCCCAGAGCGTCAGACCGTGCGTCTGGACGTCCAGGTCCGGGTGCTTGCGCTGCCGGTAGGCCAGCGGGTCGGTGTCCGCCATGAGGTGACCGCGCGAGCGGTAGGAGTGGATCAGCTCGGCGATGCGGGCGGGCTTGATCGCGTCGGCGTCGGGGTCGTTCGCCTCGCGGACCCAGCGCACGGGCTCGTACGGCACGCGCAGGGCGGCGAACACGCGGTCGTAGAAGCCGTCCTCGCCGAGCAGCTTGCGCCCGATGATGCGCAGGAAGTCGCCCGACTGAGCGCCCTGGATGATCCGGTGGTCGTACGTCGAGGTCAGGGTCAGCACCTTGGCGATGCCGATCTTGTTCAGCGCTTCTTCGGAGGTGCCCGCGAACTCGGCCGGGTAGTCCATCGCGCCGACGCCGACGATCGTGCCCTGTCCCTGCATCAGGCGGGGGACCGAGTGCACGGTGCCGATGGTGCCCGGGTTGGTCAGGGAGATCGTGGTGCCCGCGAAGTCGTCGACCACGAGCTTGTTGCCGCGAGCGCGGCGCACGACGTCCTCGTACGCTGCCCAGAAGCCGGCGAAGTCGAGGGTCTCGCACTTCTTGATCGACGGGACGAGCAGCTGGCGCGTGCCGTCCGGCTTGGCCAGGTCGATCGCGATGCCGACGTTGACGTGCGCGGGCGTCAGGACGGCGGGCTTGTCGCCGTCGATCTGCGTGTACGACGAGTTCATCGCCGGCATCTCGGCCAGCGCCTCGACCATCGCGAAGCCGATCAGGTGCGTGAACGAGATCTTGCCGCCGCGCCCGCGGGCGAGGTGGTTGTTGATGACGATCCGGTTGTCGACCATGAGCTTGGCCGGCACCGCGCGCACCGAGGTGGCCGTCGGGACCTCGAGCGAGGCCTCCATGTTGGTCACGACGCGCGCGGCCGGGCCGCGCAGCTTCTGCACGTCGTCGTCGACCTCGTCGGGGGCGTCGTCCTCGTGCTGCGCGCGCTGGGCGACCTGCGCGTACGGCGCGGTCGACGGCTGAGCCGTCGCGATCGGTGACGTCGTGGCGGGGGGCTCGACCAACGACGCGGGAGGCGGCGACGCCTCGGCGGGGGAGTGCCCAGCCTGCGGGCGCGGCGGCGGGAGCTGCGAGGGCGCGACGAGCGGGGTGGCCTGGACGGAGACCGGCTTCGCCGCGGGGACAGCTGCGCCGCCGGAGGCACCGTTGGCGGACGAGGCACCGTGTGGACGAGGCACCGTTGGACGAGGCACGGTTGGACGCGGAGCCGTCGGACGCGGAGCCGTTGGACGCGGCACCGTTCGTCGCGACGCCGTTGGCTGCGGGCTCCTCGGGCTTGTAGCCCTCGAAGAAGTCCCACCACGCGGGGTCCACCGCGTTCTTGTCCTTGAGGTACTGCTCGTACAGCTCGTCGACGAGCCACTCGTTGGCACCGAAGACGGCGCGCGCCGAGTCCGGATCGGCCTTCTGGGTCACGCTGGGATCGCCCACTTCCGCCGCGGTCCGCGACCGCGTCTCTGCTGGTTCAGCTGCTGGTTCAGCCGCTTGTCCTCGAGCTCGTGCCGCGCTGTCCGCGCGGCCGATCTGTCGATGACAACACTACGGCCTGGAGGCGTGTCGCCCCCGCTCAGGACGCCGTTGTCGACCAGATCCGCGGGTGTCTTCACCTTGCCGACACAGGCGGGTCAACACGGGGCAACGGCGCAGTTCGGGGGACCTCAAGGCGAGGTTGTCGGCACCCCTCTGAGGTCATGGCTTGGACGCGTTCGTGCGAACGCCGCGAACGGGCAGCTCACCCGTGGGTGGCGGGCAGCGTGACGCGCATCGTGCACCCGTCGTCCGAGTCCGCGACCTCGATGCGTCCCCCGTGCAGGTCGACCGCCCAACGGACGATCGCGAGGCCCAGGCCGGTGCCCCCGGTGGAGCCCTGACCCGTCAGCGCGGGGCTGTTGCCGCGCACGAACCGCTCGAACACGTGGGCCCGCTGGTCGCGGGCGATGCCCGGTCCGTGGTCGATCACGTCGATCCGCACGTTGCCCCCGACGACCGAGGCCTCGAGCCGGACCTCCTCGTCCTGAGGCGAGTGCCGGACGGCGTTGTGCAGCAGGTTCGCGACGACCTGGTGCAGCCGGTCAGGGTCCGCGGGGACGGTGAGGTCGGGCGGCACCACGACGACCGGGAACCGCAGATGCTTGGCGGCACCGACCAGGAGCGCGCCCTCGGCGGCCTCCTCGAGGAAGTCCTGCAGCGGCAGGTCGGTGATCTCGAGCGTGACGTCCCCGGCCTCCAGCCGGGACAGGTCCAGGAGGTACGTGACCAGCCTGCCGAGTCGCTCGGTCTGGGCCAGAGCGGCCTGCATCGTCGCCGGGTCGGGCTCGCTGACCCCGTCGACGATGTTCTCCAGCTGGGCCTGCAGGGCGGTCACCGGGGTGCGCAGCTCGTGCGAGACGTTGGCGACGAGCTCGCGGCGGAACGTGTCGGCCTGCTCGAGGTCGTCGGCCATGGTGTTGAACGCGCTGGCCAGCTGACCGACCTCGTCCAGGCTGGTCGCCTGCACGCGCTGGCTGTAGTCACCGGAGGCCATCCGGCGGGCGGCGGACGTCATCTCGCGCAGGGGCGAGGTCATCCCGCGGGCCAGGACCTGGGTCACGACGAGGGCCCCGAGGATCGCGATCGGCAGCGTGCGCGTGGGGCCGAGTGCGAAGTAGGTCAGGCCGATCCAGGTGATGAACGCTGCGGCGACGACCGTGACCGCCACGAGGATGCCGAGCTTGACCTTGATCGACCGGAACCGGTCGAGGGGCCGCAGGTCCGGGATCCGCGACCGGCTCAGCTCGCCACGGACGTGCCGCGGTGCGTTCACGTGCCCTGGGTCGCGGTGGTGCCGGGGACGTCGATCGGCTCGAACGCGTACCCGACGCCGTGCACGGTGCGGATCAGGTCCGGACCGAGCTTGCGGCGCAGCGCCTTGATGTGGGAGTCGACGGTGCGGGTCCCGCTGGCGTCGACCCAGTCCCACACCTCGGCGAGCAGCCGTTCGCGGGTCAGCACCGTGCGCGGCGAGGCAGCCAGCGCGAGCAGGAGGTCGAACTCGGTGGGCGTCAGGTGCACCTCGGCGTCGCCGCGCGTCACGCGTCGCTGAGCGCGGTCGACGGTGACGTCGCCGAAGACCAGCGGGGATCGGGCTGCTCGGCGGCGGCCATCTCCACGGCCCGCGCCGCGCGCTCGGTGCGCCGCAGCAGCGCCTTGGTGCGGGCGACGAGCTCGCGCATCGAGAACGGTTTGGTCATGTAGTCGTCGGCGCCGACGCCCAGGCCGATCAGCATGTCGGTCTCGTCGTCGCGAGCGGTGAGCATGAGGACCGGGACCGGACGCTCCGCCTGGATCCGCCGGCACACCTCGAGCCCGTCGATCCCCGGCAGCATCACGTCCAGGACCACCACGTCGGGGCGCAGCCGCGACGCGGCCGCCACCCCGGCCAGTCCGTCGGCCGCCGACTCGACCGTCCAGCCCTCCGCGGACAGCCGGTGCACGATCGCCTGCGCGATCGCCGGTTCGTCCTCCACGACCAGGACGGTCGTGGCCGCACCCCCGGGTGCCGTCGTTGGCCCACCGTTCACGTTCGACATGTCGTCAGCGTGGCACAGGGTGGGACGAATGACGCGGTTCGACCTGCACACCTGCCACCGGGAACCCGCCGGCGGGGACCGATCCGACCCTGCGCGAGCCCCGGGAGCCTCACCGTATGATCGGCTCCATCATGAGCAGCTCAAGTAGCTGCCGGCGTCTCCATCGGCTCAGACCCGACGGGGACCATGCCGGCCACCCACACGAGATCATCTTGCGCCGACCTGCGGGTCGGCGCTGCGCGTAGCACGGGCGCCACCGCGTGATGGGCGAGTGGCTCCTCGTCGGGCTCGGCATCCTGCTCACGCTGGGCACGGCGGTCTTCGTCGCCAGTGAGTTCTCCCTGGTGACGCTCGACCCGGGCGTCGTCGAGAAGCAGACGTCTCCCGACGATCGACGCAGCCAGTCCGTGCTGAAAGCCCTGCGCAGGTTGTCCACCGAGCTGTCGGGCGCTCAGGTGGGCATCACGTTGACCACGGTCCTGCTCGGGTACACCACCCAGCCCGCCGTCGCCCGGCTGCTGCGCCTCCCGCTGCAGGACTCCGCGCTCGGTCAGGTGGTCGGCGGCGTCGTCGCAGCGCTGCTGGCGCTCGTGCTGGTGAACGGCTTCTCGATGGTCGTCGGCGAGCTCATCCCCAAGAACCTCGCGATCAGCCAGCCGCTCGCCACCGCCCGTGCCGTGGCGCCGCTGCAGCGTGCGTTCACCACGGCGCTGCGCCCGCTGATCTCCTTCTTCAACGGCAGCGCCAACGCGCTCCTGCGCCGGGTCGGGGTCGAGCCGCGCGAGGAGCTGTCCGGGGGCCGCTCGCCGCAGGAGCTGGCCGCGCTGGTCCGCCGCTCCGCCGAGGTCGGCACGCTCGACGAGTCCACCGCGACGCTGCTGACCAACTCCATCGAGTTCAACGAGCTGACTGCGGTCGACGTCATGACGGACCGGCTGCGGCTCGTGGTCGTCGAACGCGGGGACAGCGCGGCGGACGTCATCGACCTGGCCCGGCGCACCGGGCACTCGCGATTCCCCGTGATCGGCGACGACAGCGACGACATCGTCGGCCTGGTCCACCTGCGGCGCGCGATCGCCGTGCCGTACGAGCGCCGCGCCGACGTGCCCGCGGGTGCGTTCATGGTCGAGGCGCCGCAGGTCCCCGAGACCGTGCACCTCGGCCCGCTGCTGGTCGGTCTGCGCGGGCAGGGCATGCAGATGGCCGTCGTGGTCGACGAGTACGGCGGCACGTCGGGCGTGGTCACGCTCGAGGACGTGGTCGAGGAGCTGGTCGGTGAGGTCTCCGACGAGCACGACCGACGCCGGGCGACCGCCGCCCGGGGTGAGGACGGCTCGTGGCTCCTGCCGGGCGTCACGCGTCCCGACGAGCTCGTCGAGACCACCGGCCTGGAGGTCCCCTCGGACGGACCGTACGAGACGCTCGGCGGTCTGCTCATGTTCGTGCTCGGACGCATCCCGGCCGACGGTGACGAGATCACCGTCGCCGGAGTCCGCCTGGAGGTGGACGCCATGGCGGGCCGCCGGGTCGAACGGGTGCGGGTCACCGAGGTCGCCCCGGTCGCCGACGAGGAGGCCGACCGATGAGCGCCGGGTTGGCCTTCTCGCTCGCGGTGCTGCTGCTCGCCGCCAACGCGTTCTTCGTCGGCGCGGAGTTCGCGATCATCTCCGCGCGGCGGTCGTCGATCGAGCCGCTCGCCCGCGCGGGAAACCGGCGGGCGGCCACGGTGCTGTGGGCCATGGAGCACGTCTCGCTGATGCTCGCGTGCGCACAGCTCGGCATCACGGTCTGCTCGACCAGCCTCGGCGTCGTCGCGGAGCCGGCGATCGCCCACCTCATCGAGGCCCCGCTGGAGTCGTGGGGCGTGAGCGAGCAGATGACGCACATCGTCGCGTTCGTCGTCGCGCTGGCCATCGTCGTGTACCTGCACGTGGTGCTCGGCGAGATGGTGCCCAAGAACCTCGCGGTCGCGGGCCCGGAGCGGGCCGTGCTCTGGTTCGGTCCGCCGCTGGTGTGGATCGCCCGCGTGGTGCGGCCCGTCATCTCCGGCCTCAACTGGCTGGCGAACCACACGCTGCGACTGCTGGGGGTCGAGCCCAAGGACGAGGTGTCGTCGGCCTTCACGGCCCAGGAGGTGCACTCGATCGTCGAGCGGTCGCAGGCCGAGGGCCTTCTCGACGACGACCAGGGCCTGCTCACGGGCGCGATCGAGTTCTCGGACCGGACCGCCGGCGACGTGATGATCGCGCCGGACGCGCTCGTCACCGTGGGCGAGGGGAGCACCCCCGAGGACATCGAGCGCCTGGTGGCCAAGACCGGGTTCAGCCGTTTTCCGGTGCTCGGTGCCGACGGCGTGCCGGCGGGGTACCTGCATCTCAAGGACGTGCTCTACGCCGAGGTCGCCGACCGGTCGGTGCCCGTGCCCGGCTGGCGGGTCCGGCCGCTGGCCGTGGTCGGGCCGCAGGACGAGGTCGAGGAGGCGCTCGCGGCGATGCAGCGCTCCGGTTCGCACGTCGCCCGCGTGGACTCCGACGGCGCGACGGTCGGAGTCGTGTTCCTGGAGGACATTCTCGAGGAGCTCGTCGGTGAGGTTCGCGACGCGATGCAGCGGGGGCAGATGTCCTGATCGGGGGTGTTATGGGCGTGTCGCTCGGCGTGTCGCCGCAGACCGTCCCGATCCATGGACTGGACGGTTGTCCAGGGACTTGGATGCCCGCGGAATCCCCGTTATGGTTTCGTGACCGCAGTCTTTCGACGTCCGCAACCGCATGCGAACTCGAGGCCGCTCATCGACAACGCACGGGTGGACAGGAGGTGTCGTGGGATCGCACAGCGTGGAGCCTGAGTCCGCTCCGCTGACGCGCCGCCGCCTCCGCGAGGCAGAGCGGACGACCGATCCCACGGCCTCGGACGCGCCCGCGTCCTCGGCTCCTCGCGCGGACCCGAGCTCGCCTGTCTCGGTCCGCAGCGGGTCGACGCCGGTCGTGGCGACCCCGTCGGCCGCGCGCGGTGTCTCCGCAGGTCCGACGCCTGGCAGCACCACGGCCCCCGCCGCTCGTCCGGCTCAGACGCAGCAGGCGCAGATCTCGCGGTACGTCTCGCGGCCGGGTGCCGAACCCGATGTCGCGACGCCCGTCCGTCCGATGGTCGCGCAGCAGCCCGCACGTTCCGCGTCCGCCGTCGCGCCGGAGCCGGCCACCGTGAGCGCGTCCACCGGGCCGCCGATCGCGGCTCGGTCCGCTACGGGATCGCCCGTGGTCGCGGCCACGCCTGCCGCACCCACCGGGCGTCGGGCGGCGCCGTGCCTCGGAGCCGGCCGCGACGAGCTCGACGGGCACCCCGGCTCCCGTGCGACGCGCCCGCCCGCGATCGCAGTCCGCCGTCTCCGGCCGGGTGTTGCCGGACCTCGTCAGCCCGGCCGCGATCGAGCAGCCGCTTCGGGCGTCCGACGGCGTCGCCGGCGAAGCCGCAGCCCGTCGCGCGGCCGACGAGCGTCCTGCTCAGCTCGTCGGCTCGTCCGACCCCGGTCGGGCCCACGACGATCGAGACGACGCGTGTGCCGGTCGCGGAGCCCGTGAGCGGGACCTCGCCGGAGCCCGACGTGGCAGCACCCTTCGTCGCCGAGCCGGCGGCTCATCGTTCGAGCCGCGTCGTGCGCACCGTGCCGGCCGCCGAGCCGACGCAGATCCTCCCGGCCGTCGCGGCCGACGAGGCGACGCCCTGGGAGCTGCTGGACACGGGCGAGGTCGCCGCGACCCCGGGTGCCGTCCCGGTCGCGCACACCGCCGGTGGCCAAGCGCTCCGCCCGCACGTCCCGGGTCGCGGCGCGGCTGGGTGTGCTCGGTGTGCTGGCCGGGATCACGGTCGTCATCCCGATGAGCCAGGGAGTCGGCGGCACCACGGCCGCGTTCGGCTCGGACGCCCTGGCCGACTCGACCCTGCCGAGCACGGTGACCGCCCTGGCCGGCTCTCAGCTCTCGGAGCTGCCGCCGGCGTCGCTCGTCTCGGACGACGGCGCTCTCGCGGCCCGCGACGTGGCCGGCGCGAGCCGCAACGACAACCGCGAGAGCCTGGCCGGCTGCGACGGGACGGTGCGCGACGCGGGCCTCAACGGCCAGCTCAAGGAGGCCGACCTGTGCACGCTGTGGGACAACCACACGCAGCTGCGCGCCGACGCGGCGGTCTCCCTCGCGGACTTCAACCAGGCGTTCGCCGCCCGGTTCGGCGCCGACCTGTGCCTCGAGTCCGGATACCGCACCCTGGGTGAGCAGCGCGCGGTCAAGGCGAAGAAGGGTGGCCTCGCGGCGGCGCCCGGCAAGAGCAACCACGGCTGGGGCCTCGCGGTCGACCTGTGCCAGGACCAGACCTCCGGTGCGAAGTGGGCCTGGCTCAACGACAACGGTCCCGCGTACGGCTGGGCCAACCCGGCCTGGGCGCAGCCGGGCGGCAGCGGCCCGCACGAGAAGTGGCACTGGGAGTACACCAAGGCCGTCCAGGCCGACGGCGAGTACTACGACGGCTGACGGGCGCCCTGCCCGGCCCGCGTGACGCGCTCGTCATCGGACGCGTCGGCGAGCCTGCTCGTCAGACGAGCTGCAGGCCCCAGGTGAACGCACGGCACTCGCCCGGCGCGAGCCGGATCAAGTTCTCGCCCGTGCGGAACGCGTCGGCGATGCAGGTCATGGGCTCCACGGCCACCGCGCGCCGCTGGATCGCCGCGACGAAGTCGCCCGTGCACACCTGCCACGCCTGGAAGCTCGAGTCCGCCCACATGGCCGCGGTGCGTCCGTCGGCACCCCGGAAGCGTGCCCAGCTGAGTCCGTCCGCGTCGCGCAGCGGCTGGACCCAGGCGTCGTCGAGCTCGACCCCGAGCCAGCGGTGTCGGGTTGCGCAGGTCGTAGCGGCCCGCCGGGGCCTCGGTGCCGGTGGGCAGGAGCCGGGTGTCCACGGTGACGTGGCGCGCGGCGTCGACCTGCAGCGTCGTCTCGTCGACCGGGCCGTCGCCCGGGCGCGAGCCACGGGTGGAAGCCGAGCCCGAACGGCGCGGTCGCCGTCCCGAGGTTCGTAGCCTCGGTGTGCACGCGCAGACCCCGCTCGGGCTCAGGCTGTACGTCACGCGGACACGCACGGGCCACGGGTAGCTGTGCGTGGGCACGAGGACGTGCTCCAGCGTGACCGACTCCGCAGACTCGTCGACGGTGCTGAACGTCGTGTGGGCGACGAACCCGTGCAGGGCGGTCTGCCGGTCGTGCTCCGTGAGCGGCACGTCGTAGTTGACGCCCTCGAACCGGAACTCACCGTCGCGCAGGCGGTTGGGCCAGGGCGCCAGCACGGTGCCGGAGAAGGCCGGTGCCATCTCGTGCTCGCCGTACGGCAGCACCACGTCGCGCCCGCCGACGCTGTACTCACGCAGGCTCGCACCGACCGCCGCGACGACCGCGCGCTGGTCGCCGAGCTCGAGGACGTGCTGACGGCCGGTCGGCAGAGGAGCGGTAGATGTCGAAGTCACCCGGCCACGCTACCGAAAACGCCACCGCCCGCGGAAACGTCTGCTCCCGGACGGGTGAACGGCTCCGGTCTGTGGACAACGGGCTGCGCGAAGCGGGCCCGTATCGCCTAGGGTTCCGGCCAACGCGCTACAGGACAATGACGGATGAATCGGGCACTGTGACCGATGGCAGGGGGCGCACGGTGGACAGTGTGGCGATCCTCGAGACCGAGGTCAGGGAGCTGATCAGGCGGCGGGGCATGGACCCCGTCCGGGACCGGCCGGGTGTCGTCGCCCTCGTCGCAGACGTGATCGCGGACTACGACGAGCGGTCGGTGGTCGGCGCCGTCCCGCCGTTGGTCGACGCGGTCGCCGCGCACAAGGCCGTGCTCGACGCCGTGGCGGGGCTGGGACCGTTGCAGCGGTACCTCGACGACCCCGAGGTCGAGGAGATCTGGATCAACTCGCCCACCGAGGTCTTCGTCGCGCGCCGCGGTGAGCCGGAGCTGACCACGACGATCCTCACGGACGCGCAGGTCCGAGACCTCGTCGAGCAGATGCTCAAGGTCTCCGGCCGTCGCCTCGACCTGAGCAGCCCCTTCGTCGACGCGTCGCTGCCCGGGGGCGAGCGGTTGCACGCCGTGATCCCGGACGTCACACGGCGGCACTGGTCGGTCAACATCCGCAAGTACGTGGTGCGCGCGACGAACCTCGACGACCTGGTCGCCCTCGGCTCGATCACACCGCACGCGGCGGCGTTCCTGCACGCCGCCGTGCGAGCGGGCCTGAACGTCCTCGTCTCCGGGCGCCACCCAGGCGGGCAAGACGACGATGCTCAACGCACTGGCGGGCGCGATCCCGGCGCGCGAGCGGATCATCACGTGCGAAGAGGTCTTCGAGCTGCGGCTCGTCGCGCGCGACTGGGTGGCCATGCAGTGCCGCCAGCCGAGCCTCGAGGGCACCGGCGAGATCCCCCTGCGCCGGCTGGTCAAGGAGGCGCTGCGCATGCGGCCGAGCCGGCTGCTCGTCGGCGAGGTGCGCGAGGCGGAGGCGCTCGACCTGCTGATCGCGCTCAACGCGGGCGTGCCGGCGATGGCGACCATCCACGCGAACTCGGCCCGCGAGGCGCTTGACCAAGCTGTGCACCCTGCCGCTCCTGGCGGGCGAGAACATCTCCGACCGGTTCGTCGTGCCGACCGTCGCCTCCGCCGTCGATCTCGTGGTGCACCTGGACGTCGACGTGTCGGGGCGCCGACACGTGCGCGAGATCGTGGCGGTCCCGGGTCGGGTCGAGCAGGGGATCGTCGAGACGGCGGACGTGTTCAGCACGCGCGAGCGGCACCTGGTCCGGGCCGACGGGTTCCCGCCGCACGCGGACCGCTTCGCCCGGACCGGCACCGACCTCGCCGCACTGCTGCGCGGGCGTGGCTGATGGGCGTCGTCGTCGGGCTCGTGCTGGGTGCGGGGCTCGCCTGCATCTGGTGGTCGTTCTGGGCGCGGCCCGCGCGGAACCGGGGCTCGGGAGCGCGACGGCTGGCACGCCCGGACGCAGGACATGCTCGTGCAGGCGGGCGCCACGGGTGTCACGCCCGGGCGGGCTGGTCGCGGCGTGCGCGCTCGTCGCGGTTCCTCGTCCTCGTCGTCGCGCTGGCCCTGACGCGCACGCCGTCGATCGCGGTGTGCTTCGCGGCGTTCGCGGCCGCCGGACCGTGGGCCCTCGTGCGCGGGCGAGCGCGTCGACGTCGGGCGCGGCTGCGTCAGCTCTGGCCGGAGGTGGTGGACCACCTGGGCTCCGGCATCCGCGCCGGGCTCGCCCTGCCGGAGGCGGTCGCGCAGATCGGCGAGCGCGGACCGGTCGAGCTGCGTCCGGCGTTCGGCGCGTTCGCGGAGGACTACCGGGCGACGGGACGGTTCGGCGACTGCCTCGACGCGCTCAAGGCCCGGCTGGCCGACCCGGTCGCCGACCGGATCATCGAGGCGCTGCGACTGACCCGGGACGTCGGCGGCACCGACCTCGGTCGTCTGCTGCGCACGCTCGCGAGCGTTCCTGCGCGACGACGTGCGGACCCGCGGCGAGCTGGAGGCGCGGCAGAGCTGGACCGTCAACGCCGCCCGGCTCGCGGTCGCCGCGCCTTGGCTCGTGCTCGCCCTGCTGTCCACGCGCCCGGAGGCGGCCGCCGCGTACAACACGCCCGCCGGCTTCGCCGTGCTGCTGGGTGGCGGCGTCTGCACGGTCGGTCGCGTACCTGCTGATGCTCCGGATCGCCCGGCTGCCCGACGACCCCCGGGTCCTGCGATGAGCCCGGCGCTCCAGGGCGCGCTGATCGGCCTGCTCGGCGGGCTCGGTCTCCTGCTGGTCGTCGCGCGGTTGCGCGCGCGGCGCGTCGGACTCGACCAGCGGCTCGCGCCGTACCTGCGACCGCAGCGCACCTCGTCCGGGTTGCTCGGGCAGGCCGCGGTCACGCGGTCCGTTCGCGACCATCGAGCGGCTCGTCGCGCCCGTGATGTCCGACGCGGTCGGACTGGTGACCCGGCTGGGATCGCCGACGAGCGAGCTGCGCCGACGCCTCGTGCGGGCCGGACGGGCGGAGACGGCCGAGCAGTTCCGGGCCGGGCAGGTGGTCTGGGGCGTTCTGTCGCTCGCGGCCGGACTCGCCCTCGCGCTCGTGGTCGCGGCGACGCGCGGCGCCGGCCCGGTCGTCCTGATCGTGCTCGTGGCGCTCTGCGGGCTGTCGGGCGTCCTGCTGCGCGACTGGCTGCTCTCGCGCGAGATCTGCGACCCGCGAGGCACGGATGCTGGCCGAGCTGCCGACCGTCGCCGAGCTCCTCGCCCTCGCCGTCGGCGCCGGGCGAGGGCGCGATCGGCGCGCTCGAACGGGTCGTCCGCAGCACCCACGGAGAGCTGACCGGCGAGCTGGCGCAGACCCTCGCCGACGCGCGGTGCCGGGATGCCGCTGACGAGCGCGCTGGACGGGCTCGCCGACCGCACGGGCCTGTCGGCCCTCGCTCGGTTCGCCGAGGGCGTCGCCGTGGCCGTCGAGCGCGGCACGCCGCTGGCCGACGTGCTGCGTGCACAGGCGCAGGACGTGCGCGAGGAGGGCCGCCGCGAGCTCATGGAGGCCGGCGGCCGCAAGGAGGTGGCGATGATGGTTCCGGTGGTCTTCCTGATCCTGCCCATCACCGTCGTGTTCGCCGTCTTCCCCAGCATGGTCGTGCTGCGGGTCGGCCTGTGAAAGACCACGAGAACCGTACGAGCAGGGATCGACGAGAGGAACACGCATGAGGACCACCGCAGGGGGCATGGCCGACGTCGCGCGGCACGTCGGCGATCGGGTGCAGTTTCGAGGGACCCGAACGCGAGCGGGGAGACGTGCCCGGCTGGGTGCTGGTGACCCTGATGACGGCGGGCCTGGTGACCGCTCTCTGGCTGATCGCGGGACCCGCGCTCGCCGACGTGTTCAGCAACGCGATCGACAGCGTCACCGGCCCCTGAGCGCAGACGCGGGGTCGGCGATCGTCGACTTCGCGTTGATCGGTGCTCTGGTGACGGTGTTGTTCGTCGGGGTGCTGCAGCTGACGATCGTGCTGCACGTGCGGAACACGCTGATCGACTCGGCGTCCGAGGGCGCCCGGTACGCCGCGCAGCTGGGGAACGCACCGGCCGACGGGGCCGAGCGGGCGCGGTTGTTGATCGGGCAGTCACTCTCCGGCAGCTACGCGCAGGGCGTCTCGGCCGGGACGGTCCGCATCGACGGCCTCGACGAGATCGAGGTCGAGGTCGTCGCCCCGCTGCCGCTGCTCGGGCTGCTCGGACCGGCCGGCTCGCTGACCGTGCATGGGCACGCGCTGGTGGAGGCGCCATGAACGGCGATGGACGACGACAGCGGCAACGCGATCATCGAGTTCCTCGGTCTCGCCCTGGTGCTGCTGGTGCCGCTCGTCTACCTGGTCCTCGTGCTCGGCCGGCTCGAGGCCGCGACGTTCGCCGCCGAAGGTGCGGCGCGCGAGGCGGCCCGGACCTACGTCGTCGCGGACACGTCGCAGGAGGGTGCGGCGCGGGCGGCGGTGGCCGCGGGCATCGCGCTGCGGGACCAGGGGTTCGACGACGACCCGGTCGAGGCGCTGACGCTGAGCTGTTCGTCGACGCCCTGCCTGGCGCCCGGCAGCGACGTCGCCGCGCGCGTCGACCTGAGCGTGCCGCTGCCGTTCGTGCCGGGGTTCGTGCGCGACGTCGTGCCGCTGGAGGTGCCCGTCAGCGCGGAGCGGGTCGCGCCGGTGGACGCGTACCGGGTGCACGGATGAGGCGCCGAGCACGCGGCGACGAGGGTCAGATCATGCTCCTGACTCTCGGGTTCGTCGTCGTCGCCATCCTCCTGATCACCGTGGTGGCGTCCGCGGCGAGCGTCCACCTGGAGCGCAAGCGACTGCTCGCGCTCGCAGACGTGCTGGCGCTCGAGGGAGCCGACGCGGTGGGCGACGACCGTTACTACGCGCCGGGTTCGGACCGCGAGCCCGGGCTGCCGCTCACGGATGCGGCGGTCCGCGCGGGCGTCGAGGAGTATCTGCGCGACAACCCCGACGCCGCGACCCAGTGGGACCGGCTCACGATCCTGTCCGCGACGACGCCCGACGGCACGTCCGCCGAGGTCCACCTGGGAGCGGTGACCCACCCGGCGCTGGTCAGCTGGGTGCTCGCGCCGTGGCAGGACGGGATCGCGCTTGTGGCCGAGTCGACGGCCCGAGGGTCGTGAATCGGCAACAACACCCGTGACGCCAGCCCTCCGGTAGCCTGGACGGTTGTGGCCACCACCGACTTCAGCACCGCGATCCATGATCTGCGCAGCACCCTCGACACGATCGAGGCGGTGAGCGACCCGACGGCGCTGCAGGCCAAGGTCGCGGTCCTCTCGGAGCAGGCGTCGGCGCCGGACCTGTGGGACGACCCGGACGCCGCGCAGAAGATCACGAGCGCGCTGTCCGCGACGCAGGCCGAGCTGGACCGCATGAGCAAGCTGGGCGGCCGGATCGACGACCTCGAGACGCTGGTCGAGATGGCGACCGAGGAGAACGACGAGGACACGCTGGCCGAGGCCGAGGCGGACCTGCTGACGATCAAGAAGGACCTCGGCGAGCTCGAGGTCCGCACGCTGCTGGCGGGGGAGTACGACCAGCGCGAGGCCGTCGTGACGATCCGCTCGGGCGCCGGCGGCGTGGACGCCGCGGACTTCGCCGAGATGCTGCTGCGCATGTACCTGCGCTGGGCGGAGCGGCACGGGTACCCGACGACGGTGCTCGACACGTCGCTACGCGGAGGAGGCCGGCCTGAAGTCGGCCACGTTCGAGGTGAAGGTGCCGTACGCGTTCGGCAACCTGTCGGTCGAGGCGGGCACGCACCGCCTGGTCCGCATCTCCCCGTTCGACAACCAGGGCCGGCGCCAGACGAGCTTCGCGGCCGTCGAGGTGATCCCCCTGATCGAGTCGTCCGACGCGGTGGACATCCCCGAGTCGGAGATCAAGGTCGACGTGTTCCGCTCGTCGGGACCGGGCGGGCAGTCGGTCAACACGACCGACTCCGCGGTGCGCATGACGCACCTCCCGACCGGCATCGTCGTGTCGATGCAGAACGAGAAGTCGCAGATCCAGAACCGCGCGGCCGCGCTGCGCGTGCTGCAGTCCCGGCTCCTGCTGCAGCGCAAGGCCGAGGAGAACGCCAAGAAGAAGGCGCTCGCCGGCGACGTCAAGGCCAGCTGGGGCGACCAGATGCGCTCCTACGTCCTGCAGCCGTACCAGATGGTCAAGGACCTGCGCACCGAGCACGAGGTGGGCAACCCGGCCGCCGTGTTCGACGGAGACATCGACGACTTCATCGAGGCCGGCATCCGCTGGCGCCGTTCCGCGGAGAAGTCGCAGGCCTGAGCCGCACAGGCCCGGCCCACGCGGCGCACGCGCACGGCACAGCGCGCGCCCAGGGGATTGTTGCCTGACCCAACATGGTCGGCTGGATAGGCCCGAACGGGTGACCCCCGGATCACGGTTCGGTTGTCTAGATCACAGTTTGACCACGATCCGGGCGCCTGACCTTGTGGTCTATCCGGACGCGTCATATGTTGTCGCCCGCAACATAGTCCGAGCGCCCGTAAGCGCCGGGTGGAGACGAGCGCAACGGTGCGTCGTCACGAGAGGGAGAACAATGCGACGGAGCATGATCCTGGCGTCGGCGGCCGTAATGGCCACCGGACTCCTGCTGGCTGGTTGTAGCAGCAGCGACACGCCCAGCAGCGGTGATTCGGCAAGCGCGGGCGGAGGCACGGCGGCGAAGGCAAAGATCGGCGTCATCCTGCCCGACACGAAGTCGTCGGCACGGTGGGAGACGGCGGACAAGAAGTACCTCGCAGCGGCGTTCGACGCGGCCGGCGTGGACTACGACATCCAGAACGCCCAGGGTGACAAGGCCCAGTTCCAGACGATCGCGGACGGCATGATCACCGAGGGCGTCGACGCCCTCATGATCGTCAACCTGGACTCGGGCTCCGGCTCGGCCGTGCTGGCCAAGGCGCAGGCGCAGGGCATCCCGACGATCGACTACGACCGTCTGACGCTCGGTGGCGGGGCCGACTACTACGTCTCGTTCGACAACACCAAGGTCGGCGAGCTCCAGGGCGAGGGCCTCCAGAAGTGCCTCGAGACCGCCGGCAAGACCACGGCGAACATCGCGTTCCTGAACGGTTCGCCCACCGACAACAACGCCACGCTGTTCAAGGCGGGTGCCGTCCAGGCGCTGAAGGCCAAGACGGACAGCGGTGACTTCACGGTCGTCGCCGACCAGGCCGTGCCCGACTGGGACAACCAGCAGGCCGGCACGATCTTCGAGCAGATGTACACGGAGACCGGCGGCAAGATCGACGGCGTCCTGGCAGCCAACGACGGTCTCGGCAACGCCGCGATCGCCATCCTGAAGAAGAACGGCGTCAACGGCACCATCCCGGTGACCGGTCAGGACGCGACGGACCAGGGCCTGCAGAACATTCTCGCGGGTGACCAGTGCATGACCGTCTACAAGGCCGTCAAGAAGGAGGCCGACGCAGCTGCTGCGCTGGCCATCGCGGCCGCCACCGGTGGCGACACGTCGAGCCTGGCCACGGGCACCGTCAACGACTCCCAGACGAAGAAGGATGTGAAGGCCGTCCTGCTGGACCCGGAGGCCATCACGTTCGACAACGTCAAGGACGTCATCGCCGACGGCTACACCACCAAGGAGAACGTCTGCACGGCAGACTTCGCCGCAGCCTGCGCGAAGGCCGGCATCTCCTGATCACCACACCGGGGTGGCCTTCCGAGGCCGCCCCGGTGCCAGGCGGGGCCGGTCGGCGAACTGCGACCGGCCCCGGCCTGGTGTCTTCTTGCACGACCGAACGGACCGAACAACCGCACAGACCCGCAACGATGCGGGGTGAACCCCGAGTGACACGACGAGGTGGACGATGACTCAAGCAGCCGCACCCGACCTGGCCCCGCCACCGACGCTCGAAGTACGCGGAGGTCGCAAGAACTTCGGCGCGGTGCACGCGCTGCGCGGCGTCGACCTGACCGCCCGAGCCGGAGAGGTCACCGCGCTCGTCGGTGACAACGGCGCCGGTAAGTCGACGATGATCAAGTGCATCGCGGGGATCTTCCCGTTCGATGCCGGCGAGGTCTCCTTCGAGGGCACCCCGACGCACATCTCGTCGCCGGCCGACTCGAACGAGCTGGGCATCGAGGTCGTGTACCAGGACCTCGCGCTCTGCGACAACCTCGACATCGTGCACAACATGTTCCTCGGCCGCGAGATCAAGAAGGGCTTCCGCCTGGACGAGTCGGCCATGGAGACGCGTGCCGCCGAGGTGCTGGCCGGACTGTCGGTCCGCACCGTGCGCTCGATCCGCCAGCACGTCGCCAGCCTGTCCGGTGGGCAGCGCCAGACGGTCGCCATCGCGCGCGCCGTCCTGTGGAACTCCAAGCTCGTCATCCTCGACGAGCCGACCGCCGCCCTGGGCGTCGCGCAGACCGAGCAGGTCCTCCAGCTGGTCCGTCGGCTGGCGGACGCCGGCCTCGCGGTCGTGCTGGTCTCGCACAACATGAACGAGGTCCTCGAGGTCGCGGACTCCGTCAACGTGCTCTACCTCGGTCAGACCGCCGCACAGGTGCGCGCCAGCGACACCTCGCGCAGCGAGATCATCGAGCTCATCACCAGCGGCTCGGCCGACGGAGCGCCTCCGGCCCAGGCCCCCACCTACAACGCACCGAACGGGAGCACCCCCGCATGAGCACGCCTGCCGTCTCCCGCAAGGACCGCAACGACGCGCCGACGTCGCTCCTGGCCGGCTCGGTCGAGCAGCCGACGTTCGGCGAGGCCGTCTCCAACTACGTGGGCAAGGTCCGCGGCGGTGACATGGGGTCGCTCCCGGCCATCCTCGCGCTCCTGGTCCTGCTCGCCATCTTCGTCATCCTCAAGCCGAACACCTTCCCGTCGGCGCTGAACATCGCCAACCTGTTCCAGCAGGGAGCGGTCGTCGCGACGATCGCCATGGGCCTGGTCTTCGTCCTCCTGCTGGGCGAGATCGACCTGTCCGCCGGCTTCACGTCCGGCGTCTGTGGCGCGGTCCTGGCCACCGTGCTGGCCGTCTACGGCTGGCCCTGGTACGTCGCCGTCGCGGCGGCGATCGTCACCGGTCTGGTCGTCGGCCTCATCAACGGTCTCCTGGTCGCACGGATCGGGATCCCGTCGTTCATCGTCACCCTGGCGATGTTCCTCGCGCTGCAGGGCGTCGTGCTGCTGATCATCGGCAGCGGCGGCAACATCTCCATCTCCGACCCGGTGATCGTCGCGATCCAGAACAAGAACGTCCCGCCCGCGCTGGGCTGGGCGATCGCGTTCCTGGCCGTCATCGCGTACGGCGTGAGCAGCCTGCGGACCTGGCAGCTGCGCCGCCAGCGTGGCCTGCTCGCCGTTCCCGTCGGCATCATCGCCATCAAGATCGCCGCGATCGCCGTGCTGGTGCTCGGCATGGTGGCCGTCCTCAACCAGCAGCGCAGCCTGAACCCGGCGCGCGCCTCGATCATCGGCGTGCCCATCGTGGTGCCGGTCATCGTCACCCTGGCACTGCTGCTCGGGTTCATCCTCACGCGGACGGCGTTCGGCCGGCACATCTACGCGGTCGGTGGCAACGCCGAGGCCACGCGCCGTGCGGGCATCCAGGTCGCCAGCGTGCGGTTGGCCTGCTTCATGATCTGTTCCGTGCATGGCGGCCGTGGCCGGCATCTTCGCGGCCTCGCGGGCCACCTCGGTGGACCCGAACGCCGGTGGCTCGAACGTCCTGCTGTACGCGGTGGGTGCGGCCGTCATCGGTGGCACGTCGCTGTTCGGTGGCAAGGGCCGGATCATCGACGCCCTCATCGGTGCCGCGGTCATCGCGGTCATCGACAACGGGATGGCGCTCCTCGGCTACTCCTCGGGCATCAAGTACGTCGTCACCGGCATCGTGCTCGCGGCCGCTGCGGCCGTCGACGCACTGTCCCGTCGACAGGCTCGGTCGAGCGGCCGCGGCTAGCTGACCAGCCCAGCACCGAGCACCAGGACAGGGGGACCGCGCGTGCGGCTCGGCGCAGGTCCCCCTGTTCGCAGGGCCGACGCCTCGGCGCAGGACGACGTCCGGCGCGCGAACCTCTCGGCCGTCCTGCGGCTGCTGCACTTCAACGGGCCGGCGACCAGGTCTGACCTGGTCGCCAGCACCGGCTTCAACCGCTCGACCGTCGGGTCGCTCACCTCCGAGCTCGTCAAGCTCGGGCTCGTGCGTGAGCGACCCGGCGTCGTGCGGGGCAAGGGCCGGCCGTCGAACGTCGTCGAGCCGGTGAGCACGAGCGTCCACGTGCTCGCGTTCGACATCACGGCCTCCAGCGTCGGCGCCGCGCGCGTCGGGCTCGGCGGCTACCTGCTCCAGGTGCGACGCCGCCTGCACACCACGACGTCGCACGACGTCCCGGGCGTCGTCGACCTCATCGCGACCCTGGTCGCCGAGATGCAGGCGCGTGCCGCGCCCGGCTCGGTCTGCCTCGGCATCGTCGTCTCCGTCCCGGGCAGCGTCCGTCAGCCGGACGGGCTCGTGCGCCGCTCGCCGCCGCTCGGCTGGCACGAGGTGCACCTGGCCGACCTGCTGCGGGAGGCGATCGGCGACACCTACCCGATCACGATCGGCAACGACGGCGACCTCGGCGTGGTCGCGGAGTACCTGCGCGGTGCGGCCCAGGGCTCGCAGGACGTCCTGTACGTCCGTGGCGAGCTGGGCGTCGGCGGCGGGGTCGTGGTCGACGGCGAGCTGCTCAAGGGATCCGGCGGGTACGCCGGCGAGGTCGGGCACCTGCTGGTCAAGCCGGGCGGTCGCGTGTGCTCGTGCGGGGCGCGCGGGTGCTGGGAGGCCGAGATCGGTGACTCCGCGATCATCCGTGCCGTGGGCCGCGACCCCCGGGAGTCCGACATCGAGGACGTCGTCAGCGACGTCGCCGTCGGCAACCGCCGCGCCGTCGCGGGCGTGCGCAAGACGGGGGAGTGGGTCGGCCTCGGGCTGGCGAGCCTGGTCAACATCTTCAATCCGCGGATCGTGGTGCTCGGCGGCACGCTCGGCGTGCTCTACCCGACGATGGAGCCGACCGTCGTGCAGACGTTCGCCCGGACGCTCGGCCCGAACCGCGAGCAGGCGCAGGTCGTCCGGTCCGATCTCGGCTCGGACGCGCAGCTGCTCGGCGGCGCCGAGGTGGGCTTCGCGGACGTGCTGGAGGACCCCGCGGGCACCCTGGAGGCGCGCCGCGAGCAGCTGAGCCCCAAGAGCCACCAAGGTGCACCACATCCGGGCCGTCGGGGACTGAGCGCCGGACACAACGGGCATACCACCCGGGTCGGCCGCTTCTCACAGGCAACCGTCGGCGTGTCACCACCGGGTTGCCCCCCGGTCGCTTGCCTACCCTCGACAAGGCCAGTGCATGACACCCCTCCGTCGTCCCCGAACCTGGCCGCAGAGCACAGTGATCAGATTCGAGAACGTCACCAAGGTCTACGCGCGCGGCGCCCGGCCTGCGCTCGACCGCGTGTCGCTGGATGTGGAGCGCGGCGAGTTCGTCTTCCTCGTCGGTGCCTCCGGCTCGGGCAAGTCGACCTTCCTGCGCCTCGTGCTGCGCGAGGAGCGGGCGTCGGCAGGCAAGGTGTTCGTCGCCGGCAAGGAGCTGGGCACGCTCTCGTCGTGGAAGGTCCCGCAGCTGCGCCGCCAGATCGGTGCGGTGTTCCAGGACTTCCGGCTGCTGCCCAACAAGACGGTGTTCGAGAACGTGGCGTTCGCGCTGCAGGTCATCGGCAAGCCGCGCCACCACATCCTGACCACCGTGCCGGACACGCTCGAGATGGTCGGCCTGGCCGGCAAGGAGAAGCGTCGCCCGCACGAGCTGTCGGGTGGTGAGCAGCAGCGCGTGGCCATCGCGCGCGCGTTCGTCAACCGGCCCAACATCCTGCTCTGCGACGAGCCGACGGGAAACCTCGACCCGACGACCTCCCTGGGGATCATGCGCCTGCTCGACCGGATCAACCGCACGGGCACCACGGTCGTGATGGCGACGCACGACGACGAGATCGTGGACCAGATGCGCAAGCGCGTCATCGAGCTGTCCACCGGTGAGCTCGTGCGTGACCAGTCCCGCGGCGTCTACGGCTCGGACCGCTGATGCGCCTGCAGTTCATCCTCTCGGAGATCGGCCTCGGCCTTCGTCGGAACCTGTCCATGACCATCTCGGTCATCCTCGTCACGTTCGTGTCGCTCACGTTCGTCGGCTCCGCCGCCCTGCTGCAGCTGCAGATCGGCAAGATGAAGGACGACTGGTACGACAAGGTCGAGGTCTCGGTCTTCCTCTGCCCGCAGAACTCGTCGGCACCCACGTGTGCGAGCGGCGAGGTCACGGACGACCAGCGCGCGGACATCAAGGCCGCGTTGGCGGCTCCCGAGATCAAGCCGTACATCGAGAAGATCTACGACGAGACCAAGGAGCAGGCCTTCACGGCCTTCCAGAAGCAGTTCAAGGACCAGGCGTGGACGGCCGCCGTGACGGTGGACGACATGAACTCGTCGTTCCGGATCAAGCTGACGGACCCGCAGAAGTACCAGCTGGTCTCGGACGTGGTCTCGGGGCGGGCGGGCGTCGAGGACGTGCAGGACCAGCAGCGGCTGTTCGACAAGCTGTTCTCGGTGCTCAACAAGGCGACGCTGCTGGCCGGTGGTCTGGCCGCGGTGATGCTGCTCGCGGCGGTCCTGCTGATCACGACGACCATCCGGCTCTCGGCGATGAGCAGGCGGCGCGAGACCGGGATCATGCGGCTCGTCGGCGCCTCGACGTTCTTCATCCAGCTGCCGTTCATGCTCGAGGGCGCGATCGCCGCGACCCTGGGCGCCCTGCTGGCCGTGGGCGGGCTCTGGCTCGGCGTCGAGTACCTGGTCAGCGACTGGCTCTCGGAGTCGGTGAGCTGGATCCCGTACGTCGACACCGCGGACGTGCTCACGGTCGCGCCGATCCTCATCATCATCGCGATCCTGCTGGCGACGATCTCGTCGCTGGTCACCCTGTCCCGCTACACGAAGGTGTGACGATGCCCAAGACGAGGTTCGCGGCGATCCTCACGGTGGTGACCCTGCTCGTCGCGACGGTGTTCGTGGGTCCCGCGTCGGCCGACAGCATCGACGACCGCCGCAAGGCCGCCGAGGCGCACAAGGCGGCCGTGGCGAAGGCGCGCGACGACACCGAGGCCGCGATGGAGGGCGTCGACGCCGGACTGCAGGCGATCGCGCAGTCGCTGAACGACACCCAGGCCAAGATCGTGCCCGCGCAGGCCGCGGTCGATGCGGCCAATGCCGCCCTGGAGAAGGCGCAGCGCGAGGCGGCGATCATCGCGGCCCGGCTGACCGACGCGAAGGACCAGGAAACGACGATCACCGCGACGATCACCACGGACGCGGCGAACGCGGACGCGCTGCGCGCGGCGATCGGCCAGATGGCGCGCGAGGCGTACAAGGGCGGCGGCGGCAGCGTCTCGGGCCTCGACGTCGTCCTCGACTCGCAGAGCACGGACGACTTCGTGCAGCGCTACGGCCTGCTGAACACGGCCCTGCGGACGCAGTCGCAGATTCTCGACGCCCTCAAGGCGAGCGACGCGGTCAATCGCAACGCGCAGGCGCGCCTGGGGGCCGTGAAGGACAAGATCACCGGAGCTCAAGGCCGACGCCGACCAGAAGGTGGTCGAGGCCGACAACGCCCGGGCGGCGGCCGCGGCAGCCAAGAAGGCGTTGGACGGCCTGCTCGCGCAGCAGGTCAGCCAGCAGGCGCAGCTCGACTCGCAGAAGGCGACCCTCGAGGCTCAGCTGGCGGCGGCGGACGCCGAGGCGGCGGCCGTGCAGAACGAGCTGGTCGCGGCGATCGCGGCCCAGAAGGCCCGGGACGCGGCCGCGGGCAAGCCGCACGGTCCGGCCGGCCCGATCGGCACCGCGCTGTTCGCCAACCCGACGAGCACCAACCCGATCTACGTGACGTCCGAGTACGGCATGCGCATGCACCCGACGCTGCACTACGTGCGCCTGCACGCCGGCATCGACCTGCGCACGGGCTGCAACAACCCGGTCTACGCGGGCCGCGCGGGCACGGTGACCTGGGCCAAGACGCGGTTCGGGTTCGGCAACCAGGTGATGATCGACAGCGGGTTCGTGAACGGCAACGCGCTGTCGGCGTCGTACAACCACCTCACGAGCTTCGCGGTCAGCGGCGGCCAGCACGTCGAGCAGGGCCAGCTCATCGGCCGCTCGGGCAACACGGGGACGTCGGCGGCGTGCCACCTGCACTTCGAGGTCTACGTCAACGGCGCGACGACGAACCCGCGGCCGCTGCTCGGGCTCTGATCCTCTGGTGCCCCCAGGTAGGCTCGGGCGGCGGCACAACGCGTGCCGACGAGTTCCAGGATCGGGGTCTGACGACGGTGGCCAAGGAGATCGGGCGCAAGGTCGTCGCCTCGAACCGCAAGGCGCGGCACGACTACGTCATCGAGGACGTCTTCGAGGCCGGGCTCGTGCTCGCGGGCACCGAGGTCAAGGCCCTGCGGATGGGCCGGGCGTCGCTGGTCGACGGCTGGTGCGAGGTGACCAACCACGAGCTGCTGGCTCGAGGGCGTGCACATCCCCGAGTACAGCCAGGGCACCTGGACCAACCACTCCCCGCGCCGCAAGCGCAAGCTGCTGCTGCACCGCGACGAGATCGACCGCCTGGAGTCCAAGACGCGGGAGAAGGGGCAGACGATCATCCCGCTGTCCCTGTACTTCCTCGACGGGCGGGCCAAGGTCGAGATCGCCCTGGCGCGCGGCAAGCGCGAGTGGGACAAGCGGCAGGCGCTGCGCGAGAGGCAGGACAACATGGAGGCCACCCGCGCCATCCGCGAGAAGCGCGACCTGTGAGGGCACGGCTGATCGGCGTCGTCCTGGCGCTGATGTTCGTCGTCCTGGGGGGTGCGCCTGCGCTCGCCGCGCCCGACCAGACCAGCGGTCGGGAGATGACCCGGTACGACGTGACGGCGACGATCGGGTCCGACGGCATCACGACCGTGGATCTCGACTTCGACTTCGACTTCGGCGACGACCCCGGGCACGGTCCGTACCTCACCTACCCGACGCGCGTGTACTACGACGACACCCACGACCGGGAGTTCCACTACTCCGACATCTCCGCGTCGAGCTCCACCGGTGCCCCCGCACAGGTCAACCAGGAGACCACCGACACCGCGCTGATCCTGCGGATCGGTGACGAGAACATCGACAACGTGTCCGGCGTGCAGAGCTACCACGTGCAGTTCACCGTGGACGGCTGGCTCAACCCCGCCAACGCCCAGCACTCCGGCGACGAGCTCTACTGGAACGTCATCGGCCCGGGCTGGGAGGTGCCGATCGGGGACATCTCCGTCCAGGTCACCGGCCCGGCGGCTGTGCAGGACGCCATCTGCTTCGCCGGCCCGGACCAGTCGACCACCCCGTGCACCTCGGCGACGATGTCCGGCGACGGCGCCGCGTTCACGCAGGATGTCCTGCCCGTCGGCTCGCTGCTGACCACCGTCACCGGCTGGCCCGGCGGGACGTTCCCGGGGGTCGAGCCGATCCTCGTCGGGAAGCCGGACCCGCTCGCCCCCGTGCAGCCCGTCTCGCCGCTGGGCATCGCGGGCCTCGTCGTCCTGGTCGGTGGCCTCATCGTCGCGATCCGCCGCATCCGCCAGGCCGGCCGCGACCGCGCGTACCTCGGCCTGACGCCCGGCCTGCGCCCCGCCGACGGCCAGCCCGGCAACACGGGCTACCGCGACAAGCGCGAGGTCGTCTCGGTGCAGTTCCAGCCGCCCGCGGGCATGACGCCGGGGGAGGTGGGCACGCTCGTCGACGAGAAGGCCGACCCCATCGACGTCACCGCGACCATCGTCGACCTGGCCGTGCGGGGGTGGCTGCGCATCGAGGAGGTGCCGCGGTCCAACCCGAACAAGAAGGCCAAGGACTGGACCCTGGTGCAGCTGAAGAACCGCGACGGCACGCTCCTGCCGTTCGAGGACCTGCTGCTCACGGAGATCTTCTGCGGGGCGGACCGAGGTCACGCTCTCGTCGCTGAAGACGACGTTCGCGGCGTCGATGGGCAAGGTGCAGAGCGGGCTCTACGACGACGTCACGTCCAAGGGCTGGTTCCGTGCCAACCCGAAGACCGTGCGGCGGGCTCTGGATGGCGGCGGGCTTCGGGCTCATCGTCGTCGCCGGGATCCTCGGCTTCCTCGCGTTCAGCGCGCTCTCGAACGTCCGCGGCAGCCTGCTGATCCCGGTCGCGATCGGGATCATCGGCGTCGTGGTCATCGCGATGTCCAGCGCGGCCCCCGCACGCACCGAGGACGGCACCGCCGCGCTCGCGCAGTCGCTCGGCTTCCGCCGGTACCTGGCCACGGCCGAGGCCAACCAGCTGAAGTTCGAGGAGGGCGAGGACATCTTCAGCCGCTACCTCCCGTACGCGATCGTGTTCGGCCTCGCCGACCGCTGGGCCCGCGTGTTCGGCGAGCTCGCCGCGCAGGGCCGCACCATCGCGCAGCCGAGCTGGTACGTCGGCGGCTACTACCCGGGCGCGAACATCTACTGGGCCACCGCGTTCGCGGGCTCCCTCGACCGCTTCGCCGACATCGCCACGCAGTCCATCTCCGCGCCCACCCCCGGCTCGTCCGGCGGGTCCGGGTTCAGCGGCGGCGGGTTCTCCGGCGGCGGTGTCGGCGGCGGTGGGGGTGGGGGCTGGTAAGACTGGGTTCTATGACGCTTCCCGTGATGCCGCCGGTGGATCCCATGCTCGCCAAGTCGGTGCCGACGATCCCCGCGGGCAAGCTGTACGAGCCCAAGTGGGACGGGTTCCGGGCGATCGTGTTCCGCGACGGGGACTCCGTGGAGATCGGGTCGCGGAACACCAAGCCGATGCAGCGGTACTTCCCGGAGGTCGTCGAGGCGGTGCTGGAGCACTTGCCATCGCGTTGCGTCGTGGATGGCGAGATCATCGTGCCGTCGTCGTCGCACACCGGGCTGGACTTCGAGGCGCTGCTGCAGCGGGTGCACCCGGCGGAGTCGCGGGTGCGGCTGCTGTCGGTCGAGACGCCCGCGCGGCTGGTGCTCTTCGACCTGCTCGCTCTGGACGACGAGGACCTGACGGGCCGTCCCTTCTCCGAGCGGCGCGCCCGGCTCGAGGGCATCGTCCGCGGCGACGGGCCGGTGTCGGTGACGGCGCAGACGGCCGACCTGTCCGTGGCCGAGCGGTGGTTCTCGCAGTTCGAGGGCGCGGGTCTCGACGGCATCGTCGCGAAGGATCCGGCGTCCTTGTACCTGCCGGGCAAGCGCACGATGGCGAAGATCAAGCACGAGCGGACCGCCGACTGCGTGGTCGCGGGGTACCGGCCGCACGCGTCCGGGCCGGATGCGCTGGGGTCGCTGCTGCTGGGGCTCTACACCGACGAGGGGGTGCTGGCGTCGGTGGGCGTCGCGGCGTCGTTCCCGATGGCGCGGCGTCGCTCGTTGGTCGAGGAGCTCGCCCCCCTCGTCGTCCCGTTGGAGGGCCACCCGTGGGACTACTCGTCGGACGGCCGGACCCCGCGGGAGGCGGAGGGCAGCCGGTGGTCGCGCGGCAAGGACCTGTCGTTCGTGCCGCTGGAGCCGTCGCTGGTGGTCGAGGTCGCCTACGACCACATGGAGGGCGCGCGCTTCCGGCACACCGCGCAGTTCCGCCGGTGGCGCCCGGACCGTTCGCCGGAGTCCTGCACCTACGCGCAGCTCGAGGAGCCGGTGAGCTTCGACCTCGCCGACGTGCTCTCGGCGTGACGCACAGGTTTCTCTCGGGTGGGGCCCAGCGTCCGTTCGGGTGAACGCTGTTGTCTGGTCTCCGTAGCCACCACCGAGGTGGCGTGTTCGGGAGGCCAGGACCATGGACGAGACCACCACCACGCTCGAGACGCCGGCGACGAGCGGCCTGCGCCGCCACCGCCTGCTCCTCGGCCTCGCCGGCGGCACCCTCGCGTTCGGCCTCGTCGCGGGTGGGGCCACCGCGTACGCCCTCGACGGCCACTCGGCGACCGCGACCACCGCCGCGGGCGCCTCGATCGAGGGTGCGTCGTTCTACCCGCAGGGCTTCGGCTCGTCGGGCCAGGGTTCCTCGGCCGGTCAGGGCTACGCGCAGACCCCCGCTGTTGCGGCCTCCGCCGACCAGCAGGTCGGCATGGTCACCATCACCACCGAGCTCGCCTACCGGGGCGCGGCGGCCGCCGGCACCGGCATGATCCTCACGTCGGACGGCACGATCCTCACCAACAACCACGTGGTCGAGGGCGCGACGGCCATCGAGGTCACCGACGAGACCACCGGCCAGTCCTACGTCGCGAAGGTCGTCGGCACCGACGCCACCCACGACGTCGCCGTCCTGCAGCTCGTCGACGCCAGCGGCCTGACCCCCGTGACGCTCGACAACGACAAGGGCGTGACCACCGGCGACACCGTCACCGCGATCGGCAACGCGCAGGGCACCGGCTCGCTGGTCGCCGCGGCCGGGCCCGGTGCTGGCCACCGACCAGTCCATGACCGCCACCGGCGAGGACGGCTCCAACCCCGAGTCGCTCACCGGCCTGATCGAGTTCTCCGCGGCCGTCGTCGGCGGCGACTCCGGCGGCGCCCTGATCGACAGCGAGGGCGAGGTGGTCGGCATGACGACCGCCGCGTCGTCCCAGTCGTTGACCGTCACCGCCTACGCGATCGACATCTCCGACGCGCTGAAGATCGCGATCCAGATCGAGCAGGGTGCCGACACCGCCGACATCGTCCTGGGCTACCCGGCGTTCCTGGGTGTGTCCCTGGCCGGCGACGGCTCCGCGACGATCGCTGGTGTGGTCGCCGGAACCCCCGCCGAGTCCTCCGGCCTCGCCGCCGGCGACACGATCACCTCGATCGACGGCACCGCGATCTCCTCGGGGTCCCAGCTGTCCGCCGCGATCGCCGCCCACCAGCCCGGCGACAGCCTGGCCCTGACGTGGACGTCCGTCGACGGCACCTCGGCCTCCGCGACCGTCACCCTGATCGAGGGCCCGGCCGCCTGATCGAGTATGTGCGCGGCCCCCGGCCTGGTGAGGCACTAGACTGGGGGCGTCGCCCTCGTTCTGCGCGGGCGGTGTTGATAACTGAACATGGGGGTGATCGGTTTCGACGGTGATCGTCGAACCAGGAGAAGCGGGTCGAGGACGCACGGTTATCTCGTCAACGCTCCGTGCAAAACCATAGGTGCCGATTCCAACCGCACCGACTTCGCCCTCGCCGCCTGAGCGAGCCCCGAAGTCCGTTAGCCTGAGTACGCTCTCGACTCAGTAACTAGCGTCATCTAGAGAGCCACTGCTGGAAATCTTCGTCGGTGAGATTTCCGGGACTTTTAGCCGACTGAGCCCGTCCACGTACATGCCTGTGTGAGCGTGGGGGCCGAGAAAATCACAGCAGGCTGCACCCGGAGAATCCCTGGTACTGCGTCACCGGACGCGGGTTCGATTCCCGCCACCTCCACCCCTCTGACCTGCGGAAACGCAGGTCATGTTGACCAGAAGTAGCCATCCGTTGACACGGAGTGGCTATTTTTGTGTCTGTGGCGAGCATCCGCGAGCGCCGACGAGCCGATGGCACGAGGGCCTTCGCCGTGCTGTGGCGCGACCCGGAGACCGGACGCCAGACGTCGCTGACGTACGACGATCGAGCGCGACGCCACGGTGGCGTCGCCAGCTGATCGAGGCGGCCGGCGGGCACGCCGCTCGAGGCGGCGCGGATCGCCGAGGGAATCCGCAAGACCGGGCCGACCGTCGAGGACGTGATCTCCGAGCACATCGACCTGCTGACCGTCGTCGGCCCGGACACCCGCAAGCACTACCGCGCGGCAGCTCGAGGCGCACATCAGCCCGTCGCTCGGGCCGTACCCGGTCGCCGCGCTGACCTACCGGCACATCGCCGGCTGGGTGCGCGACGATGGGCGACAAGGGCCTGGCGCCCAAGACGATCGCCAACGTGCACGGGCTGTTCTCCGCCGCGATGACGACGGCGGTGCGGCTCGGGTACCGCGAGGACAACCCGTGCGTCGGCGTCGTGCTGCCCAAGTCGTCGGCGACGCACGACGAGATGACGGTGCTGACGCGCGACGAGTTCGCGCTGCTGCTGTCGAAGGTCTCGCCGTTCTACCAGCCGCTGGTGATCACGCTCGTGGCGACCGGGCTGCGGTGGGGCGAGGCGACGGCGCTGACCGTCGAGCGACTTCGACCTGGCGGCGACGCCGCCGACGGTCCGGGTGACGAAGGCGTGGAAGCGGGACGCGGAGCGGCGCTGGTACGTCGGGCCGCCGAAGACGCGGCGGGCGCGGCGGACGGTGTCGCTGCCCGACGACCTCGTCGACGTGCTCGCGCCGGTCGTCGCCGGCAAGGCGCCCGGCGACGCTGGTGTTCACCAACACGGTCGGGTCGCAGCTGTCGTCGTCGCGGTTCTGGACGCAGACGTGGACGCCGGCGCTCGACGCGGCGATGCAACCCGCTGCTCGCCGACGGGACGCCTGACGCCGACGCGCCGCGGCTGACGAAGCGGCCGCGGGTGCACGACCTCCGGCACACGCACGCGTCGTGGATGATCGCGGCCGGCGTCGACCTGTTCGTGCTGCAGCGGCGGCTGGGGCACGAGTCGATCACGACGACGACCGAGACGTACGCGCACCTGCTGCCGGACCAGCAAGCGGCGGCCGCCGCAGCAGCGAGTCGAGCCCTGGCTGGACTTTCGCAGAGGGTGAAGGGATCGAGCTGATCGGCGCGCGGCACTTACTCAGCCCAGCGAGACGGAGCATGACTGTTGCCGTCGCCTAGTGGTCGCGGCGCGTGCGCGGGTACGCCACGCGGAAACGTCGGTGCGGGACGGTTCTGCGACTCGTCACTACAGTCGAGCCGTGATCGGGGCCAGCATGTTCGAACGCATCGACGTATCTGCGTGGCCGGTCGTGGCCACGGAGACGGCTGGCGCCGAGGAGAAATCTTGGCTCGAAGGCCGCGGAGCCCGGTGGCTCTTCAAACCTGTGACCGTGACCAAGTCAGGGAATCGCCAGGGCGAGGACTGGTCTGAGAAGGCCACCTCGCATCTAGCAACGCATCTGCAGGTCCCGTGCGCGACGGTCGAGCTGGCGGTCCGCGACGAGGTCGATGGCGTGCTGTCTCGAGACCTGCGCCCTCCTGGATACCAACTCCAGGCCGGTGCCCTCCTACTGCTTGACCGGGGAGCGCCTCGGTTTATTCCGGCCAGCGAGCTGCTCGATAATAAGCCGGCCATGAACCGTCGACCGGGGCACTCGTTGATCAACATTCGCTCGGCACTCGACGGAGATTCTCGCGACTCCCGACAACCAGCTCCCGGACCCGTTCGATGCGTACGACACTTTCATTGGCTACCTGATCCTCGACGCCTGGATTGGCAATCGAGACCGTCATGACGAGAACTGGTCCGTCCTCATACCAGACCTGTCCGTCGGCGAGCCGCGCCTATGTGGTTCGTATGACCAAGCGGGAGGCCTAGGCTTCAACCTGCCGGACCGGAAGGTCAAGCTACGGCTGGCCCTTGGACCTGGCCACGATGTGGAGGCGTTCGCTCGCGCGGGGACCGCATGGAGGTTCGAGAACAACTCCGACTCTCCGATGCGGACTCTCGTCGAACTGGCCGTGGACGCAATCGAACTGTCGTCCAAGACGGCTCGCGACTTCTGGTCCGGCTGCATCACGATGCTCGCGGCCGTCGACCCCGTGCCGCTGTTCGACCAGATCGAGCCGATGTCAGTGCCGGCGCGTAGGTTCGCATGCAGACTGCTAGAGATCAATGCAAGGAGGCTGCGTGATGAGCTTGACAGTCGCGCCTGAAGCGCCTGGGTCTACTCCCGCGCCCACACATTCAGGACACAGAGCACTCGTCGTTGCGTGGCAACATCCCGATGACCGCTCCATCTACCCGATCGGCATGCTGCGTCGCGACGGTACCGAGTATTCGTTCCGCTACATCCGCGCCGTCCGAGCTGCGCCGGGCTTCCGGCCGCTGCTCGGATTTGGGTACCTCGATCGTGTCTACACATCCGATCGACTGTTCCTGCTGTTTGCCCAGCGGGCGATGGATTCACGTCGCCCTGATTACGTTCGCTATGTCAGCGAACTGGGCCTCGACCCGAGCGAGGCGTCACCGTGGGAGCAGATCACTCGCTCGAGCGGCCGTCGACAGGGCGACACCCTTCAACTCTTCCCAGTGCCGCAGGTCGTCAACGGCCGGGTTTGGTGCTCGTTCCTGGTTCACGGGATGCGTCACATTCCAGAGAACGACCTAGTGCTTCGAGGCTCGGCGCATCCCGTGACCGCCGAACAAATCGAGCGAACGATGGATCGCCTGACGCCAGGCTCCCACTTGGACCTTGTCCCTGAGCCGACCAATCAGCGCAATCCTGAGGCAATCGTTGTGATGGCGGGCGACACTCCGCTGGGCTACGTTCCGGATCTGCTGGTGCATGACCTGCATCGACTGCGAGCGATCACGGATGTTCGGGCCTCGGTCATCCGCACCAATGGGCCAGAGGCTCCGTCCCACCTGCGGATGCTGGCCAGTCTCGCTGCGGAGAGTGTCGCAGGGTTCGAGTTTTTCGAAGATGAGCGCTGGCTCCCGCTTGTCTGATCGACGCGCACGGGACCGCGAGCAGGCGAACACGTCCTCGATCCCGAGAACAGATACCTCTACCTGGGTCGGCAGGAAGTTGCAGCATCGCGCGAAGACCTCCGACAGCCCCGCTACGCCCAGAATCCTTCCGCTGCTTTTCGAGTAGCGGCACGAGAAATTCGACATCGCGGACCGCGTACTCAATCTGCTTGTCAGACAGTTCGGGCGCCGACCAGTCGCTGACTCGTTCGGCTCCCTTTTCCAGTGTGACCCCGAGGTAGCGGTCGACCAAGGGTGCCAAAGAATGGTCGCGAGATGGCGCCGCTGGTGTGAGTAGTTTTGAGGCTACCTTCGTGCAAACGACGTTGTTTGCACGAGCACCGAACGAACGCCGCATGAAGCGGAGGTCAAACGGAGCGTGATGAAACACCTTCGTGATGGAGGCGGATGCGAGCAGGTCACTTAGCCGGGCTGGCTGTTCGTCGGTCATCCGGACGAGGACTGTCCCCATCTCTGGGGCGTGGAGTTGACATAGCGCGAGACGGTCAGTACGCCAGTCGAGGCCGCCGGTTTCCGTGTCCCACGCCACGATGGTCGATTTCGAGAAGCCGTCGGCCAGAGACTCGGGGAGGTCACCCTCGACGACCGTGATCACCGTAACGACCTCCCAAGCTCGGCACCACACACGTTGCCAAACCCTACCGGTGGCCCGAGGCTCGAGGCGTTGGGGTCGGATCCATCAACGAAACGGCACTGGCCTGCGCCGGAGCGCGTGCCAGCTCGGTAGACGGATCGATCACGCGGCCCGCCGAGAGCGCCAGCTTCGGTAGACCGATCGATCACACTAGGTGGCTGGTGGCACGCGGGTACCGACTGCGCCCTGGCGCCTCAGGCGACGGGAAATGCTGCAGCGAGTACGTCGATGGATATCGGCAATGGCTGGCCTGCTCGATGGAGCCAGGCGCAACGAGCTGCTCGGCGGCCTTCTTTGGCCAGAGGACGTCGACACCATCGATGACGAACGAGCCGCCGAACAGCGGCCAGTCGGCGTCGACGAAGCAGAGCATCCCGCGCACGGGAGCGTCGGGGAAACCTGCCTTGTCGAGTGCGGCTCGGACGAGGCCGACCTGCTTGTGCACGCCCTCGACGAGCTTGGTGCGAGACGCGCGATCCGACCATCAAGGTCGAGGTGCGGGGACGGAAGATGCCTCCCGCGGTGACCACGTGCGGGCGTCCCTTGTAGCGCTTCGCATCGATGACGAATACCCCGGCCGGACTGACGGCGATGTGATCGATGTTGGCTTTCGTGCGGAGGGATGCGGCGATCGTGGAGCGTCAGCACGCCGCGGTCGCCAGAGTGTCCAGGCCTTGGCCGAGCAGTTCTTCGCCCTTGGCTCCACGTGCCCAGGCGGTCGTGCTCTGCGGCTCGTCGGACAACGCCAGAATGAGCCCGCCCAGCCGCGGATGGGCCTCGCGGATGCGTGTCTCGCGCTTGGCCGACCGGCGCTCGTACTCGCGCCGTGCCGAGGCGCCGGCGGCACCGCTCTCCACAGGCGCCGGCCTCGGCTCCGGAATGGCAGGGATGGCGCCAAGCAGCTCTGAGACCTCATCGACGGGGCTCTCTGCCCCGAGCTCGGAGACCGGGTGCGCGGTGGTGACCGTCGGGCACGACTCGCATGTCACCGTCTTCGTGGACCGGTCGTACACCGCGCGCACTCCGGCGTCCAAGGCGGTCCCGCACTCGCGACAAGTGCCTGCGTACCGCAGACGCATGACCTTGGTCGCGGCGGGGGCGTCATCGGTCGGCGTGGTCATGCACTGGTGATCGGCGCACGCCGCCCGCGGCTCAAGCGCCTGGGGCAAGTCAGTACATCTGTGCGTCTCCCTGGACGTGCGGGCGGCGCTGGTGCGCGCGGATGGACTTCACCGTTGCCCCGAGCGCTCCCAAGTCGACCGACGCGGCGGCGGGCGGCTCGTCCTCCGGCGCGTGACCTTCCACAGTGACCAGCCGCACGAGCGCGTCAACGTGCTCGGGCAGGAAGCGGATCCTGCCGCGGCCGAACCGGAGGTGTGGGACACGGCCACGTCGCGCCTGCTCGCGCACCCAATAGGGCGAGGCGCCGAGCATCTCGGCGATCTCCTCGGGCGTCACCGTCTTGTACTCGAAGCTCATGCGACTGCCTCCCTCCTCGGATCACTCAAGACGTGCCCATTCGGCGGCCGAACGGCGGGTTGACGCCCAATCTGTGGAAATCTCGCTTGCCCTGTCTGCGGTGTGGACAACTCGATCTCCGTACCGCTGGCGCGCGCCCTGGCGTGTGATTCCCAGAAGCTGGCCGATCTCGTCCCAGCTCATGCCTGACGTCCGTGCTCGACCGACTTCAAGCTCGATCGCCGAGTCGATCCGCTGGAGCGCTCGTCGTGCTCGACGTCGCCGCGCGACGAGGCTGACGACCTCCGTTCGGTCGTAGGGCAACCGCGGCGCGGCCACTCGCGCCCGTCCGTTGAGGAGACCGAACCCATACACCTTTCGCCGAGGAGGCTCGCGAACCGGACTGTCGTCGACGACATCGGCCGAGGTCGCGTCGGCCGGCGGGAGCGTTTCGGCAATCGCCGCCGCCGTCAGTCGCTCGAGCAACCCTTCGTCGTGAGCCTCCGTCAGGTGACCATCGACCGAGAGACCGAAGGAGGCGCCTGGCGCGGCCCCTCTTGGCGCCGCCACGCGCGCCATCGCCCGTTCCCGCCGTGCGCGGCTCTGGCTGCCCACAGACCCCCTCCCTCCTCGCGCTCGCCACACCCGTCGGGGTGGCGACCGAGCTACCCCGTCAGGCATAGGTGTGCCCGGGAGGACGTAAGACGCGAGATGTAGCCACAGATCGACAAACCGGTCCGGCGGCGGGCCGCCAGCTGCGCGCCACGGTGCCTGGCAGCGTCATCGAGCTCGACTGTGCCGCGTTCGGTTCGCCGTGGCCGTGTCGCAGGTTCGGCTCGTTAGGGCGCTGATGCGACAAGCACCAGATCTCCGCATCCAGGCGAAGATCACGACCCGCGAGAGGCCAGAGTCCGATCAATCACAGCAGCTCGCGGGCGTGTGAGATGTCGTCATCGACGGCGTCGAGAGCGCTCGATTGCAGGGCAAGAAATGGGGCATGACACCTCTGGCACCAAAGGCAAGCCGAGTTGTCGTTGCGCACGAGGGTGCGCCATTCTCCGGCCCATCCTCGAAGGTGCGACTTCAGTCACCGGACCGACCAGCATCACGAGCATCACAGTTAGGCCAGGGCTGCCCGCCCTCCTCGACATCGACCACCGCTTCTCACTGGACCGAGACGTGATCGAGCAGTCGGTCGCCGCATGTAGCCGTGGTGCCACGTGGAAGCCGAACTTGACGGACGTCGAAAGCGCCGTTCGGTGGAAAGCTGTGGCGTGCGTGCAGAGTGCGGTGTTCGGGCCCACTAGCGTAGCCACGTGACGGGGATAGGCAACCTGGGGACGGCCGCGCTGAGGCGATCGTTCAAGCTGTCGCTCGTGTCTGTCTGGCTCTTGCGTGGCTGGTGGAGACTCCTGAGGTGCCTGTGTGCGGTGATGCCTGAGTGCGCATCATCGACAACGTCAACGAGCTGCTCGGCGACGACCTGAAGGCGACGATCAGGCCGGGCTCGAAGCTGCGGATCGCCGCGTCTACGTTCTCGATCTTCGCCTTCGAGGCGCTGAAGCGGGAGCTGCGAGTCGATCGACGAACTGGAGTTCATCTTCACCGCGCCGTCGTTCACGACGACGAAGGCGACGGACAAGCCCGCGCCGGAGAAGCGGCAGTTCTTCATCCCGAACGACAAGGGCCGGGACGCCGCGCTGTACGGCTCGGAGTTCGAGATCCGCCTGCGCAACAAGCTGACCCAGCGGGCGATCGCCCGCGAGTGCGCCGAATGGGTGCGGCAGAAGGTCACGTTCCGGTCGAACCACACCGGCGCGCCGATGCAGCCGTTCGCCGTGGTCGACGACACGCGCCGCGTACTTCCCGCTCCAGGGCTTCACGACCGCGGACCTGGGCTACGAGCGCGGGCCGGCAGTGTCGAACATGGTGCACCAAGATCGACGACGCGCCCGATGACGCAGCAGTACATCCAGCTCTTCGACCAGATCTGGCACAACCCTGACCAGCTCGACGACGTGACCGAGGCGGTCCGCGAGCACATCGCGAGCGTGTACGCGGAGAACTCGCCGCAGCGGGTCTACTTCCTGATCCTCTACAACCTGTTCAGCGAGTTCCTCGACGACATCAGCGAGGACGTGCTGCCCAACGACCTGACCGGGTACCAGGACACCGAGATCTGGAAGGCGCTCTACAACTTCCAGAAGGATGCCGCGACCGGCGTCATCAACAAGCTGGAGACCTACAACGGCTGCATCCTCGCCGACAGCGTCGGCCTGGGGAAGACGTTCACGGCGCTCGCGGTGATCAAGTACTACGAGCTGCGCAACAAGACCGTGCTCGTGCTCGCGCCGAAGAAGCTCGCCGACAACTGGACGAACTACAACTCGAACTACACGACGAACATCTTCGCCAAGGACCGCTTCAACTACGACGTGCTCGCGCACACCGACCTGTCGCGCGACGGCGGCGAGTCGCTCGGCAAGCGGCTCGACCTGATCAACTGGGGCAACTACGACCTCGTCGTGATCGACGAGTCGCACAACTTCCGTAACGCCGACTACGTGCAGGAGCGCGAGACCCGCTACCAGCGGCTGATGCGCAAGGTCATCCGCGAGGGCGTGAAGACCAAGGTGCTGATGCTCTCGGCCACGCCGGTGAACAACCGTTTCAACGACCTGCGCAACCAGCTCGCGCTCGCCTACGAGGGTGAGTCGGCGCAGCTCGCCGGCGAAGCTGAACATCTCGACCACGATCGAGGAGGTGTTCCGGCAGGCGCAGCGGGTCTTCAACGAGTGGTCCGACCTGCCGCCGGAGGAGCGCACCACCGACGCGATCCTGGCGCGGCTGGACTTCGACTTCTTCGAGCTGCTCGACGCGGTGACGATCGCCCGCTCGCGCAAGCACATCCAGGCGTTCTACGACACCACCGACATCGGCGCGTTCCCCGAGCGGATGAAGCCCGTGTCGCTGCGCCCGCCGCTGACCGACCTGGCCGACGCGCCGACGTTCAACGAGATCTTCGAGCAGCTCCAGCTGCTGACGCTGGCGGTCTACACGCCGCTGGCGTACGTGTTCCCGAGCCGCCGTGACAAGTACGAGCAGCTCTACGGCGCGGGCTGCGGGCCAGAACTACATGGGCGGGCAGACCGCCAACCTCGGCGCGGCCAGCCGCGAGCAGGGCATCCGCAAGCTCATGACGGTCAACCTGCTCAAGCGGCTGGAGAGCAGCGTCGAGGCGTTCCGGCTCACCCTGAACCGGCTGGAGTACACCGTCGCCGAGGCGATCGAGGCCGTCGACAACCACGCGGCGAACATCGCCGACATCGCCTCCGCGTTCGCCGACATCGACGCCGACGACGACGACTTCGAGTTCCCCACGAGCGGCACGGTCGGCAAGAAGGTGCAGATCGACCTGGCCGACATGGACGTCGAGTCGTGGAACCGCGACCTCGTCAACGACGGCAAGGTCATCCAGCAGCTCCTCGCCGTCGATCAGCGGCATCACTCCCGAGCACGACTCGAAGCTGCGCGCGCTGCGCGACCTGATCGCGCGGCAAGTTCGCCCAGCCACTGAACCCCGGCAACCGCAAGGTGCTGATCTTCTCCGCGTTCGCCGACACCGCCGAGTACCTCTACGAGAACCTCGCCCCGGCGCTGAAGCAGCACGGCTACGACAGCGCGCTCGTCACCGGGCAGGGCAACCCGTCCACCACCCTCGGCAAGGGCTACGGCTTCCAGCAGACCCTCACGCTGTTCTCGCCGCGGTCGAAGCAGCGCCACCTGGTCATGCCGAAGGAGACCGCCGAGATCGACGTGCTGATCGGCACCGACTGCATCAGCGAGGGCCAGAACCTCCAGGACTGCGACTTCGTCGTCAACTACGACATCCACTGGAACCCGGTGCGGATCATCCAGCGCTTCGGCCGCATCGACCGCATCGGCTCGACCAACGAGCGCATCCAGCTCGTGAACTTCTGGCCCGACATCTCCCTCGACGAGTACATCAACCTCAAGGAGCGCGTCGAGAACCGCATGGTCATCGCCGACCTCGCCGCGACCGCCGACGACAACGTGCTCACCCAGGAGGCCAGCGACGCCGCGTTCCGCAAGGAGCAGCTCCGCAAGCTCCAGGACGAGGTGATCGAGCTCGAGGACGTCCGCACCGGCGTCTCGATCACCGACCTGGGCCTGAACGACTTCCGCATGGACCTGCTCGGCTACATCAAGGAGTACGGCGACCTGGCCGGCACCCCGAAGGGCCTGCACGCCGTCGTGCCCGCCCAACCGCGACAAGGGCCTCAAGCCCGGCGCGCTGTTCGTGCTGCGCAACATCAACGCCGACGAGCACCTCAACCGCGGCAACCGCCTGCACCCGCACTACCTCGTCTACCTCGACGACGAGGGCGAGGTCATCGCCGACCACACCGAGGTCAAGCACCTGCTCGACCTGATCCGCGCCGGATGCCGCAACCGCGACGAGCCCGCCTGGGAGGTGTGCCGCGTCTTCAACGCCGCCACCCGCGACGGCGCCGAGATGGGCCAGTACAGCCGACCTGCTCACCGAGGCGATCCGCTCCATGATCGACGTCACCGAGGAACGCGACGTCGACAGCCTCTTCAGCCCCGGCCACACCACCGCGCTCGTGCAGACCATCGCCGGGCTCGACGACTTCGAGCTGATCGCCTTCCTCGCCATCGTCGAGGAGCCCGCCGATGACTGACGCTGATCGAGCCTGAACCCGTCCTCTACCGCTGGCCCGCGAACGCCGCGTTCGGCCGCACCGTGCCGAAAACCAAGTTCTACGAGCACGGCAACGTCCGCACCGCGCTGCGCGAGAAGTTCGTCGACGACGTCCAGCGCATCACCTGGGCCTACAAGCTCGCCGACGACACCATCCGCCTGCGCGGCACGACGCCGTGCCCGAGATCCAGGTCTTCACCGTCGAGACCAAGGGCGCGGATGTCTCCGACGACGTGCTCACCGCCATCGACAAGACCGTGCACTTCCCGATCATCTTCGAGGTCGCCAGCGGCGACCGGGTGCGCACCGTCGCCGCCCACAAGTCGCTCGACGGCAAGACACCCGACGATCGGCACGTACTTCACCACCGACTGGCAGCCCGCCGACGCGCCGCGCCGCCCGCTGCCCACCGCGCTCGACCTGCCGAGCCTGTACGAGGCGATCCTCGGCGCCCTGTTGCCCGTGCACACGCGCGCCGGCGAGACGGTGTCGGAGGCGACCGACAGACTGGACCGCGCCCGAAAGCTCCAGCGCGAGATCGCCGCGCTGGAGAAGAAGCTGCGCACCGAGCCGCAACTCAACCGCAAGATCGAACTCCGCAGGCAGATCAAGGAACGCACCGCAGTGCTCGCCGAGCTGACCGACCCCGCACCGAGCAACAAGGAATGACCGTGGACAAGCTCAAGATGCACTCGCCGGACCTGACCCAGCGCAACATCGACGCGCATCGCCGAGCTGTTCCCCACGGTCGTCACCGAGACCGTCGACGACGACGGCAACCCGGTGCGCGCGGTCGACTTCGACGCTGCTGCGTCAGGAGCTCTCCGACCACGTCGTCGAGGGGCCGCAGGAGCGCTACCAGCTCGACTGGCCGGGCAAGCGCGCCGCTGCCTTCGCCGCGAACGCGCCCGATCGCGAAGACGCTGCGCCCGGTGCGCGAGGAGTCGGTCGACTTCGACACGACGAAGAACCTCTTCATCGAGGGCGACAACCTCGAGGCGCTGAAGCTGCTCCAGGAGTCGTACCTCGGCAAGGTCAAGCTCATCTACATCGACCCGCCGTACAACACCGGCAACGACTTCGTCTACGCGCGACGACTTCGCCGACACTCAAGCAGCGAGTACCTGCGCAAGTCCGGCCAGCAGGTCGACGACGACGGGCGACGACTCGTCGCGAACACCGAGTCGAACGGCCGCTTCCACTCCGACTGGCTGAGCATGATGTACCCCCGCCTCAAGCTCGCGAGTCGCCTGCTGCGCGAGGACGGCGTCATCATGCGTCAGCATCGACGACGCCGAGCAGGCGACCCTCCGCCGGCTGATGGACCAGGTCTTCGGGGAGCGAGAACTTCATCGCCCAACTCGTCTGGGAGAAGGGCCGAAAGAACGACGCGAAGTTCTTCTCGATTGGGCATGAGTATCTGCTCGTATACGCCAAGTCCCAGCAGCACCTGAGGGACCTCAAGACGCAATGGCGCGAGGAGAAGCCCGGCGCCCGCGAGATCTGGGACGAGTACATCCGTCTCCGCGAGATCCACGGAGCGGACGACGCCGCGATCGAGAAGGCCATCTCAGCCTGGTTCAGCGCGCTTCCGAAGTCCGACCCTTCGAAGAAGTGGGCGCGCTACAAGCGAGTCGATGCCAACGGGCCTTGGCGAGACAGAGACATCTCCTGGCCTGGTGGGGACGGTCCGACGTACGATGTGATCCACCCGGTGACAGGTCTGCCCTGTCGAAGGTACCCGAGGGTGGTTGGCGCTACAGCGATCCCGCCGAGATGCAGCGGCAGATCAAGCTCGGGCTCGTCGAGTTTCGCGAGGACCACACCGAGCCGCCATTCCGAAAGGCGCACCTGCGCCCAGTCGCGGAAGAGAGCCCGGATGTCGCGGACGACGAGGCTGACGATGTCGCGAGGACGAAGCTGAACTCGCTACGCAGGTTCGCGGCTCCTACTTCTAAAGCAGTCGCAGGTTGCGGTGAGGCACCTTCGCGAACTCATGGGCGCGAAGGTCTTCAACAACCCGAAGGATCACGTCGAGCTGGCGCGGCTCTTCGAGTACGTGCTCGACGGCAAGGACGGCATCGTCATGGACTTCTTCGCGGGCTCGGGAACCACGGCCGAAGCCGTGTTCGAGGTCTGCGCGCACGGGCCTGAATTGCCCGGTCGTTCTCGTGCAGCTCCCCGAGAGATCTGGAGGAGAACGTCAAGACGGCGACCGGTGCGGCCAAGACGACGCTCAAGAATGCGATCAAGTACCTCGACGACCGGGGCAAGCCGCACAGCCTCGCTGAACTCACGAAGATCAGAGTCCGGCTGGCTGGAGAGCGTGTAGTCGCAGACCGCAAGGACAACGGCTGGAACGGTGACGTGGGTTTCCGCGCGTTCAAGATCGACACCACGAACTACAAGGACGTCGAGGCGACGCCGGACGAGGTCACGCAGGATGCTCTCGCCGGAACGGTCGACAGCATCAAGCCAGACCGGACAAGCGAAGACCTGCTCTTCCAGGTGATCCTCGACTGGGGCATGGACCTGTCCGCGCCGATCACCCGCGAGCAGGTCGAGGGCCGCGAGGTTTTCTCCGTTGACGACGACGGGCTCATCGCCTGCTTCGCCGACGAAGTCAGCGAGCCGTCCTGAAGCCATCGCGAGGCGGAAGCCGACCTACGCGCGTATTCAAGGACTTCGCTTCCCCAACGACTCTTCGCGCATCAACGCGGACCAGATCTTCCGCGAGATGTCGCCCGACACCGAGCCGCTCAAGGTGATCTGACGGCATGGTGGACGGATTCCAGTTCCCGAGAAGGCTACCAAACAGCAGCAGTCGACGCCGTGGTGGCCTGCTTCGACGTGCAGCCTCTCCAGGCGAGGTCAGCGTCGAACGCACCCGTCGGAGTTGGACGGTGCTGACCTGCTCCAAAACATTCGCAGGCAGCAGTTGCTCGCCAAGTTGCCGCTCTCCGGCGCGCTTTCGGAGCATGTGACGGCGGCGCCGATCAACCTCGACATCGAGATGGAGACGGGCACCGGGAAAACGCTCGTCTACCTGCGAACGATGATGCAGCTGCATCGTGTCTATGGCTGGTCGCGCTACATCGTCGTTGTACCGAGCATCGCGATCCGCGAAGGGGTAAAGCAGACGTTGGTCGACACGCGTGACTACCTGAAGCGGGAGTACGGACGCGCGCCGGTAGCGCACATTTATGACTCTGATGACCTGTTGATGGTGAAGGAGTTCGCCGAAGACGACGGCAAGGTGCATGTGTTGGTGATCAACGCTCAGGCGTTCAACAGCGACCAGAGGAAATCGGCGCGGCCAGAAGGACGCGAACAAGAAGCTCAGACTCTTTCGGGATGATCTCGAAGACTTTCAGGGTAGACGGCCCGTGGATGTTCTGGCGGACTTGCGTCCGATTCTCCTGATAGACGAACCACAGCGACTGGGTAGCGACCCCAAGAAGCCCTCAGCGACTCTCAAGGCGCTCGCTTCGTTCAACGCGCTCTGCGCTCTCCGCTACTCGGCGACCCACAAGATCGAACATAACCTTGTGTACCGGTTGGACGCACGCGACGCTTACCGGAAGCAACTGGTGAAACAGGTCGTCGTCACGGGCTTGGAGGCGGCGACGTCTATCGGCACTGCTCGGGTCGAGGTGCTGAGCGTGGAACGCCGCGACTCGAAGAAGTTCGCCGTGCTCCGGCTCGATCAACCAACCAAGACCGGTGCGAAACCGGTCAGGGTTGAGGCGGAGATCGGGCAACAGCTCAGTGGTCTCACGAAGCCGGGGAACCCGGAGTACCGCGATGTGCGGGTTAGCGACATCAACGTCGACCCGCAGGCCGTCGAATTGAGCAACGGTGATCGCATGACCCCGCTGGAACTCGCCAGTGGCGGGCAAGACCACGACATGAAGGTGCGCACCTGGCAGATCGGAAGAGTAATCGACGCACACCTCCAACGTGAGCAGGCGCTGTTCCCTTACGGCGTGAAAGTGCTCTCTCTCTTCTTCGTTGACGAGGTCAAGAAGTACAAGGACTACTCGAGGAAGGATCGGCGCGGGGTATACGCGCGAGTCTTCGAGCAGGAGTACGCGGACCGTGCGAAGGCGATGGTGCAGCGGCTGGAAGAGGACGAGCCCGACGGTCCCTACCTCGCGCATCTACGGACGCGCTTGGACGCGAGCGAGTCGCATGACGGCTACTTCTCCAAGAACGCCGGCAAACAGTTGATTGATGGCAGTATCGAGACTAGCAGGTGTGAATCAGGGGCTTTCCAAGGACATTGCCGCGTATGACCTCATCTTGAAAAGCAAGCGACGCCTGCTGTCCTTTGATGAGCCCGTGAGGTTCATCTTCAGCCACTCTGCGCTTCGGGAAGGCTGGGACAACCCGAACGTCTTCACCATCGGCACCCTCAAGCGGAGCGACAGTCAAGACATCGCGGCGTCAGGAAATCGGGCGGGGCCTCCGGATCGCCGTCGACCAAGACGGTAGGCGTCTCGAGGAACCGCACTACGACCGGCGACGTGCATGACGTGAACATCCTCAATGTCGTGACAGACGAGTCGTATACAGCCTTCGTGCGTGGTCTGCAGTCGGACGGTGCCCCGAGCAGAGATCAGGAGCGCCTCGCCCCAGCGTTCTTCGAAGGACGCACACTCGCTGAAGCTGCCGTTGCCAGCGGTGAGGATGCCCATCGACGCATGTCGTCACCGCTGACGACGCGGAACGCCTGCGGTACTGGCTCATGCGCGAAGGTCTCGTTGACTATGAGCACCGCATCACTGAGGAGTGGGAGGCCCGCACTCTCAGCAGCTCATACCCCGGGCCGCACTTCCCCTCGGCGTTGAAAGTCTTACCTGCCAGTCATCGAGGCCCTCGTCGACGGAGGCTCCCGCGGCGAGGTCGCTCCGTCTGACAGCACTCACTTCGTGCCCAATTTGCGCGTGCACCGAGAGGTTCGAATCGGCAGTCGTTTCCGCGCACTGTGGGACGCGATCTCGCGAACAAGTTGGTTCGAGATCTCCACTTTCGACTCCGAGCGCCTCATCCGTGACGTCAGCACTGAACTGAACGAGCATCTCGTGGTGACGCGTCCACAGCTCTACGTGAGGTCTGTAGCGGTGATGCCGTCGGGGGACGCGCCGGACTCCACCGATAGCGACGAAAGCGTCGAGGCCATTCGACTGGATGTCGATCAGCGCCCGCGAGATCTCGTTGGCGAGATCTCGTCGCTCTCCGGTCTGACTCGGGCAACATGCTTCGGTGTCCTGCAGCAACTTAGCCCCGAGAAGTTCGCCTTCTACAGGGTCAACCCCTCCCAGTTCATCAGGAAGGTCGCCGAGGTAATCCTTGATCACAAGGCGGCCGGCATGGTTGCTGGCGCCGAGTACCACATCCGAGACGCTTCCGAGGCGCTCGACGGAGACAAGGTCTTTCCGGCCGACGAGAAGGTAGCGAAGCGGGTGTCTCTCGCAGACTCACGTGAACCGCAGAAGAGTGTCCTTCGATACCTGCCACCGCTTGACTCCGCGCTGGAGCGCTGGTTCGCGCTCGGATACGACAAGCCAGGCGAGGATGCGCGCGCGAGAGACATGCGGGAGCGTTTCGATCCAGGACTCGACAATCTGGAGGAGGTCTTGGCGTGGGCAAAGCTCCCCAAGCCCGAGTTCTCCATCAGGACGCCGCTCGGCGGGTACACCCCAGATTGGGCGGTGGCTGCTCGGAGCCCGCACGGTGGCATCGACGTGTATCTGGTCATTGAGACGAAGTCGACCACTCGGCAAGGCGGGTTGAGGCCGGACGAGAAACTCCGAATCGAGGCCGCGCACAAGCACTTCGCGGCTTTGACGTCCGCTATAGGCACCACCGACGACGGCGTATTGCCGACAACAGTCCGATACCACCACGTCAACAGCCTTAGTGTGGTGCGCGACCAAATCCGAGGATTGTCGGTGGCCCCGGCTACTGTCTCAGGCACTGGGGAGGTCGCGTGAAACTCCAGTTCAAGATTCAGCATTACCAAACGGACGCCGTTCAGGCGGTTGTCGACTGCTTCGGTGCAATGCACCGCCAGCCGCTCGTGAAGCCTGAGCGCTACCGGATCGATCCGGGCGCTCGGAAGCCTGTCGCCCCTCCCGCTCAGGGAACGCTCGAAGGTATGGAGACGGCGTCGGCTTCAGCCGACTCTGGCCTGCGCAATGCGGAACTTGCGTTGACCAACGCTCAGGTGCTGGAGAACATCAACGCCGTGCAGCGCCGAACCCCGGGGCTGCCTGTCTCGACATCGCTGGCGACGAACGCCCGGTCGACTCCCGCCAACACGGCCCCGTCAACCTCGACATCGAGATGGAGACCGGCACCGGCAAGACCTACGTCTACATCAAGACGATCATGGAGCTGCACAAGCGGTACGGGTGGTCGAAGTACATCGTCGTCGTGCCGTCGATCGCGATCCGCGAGGGCGTGAAGAAGTCGTTCGACATCACCGCCGAGCACTTCCAGCAGCTCTACGGCACCAAGCCGCGCACGTTCATCTACAACTCCTCGCAGCTGCACGAGCTGGAGCGGTTCTCGTCCGACGCCGGCGTGCAGGTGATGATCATCAACATCCAGGCGTTCAACGCCACCGGCAAGGACGCCCGCCGCATCTACGAGGTGCTCGACGACTTCCAGTCCCGCAAGCCCATCGACGTGATCGCCGCGAACCGGCCGATCCTGATCATCGACGAGCCGCAGAAGATCGAGGGCGACGCGAAGAAGCCGTCGAAGTCGCTGGAGGCGCTCGGGCTGTTCAACGCCCTGTTCGCGCTGCGCTACTCGGCGACCCACAAGATCGAGCGCACCAAGGTGCACCGCCTCGACGCGGTCGACGCCTACAACCAGAAGCTCGTGAAGAAGATCGCGGTGCGCGGCATCACCGTCAAGCGCCTGGCCGGCAGCACCGCCTACCTGTACGTGGACGGGCTGGAGGTCGGCAAGGGCGCCGACTTCCCGAAGGCGCGCGTCGAGCTGGAGGTGCAGACCGCGCAGGGCATCAAGCGGCAGGTCAAGCGGCTGTCGCAGGGGCATGAACCTGCACGACATCTCCGGCGGCATCGAGGCGTACAAGGGCCTGTTCATCCGCGACGTCGACGCCAACCGCGACATCATCGAGCTGAGCAACGGCGACATCATCGGCGCCGGGGAGGTCACCGAGGACGTGGCCGAGGACCAGAAGCGCCGCATCCAGATCCGCGAGGTCATCCGCGCCCACCTCGACAAGGAGCGCGAGCTGTTCGCGCAGGGCATCAAGACACTGTCGCTGTTCTTCATCGACGAGGTCGCCAAGTACCGCGACTACGACCGCGAGGACACGCTCGGCGAGTACGCCCGCGTGTTCGAGGAGGAGTACGAGGCGGTCTCGCCGACTACCTCGGCCAGCTCGACCTCGACGAGGCCGCCGAGCGGTACCGCAAGCACGTCGAGGCGATCCCGGTGCGGCAAGACCCACGAGGGCTACTTCTCGATCGACAAGAGGACCGGGCGGCTCGTCGACGGCAAGATCGACGACGCGCGGTGACTTCGCGGGCCAGTCGGACGACGTCGACGCCTACGACCTGATCCTCAAGGACAAGGAGCGGCTGCTGTCGTTCGAGGAGCCGGTGCGGTTCATCTGGTCGCACTCGGCGCTGCGCGAGGGCTGGGACAACCCGAACGTGTTCGTCATGGGCATGCTCAAGAAGAGCGACAACACCACCACGCGGCGGCAGGAGATCGGCCGCGGCCTGCGCCTGTCGGTCGACCAGCACGGCGAGCGGATGGACAACCCCGTCACCGTGCACGACATCAACGAGCTGACCGTCGTCACCGACGAGTCGTACACCGACTTCGTCACCGCACTGCAGAAGGAGATCATCGAGTCGCTGTCGGCCCGCCCGCGCAAGGCGAGCGTCGACTACTTCACCGGCAAGATCGAGCACGACCGAGCGGCTGGCACCGAGCGTCGAGATCAGGCTCGTCAGCGCAGGCGCTGTACAACCACCTCATCCGCCACGACTACATCGACGACGACGGCATCGTCACCCAGGCGTACAAGGACGCCCGCGCCGACGGGAACGCTCGCCGCTGCCACGCCGGAGCGCTCAAGCCGGTCATCGACTTCGTTGGCCGCTCGTCGACGCGCTCTACCTCGACGTGCCCAAGCCGACCGACGGCCGCAAGCCGAAGAAGATCCCGTTCAACGAGGCGAACTTCAAGAAGCGCGAGTTCCAGGAGCTGTGGGGCCGCATCAACCACAAGGCCGTCTACCAGGTCGAGTTCGACTCCGCCGAGCTGATCCGCAACTGCATCCGTGTGCTCGACAGCAGCTCCGCGTCACGCGTCATGCAGTACCTCGTCGAGGCCGGCAAGCAGGCGTCGGCCTCGAAGTCGAGCAGCTCGAAGCCGGCACCGGGTTCAAGGTCACGAGACGAAGGTCGAGCACTCGGCCGTGTCGGCGCGGCTCGACGGTGAAGTACGACCTGCTCGGCGAGATCGCGGAGAAGACCCAGCTCACCCGCCGAACCTGCGCCGGCGATCCTCACCGGCATCAACCCGGGCACGTTCGCGAAGTTCAAGCAGAACCCCGAGCAGTTCATCACCGAGGCCGCCCGGCTCATCAACGAGCAGAAGGCGACCGTCATCGTCGAGCACCTCGGCTACGACCCGCTCGACAACCGCTACGACTCCGTCGATCTTCACCGAGAACCAGACCGCCCAGGACCTGTCGAAGGCGGGCGACAAGCTCAAGAAGAGCGTCTACGAGTACGTCGTCACCGACTCGAAGGTCGAGCGGTCGTTCGTCGAGAAGCTCGACGTCAGCGACGAGGTCGTCGTCTACTCCAAGCTGCCGCGCGGGTTCTTCATCCCGACCCCGGTCGGCGACTACAACCCCGACTGGGCGATCGCCTTCCGGACGAAAGGCACGGTCAAGCACATCTACTTCGTCGCCGAGACCAAGGGCTCTCTCTCGGAGATGGAGCTGCGCCCGGTCGAGAAGGCGAAGATCGACTGCGCCAAGAAGTTCTTCGCCAAGCTCGGCACCGAGCAGGTCACGTACGACGCCGTCAAGAGCTACGACGACCTTATGACGAAGGTGCTGGCGTAGGTCTGTGGCGATCGGCCCGTACTTCACCAGCACGTCGGCATCCAACCGGAGGTGCTGGAGAACAATGTTGCCTTCGACATCAGCCTGGCGAGGGCGGCCGAGTTCCGCTACGTCACCGAGAGATGGGTGGCTCGAACTTGCGAGGCGCCCGTCCACCGGGGTGCCTTCGTCCGGCTGACCTCGACCGACATCCCGACCCGCGACGACACATGGATGAGCACGCTAACCCTCCCTTCGGGACAAAGCCGTCGACGTAGTGGCTGAAAGTGGCAACTTCGTGGACGCTGCTCGAGGTGCGGTCAGCGCC
>CAVWCB010000011.1:0-34297 GCA_963753425.1 uncultured Actinomycetota bacterium
CCCAGGACCTGACGAAGGGCTGACGACGCTCCCGGCGCTCACCACACGAGGGTCCGGGACTCGCCGGGGACCATTGACGCGATCGGGCCGGCCGGATACGTGTGGCCGGGGACCTTGCGCTCGCCGACGAGGTCGACGTCCAGGACGGCCGGGCTGCCGTCGAGGTCCTCGAAGTCCGCACCGACGAAGCGCACGCGCTCGAGATCGGCGCCGGTGATCAGGGCGATCCGAGCCTCGTCGAACCGCGCCGGGAGATTCGTCACCAGGACGACCCCCTCGTCGTCCTCGACGATCTCCACGAGGACGTCGTCGCCGAGCATGACCGCGCCCGCTTCGTCGGCGACCGGCTGCGCGCGCCCGGCGAACACGTTGTCGCGTAGGTAGACCGGCTGCAGCACGCCCTTGAACCGCTCGTGGTCGCCGCGCGACGGGTCGTCGACCTCGGCCAGGTAGGCGGCGAGCGAGGCGGGGTGCCCGGCGTACCCCGCCGTGCCGTGCCATGCGTTCGGCTCCGGTTGTGGCGGTCGCGCTGTAGGCCTCCTCGTCGCCGCCGAGGAAGAGGTTGCCGACGAAGCGGTCGTCTCCGCCCTCGATCGCCGCGTACCCGGCGACCTGGGTGCTGTGCGGGACGTGGTACGGCGTCGGCCGGTCGAGGACCGCCTGCCGCCAGATCGTCCCGCAGACCAGGTTGTGCACGAAGGCGCCGCCCTGGCTGAAGGACTCGATCGACGCGGCCGAGCCGAGGATGTTGTGCTCGACCAGGTAGGGCCCGTGCGACACCTCCACGAACAGGTCACGGCTGTTCCGGTAGTACACGTTGCGCGAGACGCGGGTGCCCTGGGTCTGCCAGTCGAGCCAGGTGCCCAGCGAGCAGTCGTGGATGCGGTTGTGCCGGATGACCACGTCGATGGCGGCGTGCAGCTTGATGCCGCCGATCTCGTAGCCGTAGAACTCCCGCTTGCGGCCGATGTCGTGGATGTGGTTGTCCTCGATCGTCGAGAACACGCAGCCCAGGTGCCCGACGATGGCGTTCTGGCCGCAGTCGAAGATGGTGTTGCGGCGCACGATGTGTGAGCCGACGTGCTCGCGGTCCCACCCGATCTGCCGGGCCGCGAACACCGACTCGAGCTGGTACTGGTACCCCGGCTTGTCGCGTCGTCGCGTGGCGAAGTTGTCGCCCGTCGACGCCTCCTTGCCCAACGAGATCGCCGAGCACTTCGCGTCGTGGATGACGTTGTCCTCGATGATCCAGCCCTTCGCCCAGTTCGGGCCGATGAGGCCGGGCTGGTCGGCGGTGGGAGGCGTCCAGGGAGAGGCCGCGTGCGCCAGCTCGAACCCGCGCACCGTGATGTAGTCGAGGTGGTGCTCGGTCGGGAAGAACACGGAGCGGCGCACGTTGATCTCGACGAGCTCGGCCGTCGGGTCGGCGCCCTGGAAGTTGGCCCAGAGGGTGGTCTCGTCGGGACCCACCTCGGCGTACCAGACGAGCCGCGTCTGCTCGGGGTCGCGGATCTGGTCGACGGTCCCGGTCCAGTGGTCGACGACCGTCGTCCGCAGGGGCGGGTCCACCAGGTCCGCGCGATCGAGGACCTCGAAGAAGCTGGTGCCGTTGAGGTAGACGTCGCCCAGGTGCGTGCGCCGGGCGCCGGCCGCGTACACGGTCCAGTCGCCCTCGAGCTCCTCCGCGAACGGGTTGAATGAGCCGAAGAGGGCGTTCGGCAGGGCGACCCGCCACACCGTCGACTCCTCCCGGACCCACCCCGTGACCCGCTCGGAGCCCTTGATCACGACGTGCTCGCCCGGGGCCGCCTCGTAGGTGATGCGCCGCGTGTCGCTGAGGCCGCCCCGCTTCGGCTGGACCCACTCCCGGTACTCACCCGCATGCACGACGACCCGGTCGCCCGGCTCCGCGACCGCGGCCGCTCGGTTGATGGTCCGCAGCGGGGTGTCGGCGGACCCGTCGGCGTCGTCCGAGCCGGTGATCGCGACGTGCAGGGCGGGTGACATGGGTGCGGGCCTCCGAGGGGTCGGTCTGGCGATGCTATGACCCACCGACAGCGTGCGCGCCCGCGAGACGACGTCCGACCTCAGTCCGTGCTGTCCGTTGACTCGCGGTCGACGACCGCGTCGAGGTCGCGTGGCGCGCCTCCCTCAGGGGTGACCGGACGTCAGCGTGTGCCACCGTGGCGGCGGGGGCTGCGAGACGAGTGCGCGGTAGTCGTCGTCCCCGGCGAGCTCCTGCCAGATCGCCACCGCCTCGATCCGCGAGGAGACGCCGAGCTTGCGATAGCTCGAGATCGCCTGGGTCTTGACGGTGTTCCCGGAGATGCCGAGGCGTTCCCCGATCATCGGGAAGGTCAGCTGCGTGGCCAGGTAGGGCATGAGCCGGACCTCGGCAGCGGTGAGCTTGGCGGAGTGACCACGGGAGCCGTGCTCCTGCACCAGAGCGGACATGAGTGCGACCTGGACCGGCAGGTCGCCGAGACGGGGCCGACGGCGCATGATCTCGTTCGCTTGCTGGACCGTCGCGGAGGCGGCCTGGACGTCGCCGAGACTGAGCGAGGCGTGCGCGGTGGTGAGCAGGGCCTGGGTCGAGACGACGGGGAGCGCGTGCGTGAGCAGTGGGCGCAGCGCGAGGGCGGCGGCAAGGTGCTTGGTCGCCTCGGTGCGCAGACCCTGGTGCAGGGCGGTACGTGCCGCCCACGCGTGGACGAGGGCGCTCGTCCAGTACGCACCGTAGTGATGGTCGGTGACGATCGTGGTCGCTCGCCGGACGGTCGCGATGGCGGAGTTCCAGTCGCCGCGCGCGACGGCGATGGTGGCGCGCTCGCAGAGCACCATCGCGACGAGGGGGTGGATGGATGCGGCCTCGCCGGCCTCGACGGTGCGGAGGAAGAGGTCGTCGGCGAGCTCGAGGTCGCCCGCGAGCAGCGCAGCCAGCCCCTCGGTGTGCAGCATGGTGACCCGGTACGGACTAGCTGGCGACAGGCCCGCCCACGCCAGCTGCGCGTCGACCAGCATCTCGTCGACGCCCCGCCGCGCTTCGATCGCGCGCAGGTAGGCGCGCACCCCCTCGACGGTGCTGCCGTCCGAGAGCATCTCGGTGCCGTTCGCCGTCGTCGCCATCGCGGACCAGCGATCCGCGCGGGCCGGGTCCCCCACCAGCGCGAAGATGAGCGCTGCGTGCGCGGCGATCGCCGGGAACGACGGGGCGCCCTTGGCTTCCTCGAGCCACGACATCCACGTGCGGACCGTCTCGATGCGTCCGCCCGCCCAGGTCGCCTGTGCGTGCTCGAGCACCAACCGGGACAGCAGCGCGACGTCTCCGCTCAGGTGCGCGTGCTCGATCGCACTCTCCGGAAGGGCGTTGGCCGCGTACCACCGGGCGGCACTGCGGTGCAGGGTGGCCACGAGGGTCGGCTCCTTGCGGTGCAGCTCGGCGCGCAGGAGGTCGCGGAGCAACGGTGGGCACTCGTACCGGTCACCGTCCCGTCGCACCGGGCGCACGACCCGCAGCACGTCCAGGTGCTCGAGCACGGCGCCGGACGACCGCACGCCCAGGACGGCGTCGCAGAGCGGACCTGACAGCTCGTCCAGGAGGGAGCAGCGGACCAGGAGGGTCATCTCGCGCGCTGTCACGCCGGCCAGCACCTCGGAGCGCAGGTACTCGCGGAGGTAGCGGTCGTCGCCGGACCACGTCGTCGCGCGGTCACGGATCGCCATGGCGGCCAGTGACACGCCGACGGGCCAGCCCTCGGTCTGCGCGTGCAGCGCGGCGCGTGCGTCGTCGGGCAGCACCACGGCAAAGCCCGCGAGGACCTGAGCCAGCTCCCCGGCGTTCAGCGCGAGCTCGTCCTCGTGGATCTCCAGGAGCTCGCCCGCCGCGCGAAGCCGCGCCAGCGGCAGCCGGGGCCGTGAGCGCGAGGCGAACCCCACGCGCCACGTCTCGGGCAGCCGATCGATCAGTTCGCTCAGCACGTCCAGGCTTGCCGCCTGGGCGAGCCTCTGAAGGTTGTCCAGCAGGAAGGTTCGTGGCGCGCTCGAGCGGGCCGCGGTCACGAGGGCGTCGACCGTGACGATGTCCGGCCCGAGACCGGCGGCGTTGCCGAGGGCGGTCAGCAGGGTGCCCGGATCGTTGTCCACGTCGGTGCAGGTGTGCCAGGCGGCGTCGTCGGCAAGGCGCGCAGCCCACTGGGCGAGGACCGTCGACTTGCCGTAGCCGGGACCGGCGACGATCGCGACGACGCGGATCGGCGACCTTGCCAGGGTCTCGACGAGAGCGGTGCGGGGGATCAGCTCGATACCCGCTCCACGACGACCTCGGAGGTCGGTCGCGCGGGCGAGTCCCGCCGGAATCGGCACGGCGACCGAAACGGGCGATTCCTCACGATCTACCACACGACGCACGCTACCGCCCGTCGAGACGGAAACTGCGAGCCTGTGGGGTGACATCCGAGCCGGCGACGTGCGGACCCGTACGGACGGGTTACAAGGACATCTCCTCGACCCGCTCCGCGAGAATGATCCGGGCTGCGGCCTCGATCAGCGCGAGGTGCGAGAACGCCTGCGGGACGTTGCCGAGGTGCCGCGCGGCGTCCACCTCGAACTCCTCGGCGTACAGGCCGAACGGGGAGGCGATCCGCAGCAGCCGCTCCATGAGGTCGAGCGCTCGCTGCTTCTCACCGACGACCATCAGGGCCGAGACCAGCCAGAACGAGCAGATGACGAACGTGCCCTCCTTGCCGGACATCCCGTCGTCGGTCTCGTCCGTCTTGTAGCGCAGGACGAAGCCGTTCTCGGAGAGCTCGTCGGCGATGGCCAGCACGGTCGCGTGGAGCCGTTCGTCGGTGCCGGGGAGCAGGCCGAAGTGCGCGGCGAGCAACGTGGAGGCGTCCAGGGCGTCCGTCTCGTAGTGCTGGCGGAGCACCCCCCGGTCGCTGACGCCGTGCTCGAGGATGTCGGCCTTGATCTCGGCCGCGGTCGCGGACCAGGCCGACTCGAGGTCGGGCTCGCCGCGGATCGCCGCGAGCTGCGCGGCGCGGTCCATCGCGACCCAGCACATGATCTTCGACGAGACGTAGTGCTGCGGCTTGCCCCGCGCCTCCCAGATGCCCTGGTCGGGATGCTGCCAGATCGCGGCGGCACGCTCGGCCTGGCTCTTGACGATCGGCCAGAGCCGCGCCGGGAGGCGCTCGCTGCGCCGCGTGTGCAGCAGGATCGAGTCGAGCACAGCGCCGTAGACGTCGTTCTGCTTCTGGTCGAACGCGCCGTTGCCGAGCCGGACGGGCCGCGCGCCCTGATAGCCGGTGAGCTCGTCCCGGGTGGTCTCGGTCAGGTCACGTCGCCCGTCGATCCCGTACATGATCTGCAGTGCGCCGTCCTCGTCGGGCTCGACGTCGGCGACGAACTGCATGAACTCGTCGGCCTCCCAGTCCAGCCGCAGGTAGTGCAGCGCCTGCAGGGTGAAGGTCGAGTCGCGCATCCACGTGTACCGGTAGTCCCAGTTGCGCTCGCCACCCGGAGTCTCGGGCAGCGAGGTCGTGAGCGCCGCAACCGTGGCGCCCGTCGGCATGTAGGTCAGGCCCTTGATCACCAGAGCAGAGCGCTCGACGTAGGGCCGCAATCGGTGGTCGGGGATCAGGGCCCGGCTCAGCCAGCGGCGCCAGAAGTCGCGGGTCGTCGCGATCCGCGCCGCCGCGTCCTGCGCATCGGTCGGGACCGTCCAGCGACGCTGCCCACGACAGCGCGCAGAACGCGGTCTCGCCCGCGACGAGCTCGTGCCGACCCTGGATCGCATCGCCCTCGAGGCCCAGCGCCAGATCGGTGGTCAGGCGCATCGACAACCCCGGGCCGCTGACGTCTGCGGCGTGCCCCGCTGCCGCGAGAACCCACGGCACGCGAGTTCGGCCGTAGTCGAACGCCGGGTCGCACACCAGCTCGATCCGCACGGACCCCTCGAGGCACGTGGCGGTCCGCACGAGCACGTGCTCGGCGTCGTCGTCGGCGGGAGGCCGGGTGTGGGGCGTCGTCTCGTCGGCACCCTCGCGCGGGCCCATGATCAGGGCGTCGCGGATCTCGACCCATCCCGAGGGGGTGTGCCACGTCGTGACGAGGACGTTCGTCCCGGGGTCGTAGGTGCGGGACGTCGGCACATTGATGCCGTAGGGCGCGAACCGGAAGTAGCCGGCCCCGCGGTCGAGCAGGCTGCCGAAGACAGCGGGGCTGTCGAACCGAGGGGCGCACAACCAGTCGACCGAACCGTCGGGGGCGACGAGCGCGCCGGTGTGGCAGTCCGACAGGAAGGCGTACTGCGCGATCGGCGGGAACGGCGATTCGGGGCTGTTCGAGTCCATGGTTCCTCCTGGTGCGGTGGAGGTCGAGTCCGCAGTTCCCACGCTCACAGCTCATCACCGGCTCCGTTGCCGAGGCGTGAAACCCGACCGTCGAGAGGTCTGGTGGTGCGGCCGCCGCTGCCTCGCGGGCCATCGATGGCCCGTCGTGGTCCGGCCAGCCGCACCACTGAAGGAGCCTAGGCGCGCGCGCGCTGACGTCCATCATGCCGATCGGATGACGACGACGGTGGGTCGGCGGTGCTCGACTTGTCCTGCCCTCAGCGTCGAGGGCCCCGCGGACGCGTTCGGGTGGGACGCACGAAGGAGTAGTCACCGTGTACACCGAGAACACAGCTCGTGGCACGACGACCGTGGCGGTGTCGCGATGACCGCCGACGCGGTGGTCCGGTCGACGATCCCGGCCAGGCTCGACCGTCTCCGGTGGACGCCGTTCCACACGCGCATGGTGGCCGGCCTGGGCGCCGCGTGGATCCTGGACGGCCTGCAGATCACGATCTCGAGCTCGGTGACCGGCGTGCTCACCAGCCCCCAGACCCTGGGCATGACCTCGCAGGAGATCGGCCTGATCGCGTCCGTCTACCTGATCGGCGAGATGCTCGGCGCCCTCGTCTTCGGTCGGCTCTCGGACAAGCTCGGACGAAAGCGCCTGCTCATCGTCACCCTGCTCCTCTACCTGCTCGGCACGGGCGCCGCCGCGTTCGTCACCGGCCATCACGAAGGCTGGCTCGTCTTCTTCTACGCCACCCGGTTCGTCGCCGGGATGGGCATCGGCGGCCAGTACGCGGCGATCAACTCCGCGATCGACGAGATGATGCCGTCGAAGTACCGGGGACGCGTCGACATCTGGATCAACGGCACCTACTGGGCCGGCGCGATCATCGGCTCGTTCGTCTCGCTGATCTTCCTCAACGCCTTCCCGATCAACGTCGGCTGGCGGCTCGCGTTCCTCATGGGTCCTGTGCTCGCACTGGTCGTGATCGTCGTCGGGCGGACGCTCCCCGAGAGTCCGCGATGGCTCATGAGCCACGGGCGCATCGAGGAGGCCGAGCGCGAGCTCGACAAGATCGAGGACAACGCGCGCCAGCACGGCCAGGTCCTCGAGACCCTCGACGACAGCCACGCCCTGTCGCTCGTTCCCGACAAGAAGTACGGCTACATGGTGTTCCTGCGGCTGGTCTTCCGCGAGTACCCCAGACGCGCCATCCTCGGCGCCACGCTGATGATCACGCAGTCGTTCTTGTACAACGCCATCTTCTTCACCTACGCCCTCGTGCTGACCGAGTTCTACGGGGTGTCCGCGACCAAGGTGCCGATCTACGGGCTCGCGTTCTCGGTCGGGAACCTGATGGGCCCACTGCTGCTCGGTCCCCTGTTCGACACGGTCGGCCGCAAGAAGATGATCTCGGGCACCTACCTCATCTCGGGGGTGCTCCTCACCTTCAGCGCGTGGCTGTTCGGCCAGGACCTGCTCACCGCCACGACGCAGACCCTGGTGTGGGTCATCATCTTCTTCTTCGCGTCGGCCGGTGCGAGCTCGGCGTACCTGACGGTCAGCGAGACCTGGCCCATCGAGATCCGCGCCGAGGCGATCGCGGTCTTCTTCGCGATCGCGCAGATCTTCGGCGCGATCGGGCCGTTCTTCTTCGGCTGGCTGATCGGCGACGGGCAGGACCGCACGGGCCTGGTGGTCGGCTACGTGATCGGCGGGCTGATCATGGTGATCGGCGGCATCGTCGAGATCGTGTACGGCATCAACGCCGAAGGGAAGTCGCTCGAGGACATCACCAAGCCGATCACCGCGGTCAAGGAAGACGCCTGACGCGCGCCTGAGCCGATCGTGCTCCGGTTGTAGCCGTAGAGGGTGCGCCGGCCGATGGTGCGGCAGTCGGACCTACCGATTGTCCTTGCGGGCCTGTCGCTGGGCGCCTTGCGACTGCGACGATGCGTCCCGCTTCATGCCGCCCGTGGTCTGGGTGTGGCTGGGCGACTCGCCGGCTCCGATCATGGTCGCGGACGCGGTGTCGCCTCCGGGACCCGTCGACCGGTTGGCCCGGGCAGCGGCGAGTCGCTCCTGCTTCAACGCCTCGGCCGCCTCGCTCGCCAACTTCTCGAGCAGACGGCTGACGCGCGCGAGTGCGTCCTCGAAGACCTCGGCCTTCTGGGCTGCGCGGGCGTTCTTCGGGCGGGACGTGCCGCGGCCACCGTGCTCCTCGACTCCCGCACTGGCCTGTCGGCGGTAGTTCTTCTGGTGCTTCTTGCGCGCGCGTCGGATGCGCGAATGAAGCCGGATCAGGGCGTCCTCGTCGAGCTCAGCCATGCGGGCCGGCTCGGTCTCGCGGATCAGATCTCGTTCCTGTCCGTTCAACGCGCTGAGCAGATCTTCCACGGTCTTCTCCGATCCGGGCGAACGTCACCAGGTTGCCTGCACCTCGACCGTAGACCGACCGCGCCCGCTCAGCCCCCCGGCGAGACCCGTCGGTAGGGTCGCCACGAGAGGGTGCTCAGAGGGGAGCTCTGACTGTGAACGAGTCGGTGAACGGGGATGCCCCGCCGGGTGCGGACGTCATCCAGGCCGACGGGCGCAGGCTGGAGCGGCGCGCGCTCATCGGGTCGATCGTCGGTGCGGCCGTCCTGGGTGCGCTCGCCCTGGGGTGGGGTATCGCCGCGCAGTCGCGGGTCCTGATCTTCGACGGCGCGTTCGTCGTCCTGGGCATCGTCCTGTCTGTGCTGTCGCTCATGGCGTCGCGCGCGGCCAACGCCGAGCCGACCGCCCAGTTTCCCTTCGGCAAGCAGGCGATCACCCCGATCGCCATCGCGATCCAGGGCGCTGCCCTGCTGGGCACCCTGATCTACGCGGCCGCAGACGCGATCGCGATCATCGCCGCCGGTGGCTCGGACGTCTCCGCGGGGACCGTGGTGGCCTACGGCCTCATCACGATGACCTGCTCGTTCGTGCTCGCCCGCTGGCTCGGGAGCCGTGCTCCCGACTCGGACCTGGTCGGCGCCGAGGTCGCGCAATGGCGAGCCGGCGCGCTGTTGAGCCTGGTGTACGCCGCCGGTGCCGTGGTCGCGCTCCTGCTGGCCGCGTGGTCGCTGCACTCGGTCGTGCGCTACGTCGACCCTGGCCTCGTCCTGCTCGCCTGTCTCGTGCTGGTCCCGATCCCGATCCGCCTCCTCCGCGCCGCAGGGCGTGAGCTCCTGGAAGCCGCGCCCCCACCCGAGGTGTCCGAGGCGATGGACGCCGCCGTCCAGGCGGTACGTATCGAGTTCGACCTGCCGGAGCCGGTCGTCCGCGCGACGAAGCTCGGTGAGCGGCTGTACGTCGAGGTGGACTTTGTGGTCCCGGCCGGCGCATGGGACGTGACCGGCGAGGACCGGGTGCGCCGTGCCCTGATCGATCGGCTCAAGGCTCTCGGGTACGAGCTCTGGGCGAACGTCGAGCTGACCACAGATCCAGAGCTGACCACGTGAACCGGCCCGGATCAGTCGCGCGTGTCAGACAGTGATCGAGGTTGACCCTCTTGGGAGAGGTAGCCAAGGTGTGTAGGCAACACCGACGCGACGGGGGTGGACATCCGTGGATGACGCGACGATCAGCCTGCTGGTCCTCGCCGCGGTGATCATCTTGTTCATCTGGAACCGGCTGCCGGTCGGCGCGGTCGCGATCCTCGCGTCCCTGAGTCTCTACGCGACCGGGGTGCTGACCGTACAGGTCGCACTCTCCGGATTCGGCGACCTGGTCGTGATCTTCATCGCCTCGCTCTTCGTGGTCAGCGAGGGCATCGACTCGGCGGGGGTCACGACGTGGGCGGGGCGTTGGCTGCTCTCCGTCATCGGCGATCGCCCGAGGGTTGCAGTCGTCTCCGTCATGGCGATGGCCGCCGTGATGAGCGCACTGATCACACTCAACGGCGCCGCGGCGGCGTTGATCCCGATGGTGATCGTGATCGCGATGCGTCTGGGCCTCACGCCGGGACGCATGCTCTTGCCGATGGCGTTCGCCGGCAGCGCCGGGTCACTGCTCATCCTCACGGCGTCACCGGTCAACGTTCTGGTCTCGGGTGCCGCCGAGCAGGCGGGCACCTCCGGGTTCTCGTTCTTCTCCTTCTCGATCGTGGGCGTCCCCGTCGTGATCGTGACGATCGCCCTCGCCTCGTACCTCGCTCCGCGCGTCCTGCCCGAGCGGGAGTCCGCGACGCAACCTCCGGACCTGAGCCGATACGGGGAGACCATCGCGGAGCACTACGAGCTCGTCGACGGCTTCTTCCGCCTGCGGATCCGGGCCCAGTCCCCGCTCGTGGGCTCACCGCGCGACGGACTGCGCGTGCAGCCGGACGACGGCATCCAGCTCATCGCAGTCCAGCGCGGGCCGGATCCCGTCGTCGGCGGTACCTTGCTGGAGGCCGACGACGTCCTGGTGGTGACGGGAGCGGCGAGTGCCGTCGCGCAGCTCGTGGTCGACCTGGTGCTCTCGGTGTCGATGCGCCCAGTGACGTCGACGACGGGCGAGCTGATCTCCCGCGAGGTCGGCGTGGTCGAGCTCGTGGTACCACCGCGCTCTCCACTGGTGGGCGAGACGGTGTTTCCCGGCATGGCGCGCGGTCCGCAGCTCGTCGTGCTGGCGGTCCGACGTCGCGGACGTGAGCGTGGTGCCGAGTCCACGGTCATCGAGGAGGGCGACTCGCTGCTCGTGCACGGCGCGTGGGCTGCCGTCGACGAGCTCGTCGAGCATCGCGACGTCCTCGTCGTGAACTCACCCGACCTGGTCCGGCGTCAGACCGTGCCGCTCGGCGCCAAGGCAGGCACCGCGCTCGCGATCCTGGCCGTGATGATCGTCCTGCTCGCTGCTGACCTCGTCCCGCCCGCCGTCGCCGGGTCTCGGAGCTGCCGTGGCCATGGTCCTGTTCCGGGTCATCTCGAGCGGGCAGGCCTATCGCGCCGTCTCGTGGCAGACCGTGATCCTCATCGGTGGCCTGATCCCCCTGTCGACCGCGATCGAGACGAGCGGGGCCGCCGACCGCATCGCCGAACGCCTCATCTCGGTCGTCGGCTCCGGACACCCGCTGCTCATCCTGGTCGCACTCTTCGCGCTGACCGCCGCCCTCGGCCAGTTCATCTCCAACACGGCGACGGTGCTCATCGTCATCCCGATCGCCCTCGCCGCCGCCCAGGAGTCCGCCGTCTCGCCGCTCCCGATCCTCATGACGGTTGCCGTCGCCGGAGCCGCATCGTTCCTCACCCCGGTGGCGACGCCGGCCAACATGATGGTCTTCAGCCCCGGGGGGTACCGGTTCGGCGACTACTGGCGCCTCGGACTACCTCTGCTCGCGAGCTGGCTGGTCCTCGCGCTGCTCATCATCCCGGTCGTGTGGCCTCTGTGAGGCACACGAGGCATCCAGCGATCGAACCCGGCACGCCCGCACCCCGCCGCCCTAGGAGACTGCGATGAACCCAGTACTCGCCTTCACGGTCGTCATGCTCGTGTGGACGATCAGCGACTTCGTCGCGAAGAAGACCAAGTCGCTCCTGTCGTCGCTGTTCATCGCCTCGATCATCTTTCTGATCGGGTTCCTCACGGGCCTGTTCCCGCACGACCTGCTGACCGCGTCGTCGCTGCTCGCGCTCGCGGGGGTGGTCGTCGGCTTCATCATCGTGCACCTCGGCACGATGATCAGCCTCGACGACTTCAAGAAGCAGTGGAAGACGTTCCTGATCGGCGTCAGCACCGTCGTGGGCATCGGGGTTGCGCTGTACGTCGCCAGCCTGATCTTCGGCGGCCAGATCTCGGGGTCGGCCCAGGACGGCTACGCCCAGGCCCGCGACTTCGTGATCGCCGGCACCGGCGCTCTCAGCGGCGGAGCGATCTCGGTGGTCCTGGTGCAGGAGGCGGCACTCGGCGTCGGCCTGACCAGCGTGGCGATCTTCCCCGTGCTGATCGCCGCATTGCAGGGGCTCATCGGCTTCCCGTTGACGTCGATCATCCTCAAGCGGGAAGCGGCACGACTGAAAGGCGAGTACCGGGACGGCAACCTCACGCCGGTCGAGACGCTCAAGGCCGAGGCGGTTGCCGAGTCCCGCCTCCCCGCTCCTCTGACGACGACCGCTGGGACGCTGCTCGTCGTCGGCGCCACCGTCCTGGTGAGCATCGGGATCAACAACCTCACCGACGGGATCCTCAACACGTTCGTCGTGGCACTGCTGCTCGGCATCACGCTGCGCGCGCTCGGCTTCTTCAAGCCGTCCGTGCTCGGTGGGATCGACTCCCTCGGCCTGATGATGATCGCCATCATGATCCTCATCTTCGGCCCCCTGGCCACGATCGAACCCTCGGACGTCTCGAGCCTGGCGCGTCCGCTGCTCATCGCGTTCGCCTTCGGGATCGTCGGTATCGGGCTCTTCTCCGCCGTGGCGGGCAAGCTGCTCGGCTACAGCGTCCCGATGTCCGTGGCGATCGGGCTGACCTCGCTCTACGGCTTTCCCGGCACCATGATCCTGGCCCAAGAGGCCGCCCGCGGTGCCGGTGAGTCACCCGAGGAGACCGCCGCCATCGAGCACGAGATCCTGCCCAAGATGATCGTCGCCGGCTTCGCCACGGTCACCATCACCTCGGTCATCGTGACCAGCATCCTCGTCGGCCGCATCGGAGGCGGGTGACTGCGAGCGGTGGCGGTGCGGGGGCCGCGACGCTCTGCGGTCAGCTCTGTCTGTGCGTCAGCCCAGCTGGCCGAGGGCGATCGCGAGCATGACTCCGAGCGCGGTCGCTATGCCGGTCATGTAGTGGTCTTCCTTGAACGCCTTGGGGAAGACCTCGGTCGCGAGCGAGGCTGTGACCGCCCCACCAGCCACGCACCGGATGAGTGCCAGCGCGACGTCCGGCACACCCGACGAGCAGGAGATTGCCAGCCAAGGCAGCCGCCGCGAGCAGACCAGCGGTGGCGGACCATAACCCGAGAACTTTCGCTCGCGACCGCCCTTCCGCCATGCTGCGGGCGCCCCCGGCCGCCTCGGGCAGGTTGGACAAGAGGATGGAGCCCGATAGCGAGGCGACGTGCAGCGGTGCCACGCCGATGAGCGCGACGCCGAGCGCGAGGTTCTCGGGTATGCCATCGAGGGTGATCGCAGCGAGCAGTCCGCCGCCGCTGTCGGAACCGAACCGTCGCTTGACAATGACGTCGAGAACGACGAAAGCGGCCGCACCGGCCAGTACGCACGCGGCGACGCCCCACAGAGGGGCGACGTCCGTCGCGGGGTCGATCAGCTCGAGCACGGTGGAGACGATGAGGGCTCCGCCGGCGAGGGCGACGATGAAGCCCTTCCAGCTCCTTCGGGAGTGCGCCGTAGATTCCCCAGGCGGCACCGGCAATGAGTGCGGCCGAGACGACCACGATCACGATGATGGTGAGCGCCATGGTGGCGACCTCCCTGCCGGTTCCGCTGGTCGGTGAAGCTGAACGGCGAAGCTACGCAGCTGGACCGGTCACGCGTCGCCGGTGTGCTCGTCGGTCGAGCTGGTCGACGTCGTCTTCTTGGTCACCTTCTTCTCGTGCCAGCTACCCGAGTCGGTCGACCCCGAGTCTTCGCTCGTGTCCACCGTCGTCTTGCTGTCGTCGTCACCCATGTCGACATCCTCATGCTCGTGCTCGAGAAGCGTGAGACTGCTTCGGCCGATCCCATCGTCCGTCTGTGGCGGTGCTCCCGCATCCTGCGACGACAGGTCTCTGACGGTCCGACCTGGACACATGACCCCTGGGTGCGCCGGAATGGATCAACCTGTTTGTTCCTCGGACGACAGGGTTGGGCCTTACCCTGCGGGGTGGACGGTCGTCCAACGGAGGGAGACACCGGTGTCTGAGAGCACGCTCGAGGCGTTGGGCGGAGGCGCCGCGCGGCCCGCGCAGTTCGGGCACGACGCGCTCATCGCCTGCGACAACCTCGTGCGGATCTTCCAGTCGGGCAGCGTCGAGGTCCAGGCCCTGCAGGGACTGGATCTGCTGGTCGACAAGGGCGAGATGGTCGCGGTCGTCGGAGCCAGCGGTTCGGGGAAGTCGACGCTGCTGGCCGTGCTCTCCGGGATGGACGCACCGACCGCGGGCCGGGTGCGAGTGGGCGAGTGGGACCTCATGGCGATGCACGCCAAGGAGCGGGTCGCCTACCGCCGCGAGATGGTCGGCTTCGTGTGGCAGCAGACGTCGCGCAACCTGCTGCCGTACCTGACCGCCCGCCAGAACGTGGCGCTGCCCATGACCGGCGCCCCGCCGGCAACGGGCGGCACGGGCGGACGAGCTGCTCGACCTCGTCGGCGTCGGGCACGTCGCCGACCGGTTGCCGACGGAGATGTCCGGTGGCGAGCAGCAGCGCGTCTCCATCGCGACCGCGCTGGCCAACGGCCCGCAGCTCCTGCTGGCCGACGAGCCGACGGGTGAGCTCGACACCACCACGGCGCGGGAGGTGTTCGACGCGTTGCGCACCGCGAACCGGGAGTCCGGCACCACCGTCGTGGTGGTCACGCACGACCCGGCGGTCAGCGGGCTGGTGGAGCGCACCGTCGCGATCCGGGACGGGCGCACGAGCAGCGAGGTGCTGCGTCGGGACGCCGGCGGCGACGTCACGCACGAGGAGTACGCCGTGATGGACCGGGCCGGTCGGCTGCAGGTGCCGCGCGAGTACCGCGACGCCCTCGCCCTGACCCGTCGCGTGCGCCTGGCGCTGGAAGCCGACCACCTGGCCGTCTGGCCCGCCGACGGGGCCCGGTGAGCGCCGCGAGCGCCGCGAGCGCCCAGCCGGGCGCGACGGTGCAGGTCCGAGAGGTACACCGCACGTTCGGGGCCGGCCATGGCGCCGTGCACGCCCTGCGGGGGGTCGACCTCGACGTGGCCCCGGGAGAGCTCGTGGCGCTCGTCGGGCGTTCGGGGTCGGGCAAGACGACGCTGCTCAACATCGTCGGTGGGCTGGACCGTCCCGACGAGGGCAGCGTGCTGGTCGACGACATCGACGTGGCCGCCCTCAGCGAGGACGGGCAGGCCCTGCTGCGTCGTGACCGGGTCGCGTTCGTGTTCCAGACGTTCGGCCTGATCCCGGTGCTGACCGCGGCCGAGAACGTCGGCGTCCCGATGCGGCTGCGCGAGACACCCGTGGCCGAGCGCGAGCGCCGCGTCGAGATGCTGCTCGACCTCGTCGGCCTGTCCGCCCACGCGCTGCAGCGGCCCGACGAGCTGTCCGGTGGCCAGCAGCAGAGGGTCGCGATCGCGCGTGCGCTGGCCGGTTCGCCGAGGCTCCTGATCGCCGACGAGCCCACCGGGCAGCTCGACAGCGAGACCGGGCTCGCCGTGATGGCGCTGATCCGCGGTGTGGTCGAGGCGGAGGGCATGACCGCGCTCGTCTCGACCCACGACCCGGTGATGATCGCGCTCGCGGACCGCGCTGTGCACCTGGTCGACGGTCGGCTGGTCGGAGCTGCCGAGCGTGCGTGAGCTCCTGTGGCACCGCGGGCGCGCGCAGCTCGCCGTGCTGGCGGCCGTGCTCGCCGTCATGATCGCCGGCGCGGCGCTGGTCGGCGCGTGCGTGCTGTTCAAGACGGCCTCCCCGCAACGGGCGCTGCAGCTCACGATGGTCCGCGCGCCCGGTACCGACGTCCAGGTCGGCGTCGCGCTGGGCTTCCCGGAGGACCCGGACGACCCGGACGTCGCCGAGCGCGTCTCTGCGACCGCGCGGGAACCGTCCGGGGCGGTCGACGAGGCGTCGGCGCTGCTCGCGGCTCCGTTCGGCGACCTCCCGACGACCGAGACCGTGTGGACGTCGACGGCGATGCAGTACCTGCCACCGAACGGCGGCCCGCTGCGTCTCGGCTACCTCGCGGAGCTCGACGATCGGGATGCGCGCGGCACGCTGGCGTCGGGCCGCTGGCCCACTGCGGCTGGTGAGGTCGCGCTGCCGACGTCGGCGGCGCGCGCGCTGGCGCTCGACGTCGGGAGCACGACGACGCTCGCCGCGACCCCGGGCGGCCCGGGCTCCGAGCTGACGGTCGTGGGGACGTTCACGCCGCGGTCCAGCAGCGCCTGGACGGAAGATCCGCTGAGCGGCAGCGGTGCGAGCCCGAACTACCGCGGGTACATCTCCGCCTACGGCCCGTTCGTCGTCGCGCCCGGCGGTGTCGCCGCGAGCGAGATCCCGCTGCGGCGGGTCACCCTGCGCGTCCAGCCCGACCTCGCGCTCGCGGAACCGGCCGACCTGAGCCGTGCCGGCGCGGGCGTCGACGCGCTCACCGGGCAGCTGCGCAGCGCGCTGGGCGGCCGCACCCAGAACGTCGTGGTGGACCTGCCGTTCGCGAGCACGTACCAGTCGGCTCGCCAGCAGGGCGGGGTCACGGGATCCGGCGTGCTCGCCGTGGCGCTGCTCGTCGCCGCGCTCTCCGCGACGACCGTGGTGCTGGCCGCCCGGTTGGTCGCCGCTCGCCGTGGGTCCGAGGCGGCGCTGCTCGGCGCTCGGGGGGTGGGCCGGGGACGCCTGGTCGCCCAGGCGTCCGTCGAGGCCGGTGTGCTCGCCGTCCTGGCGATCGTCCCGGCGACCGCGCTCGCGCTCGGGCTCTACCAGGTGTTGGCGGACGCGGTCGGCCTCGACCCCTCGGGCCTGCCGGAGGGCGGTCTGGTGCCCCTCGTCGCGACGGTCGCTACCGTCACGCTCGTGCTGGGCGGGCTGCTCGTGCTCCCGTGGCTGCGCACCGCGGCGTCGCGCGGCACCCGCGAGGACCGCGTCGGCGTCGTCGCCCGCTCCGGCGCCGACCTGTTGCTGCTGGTGCTCGCGGCGGTCGCCTTCCTGCAGCTGCGCGCGCACCGGATCTCGAGCGGGTCCACCACCGACGTCGTGGTCGTCGTCGCCCCGGTGCTGTGCCTGCTCGCGGGCGCGGCGCTCATCCTGCGCCCGCTCCCGCTGCTCTCCCGCCGCGCGGACACCCGCGCCGCGTCGTCCCGGTCGCTGATCCTGCCGCTCGCGGCGTGGGGTGTGGCGCGCCGCCCGCAAGGCGCGGCGGCGGCGTTCCTCGTGGTGCTCGCGACGGCGTGCGCGACGTTCGGTGTCGGGTTCGCCGCGACGTGGGAGCAGTCGCAGCGTGACCAGGCGGCAGCGACCGTCGGCACCGACCTGTCCGTGCCCGCGCAGCTGGACGGTCTGGGCGGCGGTGCGGCGCTGCGCGCGGTCACCGGTGGCCAGGTCAGCCCCGTCACCACCCGGCCCATCACCCTCGGCTCGAGGGCACAGGGTGGCGACAAGGCCGTGCGTCTCGTCGCAGTCGACACGAGCGACGCCGACGGGGTGCTGCGCGGCCGGCTGCCCTCCGGTGACTGGTCCGACGCCACCTCCGGGCTCGTGCCCGAGGGTCCCGTCGGTGGCGTGCAGCTGACCGGGACGAACGCCGACCTGGTGGTGACGGGGCACATCACCGACGACATCCCGATCTCGGCCATCCTGAGCCTCGTCGTGCAGGACGGCGACGGAGCCCGCGCCGCGCTGCCGGCAGGCACCGTGACCCTCGACGGCACCGCCCAGGAGCTGTCCGTCGCCGTGCCGCCGGACGTCACCGTGGTGGCTGTGGACGCGAAGCTCACGGCCGGCGGAGCCGTCGGGAACACCGACGAGCAGAGCACGGCCCGGTTCGGCATCGACGTGATGCTGAAGGACGCGACGCTACCGTCGGGCGGCACCTGGTCGACAGCGCTCGCGTCGACCGATGAGTACGTCGTGGCCTCGCTCGACGGCATCACGGCCGCCGAGGTACCCGGAGGCGTGCAGCTGAGTCTCGACGGAGACGCCTACCTGCCCGGGCTGTACTACTCCGACGGAAGCCTCACAGCGCTCGCCTTCGACCCCGTCGACATCGTGCCCGTGCTGGTGTCGGAGCGGCTGGCGGACGAGCTGGGGCTGGCGGTGGGCGACCCCTTGCAGTTCGCGCTCGGTCTGACCTCCGTGCAGGCGAAGGTCGCGGGGCTCACCGCCTACGTCCCGTCGCAGCCACGGGCGCCGGCCGTGTTGGCCGACGTGGACGTGTTGTCCCGCGCCGCGCTCAGCCACGGGAACCTCGAGACCCTGACCGACGCCTGGTGGGTCGGCGGGGCGATCCCCAGCGATGCGGCCGCGACGCTCGAGACCCAGGGGATCGGCCCGGTGACCGACCGCGTCGCGGTGGCACACGAGAACACCGACGGACCCTTGCGCGCTGCGCAGCGGGCCGCGGCCGCGGTCCTGGTCGTCGCCGCCCTCCTGCTCGCGCTCGTCGGCACCGGACTGCACACCACGACCGCACTGGAGGCGCGCGAGGTCGATGTCGCCCGCCTGCGCGGCCTCGGCGCACCGCGGCGCTCGGTGCTCCGCTCCGTGCTCGCCGAGCAGTCGGTCCTGATCGCGCTGCCGGTGCTCGCCGGTGCTCTGCTCGGCGTCCTCGCCTGCTGGGCCGTCGGGCCGCTGCTGGCGGTCTCCGCCCAGGGGCTGGTGCCTGTCCCCGACGTCGTCGTGCACTGGCCGTGGGAGGCACAGCTCGCGACCGTGCTGCTCCTGCTGCTCGGGTGCTCTGCCCTCGTCGTCCCCCTCGCGTCGCGCGCCGTTCGGCGCGCGACGATCACCCGGCTGCGGATGGAGCCCGGCGCATGAGGGTCGCCTGGCAGCGGGCCCGCGCCGACCTGTGGCCACTTCTCGTCACCGGGCTCGTCGTCGCGCTCGCGGTGGGCCTCACCGACGCGATGCCCCGGCTGCTGAACGATCGGGCCGACACCGCCGTGCGGGCCGCCGTCGTCCAGGCCGGCCCGGCCGCCTCCCTCGTCGCCACCAGCACCTATGGCGCCGGCGCGTCCGACCCGGACGCCGGGCCGACGGACACCACGGCGGGCGTCGACGACGCTGCGCGTCGGATCGAGGCCGCGGTGCCGGCGTCACTGAAGCCCGTTCTTCAACCGGTGATCGCCGACGCCACCGGCACCGATCTCACACTCAGCACGCCGGGGCTGCCGACCGGCGGAATCCTGTGGATGAGCTACCTGTGGGCGGGACACGAGCCGGCCGTCAGGTGGCTCGCGGGAGCCGCGCCCGGCGGCCCCGGCCCGGACTACGCCGTGCAGATCGCCCTGTCGCAGGACGTCGCGAAGGTGCTGGACGTCGGGGTCGGAGACACCTTCGAGGCGGTCACGTCCGACCACTACAAGATCCCGGTGCTGGTCACGGGGGTGTTCGAGGCCAAGGACCCGGCGGACCCCGTCTGGACCGCGCGTCCGGAGGTGCTGCAACCGCGAGTGGTCGGGGCGAGCGGAGAGCAGTCGACCGTGGTGGGGGGACTGCTGTCCGCGGCCTCGCTCCCGGTGGCGCGCTCGTGGCTCGAACCTGATGGCGTCACCCGCACGTTCCGGTTCCCGGTGGATCCGCAGGCGGTCGACTACGCCAGCTCCGGCCCCCTGCTGACGCAGATCGCGGCGCTCGAGGCGTCGCCTGATCTGCTGGAGATCCGCGGGGAAGGACCGACCGTGACGTCGGGACTGGACCCGGTGCTCACCAAGGTGCGTGCGCGCGTGGCCGCGACGTGGTCCCAGGCGCTCGTGGTGCTCGCCGGGCTGGCGGGCGGCGCCGTGCTGGTGCTGCTGGTCGCGGCCGACCTCCTCGCGCGCCGCCGCTCGAGCGCCCTGCGGACGATGCGGGCCCGTGGCTCCTCGCTCGCCGGCATCGCCGCGGGTGCCGGCGTCGAGTCGGCGGTGGTCGTCGGGGTGGGAGCCGCGGTGGGTCTGACGCTCGGCGCCCTCGCGGCTCCGGGCGCGGTGACCTGGCCCGGGGTGGTCGTGGTGGTGGTCGTGGGCGTGCTCGCCCCGCCCGTGTTCGCGGCGGTGGCGGCGTCCCGCAGCGACGCGCGACGCGTCCCGACCGACCGGCACAGCCGCCGGCTCGCCCAGCGCGTCCGGACGGTGCGGCGGGTGTCGATCGAGGCCGCGCTGGTCGTGCTCGCGATCGCGGCGCTGGTCGCCCTGCGCCAACGCGGCGCCGCGTCGGTGTCCGGTCCCGCCGACCTGCTGCTCGCGGCGGCGCCGGTGCTCGCCGCCGCGGCCGGCGCTCTGCTGCTGTGGCGCGCCGTCCCCCTGCTGCTGGACGGTGCGCTGCGTGTTGCGCGCAGGTCCCGCAAGGCCGGGCCGCTGCTCGCCGTGGCCCGGGCGCGGTCAGCAGGGTCGGTGCTGCCGTTCGTGGCGCTCGTCGTCGTCACCACCCTCGTCGCGCTCTGCGGCGCGCTCGCCAGCACCGCACGAGCCGGTCAGGTGGCCGGTTCGTGGGACAGCGTCGGGGCCGACGTGGTGGTCCGCAGCGGCGTGCCGGACCCAGCGCTGCAGGACGTCGCGGACGAGCTGGCGGACGCTGACGGTGTCGATGCGGCCGCCGTCGCACTGGTGCAGGCGCGGAGCAGGCTCTTCGGCGTGCGCGCAGTCGATTCCGTGCGGGTGCTCGCGGTCGATCCGGTGGCCTACGCAGACCTGCTCGCTCGCACGCCGTTCGGGGCGGCCCCGGAGCTCGCGGTCCTGGCCGACGCGTCCGGCGAGGTGACCACCCGCACGACCGTCGGCACCCTGCCTGCGCTGGTCCCCGACGCGCTGCTCGGGACCAAGCCCTCACTGAGCTGGGGCAGCACGACCATCGACCTCGAGCCCGTGGGACGGATGCCCGCGCTGCCCGCCCAGCAGAGCGACGGGTCGGACGCCGGTCCGACGATCGTGGTGGATCGCGCAGCGCTCATCGCGGTCGTGCGCGCCATCGACGTCGCCCGGGCCGAGCAGACGGACTCCCAGCCCGACACCGAACGGGCGGTGGCGGACCCGAACACCGTCTGGGCCGTCGGCCCGGAGGCGCCCGGCGCGGCCCGCACGGCCGCCGCGGACGTCGACGGGACCGTCCTGGCCCGCACGCAGTGGCTCGCCGACCGGCGGTCCGACCCCTTGGTCGGCGGGCTGCTGATGCTCGTCCTCCTGGTCGCCGTCATGTGCGCGTGCCCTCGCGGCGCTCGTCGTCGTGCTGGACGCGGCGGCCTCCGCGCCCGGGCGCGCCCGCTCCCTGGCGACGGCGCGGGTGCTGGGCCTGCGCGGGCGGGGCACGGCGCGGGTCGCCGCCGGTGAGCTGCTGCCACCGACGCTGGTGGCCGCGGCGGGCGGCGTGCTGCTCGGCGTGCTTCTGGTCGGCGTGCTCGTCGCGCCGCTCGCGCTGCGGCTCGTCACCGGCCAGGCGAACGACCCGGGCGTGGTGCTGCCGTGGTGGGCGATCGTGCCGGTCGGGCTCGTCACGGTGACCGTGCTGGTGGTCGTCGCGATCGAGTCCTCCGCCCGTCGCCGCGAGCGGCTCGGCCAGGTGCTGCGGGTGCGCTGACGGTTCGTCGTTGGCGAGGCGTGCGGTTGGGCCGATGCTCGTCGACGAACCGTTTAGGCCGTTGGTCTGGAGGGCCGCGGCGACGCCAGGTCCTGGGATCGATGGCGGGGCATGTTAGCGCTCACATCGACTCGTCGATGAGCCGACGCGCGTCGCGCACGCGCTGACTGTCCCCTCAATGGAAAGGAGCAGACGATGACGTCCTCCCCTACAGGTCGTCGCCGGACGACCGGCCTGGTCGCCGCGATCGCCGTCGCGCTGGTCGGCGCTGCCCTGGCGGTGGTGCCGGCCACCTCGGCCGCAGCGGCCACCGTGGACACCAACGCGTCGTACGTGCTGGTCAACCGCAACAGCGGCAAGGCCCTCGACGTGTACAACCTCGCCACCAACGACGGTGCGCGGATCACCCAGTGGTCCCGCAACGACGGCGCCCAGCAGCAGTGGCAGTTCGTCGACTCCGGCAGCGGCTACTACCGGCTCAGGTCGCGGCTGTCCGGCAAGATGCTCGACGTCACCGGCAAGTCCACCGCCGACGGTGCCGTGATCACCCAGTGGACGGACAACAACGGCGCCAACCAGCAGTTCAGCCTCCAGGACATCGACGGCTACATCCAGCTGATCAGCCGCAACAGCGGCAAGGCGGTCGAGGTGCAGGGCGCCTCCACCGCGGACGGCGGGAACATCGTCCAGTACACCGACTGGAACGGCAGCAACCAGCAGTGGCAGCTCGTCCGGGTCGGCGGCACGCACGACGCCGCCGCCGACCGGCTCGTGCACCCTGCCGTCGTCGTACCGGTGGAGCTCGACCGGTTCGCTGGCCAACGCCGAAGTCGGGGTGGGCGTCGCTGAAGGACTTCACCACGGCGGAGTACAACGGCAAGCACCTGGTCTACGCCACGACCCACGACAACGGGTCGAGCTGGGGCTCGATGAACTTCAGCCTCGTGAGCAACTGGTCGGACCTGGGCTCGGCCACCCAGACCGGGATGTCGTCGGGGACCGTGGCGCCGTCGCTGTTCTACTTCGCACCCAAGAGCATCTGGGTGCTGGCCTACCAGTGGGGCGGGACCGCGTTCTCCTACCGGACCTCCAACGACCCGACCAACGCGAACGGCTGGTCCGCCCAGCAGACCTTGTTCTCGGGCAGCATCACCGGGTCCGGGACGGGTCCGATCGACCAGACGGTGATCGGTGACAGCCAGAACATGTACCTGTTCTTCGCCGGCGACAACGGCAAGATCTACCGGGCCAGCATGCCGATCGGGAACTTCCCGGGCAGCTTCGGGTCGTCCTCGACCGTCGTGATGAGCGACTCCACGAACAACTTGTTCGAGGCGCCGCAGGTCTACAAGGTCGCCGGCCAGAACCAGTACCTGATGATCGTGGAGGCCATCGGCGCGAACGGGCGCTACTTCCGCTCCTTCACGGCCAGCAGCCTGGGCGGGTCAGCTGGACCCCGCAGGCGGCCTCCGAGAGCAACCCGTTCGCGGGCAAGGCCAACAGCGGGGCGACGTGGACCAACGACATCAGCCACGGCGAGCTGATCCGCACCAGCGCGGACCAGACCAACACCATCGACGCGTGCAACCTGCAGCTGCTCTACCAGGGTCGCTCGCCCAGCTCGGGTGGCGACTACGGCCTGCTGCCGTACCGCCCGGGTCTGCTGACCTTGCAGCGGTGACGTCGTGATCTTGAGGTCCGGGGGTGCCGATCGCACGGCGCCCCCGGACCTCGCGGCGTGAATCAGACTATCTGATAGCATGCGCCCATGCGAACGATCACCGCGACGCACGCGTCTCGAGGTTTCTCCGACGTGCTCGACGCGGTCGAGCACGGCGACACCATCACCATCACACGCGGCGGAGTTCCGGTCGCCGAGATCCGGCCGGTCCCCGTCGCCACGGGTCACGCACTGGGTGCTGCTCTCGACGCACTGGACGCATCTCTGGACGACTCGTTCGAGGCAGACATCACGGCCGCGAACGATCTGCTGACCACGCCGGAGAGCGACCCGTGGTCCGACGCCTGATCCTCGACACCAACTCCTTGATCGCGTTCGAACGCGGCACGCTGGACCGCTCCGCGCTCGCGCAGGACGACCTCGCGATCGCGGCGGTCACCGTCGCCGAGTTCCGCACGGGCATCGAGCTTGCCGACACCCCGGCTCGGGCGGCGGCCCGCCAAGCGGTCCTGGACGCGATCGTGTCGGCGGTTCCCGTCCTGGACTACACCCGGCACACCGCCGTGGCGCACGGCCGACTCCTTGCCCACACCCGTCGCACCGGGCGAGCACGCGGGGCGCACGACCTGATCATCGCTGCCACCGCGACCGAGCACTCCCGCACCGTGATGTCCGCTGACGCACACGCACGTTTCGGGGACCTCCCGGACGTCCACTGGCTGCCGGTCCCCGCACCCCGGTAGCCGTCGGAGTGGAGTCCCGCCTCAGGAGCGGGACCACTGCATGCTCGTCGCGGAGCTGCAGGTCCGCTGCTCGAGCTTGGCGCCCAGAGCGGTGGAACCGCCGACCACGTTGAGGCACTTGTTGCTGTTGAGGTTCACCAGGTTCGCGTAGCCGTCGCCGGTCGAGCGCCAGGTGAACACCTGGTTGGCGCGGTCGTGGCAGGTGTACTGGATGACCGCTGCGCCGTCGGCGGTCGAGGCGCCGGTGACGTCCACGCACTTGCCGCTGTTGACGCTCTGCAGCCGCACGTTCCCGCTGCCGGCGTCGAGGAACCGCCACTGCTGCCACGCCGTGCCGTTGTTCGACCACTGGCCGATCACCGCGAGATCGTCGAGGTTCGGCGCCTGGACGTCCATCACCTGCCCGCTGTTGCGGTTGGCGATCCGGTACGACGTCGGGGTGGTGCTGCCCCCGGCGCCGAACTGCCACCAGTCGATGTTGAACAGGCTGCCGCTCCCGCCGACGAAGCGGAGATAGAGGTCATGGGTACCGGTGGCTCCGGTCACCGGGCACGTGGTGGTGGTCCAGGTCTGCCAGCCGCCGGTGCCGGCGACGGTGCAGGTGCCGACGACCGAGCCGCTGGCGCTGTCCAGCCGCACCTCGATCCGCCCGCCGCTGGTGGCGGAGGCCACCCGCGCCGAGAACGAGGCCGCGCCGGTGCCGAAGGCGACCCCCTTGACCTTGAGGTAGTCACCGTTGTCGATGAAGCCGACGTTCATCCCGCCCGCGCTGGACGGCTCGGTCTCGATCCCGGAGCCCCAGGCGATGGTCTCGGCCTCCTGCCGGACGAACGGGTCGAGCGTGCGCACCTGCGGTACGCCGGCCGTGGTCATGTTGATCGTGGGGATCGAGCCGTCGGCGCCGTAGCTGAACTTCTCGACGGCCACGGACCGGGTGTATCCGCCACCTCCGGGCAGGGCGCCGTTGTGGTAGAAGAGATAGGACCCGCCGTTGAAGTCGATCACTCCGGGATGGTTGGTGAAGCTGCTGCCCGTGGTGGGCATCACCGTCCCGCGGTAGGTCCACGGGCCGGTCGGGCTGGGCGAGGTCGAGTAGGCGAGGAACTCGGAGCAGCACTTGGCCGCGAACACGTTGTAGTACAGGCCGTTGCGCTTGTAGACCCAGGGCCCTTCCTCGAAGAGGGTCGGGCGGCTGGCGTTGCCGGTGCGGGTGCCGAAGCCGGCAGTGGTGAGTGCGATCTTCGTCGGGCTGCCCGAGTACGAGGTCATGTCCGCGTTGAGCCGGACGTACCAGAGATCGGGGTTGCCCCAGTACAGGTACGCCTGGCCGTCGTCGTCGATCATGACCGTCGGGTCGATCTGGCCGTTGCCCACCAGCGGCCGGCCGATCGCGTCGCGGAACGGACCGGTGGGGCTGTCGGAGACGGCGACCCCGATGACCATGGAACCGTTCGACCGCTGCCGCATCGGGGCGTACCAGTAGAACTTGCCGTTGCGCGCGACGACCTGGCCCGCCCACGCGTTCGCGTCCGCCCAGGCGAAGGTCGCCAGCGACATCGGGGAGCCGTGATCGGTCCAGTTGACCATGTCTGTCGTGGAGTAGACGCGCCAGTCGCGCATGGTGAAGTACGTCGAGGCGTCCTCGTCGTGCCCCGTGTAGAGGTAGACCCGCCCGCCGTAGACCAGCGGTGCCGGGTCGGCCGTGTAGATGTTCTGCACGATCGGGTTGTCCGCCTGCGCGGGGGCCGGGAGCAGGGTGATCGCGCAGACGAGTGCGACGAGCACCGCGAGGGCGGACCGAAGTCGTGTCATGACCGGCTCCATTGCTGGTTGGTGTTGCCATGGCACGACCACACGATGACGCTCGTGCCGTTCGCGGTGCCGCCGTTGTTGACGTCCAGGCACAGGCCCGGGAACCGGACGTTGCTCACGGTGCCGTTGCTGTTGAGGGTCCACTGCTGGTTGGTGCCGCCGTTGCAGTCCCAGACCTGCACCCGGGTGCCGTTGACCGCGCTCGGGGCGATGTCGAGACACTTGCCGAGGATCCGCAGCGTCTGGCCGTCCTGGGTGATCTGCTGGTTGGCCGAGTCCTTGCAGGTCCAGATCAACGCGCCGGTGCCGTTGGCCGTGTTGGCGTGGTCGAGGTCGAGGCACAACCCGGCGGATGCGCTCCGCAGGTGGAACGTGCCGGTGGTGGGCGGGGGATCGGTGGTTCCACCGCCGCTGACCCGGTACACCACGGTGCCGTGCGCTGGGACGCTCGCGGAGATGGTCCCTGTGCTGGTCGAGGTGCCGTTGGTCCACGCGTCCCGCAGCGTGAACGAGCTGCCGCCCTTGCCGACCGCCGCGGCCGTGGTCGAGATCGTCGTCGTCGAGCCGCCCTGGTTGAACAGGGCGACCGCGACGTCACCGTTGGCGAGGGGCTTGGCCAGAACGCGGCGCGTGCCGTCGTTGGACACCTGGACCGCCTGGCGAGCCAAGGAGTCCTGGTTGATCGCGATCAGGTTGGCGTTCTTCAGGATGGTCATCGTCGCGCTGCTCGCGGAGCGCACGTCGTTGCCCATGATGAGCGGCGAGGCCATGACGCTCCACAGGGCGAAGTGGCTGCGCATCTCGGTGTCCGTCAGGACGCCGTTGCCGACCTCGAGCATGTCGGGGTCGTTGAACCCGCCCGGACCCGCGTACCCGGCCAGGGGCACCGTGACGTTCACGATGTTCTGGATTCCCATCGGGTAGCCGTTCGTCTGGCCGGTGTCCCACGCCCTCTGGATGTCCTCCGTGGTGCGCCACAGGTTGGCCACGTCGCTCCAGTTGCGCTGCGGTCCCGTCTTGGAGTGCACGCTGTTCGAGTTGATGCTGTAGACGATCGGCCGGCCCGTGGACGCCAGCGCGTCCCGCATGATGCTGAACCGCGAGACCTGCTCGGAGATGGACCCCGTGGGCGAGCACCAGTCGTACTTGAGGTAGTCGACGCCCCAGGCGGCGAACTGCCGGGCGTCCTGGTACTCGTGGTTGAGGCTGCCGGTGGCGCCGGGGTAGCTGTTGAAGTACTGCGCGCACGTCTTGTCCAGCGGCACCTGGTAGATGCCGAACCGCAGGCCGCGGGCGTGCAGGTAGTCGCCGAGCGCCTTCATGCCGCTGGGGAACCGCTGCGAGTCGCCCTGGAGGTTGCCCTGCCCGTCGCGGTTCGGGTTGAACCAGCAGTCGTCGACGACGACGTACTTGTACCCGAGGTCGCGCAGGCCGGTGCTGACGATCGAATCGGCCATCTGGTGGATCAGCGTCTCGTTGATGTTGCAGCCGAACGTGTTCCAGGTGTTCCAGCCCATGGGAGGAGTTCGCGCTACGCCGTTCGCGAGGGCCTCGGCCGGTCGCGGCGCGACGACGGCGTCGGTGACCACCGTGGCGAAGCTCAGCGCCAGGACGGCCAGTCCCGCCGCGAGCCACTTCTTCGGTCTGCGCACGTGCATCTCCTTGGTCGGGGACGCCAGCGGTGCGGGCGCGTGCCGGCACGGAGGTGTCCGTCGCGGGCCGCTGCCGGTCGTGGCGTCGTTGCCCGAGCGATGACCACACGCTATTGCGGGCGATTACCGGCAAAACGTTTAGGAGCGCATTTCTCTCGGAAATGCCTTTCCACAGTCGAGACGAACGCGGGCTATCCGTGCTCAGGACGCCCGCGCCATCGGACGTTCGTCACGATGTGCGTGTCAGATGCGCCCCTCTTGCGGCAGAGTGTCCTGTGGCGGCGCGCCCTCGGCCGCCGAGTCGGACGACGGCGCAACGCCGACCCCGGCTCACCGACCAGGGGCCAGATGAGATTCGTTTCATCGCGAGAGCGGGTACACGTGAAAACGCCATTGGACGCGGCCGACCTGATCAACGGGTTCGGCGTGCTCTTCGTGATCTTGAACTCGTTCGGTCTGGGCCTGCGCCTGTCGGTCGGCAAGGTGGTGGCGGAGGCCGCCGCGCACTGGAAGATCGCCGCCTGGGTGCTGGTGATCAACTTCGTGGTGATCCCGGTGGTGTTCGTCGGCTACCTGGTGACGGTGGCCTCCTCGATCCCGGGCGAGATCAAGGTCGGGTTCTGCATCGCGGCGCTGTGCGCGGGCATGCCGTTCGCTCCCGTCCTGGCCAAGCTGGCCAAGGCCGATGCGAGCATCGCCACCACGCTTCTGGTGGTGCTGACCCTCGGCACGATCATCGCGCTCCCGGTGGGCCTGCCCTTCGCCATCAAGGCCGTCGACGCAACGCTCGAGCCCTCCGCGTGGGACATCGCCTGGCCCCTGCTGCTCTTCTTGCTCCTTCCCATGATCCTGGGGTGCGCCTTCAGGCGCTGGTGGCCTGACCTGACGCCCCCGTTGATCCGCTGGGCAGTGCGCGTGGCCATCCTGTGCTTGCTGTTCAATCTCAACTTCACGCTGGTGGCCTACTGGGACCTCTTCGTGCAGACCTGGGGCACCAAGAGCTACATCGCGGCCATCGCTGGCCCGTTCATCGGCCTCGGGTGCGGCTACCTGCTCGTCACGGGCCTGCGCATCAAGGACGTGGGGGTCCGGCATGCCAGCGAGATCACCACAGCGGTCCGCAACATCGCTCCGATGCTGCTGATGATGATCTTCCCCTTCGTCGCCGACCCCTTGGTCACGGTCTCGATCACGATCCTGAACACCATCGGGCTCACGGTCGTCCTGCTGTTCGTGCTCTTGTGGAGGCGCGCGCTGTCACCGTCCGACGGCGACGTCCCGACCGACCGGCCCGTAGCCGCATCCTGACCTCAGCGCCGCGTCTGTGCCCCTAAACGTTTTGGCGATTGACCCCCCGGGAACGTGCTGGCCACGATGCGCGAAGCGCGTCGTCCCGGGCCGCAGCGAGGTGACGTCGGGGCGCCCTGCCAACTCCCGTCGTCCCCAGTGCCGTGGAAGAGGACCCCATGCACCGCCCTGTCACCCGCGGTCGCGTCGCGATCGCCTGCAGTACCGCCCTGACCGTGGCGGCCGGACTGCTGGTCGCGCCGCTGGCCGGTGCCGCAGTCGCCGCCGACCCGACGTACAACTACGCCGAGGCGCTCCAGAAGTCGATGTTCTTCTACGAGGCACAGCGTTCCGGCGACCTGCCGGCCGACAACCCGGTGTCCTGGCGCGGCGACTCCGGCATGACGGACGGTGCCGACGTCGGCAAGGACCTGACCGGAGGCTGGTACGACGCCGGCGACCACGTGAAGTTCGGGCTGCCGATGGCGTTCAGCGCGACGATGCTCGCGTGGGGCGCCATCGCCTCGCCGCAGGGGTACACCAAGGCCGGGCAGCTCGACGAGCTGAAGGACAACCTGCGCTGGGCCGACGACTACTTCGTCAAGGCGCACACCGCGCCGAACGAGCTGTACGTGCAGGTGGGCGACGGCGAGGCCGACCACAAGTGGTGGGGTCCCGCCGAGGTCATGACGATGGCGCGGCCGTCCTACAAGGTCAGCCCGTCCTGCCCCGGGTCCGACGTGGCGGGCGAGACCGCCGCGGCGTTGGCCTCGTCGGCGATCGTGTTCAAGACCGACGACCCCACGTACTCGGCGAAGCTCCTGACGCACGCCAAGCAGCTCTACACGTTCGCGGACACCTACCGCGGCGCGTACTCGGACTGCGTGACCGCGGCCGCCGCGTACTACAAGTCGTGGTCCGGCTACCAGGACGAGCTGGTCTGGGGCGCCTACTGGCTCTACAAGGCGACGGGCGACGCCACGTACCTGGCCAAGGCCGAGGCGGCGTACACCAAGCTGAGCGTCGAGAACCAGACGACGACCCACTCGTACAAGTGGACGGTCGCGTGGGACGACAAGACGTACGCCATGTACGCGCTGCTGGCCATGGAGACGGGCAAGCAGCAGTACATCGACGACGCCAACCGTTGGCTGGACTACTGGACCGTCGGGGTCAACGGGCAGCGGGTGCCGTACTCGCCGGGCGGCGAGGCCGTCCTCGACTCGTGGGGGTCGCTGCGTTACGCGGCGAACACCTCGTTCGTCGCCCTCGTCTACTCCGACTGGCTCACCGACGCCACGCGCAAGGCGAGGTACCACGACTTCGGCGTGCGGCAGATCAACTACGCGCTCGGTGACAACCCCCGCAAGTCCAGCTTCGTGGTCGGGTTCGGCACCAACCCGCCGAAGAGCCCGCACCACCGGACGGCGCACGGCTCGTGGCTCGACTCGATCGCCGACCCGGTGGCGACGCGGCACGTCCTGTACGGCGCGCTGGTCGGCGGACCGTCGTCGGCGAACGACGCCTACACCGACAGCCGGACCGACTACACCTCGAACGAGGTGGCCACGGACTACAACGCCGGCTTCTCCAGCGCGCTCGCCCGGCTCACCCAGGAGTACGGCGGCACCGCGCTGGCGAACTTCCCGGTCGCCGAGCAGCCCGACGGCGACGAGATCTTCGTCGAGGCCATGCTCAACCAGCCCCCCGGGAGCACGTTCACCGAGGTCAAGGCGATGATCCGCAACCAGTCGGCGTTCCCGGCGCGGTCGTTGAAGAACGGCACCCTGCGGTACTGGTTCACGCTCGACGCGGGCGACTCGGCGGCCAACCTCACCGTCTCGGCGAACTACAGCGAGTGCGGACCGCAGACGGCCAAGCCGGTCAGCGCGGGCGGCGGCCTCTACTACGCGGAGATCAGCTGCGTGGGGCAGAACATCTACCCCGGCGGCCAGTCGCAGCACCGGCGCGAGATCCAGTTCCGCGTCAGCGGCGGTTCCACGTGGAACGCCGCCAACGACCCCTCCTTCGCGGGGCTCGGCACGGTGCTCGCCAAGACCAAGGCGATCACGCTCTACGACGGCGGCAAGCTCATCTGGGGCACCGAGCCGACCGGCACGGTCACCGACACCACGGCACCGAGCGTGCCGGGCACGCCGACCGCGACCGGCATCACGTCGACCGGCGCGACCCTTGCCTGGGCCGCGTCGACCGACGCGGGCAGCGGGGTCGCGGGCTACGACGTCTACCGGGTGCAGGGCACCACGTCGACGCTCGTGGCCTCGACCACCAGCGCGTCGACCGTGCTCTCCGGCCTGACGCCGAGCACCGCGTACTCCTACGCGGTCAAGGCCAAGGACGTCGCGGGTAACGTCTCGGCCGCCTCGGCCGCCGGCACCTTCACGACGGCGCCGGCCACCCAGGTGGTGCTCCCCGGCACACCGGGCACGCCGGTCGCCTCGGCGATCACGTCCACCGGGGCCACCCTCACGTGGACGGCCTCCACCGCGGGCACCTACGCGCTGGCCGGGTACGACGTCCTGCGCGGTTCCACCGTGGTCGGCACGGCGACGGGGACGACGTTCGCCCTGACGGGGCTGACGGCGGGCACCGCGTACACCTACGCCGTACGGGCCAAGGACGTGTCCGGAAACCTGTCGGCCACCTCGGCGCCGGTCACCTTCACGACGACGGCCGCGTCCGACACCACCGCCCCGACGGTCCCCGGCACCCCGGTGGCCTCCGCGATCACGCAGACGGGCGCCACCCTCACCTGGGCGGCGTCGACGGACTCCGGCGGCAGCGGCCTGGCCGGCTACGAGGTCCTGCGCGGTTCCACGGTGGTCGGCACCGCCACGGGGACGACGTTCGCCCTCACCGGCCTGACGGCGAGCACCGCGTACACCTACGCGGTGCGGGCCAAGGACGGCGCCGGCAACGTGTCGGCGGCGAGCGCGTCGGTCACCTTCACCACAGCTGCCGATCGCCACGACCAGCAGCTGCGCCGTGGCGTACTCGGCCAACAGCTGGAGCAGCGGGTTCACCGGCAGCGTGAAGATCACGAACACGTCGACCACCCCGCTGACGTGGAACCTGCGCTTCTCGTTCCCCTCGGGCCAGCAGGTGACCCAGGGGTGGAGCGCGACGTGGGCCCAGACGGGTGCCGTCGTGACCGCGACCGGTCTGTCGTGGAACGCCACCCTTGCCCCGGGCGCGAGTGCGGACATCGGGTTCAACGGGTCGCACAACGGGACCAACACCGCCCCGACCGCCTTCACGGTGAACGGGGTGGCCTGCACGGTCTCCTGATCAGCCCCGGGCAGGGCGCCGCACTCCTCCGGGTGCGGCGCCCTGTCCGGTCAGGCGGCTCGGGTCCGGTCCAGCCGCTCGGGCAGCCGCTGGAAGCCGGCCGAGCGGTAGGTGGCAACGGCCGGGGTCAGGGAGCTCAAGGTGCAGACGAGCGCCGACGACGAACCCAGCGCCTGCAGCTCGGCGGCCGCGGCGACGCAGATCGCCCGGCCGTAGCCGCGGCCGTGATGCTCCGCATGGACGCCCATCGGCTCGAGCAGCCCCGGCCTGCCCACCCCGGCGGACCAGACCGTGACGCCAGCGACCGCCTCGCCGCGGTCGTCGTAGGCGAGCAGGCACCGACCGTCGACGAACGGCAGCCCGGTCGTCATCGTGCGCCACAGCTCGTCGGTGAACCGCCCGCTGCCCCAGGCCGACCGGTGCACGGCGGTGAACTCGGACTCGTGACCGAGCGTGACGAGCTCGATCCGCAGACCCGAGTCCGGGACCGGTTCCGTGAGGTCGCGGCGGAGCGGCGTCCACGGCTCGCCGGCGCGCCAGCCGACGTCCGACAAGAGGTCCTGCACCCGGCTGCCGTTCGGGGACTCGACGGACACCTCGCCGGAGGGCAGGACCCGGCCGTCAGGATCGCCGGCGTCGGAGACCACCCGCTGGGCGAGCTCCTCGTCGCGGACGAGCTCGGGCGCGACGGTCAACCGCAGGACCTCGGGGCCGTCGAGGAACCCGACGGCCGCGAGCTCGCCGCCCCGGCGCCACGTGCGCACCGCCGCCGCCACCGCCTCCGCGCCGAACTGCCAGTACCAGCCGAGGTCGCCCGGATGCAGCTGCATCGGCGCGTCGTCGTGCTGCCAGTCCCGGAGCGCCTCCACGACCTCGCCGAGCTGCTCGACGGCCGGCGTGCTGAGCTCGATTGCCATGCGGTGATCAGACACCATCGAGCGAGCGATGAACAAAGTCTTTGCCCGCCCGGCGCCCCTGACCTAGCGTGCACGCGTGGCTGCTCGATTGACGGCTCTGACCGTCGACGCTCGCGACCCCGCTCGCCTGGCGCGATTCTGGGGCGACGTCCTGGGCCGCGAGGCGGTCGACGACGGCTCCGGTGTCCTGCTGCCCGGGTCGCAGGTCCAGCTCGGCCTGCGTTTCGTCCCGAGCACGGAGGCGAAGACCGGCCGGGATCGGATGCACCTGCACCTGACCAGCACCAGCCCCGAAGACCAGCGGCGGATCGTCGCCGAGGCCCTCGCGCTCGGTGCCACTCACCTCGACGTCGGACAGCTCCCGCAGGAGGGACACGTGGTCCTGGCCGATCCCGAGGGCAACGAGCTGTGCGTGATCGAACCCGACAATGCCTTCCTCGCCGGGTGCGGCTTCCTCGGCGAGCTCACCTGCACGGGCACCCGGGACGCGGGCCGGTTCTGGTCCGAGGTTCTCGGCTGGCCGCTGGTCTGGGATCAGGGTCTGCAGACCGCCGTCCAGTCACCGCGCGGCGGCACGAAGGTCTCGTGGGACGGACCGCCCATGCCACGAGAGCCTGGGCGGAACCGTCAGCGTTTCGACCTCGCTGTCGTCGACGGCGACCTGAACGCCGAGATCGAGCGGCTCATCGCGCTGGGCGCCACACCCCTGCGTCACGACGACGGCCGCGTCGAGCTGGCCGATCCCGACGGCAACGAGTTCAGCCTCCGCGCGCCAGCCACCCCTCGAGCAGAGGGCACGGCGGTGACGACGAGGCGGCTCGGCCGCGGTGACGAGCAGCAGGCACGCGAGCTGTTCGCGATGATGGCGGCCGTGTTCGAGGAGGCGGCGGAGCCGCTCAGCGACGAGTACGTCGGCCAGCTGCTGGGCTCGACCTCCTTCTGGGCGATCGCGACGATCGAGGACGACCGGGTGGTCGGTGGGATCACGGCGCACACGATCCCGATGACCCGGTCGGACTCCGCGGAGCTCCTCGTCTACGACCTTGCCGTGCACGAGGACCACCGCCGCCGGGGCATCGGCGGGCACCTCGTCGCGGTGCTCCGGGAGCAGGCCGCCGAGGCAGGCATCGCGGAGGTCTTCGTGCCGGTCGACGACGAGGACGTCCAC
>CAVWCB010000012.1:0-40299 GCA_963753425.1 uncultured Actinomycetota bacterium
GGCGTCTACCCCTCGAACATCGGCATGTCCGGCCGCAGAGTTCAGTCCCGGGTGTGCCGGGTCTGTCACAGCCTGCGAGATCCACGACACACCGGGGAGGTGAGCGGTCGGTGGCGTGTTGCATCGACGATCGCACCACCGCAGGATCCACGGAGGGTCCACCATGTCTGTCGTCATCACCGAAGCGACCGGTCACCTCGGCCGTCTCGTCGTCGAGGACCTGCTCGCCTCAGGCGTCCCCGCCGGTGAGATCGTCGCCACCGGACGCAGCACCGGGCGGATCGCCGACCTGGGCGTGCGGGCGGTGGTCGCCGACTACGACGAGCCGTCGACCCTCGAGGCCGCGTTCGCCGGCGCTGACACCGTCCTGCTCGTCTCGGGGAGCACGCCCGGGTCTCGCGTCGCGCAGCACACCCGCGCCATCGAGGCCTCCCGCGCGGCCGGCGTCCGCCGCGTCGTCTACACGAGCGCCCCGAAGGCGTCGGGAACGCCGTGGACCATGTCGCCCGACCACGCGGCCACCGAGGACGTCCTGCGCGCGTCCGGGCTGACCTGGACCATCCTGCGCAACAACTGGTACCACGAGAACTACCGCTCGACGCTCGAGCAGGCGGCCCAGACGGGCACCGTGCTGACCAGTGCCGGTGACGGTCGGGTCGCCTCGGCGTCGCGCGCGGACTTCGCCGCGGCCGCGGCTGCCGTCCTGACCAGCGACGGGCACGACGGGCGCGTGTACGAGCTCACCGGTGACGTGGCGTGGACGTTCGACGAGTTCGCGGCGGCCGCCTCGCAGGTGCTCGGTCGTCCCGTGGTGGCCGCACACGTGACGGGTGACGAGCAGTCCGCGATCCTCACCGGTGCGGGCCTCGACGCCGGGACCATCGGGTTCGTCGTGCAGCTGGATGCCGACATCCGCGCAGGCGTCCTCGGCGACGCCACGACCGACCTGCGCACGCTGATCGGCCGCCCGAGCACGCCCCTGCTCGACGGCCTGCGCGCGCTCACACCCGCTGTCTGACCTCCGCCTGAGCCCGAGATTCAGAGGATTCCCCGCCGTTTTGTCGGCGAATCCTCTGAATCTCGGAGGCTTTGTGGGAGTCAGTGCTCGCAGGGGAGGATGCGGGCATGAGTGCGACGGTGCAGGCGAAGGGCGTGGGCGCCGGGTTCGGGGATCGTGAGCTGTTCCACGGGGTCGATCTCGTCGTCGCACCGGGGGACGTGCTCGGTCTCGTCGGCCCGAACGGCGCAGGCAAGTCGACGCTGCTGCGGATCCTCGGCGGGCGTCGCGCGCCCGATCAAGGCACGGTGTCGGTGTCGCCGCCGCACGCGCAGCTCGGCTATCTGGCGCAGGAGATCGAGCGGTTGCCGGGCGAGTCGGTGCAGGCGCACCTCGAGCGCCGCACCGGCGTCGCGCCCGCACTGGCCGCCATGGACGCGGCGGCGGATGCGCTCGCTGCCGGCGAGCCGGGTTCCGACGACGCGTACTCGGACGCCCTCGAGGCCTGGCTCGCGCTCGGCGGCGCCGACCTCGACGCGCGGCTCGGCACGGTGGCCGACGACCTCGGCCTGACCGTCGACCTCGACCAGACGATGGCGTCGCTGTCCGGTGGCCAGGCGGCCCGGGTGGGCCTCGCCGCGCTGCTCCTGTCCCGCTACGACCTCTACCTTCTCGACGAGCCGACCAACGACCTCGACGCCGACGGGCTCGACCTGCTGGAGGAGTTCGTCGCGCGGTCGGAGGCGCCGATCGTCGTCGTGAGCCACGACCGCGAGTTCCTCAGCCGGACCGTGACCGCCGTCGTGGAGATCGACCGCAGCCTGCAGAAGGTCAGCCTCTACGGCGGGTCGTACGACTCCTACCTGGAGGAACGCTCGGTCGCGAGGCGCCAGGCGCGCGAGGCGTTCGAGGGCTACTCGGCCCGGCGCGACGCTCTCAACCAGCGGGCGCGGATGCAGCGGGCCTGGATGGAGAAGGGCGTGCGTAACGCCCGGCGCAAGGCCACCGACAACGACAAGCACATCAAGCACTTCCGCGGCGAGACGTCCGAGAAGCAGGCCGCGAAGGCCCGGCAGACGGACAAGATGATCGCGCGCCTGGAGGTCGTCGAGGAGCCGCGCAAGGAGTGGCAGCTGCAGATGACGATCGCGTCGGCCGGGCGTTCGGGCGCGGTGGTCGCGTCGGCCCGGCAGGCGGTGGTCACGCGAGGCGACTTCACGCTCGGACCGGTGACCCTGCAGCTGGACTGGCTCGACCGCGTGGCGGTGACCGGTCCGAACGGTTCGGGGAAGTCGACACTGCTGGCGTTGCTGCTCGGCCGGCTCGAGCCCACCAGCGGTGCCGTCGACCTCGGTTCGGGTGTGCTGGTCGGCGAGATCGACCAGGCCCGGGCGGCGTTCGAGGGCGAGGAGTCGCTGGTCACCGCGTTCGCCCGTGAGGTGCCCGACTGGACCACCGCCGACGTCCGCACCCTGCTGGCCAAGTTCGGGCTCGGCACCCACCACGTCGACCGACCCGCGGCCTCGCAGTCGCCCGGCGAGCGGACCCGGGCGGCCCTCGCGCTGCTCCAGGCGCGTGGCGTGAACCTGCTGGTGCTCGACGAGCCGACGAACCACCTCGACCTGCCGGCGATCGAGCAGCTGGAGTCCGCGCTCGACTCGTTCGACGGCACGATCCTGCTGGTGACCCACGACAGGCGCATGCTGGAGACCGTCCGCCTCACCCGCCGCTGGGACGTGGACAATGGCCACGTCACCGAGGTCACCGCCGACTGAAGAGGTTCGCCCGTGCGCACGATCGTCCTGTCACTGTCCGTGTTCGTGATACCCGCCGACGCGGTGACGTCATGACCACGCGGTTCGGCGTCGTCGGCAGTGGCTGGCGCTCGGAGTTCTTCGTGCGCGTGGCCCGCCTGCTGCCCGAGCACTTCGAGTGCATCGGCGTGGTGACCCGATCAGCGGAGAGCGGCGCGCAGGTCGAGGCGGAGTGGGGCGTCCCGACCGTGCGGACGATCGAGGAGCTGGTCACCGGCGCGGTCCCCGGTGCCGGGGTCTCACCCGACCGGCCGGAGTTCCTCGTGGTCTCGGTCCCGTGGCCGGTGACTCCCGTGGCCATCCGCGAGGTCGTGGCGCTCGGTGTCCCGGTGCTCGCCGAGACGCCACCCGCGCCGGACGCCGAAGGCCTGCGGTCGCTGTGGGACGACGTGGGCTCGACCGGCCTGGTCCAGGTGGCCGAGCACAGCCCGTTCCTGCCGGTGCACGCGGCTCGGCTGGCGGCCCTCGACCTCCTCGGCCGGCCGACGAGCGTCCAGATCTCCTCGACGCACCTGTACCACGCGGTCGCGCTCATGCGCCGGTTCCTCGACGCCGGCCGCGGCCCGGTCACCGTCCGGGCCGCCTCGTTCGTCGCGCCCCTGCTCGACCCCCAGGCCCGCGACGGGTGGACGGACGCCACCGAGCCGACGCCCGCGTCCACGATCCTCGCGACCCTCGACTTCGGCGGCGGGCGCATGGCCACCTACGACTTCACCGACAACCAGTGGCACAACCCGCTGCGCACCAACCGGATCGTCGTCCGCGGCTCGCACGGCGAGCTGGTCGACCAGACGTTCACGCGCTGGGCGGGCGACCGGACGATCCTCACGTCGACCATCGAGCGTCGCGTCGCCGGGATCGAGCAGAATCTGGACGGATTCGACCTGGAGCACCTGAGCCTCGACGGTCGCGTGCTGTTCCGGAACGCGTACCACGGGGCACGCTTCTCGGACGAGGACATCGCCGTCGCCGGCCTGCTCGACGCGATGGGGGCGTGGCTCCGCGGCGACGCCGAGCCGCCCTACCCGCTGGCCGAGGGCTGCCAGGACCACCTGCTGGGCCTCGCGATCGAGGAGGCCGCCCGCACGGGGGTTCCGGTGGAGGTCGACGCGCAGGCCTGGTCGTAACGGGCTAAACGGACACGAACGAACTCAGTCGACCAGGGTTTCGTCGTGCTGGAGCTCGAACCAGACAGCCTTCGACTCCTGCTTGCGGATCGTTCCCCACCGCGTGGCGAACCGGTCGACGAACATGACGCCCCGTCCGCCGACCGCGGTCGGCGGGGGATCGAGGGCGATCGGCATCGCCTTGAGGGCGCCGTCGGTCATCTCGACGCGGGTGCGCTCGTCGTCGACGTCGAGACGGAGGACGAGCGGCGGGCGCGCATGCGAGACCGCGTTGGTCACCAGCTCGCTGACCAGCAGGATCGCCGTGTCCAGGCGACCGTCGCAGACCCCGGCCTCGGTGAGTCGGGCACGGGCCCAGTGGCGCGCGGGCGCGATCGCCGAGAGCGCGGGATCGACCGCTGTCTCTGCATACATCGGCAACCGTCTCCCCTCGCGCTCCACGGTGGTCTCCCGTTCGGTGCCTCGTTGGCTGGGACCACGGTTGTTCACATCTGTTGATTCGGCAACTCGAACATGCCACTTCAGCCCCTTTCGGGTGGGCGCGGCTGCGACGATTGACCTCGTGACGGAGACAAAACCCACGCGTACCCAGGTCAGACGCTGGCGGCAGTACCTCGCCGACGAACGGGCGGAGGCGGCCGTCTACCGCGATATCGCGTCTCGCCGATCGGGCGAGGAACGGGAGATCCTGCTGGCGCTCGCGGACGCCGAAGGTCGTCACGAGCAGCACTGGCTCGACCTGCTCGGCCCCGAGGTCGGTCACCCCCGTCGCGGCGACACCCGCACCCGGGTCCTCGGATTCCTGGCGCGCCGGTTCGGGTCGGTGTTCGTGCTCGCCCTCGCCCAGCGGGCCGAGGCCCGGTCCGTCTACAACGTCGACGACGACGCGACGCCGGCCATGGCCGCCGACGAGGCGATCCACGAGGAGGTCGTCCGCGGCCTCGCCACGCGCGGACGCACCAAGATGTCGGGCACGTTCCGCGCGGCGGTGTTCGGCGCCAACGACGGCCTGGTCAGCAACCTCGCCCTGATCCTCGGCATCGGCGCCAGCGGTGCGTCCCAGCAGGCGGTGCTGCTCGCGGGCCTGGCCGGGCTGCTCGCCGGGGCGCTGTCGATGGGCGCCGGCGAGTACGTCTCGGTGCGCTCGCAGCGCGAGCTCCTGGAGGCGTCGCGACCGGGCGCGGCGGCGGTCGAGGCGCTGCCGTACCTCGACGTCGACGCCAACGAGCTCGCCCTGGTCTACCGGGCGCGGGGCCTGTCCGTCGGCGATGCCAAGCTGCGGGCGGACCAGGTGCTCGGCTCGTCGCGACCGGCCCTCGTGGTCCCCGGCGAGGTCGACGACGACCACGAGTCGGTGGGGTCCGCCATGGGTGCCGCCCTGGCGAGCTTCTGCTTCTTCGCCTCGGGCGCGGCGATCCCGGTGCTGCCGTACCTGCTCGGTGCCACGGGTCTCGCCGCCGTCGCCTGGGCCTCGGGACTCGTCGGGCTGGCGCTGCTGGGCACGGGTGCCGCGGTCGGCGTGCTCTCGGGCGCGTCCCCCGGCAAGCGGGCGCTGCGCCAGCTCGCGATCGGCTACGGCGCCGCCGCGGCCACCTACCTGCTCGGGCTGGCGTTCGGGCACGTCGTGTGAGGTCCCTGTGAGAAGAGTCATCCAAGCAAGGTTTGGCAAACCTAAGTAAGTACAGGCTAACCTCACCCGTGTGACCACCAATGACGCGCTGCGGGGAGACGGCCTCCGGCTGGGCTACCACGGGACGGTCGTCGTCGAGTCGGTGTCGCTGCGCCTGCTGCCCGGGCAGGTCACGGCCCTCGTCGGACCCAACGGCTCCGGCAAGTCCACCGTCCTGCGCGCGCTGGCCCGGCTGCACCACCCGCTGGCCGGGACCGTGAGCCTGCCGGACGCGCCCGATGCGCTCGCGCTGGACGCCAAGGACTTCGCCCGGCGGGTCACGCTGCTCTCGCAGTCCCGGCCGACGCCCTCCGGCGTGAGCGTGCGGGACGTCGTCGGCTACGGCCGGCACCCGTACCGCGGGCGCTGGCGGCGCAACGACGCCGAGGGCCCGCGCGCGATCGAGTGGGCGATGAATGTGACGGGCGTGACGTCGATGTCCGAACGCGGTGTCGACGAGCTGTCCGGCGGCGAGCTGCAGCGTGTCTGGCTCGCCACCTGCCTGGCGCAGGAGACCGGCGTCCTGCTCCTCGACGAGCCGACCACCTACCTCGACCTGCGCTACCAGGTCGAGATCCTCGACCTGGTCCGAGACCTCGCCGACGAGCACCAGGTGGCCGTCGGGGTCGTCCTGCACGACCTCGACCAGGCCGCCGCCGTGGCCGACCACCTGGTCCTGCTGCGCCGCGGCGAGGTGGTGGGCGCCGGCCTGCCGCACGAGGTGCTCACCGCCGAGGCGCTGACCGCGACCTACGGGATCCGCGTGGACGTGCTTCTCGACGAGCGCACGGGCCGCGTGCACACCCGCCCGGTCGGCCGGCACACGGACCGCCCCGCGGCCCGGGTCCGCGAGTGCCCGGACCTCGACTCTCACCGAACAGCCCATCAACCAGAGGACGTCCCCAGTGCGTAACCGTTCGATCATCCCCGTCGCGCTCGTCGTCGCCGCGCTCACCCTGAGCGCCTGCGGCACCACGGAGGAGGCCGCCGACCCGGCCGACGCCTCCGCCGCCCCGACCGGGGGCGCCGTCACGGTGACCGACGACCGCGGCACGGTCACGCTCGACGCCCCGGCCACCAAGGTCGTCTCGCTCGAGTGGGGCCTGACCGAGAACCTGCTGACGCTGGGCGTCGAGCCGGTGGGCGCCGCGGACGTGACGGGCTACAACACGTGGGACACGGTGGTCCCGCTCGACGCGTCGACGCCGGACGTCGGCATGCGCGGCGAGCCGAGCCTGGACGCGATCAGCGCCCTCGACCCGGACCTCGTCGTGACCACGACGGACCTGCCCGAGGAGGTCATCAAGCAGATCGAGTCGCAGTACCCGGTCATCGCGCTGCGCGGCTCGGACGCGTCCGACCCGATCGGCCACATGCGCCGCACGGTCGAGGTGCTGGGGGCGGCGACCGGTCAGTCGGCTGCCGCGAAGACCGCGCTCGCGGACTTCGACACCGCCGTGGCCGACGGCACGACCGCGCTCGCGGCAGCCGGCGCCGACGGTGCCGCGTTCACCATGGCGGACGGCTGGCTCTCCGACGGTGCGGTCTCGATCCGCATGTACACGCCAGGCTCGTTCCTGGGCGGCGTCGCCGACGCGCTCGGCCTGAAGAACGCGTGGACCGCCGAGGGGGACCCCGACTACGGCCTCGCCCAGACCGACGTCGAGGGCCTGACCCAGCTGGGTGACGTCCAGTTCCTCTACGCGGCCAACGACAGCGACGGCGGCGACGCGTTCACGGACGGACTCACCGGGAACGCGATCTGGGAGCAGCTGCCGTTCGTCGTCGCGGGGAACACCCACCGGCTGCCCGACGGCATCTGGATGTTCGGCGGCCCGCGGTCGGCCGAGGCATTCATCGACGCGACCGTGGCGGCCGTGACGTCGTGATCGCCCCGCGCTGCGGAGCACGCGCGTGAGCGTCGTCGCCCCGACCGCCCGACCCGGGGTGCTGGCCGCGCCGTCCCGCCCGACGGCTCCTCGGATCGTTGCGGTGTTCCTCGTCGCCGTGCTCGTCGTCGGGGTGCTCGCGGTCGTGGACCTGACGCTCGGTACCTCGAACGTCGGCGCGCTGGAGATCGTCCGGGTGCTCCTGGGTGCCGACGACAACCAGACGCTGGCCGTCCTGGTCGCGTCGCGCGCGCCGCGGGTGCTCGCCGCGCTCCTGGTCGGAACGGCCCTGGGGATGTCGGGTAGCGCGCTGCAGTCCGTGGCGCGCAACCCGTTGGCCTCCCCGGACACCCTCGCGGTGAACGCCGGCGCGTACTTCACGGTCGTGCTGGTGGCCGTCACCGGGCTCGCGCTGCCGTTCGCGGTCGACGGCGCGTTCGCGTTCCTCGGCGGTCTCGCGGCGGCCGCGCTGGTGCTGGCCATCGCCCGCGGCGGCGCCGAGGGGCCTACCCGGCTGGTGCTCGCGGGCTCGGCGACGATGCTCGCGCTCTCGTCGCTGACCATCCTGCTCATGCTCCTGTTCGAGCAGGAGACCCTCGGTCTGTTCGCGTGGGGCGAGGGTTCGATCGTCCAGTCCGGCACGCAGAAGGTGCTCGACGCGGCGCCCGTGGTGCTCGTCGCCGCGATCGTGCTCGTGCTCTGGGCGCGGCGCCTCGACGTGCTCGCGCTCGGCGACGACACCGCCGCCGTGCTCGGTCTCGACGTCCGCCGCACCCGCATCGTCACCGTCCTGCTCGCCGTGCTGCTGGCGGCGCTCGCGGTGACCGTCGCCGGGCCGATCGGGTTCGTCGGCCTCTCCGCACCGGTCATCGCGCGGCTCGTCGCCGGTCGCGTGCCCGGCCTGTCCCGGCACCGGCTGCTGCTGCCGCTGGCGGCCCTGTGCGGCTGCGCGGTGATCCTCGCCGCCGACGTCCTGCTCCGCGTCCTGGTGCCGGGCACCGCGAGCGTGGCGATCCCGACGGGCGTGGCGACGAGCCTGTTCGGCGCGATCGTCATGGTCTGGCTGGCCCGCCGGCTGCGCGACAGCGGGCCGTCGCGGTCGACGGCGGCGGTCGGTGCGCGGCCCGCGTCGCCTTCTCGGGTGGCCGTCGTCGTCGACCGTGCTCGCGGCCGTGGTGCTCGCCTCGGTCGTCGTCGGGTTCCTCGTCGGCGACCGCCTCCTGCTGCTCGGCGACGTGGCCAACTGGTTCGCCGGCGTCAGCGGCAGGCAGGTCTCGTTCGTGCTCGACCAGCGCACCCCGCGGGTGTGGGCCGCGGTGCTCGCGGGCGCCGCGCTCGGCCTGGCCGGCACCACGGTCCAGGCCGTGGCCCGCAACCCGCTGGCCGAACCCGGGCTGCTCGGCATCACCGGCGGCGCGGGAGTGGGTGCGGTCCTCGCGCTCGTCCTGGTCCCCGGCGCGAGCATCTGGGTCGTGTCCGCGGCGGCGTGCGTCGGTGCGCTGGCGACGTTCGCGCTGGTCTACGCGCTGGCGTCGCGACGCGGCCTGAGCTCCGACCGGCTCGTCCTGGTCGGCATCGGCGTCTCGGCCGCCGCGACCTCGCTGATCACGCTGATCGTCGTCCTGACCAACCCGTGGAACACGACGATGGCCCTGACCTGGCTGTCCGGGTCGACCTACGGGCGGACCGCGGCGCAGGTCTGGCCGGTCGCCCTCGCGCTGGTCGTGCTGACGCCGTTCGTCGTGCGCTGGCGCCGGGACCTCGACGTGCTGTCCGTCGACGACGACGTCGCGCGCGTGCTCGGCGTCCGGCTGGAGCGCACCCGCCTCGGGCTCCTCACGATCACCGCGCTGCTCACGGCCGCGTCGGTCTCCGCCATCGGCGTCGTCGGGTTCGTCGGCCTGATCGCGCCGCACCTGGCCCGTTCGCTCGTCGGCTCCCGCCACTCGCGCGTGATCCCGGTGGCCGTCCTGCTCGGCGCGCTGCTGGTCAGCCTCGCCGACACCCTCGGGCGCACGGTCATCGCGCCCGCCCAGATCCCCGCCGGCCTGCTGACGTCCCTGATCGGCGCGCCGTACTTCATCTATCTCCTCTGGCGCACTCGAAGGAGCACCTCATGACGACGACTCTCGTCGATGCCCCGCCCTGGCGGATGTTCCACGTCCGCGTCGCCCGCACGACGTTCCTCTCGCCCGAGCGTCCTGCGCCTGACCTTCACCGGCGCCGACCTGGACGAGTTCGCCGACAACGGCCTCGACCAGCGGATCAAGTTCTTCCTCCCGCTGCCGGGCGTTCCCTACGACGACCTGCTCGCCCTCGACGGCGGCGACTGGTACTCGGCCTGGCGCTCCATGCCCGACGACCGTCGCCACCCGATGCGCACCTACACCGCCCGCGGCGTCCGGCCGTCGGTCCGGGAGCTCGATGTCGACCTCGTGCTGCACGGTGACCTCGGCCCGGCGTCGCGCTGGGCGTCGGCCGCGGCGCCGGGCGACGAGCTGGTCATCTTCGGCCCGAACCTCGGCTTCGACGGCACCCATGGCGGCGTCGACTTCGTCCCGCCCGCACACATGGACCGGCTGCTCCTGGCCGGCGACGAGACCGCGCTGCCGGCGATCGCGGGGATCCTCGAGCAGCTGCCGGCGTCGGCGGTCGGCGAGGTTCTGGTCGAGATGCCGTTGTCGGCCGATGTCGTTTCCTTGGCTGCACCCGCGGGGATGTCGGTCCGCTTTCTCGGGCGCGACGGCGCCGCCCACGGCACGCTCCTGGTGCCCGCGGTGCAGGAGGCGTGCGAGCGGTTGCTGCCGGTGTCGCGCGCGGCCGACGAACCCGAGGACGTCGGCGACCTGCTCTGGGAGGTCCCGGTCGACGCCGCCGGCGCGCCGCTGCGGTCGTCCGTCGGCCTCTACGCCTGGCTGGCCGGCGAGGCGGGGGTCATCAAGACCCTGCGCCGCCACCTCGTCCGCGACTGCGGTGTCGACCGGTCGGCCGTCGCGTTCATGGGCTACTGGCGAGCGGGTCGTCGCGAGGACGAGTGACTGCGCCCCTGCCCACGTTATGGTCGGCCGATGGCCCTGATCCACCGCGCCACCATTCGTCCGACGAAGGCCGAGCTGCTCACGGGCTGGGTTCCTGATCAGCCCTGGGGAGAGCACGAGATCGAGCTGGTCGGTGCGTACCGGTTCGACGACCCCGACGGCGAGGTCGGGATCGAGACGCACGTCCTGTCGACCGGCAACGGGCACCTGCTGCAGGTCCCGTTGACCTATCGAGGCGACCCGCTGGCCGAAGCAGACCGGTTCCTGATCTGCACCATGGAGCACTCGGTGCTCGGGCGACGCTGGATCTACGACGCGACCGGTGATCCGGTCTACGCGCGCGTGCTCGCGTCCGTGCTGCTGGCGGGTGCCGGTCAGGCGGACGAGCTCGTCGAGGGCGCCGACGCCCCGCGCGAACCGAGCGTGCGGGTGTCGGGGAGCGGCGTTCGCTCGCATGACGTCCCGCCCGTCGACGAGGTGGTGGCGACCTCGGACAGCTCGACGACGCTCATGGAGGTATCCGCCGACCTGCGCATGGTCGTCCGGCGTCGTCTCGACCCGCAGGAGACTCCCACCGACCACGAGTCCACCCTCACGGGCACGTGGTCGGGCGTCGATTCCCCCGTCCTGCTCGCCTACGTGGCCTGACGCACGGGTGCCGCCCAGATCGCCGTTGCCGGCGCGGAACGGGCTGAGCGCAGCGTGGCTGCGCACGCCGGATCGCGACCGCTCACGGGCCGACGAGTGGTCAACCATGGGCGAGTGGCTCACGAGCCGGCTGCCCGAGCACGTCGACGTGGCCGACATGCTGGAACGGCAGTGCTTCGTCGACGAGAGCGGACGTGCGGTTCGTGCCGAGGACCCGTGGGTGCCGCACCGGTTCGTGTGGTTCCACCGGGACCTGCGCGACGAGCCGGAGGTGACCGCCCCGATCCACGTGGTGCATCGCGACGAGCGCCTCGTGGTCGTCGACAAGCCGCCGTTCCTGTCCTCGATCCCACGGGGTCGGCACGTGATGCAGAGCGTCGTCGTCCGCCTGCGCGCCGAGCTGGACCTGCCGGAGCTGTCGCCGCTGCACCGCCTGGACCGGGTCACGTCCGGCCTGCTCATGCTCGCGACGGAGGCGCGATGGCGTGGGCCGTACCAGACGATGTTCGAGCACCGCGCGGTGCACAAGACCTACTGGGCGCTGGCGCCGCTGCGCGACGACCTCACGCTGCCCGTCGTGGTCCGCAACCACCTGCGCAAGGAGCGCGGGTCCTGGCAGGCGTCCGTCGTGCCGAATGCCCCGGTCAACGCCGAGACGCTCATCGAGCTCGAGTCCGAGGTCGACGGCCTCGGGGTCTACCGGCTGACGCCGCGCACGGGCCGCACCCACCAGCTCCGGGTGCACCTGAATGGCCTCGGAATACCGATCGTCGACGACCCGCTCTACCCCGTCGTGCGCGAGGTCGCGATCGACGACTTCAGCACCCCCCTACAGCTGCTGGCAGGCGAGCTAGCGTTCACGGACCCACTGAACGCAACCCCACGCGAGTTCCGCAGCATCCGCCACATCCCCCTGACGACGTGAGGAGCGAGAACGCCATGAGACGCGTGATGAGGCCCCATGACGCGGCTCATGGCGTTCTCGGCGACGGTCAGACGACCGAGTCCGCAGATGACGAGACCTGGGCGCCGAAGCCCTTCGACGCCAGCCAGTCGAGGGCGTACTCCGCGACCTCCGTCCAGCCGGCGTCGATCGTCAGGGAGTGTCCCTTGCCCTCGAACTCGTGGAGCTCGGTCGACGACGCGGTGTTGTCGGCGTAGAGGCCGAACGCCTCGCGCGTGACCTTCGCCGGGACGGTGTGGTCCTCGGAGCCCGTCACGAGCAGGAGCGGACCGCGGACGGCGGTGTGCGTGTCGACCTGTGCGGGGGAGTGCTTCGAGAAGTTCGCCAGGGCGTCCTCGAACAATGGCCGGCCGGGTCCGGGGATCGTGACGGCCTCCCAGAGCGCGTCGGACTCCTCCTGGCTCAGCATGTTGCCGAAGCTGTACTTGAACTCCTTGGCCGTCAGGGCGACGGTGCGCTTCTTGTTGGCCGGGTTGCCCAGGACAGGCAGGCCCGACTTGAGCTGGGAGAACGGCAAGGCCTTGATGCCCTTGATGGGCGCCGGGTCGATGGCGACTGCGGCGACGGCGAGGTCGTGGGCGAGCAGCTCCTGCGCGATGAGGCCGCCGAACGAGTGGCCGATCACGATCGGTTTGATGCCGTCGGCCGCGAACAGGTCGGCATAGTGCTCGCAGATCGCGGTGATGCCGACGTCGTTCTGGGCGTCCGGGTCGGCGCGGGTGGCCGCGACGGTGTCGGCCTCGCCGGGCCAGCCCGGGGCGGTGGCCGTGAAGCCACGCGCGGCGAGCAGGTCGATCCACGGCGCCCAGGCGGACGCGTGGATCCAGAGTCCGTGGATGAGGACGACGGGCGGGGTGGTGGTCATACGAGTTCTCCTTCGAGGGTTCGGCGAGGCAAGGGTCAGAGGGTCGTGACGAGGCCGCCGTCGATGCGGATGTCGATGCCGGTCGCGTTCCACGCACGCGAACCGGCCAGCAGGACGACAAGGTCGGCGACCTCGTCGGGACGGGTGAACCGGCCCGGTCGCGGAGTCGGCGGCCGCGCCGGCAGCGATCTCCTCGGGCGTGTGCCCGGTGCGCGCCGCGATCGTCTCGGCGACGCCGCCCCCGCCGAGCCACAGGTCGGTGGCGACCGGTCCGGGACTGATCGTGTTGACCCGGACACCTTGCGGCCCGACCTCGCGGGACAGGGACTTGCTGAAGTTCAGCAGCGCGGCCTTGGCGGCGCTGTAGTCGATGACGGCGGGGTCGGGGAGCGACGCATTGACCGAGGCGATCGTCACGACGCTCGACGGCGCGCTGGTCAGCAGGTGCGGCAGGGCGGCGCGCGTGGCCCGCACGGCCGGAAGCAGGTTGATCGAGAGGGCCCAGAGCCAGTCGTCGTCGGTGACCGCGGCGAAGCCGTCGAGCCGGGGTCGGACGCCGCCGATGTTGTTGACCAGGACGTCGAGCCGACCATAGGAAGCGACGGCGGCCTCGACCAGGAGGCCCGGTCCGTCGGCCGTGGCGAGGTCGCCGGTCACGACGTGGACGGATCCCGGCACGGACTCCAGCTCGGCGTTGGACGAGCGCACCCCCGCGACGACGACCGCACCCTCCGCGGCGAGCGCGCGCACCGCGGCCAGCCCGATCCCCCGGCTCGCACCGGTGACGACGACGACCTTGCCTGCCAGCTCGTGATCCATGCGCCCACCGGACCACGGCGTTCGACGCGTCCGCGCCCGGGAAAGACCCCAGTCAGCGCGCGGGGGCCTCCAGAAGCCCGGCGAGCTCGCGACGCGACGTCGCCCCCGCCTTGCGCAGGATCTTCGTCATGTGGAACTCGACCGTCGACGACGTGACGAACAGGCTCGACGCGATCTCCGAGTTCGTCAGGCCACGGACGGCCAGACCCGCGATCCGCTCCTCTTGCGGCGTCAGGCCGCGGTCGTCGGGCGCCCGGACGGACGCGGTCGCCCGTGCGCCGGTGGCCAGCAGGGCCGAGCGAGCGCGCTCGGCAAAGGCGCCAGCGCCCATCGAGGAGAACATCTCGTGGGCATGGCGCAGCTGGACCCGGGCGTCGGAGCGCCGCCCCGAGCGTCGCAACCACTCCCCGTAGAGCAGATGCCCTCGTGCGATGTCGGTGGCCACCTGGGTCGGCCGCAGCAGGTCGAGGGCGGCGGTGAAGAGCTCCTCGGCCTCGTCGTCGGGAGCGAGCAAGGCCCGCGACCGCAGCAGCAGCCCGGCGGCCAACGGCGTCGCCGCCGCGGTCGCCCGGTCGGTCAGCCGGTCCAGCGCCCGCCGTGCCAGCGCGTCGTCGCCCGAGCGTGCGGCCGCCTCGACGAGGTCCGGGAGGGTGATGCTCGAGAAGCCCGGCGTGTCCTCGTCGAAGATCTCGAGGAGCAGGTCGCGAGCGCTCGCGTAGTCCTGTTGGCCCAGCGCCAGGATCGCCAGGCACTGGCGGGCGAACGACGTCCACAGCCCCAGGCTCTGCTGACCGAGCATGACGTCGGCCAGCTCCCGCGTCTGCTCGCCGCGCCCCTGCCACGCGTACAGCAGGATCCAGGGCACCCCGCTGCGTAGTCCGTACGCCGCGCTGAGCTCCTGGCTCTCTCCGTACAGGTTGGACGCCTCCGCGAACCGTCCCTCGCGCACCAGACCGGCCGCACCGGAGGAGAGGGTCAGGGAGAGGTCGACGAGCGCACCCTCGTGGCGCAGCCGCACCTCGAGCCCGCCGAACAGGGCCCTGCGGGCGTCCTCGTCCCACAGCTCGTCGCACGCCATCATGGCGAGCAGGACCGCGCCGACGGTGTTCCGTCCGAGGTATCCGGCATCGAGGGACAACGCGTCGACGGCCTCCCGCATGGGTCGGACCGCGTCTCCGTAACCCGTGCCCACCCGGGCGGCAAACGCATCGAACAGCTGGTCGACGGCTTCGGCCCCCGGGCGCCGGGCCGTCATGGACAACGTGGCCGCAGCGACCGCGCGCTGGGTCGTGCCGCTCAGGTAGCGGCCAGCCAGGATCGCGGCCAGCAACCCCTCGCACAGGCACACCCGGATGAACTCGGTGTCGGCCGGCTCCGCATCGGCCACGGCATGGAGCAGCGCCGCGGCAGCGTAGGCAGGCTGCGCCCGCGCGATGTCGATCACGGCGCCGATCAGCCGTCCCCGCGCTCGTTGGTGGCCGGTGGACGACTCGGCGGCCCGCGCGACCAGGACGCCGGCAGTCTCGAAGTCGCCGCAGAGCACGTACGCGTCGGCCGCGTCCAGGGTGCGCCGCAGCGCGATCGTCGAATCTGTCGTGAGCTCGGCGGAGCGCCTCAGGAACATCGCCTGGGCGGCGTGCCCACCGCGCGCTCGGGCGCGATCGGCGGAGAGCTCGAGCTCGGCCGCTACGGCCTCGTCGGGAGCGCTGGCTCCCTGCGCGAGGTGCCATGCCCGGCGGTCGGGCTGGGTCGAGGCCGTCGCGTGCGCGAGTGCCGCGTGCGCCGCTCTGCGGTCCTGCGGTCGCGCGGCCCCGTAGATCGCGGAACGCACCAGCGGGTGGCTGAACCGGACCCCGTCCGTGACCGAGCAGATGTCCGCAACCGCCGCAGCGTCGGCATCCTGGGGCGTGATGCCGAGCGAGTGCGCAGCCCGCCAGACGGTCTGCGCGTCGTCCGCGGACCCGCAGGCCGCGACGAGCACGAACTCCTGCGCCGCGGCCGGCAGCGCCGCGACGGAACGCAGGAAGTAGTCCTGGATGCCGCTCACCAGCGGCAGCGGGTCAGGCAGCGCTGCGGTGCCGGCTCGCTGCTGCGCGCTCAGCGACCGCGCGAGGTCCAGCAGCTCGAGCGGGTTGCCGTTGCTGTGCTCGACGATCCGATCGACGACGGCCGGGTGCATCCGCCCGGGGATCCGGTCAGCGAGCATCGCCGTCGCGGCGGCCGTCGTCAGCCCCCGCAGGAGCAACTGGTCCAGCCCCGCCAGCGCTGCCAGCGTGGCGTCGTCGTCTCGCGTCACCAGCACGATCGCGATGCGCTCACGCTCCAGCCGCCGTGCGACGAACGCGAGAGCGTCCAGCGACTCGGGGTCCAGCCAGTGTGCGTCGTCGACGACACAGAGCACCGGGGCCGAGCGCGACGCCGCGCCGAGCGCCGTCAGAGTCGCGAGCGCGACGAGGAATCTGCTGGGAGCCGGGCCCACCCGTTCCCCGAACGTGATCTGCAGGGCAGCGCGCTGGGGTTCGGGCAGGCGTGCGACCTCGTCGGCCAGCGGCCGCAACAACCGGTGCAGGCCGGCGTAGCTCATCTGCTGCTCGGGCTCCGAGCCGCACGCTCGCACCGCACGGGCACCGGCGGCCGCATCGACGGCGTCGTCCACCAGGCGGCTCTTGCCGATGCCTGCCTCGCCCACGACGACCAGAGATCGGCCGATGCCCGCGAACGCCTCGACGACCAATGACCGCAAGGCACGGGTCTCGGCGTCGCGCCCGACGAGCTCGCCGGACCTTCGTTCCGCATCGCTCTCGTTGGCCAACGACACGCCCTGTTCTGCGCAGAGCCGCGCCCACGGCGTCCGACTCGGACCAATGTCTCGTACAGACGCGAACGTACCGCCCGGGAGTGCCGTGGCACAGACCCGAATCGGTCCTCGGTCGGGTGACGGGGACCGCTCAGGTCGTCGGCAGACCTACCAGGTCGGCGCTGCGAGCCCAGAGGGTGTCGACGAGGGCGTCGTCGAAGATCCGTGGGTTCGTCTGACCCGGTGCGGCGAGCGTGGTCTGCGCGTAGAACCGGCCCGGGAGCCACGTGGTTCCGGGGGTGCCGTCGACGAAGAACGTCAGGTTGGCGCCGCCCTGCTCGGGGGAGATGAGGAACAGGCGCTTGAGCGGCGTGCGGTAGACGAACCGGACGATGCTCGTGGAGTCCGACGCGAAGTTGGTGCGGACGTTGCCCGGGTCGAAGGCGACCGAGTTGATCCCCGTCGACGCGTAGCGCGCCTGCAACCCCCGCGTGAACAGGATGTTCGCCAGCTTGGCGTCTCCGTAGGCGCGGCTGGGGCGGTAGGACCGCTCGTTCTGGAGGTCGTCGATGTCGAGCTTGGCCAGGAGCTTCGCGCCGGAGCTCGACGTGTTGACCACGGTGCCCTCGCCCGCCTGGACCAGGTCGAGCAGCAGGTGCGTGAGCAGGAACGGCGCGAGGTGGTTCACCTGCAGCGTCTTCTCGATGCCGTCGACCGTCAGCTCCCGGCGGCCGAACACCGCGCCGGCGTTGTTGGCGAGCACGTCGATGTGGTCGGTCACGCCGCGGAGCTCGTCGGCGAGCCGGTGCACGTCCGCCAGCCGCGCGAAGTCGCCGACGAAGTGTTGCGCCCCCACCGCCTCGGCCACCGCGGCCGTCTTCTCGGGCGAGCGGCCGACGAGCAGGAGGCGATGGCCCTGGTCCGTGAGCTGGCGGGCGGCGGCTGCGCCGATGCCGTCCGAGGCCCCGGTGAGCACGACAGTCTTCTGGTTCACCGCACCACCGTCGCACGCGGGTGCCCGATAGCGTGGAGTGGCCGGCCCGACAGGAGGAAGTTCATGCTCGAGTTCCAGGTGATGATCGCCGGACCCGCGGTGGAGACGCTGACCGCCGTGCCGCAGGATCCGTTCGCGGTCCTCCCGCACAGCGGGGGCGAGCGGGTCGTGCAGACGATCGACAAGCTCGGCGAGATCTGGGATGTCGTGGTCGACAAGCTCTCCGGGCTGGCGGCGTCCGCCCAGCAGGCGTCGTCGAACGCGCCCTTCCAGCTCGACGAGATCGAGTTCCACGTCGGGATCGAGGCGGGCCTGAACGTCGGCCTCGTCACCAAGGGCGACGCCTCCGTCTCTCTGACGTTCACCCGCCGACCGTCGACGACGCGTCCCGACGACCAGCTCGCGGTCTGACCCCTCAGGTCAGCCAGACGGCGCGCCACGGTCCGAGCCACAGCGAGTCGTCGGCGGCCAGGTCGATCCGCTCGCCGGTCAGTGCGTCGCGGGCCGACTCGACCCCGTGGGCGCGCAGTCGCCAGCCCGGCACCGCCCGCCAGTCGCCCGTCACGTTGTAGGCGGCGAGCATGGGGCCGAGGGGGTGTCGCCGCAGGATCGTCAGCACGCCCGGATCGTCGGGCCCGAGCACCTCGCTGGTCACGGCCGCGTTCAGGTGCGGCAGGCTCGCCCGGACGCGCGCGAGGTGCTGCAGCCCGCCGAAGACGCGCGCCTCGACCGTGCCGGGAACGTCCTTCAGCGCGACGACCGCCGGGTCGAGACGCGGGCGGTGCGCCCAGCGGTTGTCGTCGGCGTGCCCGGGCTCGGTGGCCCACGCCGGGTCGTTCGGCAGGCCCAGCTCGTCGCCCGACCACAGCACGGGCACGCCTCCCCAGCCCAGGACGAGGGCGTGCGCCAGCAGCAGCCGGGAGATCGCGGCGTCGATCCATGCCGGGTCCTGCGCCGCGCGCGCCGCCTCCAGGCCGACCAGGCTCGCCGCGGTGCCGCTGATCCGGCGGTCGCCGGTGGCGGCGTTGTACTGGAACACGAGCCCACGCGCGTCGGAACCCTCGAACGTGCCCGCGTACCAGTCGGACAGGAACTGGCGGTGCCGGTGGCCGTCCAGGCCGACGGCCGCAGCGTCCTCGTCGGAGATCGCCCAGCCGATGTCGTCGTGACACCGGACGTAGGTGACCCAGGCGGTCGTCGTCGGGATCGGGGGGAGCGCCCGCAGGGCGTGCGTGGCGAGCGTCGTGTCCTTGGCGGCGAGCATCGACCACACCTGGACCATGAGCCCGTTGTGGTAGGCCAGATCGCTGACCTTGCCGTGGTGCGTGCCGGTCCCGAGGTACTGCACGAGGTCGCTGGGGCCGACGATCGCCTCGGCCTTGAACGCGACCGCCGGGCAGGCGATCCGCGCGACCGCCCGCATCGCCTGCGTGAGCGCGTGCACCTCGGGCTGGTTCTGGCACGAGGTGCCCATCCGCTTCCACAGGAACGCGATCGCGTCGAGCCGGAACACCTCGACGCCCTGGTTGGCCAGGAACAGGACCACGTCGACCAGCTCGGCGAACACGTGCGGGTTGGACCAGTTGAGGTCCCACTGCCAGGAGTGGAACGTGGTCCACACCCAGCCCTGGACGTCGTCGTCCCACGTGAAGCTGCCCGGTGCGAAGTCGGGGAAGACCTCCCACAGCGTCGCTCGTACGCGTCCGGCATGGTGCGGTCGGGGTAGACGTGGAAGTAGTCGCGGTAGCGCTGCTCGCCGGCCCGAGCCCGTCGGGCCCACTCGTGCTCGCGCGCCACGTGGTTGAGCACGAGGTCCAGCACCAGGCTGATGCCCGCGTGCCGCAGCTCGGTCGGCGACCGCGCGCAGGTCCGCCATGGTTCCCAGGTCCGGGCGCACGGTCCGGAAGTCGGCGACCGCGTACCCGCCGTCGTTGTCGCCGTCACGCGGGCGCAGCAGGGGCATGAGGTGCAGGTAGGTCACGCCGAGCTCACGCAGATAGTCGACCGACCCGCGCACGCCGTCGAGGTCGCCCGCGAACCGCTCCGCGTACGCGGCGTAGCCGAGCATGTGCGGCTGCTGGAACCAGTCCGGCGCGAGGGTGCGCTCCTGGTCGAGCCGGTGCAGCTCCGGGTCGCGCTCCGCATACGCACGCGCCGCGGCGCCGACGAGGTCGACCAGGAGCGCCTGGCCGGCCTCGCCCGGGAACACCACCTCGATGCCGTCGCGCAGGTCGGTCCACCAGCGCTCGAGCCGCAGCTCGAACAGCTCCCGGCGGCCCGGGTCGAGGTCTGCGAGCGGCGCGACGACGGCTGCGCGGACAGTCGGCGGAAGGAACATGTCAGCCCTTCGGTTGCCGCCGTGAGGTACGGACGACGAGAGGGGGTGCGGCCCAGAGGCCTCTCGTCGAAACCCTAGGCGGTCTACTGTGACCACGTCGCCCCACCGCCGCGCGTACCGCGGGATCGGTGCCTAGGCTCGGATCCTTCGCCCCATCATCTGGAGGACCGCCATGAAGCGGATCGTGTTCATCGCCGGCGTCTCCGCCGGATATCTGTTCGGTACCCCCTCAGGCCGCCGCCAGCTCGACAAGTTCCGCGTCTGGGCCACCGACGTCTGGGCCGACCCCCGAGTGCAGGGGTACGTCCAGGAGTACGAGGCGCAGGCGACGGCGTTCGCCAAGCAGCAGGGCGCCGCGCTGTGGGAGAAGGCCGTGGACACCGCCAAGGGCGCCATGCCGGGATCGACGACGAAGTACGACGACGTCGTGGTCGAGCCCCTGATGGATGCGGACGATGCCAACCCCGGTGTCTCGCTGAGTCCGTCTGGGACTACCCGCGGCCCGCCGCGGGTCGAGCCGTCCGAGTGAGCTGGTCGTCGTCCGGCTCGACGGGGTCCTGGTCGCGACGACGCGCGACAGCGTGCGCGTGCTCGAGACGAGCCACCCGCCGACGTACTACCTGCCCTTCGACGCGTTCGAGCCGGGTGTCCTCGAGCCGTCCGTCGGATCGTCGGTGTGCGAGTTCAAAGGGCGCCGCGACGTACCTCGCCGTCCGCGCGGGCGGCCGCGTCCTGCCCCAGGTCGGCTGGACCTATCCGTCGCCGCTGCCCGGGTACGAGTCGCTCGTGGACCGCGTCGCGCTCTACGCCACCGAGCTGACCTGCACCGTCGACGGCGAGCTCGTGCAGCCCCAGCCGGGCGGGTTCTACGGCGGGTGGATCACGTCGCGCGTCGTCGGACCGTTCAAGGGTGTCCCGGGCTCGCGAGGCTGGTAGCTCCTACCCGGCGCGTCCGCGCTCGTCAGGGTCAGCGCCCTCACGAGCGCGGACGTCGTGGCCTCCGGGTCGGGGAGCGACGGGATCGTCACGCCGTCCTCATCCGGCTGCAGCGGTTCCAAGGTGGCCAGCTGGCTCGCCAGGAGCGTGACCGGCATGAAGTGCCCCGTCCGGTCGGCCATGCGCTCGGCGAGCTCGTCGGGCTCGGCGACGAGGTGGGCGAACCGGACTCGACCGCCGGCGGTGCGCAGGATGTCGCGATAGGTGCGCCGCAGCGACGAGCACGCGACGACGGTGGACCCGCCGGCCGCATCCATCGCGTCCCGCACGGCGCGCAGCCACGGTCCGCGATCCTCGTCGGTCAGCGGGATGCCGGCGTGCATCTTGGCCTTGTTGGCCTCGGGGTGCAGGTCATCGCCCTCGATCAGAGGCCTCCCGAGGCGCTCGGCGAGCAGCTGCCCGACCGTCGACTTGCCGGTGCCGGACACGCCCATGACGACCAGATGCTCCCGCTCCACACGGACCACCCTGCCAGTGCGGTGGCTCGAGGCGGAGGATGCAGCCTCGGGCAACTACACTCCCGCGGTGCCCTCCCTCGCCATGGACCTGACGCCGCTGCGCGTCAGTCCCGCGTTCCGGCGGCTCTGGCTGGGCCTGACGATCTCGAACCTCGGCGCGCAGCTGACGGTCGTCGCGGTCGGGCTCGAGGTCTACCACCTCACCGGGTCCACCGGCTCGGTCGGCCTGCTGGGCCTGTGCGCACTTGTACCGTTGGTGTTCTTCGGGTTGTACGGCGGCGCGATCGTCGACCACTACGACCGTCGCACGGTCGCGCTGATCTCGGCGTTCGTCACGTGGACGGTGACGCTCCTGCTCGCCCTCCAGGCGTGGGCCGGCGTGCAGCAGGTGTGGCTGCTGTTCCTGCTGGTCGCCATCCAGTCCGGAGCGTTCGCCGTGAACGCCCCGGCCCGGTCGGCGATCATCCCGCGGTTGCTCGATCCCACCCTGATGCCCGCCGCGAACGCGTTGCAGACTCTCGGCAACAGCGTCGCGTTCACCGTCGGCCCTCTGTTGGGTGCCGTCCTGGTCGCCGCGTTCTCGTACGCGGCCGCCTACTCGGTCGACGCCGTCCTGTTCACGGCCGCGCTGTTCGCGGTGTTCCGCCTACCCGCGCAGCCGCCGTTGTCCACCGGCAAGGGCCGCGCCGGGCTGAGCTCGGTGATCGACGGGTTTCGCTACCTGGGCACCCAGAAGAACGTGCGCATGACGTTCGCCGTGGACCTCGTCGCCATGCTCACCTCGTCGCCGCGCGTGCTGTTCCCGGCCGTCGGCCTGGTCTACCTGGGCGGCGGCGCGACGACCACCGGCGTGATGACGGCGGCCGCGGCGATCGGCGTCATGCTTGCCGCACTGCTGTCCGGCCGGCTGACACGCATCCGCTGGCAGGGCCGGATCATCAGCGTCGCGATCGTCATCTGGGGCCTGGCCATCGTCGGCTTCGGCCTGGTGCTGGTGGTCAGCGGCGGCACGCATCCGGACCACGTGCTCTGGGTCGCGCTCGGCCTCGCGGTGCTGACCCTCGTGATCGCCGGCGGCAGCGACGCCGTGAGCGCCGTCTTCCGGCAGACGATCCTGCAGACCGCCACGCCCGACGACATGCGCGGCCGCCTGCAGGGCGTGTTCATCGTGGTCGTCGCGGGCGGCCCCCGCCTGGGCGAGGCGATGCTCGGCGGGGCGGCCACCCACATCGGCGAAGGCTGGGCCGCGGTCATCGGCGGCTCGCTCTGCGTCCTGCTGCTGGTCCTGCTGGTCCGGTCACAACGCTCGTTCTGGGACTACGACGCCCGCCACCCTGTCCCGTAGGCGGGTCCCGACCGGCTGCGCCGCCGACCGCCCCGGCCGCGAGAACGGCACTTGCCCACCAGAACGGCAGTTCAGAGCGCCGTTCTCGTGCCGGACTGCCGTTCTCGCGGTCCGGGAGAGGGGCGAGTCCCGGGTCGGCCGCTGGCGGGCGGCGGCCCGCAGGCTCAGGCGTCAGGGCCGCGCGGGTTCGACGGGTCCACCGAGTCCGCGATCTCGCACGCCGCAACCGCGGCTCCTCCCGTCGAGGACGGTGAGCCGGGCTCCACCGAGCCGCGCACGTGCTCGGAGGTGTCCCCGCGCAGCGTGCGCAGGGCGGCCAGCGTCGCGACGACCGCGCACCCGGCCGCGATCACGACCACGAGGAACCCGGCGTGCGACCCGGCGGCGTCGATCCGGGCGCCCGCGATCGACGCCCCGATCGACACACCGACGCCGAGCGACGTCCCCACCCACGTCAGCCCCTCGGTCAGCCGCGCGCGGGGGACGAGCTCTTGGACCAGTCCGTTGCCGTTGATCAGGGTCGGCGCGATCGCGAACCCGACGACGAACATGACGGCGGCCAGCGCGAAGATCGACTGCACGAAGAAGAACGCGCAGACGCCGACGGCGAGGAGCACCATCCCGTTCGCGAACCGGAGGTAGAGCGGTCGCTTCCACTGGCGCGTGCCGTACAGCAGCCCGGAGATCAGAGAGCCGAGGGCGAAGACGGCGAGGATCGCGCCGGCGGCACCCTTGGCCCCGGACTCGTCGGCGAACGCGACCGTGGAGACGTCGGTGGCGCCGAAGATCGTGCCCATCGCGACGAACACGATCGCCAGCACGATCATCCCGGGCCGGGCGAGCACAGAGCCGCGCGGGCGCGGCGACCCGACCGGCGCGGACGCCGGCTCGGTGGCCCGCATGGACAAGAACCAGTAGCCGCCGACGATCATCGCGAGGAGGGGCACGACCAGACCCGCGGTCGGCTGGACTCCGGTAGCGAGGACGGTGGCAAGGACGGGGCCGACGACGAACACGAGCTCGTCGAGAGCCGACTCCAGCGAGTACGCGGTGTGGGTGCGGTGCGGGTCGTCGCCGAGCAGGGCGGACCAGCGCGCGCGCACCAGCGAGCCGAACGACCCGATGGCGGCCCCCGTGATCACGGCCCCGACGAACAGGAACCCGGCGGGTGCCTCGAGGAGGGCCGCGACGATGAGCCAGACGAGCCCGAACGCGGCGACCCCGACGGCGGGGCTCATGATGCGGGCCTGACCGTGCCGGTCGATCAGCCGGGCCAGCTGGGGTGAGCAGACCGCCTGGGAGACCACGTAGACCGCGGAGACCGCGCCGGCCAGCCCGTACGAGCCGTACAGGGACGACACCATCAGCACGATCCCGATGCCGACCATCGACATGGGCAGCCGCGCGAGGGCGCCGGTTGCGGAAAAAGCGAGGGCCCCGGGACGCGTCAGTACGTCACGGTAGGGCGAGAGCATGGGCCCCAGTCTCGCACCAGCACTACCGCCCAGCGCGCCGATGCCTCACCATCGAAGCCATGACGGATGTGCAGGTCAGGGACGCGCCCGACGAGCACCGGTTCGAGGCGGTCACTCCCGAGGGGGTCGTCGTCGGGTTCGCGATGTACGACACGATCGGGTCGACCGTCGTGTTCACGCACACCGAGGTGGATCCGCGGTTCGAGGGCCAGGGCATCGCCAGCACGTTGGTCCAGGCCGCCCTCGACGCCGTCCGAGCGAGCGGCAGGGACGTCGTCGCCTACTGCCCCTACGTCAAGGCCTGGCTCGCTCGGCACCCCGGTTATCAAGATCTGGTGCGCCACGTCCAGAGCTGACGACACGAGTTTCGCTAGCTGTTACATCCGTCATATCCGTTAACACAGAGTTTTCCTCCCGCCGTTGGCGTAGTCGCCACAGGGCACGCACAGTGGGGACATCTCGCAGCCGTCGTCGTCGGGAAGCAACCTCCCGAGACGACCATCCGACGGACAGGTAGACCCGCGCCGCATCCCGTGGCCGACGCCCCTGACGTCATCGCTGCATCGTCAACGACGTCGGTCAGTTGTCCTATGCCCGCACGGCCTTTGGGGTGCACCGTGTTCGTCTTCGTCCTGCAGCTCCGGCACATGTTCGCCGGCCAGTCCGAGATCTATCTGTTCGCCGTCTTCTCCTCGCTCGTGTGGGTCCTGTGGCTGCTCAAGGTCGTCCTCAGCCGCCGCTACCGCCCCGTCCTGGAGCCCTACGACGTCACCACCAGCGTCGTCATCCCGGTCGTCGACGAGCCGCTGGACCTGTTCCGGGAGGTGCTGCAGCGGATCGTCGTGCAGCGTCCCGACGAGGTGATCGTCGTCATCAACGGCGCCGTGAACCCGGACCTGGAACAAGTCTGCGACGAGTTCGCCCCGCTGGTCCGATGGGTGCACACCCCGATCCCGGGCAAGCGGAACGCGGTGATGATCGGCACCCGGATGTCGGTCGGGGAGATCACCGTCCTGGTCGACTCGGACACGATCTGGACCGACGCCACGCTGCCCGAGCTGGTCAAGCCGTTCGCGGACGCCTCGGTCGGCGGCGTCACCACCCGCCAGCGCATCCTCGACCCCACGCGGTCGTGGATCACCCGGTGGGCCGACTTCCTGGAGAACACGCGGGCTCTCTACTCGATGCCCGCGCAGTCGTCGCTGGGCCAGGTCGGCTGCCTGCCGGGCCGGACCATCGCGTTCCGACGACGCATCCTCATGCAGGTCATGGACGCGTTCATGTCGGAGAAGTTCCTGGGGGTGTTCCTCGAGGTCTCCGACGACCGGACGCTGACCAACCTCACGCTCAAGGCCGGCTACCGGACCGTGTACCAGTACACGAGCCTGGTCTACACAGACGCCCCGCTCCAGGTGAAGAAGCTGGCCAAGCAGCAGCTCCGCTGGGCCCGCGGCAGCCAGTACAACACCTTGCGGATGATGCCGTGGATGGCCGGGCACGCCCCCGTGCTGGCGATCTTCTTCGCGACCGACATCCTCTTGCCGTTCCTCCTCTTCGGGACGATCCTCGGCTGGATCTACCGGTCCGTGACCAACACGGGAGCCAACCTCTACGAGGCGGTCCTGACCACCTACACCGGCCTGAGCGGCTGGTTCTGGGTGATCGCGCTGATGATCGTCTCGAGCGTGCTGTCCATGTCGATCCGGCAGATCCGCCACCTGCAGGAGAAGCCTTCCGACTTCTTCCGACTGCCCGTGTTCATCATCGTCTCGACGTTCTTCCTGATGCCGATCCGCATCTTCGGGTTCCTGCGCATGGCCCACGTCGCCGGCTGGGGCACCCGATCCGGTGCCTACGTCGGCGGCCCGGAGAACGACGACCTGATGGCCGAGCTCGAGGCCGCCAGCGGCGGAGCGCCCGTCGACCTCGTCGATCGCGGTGCACCCCTCACCCCGCCGGACGGCACCCCCGCCGCCGGGCACACCGCGGTCGCCCGTCGCCGCCGCACCACCACGGCGACGATCCCGACCCCGCGCCCCGCCCCGACCAAGCGTCTGAACCCGTTGGCGGCCGTCCCGTACGCGATCGCGCTCGCCCTGCTCGCACTGGAGGCCCTGGCGTATGTCTGATGTCAACCGGATCCTGCACCCGTCCCGTCGTGCCCGTCTCGCGGCCTTCGCGGTCGCCCTCGCCCTGCTGGCGGTCTCGGCCGTCGTCTGGCTCTCGCCGTCCACCGCGGAGCCCAGTGCCTCGCCCACCCAGAGCGCGCAGGAGATCGCACTCGCGCAGGAGAACGCCGAGCTCAAGGCCGCCCTGGCCGCCCGCTCGGCCGAGGTGTCGAACCTGACCAGCTCGCAGCAGAAGGCGGCCGCCGAGCGCAAGGCCGGCGCCATCGCCGGCGCGCAGAAGGCGCAGGTCGAACGCGAGCAAGCCGCAACCGCGGGGCAGCAGAAGGGCGCTGCGTCGCGGGCGGCCGCCTCCGCGAAGGCCAAGGCCAAGGCGAAGGCCAACGCCGCCGCCGCAAAGGCGAAGGCGAACGCCAAGCCGAAGACGACGACGACCACCACCACGAAGTCGACGCCCCCGCCGGTGACTCCGCCGCCACCGGCGCCGTCGACCATCTCCGCCCCGTCGTTGGCGTCGCTGCTCGCGCCGACGAGGCGCCAGTTCGGCCTGTACACCACGCAGTCGCCGTTCAGCTGGGCGGAGTTCGACAACGTCTCGACGACCGTCGGGGTGAAGCCGACGATCAGCGGCTACTTCCAGGGCTGGGACGGCCCGTTCCGCGCCGACGCCGTCACGCGGTCGTGGGCCAAGGGCATGCTCCCGCTGATGACCTGGGAGTCCCGGCCCCTCAAGGCCGCCAACGACCAGGCGGTGGACCCGAACTACTCGCTGCCCAAGATCATCGGCGACCCGGCCGCCGGCGTGCCCGGCGCCTTCGACGACTACCTGCACCAGTACGCGCGGGACATCGCGGCCCTCGGGCTACCGCTGGCCATCCGCCTCGACCACGAGATGAACGGCGGCTGGTACCCGTGGGGTGAGCGTCGCTGGGGCGGGGAACCGCTGAACGGCAACCGCAAGGGCGACTACGTCAAGATGTGGCGCCACGTGCACGACATCTTCGAGTCCGAGGGTGCCAACGCGTACGTCATCTGGGTCTGGGCGCCGAACATCGTCAACTCGCTGCCGGACTGGGCGAAGAACTCGTCCTGGTACATGAAGAGCCTCTACCCCGGGGACGACTACGTGGACTGGGTCGGCCTGTCGGGGTACTACCGACCGCCGTACAAGGCCGACCAGACCGCGACGTTCGACTACACGTACGGGAAGTCGTTGCACCAGCTCCGGTCGATCACGAAGAAACCCATCTTCCTGGCCGAGATCGGGGCGTCGGAGGTCGGCGGCAAGAAGCCGGCCTGGGTGGCCGACCTGTTCGCGGGGCTCGCGAAGCCGGAGAACTCCGACGTCATCGGGTTCGCCTGGTTCAACCAGACCGTCACGACGATCTCCGGCGGCCAACGCGTCACCAACGACTGGCGGATCACGTCCCGTCGCGACTCGACGCAGGCCTTCATCGACGGCATCACCAACCCGGCCGCGGGCTTCGTCGACGGGATACCGGTACCGGCCGTCCTCCCGGCCGCACCGCCCACGGCGGCCCCGACGCCGACTGCGGCGCCGACCCCCACGGCGACGCCCGAACCGACACCGACACCCGAACCCACACCCGAACCCACCCCCACACCGACGCCCGAGAGCCCGGCACCGACCCCCTCGACGACCTCCGCGGTCGCCGAACCCACCGAGACCGCGACCCCGTCCGCCACGCCCACCGCCACGCCGTGATCCGCCCACACCCGAGGAGCTCCACCATGACGCCATCCCACGGCATGCGTGCCGCCGCCGTTCCCTTCCCCGTCCAGACGCCGGCCGAGGGCTTCGAGCCCAGGCGCCCGTTCGACCCCGATGCCCCGCCGCCCCGCATCGCCGTGCTCGGCACGGGCTACCTCGGCGCGACCCACGCGGTCGCGATGGCCCAGCTCGGCATGGAGGTGGTCGGCGTCGACACCGACCCGCACAAGGTCGAGATGCTCTCGGCCGGCAAGGTCCCGTTCTACGAGCCCGGACTGCCCGAGCTGCTCGCGGAGCAGATGGCGACCGGCCGCCTGCGGTTCACCACCGACGTGGCCGAGGCGGTGGGCTGGGCGGACGTGCACTTCATCTGCGTCGGCACCCCGCAGTCCAAGACCAGCCACGCGGCCGACCTGCGCTACGTCGAGGCGGCGACCGCAGCGGTGGCGAGCAACCTCACGCACGACGGCCTGATCGTCGGGAAGTCGACGGTCCCCGTCGGGACGGGTGCGCGGCTGCGGGCGCTGATCGCCGCCGAGGCGCCGTCGGGGGTCGAGGTCGAGCTCGTCTGGAACCCGGAGTTCCTGCGCGAGGGCAAGGCGGTCGCGGACACGCTGCACCCGGACCGCATCGTCCTGGGCGGCACGTCGGCGGCCTCCGAGGCCCTGCTCCGGCGGGTGTACGCGGGCCCGATCGCCGAGGGCAGCCCGGTGGTCGTCTGCGACCTGCCCACGGCCGAGCTGGTCAAGGTCAGCGCCAACGCCTTCCTCGCGACGAAGATCTCGTTCATCAACGCGATCGCGTCGGTGTGCGAGGCGGCCGGGGCCGACGTCACGGTGCTCGCCGACGCGCTCGGGCACGACGTCCGCATCGGCCGGCAGTTCCTCGACGCGGGGCTGGGGTTCGGGGGCGGGTGCCTGCCCAAGGACATCCGCGCCCTGATGTTCCGCGCCAACGAGCTCGGGGCGGGCCGGGCCTCCGCGCTGCTCCAGCAGGTCGACGAGATCAACCAGGGACAGCGCGAACGCGTCGTCGACCTGGCCGTGGCCGCGTGCGGTGGGTCGGTGCTCAACCACCGCGTCGGCGTGCTCGGTGCGGCGTTCAAGCCGCACACCGACGACGTCCGCGACTCGCCCGCCCTCAACGTCGCGGCCGCGCTGCACCTGCGCGGGGCCCAGGTCACCGTCTTCGACCCGCAGGCCGGCGACACCGCACGCTCGTCGTTCCCGACCCTGGCCTACGCGACGAGCATCGACGAGGCGGTGGAGGGCGCGGACGTCGTCCTCGTCCTGACGGAGTGGGACGAGTTCGTGCGGGCCGACCCGGCCCACCTGGCCGCACTGACCGCGCACCCGCGCATGATCGACGCTCGCGGCCGCCTGGACGCGGCGACGTGGCGAGCAGCGGGCTGGACGTTCAAGGGCCTGGGCCGCCCGGAGGTCGCCGCCTAGCTCCCCTTCCCACCGACGAGAACGGCACTTCGGCCCGAGAACGGCACTCCCGACTGCCGTTCTCGGGCCGAAGTGCCGTTCTCGGCCGGCTCGCTCGGTGGGCGGTGGCGTCCGACCGGCTACGCGCCCAGGGCCGCCGAGACGACGTCCTTGGCCTCCGACTGCACCTGGGCGAGGTGCTCCGCCGAGATGAACGACTCGGCGTAGATCTTGTAGACGTCCTCGGTGCCGGACGGGCGGGCGGCGAACCACGCGTTCTCCGTCGTGACCTTGAGGCCGCCGATCGACGCGCCGTTGCCGGGGGCCTCGGTCAGCCGGGCGGTGATCTCCTCGCCGGCCAGCGACGTGGCGGTGACCTGCTCCGGCGTCAGGGCCGCGAGGGTGGCCTTCTCCTCGCGGGTCGCGACGGCGTCGACGCGGGCGTACCAGGACTCGCCGAACTCGGCGACGAGGTCGCGGTGGTGCTCGGAGGGGGAGCGGCCGGTCGTCGCGAGGATCTCGGAGGCCAGGAGGGCGGGCAGGATGCCGTCCTTGTCGGTGGTCCACACGGTGCCGTCCGTGCGCAGGAACGACGCGCCGGCGGACTCCTCGCCGCCGAACCCGACCGACCCGTCGACGAGCCCGGGCACGAACCACTTGAACCCGACGGGGACCTCGAGCAGTCGTCGGCCGAGCTTGGCGGCCACCCGGTCGATCAGGCTGGAGGAGACGAGCGTCTTGCCGATCGCGGTGCCGTCCTGCCAGCCCGGCCGGGCGCCGCCGTAGAGGTAGGAGATGGCGACCGCGAGGTAGTGGTTCGGGTTCATCAGCCCGTCGGACGTGACGATGCCGTGCCGGTCGGAGTCGGCGTCGTTGCCGGTCGCGATGTCGAACGGCGCCGGGTCGCCGGCCATGCGCGCACCAGCGAGGCCATCGCGTACGGCGACGAGCAGTCCATCCGGATCTTGCCGTCCCAGTCGAGCGTCATGAACGCCCACCGCGGGTCCACGGTCGGGTTCACGACCGTGAGGTCGAGGCCGTAGTGCTCGCCGATCGCGCCCCAGTACTCCACGGACGCGCCGCCCAGCGGGTCCGCGCCGATCCGCACACCCGCCGTGCGGATCGCCTCGACGTCGATCACGTTGGCCAGGTCGGCGACGTACGACGACAGGTAGTCGTGCCGCAGCGTCGAGTCGGCGGCGAGGGCCTGCTCGACGGACACGCGTCGCACCTGGCGGAACCCGCTCGACAGGATCTCGTTCGCGCGGTCCGCGATCCAGCCGGTCGCCTCCGAGCCCGCCGGGCCGCCGTGCGGCGGGTTGTACTTGAAGCCGCCGTCGCGCGGCGGGTTGTGGGACGGGGTCACGACGATGCCGTCGGCCAGCCCCGGACCCTGCGTCCGCACGCCCTCGGAGCTGCCCGCGCCGTTGTGCCGCAGGATCGCGTGCGAGACCGCGGGCGTCGGCGTGTACGAGTCGCGCGCGTCGATGTGTACTTCGACGCCCGCCGCGGCGAGGACCTCGAGCGCGGACGTCCAGGCGGGCATGGAGAGCGCGTGGGTGTCGCGACCGATGAACAGCGGGCCGTCGGTGCCCTGGCCACGTCGGTACTCGACGATCGCCGCGGTGATCGCGACGATGTGCGCCTCGTTGAACGCGGTGTCCAGCGACGAGCCCCGGTGCCCGCTCGTGCCGAACGCCACGCGCTGCGCGGGGTCGGACAGGTCGGGCTCTCGGTCGTAGTACGCCCCGACGAGGGCGTCCAGATCCACGAGGTCGGACGGCTGGGCGAGTGTTCCGGCGCGCGGGTCCATGGCCCGATCCTCCACCACCCGCGCGGCGCGCGCACCCCCCTACCTGGGAAGACGGCCGGGTCACGACGAGTCACGACGGCCGGTGCGGACGCCGGACGGCTCGGGCGCCGGGCGCCGGTAGCCTGGTGCGCATGGCCAAGAACTCGACCGACTTCGTGCTGCGCCCGTTCGAGGGACTTCCCGGTGAGCCCGACTGGGTGGCGCTCAAGGAGCTCGTCCCCGCCGCGACCGCCACCGCCCGCACCACCAAGGAGCACGGCGCGGTCGACGTGCTGATCACCACGGTGCTGCCGACGAGCTGGCCCGCGCTGCACCGCGCGGACGGCACGATCCTGCTGGCGCTGCAGACCACGAGCAGCTCCGGCGACACGAGCCGCGACCTCGCGCACGCGCTGCTCGAGGCGATCGACTCCGAGCCCGGCACCGCGGTCGAGACGATCGGCCTGCCCGAACCCGGCCCGCGTCTGCAGGACGTGCTCGACCTGTCGGTGCCGTTCGTCGTGCACATCGAGGAGTCGTTCGGCTACTGGCTGGACCCCGAGACCGAGCGCACGCCGGACCTGGTCGCCGCGATCGAGGAGTCGGACGCCGGCATCATCGACACCCGCAAGCTCGAGGCCGCCGACGCGGCCTACTGGTGCCGTATGGGCGCCCGCGAGTTCCTGCGCTGGGCGCAGCCGCACGAGGAGCAGGTGGTCCTCGACGGCCTCGCGCGCCTGCACGGCGCCCGCGAGTCCGGGTTCGAGGGCGCGAAGTTCGTCGGCTACTTCCGCTCGAGCGGGCTCGTCGTGCCCGTGTGGGAGCTGGCCAAGGGCTCCGAGGCCGAGGATGTCGAGGCTCCGCTCGCGGCGTTCAAGGACCGATTCCTCGCCGCGATCGAGGACACCGCACCCCTGGACCCGAACGCACGCCGCGCCCGCGCGGGCCTCGTCGCCCGCCAGGTCACGCTGCGCTGACACCGCCGGGTGAACGGTCGCCCGACCCGGCACCCAGGACCGGCCCGAACCCGTATCGGTGGATAGGGTGAGAGGTGTGATGCGTAAGGGTGGCAAGGCCGCCTCCTCGAGGGCGGGTGCCGCCGTGCCGGCCGGGTCGAGCCGACGAGGCCGCGAGCAGCACAGCCTCCTCGAGGGCGGGTGCCGCCGTGCCGGCCGGGTCGACCGACGAGGCCGCGAGCAGCACAGCCTCCTCGGGGGCGGGTGCCGCGAGCGCCGACGCGGGCTCGGCTGCTGATCCCGCTCCCGCGGCGGTACCGCCGGTCACCGACGCCCGCAAGGCCGCGACCGACGCCCGCAAGGCCGCCGCGCACAAGGCGCGCCAGCGGGTCGCGGTGATCATCCCCGCCAAGGACGAGTCCCGACGGATCGCCGCGACGGTCCGCTCCGCCCGCGCGATCCCGCACGTCGACCTGGTGCTCGTGGTCGATGACGGCTCCGAGGACGACACCCAGCATGTCGCCCGGGAGGCCGGTGCGGTCGTCGTGCGGCACTCGCACAACCGGGGCAAGGCGGCGGCGATGGAGACCGGCGCCGCCGTGGTCGCGATGCGCGACGCCGCAGACCGTCAGCCACGCATCCTGCTGTTCATCGACGGCGACCTGGGCGAGACGGCCGTCAACACGGCCCCGCTGGTGCCGCCGGTCTTCGAGGGTCACGCCGACCTCGCGATCGCCCTCCTTCCGCCGCAGCCCGGTGCGGGCGGCCGGGGGATCGTGGTGGGGGCGGCGCGTCGCGCGATCGCGTCGATGACCGGCTGGACGCCGACGCAGCCGTTGTCGGGCATGCGCTGCCTGACCCGGGCGGCGTTCGAGGCCGCGACGCCGCTCGCCCGCGGGTGGGGCGTCGAGACGGGCATGACGATCGACCTGCTGCGCGCCGGGTTCCGCGTGATCGAGGTGCCGTGCGAGCTGCGGCACCGACCGTCGGGCTCCGACCTCAAGGGTCAGATCCACCGCGCGGCGCAGTACCGCGACGTGCAGCTCGCCGTGAACTCGCGTCGGGTACGTCGCGCGGCGGGTGCGGTGAAGCGCACCGTGACCCCGAGCCCGACCGCGCGGCCACCGCAGACGCACCGCTGACCACGCAGCGCGTGGATCAGGGGGCTGTGGCCGCCTCGGCGGGTGGCGCGGCGATCTCGTCGGGAACCGTGCCCTCGGGCGCGCCCAGTCGCCACTGCGCGGCCGCCGCGACGAGGCACGGCACGGCGAGCGCGATGCCCGTGGCCGGCACGACGATGCCGGAGTCGTTCATCAGGAAGCCGACACCGAGGGCGGCGGCGATCGCGGCGACGGCGGGGCGCAGCAGCGGGACGGCCTGACGCAGACCGGCCATCGAGCCGCCGGTGCCCATGAGCGCCCCGCGGCGGGGCCTGCCGCCGGCGATCACGAGCCACGTCAGCGCGACACCCCCGATCGCGAGCACGAGGTACCGCCACGACGTGAGCACGCGCAGGTTGACCGCGATCTTGCGTCCGACCACGTCCCACAGGCCGCCGTCGAGCACGGTCGCGAAGAACCGGCCGAGGTGCGTGCGGTCGGCCGGCGGGCGCAGCCAGTCGAGCACCGCGAAGCCGCCGACGACGGCCACCCCCACCACGGCGATCAGGAGCAGTGCCTTCCAGTTCACCTTGCGGCCGCTCACGACGATCGTGAGCATCGCGAACGCGAGGATCAGCGCGGGAGGCCCGCCAAAGTCGCTGCCGAGGCCGGGAGTGCCGTCGACGACGACGAGCAGAAGTCCGAGCAGGGCGACGAACCACGTGGCGGCCACGCGGTGACCGCGGCGCAGCAGCGGGTCGGCGACGGCGGTCGCCAGGAGCAGCCCCCCGGCGGTGAGCAGGGCGAACGCCTGGTTGCTCATGCCGTAGAACCGCGCGGCGAGGAGCCGGTGCGCGCCCATCGGGGAGTCGATGACGAGGGTCGACCCGGTGCATGCGTCGACGACGAGCACGGCGACCGTCACGAACGAGACGACCCCCGCGGGGCCGAGCAGGTTCTTGCGCCAGGGTCCGACCAGGGCCGCGACGGTGATCAGCACGATCCAGCCGACGAGCGACCACCAGAACGTCGTGACGGGTCGGTCGGCCCGCCACCACGGGAACACGTTGGTCAGGAACGACGCGACGGGTGCAGCGGCGAGCGCGATTGCTGCCACCCACAGGATGCGCAGGGCGGGGCGCAGCGGGCGGGCGTCGGACCGGCCCTTGCGGGTCAGGATGATGGCCGCGGCGATGAACAGGACCGCCTGGATGAGCACGAGCCGGGTCGAGTAGGCGGCGCTGACACGTCCGATCAGCGAGGAGTGCCGCTGCGTGTCGACGAGGTACGCGACGCGGCCGGTCGCGGTGGCCGGACCCCGGGTAGGCAGGATCTCGGCTCCGGTGAGGTCGGCCGCCGCGTCGTCGAGCCCGACCCCGTCCAGGAGGGTCGGCGTCACGTCGACGGACTGGATGAGGCCCTTCTGCCGCGTCGAACCCGACGTCAGCAGGTCCTGCGAATACTCGGCGCCGTTCGGTGCGAGCCCGGTCGCGGCAGCGAGCTGCAGTGTCGCCCGGCCGGAGTCGGCGAGCGAGACCACCAGCACTGTCGCGCCCGACGCGCGTGCTCCGACGAGCGCCGCGCCGATCCGGTCGTCCATCGCCTGCACCTGGGACGCGCGCGTGGGCTCGGCGATCGCGTCCGGGCCGGAGACCTCGGGGTCCGGCTCGGTGACGGCCCCGGGCAGGTCGGACGGCGCCGATTCGGTCGGGGCCGGCTCCGCTCGGGTCGTCGTCGCGTAGCCCGGGTCGCGGATCGAGCCCGCGTCGAGGATGACGAGCGTCGACGACATCAGGGCCCTGCGGACGGAGCCGGTCAGCGCGGAGGTGGTGGTGGGGACGCTCTCGTGCGTGCCGACGACGTGCCCCGTGCTGTCCGCGAGCGCGATCGCTGCTCCCGGACCGATCCCGGTGACGGGGGTGCCGGCCTCGGCCAGGGCGTCGCCGAGCATCCCCGGCTCGGCGCCGTACGACTCCGCGTCCGCGGCCGCGACGTAGTCCGCCCACGCCGGCACCGAACCGCTGGGCGTCGGGCCGGTCAGGGTCCGGCAGGTGCCGTCCGCGGCGGGAGCGTCGGCGGCGCGCGTGCCCGTGGAGACCGTGAGCCAGCCGTCGACCGGGCACGATCTCGTGGCCACGCTCCGCGCCGCCACGAGCCCGATGGCTCCCTCGCGCGACAGGTTCCACAGCGCGGGCGTGGTCAGCGTGGTCACGTCGTCCCAGCGCAGACCCGTAACCCCGACGAGCAGCACGGGCGGGGTCGGTTCGGCGTCCGTCGACGTCGCCGGCGCCGTCGGGGACGGGGGCGTCGCCGCCTGCGCGGGGGTCGCGAACGTCAGCGCGGCGAGCCCGGCGACGAGCGCGAGCACCAGGGTGGGCAGGAGCCGACGCAGCAGCGGGCGCCGAGGCGCGCGCGGGAGGGCAGGGGTCGGCACCGTTCCAGCCTACGGGCGCACTACCCTCGACCCGGGCGGCACCGGGTCGATTCGCGACGGATCGATGCCGCGTGCACCACATCTGCACGGCCTCGACACCAGCACCGACGAAGCACCCGCAGCGACGCGCACCAGCAGCGACGAATACCAGCACCGACGCATCACCAGCCGGCGTCCGCGCCGACCCGGACGGAAGGACCACTCATGACGGACGCCCTGCCGCGGTACGCCTACCTCGGGCCGGCGGGCACGTTCACCGAGGCCGCGCTGCGCCAGGTGGTCGCGGCGCGGGACTGCGTCGACGTCCCGGTCTCCGACGTGGCCTCGGCGATCGAGGCCGTGCGCACGGGCGCCGCCGACTATGCCGTCGTCGCGATCGAGAGCACCGTCGAGGGCGGTGTCACCGCGACGCTCGACAGCCTGGCCGTGGGTGCGCCGCTGGTGATCCTGCACGAGGTGCTGGTCCCGGTGCAGTTCACGCTCGCCGCCGCCCCGGGGGTCGCGCTCGCGGACGTCCGGCGGATCTCGGCGCACCCGCACGCGTGGGTGCAGTGCCGGCGATGGCTCGCCGCGCACCTGCCCGGTGCCGTGCACGTGCCCGCGACGTCGAACACCGCGCCCGCCGCCCTGATCGCCTCGGGCGAGACGCCGCTGGGCTTCGACGCGGCCCTCGTGCCGCCCGCCGCGGTGTCGTCGTACGGGCTGGTCCCGCTGGCGCAGGACATCGCCGACAACCCGTCGGCGCAGACCCGGTTCGTCGTCGTCGGACATCCCGGGGACGTGCCGGCCCGCACGGGCGCCGACAAGACGACCCTCGTGGTGCACCTGCCCGACAACGAGGCGGGCGCGCTGCTCGCCATGCTCGAGCAGTTCGGCGTCCGGGGCGTGAACCTGTCGCGGATCGAGTCGCGCCCGATCGGCGACTCGCTCGGCCGGTACTCGTTCTCGATCGACGCGGAGGGACACATCACCGACGAGCGCGTCGGCGAGGCGGTGATGGGCCTGCGCCGCCGGTGCCCGTACGTGCTCTACCTGGGCTCCTACCCGCGCGCCGACGCGGTCCAGCCGACCGTCCACCTGGGCACCGCCGACGACGACTTCGTGGGCGCGCGGCGTGGTTCAGCGCGCTGCGCGAGGGCACCGCGACCTGACGCGCCCGGGTCAGGGAGCGGCCGCCACCCGCACCACGAGCGCGCCCGGGTCGACGCGTGCGCTCGAGCTCGGACACCCGGCCGACGATGTCGCCGTCGACCTGCACGTGCTCGCCACCCTGGACCACGAGCCGCACCTCCTGGGCGCGGGTGTGGTCGATGCGGCCGATCTTCGCGGGCAGGTCGTTGCGGACGCCGACGCCCTGCATCATCACCTCGCCCCACAGCTGCGCCCAGCCAGCGATCCCGGCCCGCGTGTCGATCGCCGCGATGTCCAGCCAGCCGTCGTCGAGGACCGCGTCGGGCAGGAGCGTGATGCCGCCGGGCAGCCTACCGCAGTTGCCGATGAGCAGGCTGCGCAGGCGGGCGGACTCCATCGGCTTGTCGTCGAGCCGCAGGTGGATGCGCGTGCGTCGGCCGTGCAGGTGCTTGAACCCGGACACGAAGTAGGCGATCCAGCCGACCCGCGCGCTTGAGCTGCTCGTCCGTGTCGGCCACCATCGCGGCGTCGAACCCGAGGCCCGCGATGACCAGGAACAGGTGGTCGCGCTGGGCGCCCGGTCGGCGTCGGCGATCTCGCCGTCCACCTCGGACTCCCACCGGATGACCTTCAACCAGCCCACGTCGATGGTCCGGTCGCGGCCGTCGAGCGCGATCTGCATGGCGGCGAGCGGGTCGCCGAGCGGCAGGTCGAGGTTGCGGGCCAGGAGGTTGCCCGTGCCGAGCGGCATCAGCCCCATCGGGATCCCGGTGCCGACGAGGCCCTCGGCGACCGCGCGGATGGTGCCGTCGCCGCCGATCGCGACCACCAGGTCCGCGCCCTCGGCCACCGCCTTGCGGGCCTGCCCGACGCCCGGGTCGGCGACGGTCGTCTCGTACCAGATCGGCTCGGGCAGGTTGCGTTCGGCGCGGCTGCGCTCGATCGCCGCGCGCAGCCGGGCGGCGTCGGGCTTGGACGGGTTCGCGACGAAGGCCACGAGCTCGCCCTTGGCCTCGACGTCCCGCGCGAGCTGGAGCGCACGCCGCTGGGCGCTCGCTCGGGGCGACTCGATGCGTCGCCGCAGCTCCTTCCTGCGCAGCCACAGCGCCAGGACGAGCAGGAGGGCCGCGAGCACGGCGATGCCGAGGCTCACCACGACCCACGCCTCCCACGTCATGGGCAGAATCTACGGCCTGACCGGCCAGCGCGGCCGACGCCGGTGGACGGTGGACGGCTGGCTGGGGGGTTCGGCTGGGGTCGGTAGGGTCAAGGAATGATCGATCTTCGGCTCCTGCGGGAGGATCCTGACGTCGTCCGGGCCAGCCAGGCGCTGCGTGGCGACGACCCGGCCCTGGTCGACCAGGTGCTCGACGCCGACGCGCGCCGACGCTCCGCGCTGACCGAGTTCGAGACCCTGCGGGCCGAGCAGAAGGCGCTCGGCAAGCAGGTCGCGCAGGCCTAGGGCGAGGAGAAGGCGGCGCTGCTGGCCCGCGGCAAGGAGCTGGCCGAGCAGGTCAAGGAGCTGCAGGCGGACCGAGGCGGCCGAGCGCTGGCCACCGAGCTGAGCCGGCGCATCTCGAACATCATCGAAGAGGGCGTGCCGGCAGGCGGCGAGGACGACTACGTCGTGCTCAAGCACGTCGGCGAGGGCCGCGACTTCACCGCCGAGTGGCGCGGACTCGTCGTGCAGGACCACCTCGCGCTGGGCGAGGGGCTCGCGCCATCGACACCGAACGCGGCGCCAAGGTGTCCGGCGCGCGCTTCTACTACCTGACCGGGATCGGTGCGCGGCTCGAGCTCGCGCTGCTCAACGCGGCGGTGGACAAGGCGCTGAGCGCCGGCTTCACGCCCATGATCACCCCGACGCTGGTCAAGCCCGAGATCATGGGGGGCACCGGTTTCCTCGGCAAGCACGCGGACGAGATCTACTACCTGCCGGCCGACGACCTGTACCTCGTCGGCACGTCCGAGGTCGCGCTCGCGGGCTATCACGCGGGCGAGATCATCGACCTGTCGAACGGGCCCCTGCGCTACGCCGGCTGGTCGGCCTGCTACCGGCGTGAGGCCGGGTCCTCCGGCAAGGACACCCGCGGCATCATCCGCGTGCACCAGTTCCACAAGGTCGAGATGTTCGGCTACACGACGTCGAGGACGCCGCCGCGGAGCACCGCGGATCCTCGCGAGCGAGGAGGAGATGCTCGCGCTCGCCGAGCTGCCCTACCGCGTGATCGACACCGCGGCCGGCGACCTCGGCACGAGCGCCGCGCGCAAGTTCGACTGCGAGGCCTGGCTGCCCAGCCAGCAGCGGTGCCTGGAGCTCACGTCGACCTCGAACTGCACGACGTACCAGGCGCGACGCCTGGGCGTGCGCGAGCGCGGGCGGACGGCACGAGGGGCGGTCGCGACGCTCAACGGCACGATGGCCACCACCCGCTGGATCGTGGCGCTGCTCGAGAATCACCAGCGGGCCGACGGCTCGGTACACGTGCCCGAACGCTCCGGCCATACCTCGGCGGCCTCGAGGTGCTGGGGCCCGTGCGGATGACGCCGGGGCGCCCCGGTCGAGCGCCGGCTGGTCGCGCTGGACGTCGACGGGACGGTGCTGAGTACGCGGAGGGCCTCGCGCCGGCCGTCGGCGCGGTGAGTGGCCGCGATCGCCGCGGGCCACCACGTGGTGCTCGCGACCGGTCGCTCCGTCACGGCGACCATCCCGGTCGCGCGGCTTGCTGGGCATCGAGCGGGGGTGGGCGGTGTGCTCCAACGGGGCGCTCACCATCCGCCTGGAGACCCCCGACCTGCCCGACGGCTACAAGGTCCTTCGCCCCGTCGACGACGTTCGACCCGGGCCCCGCCCTGCGGCTGCTGCACGGCGGGCACCTGCCCGACGCGCTGTTCGCGGTCGAGGAGGTCGGCGTCGGCTTCCGGGTCAACCGGCGCCTTCCCGCCGGGCGAGCTGCACGGCGAGCACACGGTGGTCGGGCTCGAGGACCTCGCGGCGCAGCACGCGGTCACCCGCCTCGTGGTGCGCAGCCCCCGAGCGCACGCCGGAGGACTTCCACGAGCTCGCCGCGCGGATCGGGCTGAACGACGTCGCCTACGCGATCGGCTGGAGCGCGTGGATGGACGTCGCGCCGGCGGGCGTGACCAAGGCCGCCGCGCTCGAGGGGACCGCTGCGCGAGGCGCTGGGCGTCGGGACGCGGGGACCCTCGCGGTGGGCGACGGCAGCAACGACGTCGAGATGCTGCGCTGGGCGACGCGGGGCGTCGCGATGGGCCACGCCCCGCAGGACGGCCCTGACCGCGGCGGACGAGGTCGCGGGCACGATCGGCGAGGACGGCCTGGCCGCCGTCCTGCTCAGCCTGCT